>CAWBPP010000006.1:0-433020 GCA_963790785.1 Candidatus Polarisedimenticolaceae bacterium
CTCTGCAACAGGATGAAAGAGAAGATGTGTGAGCTATATCCTTCAATACGAACTTCACTGGTTGTCCCCAATATTATCGATAACACCAACGAGCAACTCGAATTGAGGCCCCTGTTCTCCGGAAACGATATCGTTGTCGGGCATCTCTCCAATTTGTGTGCAGAAAAAGGCCTCACAGATTTTATCGATCTGATCCGATTAGGCAGTAGATCCGAAACGTCCGCCCCACTACGGGAATACTTGCCGGTGCAGCATCTGACGAAGCTCACCGCGCAATCATCGATGCCGAGAGCGAACTAGGAGCCTCATTGGAGTATCGCGGTTCCGTTTTATAATAAAGACAAAAATCGCTTTTTTAAAGATATAGATGTTTTTATTTTTCCAAGCTACGCTCAAGAAACCCTAGCCTCTAGGGCTATTCGAGGCAACGTGTCTTATGGGATTCCGGTCGTTAGTTACAACCGTGGCTGTATCTGTGATGACCTTGCAGAATATATGAGCCATATAATTGACGATGGAGAAGATTTTGTTGCCGTCGCCGGCAAAAAGCTACTCGAATGGCACGGAAATGCGGCAATCACCCGGCACCGGGATGATAACATCAAGAGTTAACCAGTAGATTCGAACTCACAACAAATTGGTTTGGGAAGCATTCATTCGCGACATTGCATCTAAATAATTCAAGGTATCCGGGCAAAGGAAAAAGCGTAAAGATGGACTTACTGTTCGTGCAATATGGTTGCGGCTGGTCGGCACCAACCGGTTGGATTAACTTCGACTCATCGCCAACGCTCCGCTTCGAGAGAATTCCTCTTTTGGGGCGTCTTTACACCAAGAACGCTTCACGCTTTCCCGTCAACGTGAAATACGGCGATATTGTCGCTGGACTTCCAGTTGATGAGCACTCTTGCCGCGCGGTGTATTGCTCTCATGTATTGGAGCACTTGTCTTTAGAAGGGTTCAGAAAGGCTATCGCAAATACTCATTGCATTCTTGAACATAACGGCATATTTCGTTGCGTTCTTCCTGATCTGGAGATGCAATCAATACGTATAGCAGGGATCGATCTTTTAGAGCAGCTCAGGACTTTATGACCAACACATCACTAGGACAGGAAACAGACTCTGGTTCGCTGAAAAATCGATTGTTTGAATTATTTGGAAATAGTCGACATTTATGTGGGATTATCGCTCTATTGAATATGAGCTGAATCAAGGCGGATTCAAGGACGTTCGAAGAGCCCGCTTTAATGATTCGGCGGAGCCAAAGTTTTTACAGGTCGAAGAAGAAAAAGAGATGGCAAAACGCTCTCGGTGTTAATGCCTCAGCAGATAGCTTCCACACAGCTACCAGCTCTTAAGTATTGTGCCGTACAGGATCAGATTTCCCGCATTGCCAGGAAGCAACCAATAGCCAAGACCACAGCGGGAAGCTACGCTTGGCAATACGCCGAGCAATGATCCGCGAAGAAGAATAATCAGATATCCTGACAACACACTCGTCAACAGGACCCCCGCTCCAAACCTCTTCCTGGATTTCACCAGGCGATCATAATATGCATCAAACAACCTAATCCCAAATCGACAATCATGCCCATCCCTAAAACCAGACTTAACAAACCATAGTCAGCATAGACTTCAGCATAGATAGGTGCCGATAAGTTTGGGAGAAGTATCCCATGTGATCTGCAGCCGCGACACCAAGCGAGTAGGCCTTATTTTCCCAAATACTGCGTGGCACGAAAAACAGGATCGCACTGAGAATATTTTGCCCAGCTCAAATCCGCTGTCTTGAATGTATAGAGTTGTGTTTAAAATAGATTGAAAGCCATCGAAATCACCATGATGCAAATACTGCCGCATTGACCCTAAGTTAAAAGCGACAAGGCCTTTTTCTCTGTTATTTGAGAATACCAGGGAAATACCGTGAATTGCAGCACAGTCATTCCGACGACAAAGGCGCCACGTGATGCGGAAGTACGGATAGGAGTAACTACAAAGAGCGTACTGAGCAAGAAGCCGAACACCCAGAATCGTGCAACGCTTAATGGGAAATTTATAATAGAATTGACACCGAGAGTAGCAACTAATAAAACTATCAAAGATAATGGTATCTTTTTGCCTTGATACCAACATTGGACGACAAGCGATACCGATAACAATAGTACGGCAACCGCAAGAGCTCGCGGGAGACTCCGGAGGAGACCCGATTCCGCTACAGACTCTACCTGGTTCATCGTATCCATACGGACAGTCGTATAGAATTCGGTACCTAAGTTTAGTATTGCACCCACAAGGCCGAACAGAATAACACAAGAAATAGCTGGACCGACAAATTATACTTGAGTGACCTGCTAAGGATAGAGGGGGCTACTGTTCCCCTATTCCGATCTACGCACCACTCTTTGCGCTAACCGCGCACCAATCATAAATGACAGCAATCCCACAAGAATAAGCAAGCACGCAAACAATAACGATTGTGGCCGATATGAGTCGAATGCAGAATAATAAAATGATTTATATAGCGCCTGCGATAGCGCTGGAAGCAAAAAGAAGTTCGTGTGAAACAGCCAGAACATCATCTCCAACGGTGCATTGTGCGCTGCGAATATGGTCCGCCACAGCATAACACTGCATAGGCAAACAAGCAGAAAGTATGCACGCCACCGCAGGCCAGTTCGCCCCCGAATCCCACTAGAACAACTAAGCAGGCAATGATCCCAGATGGCAGCCGCAGTACCAACGGAAAATATTCCTGTTAGTCGACCCTTGGTGGAGTGAAGCCGGCCGCTGTACCGTAAAGCTCATTTCCCGTCCATCCGTCCGTCTCCAGCGCTCCAATACGACTTGCCTTTACCCTAAAAATGCAACAAAATGCGCCCCATGGTATATTTTGCGTGAAATATTTCATCCAGACAGAGGTTCGCAGAAAATGCAGGATACCACTTCGATCAGCTCGCCTGACGAGATCACTATCGATCTTGATCTTAAGGTTTACGCCAAGCTCCTCTGGAATCGACGTAAAATCATCGCGATTTGTGCTCTGATCACGTGTCTTCTGTCGTTGGCCTACTCATTTCTTACTGTTCCGATTTACCAAGCAACTACTACTCTCGAGATCAACCAGCGAGGCCCTGATGTCCTGACTTTTCGTGATGTCATGACTCTTGATCCCGCAGGATACCGCACATTTTACCAGAGTCAGTTGATGAACCTCCGAAGTCAAACAGTGATGAGGCTGGCCGCCGAACGAATTGACCTCAGGAACAACGCGGAGTGGGCATCTCGCAAAGGTTCCCCAATCGGGAGAATTGCTAAAAACATTAAATCGCTATTTTCCGAACAACCTCCCGAAGATCTCGACGCAAAGGCACTCGTCTTCATAAGCAATAACCTTTCCATCGAACCGGTGCGCAACAGCCAGCATTTCAGCATTGTTTTAAAGATCGCTCACCTGAAAACTGAGCCCAACTAGGTCGCCAACGCCATCGCCTTGTCGTTCCAGGAGTTCAACCGCCGCAACGGTATGACAATGACAGAGCAAGCAAGCGAGTTTCTAGCGAAAGACGTCGCATTCAGCAGACCAGAATCAAGGAACTTGAGAGAGATCTCCAAGAAATCAGCTCCAGCAAGGAACTAGTTGCCCTTAGCGACGGCACCCAGGACATCAGTGAGCAGGCCTGGCAGATATGAACGGTCGGCTTTCATCCGCCATGGCCCAGCTGGCCATCGCAGAGGCGAAACATGAGACGATCCGGGATGCTCCGGCCGAGGCTTTGCCTGAAGTTCAACAAAGCAACTGATTCGATCCCTGAAGGAGCAGCATGCGAACATAGAGCGGAAGTACGACCAAATGTCGAAGAAGTTCAAGCCCAGCTGGCCGACATGGTGAGGACTGGAAGAGGAAAAGTTCTCATCCAATGCAAGGCTGGAGTTTGAAATCGTCCAACATCGCAACTCAGGTTCGCAGCGCCGCCAAAACGACTACGTTCAGGCACTGTCGGAAGTGCGGAATCTCGAGAAACAGGTGGCAAAACAGAAGATCGAGGTCAAGCGCGTCAATCTGGACGTGATCGCCTATTCGGCCCTCAAAGGGGAAATCGAAACCGAACGGGAGCGTACTGAACGCAAAGATCAAGCGTCGAAGCGAGACGGAAACGTCCGCCCGCCTCCAGAGCACGGAGACCAGCAATACCAGGATCATCGATTTTGCCGAAGCACGCCGTCATCCCGGTCAGCCCAGAAAACTCCTGAATCTTGTGCTGGGCTGGTTATGGGCAGCATCCTGGGCATTGGAGTCGATGCTGACCCTGCACTACGTGGACAATTCCATCAAGTCCGAACAGGACGTAGCTCAATACGCCCCTGACCTCGCCGTTCTCGGCCGGGTCCCGGATCTGCTGGCGTCACAGGATGACAAACGAAAGCCAAAAGGGGAAAGACGCGGGCGTACGACAGCGATTCAGTTGGCGGCCATCGACTCCTTCGAACACACGAAGTGCCGACCTGGTCTGCCATGAAAGCCCGTTGTCGGCTTTCTCCGAAGCGCTCAGAAACATCCGTACATCTCTGTTGCTCTCGTCTCCCGGATCATCCGCCGCAGCTTCCTGGCCATCTCCTCCCCCAACCCGGGGGAAGGAAAATCTACCTGCTGCCATGAACCTGGCCATCGTTCTCGCCCAACAGGGGAAAAAGGTCCTGCTGGTTGATGCCGACCTGCGGAAACCACGCCTGCACAAGGCCCTGCAGATCCTGGCAACGCGGTCGGGCCTGTCCAATTATCTCAGCGGGAACACAACTCCCGATGAGCTTGATTCAGAGAATCGACGATCTGGGCATCGACATCATCACAAGCGGCCCGATTCCGCCGAACCCTTCCGAACTCATCGCATCGCCCCTGACTCAAGGAACTGCTGCTCTACCTATCGGAAGAAGTTGGGATACGAACATGTCATGTTCGATTCCCCCCAGCGCTGCAGGTTGCGGACTCCATCATTCTTGAACTCCAAGATCGACGGTACGTCCTGGTGGTTCGAGCCGGGGAAACCTCCCGAGAATCGTTGTAGACGGCGAAAGCGGCTGCACCAGGGCCATGCGCATCTGTTCGGCTGTGTATTGAACGGGGTGCGAGAGCGACTCAGCTATTACAAGGGCTACAAGTACAAATACCACGAAAATCGATACAGGATGCCGACAAAACTAAAGCAGTCATGCTGAAAGCAACCATGACCTATGCGCCGGAACCCCATGCGTCGTGATCGCAAGGTACCTGCTTCTCTTTCTGGTCTCGTGCGCTGCGCTTCCCTTCGGCAGCGTACCCTGCAGGGCCCTTCATCGTCTTGCAATTCGGCATGCATTCTACCTGGATTCTGGCACACTGGCTCGTCTATCCGGGAACCGGGCATCCTGAACGAGAAGGCGAAACGGCTTCTGATCTTCTACGGGACGATCTTCCTGGTGGGCTGCCTTCAGGTGGTTACCGGCACGACGTTTCCGGACAGCACGCTCACCGCCGATACTCTGGACGGACTGTCCCGTATCGGGCTTTACATCATCACCGGTCTCGCCGCGCTGGCCGCTTTCCGGCGCCGGTCACATATCCAAATGGCGGCGATCTGGCTGGCTGCTGATCGGCTCTTTCGAGGCGCTATACGGTTCCTTCGAGTTCTTGTCCGGACGGCAGCAATTTTCGCCTACGAGAAGATATATTACCTGGATTCGGCAACAGGCACATTCATCAACCGCAACCACTTTGGTATTTTCCTTGCCATCTGCCTGCCGTTCTCCCTGGAACTGTTGCAGGCCGGCACAATCCATGAGCGCTCCCGCAACTGGAGGGAGCGGGTGGTCCGCTTCATGGAGCATGGCTTTATTCGGAGAGTGCTGCCCGCCATGGCCGCTGTTCGTCATCCTCACCGGCATCCTGCTCTCTTTCTCGCGAGGAGCGTTCGCAGCCGCGCTTCTGGCGATCCTGGTTTACCTGCTGTGCGAGGAGAGGGGGCCGGCATCCGGCGTCCGGTCCTGGCGCTGTTGATCCTGATACCGATCATCCTGCTGACATGGCAGTCGGTTCGAGCTCCCGGCGAACGGTTCATCGAGGATCCGGAGAATACCTACTCGGTGGGCGGACGGCTGCCGGCCTGGGAGGCAGGCCTCGGCATGGTCCCGGACCATCCGGTATTCGGCACCGGCTTCGGCACTTTCGAACATGCGTTTCCCGCATACCAGCCGCCGGATCTGCGAGGTTACTGGGATCACCTTCACAATGATTTCCTGCAGTTTCTCGTCGAAGGCGGCCTGGTGAGTTTCGGACTGGTCCTGCTGTTCGTCCTGTTGCTGTTTTATCCGGTGCCGGAAACCTGTAACCAAAGAGCAGGACACTCCCCCTTTCAAGCGCCAGCATCCTGGGCGGACTGGCCGCCGTTTCCTTCACAGTCTGGTGGACTTCCCGTTGAGGATCCCGGCCATCGCCGTTATGACGGCGTTTCTGATCGGGCTGCACCTGGCATCAGAGCCGCGGACAACGGCAATGAAACGTGTCACTCCGTTTCCCGAATTCTCCTGATTGATCCCGGCAGCTCCTCCCTCATTTTTCTGAATTTTCTTCTTCGCCACCATTCGTCCGGGTTCAGGTCAAGGGCCATTCGAAAGCGTCATACGCCTTGTCCGGGCGTCCGGCTTCTTCTTCCACCTGACCGATCTTCCTGTAAAGTATCGCCCGGTAACCCACCGCCCCGCCGGTTTGCGCCAGGAGGCCGATCGCTTCCCGGTATGCCCTTACAGCCGATTCGCTCTTCCCCTGCCGCCCAGGCGATATCACCCATGCCGTCACGGATCGGCGCGCTTTCCGGTTGAAGGCGGATGGCCGTGCCCGCCCTGGCCATGGCGTCCTCATGCCTGCCCAGCCCCGAGGCGCGCCCTTCCCCACTGCAGCAACCTCTCCGCCTCGATTTCAGGAACGTCCTGCTCGCCGAGTTCCAGCATGTCGACTTCGAGACGGCCGTACTCCTCCGTCCACCGGCATGACGGTCCCGTACCAGTAGAGCAGGTCCCTCGTCGGCGCACGCATCAGAGGTTCGCAAGCCTGAAGATACCTGTCACTGCCGTCTTCTTTCGTCCGAAAATATTTTCCAAGCCTCGCCACCACATCCGCTTCGTCCGGCAAAAGTTCGAGGAGGTCCGGCGGCCGGAAGCCCTGAGCCAGGAGCAGACCCGCGATCTCCTGGGTCTGCCGGGGCCTCAGATGCGCCGCGCGGTGCAGGTACGGCAGCGCCTCGTCCTGTCTCCCCATGGCCATCAGAAGCCGACCCAGGCGGAACTGCACCGTAGGCGAGTGCGGCGCCAGTTCCGAGGCGGCCTCGATGAGCTCCAGATACGCGGCCATGGCCTCGTCGGTTAAGGCCGGCTGCAGTTCCCATCGCACCGCAGCCAGTCTCGCCAGCACGTCGGGTTGACCCGGCTGTGCTCTCAAGCTGCGCTCGAGCAGATCCTCCGCCACCAGGAGGTGTTCGCGATACGCGTTGAAATCAAGATCTTGCAGTACCAGGAGGGCCAAATCCATACGCCGGTCGGCGGCTTTCTTCAACTCCTTGCCCGATGGTCCGACGATCCAGGCGCCCACACCGTCCCAGGCCTGGAAGCTCTCCGGGTCCGCCTTGGAACGGTAAACAGCTATGGCCAGCCACGCATATACCGCCAGACCAAGTAAAGCGACGGCATAGATGGCTTTTCTGCGCATGGCCGGATTATCCTCCTGATGCGATGGGTCGGGCAACCCCATGTTCTCTGATCTGTAAATATCTCTTGACCGAATATGTTGGATTCGATATGTTTTTCCCACTGTGCCGACCTTCAGGCAATTATGAGGAGTCCCAGATGCTAATCCGGAACGGACGGACCAAGGTAATCGCAGCAGCTCTGATCACGATCCTGCCGCTGGCACTGACCCCTGCGTTCACCGCCACCGATGACGGCGTAATCCATGGAATCGTCCTCGAGGTCGGGAATCGTGCACCGATGGCCGGCATCAAGGTTCACGTCGCCGATCCGGCAACCGGAATCATCCGCACTTCCGGCTCCACCGGCGATGACGGCGCCTTCACGGTTGAAAGCCTTCCAGCCGCAACCTACGAGATCGGTCTTGAGAAAGACGGCAGGCTCTTTCTGGTCCGGACGCCGGTAGCCGTCGCTCCCGGCCAGAGCCAGAACATTGCAGTGGCGATCAATCAGGATGTAAGTCAGGAAGAAGATGATGATTCCAAGGCTACGTTCTGGCAGAACCCCCTGACCGCCGCCCTGCTCGTCACCGGCGGCGCCATCCTCATCGGCCTGCTCCTGGAAAGCAGTACCGATCGGGACTCGTCATCGATCAGCCCGGTGGATGAGGACTAGGAATACGAGGCCAGCAGGCCATTTCTGCTACACTCCGCCCGTATGTTTCCTCCTAACCGAAGGATAGTTCCGGTTGCACTCACCATCGTTCTGTGCGCGGCGGGATCGCTCCACGGCGCGGATCCGCTGGAGCCGCCGGAACTGGACCAGTACCTGCGCTGGGGCTCTCTCCGCGTCCGGCCCGGCTTTGCCATCACCAATTTCGGATACGACAACAACGTTTTCTACGATCAATCATCGCCGCAGTCGGACCTGAAGGCGACCCTGTCTCCCAGGCTCGACGGCCTGGTGCTTCTTGGCAGTCGCGGATTCATCACCTTCACCGAGAAACTGGGCTATACGCTCTACAAGGATTTCAACGAACTGAACGCCCTGGATCACACGGGGAAATACCGTTTGACCCTCCCGTTCGGTGATTACGGCCTGTTCGTCGAAACGGAAATCAAGCGGGTGCATGAGCGGCCCATCGATCTGGAGGATGTCCGGGCAATCGGGCGGTCCAGAAAATTCGGGTTGGGGGCCATCGCCCGGTTCGGCTGGCGTACGACCCTGGAGCTTGAATACTCCGGGACCGATTTCCGTTATACGGATGAAGACTTCAGCGGCCAGGGCACCGGTATCGCGGAACTCAAGAACCGGGAGGCAAGCACCGCCAGCCTGCGGTTGCGGTACAAGCTGCTGGGCCGAACCAACCTCACCTTCGATGTTTCCCGGCAGGATCTTGCGTTCGACAACCCGTTCCTCGGATCCCTGCCGGATGTCACCCGGAACCTGGACCGGACCAGCGTACTGCCGGGGATCGATTTCGGGCTGGGTGGGATTCTGAGCGGGAGTTTGAAGATCGGCACCACCACACTGGACTATGTCGATCCTTCTCTTGAAGACTACACCGGCCTCGCCGGCAGAGCCGCCCTTACCTATCGGTTCAACGATGTAACCCGTATGACTTTGAACGCCGAACGGAGGGTCGGTTTCTCGGTCTGGGAAAACAACGCGTACTACATCGACCAGTCCCGGGGACTTAAGCTGGTCCGGTTCCTGAATCGTTTTATCGGCGTCGAGGCCGGCTACACCGGAGGAACGCTGGAGATACCCCGACCTATCGACGGACTGGCGCGCCAGGACGACATAAGGCGCTACAACCTCGGCCTGATCTTCCGCATGTTCCAGAACGAACTCGGGCGCAGGGTGGAGTACACCGTCCGGTTCACCGATTTCCGGCGTGACTCTTCGATTAACAGCTTCAGCCTGGACCGCAACACCCTTTCCTTCTCGGCGGACGTTGGTTTCTGATATCGTATTTTTTCTCTGGAAGGATTATTGAGATGCCCCGAACCCTGATCCCGATCATGATCCTGGCGCTTGCCGTGCCTTGCCTCGCCCAGGAAGCCACGGAAGAGACTGCCGACGACAACAAGCCGCTTGTACTCAGCGCTATTCCGGTGGAAAGCGGCGGATCCCGTTTCGTTTCCTTGCCGGCCGGAGTCAATGCCGGCTCGGATTATCGGATCGGTCGCCAGGATCTGCTGGAGATCACCGTATTCGACCTGGAAGAGCTGGACCAGACGGTCCGGGTTTCCGAAGACGGCTCCATCACCATGCCTCTGTTGGGGAGGATGGAGATCGCCGGGCTCACCAAAACGGAACTGGAAGACCTCATCGCCAAACTCCTGGGGGAAAAATATGTCAGGGATCCCCAGGTCACCGTCTTCATACGGGAATATGAGTCCAAGAAGGTGGCGGTTACCGGGGCGGTCAAGAAACCGGGCACCTACGAAATGCTCGGGAGCAAAACGATCCTCGAAATGCTGTCTTTGGCCGGAGGCCTGGATTCCGACCTCGGTAAGGAGCTGTTCATCTTCAGAGAGAGCGAAGACGGCGGTTCCATCAGGATCCCGGTGGAACTCGAAGGACTGGTCTACGCCGCCGATCCGGCGTTGAACTTCACAGTACTGGCCGGTGACATCATTTACGTTCCCACGGTGGAGAAAGTCCGGATCTTCGTCACCGGTGCTGTGAGCAAACCGGACCTGTACGAGGTGCCCCGTTCCGAGCCGGTCACCGTCCTGAAGGCGATCACACTGGCGGGAGGAACCACGGACCGGGCCGCTGAGAAAAGAATCGTCGTCTACAGGTACACCGGCGGCGAGCGCATCTCGTTCCTGGTGAACCTGCGTCTGATAAAGAGAGGAAAGGCGGAAGACCCGGTGTTGCAGAAGGACGACCTGGTCCTTGTCCCCGAATCGTTCTTCTAAGGACCAGCCATGAGCAAACTCTCCATCATCATCCCGGTCTACAACGAGGAAAAACTCGTTGCCAGGCTGATCGAGACGGTTCTGGCCGCTCCACTCCCCCAGGGCCTGGATCGGGAACTGGTGGTGGTGAACGACTGCTCCACCGACGGCACCGCCGGAGTTCTGGAATCGATGGCCGCAGATTCTCGAATCCGGCTGTTTCATCAGCCGGTGAACCGCGGCAAGGGAGCGGCGTTGAGGCGCGGATTCACGGAAGCGACCGGAGAGATCATCCTCGTCCAGGACGCCGACCTGGAATACGATCCCAGGGAGTACCCCAAACTGCTGGCTCCGATCCTGGACGGCCGGGCCGACGTGGTCTACGGCTCCCGATTCACCGGCAGTGACGCCCACCGGGTGCTGTTCTTCTGGCACATGGTCGGCAACCGGCTGATCACCCTGCTCTCCAACATGGCGACCAACCTGAACTTCACCGACATCGAAACCTGTTACAAGGTAATGAGAGCCGAGGCGCTGTCCGGTATCCGCCTCGAGGAAGACCGCTTCGGCATCGAGCCGGAAATCACCGCCAAGCTGGCCCGGAAGAAGGTCCGGATGTACGAGGTCGGGATCGGTTACTCCGGGAGAACCTACGAGGAAGGCAAGAAGATCAACTGGAAGGACGGCTTCAGCGCCCTGCGGTGCATCGTCCAGTACGGCCTGTTGAAGATGTAACTACATGTGCATGTCCAAGCGTTCCCTCCCTCCGCTAAAACGCTACGGGACGGGAACCTTGGACATGCACTTACAAGGCTTCCCTCCCTCCGCTAAAAACGCTACGGGATGGGAACCTTGTCCCTGAATCTACCGATTGCGCGCCTCGCGGTAGGATTTGGAGGCCAGCAGGCCGCCCACCGCCGCCAGGATGGCGCCGGCCGCCATAAGACCGATGGTCCCTCCGTCCTTCGGGAGCGCAACATTACCGAGGCACAGTGCAATCGCCAGAAATCCGGCGCCGAGCAGGAACCCGAAGAAGGAGGTTACGATGAAATAGGTGGTTCGCATCCAGGCATGCCGGCTTCGTTTTTTCGGGATCGTCCGGCTTCTTCTGCGACTGAGCGGGGAGGTCTGTGGTTGCATCATCCTGCGCACCCTCCCGCTGTTCTCGCAATATCAGTTGCGGGTTGCTAATGTGTTGGGACAACTTTATAATGCCTGATGTGTTCGGATCAATCATAAAAATGTCAATTGGGAAAAACTTCCGTGGTGTGGCCGTCCTCACCATAGTCACCCTGATGTTCGGTTTGTTTCCCGCCCTGGCCGTAGAGGAACCGGAAACCACAGGGGCCGGCGCCGGCAGGATCGAGGCAAAGATCCAGATCCGCGGTGAGGGCTCCCCTGCAGGGACCGTTCTCAATGTCTACCACATCGATACCAAACAGGTGTTCCGATCCGAACCGGCCCAACACAAGGGCAACGTGGTTATCGACCGGATCCCTTACGGCTATTTCGATCTCGCAGTGGAGATCGGCGGCGAACTTTACGTCGCCAACCAGGTCGTAGTGGTGCCGCCCTCCGGCAAGGTGGCTCTCAGACTGATCCTGGAGCCGTACCGGGAAGAAGAAACAGCAGCCCCTCGTGAGTTCCAGGGGAGTGATGCGCCGGTGCGGGGCATCGCCCGATTGTCCCGCAAGTCGGGGGGCAAGGAGTTCTGGCGGGGCCCTGCCGGGATCGCCATTATCACCGGCATATCGGGAGGCGCCCTGCTCGCCATCGCCTCCGGATCCGATCCCCCGTCCGTTTCTCCGTTTTAACCAATGACAATCTGGATCCTTTTGCCTTGATTGCGGGGATTTGTCTGCAAGATCGTGGCATCGGAGCTTGACGGAATTAGTTTCCCGCAGCAAAATCCATCGGTTCATCATGCAGGTTCTTTGCACCTGCAGATCTAATTAAACTGAATTGGAGGGTTTATTTCATGGAAACCAACACGTGTCGACGAACGCTGGCTGTCGCCCTGGCCGCAGCATTGCTCATATTCTCCCTGCCTACGGCCACCCTGGCGGGAGGAGTCGCCTTCCAGGGCAGAGTTGTTGCCGAAGACGGCGTAACCCCGGTGGAGGGCGTGGTGGTCAGGATCGCTCTCAAGGAAACCGGTGAGATTTATGACTCGAACCCGTCCGCCAACGACGGCGGCTTCCGGGTCGATACCGTGCCCGAGGGAGAGTATGAGGTTCTGGCGCAGCACGGGGAGGTCGGGTACCTCACCGCCGAGAGCATCCAGCTCAAAGAAGGTGAGAACCGATCGGCTTCCATCGTGATCCAGACCGCTCCGGCCATGACCACTTCCGGCAACCTGCCGATGTGGGGCAAAATCGCCATCGCCACCACCATTGCCGCGATCATCTGGGCGGTTTTCGACGAAACGACCTTTGAAGGAGACGACAGCGTATCGCCGTTCGGATAGGACCGTGAAGGGATTGTTCGATACCGGTTCCGCGCCGCTGGCGGACCGCATGCGCCCAAGAGCCCTGGACGAACTTGTCGGGCAGGAAGCGGTGATCGGCCCCGGCGCCGCCTTCCGCAAGGCGATCGACCGGGACGATTTCGGCTCTCTGATCCTGTGGGGTCCGCCAGGCTCCGGAAAGACCACTCTGGCCCGGATCATCGCCTCCCGGACCGAGGCGGACTTCGTTCCGATGTCGGCGGTGCTGGTAGGCCTGAAAGAGGTTCGGGAAGTGCTGGCCAGGGCGGTGCGCCACCGCGAGGCGGCCGGCCGGCGCACTATCCTGTTCCTGGACGAAATTCATCGTTTCAACAAGGCCCAGCAGGACGCCCTGCTCCCTCATGTAGAGGCCGGATCGATTATCCTGATCGGGGCAACCACCGAGAACCCGTCTTTCGAGGTCAACTCCGCCCTGCTGTCCCGCACCCGGGTATACCGCCTGGAACGGCTGGCCCCCGATGAAATCGCCCGCCTGCTGGAAACCGCCGTGAAAGACACGGAGCGCGGGCTCGGCGATCTCGAACTGCTGCTTGAGGACGGCGTCATGGACGCTCTGGCAACGGCCAGCCAGGGGGATGCACGGTACGCCCTGAACGTTCTGGAGTTCATGGCGTCCACAGCGGGCAAAGGAGGCATCCTGAACCGCTCCCTCCTGGAAGAGACCATCCAGAACCAGGCGTTGTACTACGACAAAGAGGGCGAAGAGCACTTCAACCTGATCAGCGCCCTGCACAAGTCGATGCGCAACTCGGACCCGGATGCCACCCTGTACTGGCTGGCGCGGATGCTGGAGGCCGGGGAAGACCCGCTGTACATCGTCCGGCGGATAGTGCGGTTCGCCAGCGAGGACGTCGGTCTGGCCGACCCCCGTGCCTTGACGCTGGCGCTGGCCGCCAAGGAGGCGGTTCATTTCGTCGGCAGGCCGGAAGCCGATCTGGCCATGGCGGAGGCGGCGGTGTTCAACGCCCTGGCCCCCAAGTCCAACGCCCTCTACAAGGGCTGGAAGAAGGTCCGCCAGGCGATCCGGGAAGGGGCCACCGATCCGGTTCCCATGGCGCTCCGGAATGCTCCTACGAAACTGATGAAGCAGGAGGGGTACGGTAAAGGGTACCGCTACGCACACGATGAACCGGAAGGGGTGGCCGATCTGGAATGCCTTCCGGAGCGCCTGCGGGGGGCGACGTTCTACGAACCGACCGACCGCGGCCTGGAAAAGCAACTGGCGGAGCGGCTGGCCGCCCTCAGGAATCGGACCTGATCGTTTCGATCTCCGGTGCGGTGGCCTGCCGCCACAGACCGTTCTTGAGCTTGCCCTCGATGGCGTCCCGGCTGTACCGCACGCTGCTCACCAGTTTGCCCTCGGTGTTGAAGAAGTGGGTCCGTCCCCGCTCTCCCAGGATCACCAGCGTCCCGGTGCGCTCGTCCCTGAAAATATCGGACGAGGCCGCCGCCGCCAGGTCCTCCAGCGCCTTGCGGGTCGGTCGCTCCCCCGATCCGTGGCGCTGCTCGGCATGGCGGGTCCTGCGCCCCCTGGAACGGTGATCCTGCCTCAGCCGCCGGGCCAGCCCTTTCAGGATGCCCTCAATCCGGGGTTCCAGGTTTTCATCCCTCCGGCGTCCCAGGGTGGACAGGGCGGACTGGGCCCACCGTACCGCCCGCCGCCAGGGGAAAGCGCCATCCTCCGGTGTGCGCCCCAGGATGTTCAACCCGTACCGCTTCCTGCCTCCGGACCCTGCCGCCGATGCGATCTGGAAGGTCAGCGCAAGAACCGACCTGCCGCCGGCTGCGCCGGACCCGACGGTATAGAACCCGGCGGTGACCTGGCCGTGGAGCACATACCCCCTGGCTCGGAACGACTCCAGCAGTTCATTGCGCAGTTCCTGCGGATTCCGAACCAGGGTCAGGAACGCCGGGGGCTCGTCGTAGAGACGATCGACCTCGTCGTGACGCTCCTCCAGGCACTGCTGGGCGAAATCTTTCCAGACCGGCGTCCCCGTAGGGCCGTAGGCGGTGAACACATGCCGCGGTGTTGGCGGCGCGGCATGCTCGCACCCGGGCCCGCCGCAGCGGTGGCAGAAGGTCCGTCCCGGCCGGAACATGGCGGCGTGCTGGATCGCATCGTCCAGGACGTGGTCGATGCGCCGGACAAGTCGATGGGAGAACCGATCAGCCGACTCCTTCGAGTCGGCCAGGGAGACGGTCAACTCCAGGAGAACCTCTTGCAGCGTCGGCTCCACCAGATGCCCGCCCGGCTTGCGATCCAGGATCTCCCGGACCAGGTCGGCCAGGTGGTCATGGATCTTCCCGGCGAGCTTTCCGGCCCCCTCACTCACTCTGTTGCAGCGCCCACCGGACCAGGAGCCTGCGATCTTCCTCCGGCAGGTCGGTGTACGGCGGCATGTCGATGGTAAAGCCGGGATTGCGCTCCCGTATTTCCGGATGGGAGGCCATGTAAAGCTCAGAGTTGTTGATGTATTGCGCCAGCCGCTCCTCGGTCCAGTGCTCCCCGACATGCAGGAGGGACGGTCCGGTCTCGCTCCCTTCCCGATTCTCGCCATGGCACTCGGCGCAGATGCTCTGCTCCACCAGAACCTGCACCCTCTCCATCTCTTCCGCCGTCAACGGCGCGACCGGTTCCGGCTCGGTGACCGCATCCTCCACCGGCTGAGAGCCGCAGCCACCGGCAAGACACAACAAGGCGATCAGCAGGGTCAAGCGGATGATCGGCTTCTTCATAGTCGGCCTCCCTGTTTCCTTCAGATACAGGTTATGCACAACCGGTGGCGATGGCCAGCGCCCTGCACACCTCAGCCATCTTGTCGCCGGACAACGAACCGACATACTTGTGGAGCCGGTTCTGCTGGACGGTCTGGACATGGTCCAGGTTAACCGCCGAATCGTGTTTGAGCCCTTCGGCAACGCCGACGGTCACTTCTCCCGGTGCTCCCCGCATAGTGGACGTGATCGGAGCGACCATGACAGTGTTCAGGAAGTCGATCACCTCCTGCCGGGTCAGGACAAGGACCGGTCTGCGCTTGTCAGGCCGCTTGAAATCGTAGAGCCAGATATCGCCCCGGCTTATTCTTCCGGCCATTCGCCCTGGTCCTCCCAGCCTGCAAAATCATCCGGAAGACCGGACCCCGCCCCATAAGCTTTCTTATAGCTCTCAGCGATCTCCCACCGGCGGCGGCGCCTGAGATACTCTTCGACGGCGCGGCGCATTATCGCGGAGCGCCCTTCTGTTTTTACCTCGTCCGTAGCATCCAGTGCGGCCAGCAACCGTTCATCGAAGGTGATCTGTATAGATTTCATGTGTATCAATATACATCATAATTTATAATGATTCAATGCAACATTCATCATCCTGTCACCGTCTGCATGGTCTCATAATCAAGGGTCGATCCCAGGGCGCTGTGGGGGATCATGTACATCGCCAGCAGGATGAGGGCTGCAACCACCGCCGGCCATCGGGATCCGGACCGCACCTTCCAGGCTGCAAAGGCCCAGGCCAGCACCGCCACCGCCAGCTTGTTGTCGGTGAGATCCCCCCCGAACGGCCACCCGGTCCAGTATGCGCCGAACGCATACTTCTGGACGATCGGCCCCAGGATCAGCCCGCCAACCACCAGGAAAAGCAGCGTCCACAGGGACTGGCGCACCAAGCTGTTCCCCTTGACCAGCGCCTCCATCGCGGCCCGGTTGGACCACAGCATGGCGAAGAACATGAGGAAGATATGAGGGATGAGCACCACGGCCGGTACGTCACCCTTGAACCGGGCCACCACCGCCTCTTCCCCGGACAGCCGCAGTCGGGAGTCGCCGGACTCGAGGACGACGCTGTATTCCAGCTTCCCCGCCGACGGCTGCCTGGGCAACGACGCGGCCAGTTGGTCCCCCTCCCGGGTCATAGGAACGGTGGCCCAGTCGTCACCGGCCGCCAGGCGGCGCCAGAGCACCTCGCCGGTAACGGTCTCGTCGGAAACCGTTACCGTCACCGGCAGGTCGGACGAGACGCTGTAGGAGGTCAGCAACCTGGCTTGAACCGGTTGCCCGGCGATCTCCGACGCCACCCTTATAGGATAGGTCGGCCCGGTCATGCGCTGATAGACCGCCGAGAACAGGGTCAGAACCACCGCCAGGGTCCATAGCAGCTTCGTATTCACAAGGTATCCCCCTTTGCCTCAGGAAGAAGAATACCCCATCAGGCCTCATCCGCCAGCGGTCCCTCCACCACACGCACCCGGTCCACGTTCAGGGTCGCCACGCCGTAGTTCTCTTCCACCCGGCCGGCGAGGAAGTACGGCCGATGGCGGGAGATCATGGAGCAGAACCGGTCATACGCCTTCGGAAAGAACGTCGTCTCGTACAGCGCCGTGGTGTCTTCGAACGACAGGAATTCCATCGGTTCGCCGCGCTTCGTCATCACCTGCTTGCCGGTGACGTACCAGCCGACCAGGGTAACCCGGCGCCCGACATGCCGAGCCAGGTCCCGGGCCGGGACCGCCATCGCCTTCCGGATGACGTTGGCGTACAGGGTCAGCGGATGGCGGCTGACCAGGAAACCGAGGGTCCGGATCTCGTGTTCCAGCAGCGCCTTGTCGCCGTAACGGCCCATGCGGGGCAGGCGGGGCGGCAGACCTGACGCCGCTGGCGCTCTCTCCCGGTGGCGGTTCCAGGCCGCCAGCTTCCAGGCCAGGTCGGCCCGGCTGCCGCCGGCGGGAAGCAGCCGGTCGCACGCCCCGGCCAGGATCAGGGTCCGGACCGCCTCCGGCCCGGCCGCGTCCCCTGCACGGGCCAGCAGGTCATCGAATCCCTGGTACGGCCCGGACCGTTCCCGCTCTTCCAGGAGATGATCCCGGACGGCGTCGGGAACCCCCTGCAATTGCATCAGGCCGACCCGGATCGCATCGTTCCGTCCGGTCCAGTGTTTCATGGAGCGGTTGACGCACGGCGGCAGCACCGTGAGCCCGATCCGCTTCGCCTCGGAGACGTAGGCGAAGGTGGAGTAGTACCCACCCTGGTTGGAGATCACCGCCGCCATGAACTCCGCCGGGTGGTGGGCCCTGAGGTAAGCCGACTGGAACGACACCATGGCGTACGACGCCGAGTGCGGCTTGCAGAATGAATAACCGGAAAACGACAGCATCATGTCCCAGATCTTGCCGATGGCGTCGTCGCCGATCCCGCGCCGCCGGGCGCCGTCGATGAACCGGTCTTTGTAGTCCGCCAGCTTCGCCGCCTTGTGTTTCTTCGACATGACTTTCCTGAGATCGTCGGCGGAAGAGGCGTCGAAGCCGGCCAGGGCGATGGCGGCCCGGGAGACGTCCTCCTGGTAGACCATGATGCCGCAGGTCTCCCGCAGGACATGATCCAGGGCCGGGTGCAGAGGCTCCCACGCACCGCCCTTGAGGCGGCGGATGTACTCCTGGATGTAGACATTGGCGGCAGGCCGGATGATGGAGGAGTGGATCACCAGGTGCTCGAAGTCCCCCTTGCCACACTTGGCCTGCAACTGCCGCATCGCCGGCGATTCCACGTAGAACACCCCCATGGTCTCCCCCCGGGCGACCATCTCGCAGGTTTGGGGATCGGAGGTCGGATCGAAGCGGTGGAAATCTATTTTCTCCCCGCCGTGGCCGGCCACCTCCCGGGAGGCGTCCCGGATCACCGCCAGGGAACGGTTCCCCAGAAGGTCGATCTTCACCAGGCCGGCGTCCTCCGCCTGATCCTTCTCCCACTGCACCACCGGCAACCCCTTGGGGGTCGGCTGCACCGGCACCACCCGGTCCACGCCGCCGGGGACGATTACCACGCCGCCGCAATGCACCGACAGATTCCGTACGGCTCCCTGCACCGTCGCCGCCAGGCGGAATACCTCCGGCCATGGCTCCCCCAGTTCCACCCCGCGGAACCGGGGATGTGTCCGGACCACCTCCATCGGATCGGCGGCGTGCCACGGGAACCGCTTGCACACCCTGGAGATCTCGGCGTCGGGGAGCCCCAGAACCTTGGCGGTCTCCCGAACCGCCGCACGGGTTCTGAAGGTGCAGTGGTTGGCGATCATCGCCACCTGCCCCTCCCCGAAATGGTCGAACACCCAGTTAAGGACATCGTCCCGCTCGTCCCAGGGGAAATCGACGTCGATGTCGGGAGGGTCGCTTCGACCGTGGTGCAGGAACCGCTCGAAGTACAGGTCGTGGCGGATCGGATCGACGTGGGTGATGCCGAGCAGGTACGACACCAGGCTGGCGGCGGCGGACCCCCGACCGCAGGTCCGGGGGGCCCGTGCGACGATTTCCCGGACCACCAGGAAGTACGGTGCGAACCGTTTTTCCCGGATGATCGCCATCTCGTGGTCCAGCCGGCGGCGGACCGCCTCGCCGATGCCGCCGTACCGCCTGCGGGCGCCCTCGAGACAGAGCTGCTCCAGAAGGGCGGCCGGCTCGCTGCCGTCGTCGGTGACGTACGCCGGGAAGATCGGCTTCCCCAGTTCCGGAGTGAACCGGCAGGCGTCGGCGATCTTGAGGCTGTTGGCTATCGCTTCGGGCAGATCCGGGTGCCGCGCCTCCATAACCGCCGGGTCCGCCAGCCAGCAGTCCGGCGGCGCGGTGCCGGGCGGATCATCGCCCCGGAAGGATGACAGGGTGGAGCGGGTGGCGATCGCCCGGAGCAACCGGTGGGTACGGTGCCCCTCGCGGTGGGCGAAGCAGGCGGCGGACGTGGCCACCGGGGGAAGGCGGTGCTCCTTCAGGAACCGCTTCAGCTTCCCCCGCTCCATCGGCGCCATGTCGGGGCGCAGTTCGCCGTACAGGTCCCGGGTGCCCCGGTGGGTGGCCAGCCGGTCCAGAAGTCGGACCGCCGGGGTGAGCAGCACTACCCCGGGCGGGAGCTCCATAAGGGCGCGGCCCAGATCGAAGGGCGTCGGTCCTGCCGCCCGATGCAGGTCGGAGAGCAGGCGGCACAGGCCGGCGTACCCTTCGCCGTCCCGCACCAGGATAACCGCCCGCTCCTCCCCCTGAACCGCTTCGGCGCCGACGATCGGGCGGATCCCCTCTTCACGGGCGAGCTGCAGGAACCAGATCAGGCCGTACAGGCCGTTGGTATCGGTAACTGCCAGGGTATCCATGCCTCGTTCCCGAACCGCCCGGCACAGTTCACGGAGCCCGTCCACTCCCCGGCAGAAGGAGAAGCGGGAGTGGACGTGAAGATGGATGAACCGCCCGGTATTTTCCATGATTTTCGCTCTTGTTCCGTGCCTCATCGAGAATATACAAAAGTAAAGCGAAAATCAAATATTACCCCGGCGGGATCTGCAGCCCGTACAGCAACGCCGTCTCGCCGAAGCGGGTCCGGATCCGGTCCAGGGCTGCGGTCAGCGGGCCGTCCTGCGAGGAGTCGGGGAACAGTTCGATCTGGCGGGGGCGGCGGGCCAGGCCGGACAGGCGGAACCGGAGGTGGCGGACCCGGACCCGCCTGGACAAGGCCGCCTCCAGCAGCTGTTCGGCGTGACGCCACAGTTCCGGAATCTGCTCCAGGGGACAGGCGGCGCGGATCGATCTGCCGCCGGTTCTGGAGTCGGCATAACGCAGTTCCAGCGCCATGCGGACCGCCGTCAGCCCCCTGCCCCGAAGCTCGAGACCGGCGCTCTCCACCAGGGTGCGGAAGGCGGCGCGCAGCACCGCAGGATCGTTGGAGTCTTCTTCCAGCGGTTCCTCCCGCCGGATCTCAGGCTTGCGAATCGGCGGCTGGACCGGTCGCGGGTCGATCCCCCTGGCCCGTTGCTGCAGCACCGTTCCGAACCGGCCGAAAGCCAGTTCCAGATGGCACGACTCCATCACCGCCAACTGGCGGACCTGCCGGATGTTCAATGCGTCCAGTTCCCGGCCCACGGCGATGCCGACCCCTGGAAGCTGCCGCACCCGGAGGGGCGCCAGGAACGGGGCCTCGTTCCCGGCCCGAACATCCAGCAGCCCGGCCGGTTCGGTGAGATCGGCGGCCACCCGACTGACCAGTTTGTTCACCGCTACCCCCACAGCAGCGTCCAGACGCAACCGGGCCGCGAGTTCCCGGCGCAGCCGGGCCGCCAGATCCAGAGGCGGGCCGAACAGTCGGCCGGTGCCGGTAACGTCCAGGTAGATCCGACCGGGGGAGTCAGGTTCCAGCACCGGACTGAACCGGCCGGCCAACTCCCCTACCGCCCGGAAGGCGCGGGCGTACAACGGCTCATTGGGGCGGACCAGCCGGGCGGCGCCACAGCGCCGCAACGCCTCCCGGACCGGCATCCCGGACCGGACCCCCTCCCGCCGGGCTTCCCTGGAAACGGTCACAACCAGCGCCCGGTCCGCATCCGGGGCCACGATCACCGGGCGACTGCGAAGACCGGGGTCCACCACCCGCTCCACCGCTACGGCAAAATCGGCCACGTCCAGGTGGATAACCTGCATACTCCACCTCTTGATTTTTGCTTTACTTTCGTGCCGTAACGATTGTAACCCAAAAATTAAAAATTGGGGACATTCTGCTTTATCTTACAATAACAACAGTTTTGTAGTTATTGTAAGATAAAGCAGAATGTCCCTATTTTCTATTTTCAATATTTTCAGAGGTCCATGACGGCGTCTACGTCACTGGGCAGTGGGGCCGGCCGGGTTGTCAGGGTGACGGTAAACAGCACCACAAAGGAGGCGGCCAGGGCGACGGCGGAAGGCGGCACCCCTTCACCCCAGGGCGGATTGTCCCAGAACTCCAGGACGACGCTCAGAACGGTGCCGGCAGCGATGGACGCAGCGGCGGCGGCCGGGGTGACACGTTTCCAGTGCAGCCCCACCGCCAGGGCCGGGGTCAGGGCGGCGGCAAAGATCCCGAAGGCAAAACTGCCCAGAAGGGCTATCAGGTCGTCCTTCCACCAGGCCAGCAGGAAGGCGGCCAGGCCGATGGCCACGGTGGCCAGCCGCGGCGCGCCCAGACCGGGACGAACCGTGCGCCCCAGGGCCCGGGGCAGGTCCCGGACCAGAGCGGCGGCTCCTATATTCACGAACGAGTCGGAGGTGGACATGATGGCGGCCAGGACACCGGCCAGAGCCAGCCCGGACAGGAGATCCGGTGTGAACTGGATGAGAAACGCCGCTGCTGCGCCATCCGGATTCTCCGGCAGGATCATGCGGCCCTCTGCCACCAGGGCCGGCACGGCCAGACCGACGCCGAGCCAGATCAGGAGACAAACACTCTGGCCGCCACCAAGAATCCAGGGCATCCAGCGCAACTGGCGGGGATCCCGCAGCATGTAGAACTTGTGCAGGACGTGGGGCTGCCCCAGAGCACCGATCCCGAATACGAAGAAGAAACCGAGGGCCTGGAATGACGGCATGCGGCCCAGGGGGTCCAGGAAACTCTCCCCGTAACGGGGATCGGCGGCGATACTGCCGGTAATCCCGGTCCACCCTCCCCCTGCGGTCAGGGCCCAGGCGAATACCGCCACCGCCACTACGAGCATCAAACCGCCCTGGACGAGGTCGGTGTAGACCCCGGCCAGAATCCCGCCGGCAACGCTGTAGACCAGGACCACCACCAGTCCGGCGGTCATGGCGAGAGGGAGGCTCCACCCGCCCAGCAGGTTCCTGGTGTGGAACACGATCTCGATCAGCCGCCCCGCCGCCAGGATCTGAACCCCCAGGTAACCGACGGTTCCGGCCAGCACAGCCACCGCCGCCAGACCGGCGGCCGTCCGGCCGTACCGCGCTTCCACCGCGTCGGGAACGGTGTACAGCCTTCGTACCGCGGCCAGGAGGCGCAACCGCCTGCCGACTACCCGCGAGATCATCCCGGCGGTGAACCCCACCGGGATCACGATGAACAGGGATCCGGAACCTACCTGGCTGAAGTAGCCCGGACCTCCCAAAAATACGAAACCGCTGAAGCCGGCGGACATCGCCGCCAGACCGGTTACCCACAATCCGAGACGGCCTCCAGCCACGAAGTAATCGTCCTGGGTGCGGGTCCGCCTCGCCGCCCAGAGCCCGATGACCACCATCACGGCCAGGTACCCCAGTGCCACTGCCGCCCTCAATCGTCACCCTCCCGGCGCCCGAACCGCCGCTCCAGTTCGGCGACAGCATCGTCCAGTCCGTCGTCCCGATCGCACACGGCGTGGAAGAGGGAAACCAGGATCAGCGGCAGGCACCAGAGGACCAGGATCAGCCAGTGCAGTCCTTGTGCGCCTCGTCCGGCGGCGGAAAGGAAGCGAACGCCGAACAGGCCGGCCAGGAGAACGATCCCGAGCAACACCGGGAAGGCCACCCTGCGGCCACCGGTCCGGCCCGCCCCTGGTGCGATGAGATAGAAAGCCGCCGGAAGCGCAGCGCAGGAAAACGCCAACAGCTTCTCACCCCAACTCCCCTGGAACAGGAACGCTGCCAGAGCCACCGCCGGCAGAATGCCGGTGAGCGCCAGGCCGATGGTGCTGCTTCGCTTCACGGTAGAGCATGATACCTTTTCACTGATGAGAGAGGGACCCGTATGACCGGACGTTATTTGCGATCCGTATCGGCTTTCCTGATGTTGGCAGTAGCGGTCTGGACCGCACCGGCTGCCGGCGGCAAGAAGGACCGGCCCGAAATCGATCGGGACCGGCTGGAAAAGGCGGTGCGCACCTTCGAAGTAGTGGTCCGCGGTGACCGGGCGTATATCGGTAGGAGTTCCGGTTTCGATATCCTGGATATCGCCGACCTGTCCGAACCTCAACGGATCGGAAGCCTGGAGCTGACCTCCACCGTCACCGGGATCGCCCTTGACGGCGATACCGCCTTCCTGGCCGCCGGCGATCTCGGCCTGCTCATGGTCGATCTTGCCGACGAGGAGAATCCGACCCTGAAGGGGCGCTACGACACGCCGGGGATGACCCGGCAGGTCTTCGTCCGAGACGGTGTCGCTCTCCTTGCCGATGGAGTGCAGGGGCTGGTGGCGGTGGACATCTCACGTATGGAAAAGCCGGTGCGCAAAACCGCAGTCTCGTCCCGCAACCGGGTGCGCGGGATGGCGCTGGACGGGAACCTGCTGGCCACCGCCGAGGGAACCGCCGGCGTGCGGCTGTTCGATATCAGCCGGACGGACCGACCCCGGGCTATCCGGTCGGTGCACCACACCGAGGGCGCCCTGGATGTCGCCCTCGAGGGGAACCTCCTGCTGGTGGCGGCGGGGAAACAGGGTGTCCTGGTGTTCAGGCTGGAGTCCGGCGACAGGGTGGAACGGATGGCGGTAATCACAGGGCCGGGCAAGGCGTTAAGCGTGTCTCTCAGGGATCACATCGCCACCATCTGCCGGGGCGGCCACGGCATCCAGATTGTGGACCTGGCCGAGCCGGACGCTCCGGTGGAACTGGCCGCCATGGTCCTGCCCCGCTCGTTCCCGGCGCTGCGTTCCACCCTGCGGGACAATATCCTGTTCGTCGCCTCTGATATGGCGGGCCTGGCGGTTCTGGACCTCGGTCAGGGAGGCGATCCGCAGGTGATCCTGCCCAGGGAACGGTCGTTCCGGATCACCTGGCCGGACTGACCGCAACCAGCCGGACCTCCACCCGGGTCTCGAGGCCGGCATCCAGCCCTACCCACACCGGAACTTCCTGGTGGAAGCCGGGGACCTCCACCCGCACCGCGATCCGCCCGGGCCGCAGGGACTTGACCCGGGTTCCGCCTGCACTCACAGGGAACGGACCGTTACGGGCGCCACCGGCGCCGCTGATCCAGAACTCACCCCCGGGCAGGACATCCCCGGTACTGTCGTTCACCGCGAACAGCACGAGAACGGCGGCTCGCTCCAGCATGACCGGTTTGACCTGGTCCACCGCCGAAACCACCACCGGGATGTAGTTGCGGTGGGATATCCGCACCCTGGTCATCTCCGAATCCGGCAGGACGTACTCCCCGCCGCCATCGGTGAGGATGCACGGCCCGGTGCGGTCTTCTTCCACGAGACAGGCCTCTGCGCCGATGATCGGCAGGAATCGGGAATCCACCACCACGCCTGAGGAGCCTGCCAGGATCGTCCCGGTAACGGCCAGACAAACCACCGACAACAGCAGACCGGCCCGGACCGGGAACCGGCCCGTCATGCGTCGGATCCCTCACCGCCTTCAGCCACGCCGGCCAGCCGGCTTTCCAGGATCTGGGCGATATCCAGGACCTGCATCGTTTCCTGCCGGCCGGTGTCGTTGACCCCGTCGGCCAGCATTGTGATGCAGAACGGGCACGAGGAGGCGACAACACCGGCTCCGGTCTGCGCCGCTTCCTCCACACGGTCCAGGTTGACTTTGGTCCCCAAGGATTCCTCCAGCCACATCCGGGCGCCGCCGGCCCCGCAACAGAACCCGTTCTCCCGGCTCCGGGGCATCTCCACCAGTTCCAACCCGGGAACCGCCTTTAGAATCTCGCGGGGCTGGTCGTAAACACCGTTGTGACGACCCATGTAACAAGAATCGTGGAAAGTCACCGGCGGCAGATCGGCAGCAGTCTGCTTCAAGGGCAAACGGCCGTCAGCCATGAGTTCCGCCAGGACCTGGGAGTGGTGCACCACCTCGTACCGGCCGCCGAACTCCGGATACTCGTTCTTCAAGGTATTGAAACAGTGTGGGCACTGGGCAATGATCTTCTTGACCCCGTACCCGTTGAGGGTCTCCACGTTCTGTGCCGCCAGCATCTGGAACAGGTACTCGTTCCCGGCCCGACGGGCCGAATCGCCGGTACAGGTTTCCTCCTTCCCAAGGATGGCGAATTTCACGCCGGCCGCAGTCAGCAGCCTGGCGGTGGCCCGGGCCACCTTCTTGCTGCGATCGTCAAAAGCGCCTGCACATCCGACCCACAGAAGATATTCCACATCTGACGGCCGGTCGGCCATAAGCGGCACGTCCAGCCCCGCGGTCCACTCGGTGCGCTCCGAGGGGTCGATCCCCCACGGATTGCCTTGCCGTTCCAGGTTCTTGAACATGGCGGTCAATTCGCCGGGGAACGAACTGTCCTCCAGCACCAGCTTGCGTCGCATGCCGACGATGCGGTCGATGAACTCGATGAACAGCGGGCACGCCTCCTCACAGGCCCGGCAGGTGGTGCAGGACCACAACACGTCGTCGGCGATAGTCGTGGTGGGCAGCGCCGGTCCTGCGACGTCCACCCCCTCGCCTGCACGGCCCAGCAGGGCGGGCAGCGCCGGAAACAGCGCTTCACGCATATCTTCGTTGATCTGCTTAGGGTTCAGCGGCTTGCCGGTATGGAACGCCGGGCAGGCCTCCTGGCACCGCCCGCACTCGGTGCAGGAGTACACGTCCAGGATGTCCTTCCAACGCATGTCCTTGAAGCCGGAGGTGCCGAAGTTCTCCAGATTCTCCAGATCCATGGACGGCAGGGAGCCGCTGTCCAGCCGGCGGAACAGGACGGAAGGCAGACCGGTGATGACGTGAAAATGTTTCGACACCGGCAGGAAGGTCAGGAAGAACAGCAAGGTTCCCAGGTGAATCCACCAGGCCGAATAGTAAAACGTCTCCGCCGCTCCGGAACTGAGACCGGCCATGAACGGCGCCAGCGCCTCCCCGGCCAGGGAACGGTAGCCCGATCCGGCATGGTGGGCCGTTTCGATGCCGGCCATGAACTGATCGGTGAGCATCAGAGCGCCGATCATGCCCAGAACAAGCAGGGCATCGCCGGACAGGGTCAACCGCGACGGTCGCAGGAACAACCTCCGGACCACGGCCACCAGCACCATGACCAGCACCAGGAACTCGAAGATGTCCCGGACGAGGACGTACCCTTCTCCCGGGATGGACCCGGGGCCGAACCCGGGCAGATGCCAGCCGGCGCTGAAGCCGCCTCCGACGAAGTGCACCGAGTTCAGGGCGACGGCCAGGAACCCCCAGAAGATCAGGGCGTGCATGAGGCCCGGCCAAAAATAACGCCGGTTCAGGATCCGCCGCTGCCCGATGAAGAACACCAGGACTCCCCGGATCCGCTCGCCCCAGCGATTGAACCGGTCCGAGGGCATGGCGGCGGCCAGCAGGGACAGGCGGCTCTCCATGAGATACCCGAAGGTCCCCAGGGAACCGAACACCGCGATAAGGAAAAACAGGAAGGCGGGCAGGCTTTCAGTCGGTCTCACGGTACCTCCCATGGTTTTGAATAGGAATCGTACCACTTTATCCCTGGTTCAGGGCCGGATACCTGCACGCTGCAACTGCATGGCGATCTGCCGGATAGCCGGGTTGTCCGGTTCCAGCCGCAGGGCGGTTCGGATGTGGTCGACAGCCTCCGCCGGCCGGTTATTCTGGATCAGCGCAATGGCAAGGTTCCGTCGAATAATCACTGAAGCCGGCTTCAGCTCGGCTGCGGCGACCAGTTCGGGGATAGCGGAACTGACATCGCCCTTCATGAGATAGGTGGTCCCCAAAGCCATGGCGCAGTCGGAACGGTCCGGCAGGATCTCCCGTGCTTTCCGCAACAGTTCCAGCGATCCGTCGATGTCACCGCTCTTCTGCAGGAGGGTGCTCAGGTCCAGCAGGCTGGCGCCATGATCCGGCGCCAGTTCCAGCATCCTGCGGTAGACCGCCATCGCCTCGGCGTCGCGGTGGGCGCGCATGAGACAACCGCCTTGCCGGCGCAGGGTATAGGCGGTGAACGGCCCTACCGGCAGCCGTTCCAGGTACCGCTCGTACGCCGCCAGGGCCGAGCCATAATCCCGGTTGAACCACAGCCGGTCCCCTTCGAACAGTTCCTGATGAGCCAGGATCGGGTCCAGCGCCACCGCCTGCCGGCCGGCATCCGACGCTTCCCTGTGGCGACCGGCGGCGGCCAGCAATCTGCCGTACCAGAACCAGGCGCTGGCGCTGTCCGGTTCGACGCGGGTCCATTCGCCGTACAACCTGGCGGCGCGTTCCGTATCCCCGGCCGCTCTCGCCTCCTCGGCTTCCATGCGGGCCCTGTCCCCGGGAGGCGGTTCGGCCCCGGGGGATCGCAGTTCACGGACCATGGCCGGCCCTATCCAGCGGCTCCCCGGCGGCAGGAACCCGCCGAGAGTCGAATATGACATGGTGACCAGGTCGGTCCGGATCTGTTTCTTATGCAGGATGTCCACTACCGCCCGGGGTGTGATCCAGGGATCCGCCGTGACCTCCCGGGTAATCGCCGAGCGGGTGGTGAAATAATCGAGATCGACGTCCAGCAGCACCGGCTCATGGATTGCAGGCAGATCCCCGATCTCACAAACGATAAGCGGAACACCCAGGATCTCACCCTGGATCATGCTGCCTATGGCCCGGAGGCTTAAAGCCTCCTCCACCGCTACCATCTCCAAGCGGCCGACCAGGATCTCCCGGGCCATGCGGGTTACCGCTTCCGGGTTTGCCAGAGAGCCGTCGGGGACGACCCAGACCAGTTCCCGGACAATCCCCATGCGCGCCGCCGGGTAGATGAAATTCCCGATGCCGAAACGGCTGAGATCGTTGCCGTCCATGATGTACGGGTGCAACTCCAGGCCCGGGAGTTCGTCAGGCCGGGCGGCAGCGATGCGGGCCACGGTGATGTCGGGGAGCCAGTCCAGACCGGCATGGCCGCCCAGATGCAGCAGGACCCGGTCACGGACACCGGCCCTGTGCCACTCGATGAGCGCGGTGGACCGGTTCTCGAACAACCTCACCGCCGGGATCGATTCCACCCCGACCTCGCCGGAATTCCCCACCACCTTGCCGCCCACCGTCGGCGGCGGTTCGCTGCAGCCTGCCGTAACCAGCATCAGCACCAAAAGAATCCGAGAGAACAAGCCCATGTCCGGATTATACCGTCTAGCGCCGGTACGGATCGGCCAACCCTTCGAGTTCCGGCGGCTCGTCTTGCCCGCGGTACAGCGCCAGGACCTGGAACATCCGCCCCATGCCGTCGGGATGGATCAGCTGCATCGCTTTCATGCGCTTCTCCACCGTGCCGGGGTCCCGCCAGTCCGACTCGTCCCGGACCTCGAAGCGGTCCAGGATGCCGTTGGCCACGAGGAAGCGGTCCTGGGTGGTGAGAGCGATGGTCCGCCATCCGGCGGCGGCGGCATGATCCATGAGCCCGGTCCAGTTCACATGGGCGGTGAGATCCTGTTCCCCGACCCGGTGAAAGAAGTCTTCATTGGTGGTGTGGCGATGGTACGCCAGGAGCGTTCCCCGGGGCCGGGTGGCGTCGTACAGTTCCGCGGCCCGGTGTCCGTAGTCCGTAAGGAGCATGAAACCGGATTCCAGGGTGGCCGCCATCCGGTTGAACTGCCCCTCCGCCTCCAGGCAAATCTCCGCCTCCTGCCCTTCCAGGGCGGCGGCGCCATACCGCTCGGCATAGGCGGCCACCGCAGGCAACGGTTCGGCTTCTACCGGCTCCAGCCTGCCGTCCCCACCGACCCCTACCCGGACCTCCCGCAGCGCTCCTTCCCGGCGGACCACGCGATGAACCGGCAAGGCGTCGAACAGTTCCACGGCAACGATGCACCCGACGCCTGCCGGAACGGCGGCCAGTTCTTCCGGATCTGCCGAACGGAGTTCCGCCGCCTCTTTGGCGGCCTTGTCGCGCATCCCGGGACTGCGGTCCACCAGGGTGTACCGCAGCCTGCCTGACAGACCCTGGTCCTGGATAGCGACGGCATCCAGGATATCCCTCGCCAGGAGCCCCCGGCCGGCGCCGAACTCCAGCAGGCTGAACCGGTCCGGCCTGCCCAGGGCATGGTCGATCTCACCGATCTGCCTCGCCACGCAGGCGCCGAAATCGGTTCCGACGTCACTCACCGTGAAGAAATCACCGTCCCGGCCGATGCGGCTCCCGCCGTGGGTGTAGTAACCGTGTTTCGGGTGGTACAGGCACTGTTCCATGAACCGGGCGAAGGTGACCGGGCCCTGGTCCTTTATCTCCCGGCGGATCGATTCCACCAGCGCCTGGCAACCTGAATCAGGAAGATGGGGCATAATGACCACGGATTGTAACATTCTTGACGCTCCAACAGCCCTTCGATACATTGATGCTTTTCACGGCCCAGGAGTTCAACGTGTCCGTTAATGAGCGGTTCGACCTCACTGTTATCGGATCCGGACCAGGCGGTTACGTCGCCGCCATCCGGGCAGCCCAGTTGGGTCTGAAAACCGCGGTGATTGAAAAATACAAGTTGCCGGGGGGCACCTGCCTGCATTGGGGATGCATCCCGACCAAGGCGCTGCTGCACTCGGCGGAAGTGCTGGAGACCGCACGGACCGCCGGAGGTTTCGGCGTGATGATCCCGTCCGCCGAGCTCGACCTGAACCGCGTCCAGAAATATCGCAAGAAGACCGTCACTACCAACGCCAAGGGGGTGGAGTTCCTGCTGAAGAAGAACGGCATTACCCTGATCAGGGGCGCCGGCAGGCTGGCGGGGCAAGGAGCGGTGCAGGTCACCCCCGAACAGGGCGATCGCTTCACCGTCAAGAGCGGCAAGATCATCCTGGCCACCGGCTCCACGGTGCGCGCAATGCCCGGTATGGAGTTCGACGGCGAGAAGATCATCAGCTCCGACCATGCCCTGGTTCTGGACCGTATCCCCGAATCGATGGTTGTTATGGGAGCAGGCGCCGTGGGAGTGGAGTTCGCCTCGATCTATGCATCCTTCGGCAGCCGGGTGACCCTGGTGGAACTTCTCCCGAACCTGGTGCCGCTGGAAGATCCCGACCTGGGGAAGGAACTGGAGAAGGCTCTCAGGAAACGGAAGATCGACGTCCATACCGCAACCGGGATCGAAACGGTGGAAAAGGTGGATGGCGGCGTGCGGATCCGGGCCAAAAAAAATGGAGAGACGGTGGAATTGAGCGCCGAGATCCTGCTGGTGGCGGTGGGCCGCAACCCGGTGACTTCCGATCTGGGCCTGGAGAAGACCGCCGTGACCATGGACGGACCGTTCATCAAGGTAAGCGGCATGATGCAAACCGAGGAGCCGGACATTTACGCCATTGGCGACATTGTCAAAACCCCGGCCCTGGCCCATGTCGCCTCCCATGAAGGGGTGATTGCCGCAGAGCATATCGCCGGCAAATCTCCCCACCCGATGAACTACGACAAGATCCCGTCCTGCACCTACAGCTCACCGGAGATCGCATCGGTGGGCCTGTCGGAGCAAGAGGCGGTAAAGCGGGGCTATGAGGTTTCCATAGGCAGATTCCCGTTCACCGCCAGCGGCAAGGCGAAGATCATCGGGGATACCCGCGGGTTCATAAAAATTGTGTCGGACAAGCAGTACGACGAAATCCTCGGCGTACATATTATCGGCCCCCACGCCACCGAACTGATCTCGGAGGCGATTGCCGCGGTGAGCCTGGAGGCGACTACCGAGGCGTTGTTCCACGCCGTCCACGCCCACCCGACCCTGGCCGAGGCGATGCACGAGGCGGCGTTGAACGTCCATGGCCGCAGCATCCATATCTAGACAGGAGTGACCGATTATGCGCATTGACGTACCGATGCCCCAGATGGGGGAATCGATAGCCGAGGGCACCATTACCCGCTGGCTCAAGAAGGTCGGCGAGACGGTGAAGCGGGACGAGCCGCTGTTCGAGATTTCCACGGACAAGGTCGATGCCGAGATCCCTGCTCCTGCCGCCGGCACCCTGGTGGAGATCAAGAGCCAGGAAGGGGAAACGGTCCCGGTGAACGAGGTCGTCGCTGTCATGGAGACCGACGCAACCGCTGCAGCCGCAGCTCCCGCTCCCGCACCTGAAGAACAGAAACCGGAACCGGCCCGATCCCCTGCACCGACTCCCAAACCGGCGAAAACGACCACGGGGGCGCCGGGCGTGTTCGTCTCCCCGGTGGTGCGGAACATCGCCGCCGAACACGGCATCGACCCGACCCAGATTCCCGGCACCGGCGCCGGCGGCCGTGTGACCAAGAAAGACATCCTCGCCTTCATCGAAGAGGGCGGAGCAACAAAGCCGTCCACACCCGCCGGCAGGGACTATCGGGAGACCATGTCCCCCATGCGCCGCAAGATCGCCGAGCATATGATCGAGTCCCGCCGGACCTCGGCCCACGTGCAGTCGGTGTTCGAAGTTGACATGAGCCGCATCGTGGGACTGCGGTCGAAATTCAAGCAGTCCTACCTCGACCGCCACAACACGAAGCTGACTATGACCCCGTTCTTCATCAAAGCGGTGTGCGACGGCCTGCGGGCCTGGCCGGTGATCAACTCATCGGTGGACGGCGACGCGGTGGTGTACCACAACGACCTCAACATCGGCATCGCCGTCGCCCTGGATCCTGGCCTGATCGTGCCGGTGATCCGAAACGCCGACGAACTCTCCATGGCCGGCCTGTCCAAACAGGTCAACGACCTTGCGGAACGGGCAAGGACCAAAAAGCTCAACCCGGACGAAGTCCAGGCAGGAACCTTCTCCATAACCAACCCGGGGATCTTCGGAGGGCTGTTCGGGCTCCCGATCATCAGTCAGCCCCAGGTGGCGATCCTGGGGATCGGCGGCATCGAGAAGCGGCCAATAGTCATCGACGACGCCATCGCCATCCGGCCGATGGTGTACATCTCCATGTCCTACGATCACAGGGTGGTGGACGGCGCGGTGGCGGACCAGTTCCTGGCTCGACTCAAGAACTTCCTGGAGAATTTCGACGAGAAGATGCTCTGAGCGGACCGTGAACTTTTTACCGTGCGGGCCGTTTCAAGATCCTCCGCCCCCTTACGATCCTCGCACTACCGGCCCGACAATACCGTAAAAATACGGTAACGATCGCATGGCACAGCCCTTGCAATATTGCGCCTGTGACTACGTTACGTGGACACAGACCAATGGAGGAAAACATCATGCGTAACCTGCTAATCGCCACCGTTCTGTGCCTTGCGCTGTTCAGCGCCCCTGCATTCTCGCATCATGCCGCCGAAGGGATCGTCGATGAAGAGATCTACGAGATGATCGACGTCATGGTGGCCGATACGCCCCACGGCGAGTTGACCCTCGACGATCTCGGCGGCGGGATGACGGAAATGACTATTACCACCCGGACCGTGAACTCCATGGAGACGATGCTCGACGACGGCCTGTTGACCTACATCTCCATGCTGGACGGTGAAGTCTCCCTCACAATCGACTTCGACCCCAGCGGGTCCGTGGAGATGACGATTTCCCAGATGGAGTAGCGGTCCGCGTTTATGCAGGCATACGTTCAGCAGCTGCCGGGCTCAAACCCGGTGGCTGCTGAACGTGCTTTGGGGCGGAGATTGAAGCTCAGCCAGGCTCCGGTTGGTAAGATGCGACATGCAAGCCCGGGCACCAGTGCAATCGCCGCTACCAGCAACACCAGGCGGCGATGATCCCGACCAACCGGAAGGTGAGCACTGCCATGAGGAGCAGTGCGACCGCGCGGATTATATCCGTCGCTCCCGCCTACCCAACTTGCCATATTCGTCTCCTTCTTTTTCAAGCCTGCCTTTGAGCCGTTCACTTTCCGTGTCCAGTTCGTAGTCCATTTGCAGACCAAGCCAAAATTCGGCGGACATGCCAAAGAACCGCCCCAGACGCAGTGCCGTATACCGCATAACAATCTCGCACCATAAACAATTTCATTAATGTGTCGCGGTGGAACTCCCATACCCTCGTCGCAACTAACATTTATGACTCAAGCCCATCGGTCTTGAGATAAGATATTTCCTCTTCAGTCACAAAGACGAGGGGATCATCCGGTTCCTGAAGGATTCCGTTTACGATGATTTCCGATTGGCTGATCAGATCGAGCAATGGTGTTCCGGATCCGTCGTGTTCAACAACCAACATACGCGCTTCACCTTCATTACCTTCACGAATACGGACATAGTGACAATCAAGCACTTCCTCACGTACTTCGTGGTCCGGACGCTGGATACAATCGTAATATCTCTATAGCCACGCGCCTTAAGGGCGTATATCGCACCGCGGCTGACCGCTCCGAAACTGAAAATGATCGCTTTGCGTTGGTTGCCGTAGTGCCCGTCGATTCCTCTCAGCTGCAGGGCAGTAAGACCCCGCAGTAGCCCGCCATTTCGTTGTTCTTGTAGAAAGTGTGGCGGCCGATCTCTCCGTTGGGTCCCCACACAAACATATCTTCAAAGGCAATGAGCGTCTGCTTGCGATCGATCGCAACTTGAGTGTGCGACTGTTGCTGCACGCAATGCGGATAACCCCAGAGAATTCCACCCTCCTGCAGTTCCTCAAAATCCGCTACTGTCGGTTTGGCAAGAATGACATTCCCGATTTCTGCTAATAGTGCGTTACGTGCGGCAACGCCACCCGACTGAGCCGCCATTTCCGAATCAGTATCCAATGGCTTCCCGTAACCTTCTTCAAATATCAACTGACGACGAATATTTTCAGGAAGGCGCAGCATATGCTCCGGATGGATCGGAATACGTTGCTCATCTTCTTTCCTTGAAGTACCGATGACTCCGAATGTCAATTTACTCATACCATTTCCTTCATTTATCGAAAGCTGTTTCGCAACTTCCGTATAGTTCGATTGATTATAACGCGTGGGCAGGAAGGAATTAACCGGATCGGCCCACTTCAGTTTGGTTCGAGTTTGTTTACCTGGCTCCAGACAAGAAAAGACCACCCGAAGGTGGTCCATTTGGAGCGGGAAACGGGATTTGAACCCGCGACCCCGACCTTGGCAAGGTCGTGCTCTACCACTGAGCTATTCCCGCGCCGTTAGGTTGGCAGCGGCTCAAGATACTGCAACGCTGTGGATTCGTCAAATCGGTGGTTATAGCCGGAAAGCGTCCGGATAGTGTCTGATTTTGAAGTTTTCGGGGTTGGATCCGATAAGCTCCACAACGTCAAACCGGCAGGTTCGTCCGGGCTGCCGGGTGGCGGTTAGATACCATGCAGCGGCTCGGGCGATGCGGCGCATTTTGTTCCGGTTCACCGCCTCCCAGGGACGGCCGCAGGCGTCGCTTTTTCGGGTTTTGACTTCGGTGAACACCAGGACTCCTGCGTGGTCCAGGATCAGGTCGATTTCACCGGCGCGGCAGCGGTAACGACGGGTGATAATCCGCATGCCCTGCTTTTGCAGGAACCGGCCGGCAGCCTCCTCCCCTGCCAGCGCCAGAGACTGGCGGTGGTCTTTGGAACCCTTGTTCGGCATCGGTTACTTCCCGGAGGCGCCGGGGAGACCTTTTAAAACGTCAGTTTACCCGTCAACTGGTAGGAGCGCCCGGTGGTTACCCTGGACTCGTTTACTCCGTTGACCTGCAGGCCGGACTCGGTAGCCGGGTTGTAGATCTGGAGAACCCGGGAATCCAGCAGGTTGTAGACCTCCGCCGACAGTTGCAGGTTCTGGCCCCGGGGAAGATTCATCTCCCGTGTGATCCTGGCGTTGACGTTCCACCAGTCTATGTTCCGGCCGCTGTTGCGGAGACCGTCGGGGAAACTGGTGCGGCTCCGGATCGCCGGAAGCCCGATGGCGCCCAGGGGCGGCGGCACCGCATCCATGGCCCCCTTGCGCAGAATCACCGAATACGGAAGCCCTGACTGCCAGATGACGGCGGTGCCCAGGCGGACCCCCCAGGGAGTTACCGTAGTCGCGTTGAGCTTGACCACATGGCGCTGGTCCTGGGACTGGTACCCGTATTCCGTGTCCACAAGGCTGCGGTCGTCGCCAATGCCCTGGCCGAAGTCCTCCCCGTCCCCGGTGGACCGCGACCAGGCGTATGACCCCTGCAGCTCCCAGCCGCGGTACTGCCGGCGCACGATCTCCAGAACGTACGCTTCGTAATCGGAGCTGTTGAAGTTCCCGACCTGGAACACCTCGCCCCAGAACGGGTTCTGGATGTACAGGTCGGGGAAACCGTCCGGCTGGGGCGTCGCGGCGAAGCCGAGACCGAGATCATCGTCATCGATGGGCGGCTCAGGCGTCCCCGGAGGCACGAACGGCGGCGGCAACAGATCGCCGGTGCAGTCGTCCAGGATCCCGTCCGGGCCCAGGGCCCGATCCGTCGGCCCATAGCGGCAATCGGCATTGGTGTAGTAATCCCCGGGGATATGATTCAGGTCGCGGTCCTGGAACTGATCCCGGTACTTGCGGTTGATATAGGTCACCCGGGCCATAGTCTCGGGGAACAGTTCCCGTTCCAGCGCCACCACCCACTCATCCTGGTACGGCGTCCGCAGGTCGTCTCGGACTTCGGTAATGTTGGGCACGATGGAAGTGTCGCCGACCTGGCAGAAATATCCCGAGCACCCGATGGCGACGTCGGCGGTCACCGGGCGGACCTCCTCCAGAGGAACCGACAGGACCGTGCTGTTGTAATGTCTTCCCACAGTGAAGGAGAGTTTGGTCTTGCCGTCGCTCCATGGATCCCAGGCCACCGACAGGAACGGGGACACGTTCCTGTTGGATATCGCCAGGCTGTCCGGCTGTTGCTGGGTCTTGAGGTGGAAGCTGGAGCTGCACAGGCCGGAGCAGGCGATCAACGGGAGCCCGGAAGCGTTGCTGACCTGGGTGTAGAAGTCCAAGATATCGCCCCGGGCCACGAAGTTGGCCACGATCAGGTTCAACTGGTCCGTGCCGGTGGGATCCAGTCCGGTGGCCGTCTCGATGGCGGAGTAACCTTCCAGGTACCGGATGTAATCGGCCTCCGGATCAATAGCGGTCCGGCCGCCTCCGTTCAACTGTTCGCTGTCCACCCGGAGGCCCATCGTCACGCTCAGGTTCGCAAGCGGCTTGACCTGGTCCTCGACGAACAGCGCCCAGTTCGTTCCGGTGGACGTCGTCGCAACCGATTCAGGAATGGAGACCCGGGCCACATGGACCGCCTTGAGGGGCGGGGCTCCCCACGTCAGGGGCTCGTCGTCGTTGGTGGGCAGTTCGTCGTTCGGGTCCTTCGGGTCCTCCGATTCGGGGTCGGTGAAAGCCTGCTTGTAGCTCAGGGTCATCTCCGGCCGGACGGTCAGGTTCCTGAAGTACCGCTCGTTCTCGATGCTGAAACCGAGCTTGATGCGGTGGCTCATGCCCCAGAACCGGCCGCCGTACAGGTTCGCCGTGGACTTCATGGTGAACCGCTGGCGGTGATCGAGGTGGTCCACGTTGTAGGCGCCGCTGTAGCGGGTGTTGATGGCGTCGAAGCAGAAAGCGCCGGTCAACTTGCTGTTGGCCGTACCGTCCCCGCGGTCGGGATAGCAGGTGTTATGCGTCCCCGGCGCCGTGGGCGCCAGACTGAATTCCGTGTCCTGGTAGGACAGGGTACTGTCCACCAGCAGGCGGGTGGAGTACGGAGCGGTCCAGGTCAAGGAATAGGTATCGCCGCCGTACCGGGACCGCACCGAGGACTCGGGACCGCGGATCGAGCTGATACCGAGGTTGGTAACCTCCAGCGGGTCGTACTGATACTGCAACGCCAGCTTGTTTCGCGGAGTCACCTGCCAGGTCAGCTGGTCCGAGTTGATCTGCCACCTGGTCTTGACCACTTCCACCGACGTCGTGATATCCACCGGGTCCTCCCGGTCGATCAATTCGTGGGACAGGCGGTACCACAGCTTGTCCTTGATAATCGGTCCGGAGATCTGGAACGACGGCTGGTAGGTGCGGTAGCTCACCGGACCGGACCCGCTTCCCCGGGAGGCGGAAAAGGCGTCCCCGTCCAGTTCATCGGAGCGGTACAGCAACTCCACCAACCCTTCGAAATCGTTGCTGCCCTGCTTCTGGATAATGTGGGCGAAGCCGCCCTGGGCCCTGCCGAACTCCACGCCGGCTCCGGCAGTGATCACTTCCATCTCCTCGATGGAATTCGGGTTGATCTGGTTCATCTGCTGGCCGGTAAGGGGGTCGACGTTGCTCACCCCGCTGACCACCGCCTTGAAATCCCGGGACCGGGATCCATGGACGTTCGGGTTGCCGTCGCCGTCGGCGTCCTGCACGCCGGGCGCCAGCGTCAGCACGTTCTGGTAGAACCGGCCCGGCACCGGAAGGTCCTGGATGAATTCGTCGCTGAACCGGGTGGAAGTCTCCACCTTCTCCAGGTCCACCACGTCCCGCTCCACCACCACCCGGACCGTTTCCTTCAACTCGGCCGCCAGACGGATCCCTTCCACCACGGTACGGTTGATCGGGATTCTTATTTCGGACTTGCGCACCGTGGAGAATCCCGGGAACGATACCTCGATGGTGTAGCCCAGCCCGGCTCTTAAAATCTGGAAGTCGACGACGCCCGACTCATCGGTAATCAGCGTAGTGGCGACAATGTAGCCGCGGTTGCTGCTGAGGGTGACGGTGGCGCCGGGAAGTTCGCCGTCCTCATCGAATACCTGAATCTTGAGACTGCCGGTCTGGGCCGCCGCAACTCCGGTGCCCAGCAAGAGCAGGACCAGGATCACAATCCGCCGGCCGGTGTTTCTCTTGATATTCATTGCTGGCTCGATCCCGCTGTGGTCGAAGCACTACGGTATCATGAAGCGACGATCAGAAGCTCAACTTCCCTCCGATCTGGAACATCCGGCCCCTGGTCACCGTCGCCTCATTCCTTCCGTTGATGCTCGGTTGTAGACCTGGTACGCGCGCTCGTCCAGGAGATTGAAGACCTCTGCGGAGATCTGGAGGTTCATGCCATGGGCCATGTTCCTTTCCTTGGTGAACTTTGCGTCCACGTTCCACCAGGAGGGGTTCCGCCCGCTGTTCCGCACGCCGGTGGGGTAGGTGATCCTGAGTCTGGTGGCAGGATATCCCAGCGTCCCCAGGGGAGGAGGGACGCCGTCTATGGAGCCCCGCTGGTCCAGGATGGAATACGGCAGCCCGGACTGCCATGTGATGACGGCGCCCAGGCGGAACCCCCAGGGGGTGATGGTAGTGGCGTTGAGCTTGACCACGTGACGCTGATCCTGGGACTGGAACCCGAACTCGTCGTCCATCAGGGTGCGGTCATCGCCGATGAGCTGGGCGAAGTCCTCGCCGTCACCGGTGGACATGGACCAGGTGTAGGATCCCTGCAGCTCCCATCCGCGATACCGCCGCCGGACCAGCTCCAGCACGTAGGCCTCGTAGTCGGACCGGTTGAAGTTGCCCACCATGTAAACCTCGCCCCAGAACGGGTTCTGCAAGTACAGGTCGGTAATGCCATCGGCGCGCCTGGAGATCGGGGAACCGGGGGTCGGGGGCCGGAGTATATGGACCGGCGACGTACATTCCCCCGGTACAGTCGTCCAGAATGCCGTCCGCACCCAGCGCCAGATCCGTCGGCCCATAGCGGCAATCGGCATTGATGTAGTAATCCCCGGGAACGTGGTTGAGATCGATGTCCTGGAACTGGTCCCGGTACTTGCGGTTGACGTAGGTCACCCGCCCCAGGGTTTCGGCAAACAGCTCCCGTTCGAACGCCACGACAAATTCATCCTGATACGGGGTGCGAAGGTCCCGGCTGACCTCGCTGATGTTCGGCACGACATTGGCGCCGCCTGGACTGCAATGGAGATTTTCGCATGCGATTCCTACATCCGCCGTAACCGGTTCCAGCTCCAACATCGGTATGGCAAGCATGGTGTTGTTGTAATGCCGCCCGGCCGCCATGGAGATCTTGGTCTTGCCGTCGCTCCAGGGATCCCAGGCCAGGCTGAAGAACGGAGAGATGTTGGTGTTCCTGAGGGCCATATCACTGGGCAACTGCTGTTTCTGCAGATGGAAGCTGGAGCTGCACAGTCCGGAACATCCGAACTGCGGGTACTCTATGGCCCGGCCGATCTGGAGAAAGAAGTCGCTCTGGTCTCCCCGGGCGGTGAAGTTGGCGACGATGAGCGCCAGCCGCTCGGTCCCGGTGGCCACGTAGGATCCGGTCTCGATCAGGGCCAGATCGGCCTCGTAGTTCAGGAGATCGGCCTCCGGATCCTGCAGGGTCCTTCCCTGGGTGTCCAGGTTCTCCTGGTCCAGCCGCAGGCCGATGGTCATGGTCAGGTTCTGCAACGGCTTGATCTGGTCCTCGACGAAGAACGCCCAGTTGGTTCCGGTGGCGCTGGTCTCGGCTCTGCTGGGGATCGCCACCCTGGCCAACAGGAGCCGCCTGTTAGTGCTGACCCATTCTTCCTCTTCTACTTCCTCTTCCACCAGTCCGCCGTCATCGACAACGCCGCCACCGGGATCCGGCTGTTCTTCCCCATCACGGGGCCGTTCCGGCCAGGAGGTCCTATTGTACCTTTGTGTAAGGGATGGGCCGACGGTCAAGTCACGGAAGTATCTTTCGTTCTCGATCCTCATGCCGAACTTGAAGCGATGGTTCATGCCCCAGAACTGGCCTCCGTACAGGTTCGCCGTGGATTTCATGGTGAACCGCTGGCGGTTGTCCAGGTCGATGCGGTTCCAGCTGCCGGAGTACCTGATATTCGTAATATCCAAGCACATGGCGCCGGCCAGGGAGTGGTTCGGGTCCGCCGGGTTGCTGGGCCAACAGTTGTTCGCAACGCCGCTCTGGGTCGGGCCCAGCTTGCGCCGGGTATCCTGGTAGGCGATGGTTGTGTTCACCAGGAATTTCGGCGAGTACGGCGCCGTCCAGGTCAGGCTGTGGATATCGCCTCCGAACTCGAAGTTCATGGCCGATTCCGGGGGGCGGATGGAACTGACTCCCAGGTTGCTGATCTCCAGCGGGTCGTTCTGGTACTGGTAAGCGAGCTTGGTCCGGGGGGAAGCCTGCCAGGTCAGCTGGTCCGCGTTAATCGACCACTTGGTGGTGACGAGTTCTACGGAGGATGTTACATCCACAGGATCCTCACGGCTGATGTACTCGTGGGACAGGCGGTACCACAGTTTGTCCTTGATAATCGGGCCGGAGAACTGCACCGAGGGCTGCCACCACGTGTACGGCCTCTTCCTGACGCCGCTGCCCTGGTTTCTGGAGGAGGCGTTGCCGTCCAGCTTGTCGGAGCGGTAGAGCATCTCCGCAAGGCCTTCGAACTCGTTGCTGCCCTGCTTCTGGATGATGTTGGCGAACCCGCCCTGGGCCCGGCCGTACTCGACGCCGGCGCCGGCGGTGATCACCTCCATCTCCTCGATGGAGTTCGGGTTGATCTGGTTCAGCTGCTGGCCGGTCAGCGGATCGACGTTGCTGACCCCGCTGACAATCGCCTTGAAGTCCCGGGAGCGGGAACCGTGGACGTTCGGGTTGCCGTCGCCGTCGGCGTCCTGCACACCCGGGGCCATGGTCAGGATGTTCTGATAGAACCGGCCCGGCACCGGAAGGTCCTGGATAAACTCGTCGCTGAACCTGCTGGAGGTCTCGACCTTCTCCAGGTCAACCACGTCCCGTTTGGCCAGAACCTCCACTACCTCTTTCAACTCGGAGGTCAAGCGGATCGACTGCACTACCGTACGGTTGATAGGTATCCGGATGCCATCTTTCCGGATCTTCCCGCGCCCGGGGTACGAGACTTCAATGGTGTAGCCGGTGCCCGCCCGCAGGATCTGGAATTCTACGACGCCGTCCCGGTCGGTGGGCATGGAGATCGTCTTGACATAGCCTTTGTCGCTGGACAGGGTCACTATGGCGCCGGGAAGCTTGCCGCCCTCATCGAACACCTCAACCCGGAGGCTGCCGGTCTGGGCCGCCGCGATTCCGGTGGACAGCAAGAGCAGGACGAGGATCACAATCCGCCGGCCGGTGTTTCTTGTGATATTCACAGTATCCTCCTCAGAAGCTCAACTTCCCTCCGATCTGGAACATCCGGCCCCTGGTCACCGTCGCCTCGTTCAACCCGTTGATCTGCCGCCCGGCCTCGAGACCGGGGTTGTAGACCTGGTACACCCGCTCGTCCAGCAGATTGAAGACCTCTGCGGAGATCTGGAGGTTCATGCCATGGGCCATGTTCATTTCCCTGGTGAACTTTGCGTCCACGTTCCACCAGGAGGAATTCCGCCCGCTGTTCCGCACGCCGGTGGGGTAGGTAATCCTGGGCCTGGTGGCAGGAAAGCCCAGCCTACCCAGGGGCGGAGGGACGCCGTCTATGGAGCCCCGCTGGTCCAGGATGGAGTACGGCGTCCCGGACTGCCATGTGATGATGGTGCCCAGGCGGAACCCCCAGGGAGTGATGGTAGTGGCGTTCAATTTGGCCACGTGACGCTGATCCTGGGACTGGAATCCGAACTCGTCGTCCATCAGGGTACGGTCATCGCCGATCAACTGGGCGAAGTCCTCGCCGTCACCGGTGGACATGGACCAGGTGTAAGAGCCCTGCAGCTCCCATCCGCGGTACCGCCGCCGAACCAACTCCAGCACGTAGGCCTCGTAGTCGGACCGGTTGAAGTTGCCCACCATGTAGACCTCGCCCCAGAACGGGTTCTGGAAATACAGGTCGGCGATGCCGTCGGAACGATGGCCGAGGTCGGGGAAGCGATCCACACCGCCAGTAGCTTCCTGGATGACGTACATTTCTCCACTGCAATCGTCCAGAATGCCGTCGGAGCCCAGGGCCGTCTCGTTCGCCCTGATCCTGCAAAGGTCGTTGATATAGTAGTCGCCGGGAACGTGGTTGAGATCGATGTCCTGAAACTGGTCCCGGTACTTGCGGTTGACGTAGGTCACCCGCCCCAGAGTTTCGGCAAACAGCTCCCGTTCGAACGCCACGACAAATTCATCCTGATACGGAGTTCGAAGGTCCCGGCTGACCTCGCTGATGTTCGGCACGATACTGGCGCCGCCTGGACGGCAATTGAAACCATGGCAGTTGAGCAGCACATCCGCCGTAACCGGTTCCAGCTCCAGCATCGGTATGGCGAGCATGGTGTTGTTGTAATGCCGCCCGGCCGCCATGGAGATCTTGGTCTTGCCGTCGCTCCAAGGATCCCAGGCCAGGCTGAAGAACGGAGAGATGTTATTGTTCCTGAGGGCCATATCACTGGGCAACTGCTGTTTCTGCAGATGGAAGCTGGAGGTGCACAGCCCGGAGCAGCCGATCGTAAGGAACTCTATCGCTCTGCCGACCTCGTGGTAGAAGTCGCTCACGTCTCCCCGGGCGGTGAAGTTGGCGATGATGAGCGCCAGCCGTTCTTCACCGGTGGCCACGTAGGCTCCGGACTCGATCAGAGCAAGACCGGCTTCATAGGCGATGAAATCGGACTCCGGATCCTGCAGTGATCTTCCCTGGGCGTCCAGGCTCTCCTGGTCCAGCCGCAGGCCGATGGTCATGGTCAGGTTCTGAGCCGGCTTGATCTGGTCCTCGACGAAGAACGCCCAGTTGGTTCCGGTGGCGCTGGTCTCGGTTCTGCTGGGGATCGCCACCCTGGCCGACAGGACCTGGTTGGTAAGGCTGACTCTTTCTTCCTCTTCCTCTTCCTCTTCCACCATTCCGCCGTCATCGACGACACCGCCACCGGGATCCGGCTGTTCTTCCGGAGCTGAGCGCGGCCGCATCCAGACGGTCTCTTGCCACACTTTGTAAAGAAACGGGTTGATGGTCAGGTCACGGAAATACCTTTCGTTTTCTACCGACAAACCGAACTTGAAACGGTGGTTCATGCCCCAGAACCGGCCTCCGTACAGGTTCGCCGTGGATTTCATGGTGAACCGCTGGCGGTTATCCTGGTCGATACGGTTCCAGCTGCCGGAGTACCGCACATTCACAAAATCCATGCACATGGCGCCGGCCAGCGAGTCGTTCGGGTCCGCCGGGTTGTTGGGGAAACAGTTGTTCTCAACGCCGCTCTGGGTCGGGCCCAGCTTGCGCCGGGTATCCTGGTAGGCGATGGTTGTGTCCACCAGGAATTTCGGCGAGTACGGCGCCGTCCAGGTCAGGCTGTGGATATCGCCTCCGAACTCGAAGTTCATGGCCGATTCCGGGGGGCGGATGGAACTAACGCCCAGGTTGTTGATCTCCAGCGGGTCGTTCTGGTACTGGTAAGCGAGCTTGGTCCGGGGGGAAGCCTGCCAGGTCAGCTGGTCGGAGTTGATCGACCACTTGGTGGTGACGAGTTCTACGGAGGATGTCACATCCACAGGATCCTCTCGGCTGATGTACTCGTGGGACAGGCGGTACCATAGCTTGTCCTTGATGATCGGGCCGGAAAACTGCACCGCAGGTTGCCACCAGATGTACGGCGTTTTCCGGGTGCCGCTGCCTGTCGTACTGGAGGCGGCGTCGCCGTCCAGCTTGTCGGAGCGGTAGATCATCTCCGCAAGTCCTTCGAACTCGTTGCTGCCCTGCTTCTGGATGATGTTGGCGAACCCGCCCTGGGCCCGGCCGTACTCGACACCGGCGCCAGCGGTGATCACCTCCATCTCCTCGATGGAGTTCGGGTTGATCTGGTTCAGTTGCTGTCCCGTCAGCGGATCGACGTTGCTGACCCCGCTGACAATCGCCTTGAAGTCCCGGGAGCGGGAACCGTGGACGTTCGGGTTGCCGTCGCCGTCGGCGTCCTGCACACCCGGGGCCATGGTCAGGATGTTCTGATAGAACCGGCCCGGCACCGGAAGGTCCTGGATAAACTCGTCGCTGAACCTGCTGGAGGTCTCGACCTTCTCCAGGTCAACCACGTCCCGTTTGGCCAGAACCTCCACTACCTCTTTCAACTCGGAGGTCAAGCGGATCGACTGCACTACCGTACGGTTGATAGGTATCCGGATGCCATCTTTCCGGATCTTCCCGCGGCCGGGGTACGAGACTTCAATGGTGTAGCCGGTGCCCGCCCGCAGGATCTGGAATTCTACGACGCCGTCCCGGTCGGTGGGCATGGAGATCGTCTTGACATAGCCTTTGTCGCTGGACAGGGTCACTATGGCGCCGGGAAGCTTGCCGCCCTCATCGAACACCTCAACCCGGAGGCCGCCGGTCTGGGCCGCCGCGATTCCGGTGGCCAGGAAAAACAAGGCGAAGATTGCGAGATGCCGGACCTGGGTGTATTCTGATCTCCACGGCTGTCTCCCTGTTGTTCGGGTCATTTACGCTTCCAGTGCACCCCCTGCGGCGTGTCCTCCAGAACGATGCCCATATCGGACAGTTCGTCCCGGATGCGATCCGCTTCCACCCATTGTTTTTTCTCCCTCGCTTCATTCCGGCGGGCGATCATCGCCTCCACTTCCGCATCCAGGTCGGCCACCGGATCCCGCTCCATCACCGCCAGCACCGTATCGATCCGCTCCAGCGCCTGGAGGAGCGCCGTCCGGCTGCCGGACGGCAGTTCGCCCCGATCCAGCCTGGAGTGGGTCTCCCGGACCAACCGGAACACCGCCCCCAGGGCGCCGCTGATGTTGAGGTCGTCGGCCAGGGCATCCCGGAAGTTGGCAAGTTCGGTCTCCACCGCATCATCGAATTCGCGGTTACCGCCTTCAGGAAGCTCCTCCCGGTTCAGGCGGTCCAGGAGGGCGTCCAGCCGATCAATCTCCATCCCGGCCTGGGCCAGACCCTTGTACGTGAAATTCAGCGGCGTGCGGTAATGCGTGGACAGCAGCAGCAGGCGGAGAGCCCGGGGATCGTAACCCTGGTCCAGGATGTCCTGCAGCGTATAGAAAGTCCCCTTGGACTTGGACATTTTTCGTCCGTCCACCATAAGGTGGGCTGCGTGCATCCAGTACCGCACGAATTGCACGCCGTTGGCCGCCTCGCTCTGGGCGATTTCGTTCTCGTGGTGGGGAAAGATATTGTCCACACCGCCCGTATGGAGATCGAAAGTCGCTCCCAGATACTTCATGGCCATGGCCGAACATTCCAGATGCCAGCCTGGACGACCCTTCCCGAACGGGCTGTCCCAGCCGACCTCCCCTTCCCGGAAACCTTTCCAGAGGACGAAATCCCGGGCGTCCTCCTTTTCGTACTCGTCGCTGTCGATCCGGGCTCCGTCCCGGATCTCCCTCTTGTCCAGGTGGGACAACCTGCCGTACTCCTCGAAGGAGCCGATGCTGAAATAGAGCGAACCCTGGCTGGTGTAGGTGTGCCCTTTCTCTTTCAGGCCGGCCACCAGGTCCAGCATCTCGGGAATGTGGTCGGTGGCCCGGGGGTAATGCTCGGCCCGCTCGATCCTGAGGGTGTCGATATCCCGGAAAAAGGCTTCGATGTTCGGACCGGTGACCTCCTCCAGGCTGCACCCTTCCTCCTGCATCCGAGCGATGATCTTGTCCTCGATATCGGTGATGTTCATGACCTGGGTCACACGGTACCCGAGGAGCTTCAGGGTCCTGCGCAGCAGATCTTCCCAGACGTACGCCCTGAAATTGCCGATGTGGGCGTAATTATAAACCGTTGGGCCGCAGGTGTACATCCCGACATGGCCGGATTCCAGAGGCTTGAACGATTCAAGCCTCCGGGTCATGGTGTTGTGAATCTTCATCTCTCGTTCACGGGCAACGAACCGGATGGAACGATGATCAGAAGGTCAACTTGCCGGCGATCTGGAATCGCCGGCCCAGGGTCACAATCGCCTCGTTCCATCCGTTGATCTGCCGCCCGGACTCGGCTTCGGGGTTGTAGACCTGGTATACGCGCTTGTCCAGAAGGTTGAATACCTCCGCCGAGAGTTGGAAGTTCATCCCCTTGGCCAAGTTCATTTCCTTGGTGAACTTTGCATCCACGTTCCAATAGGAAGGGTTCCGCTCACTGTTCCGCACGCCGGTGGGGTAGGTGATCCTGGGCCTGGTGGAAGGAATGCCCAGCGCCCCCAGCGGCGGGGGAGAGGCGTCCATGGAGCCCTTCTGGTTCAGAATGGAGTACGGCACTCCGGACTGCCAGGTAATGGCGGTGCCCAGTCGGAAGCCCCACGGTGTGATGGTGGTGGCGTTGAGTTTGACCACATGGCGCTGATCCTGGGACTGGAACCCGAATTCGTCTTCCATCAGGGTGCGGTCATCGCCGAGACTCTGGTAGAAGTCCTCACCGTTACCGGTGGACATGGACCATGTGTATGAACCCTGCAGTTCCCATCCACGGTACTGCCGCCGGACCAGTTCCAGCACGTAGGCCTCGTAGTCGGATTGGTTGAGGTTGCCAATCAGGTAGACTTCGCCCCAGAACGGGTTCTGGAAGTACAGGTCGACAACGCCGTCGGGGCGCGTGGAGACGCCGAACCCGACGCCAAGGCCGTCGTCACCGCCGGACACCGGCTCTTCTTCTGAACCGGGGATGTACAGTTCCCCGGTGCAGTCGTCCAGCTTGCCGTCGGAGCCCAGGGCCGCCGGAGTCGGTCCGTTCTTGCACAGGTCATCAATGTAGTAGTCGCCGGGAACGTGATTGAGATCGATGTCCTGGAACTGGTCCCGATACTTGCGGTTGATGTAGGTAAACCGCGCCATAGTCTCGGTAAACAGCTCCCGCTCGATGGCGACGATCCATTCGTCCTGATACGGGGTTTGGAGATCCCGGCTGACTTCGCTGATGTTCGGCACGACGTTGGCGATGGAGGGATTGCAATTGTAAGCGTCACAGCCGATTACTACATCCGTCGTAACCGGCGCCAGCTCCTGCATCGGGATGCCAAGGAGAGTGTTGTTGTAATGCCGTCCCGCCGCCATGGAGATCTTGGTCTTGCCGTCGCTCCAGGGATCCCAGGCCATGCTGAAGAACGGAGAGATGTTGGTGTTCCTGAGGGCCAGGTCGTTTGGCATCTGCTGGTTCTGCAGTCTGTAGCTGATGGTGCACATTCCGGTAGCAACCGATGCCGCCGAGCCCTAGCTCATCGGAGACCTGGTCGTAGAAGTCCGACACGCTGCCCCGGGCGACGAAGTTGGCGACGATGAGCGCTTCGCGCTCGTCACCGTCGGCCACGTAGGCTCCGGTCTCGATGAGCGCCAGATCGGCCTCGTAGTCGTCGAATTCGGTCTCCGGATCCAGCATTGAGCGTCCCTGGGCGTCCAGGTTCTCCTGGTCCAGCCGCAGACCGAGGGTCAGGGTCAGGTTCTGCATCGGCTTGATCTGGTCCTCAACAAAGAACGCCCAGTTGGTTCCGGTGGCGGTGGTTTCGCTTCTGCTGGGGACCGCAACACTGGCGGAAAGGATCTGCTTGGAAAGCGCCAGGGGTAGTTCGTCTTCCTCTTCCTCTTCCACTACTCCGCCGTCACCCACGACACCGCCGCCGGGATTTTCCTCTTCTTCCGGAGTAGGGCGGTCCCTGGCCGAGAACCCGGTATCCTCCCACAGTTTTGTGAGGGCCGGGCTGACGGTCAAGTCACGGAAATATCTTTCGTTCTCCACTCTCATGCCGAACTTGAAGCGATGGTTCATGCCCCAGAACCGGCCACCGTACAGGTTGGCGGTGGAACCGAGGGAGAACCTCTGGCGGTTGTCCTGGTCGATGAGGTTCCAGCTGCCGGAGTACCGGATCTCAACCAGGTCCAGGCAGATGGCGTTGCCCAGCCCGTCGTTCGGATCCTCCGGATTATTGGGAAAGCAGTTGTTCGGTACGTTGTACTGGGTCGGAGTCCGCTTGAGCGAGGTATCCTGGTAGGCGAGGGTGGTGTCCACAAGGAGTTTCGGTGAATAAGGCGCTGTCCAGGTCAGGCTGTAGGTGTCGCCGCCGAATTCTAAGTTCATGGCCGACTCCGCGCCGCGGATGGAACTGACGCCCAGGTTGCTTATCTCCAGCGGGTCGTTCTGGTACTGGAAGGCCAGTTTGTTCCGGGGGGAAGCCTGCCAAGTCAACTGGTCCGAGTTAATCGACCACTTGGTGGTGACGATCTCCACGGAGGACGTCACGTCCACAGGATCCTCGCGACTGATGTACTCGTGGGACAGGCGGTACCACAATTTGTCTTTGATGATCGGGCCGGAGAACTGCACCGAAGGCTGCCACGTGGTGTACGACGCCGGCCTGACGCCGCTACCCTGAGCGGCGGAGGCGGCGTCGCCGTCCAGCTTTTCGGAGCGGTAGATCATCTCCGCCAACCCTTCGAACTCATTGCTGCCCTGCTTCTGGATGATGTTGGCGAACCCGCCCTGGGCCCGGCCGAACTCGACGCCGGCGCCGGCCGTCACCACCTCCATCTCCTCGATGGAGTTCGGGTTGACCTGGTTCAGCTGCTTCCCTGTGAGCGGATCGACGTTGCTGACTCCGCCCACCACCGCCTTGAAATCCCGGGAGCGGGAACCGTGAACGTTCGGATTGCCGTCGCCGTCGGCGTCCTGCACACCCGGGGCCAGGGTCAGGACGTTCTGGTAGAATCTGCCCGGCACCGGAAGATCCTGAATGAATTCGTCGCTGAACTTGCTGGAAGTCTCGACTTTCTCCAGGTCGACCACGTCCCGTTCGGCCACGATCTTGACGACCTCCTTCAACTCGGCGCTCAACTGCACCGCTTCCTGGATGGTTTCATTGATCGGAATCCGGATGTTGTCCTTCCGGACCGTCCCGAAGCCGGGAAACGAGATCTCGATGGTGTAGCCGGTGCCCGCCCGCAGGATCGGGAATTCCACGATACCGTCCGGGTTGGTCGGCATGGCGACGGTCTTGACGTAACCTTTGTCGTTGGACAGGGTCACAATCGCTCCGGGCAGTGGGCCCTGGGCGTCCAGCACCCGAACCACCAGCCCGCCGGACTGGGCGGATACGGTGCCTACGGCCATGAACGCGATGATCATGACGACGGCGATACGAACCAACCGCATATTCTCCTCCTGCTCCCTGGTCCGCCGCGCCAGCAAACACCCCTCGACGACGCCGGACAATTATATCTAGGTTGGTGACCGTGCCACGGGATCTTCCCGGACCCCGCGGTTTTCTATCACCCGGACTGTACCCAGTCAACCCGGAATGCCACCCGGGATGGACATCAATTGTCATTGCATTATCTATGGTTATAAGGGCTCCCCGGCAGACTCGCCGGGTATCTGTTGCTGCACCCCCGCAGCAGCACGGTGAGGCTGTGTGGCGGCCCCTGCCGGAAGCTGTTCCGACTCAGTGGGTTATCCCCAGTCGCTTTATCTTCTCGTTCAGGGTGGTCGGCTTCAAACCTAGAATTTGCGCCGCTTTTTTCTGAACGCCGCCGGCCTGCTCCAGCGCCGCCTGGATCAGGGAGGACTCGAACTCGGTCACAGCCTTGTTGAACCCGATCCCATCGGCCAGACTCGGTATCGGGATCTGCCGGCCCGGCCCGAACATGTCCGCCGGCAGCGCATCCGCCAGGATCGTGTCCCCGGTAGCCAGCACCACGCCCCGTTCCACCACGTTCTCCAGTTCCCGGACGTTCCCGGGCCAGCCGTACTTCATGAACATGGCCATGACTTCCGGTGAGATCATCGCGACGTCCTTGCGGTTTTCCCGCCGATACTGGGCGAGGAAATGCTCCGCCAGCAACGGGATATCCTCCTTGCGGCGCCGCAGGGGAGGGAGTTCGATGCTGATCACCGCCAGCCGGTAGTACAAATCCTCCCGGAATCTGCCCCCCGCCACCAGATCCCGTAGACTCTCATTGGTGGCCGCCAGAATCCGGACATCCACCTTGCGACTCTCCAGCGCCCCTATCGGCAGGAACTCCTTCTCCTGCATGACGCGCAACAGCTTGGCCTGAACTGCGCCGGAGACGGTGCTGATCTCGTCGAACAGGATGGTGCCGCCGTCCGCAAGTTCCAGAAGTCCCCTCTTCGCACCCACCGCCCCGGTAAAGGCGCCGCGGACATGGCCGAACAGGTTGTCCTCCAGGAGTTCCGTGGGGATGCTGTTGCTGTTCACCACCAGGAACGGCTTGGCGGCGCGGGTGCTGCGACGGTGGATCGCCTGGGCCACCAGTTCCTTTCCGGTGCCGCTTTCGCCCTCGATCAGTACCGTGGACCGGCTGGTGGCGACCTGCTCTATGAAACGGTACAGCTCTTTCATGCGGCGGGACTTCCCGATGATTTTCTCGAACTTGTACTTCTCCTCTAGAGCTTTCCTGAGGTCGCGATTCTCCCGGCGCAGGAGGGACGTCCTGGCCGCCTGGGCCACCAGGTGGCGGACCTCCTCGTTCTTGAACGGTTTGGTCAGATAATGGAACGCTCCCAGCTTCATGGCGGATACGGCGTTCTCCACGGTGCCGAAGGCGGTAATCATCACCACCACCAGTTCGGGATGGAGCTTGCGCGAGTACTTCAGCACCTCCATGCCATCGCCATCGGGGAGCATGAAATCCAGAAGGAAAACATCCCAGTCACCATCCTCCGCAAGAAGTTTCCTGGCGGAGGATGCGTCTCCCAGTACGGTCACCTCGTAACCGGACTTCTCCAGAAGATCACGCAGGACATCCTGGATCACCGGCTCATCGTCGAGGATCAGCACCCGCCCTGCAGGCCGGGCAGCATCCACATCATGCATTCTTTCGATCCCCATACTCCCTCACCCCGGCTCCCGCTGGTCAGACCGGCACCCGAGACGCATCGGCCACCGGCAGATCCAGGGTGAACTGCGAGAACTCGCCCGGCACCGAAGCGACCCGCATATCTCCGCCGTGCTCCCGCACGATACCGTAGCTGATGGACAGGCCGAGACCGGTCCCCTCTCCCTGTCCCTTGGTGGAATAGAACGGGTCGAATACCCGCGCCAGATCCTCCTTCCGGATGCCGACGCCGTCGTCCAGAACGTCGAGACAGACACGGCCTGCCTTTCCCCGGGTCCGGATAGTGATGGTCCCTCCCGGCGCCAGGGCGTCCCGGGCATTGATCAGCAGGTTCAGGAGGACCTGCTGCAACTTCCCCCTGTGCCCAAGGATCGGCGGGATCCCCTCCTCGAAATCCTGTTCCACGCCGATCTTTCTGCTCTTGATCTGGGGCACGAACAGTCCGAGGCACTCCCGGGCCACCTGATTGAGGTTGAGAGGCTCCATGGACGATTCATGCGGCCTGGCGAAATTCAGCAGGGAGTTCGCAATGTCTGAAGCCCGGTGTGTCTGCTCATCGATTCGGAGCAGCATCTCACGCCTGGGATCGTCCTGCGGCAGATCCTCCAGCATGATCTGGGCGTAGCTCGAGATGCCGGTGAGCGGTGTATTGACCTCGTGGGCTACGCCGGCGGCCAGCATCCCCAGGGAGGCCAGCCTCTCCTGCTGAACCATCTGCTCTTCCATGCGGATCTGCTCCGTAACATCGTCAAACGCCACCACCCGGACCCGGCCGCCGCCGGAATGGTCCCCGGCCCTTGATACGGCGATATTGACCAGCACCTTTTCGCCGGCCCGGTTGGGCAGGGTATAGCGGAACCTCCGGTTGTCCCCGCCGCCGCCGCCGCCCCCTGCCGGGGCGAACTGTTCCAGGTTGCGCACCAGGTCGGCGGGAAAGACCTCCTGCAGGCTCCTGCCGATGGCCTCCTCCCGCGGCAGGCTATAGATCTCCTCCAGCGCCTTGTTCCAGGTCAGGATCCGATCGTCCTCGTCCAGCATGAACAGTCCGACGGCGCTGCTCTCCAGAATGGTTTCCTGCTCGCTGTGCAGCCGTTCCACCTCGGCCGCCCGCTGACGAACCTCCTGGAACAGTAGGGCGGAATCGATGGCGGCGGCGGCATGGGCGGAGAAGGTGGCCAGCAGGGCGCGGTCTTCCGAGGAAAGCGATTCGGAAGGGTCGCTGCGCTCGGAGGTGGCGATCAATGCGCACAGGCCGCCCTGGACCCGCATGCCGAACAGATATCGCGCCCAGGGGATCCCGGCCAGTTCGCCGGCGGACAGGTGGACGTACGGGGCGGTCTCCAGTCTCAGAAGGGCCGGCTCGTCCAGGATCAGCCCCTGTCTTCCGTCCTGTTCCGCTACGCTCTCGAACCGGTCCGGGCCGGTCATGACGAAAAGGGTGGCCATCTCAAGATCCAGCGTCCGGGTGATCCGGTCCCGGATGAGTTTGGCCAGGGACGCCGGATCGTTTTCCGAGTTCAGTTCCCGGGCCCAGTCCAGCAGAGTCGCCCGGTAGCTGTAGCGCCTCCGAAAGAACGCCTGGCCCACCAGCAACAGCATCCGGCTCCGTATCCGGGGATAACTGATGGCGGTGAGGAAAATGCCGATGTACCGGGTGGTGCTCTTGCTCAGGTCGATGAGGTCCGCAAGACCATGTCGCAGCGTATATACCACCACGCCGTAGGCGGCGAAGGCCAGGAAGATGGACGCTGCTTCCACCAGCGCGGTGCGCAGGATCATGTTCACGTCGTGGAGGCGATACCGCACCAGGGCTGCGGTGAACGCCGCCGGCACAAGCAGCATCGGCAGCACCGACAGGAACTGGGCCCATCCCGGCAGATCGGTTGCGTTCAGCGCCCAGGGGATGGCGTACAGGATGGTGAACGGCGCCAGGCCGACGAACAGACCCCAGAGCATCCAGCGCAACTGGCCGGTATGCTGGGTGGAGCGTGAGCGGCCGTATGCCTTCAACATCACCAGGGCGGCGACAACCACCGCCGCTCCCAGAAAGAGGATCTGCAACCGGTCCAGGAGTTCCACCGCTCCCACCGGATCGTTGAACCGGTAGGCGCCGCCCAGGGTGGCGGGATGCATCCAGACCGCCGTCAGGAGGATCGCAGCCGACGGCAGGTACAGCAACGGGTAGAACCGCCTCGTCATCCCCGAGCGGGTCAATTCCAGGGACAACTGGACCAGCAGCGCCGGTACGGTAACGCCGGCCAGCATGTCCAGCCAGTAGAACAGCCAGTCCAGGGTATCGGCCCTCCCGGTGTGGCTGAAGACCAGGTAGCCGTACAGTCCGGCGGCCAGAAGAGCGTACGCCGGCGCGCCCCGCACCGTCCTCCAGCGGAAGGCGATCATTGCGCCGGTGAACAAGAAGGCGAACCCTACCAGGCTGAGGTAGCCGTACGGTTCGGTGCGGTAGACAAATCCGGGCCTGAGATTCACGGTGAAACGTTCACGCCCCCTCCGGATCTCCAGGACCGAGGGCACGTCCCCTTCCCGGGCCCAGGCAAAGGATGAAGCGTCCAATGCGCTTTCCACCGGCCGGCCGTTCACCGCCTCCAGGTAATCCCCCGGCCTCAGACCGGCGGCCCAGGCAGGGCTCTCTTCCAGGACGGTAATGGCTATCGGCCCGGACCCGGTCTGAACCCATTCCACCCCGGTTACCGGCTCCACCGTGAGGAACACCCGGTAAATGGAAATCGAACCCAGACCGGCCAGCACCACCACTGCCAGTATGATCAGCGCCCTGGCGCCTGCGCTCAGCTTCCGCCCTGGTCCCACGGTGCCTCCCCGGAGGGTCGATTCCGTCCCGGTCCATGGATATGATAATCCAAAATCTTGAATCGAGCCGACTGACTAGAAAATCACCGAAACTCCGGCGTTCAGCAAGGAATATCGATTGATCTGTTCAAGGTCGGCCTCCGAATCACCGGGAGAGGCGCTCCGATCCTCTGCAATGAGGGCTACCGCGAGCCGCCAGGCGGCTCCCCTCTCCGGCCGGTACAGGTCCTGGTGGAGCTGAATGGAATACAGATGGTTCCGCTGGTCCCGGACCGGTTCCTCCTCCCCCTCTGTGGAGGTGGTTTCCTGCACACCGAGGGTCAGTTCGGTGCCGGAGGCCGGGAACCACAGGGCAAGCTCCAGGTTCTCGAAACGGACTGCGCCCTCGGCCCAGACCAGAAACGGCGCTTCCAGGTCCGGCGCAGTACCCAGCAGTCCATTCAGGTCGCCGTCACTCCAGGTCAACGCCACCCGACCTGCGGCTGCATCCCTGATCAAAGCGGCGGAACGCCTTTCATAGGCCAAGTCCCCATAGGACCGGGCCAGAACACCATCCAGGCCGGAACCGGTGTCATGCCAACCTGCCACCATCGGATCCCCGGCCACCTCGCCCAGGAATCGGAACCCTGCCGGCAGCGGGATCTCCAGTTCCGCCCGGTAACCCAGGAGACCGCCAGGTGTCGCAGACAGGTGGTAGTCCGTCACCAATTGCAGGGCGAAAACGGAGCCGGTCCAGGCTGCACCGATCCGTGGCCGCAAAATGTCCGACGCCTGATACCCCTCACGATGCCGGTATTCCATCCCGTAGATCAGGGTGAAGAAAGGAGTCACCGACCAGGCGTCTTCCGATTGAACCCGCACTCCCCATCCATCCAGGCCGGGCAAGGAAGGAGGTCCGCTGGAAAGATCCGCCGTGAGGCCGGTGGTGACCCGGTGGCCCCGGGACGCCATGGTCTCGTATTCCCCCCCGAGAACCACGCGCTGCCCGACAACCGGATCGGACAGCGCCGCCGCTGCGCCTTCGTCGGAGCGGTCCCGGTAATCCATTCGTACTGCCATCCGGGAAGCGCCGTCCAATATACGGTCCCAACGGGCGTTGTAGCCCCATAACAGGACCGGCGGTGCGGTCCCCGCCACCGCCGACTCACGGCTGCCGAAGAACGCATGGACGTCGATGCGGTGGTCGAGTCCGGCGTCAACCTGCAGGCCGGCGTTCATCTCCGCCCTCTCACCGGTTCCGAACTCGCCGCCGCCGATCCGTTCCATGCTCCGGCGCCGGCCCTCCAGGGAGAAACGCGCCCGTTCGGTTATGGAACCGGCCGTACGGAGGGAGGTATTCAGGCCGTAAGCGTCCACCAGCCTCTCATCATCCCCCGAGAGCAAACGAGCTTCGAAGGAATGAGCGAACTCACCGGCAAGAAGCCGTCCGCCGGCAACGGAGTGCTGGTTACCGCTTCCTGCGGTTCCCGGGCGGGGCGCCAGACTTCCGGCGCCGGTCTCCCGCAACAGGCTGCGCCGGGGCAGCCGGAGGGACCAGGAGGCGTTGCCGGGGATGATCTCCGAACCGGCTTCTTCCTCCCCGGGCATCGGCTGGAGGATGACCCGAATACTCCTCTCGAAAAGGGTATCCACCCGACCGATGTACAGTCGGTAGCCGGCCTTGACCGCCGCCAGACGGTACAGGCCCGGAAGGAGACCGTCCAGATCGAACCTGCCCTCCCCATCGCTGAGCCGGAAGGCCACCGGAGTGCTCCCTACCTGCTCGTAGAACAGGAAAATCTCTACCTGGTCCAGAAGCCGGCCGGAACTGTCCAGAACCACACCTTGGAAAGGGACCCCGGCAGCCGGTGTTGCGGACGGCAGAAGCGCCGCCAGGACGAGGCACACCGCAACCAGATGAAGCCGGCGAACGCTGTCGTATACCTTTGAATTCATATCGCCCTGGTCCTTACGGACAGGCTCCCCCCTGCAGAGACTATCGTCTGATCATGTTAGGAACGGTGGTCCGGGTTGTCAACTTCAATAGAAACAATAAGATAGTGAGTGTCATGCCGTACTCTCACGGTTCGGGGGCAGCCTAATGCATCGAGCTAGCCAGGCGGTTGTTTTTACAATCCTTATACCTTGGGTGGCGCTGCTGCTACCGGCGCATGCGGCTCCCTATCCGGTGGAGATGGAAGCCCGGCTCCGGCTGGAGGTGCAGCCGATGGCGGTAACCGGTGATGAAACCCGGATATTCGAGTCCCGCAGCGTGGAGATCGTGCCTGACGGAGGCGGTTCACTCCGCCTGGAACTGACCTGGCCCGATCCGGAACGGTCGTCCGGCATCGATCTGCATTTCTCCGGCGCGCCCTCCACTGCAGGGTCGGTCCACCAGGTCCGGCTGCAGTCGTCGGTGACGATCCACGGCGACGACCCGGTGGTGGTGGACCGCTGGGCGGCCCTGGACGAGGGCTCCCTCCGATTTATCGAGATCTTTGCCCGGGGTGACCGGCACCTCACCCTGGCTCTCAAAGTTGAAGAGATTCTCCGGCCTGTGGTCCTGCAACCCTCGGGTAAGGACCTGCCGGTGGAGTTCAGGCTGGAAGTCAGCCGCGTCATGGCACAGGGGGTGGCGCTGCTGGAAACCAACACACTCCGCACCTTCGTCGGCCGGCAGGTGTCCTATTCCTTCCGCCGTGGGGAAGGCGACGACTTTGAGGAGGTTCGCCTGAACCTGACGCCGCTGCAGATCCAGGGCAACCTGCTGCGGCTGCAGTTCGACCTGCAGGGAGAGATGCGCACCGGCGCCATCCCCCTGTTCCTGAACCGGTCGGAAACCATGCTCACCGGCCGGTCCACCGCCAATGAGTTCGAGGCCGTCAGCGGCGAGCCTCCCCTGGGGTACCGGTTCACGGTGACGCCGGTGTTTTAGACCGGTATCATGGTGAACGTGGGAACCTGCCATACAAACCCCGGTGCGACCGGGCTCTCCCGAACCGTCCTGTTTATGGCGAGTCTATGGCTGTGCCTGCCTGCCGCCGCCCAGGAGGCCTATGTCACCGAGGGCCGTATTGAGCTGAACTCGGAACTGGCTGTCGTGGTTCAGGACGGCCGTGAGCCTTACCTGGAGGTCCGCCCCGGCGAGCCGACTACTTACGAAGCGCTCGCCCACCGGTTCACCGGCAACCGGGACATGGCGGCGAAAATTTCCGCCGGCAACAATCATGAACCTCCGGGCCGGGCCGAACGGTTGCTCATCCCCCTTGAACTGCTGAGCGACGACTTCCGTTCCTTGGTGCTGCTGAACCTGTTCCCCGACGACCGCCTTACCCAGGAAGGCTGGTTCCACATCGCCCGCAAGGGCGCCATCCCCACCGCCGGAGAAGGGATCTGGCAGGTGGCGGAATGGTTCATAGGGGAAGGTGACCGCTTCGACGATCTGATGGCGATCAACGGCCTTACCACCCCCGAACTCCAGCCGGGGCGGATGATCCGGATACCGCCGGCGCTGCTGCACCGGTCGATGAGGCGGGACGCGGTCTCCGAAGACGGTTCCCTGGTGTACGGCACCGACCGGCAGGGACCGTACGCCGGATACCGCCTCAACTCCGGCGAGGCGATGTACTCGGCCGTGGTGGTGCGGTTCACCGGGCGAACCGGTGCCGAGAGCGTGGTGCAGCTTGCCGGCGAACTGGCGACACGAAGCGGGATCCCCGATATGGGGGACATCCCGGTGGGATACCTCATCAAGATCCCCTACACCGAACTGACCCCCGAGTACCTGCCCACCACCCACCCTCGCCGGAAAGAGGCCGAGGCCGACCGGGTGGCAAGGGCGGAGGCGCTGGCGGAGGCGCCGGTTCCGGTGACGGAGAGCGGCCTTCAGGGGGTGCTGGTAATCATCGATCCTGGGCACGGAGGCCGGGATACCGGCACCATCAAATTCGGAATGACCGAGCACGAGTACGTCTACGATGTGGCCTGCCGGCTTCGGAAGCTTCTCCTGGAACGGACTTCGGCCAAGGTCGAGATGACCCTCAAAGATCGCAAGACCGGTTTCAAGCCGAGCCGGGCCGACCGCATCAAGCCGAACTTCCAGGGCGAGATCCTGACCCACCCGCCGTTCCTGGCGAAGGAAAAAGGCGATGCCAGCATCGGAGTCAACCTGCGCTGGTACCTGGCCAACTCGATCTATCGCAAGGCGCTGAAAACAGGAACCGACAGGAACAAGGTGATATTCATCTCCCTCCATGCCGATGCCAGGCACCCGTCCCTCAGGGGCGCCATGATTTACGTTCCCGGAGCCCGGTACCGCACACGGAACTATGGCGTGAGCGGCTCCTCCTACTCCTCCTACAGAGAGGTCAAGGAGAAACCGACTACCCGATTCGGCAAGAACCAGAGGATACGGTCCGAGGCGGTCTCCAGGGAACTGGCCGACGAAATACTGCAAGGGTTCCGCGTCCAGCGCCTGGCGATCCCCAAAACCAAGCCGGTGCGGGACAGCATCATCCGGTCCAAGGGCCGCCGGTGGCTGCCGGCGGTGCTCCGGGGGAATGAAGTCCCCACCAAGGTCCTGGTGGAGATGGTGAACCTGAGCAACAAGGACGACGCCGCTGTTCTTGAAAAAGCCCGAAACCGTGAGAAACTTGCGACGGCGCTGGCCGATGGTATCCTTACACACTTCGGTGAGCAGCCTCTGCCGTAACTCCCCGGAATCGTTGTGAGGACTCAAGGACCATGCCGATTTACGAATATTCCTGTACCGCCTGCGGGCGGACGTTCGAAAAGATACAAAAAGTCGGTTCGCGCACGCTGCGCAAATGCGAGGAGTGTGGCGGCAAGCTGGAGAAGCTGGTGTCGCGGTCGGCGTTCCACCTCAAGGGCGGAGGCTGGTTCGACTCCGGGTACTCCAACTCGGGCGGGATCAGGAAGTCGACCCCGGCCTCTTCCGCCGCATCCTCTTCCGCCGGCAAGCCCGAAGGAAGCGACAGCAAAAGCGATGGCGCCGCGAAGAAGATCTCCTCCGGGAAGTCCGGCTCCGATTGACCCCTCCGTTCGCAACATGAAATAATGTCGGTTTTCGTCCCCCCGCACCGAAAGGAAACAGGATGAAGGTTCTCGTCATCGGAGGCGGTGGCCGTGAACACGCCCTGGTCTGGGCGCTCCGCCGCAGTCCCCATGTCCGAACCCTGCGATGCGCCCCCGGCAATGCCGGCACAGCCATTCTCGCGGAGAATATTCCGATTCCGGCGGACGATGTCGGTGCGCTGGTGGACCATGCCGGCAGTGAACGATACGACCTGGTAGTGGTCGGTCCGGAAGCTCCGCTGGTTGCCGGCCTCACCGACCGGCTGCAGGAACTCGGCATCCCGGTTTTCGGCCCGTCGGCGGCGGCATCCAGGATGGAAGGCAGCAAGGTGTTCGCCAAGGAGTTCATGGAGCGGTACCGGATTCCCACCGCATCATTCAAGGTGTTCCGGGATGATGCTGAGGCCCGTGCGTACCTGCTGGCGGAGGATACGGCCTACCCGCTGGTGGTGAAGGCCGACGGACTGGCCGCCGGCAAAGGGGTCATCCTGGCCGCCACCCCGGACGAGGCGGTGAACGCCACCTCCGGCATGCTCAGCGGTCTTTCCTTCGGTGATGCCGGCCGGGCGGTGGTGGTGGAGGAGATGCTGCAGGGGATCGAGGCTTCGTTCTTCGTGCTCGCAGACGGCGACCACATCGTGGAACTGGCCACCTGCCAGGATTACAAGCGGGCGCTGGACGGCGACCGGGGACTGAACACCGGCGGGATGGGGACCTATTCCCCCTCCGCCTTCCTGGACGAGAACACCAGGCGCACAGTCCTGGAAACCATCGTGAACCCGACCATCGCCGGACTGCAGGCGGAAGGGTCGCCGTACCACGGCGTCCTGTTCATCGGGATCATGCTCACCGCCGACGGGCCTAAAGTTCTGGAGTACAACTGCCGATTCGGCGACCCGGAGACCCAGGTCCTGCTCCCGCGCCTCGACGGCGACTGGTTCGAACTGCTCATCGCCTCCGCCACCGGAAAGCTGGACCAGGTCAGGCTGTCCTGGCTGGACCAGGCGGCGGTCTGTGTGGTCATGGCGGCGGGAGGCTACCCCGGCGCGTACGAGAAAGGATCGCTGATTACCGGCCTGGACCGCCTGGACGGGCGGGACGGGATCGTCGTGTTTCATGCCGGCACAACCCTGGACAAGGACGGCGCGGTCCGAACCTCCGGCGGCCGGGTGCTGGGGGTAACCGCCCTGGGGCGGGACCTGCCCTCCGCCAGAAAGAACGCATACGAGGCGATGGCGGAGATCGCCTGGGAGAACGAACAGCACCGCACCGATATCGGCGCCGATGCGGCGGCGACACTGGAGAGCACTCGTGAGTAAAGATCCGAAACCTCTCGTACAAATCCTTATGGGCAGCGATTCCGATCTGCCGGTAATGGCGGAAACCGCCAGGGTCCTGGAGAGCATCGGCGTACCGTACGACCTGGCCGTCTCGTCCGCCCATCGGTCCCCGGAACGGACAAGGAAGCTCGTGGAATCGGCGGTAGCGGACGGCGTGAAGGTGTTTGTAGCCGGCGCCGGCGCGGCAGCCCACCTGGCTGGAGTGGTGGCGTCCCATACGGTCCTGCCGGTGCTGGGCGTGCCTCTCGCGGCAACCGACCTGCAGGGGCTGGACGCCCTCCTCGCCACGGTGCAAATGCCGGCCGGGGTACCGGTAGGCACCCTGGCCATCGGCAAGGCCGGGGCGGCCAACGCCGGTTGGCTGGCATGCGCCATCCTGGCCGCCTCCGACCCTGGCCTGCACGGGCGACTGCAGGAGGAGCGACGGGCCATGGAGAAAAAGGTCGGAGAAAAGAACGCGTCCGCCGGCAACCGCCTGGCCGGACTCCTGGGAAAATGACCTCGACCTTCCATTCCATCACCCAGGGCTGCAAGCTGAACCAGTTCGATTCCGCAGCGATGGAATGGGAACTTGCAAACCGGGGGTTCACCGAGGAGTCGGACCGCCATCGGGCCGGAGTGGTGATCATAAACACCTGCACCGTGACCCACCGGGCCGACGCCGACGCCAGAAAGCTGATCCGTTCGGTACGGCGGAGCAATCCCGGGTGCAGGCTGCTGGTAACAGGCTGCCTGGCCGAGCGGGACGCCGACGCAATCCTTCGGATTCCAGGCGTGGATCGGGTGTTCGGAAACCGTGACAAAGCGGTGATCGCATCGATCCTGGACGAGATCGGCCTGTTCGGTCCCGGCGCCGGCCTGGGGGACTCCGGCTGCGGCCGGACCCGGGATCTCGCTCCCCTCCACTTCGGCGAACGTTCCCGGGCCTTCCTGAAAGTCCAGGAAGGGTGCGATCTCACCTGTTCCTATTGCATCATCCCGAGGGTCCGGGGACGGAGCCGGTCGGTTCCGGCGGACCGCATTGAGTCCGCCATGGAGACACTGTTTCAGCGGGGGTACCGTGAAGTCGTTCTCACCGGAGTGAACACCGGCGACTACGGCCGGGACCTGTCCACCGGCGATTCCCTTGCGACCCTGCTGAAGAGGCTTGTGGACCGTTGCGGGGAGAACCGCATCCGGCTGAACTCCCTGGAACCGCTGACGATTACCAACGCCATCATACGACTCATGGCCGGCTCCGACGGCAGGATTGCGCCGCACCTGCAGGTACCGCTGCAGTCCGGCTCGGACACGGTGCTCCGGAGGATGCGAAGGAACTACCGGGCATCGACCTGGCTGCAACGGATGGAACACTTGCGGCGCGCCGTACCCGACATCGGGCTGGGCGCCGACATGATCGTCGGTTTCCCCGGGGAAACCGAAGAGGACTTTCTGGAGACCCGTCGTCTCCTGGCGGATTCGCCGGTGAACTACCTGCACGTGTTCGGCTGGTCCCCCCGGCCGGGCACACCGGCATCGGATCTGCCGGACCTGGTTCCGGCCGCCGTCATCCGTGAACGTTCCGCCTTGCTTCGCAGGTTCGCCGACGAGGCCGGGTTCCGCTTCCGGAGCCGGTTCCTCGGCCGGCGGCTCGACTGCGTCACCCTCGGTTCCGGCGGGCGGGCCCTCACAGGGAACTTCATTGAAGTACAACTGGACGGGGACCGGCCCGAACCCTGCTCGCGGGTAACCGCCGAGATCACCTCGGTCACACCGCAAGCGACCCGGGCGTCTATCGTTCCCGAATCAGCTTGATGATCTCTCCGGCGGCAGCTTCCGGATTCGACCCGTCCACCCTCCACCCGGCCAGAGCATAAGCGGGCATCCTTTTCTCGTACAGGCAGCGCATCCCGGTGAGGTCGTCCGGGTTCCACACCGGCCTGTGCCGGTCGCCGGCCAGCCGGGTGCGGATCATTGGGAACGGCACATCCAGCCATACCGTCATGCCGGACCCGATCATATTCCGGCGGGAACGGTACGGCAGGAAGGCGCCTCCCCCGGTGGCGACCACCTGCGGCTCTCCGGAGCAGAGTTGCTCCACAGCCCGGCTTTCCACGCGACGGAAAGCAGCTTCACCGTCCTCCCGGAAGATCCGCTCAACAGAACGTCCGTCAGACTGAACGATCATTTCGTCACTGTCCCTGAAAACCAAACCCAGCTCACCGGCCACTCGCCGTCCTGCAGCGCTCTTGCCGCTGCCCATGAAGCCGACCAGGAACAGGGAACGGTTCATTCCGCCGACCCGGGCAGCTGTGCGGTCATGCGGTAACCTTTTTCCCCGGCCTGCACCCGTATCTTCAAGCGGTTCTCCGCAGGTGTCACCGGGCAGGTGTACCGTTCCGGCATGCCGTAGGCGCACAGCGGGTTGTAGGCCCGGTTGAAGTCCAGGACGTAGCGGCCGTCACCGGATTCCTGCAGGTTGATGTAGCGGCCGGCCGGGTAACTTTCCACCCCGGAAGTACCATCGGTGAACGGCAGGAACAGCGCCTGTACCGTGTCCGGCGCACGGCTGTCCAAAAGGCGGTAAACCTGCAGCACCTGACGCTTGCCCTGATTGATGAACCGCAATTCGCCGTACCGTTCCGCCGGGCGTGACTTGCCGGTAGTAGACAGTATGGTGAATCGCTCCGGTTCCGGATGGAGGTGGAGCGGTCCGACCAGGCGGTAGGCCGGATCCGGCGGGAAATAGTCCAACCCCCGGAACCCGGCCCGGTCGTCAGGATGAACCGGGGTGTCGGGAGCGGTGGCGTACTCGATATCCTTGTCGGCCCGGAAGGCCAGCAGGCTCTCCTCCCATCCGGCTCCCACCGGCTCCACCGCCATCTCTCCCCCTCCGCCCCCCGAGCAGCCCGGCAGGATGGTCATGACAGCGAGGGCTGCAATAAAAACCACGGTGCGTTTCCTGAACGAACGGATCATATGGTCTCTCCCCTTCACCAGTCGGCGGGGATCCGCAGGGTGCGGTCCCTCTTGTCTTTGTATAGCAGATATCCACGGCTCCTGCCGATTTCCCACAGCCTCCTGGTCATCTCCACATCCTTGCGGCAATACGATTCGATCAGGTCTATCTTCCCTTCCTTCCACCATTGCAGACTCTGGAGTCCGGTCCCCGTTTTCGATTCCCCGAGGTTGACCTCGGACAGGTGCTGCAGGGACAAACGGTACCCCAGCCGTGCATGAACCAGCGCCAGGAGGTCGCAGGTCCGGACCCGGCCGAGGTCCCCGTCGGTATACCCGGACAGCACCCTGAGATCGAAACGGTCCAGGTTGAACCCGACCACCTGGTGGGCGGTGAGAAGATCCAGCAGCAGCCGGTCCACGTCTTCCTCGAAGTAGGTGCGGTAGGCCTGCTTCCCGACGTCGTACACCACCGCCAGGGCCAGCCCCATGCGGTGGGCGTTCCCCCAGCCTCCCACCTCCTCGGCGCTGCGACGGGTTTCAAGATCCAGGACGAGGATCTTCCCCGCGGGAGCCCTGGCTTTCTCCGGAGCCCGGATAATTCCATGGCGCTTCCGTGGTGTCGCCTCATGCGCCGGCGGTTCAGGCTGCAGAGGCTGTTCCGCCGCCGTATCCAGCTTCGACAACTCTCCCAGCCCCAGGATCCCTTCCAGAACCCTGAGGCAGGCAACCTTGTCCAGGGGGCGATTGCCGTTGCCGCATTTCGGAGAGTGGATGCAGCCGGGGCAACCGTCCTCGCAGGAGCAGGCGGCGACATGTTCGAGGGTTTGGCGCAGCAACGACTCCAGGTCCCGGAAACCACGCTCCGCCAGCCCGGCCCCTCCCGGTACGCCGTCATAGATGAAGATGCCGGGGCCGTTCAACTGGGGATGACCTGTATGGGAGATCCCGCCGATGTCCCCCCGGTCGGAGATGGCGAGCAACGGAAACAGTCCGATGAGGGCATGTTCCACGGCATGGATGCCGCCCATGAAGTGCAGTTCCCGGGAAGCGAACTCCGCCGCCCAGCCGGACGGCATCTCGATCCAGAACCCGGTAGTCTCGTAGACCTGCTCCGGCACTTGCAGGGGATGTTCGGAGATCGTTCCGCCACCGAACAATTGTTTTTTCTGGTAGCCGTGGATCCGTGTGGTGACCTTCAGGCGGCCGTAGCCTGCCCGGTGATGGTCCCGCTGCCGGATCTCCCGGACTTCCAGGATTTCGGTTTCCTTCTCCCCCAGGACCACGGTGAAATAATCGGCGTCGAACGGTTCGGCGGCCACCGTCCGTTTGTCCTCGTCCAGTTCACGGATCTTCAGGGTCCTGCCGCCGTGAAGGTAGATCGCATCGGGATGACACTCCTGGTAGACCCGTCCACCGTCGATGGTTCCCAGGACCTGGCCGTTCCCCGCCTCTACGATGGTGAACGGCCGGCCGGCGCCGCGCAGATTCATGTGCCGGTGAGGTTTAAGCCGGAAGGAGCAGAATCTCTCCCCCGCCCCGTCCTCAGCCAGATCGCCTCCCTCCACCAGTTTCTCCGCCAACCGTTCCAGTCCACCATCGTCCTCCCGCAACTCGGTGCGGCAGAGCGGCTTCTCCGCAGCGGCGCAAACCAGGTGGCTGCCGGCCACTACCTCGTTGGACGGGTCCAGCACCGCTTTTTCGAAACTGTCGCCGAAAAACCGGTCCGGATTGGAAATGACGTACTGGTCCAGGGTGTCCGGCATGGCGATCATCACTACCAGGGCCGGCCGGCCGGTCCGGCCGACCCTGCCGATCCTCTGCCAGGAAGACATGAGCGAGCCCGGATAACCGACCAGAACGCAGATGTCCAGGGACCCGACATCGATCCCCAGTTCCAGGGCGCTGGTGGTCAGCACCGCCTTGAGGTCGCCCCGGAAGAGGCGTTCCTCGATCCTGCGCCGCTCCTCCGGCAGGTACCCGGCGCGATAAGGAGCCACTTGCCCCGCCAAGCCCGGCTCCTGCCTGACCAGCCAGGTATGCAGCAGTTCGGTGATGCGGCGGGCCTTGGTGAAGGCGATGGTCCGTAGGCCGGCTCGCGCAGCGGCAGCCACCACGCGCACCGCCACGGTGTAGGGGGAGACCATCACCGGATTAAGGAACAGCACGCGCCTTTCCGAGCCGGCGGCGCCGGACGCGGTTACGGCGGCGAACGGTTCGCCTGTGAGAGTGCGGGCGAACTCCTCGGGGTTGCCGATGGTGGCGGAGGCGGCCACGAAACGCAGTGGACGGCGGTGGCCGGCCAACCGTTTCAACCGGCGGAGCACATGGTGAACATGGGCGCCGAACATCCCCCGATAGACGTGGAGTTCATCCAGCACCACCCAGAGCAGGTTCCCGAGAAACGGCTCCCAGGCATGGTGGTTGGCCAGTATGGAGAAATGCAGCATGTCCGGGTTGGTGATCAGCACGTTGGGGGGGTCGGCCCGGATCTTCCTGCGCTGATGCTGCGTGGTGTCACCGTCATAGATCTCGAAGGTGGGCGGCCTGAGGGGGGAAGCGGCCAGGGCCAGACGGCGCAGCCCGGCGATCTGATCCCGGGCCAGCGCCTTGGTCGGATACAGGAACAACGCTCTTGTGCTCCGGTCTTCCAGGATCGACTGCAATACCGGAAGGGCGAATACCAGGCTCTTGCCGGAGGCGGTGGGAGTTACCGCCAGGACGTTCCGCCCGGTCGCCAGGTGATCCAGGGCCTCGGCCTGGTGGCTGTAGAGCCGATGAATGCCCAGGGAGTCCAGCGCGCCGGCCAGAGCATGAGGGAGCGGCGTCCGGGGCGAGGCGTACCGGGCGGGACAGGCCGGCACCACCCGGCTGTGACGCACCAGGTCGCCGATCAATTTATCCTGACCCAGCTCTGCAAGAAGCTCTTCCATGCGGGGTCTTTTTTCCGCGGTCATTCCCGTTCCAGCCACCATGGGAACAGATCGGGCAACGGCCCGGTGCAGTCAAGGCCGGCCGGACCGGACTCGAAAACAATCCGGGAGCAGTGCAGCAGTTGCCGTGCCGGCCCTCCTTCCTCCTGCCGGGGATCCCGCTTCCCGCCCACCAGGTCGAGATAGTCACGGTCCGGTCTGCCGTAGAGCGGATCGCCCAGGACCGGATAGCCCATCGCTTCCAGATGAACACGGATCTGGTGCCGTCGTCCGGTTCGGGGGAACAGGCGCAGCATCGTGGCCGCCGGCCCCCGTCCCTCCACCTGCCAGCCTGTCTCCGACGGGGCTCCCTCCACCGCCGCCTGGCGGACATGGACCAGGGAATCGGGAGCTTTCCCCACCGGGAGACGAACGGTTCCGGCATTCTCCGAAACCACCCCCCGAACCACCGCGACGTATTCCTTGTGTACCTGGCGGTTCTCGAACGCCATGGAGAGGGTGCGGGCGGTGGCGCGGTTGTACGCCACCAGCAGAACCCCGCTGGTCTCCCGGTCCAGCCTGTGAACCAGGCGGAGTTCCTCCACCCCTTCCTGCCGCCGCAGCATCCGGATCACCGTATTCTCCCGAACCGTGTTCACCGGGTGGACCGGGATTCCGGCCGGCTTGTCCACAGCCAGCCAGCCGTCCCCCCGCGCCAGGATCGGGATTTCCTGCTTCAGCAGGGTCTCCGCCACAGGCACATACTCGATCCGGACCACGCCGCCGGGCGCCAGTACGGTGGCCGGCCGGATCCTGGCGTCCCAGGACAGAACCACCCGGGATCGGATCATCTCCTGGATACGGGACCGGGACAGCCTCGGGATTTTCTCGTGCAGGAAGTGGTCCAGCCGCTTCCCCACATCGGTCCGGCCTACCGTGTAGATAGTGTTCGGCTCACTCACGGAGTCCTGCCGGTCCCACCAGCCTTACTTGGAGTAATCGTAGAACCCGCGACCGCTCTTCCGACCGAGCCAGCCGGCCTCGACATATTTCCGCAGCAACGGACTCGGCCGGTACTTGGAATCTCCCAGCCCTTCGTGGAGCACCTCCATGATCGCAAGACATGTGTCCAGACCGATGTAATCGGCCAGGGTCAAGGGACCCATGGGATGGTTCATCCCCAGTTTCATGATGGTGTCGATCGCTTCCGGTTCGGCTACACCCTCCTGGAAGCAGCACACCGCCTCGTTGATCATCGGCATCAGGACCCGGTTGCTGATGAAGCCGGGGAAGTCCCGGCATTCCACCGGCTCCTTGCCCATCACCCCGGCCAGTTCACGCACCGCGCTACAGGTCTCGTCGGAAGTCCCCAGTCCCCGGATCACTTCCACCAGCTTCATCACCGGCACCGGGTTCATGAAATGCATGCCGATCACCTTGTCGGGACGGCCGGTGGCGGCGGCGATCCGCGTGATGGAAATCGATGACGTATTGGTGGCCAGGAGCGCTTCCGGACCGCAGATCGAATCCAGCCTTGCGAACAGGTCCAGCTTGACTTCCAGGTTCTCCACCACCGCTTCCACCACCAGTTGGCAGCCGGCCATCGCCTTCAGATCGACGGCACCCTCGATCCTTGCGAGCACCGCTTCCTTATCTTCCGGCGTCATGCGGCCCTTGTCCACGCCCCGCTGCAGGTTCTTGCCGATGGTGGCCAACCCCTTCGCAACCAACGTTTCGTCCAGGTCCTGCAGGATCACGTCGTAACCGGCCTGGGCCGCCACGTGGGCGATCCCGTTCCCCATCTGCCCCGCTCCGACAATACCGATTTTGCTGATCTTCATGGTTCGAACTCCCTTTCCCGGTTACCGGATCACCTGGATCGCCATCGCCACTGCATTGCCGCCTCCGAGACAGAGGGCGGCGATCCCCTTCTCCTTGCCGTCGTCTTCCAGGGCGTGCAGCAGGGTAGTCAGGATCCGGGCGCCGGAGGCGCCGATCGGGTGACCCAGCGCCACGGCGCCGCCCCGGACGTTGTGCTTCGCCGGATCGATGCCCAGCTCCTTGCCCAGGGCCAACTGCTGGACGGAAAACGCCTCGTTGAATTCGTAGTAATCGACGTCGGCGTCGGTCCAGCCGGTCTTCTGCCACACCGCCCGCACCGCCTTCTCCGGCGCCATCATCACCAGTTCAGGCGCCAGGCCGCTGGTGGCGTACGCCACGATCTCCGCCCTCGGCTTCTGGCCCAGTTCCTTGGCTTTCTCCCGGGAGGCCACCAGCACGGCGGAACCGCCGTCATTCACCCCCGGGGCGTTGCCGGCTGTGACGGTGCCGTCCTTCTTGAAGGCGGGGCGCAGCTTCGCAAGTTTCTCCAGGGATGTGTCCTTCCGGGGGGCCTCGTCGGTATCGAACACTATCGGGTCCTTCTTGCGCTGGGGAACCTCCACCGCAACGATCTCCCGCTTGAACAGGCCGGCCTCGATGGCCGCAACCGCCTTGCGGTGGCTGTCACAGGCCCAGCGGTCCTGGTCCTCACGGCCGATTCCGTACCGTTCCGCCACAACCTCGCCGGTATTCCCCATGTGGTAGTCGTTGTAGGCATCCCACAGACCGTCGTGGATCATGGAGTCCAGGACCTGCTGGTGACCCATGCGGAAACCGGCCCGGGACTTCGTCATCAGGTACGGAGCGTTGGACATCGACTCCATTCCGCCGGCCACTATAAGGTCGGCATCGCCGCACTTGATCGCCTGGGCCGCCAGCACCACCGCCTTCAGGCCGCTGCCGCAGACCTTGTTGAGGGTCATGGCGGCCACCGTGTCCGGATACCCGGCGCCGAGGGCGGCCTGCCGGGCCGGGTTCTGGCCGAGACCTGCTCCCACCACGTTACCCATGATGACCTCGTCCACCTGCCGCCGGATCCACGCCGGCCCTGGCGACAACCTCGGCTACGGCGATCGCCCCCAGCCGTGTGGCCGGGACCGGGGCCAGGGTTCCCAGGAACCGTCCGATCGGGGTGCGGACTGCGTTGATGATCACAGGGTTTTTCATGGGGAACCTCCGGGATATCTTTCAGGACAGGAAATTGGATGAATCGAGATTGTATCTCCCGCACCGGGAAGCACTCAAGTAGACTCTGCGGCTCAACCAGGCGGCCATTTCATGTCCCTGCCTCCCAGAAGGTGGACGTGCAGATGGAAGACGGTCTGGCCTGCGCTTTCGCCGCAGTTGTTCACCACCCGGAACCGGTCGCCGATCCCCTCCCCCCGGGCGATCTCGCCGGCTGCCAGCAGGATCCGCCCCAGGAGTTCCCCGTGCTCTCCGCCGGCCTCGCCCAGGGAGGCCAGGTGGGTCCTGGGGATGATCAGAATATGGACCGGCGCCTGGGGGTTCAGGTCCCGGAACGCCACCAGGTGTTCGTCCTGGTACACCGTATCCGACGGGATCTCCCCGGCGGCGATCCTGCAGAAGATGCAATCGCTCATCGAATCCTCTCCACGGAGGCGCCCAGTTCCTCCAGCTTGATCTCCATCGGCTCATAGCCCCGATCCAGGTGGTAGACCCGGTCGATGACGGTGACGCCCTCGGCCACCAGCCCGGCCAGCACCAGGCTGGCGGACGCCCGCAGGTCGGTGGCCATGACCTGGGCGCCGGCCAGGGTGGCCGGTCCCTCCACTTCCGCCGTCCGCCCATCGATGTTGATGGTGGCGCCCATGCGCCGCAGTTCGCTGACGTGCATGAACCGGCTCTCGAAGATGTTCTCGGTGATCCGGCTGATCCCCCTGGCCTGGGTGGCCAGGGTCATGTACTGGGCCTGCATGTCGGTGGGGAATCCGGGATGGGGCTCGGTGGACACGTCCACGGCGGAAAGCTGGTCCGGCCGGGAAACCACTACCTTGTTCTCCCCCACCTCCAAAGTAACACCGGCCGATTGCAGCAGACCGAGGACCGCCTTGAGGTCCTGCGGCCGGCAACCGGCCACCTCCAGCCTGCGGCCGATCAGGGCACCGGCCATGAGGTAAGTGCCGGCCTCCACGCGGTCCGGGATCACCGGGTGGGCGGCCCCTCCCAACTCCTTGCGGCCGGTGATACGGATGACGCCGGTGCCGTCCCCTTCCACATCCGCGCCCATGGCCCGCAGGAGGACCGCCAGGTCCACCACCTCAGGCTCCCTGGCGCAGTTCCTGAACACCGAAGTGCCCTCGGTGAGCGCCGCCGCCATCATCAGGTTCTCGGTACCGGTGACGGTCACCAGGGGGAAAGTGTAATTCGCAGGCTTGAGCCGATCCGCTTTGGCTTCCACATACCCGTGCGCCAGGTTGACCTCGGCCCCCATGTTGACCAGAGCTTCCAGATGCACATCGATGGGGCGTTCCCCGATGGCGCAGCCGCCGGGCATGGAAACCCGGGCCTTGCCGCAACGGGCCAGCAGCGGCCCCAGCACGAGCACCGAGGCCCGCATGGTCTTCACCAGGTCGTACGGCGCCTCGAAGGATCCGATGGAACCGGTCTGGACCTTGACCCGGTCCCGGGAGCCGTTTTCCACGCGGGCGCCGTGGTGCTCCAGCACCCTCAGCATGGTGCGGACGTCCCGCAGCATCGGAACGTTGGAGAACACCACCTCTTCCCCGGTGAGCAGCGCCGCCGCCAATGCAGGCAGGGCGGCGTTTTTGGCACCGGCGATCCGCACCGTCCCCTCCAACTCTCTTCCGCCCCGAATCCTCAATTTATCCATAGGTTGGATGATAGCACCGGCATACACTGCGCCACATGCGCTGCTACAATGCGCCGGTGGAAGGTGAATCATGCTTGACCTGCATTTCGTCCGCGAGAATCTCGATGCCGTCGCCCAGGCCATGACCAACCGGGGCGAGTCGATTTCCCTCGATCCGTTCCGGGAGATGGACGGCAAACGGAGGGACCTGCTCGGCCAGGTAGAGGAACTCAAGCGACACCGCAACGAAAGTTCCAAAAAGATCGGCGGGCTGATGAAGGCCGGCGAGGATGCCGGACCGCTCCGGGAAGAAATGCGGGCGGTAGGAGAAAAGATCTCCTCCATCGAAGAGGAACTTGGCGGGATCGAATCCGACCTCCGGGATTTCATGCTCAAGGTGCCCAATCTCCCTCACGAGTCCACACCGCAGGGAAAAACCGAAGAGGACAATCCGGTGATCCGGACCTGGGGCGATCCGAAGACCTTCCCGTTCGAGGCGAAGAACCACTGGGACATCGGTCCGAACCTGGGGATCCTGGACTTCGAGCGCGCCGCCAAGCTGTCCGGCGCCCGATTCTCCATCCTCCTGGGTGACGGCGCCCGCCTGGAGCGCGCCCTGATCCAGTTCATGCTCGACCTGCACACCGGGGAGCACGGCTATACCGAGATCCTGACCCCGTTCATGGTCAACGCCGCCGCCCTCACCGGCACCGGCCAACTGCCGAAGTTCGAGGAGGACCTGTTCAAGGTCTCCCCCGGCGACCTCTACATGATCCCCACCGCCGAGGTCCCGGTAACCAATGTCCACGCCGGCGAGATCCTGGACGGCGACAGCCTGCCGATCCGTTATGCCGCCTACACCCCCTGCTTCCGCAGTGAGGCCGGCTCCTACGGCAAGGATGTAAGAGGGCTGATCCGCCAGCACCAGTTCAACAAGGTGGAGCTGGTCTGGGTGACGAAACCGGAAGACTCCCAGAACGCCCTGGAACAGCTGACTTCTCATGCCGAGGAGGTCCTGAAACGGCTTGGGATTCCGTACCGGGTCATCGCCCTCTGCACCGGCGACATCGGGTTCTCCGCCTCCAAGACCTACGACGTGGAGGTCTGGCTGCCTGGGCAGCAGACCTACCGGGAAATCAGTTCCTGCTCCGACTGTTCAGACTTCCAGGCCCGAAGAGCCGGAATCAGATACCGGGCTGGAGAAGAAGGGCAAGCCCCGATTCGTCCATACCCTGAACGGATCCGGGCTGGCGGTGGGCCGCACCCTGGTGGCGATCCTGGAGAACTTCCAGCAGGAGGACGGCTCGGTGCTGATCCCGGAGGTGCTGAGGCCGTACATGGGCGGAAAAGAGAAGATCGAAGGTTGACCGGGAAGGGTGACCGAGTGGTTTAAGGTACCGGTCTTGAAAACCGGCGAACGAAAGTTCCGTGGGTTCGAATCCCACCCCTTCCGCCAGCACGGGTCGTGCGCTACAATCCATCGGTTCGCGACACGGTACGGAGAGATGGCCGAGTGGCTGAAGGCGGCAGTTTGCTAAACTGTTGAAGGGTTTTTAGCTCTTCCGGGGGTTCGAATCCCCCTCTCTCCGCCAGCCCTACCCACGAACCGGGGACCGGAACATGGATAACAAACCCCAGACCAGGGTCCGGTTCGCCCCCAGCCCCACCGGACACCTCCATGTAGGCGGCGCCCGCAGCGCCATCTTCAACTGGCTCTACGCCAGAGCCAAGGGCGGCGTGTTCGTGCTGCGGATCGAGGACACCGACCGGCAGCGCTCGTCGGAAGCCATGGTCCGGGGGATCCTGGACGGCATGGACTGGCTAGGGATCTCCCCGGACGAGGGGCCGTATTTCCAGTCCCGGGACCAGGACCGGCACGTTGAGGATGCACGGCTGCTGCTGGAGGAAGGCAAGGCGTATCGATGCTTCTGCACCCCTGAAGATATGAAGGAGCACCGGGAGCGGATGGCAGGCTCCGGGAAGCCGGGGCCGACCTGCCCCGGCGGGTGCCGGTCCCTGGTGGAGCCGGGGGACGGCCGGCCTCACGCAGTCCGGTTCGCCGTCCCGCCGGGAATGATCGACTGGGACGACCTGGTCCACGGCCACACCCGGTTCGATGGGGAAACCCTGGAAGACTTCGTCATCCTGCGCTCCGACGGCAGCCCGACCTACATGCTCGGGGTGGTCTCCGACGACTCGTTCCAGCGGATCACCGACGTCATCCGGGGTGACGATCACATTTCGAACACACCGAAACAGATCCTCCTGTATCAGGCCCTGGGGAGACCGGTGCCCCGTTTCGGCCATATGCCTCTGATCCTGGGCGAGGACAAGAAGCGGCTTTCCAAGCGCCATGGCGCCGTGTCGGTGCTGCAATACCGGGATGAAGGGTTCCTCCCCGCCGCGATGTTCAATTTCCTCGCCCTCCTGGGCTGGTCGCCGGGAGACGACCGCCAGCAGATCCACCGGGACACCCTGGTGAAGGAGTTCAGCCTGGCCGGCGTCGGCAAGGCCGGTGCGGTGTTCGACAAGGCCAAGCTGGAGTGGCTCAACGGCCGGTACATCGACGACCTCGGCCCTCACGAGTTCGAGGAAGCGGTGCAGCCATTTCTGACGGCGGCAGGGTTATGGTCCGGCAACCTCAGGACCGGGCGGAAGGAGTGGTTCCGCAAACTGCTTCTGCTGCTCCAGCCCCGTTGCCGCACCCTGATGGACTTCCCGGTGCAGGCCGTAAGGTTTCTGGACCCGGCGGACGACTTCGAATACGACGACAAGGCATTGCGGAAGCATCTCAAAGGAGACCTGCTCCGGGACAACATGGTGGAACTTGCCGGCCGTCTGGAAACCCTGGACAACTGGAGACCCGGACCCGCTGGAGGCGATGTTCCGTGCTCTGGCGGAAGAACGTGACATCTCCGCCGGCAAGCTGATCCACCCGGTACGCCTGGCGGTAGTAGGAAGCGGCAGCAGCCCGGGGCTGTTCGAGGTGCTGGAACTCCTGGGCCGGGACCGGACCCTGGCCCGCTTGGAGCGACTGGTGGATTTCTTGACGAAACAGTCCGCTCCGCTATAATTTCCGCTCAATTCCGGCATATGCTGGGGTGTCGTCCAATGGTAGGGCATGCGGCTCTGGACCGTAGAATCGGGGTTCGAATCCCTGCACCCCAGCCAGCTTCTCATCCTGCGGGATCCCCACCGGAGGAAGCATGAATTCGAAGACAGTCCTGGTTACCGGCGCCGTTGGCGAAATGGGCCATCAACTGCTTCCGGCCCTGGCGGAGGCGGGATACGGCGTCGTCACCCTGGACCTTGCGGTCCTTCCCACCGAGTTGACCCGGTACTGCAGGGAGTCGGCGGAAACCAGCATAACCGAAACCGGGAGGGTGCGGGGCCTGCTGGAACGGCACCGACCCGACCTGGTGTTCCACCTGGCCGCCCTGCTGTCCGCCAAGGCCGAAAGGAAGCCGGGCCTGGCCCACGAGGTCAACGTCGGCGGAACGGTGGACCTGATCCAGCTCTGCCGGGAACAGGCCAGGGCTACCGGCCGGTCGGTCCGCTTCATGTTTCCCAGCAGCATCGCCGTTTACGGCCTGCCCGATGCGGCCACCAAGAAGGAAGCAGGCGCCGTCCGGGAACACCAGTGGACCCAGCCCACCGGCATGTACGGCTGCAACAAACTCTACTGCGAACTGCTGGGCACCTACTACACCACGCACGCCCCGCATCAAGACAATCCCGGCATCGACTTCCGGGCGATCCGGTTCCCCGGACTGCTCAGCGCCGCCACCGTCCCTACCGGCGGCACCAGCGACTACGGACCGGAGATGATCCACGCTGCGGCCAGGAACCAGGCGTACTCCTGCTTTGTTCGCGAAGATACCAGGCTGCCGTTCATGACCATGCCCGACGCAGTGGATGCGTTCCTGAAGCTGGCCTCCGCAGACCAGGGCCGGCTGTCCACCCGGGTCTACAACATCAAGGCGTTCAGCCCGACTGCCGGTCAGTTCCGGGACAAGGTTCTGGAATATTACCCGCAGGCCGATATCCGTTTCGAACCGGTGGCCGCACGGCAGGCGATCGTGGATTCCTGGCCGGCGAACGTCAATGACGACCGGGCCCGCAAGGACTGGGGGCTCAAACCGCGGCACGACTTCGACGGTGCGATGAAAGATTACATCATGCCGGCTCTGCGGCAGAGGGACCGAGCCGGGACCTGATCCTTCAACAAGATTTCCACAGGTTGTCCGCCGGTCAGGCCCTGGACTCCCGCTGCGGAATCGGAGTTATCAACATCCGTTCCACAGCCTGTCCACATCGCTAGAGCTTCCAATGCTCCAGGTTCCCCTCCAACCCGGCGATTTCGTCGTCCGGCTCCCCGCCGTGGATTCTCCGTCCGATCCAGATAAGGCCGAACATTACGATGTAGAACACAACTCCCAGCACCAGGATCGCCCAGGCCGGCACGATCCCGGTTCGCAGTCGCGACCAGATCTCACCGGGGCTGAAGCTGATGGTGGGATGCATTGTCAGCTTCAGGACCCAGGCGCCGAGAACGATCAGGAAGATCCAGACGTAGTTCCTTCGCAGCCTGAACCCTATCGCCTCCCAGTAGGAAGTCTTGTACTTCGGCAGGTCCAGGTCCATGGCGACCATCTCCCGCCAGGAAACCATCGGGGACTCCAGTTGCCTTGTGACGATGGGGATCAGGAAGTTTTCCTCCAGCATCCGGACCCTGGCCCGGTAGACCTCGAAGTACCGGTACCGCCTCGCCTCGATGTTGAGGAACGATATGACAATCAGGTTGGTGAGGAGCACTACGAGATGGGGGATCGCCACGTTGGTGAAAGCGAAAGACAGCATGCCGGCGGAAGCCAGGATCGTCCAGTTGGTGGTGGCGTCGGTGCGCATCCGCCATGCGATGGAGCGATGGATCTCACCACGGTAGAAGTGCACCATGACACTGATGTACTCCTGGCGGGTCAGGGGGAAGTCCTCGAACCGTGAGGACCGTTTGAGCGGAGGGACCGTCTGGGGCGGCTGGTTCTTCATGCCGCCATTGTACACGTCAACCGATCCTGGAGAGCGCCTTGCCCAGCACATGGCGGACGGTTTCCACCTGGAGCGGCTTCACCAGAATGCCGTTGGGCAGCCCTTCCAGAAATGCCAGGGTCGTTTCGCTGGCCATATCGCCGGTGGCGAACACAAACTTCCGGATCATCCCGGGCATCTCCGCCGCCACCCGCTCGTACAGTTCCTGGCCGTCCATCCGGGGCATCCGCAGGTCGGCCACCACCAGGTCGAATTCGCCTGACTCCAGTTGTTCCCATGCCTCCCGGCCATCGACGGCCCGTGTTACGAGGGCACCGTCTCCTTCCAGGACCCGGGTAAAAAGTTCCAGCACCAGCGGTTCGTCTTCCGCCACAAGGATCTTGCTGCCCTCGAAACATCGTGACGGTGTGTTTTCGCCTTCCTCCTGCCCCTGGTCGGCCTGGGCCGGCATGGCGGTCAACGGCAGGGTCAAGCGGAAACAGGCCCCGCCGCCCTCCGGCTCCGGCATCAGCTCCAGGGAGCCACCGTGCTCACGAACGATGCCGAAGGAAACCGAGAGCCCCAGGCCGGTGCCGTCGCCGATATCCTTGGTGGTGAAGAACGGATCGAAGATCCGGTTCCGGATTTCCCGGGGAATGCCCGAACCGTTGTCCTGCACTTCCAGGTGGAGCACCTGGTTTTCCTGCCAGGTCCTGACCTGCAGCACCCGGTCCCCCTCCTGGCTGACCATGGAGTGTTCGGCGTTGGCCAGCAGGTTCATGACCACCTGCTCGATCTGCTGGAAATCGAAAAGGGTGGACGGGAGATCGGCAGCCAGGTTGACATCCAGGCGGCCCCTGCTCGCCCGCAGGTTGTAGGAACGGAGGTCCAAAACCCGTCGCACGCAGGCATTGAGATCGGAAAACTTCTTCTCGGCGTTGTTCTCCCGGGCGAACCCGAGGAGGTTGTGGACGATCTTCTTGCAGCGCCGCGCCGAATCCACCACCCGGGTCAGGTCCGAGAGCAGGGCCGGGTTTTCCGAATTCTTCCTGGCCAGTTCGGAGTAACCGAGCACCGAACTCAGCGGGTTGTTCAACTCGTGGGCCACGCCGGCCACCACTTCCCCCAGGGTGGAGAGTCGTTCCGCCTGGGCCAGGCTGCGCTCCACCCGGTTCAGGTGGGTGATGTCCCGGCCGATCCAGACCCTGCCCGCGCCGGTCAACGGAGCACTCACCAGGCTCAGATCCCGGGAATCGCCCCGGCCGTCGTTGTAGGTGATGTCGGTTACCAGAACGCCGCGCTCACCGGCCGTAGTAGCCAGGGACGGCGCATCCAGAACGGCGGCCAGGCTTCTGCCTTGTGCGCTGTCTTCCGAAAGGCCGGTGGCGGTGGCGGCGGCGCCGTTGAACTCGATGATCAGCCCGGAGGAGTCGGTGGCTACGATCATGTCCGGGCTGCAGTCCAGGAGGCGGCGAAGCTTTTCGCCGGTAGCCTTGTGCAGCAGGGATTCGTTCCGAACCTCATCGTAGAGCATCGCGTTTTTCAGCGCGTTGGCCGATGCGCCGGCCGCAGCCTTGCAGAACCGTATCTCCTCCTCGGTGAACGGTCTCTCCCGGCCGGCGCGGATGTACAGGGTTCCCAGCACCTCGCCACCGAAGATCAGCGGCAGGATCAGCATGGTGCGGTAACCCTTTTCCTGCAGCACTGCACGAACATCCTCGACGATGGGATCCTCGGCGGTGTCCCGGACCACCACCGTTTCACCGGTGACCAGGGCCTCCCTGAGTTCCGGGTACTCCTTCAGATTGATTCTCAACATGTCGGCGTCGGGGTCCTGGTCCGAGGCAACCACGAACCCCATCGACTGGCGGTCATCGCACAGCAGAATCGAGCAGTTGGAATTCTCCACCATCCCGCTCACTTCCCTTACGATCCGCTGCATGACGGTTTTGGTTTCCAGGCTTGAAGAGATGGCGTCGGTGATCTTGAGCAGGGCCTTGAGCTGGCGACCCTCCCGGCTCGCCCGGCTCACCGCCCGGGTGGTCCGGTTCAGGCTCCGGAGAGAAAACAGGAAGTAGTAGCCGGCGGCCAGGAGAAACGCCACCCGTGCCGCCTGGGTCGATCCGGATATGCCGGCTCCGCCGATACCGGAAACGATGGCGAGGTACAGGCCGGCAGCGGCCGGCCCGCCTATGGCCCACCCCGGGGATTCCGCCGTCATTACCGCCACCAGGGATCCCAGGAAGAACGTGGCCAGGAGCACCGGCTCCCCCGGCAGAAGGACCACCAGGCTCAGGGCCACCAGCACCGTGTCGGAAAACAGCAGGCTCCACTGGAACCTGGGCCCCCCGGCATACCGGGCCGGGAGAAGGTGAACCACCAGCGCTCCCACCAGGAAAACCATGGTGAACAGGGCGCCTGCAAATCCGTCCACGTCGGAATGGAAAGCCAAAAATGCGGCAGACAGCAGGAAAATCCAACGAACCAGGGTGTGAAATCCGATGGGCATCAAGTCTGACCCCTACCGTGCATATATATATAATTACAGATACGTATGCATCCGGAGATTAATATAGGTTCGTTGGTGCAGAGTTCAAGGGCCGGAGAACCGGCGCTCTTGACAACCCGGAACGGATTATCAAAAATCTTGCCCGTGGCGCTATCGTCTAGTGGTTAGGACGGGTGGTTCTCAGCCATCAAACCGGGGTTCGATTCCCCGTAGCGCTACCACATCCTACTCCGGCGGAGTGGGATCTCCGACCTCACAGGGCAGGATTTCGAACACCTCAGGGAACCGCGCCTCCGGGCAAAGACGCTGCAGGATACTGAGCACATTCCGTTTCACATCCTCCACCCTGTCGGTGGTCAACCGATCCTCCACCAGCTTCCCCACATAGTGCTTCCCTGCGAAGGTGCAGATCATCAGAAACGATGGATCTTCGCTGGAGACGTATTGACGGTCCGAGCCTTCCAGGGACTCCAGTTCCCGTTTCAGGCTGGTGCTCATCTTGAACCCGATGAAGATCGGATATCGGTCGATCAGTTCCAAGAAAACCGCACTCCTTCCGCTTACCCCAAGGCGTACCTCCAGATCAGGTTACCGGCCGGGACCATGAAGTCAAGCTTGATCTAGGACCGACAGGACTTCTGCGGTCTTCGCATTCATGAGCTGCCTGTCTCCCCGGGCCTCCACATTGAGGCGAATCAGCGGTTCGGTATTCGATTTTCGAAGGTTGAACCGCCAGTCCGGGAAGTCGAACCCGATCCCGTCGGTCTCGTCCACCCGCAGGGATGAAGCGGCGTACCGTTCCCGGATCCTTGCGAGGGCCCGATCCGGATCATCCAGGCGGCGGTTGATCTCTCCACTGACCGGGAACCGCTCCATGCGCTCCCCGACCAGTTCGCTGAGGGTCTTCCCTTTCCGGGACATGACCTCCAGAACCATCAGCCACGGGATCATGCCGCTGTCACAGTAGGAAAACTCCCGGAAAAAATGATGGGCGGACATCTCACCGCCGTAGGCCGCATCCTCCCGGCGCATGACCTCCTTGATGAACGCATGCCCCGACTTGGACTGCACGTCCCGGCCGCCGGCGAGCCTCACCATCTCCACCGTGTTCCAGGTCAACCTGGGATCGTGGACGATCTTCGACCCCGGGATGGCGCATCAGCACCGTCTCCGCCAGCAGGCCGACAATGTAATAGCCCTCAATGAAGCCGCCGCTCTCATCAAACAGAAAACAGCGGTCGAAATCACCGTCCCACGCGATACCGGCGTCGGCGCCGGACCGCACCACCGCATCAGCGGTGGCCTGCCGGTTGTCCTGCAGGAGCGGATTAGGGATGCCGTGAGGAAACGTCCCGTCCGGCTCATGATGGACTTTGATGAAGGAGAACGGCAGGTGGGGCTCCAGGAGATCGATGGTCGGCCCGGCGCCGCCATTGCCGGCGTTAACCACCACTTTCAGCGGCTTGAGAACGTCCCGATCCACATATTCCAGGATGTGCCGGGTGTAATCCTCGTGGATATCCACCGGGGACACGGTTCCCCTGGGACCGTCCGCAGCCGGCAACCCGTCCAGGATCATCGCCTCGATCTCCTTGAGGCCGGTATCCGAACTGATCGGCTTCGCCTTCTCCCGGACCAGTTTCAGTCCGTTGTAGTCCTTCGGGTTGTGGCTGGCGGTGACCATGATCCCGCCGTCGGCTTCCAGATGGAAGGTGGCGAAATAGACATGTTCCGTTCCGCCCTGGCCGATATTGATGACGTCCACACCGGAATCCAGCAGCCCTTCCCGGGCGGCCTCGGCGATTTCAGGGCTGGTGAGGCGGATATCGTGGCCGAGAACCACCCGCCTCGGCTTCACATAAAGCGCGAAGGCCCGTCCGATCCTGTAGGCCAGGTCGGCGTCAAGCTCGTCCGGTATGCGGCCGCGGATATCGTACGCCTTGAAACAGGCAAGTTTTTCCCGGTTCATCGGATTCTCCACGCAGGAACATGCTTCAGAAGGGGAAAAGCCACGGTATCAGGAAGGTCGCGAGCCCACAATGGATCACGTTCAAGGGGGCGCCGAGCCGGACGTAGTCGATGAAACGGTAACCGCCCGGGCCGTAGACCAGCAGGTTCGTCTGATAACCGATCGGGGTATAAAAAGCAGCCGATGCACCGAAGGTCAGGGCGACCAGGAACGGCCGGGGATCGACTCCCAGCTTCCCGGCTATGGTGATGGCCAGGGGAGCCAGCAGCACCGCCGTGGCGTTGTTGGACATGACGCCGGTAAGGACCACAGTCAGGGCTAGGAACGTCCCCAGAACCACCGTCGGACCCAGGTCCCCGGTCAGTTGCAGGAGGCCGGTAACGGCGTACGATGCGGCGCCGCTAACCTCCAGGGCGGTGCCCATCGGGATCAGGCCGGCCAGCAGGATTATGGTTCTCCAGTCCACCGATAGGTACACCTTCCGGATCGGCAGGCAGCCGGTCATCACCATCAGCACCGAGCCGACCACCGCCGTCTCGGCGATGGAGTACAGCCCGGCGGCTGCCGCCACCACCACGCCGGTGACGATCATCATGGAGGTGATCGCACGCCATGGACGCAATACCGGCACATCCAGTTCCTGCAGGACCACGAAATCGGTCTGTTCCCGGAGCCGGGCCAGGGAGAGCCGCCGAGCCATAATCAGCAGTTCGTCACCGAACCGCAGGCGCACGCGCCCGATCTTCTCCCGCATGTCCGCGCCGTGCCGCCGGATCGCCAGGGCGGTGGCGCCGTAGCGGTGACGGAAGTCCACCGCCTTCAAGGTTCTGCCTTCCAGGGACGAGTTGGGCGCCACCACCACTTCAAGGAGCGCCGAATCCACCGAACGAAGATCGGCGTCGTCGGGATGGCGGCCGTGCTTGATCGCTACCCCCATGGCGTCACGCAACTGCACCAGCGCCGCAGCCGGCGCCTTCACGATGAGGATGTCCCCCTCCTTCAGGATCAGGTCCGGCCCGGGGAACCCCCACATCCGCTTATCGCGGTACAGGCCCAGGACTTCCAGGTCGAACCGTTCGCCGAGCTTCGCCTCCGGCAGGGTCAGGCCGGCGATGGGCGAACCGGCCAGGAGCAGCACCTCACTGAGGTAGCGGTTCAGGTGGTAACCCTCGGTGAGGCTTTCCGCCGGAATCCTTTCCGGCAGCAGTTTGCGGCCGAACAGCAGGAGGTACACCGCCCCGGCGGCCAGGAGAAGCAGTCCCAGGCGGGTGAACTCGAACATCCCGAACGGTTCGATCCCTCGCTCGGCGGCGATGGAACTGACCAGGATATTGGTGGAGGTGCCGATCAGGGTGCAGGTGCCTCCCAGCATGGCGAAAAACGACAGCGGCATCAGGATTCTGCTGGGACTGATGCCGTTGCCCTGGCAGACCCGAAGGGCGATCGGCATGAACACCGCAACCGCCGCCGTGTTGTTGATGAAAGCCGAGACCGGGACAATCAGGAGTCCGATTACCAGCATCAGCATCGTGGGGGAAGAAGGGCCGTCCTTGAGCAGACGGTCGCCGAACACCCGGACCAGTCCGCTGGACTGCAGCCCGGCGCTGAGGACAAACATACAGGCCACGGTGATAGTGGCCGGGTTGGAGAACCCGGACAGCACCATGGCCGGCTCCAGGATCCCGGAGAGGATCAGGGCCGCCAGTCCCAGCATCGCCACGACGTCGGCGCGGAGCTTCTCCACCACCAGGAGAACCACCAGCACACCGAGCAACGCCAAAACGAAGACGGCCGACACACTCACCTTCCCCGCCGGCATCCGGCCGGCGATGCACAACCCGGCCCTTCCGGCCGGTCCCCTATTTTATGGGACCGGGTGCCTGATGATAAAGCGGGAAATCGGTGTCTTTTCGTGGGAACAGGGTTCCGGGGGAGAACCGCCATGCCGGATCCAGCCCGTTTTTGATCGCCTGCATCTCCCGAACCGCCTGATCGCCCAGGAACCGGCGCATCATTTCCTGCTTGAGGGCGCTGCGGCCGACGCCGTGTTCGGAAAGGGGGCAGCCGCCCATAGTGGCGGCAGCCTCCCCCAGGGACAGAAGCGCTTCCTCCCCCAGGCGGACCTGACCTTGCGTCGCCGGGCAGGACATTGGGATGCAGATTGCCGTCGGAGAGGTGGCCCCAGATGGCGAACTCCAATCCCCTGCTGCCGAACTCCTCCTCGATCACCTGGACAAATTCCGGTAGCCGGTGGAACGGCGCGATCAGATCCCCTCCCACCTTGCGGGAGCCGGCCCCTTCCACCCGGCCGGCCGCCAGCAGTTCGTTCACCCGCACCGGGACCGCCTCCCGGAACCGGCGTAACTGCTCCTTCCCGGCCCGGTCTCCCGGCAGGGCCGGCAGCAGGGACTCCAGGGCGTTACAGCGGTCCAGGATCCGGAACAGACCTACTTCTGCCCGGTCCGGGAGACCTGGATCGTTCGAGAGGAAACGGTCCAGGAGTTGCAGCACCTCCTCCTCACCGGGTCTGGCAGGCAGTTCCAGATCGAACAGCACGGCAGACCCGGCACCCGGAGGCAGCCGCAGTTTCAGATCCCTGAGGTCGCCGTGGATCTTCAACAGTTCCAGGCTGCGGGAATCGACCCATTCGATAGCCCGGACGTCCGGATCGGCCGTACTCCCGGCCCGGCACGACAGGGCGGCCCGGCGCAACTCACCGGCCAGATGGAGGGCCGAGCGGTCGTCGGCAGGGAACGCCAGGCCGGACAGGACCGCCGGGGGCAGGGGGATCGTATCGATGGTTACCTCCGTAATCAGGCCCAGGGTGCCCTCGGATCCGATGAACAGGTCGAGCAGGTCCAGTGGATCGGATGCGTGGTAGCCGGCGGAGATCTTCTTCAGGTCGGGGAGCCGGTAGGTCGGAGCCGGAATCCTGAGGACACCGCCGTCGGACAGGGCGACCCGAAACGATCCGCCGGGAGACGCCGACACCTGGCTCCGTTCCAGGCTCAAAACATCGCCGTTGAACAGGACCACCCGGATGCCCCGGATCCACTGGCGGGTCACGCCGTATTTAAAGGTCGCCGCACCGCCGGCGTTGGTGGAGACGGTCCCGCCTAGCATCGCGTCCTGGTACGTTGGAACCGGTGGGTAATACCGGGCGCGGGTCTCCAGTTCCTGCTGCAGTTCCGCCAGCCGCACCCCGGGGCCGACGGTGACGGTCCCGTCGCCGTGGGTCCGGATCCCGCGCAGTTTCTCCACCGTAACCACTACCTCCCCCGACGGGAGGGCCCCACCGGTAAGGGAGGAGCGGGCCGCCTGGGGAAGCACCGGCACCCTGGAGCGGCAGGTTGCCCGCAACCATGCCGAGATCTCCTCCTCCGAGTCGGCCCGCAGCACAGCCGCGGCTGTTCCGGGGTAGGATCCGGACGCATCTTCCAGGTACGGCGAGAGCAGGTCCGGGTCGGTCACCAGCTCTGGGACCGGCGTTCCCCGGCCTCTCAAGGGGTCTTGCGCTTGTACCGTATCCATCCTGCTGCCTCCACCAGGGAGCTTACACGTAAGCGTCCCTGTTTCCATGTAAGATACCGGGGAATTCGGGAACCGGGAGAGAACGCTTTTGAATCATCACAATCATTCCGGACACCGTCGCGGGCCGGCCGGCACCAGACGGTTGGGGGCCGTGCTGGCCCTGACCCTGCTGTACACCGTCGCCGAGGTGGTGGGCGGGATTCTGTCGGGAAGCCTGGCCCTGCTGGCCGACGCCGGGCACATGCTCACCGACAACCTGGCCCTTGGCATCGCGCTGTTCGCAGCGTGGTCGGCCCGCCGGCCGCCGGACCAGGTCCGGACCTACGGGTACCAGCGGGCAGAGATCCTGGCCGCCCTGGCCAACGGCGTCGCCCTGGTGGTGATCTCCGGCGCCATCGTGTGGGAGGCATGGGACCGCATCGCATCCCCACATGAGATCCGGTTCGGACTCATGGGCGCAATCGCCGGCGGCGGCCTTCTGGTGAACATTATCGGCGCCTGGATTCTCCATGGCGGCCGGCACCACAGCCTCAACATACGAGCGGCCTACCTTCACGTTCTGGGAGATCTGCTGGGGTCGGTAGGCGCCATTATGGCCGCCGTTTTCATCGGCCTGTTCGGCTGGAACTGGGCCGATTCCGTGGCCAGCGTGATCATCGCGGGTATCATCGTGTTCTCGTCGGTGCGACTGATACGGGCTTCCATGCACGTCCTGATGGAGGGTGCGCCGGCGCATATCCCCACCGGGGAGGTTCGAGCCTGCCTGGAATCACTGGACGGCGTGGCCGGCGTGCACGACCTGCACCTGTGGTCCCTGTCGGAGGGGGCGTCCATCCTCACCGCTCACCTGGTCAGCGACCACTCGGTGCGGGCCGGGAAACTGCTTCGGACGGCGACCCGGACCCTGGAGGAACGGTTCGGCATACGTCACGCCACCTTGCAGGTGGAACCTCCGGATTTCAATATCGTCGAAATCCCCGGCGAATAATTTCGGTGACAGGCACCTTAACCCGGGTTAAGGTGCCTGTAACCGAACCCTGTCACCGAAACTTCAGATATCGAATTTGACTCCCTGGGCCAGGGGAGCTCGGTGCTCCAGTTCATCGTGTTGGTCTGACGGCGCATGTAGATCTTCCAGGCGTCCGACCCGGATTCCCGGCCGCCGCCGGTTTCCTTCTCCCCGCCGAAGGCGCCGCCGATCTCGGCGCCGGAGGTGCCGATATTGACGTTGGCGATGCCGCAATCGCTGCCCCGGTGGGACAGGAACGTCTCGGAGGTGAGCAGTTGGTGGTGAAGATCGACGAGGACAGCCCCTGCGGCACGTCGTTGTGCAACTCGATCGCCTGCTCCAGGTCGTCAACCTCGAAGATGTAGAGGATCGGGGCGAAGGTCTCATCCTGGACGATCTCGGCAGCCCGATCGGCGCCTTCACCAGGGTCGGCTCCACGAAGAACCCGGGCGGTTCACACGGCCGCCGCCGCACAGGATCTCGCCGCCTTCGCTCCCTGACCCGCTCCAGGGCCGTTCCATGTCCTTCACGGCGACTCATCCACCAGCGGCCCCATGAGCGTATTCTCGTCCAGCGGATCGCCGATCCGGACCTGCCCGTAGGCGCTCTGAAGCCTCTCGGTGAAGCTCGTCGGCGATCCCTTTCTGCAGGATCAGGCGGCGAGTGGACGTACAGCGCTGACCGGCGGTTCCCACAGCGCCGAACAGCACCGCATGCAGCGCCAGGTCCTGGTCGGCGTCGTCCATCACGATCACGGCGTTGTTTCCGCCCAGCTCGAGCAGGGTTCGCCCGAGACGATCTCCTACCACCTGGGCGATCCTGCGACCCATGCGGCAGGAACCGGTGGCGGAGATCAGCGGCAGCCGGCGGTCGTCCAGCAACTTCTCGCCGACGCTCGGAGCCTCTGCCGATGACCAGGCTGAACACACCGGACAGTCCGTGCTTCTTCATGACCGTGTTGGCGATGTTCTATACGGCCACCGCCGTAAGCGGGGTCTTGGACGACGGCTTCCAGATCATGGTGTCGCCGCAAACGCCGGCCAGGGCCGAGTTCCACGCCCAGACAGCCACCGGGAAATTGAACGCGGTGATGATACCGATGGTTCCAAGCGGATGGTACTGCTCGTACATGCGATGGCCGGGACGCTCCGAGTGCATGGTCAGCCCGTAGAACTGCCGCGACAGGCCGACGGCGAAGTCGCAGATGTCGATCATCTCCTGGACTTCGCCTAGCCCCTCCGAGTAGATTTTGCCCATCTCCAGGGAAACAAGCTTGCCCAGAGGCTCTTTCAACCTGCGCAGTTCTTCTCCCAGGTCCCGGATCACCTGGCCTCGAATAGGCGCAGGGACCATCCGCCAGGTCTTGAAACCTTCCTCGGCGGCCTGGACTACTCTTTCGTACTCTTCCACGGTGGCCTGCCTCACTGAGGCGATAGGCTCACCGGTAGTAGGGTTGCAGGAAACGAGCTCCGGACCGGTGGTTTCAATCCACTCTCCGGTGCACGCGCCGTTGTTTACAGCTTTAACGCCAAGCGATTTCAGGATCTCGTTCATTGGGGTGCCTCCGTAACTGCCGGACAGGCAGAAAGAGCAGTGTAGCAAACCGCCGCAGAGGCGTCAGCGGCCTATTGGAGAGCGGACGGTGGCAGAATGAACCGGACCCGGTGGTCGATCCGCGAGGCGAACGCCGGATCGATGGTGAACCGGTTCCGGAGAGAGCCGGAAGCGATCAGCATCGGGCCTTCATCGCCCTCCACCAGCAGAATCGCCTCAATCCGGCTGGTCCTCTGGAGCATAGCCGCCGATCCCTGGGAGCCGGCCACGAAGAACGCCGTACTCAAAGCGTCCGCCTCGGCGGCGCTGTCGCTAATCACCGAGGCGGCTATGATGTCGGTATCCGCCGGACGGCCGGTCCGGGGATCCAGGATATGCCCGTAAGTCACCCCTTCCACGGTGAACGCATGTTCATAGATCGCCGAGGTCGCTACCGCCCGGTTTTTCAGCAGGACCGTACCCATGACGCCGTCTGGCAGCCAGGGATCCCGGATGCCGACAGCCCACTCCGTCCCTTCCTCCGGAACACCCCAGGCGTACACCGTCCCCCCCAGATCGATGAGCCCGGAGTGGATCCCCGGCAGGGCGAAGTTCCGGGCCGCCACATCAACGGCGTACCCCTTGGCAATCCCCCCGAGGTCCAGTTCCAGACGATCGTCCAGGAACCGGATCGATCGGGACTCGGGGAATACCTGGATCTTGTCCCAGCCGGTATGGTTCATCGCCTCCCGCAGTTCTCCCTCATCCGGAACCCGGGGTCGCACCGGCCGGAAACCGTAGGCCCGCATCAACCTCCCTATGGTGGGATCGAACACCCCATCGGAATTCTTGGCAAATTCGTAGGCCAGCCGGATGCAGCGGTACAGATCGGCGGAACCGACCGCCACCGCCTGTTCCCTCGCCTCCCGGTTGACCTGGTTGAGCATGGAGTCCTGCTTCCAACAGCTCATCTCGGCATCCACCCGCAGAAGGGCCGCCTGGACCTTTGCCATCATCTTTTCGGCGCTCCTGGCGTCGAACGCGTGGATCTCCGCCTGGGCGTAGGTTCCCATGACGATCCATCGTTGTTCCAGCCGGACCGGTTCGGAACATGCGGCAATAACAAGCGCCAGCCCAACCACCGCAAAACTGCGTTTCACGAGATTTCTCCTTCCACCCACAGTGTACCCTCTCCCCGATCTGCTAGGATGGCGGTCCTTCAGAACACATGGAAAAGGGAACAATCATGAAGATAGCCACCATCAAAACCAGCAAGGGGACGATCCGGCTGGAACTCCATGCCGACAAGGCGCCGGCAACCATCGCGAACTTCGAGAAGCTGGCGCCCAGGGATTCTACGACGGGCTGAAATTCCATCGCGTCATCGACGATTTCATGATCCAGACCGGCTGCCCCAACGGCAACGGCACCGGCGGCCCGGGCTACAACTTCGAGGACGAGTTCCACCCGGACCTGAAACACGACGGCCCGGGGATCCTGTCCATGGCCAACGCCGGCCCCAACACCAACGGCAGCCAGTTCTTCATCACCCACACCGCCACACCATGGCTGGACGGCAAACACTCGGTGTTCGGGAGGGTTCTGGAAGGGCAGGACGTGGTCAACGCCATCCGTCAGGATGACGTGATGGAAAAGGTCGAGGTGGGCGAGGAATAGCCCTCAGGGCTTTTTCTTCTCCAGGGCTGCCTTGAGCAGGTCGCCCATGGAGGTTCCGAAAGTCCCCTCGGGTTCCCGGGACGTGTCGCCATCATCGGACGAGACGTCCCGTTTCTCATGGACTGCCTTTCTTTTGCGCGGCCCGCTCTCGGCCCGGCTCGCCTCTGCCCTGGCGTTGGCCACACCGTCGCCCTGGGCTGCCAGGCGTATCCGGCGACCGCCGTCGGCGATCTCAAGGACCTCCACCGCCACTTCCTGTCCGATGCGGAAATGACTGTCCATCCGGCTGCCCTGGGGAATCCCGGTATACGCCGTCGGCATCAACCCGACCTTTCCCGGCCCGAGCCATACGAACAGACCGAACCGCTCGATCTTCTGGACCAGGCCGGTGAGTTCGGCTCCGGCCTCGATAGTCGCTGCGGTCTCCGGCAAGCCTTCCATTGCCGGCAGGATCGACATCCGCCGGCGAGCGGCATCCACTTCCAGGATGATCCACTCCCGTTCCGTACCCGGCTTCATCCCCTCGGTCCAATCCTCCGAAGTCGGCGGGAACTCCCGAGCCGGCGCCAACGCCTCCAGTCCGGGAACCATTTCCACGAACGCTCCGAAATCGGCCAGTCGGCGTACCGTGCCGCCATGCCTGGAACCGATCTGGAACCGGTTTTCCGCCTCATTCCAGGGGTCTTCTTCGGCCTGGCGGATGCTGAGGGAGATCTTTCCCCCCTTGGCGTGGAGTTTTACGATCTTGACCTGCACGGTCATGCCGACATGCACCGCATCGGCGACCCTGGTCACCCGGGCGTGGGACAGCTCGGAGATGTGCACCAGCCCCTGAACACCTGCGCCCAAGTCCACAAAAGCGCCGAAATCTGCGATCCCGGCAACGTGGCCCTGCATCAGCGCCCCCTCGATGAGGGTCGCCCTGACCGCCTTGGCCTCTTCCAGATTGTCTTCCTCCAGAAGCGCCCGGCGGGACAGGACCACGTCATCCCCTCCCCGGCGGAACTGAATGATTTTGAACAGGTAGGTTTGACCGACGTACTGGTCCGGCTCCGGGGTGCGCTGCAGGTCGATCTGGGAGAACGGACAGAACGCCCGGCTCTTGCCGATCCGGATCTCGAAGCCGCCCTTGATGATCGCCTCAACCTTTCCCTCCACCGGACGGCGGGTTCGGTAAGCCCTGGCAAGGGCCGGATCCACCGGCCTCTTCGTTGCAGGCCGGGGCTTGGCGCCGGCGCCTTCCTTCGCCTTTTCCGGTTCCTCCCCGTGCTGCTCCGGAACTTCCGGCTGATCCGCCTGTTCTGCCGGTTCTTCAGCCTCTGCCGGTTCTTCAGCCTCTGCCGGTGCTTCCGCCTCTACCGGTTCTTCAGCCTCTGTCGGCTCGTCCTGGATCGGTTGCTCCTGGGGATCCCTGGTTTCTTCGCTCACCTGGACCTCGTACTACCGGGACCGGTCCCGGGCCGTGGACGCATGGACCGGATTCGCCCGGCGCTTCCGGGTTCTTCCGGCAACTACTGTCTTGACCGTACCTGCCCGGGCATTCTGCCACAAAGAAGATCCAGGGTCACCCCTGGTCATTTCCGCAGATGATGTGTCATCCTTCCTGGAATGAAGGCGATCCTGATCAAAAACGAAGGTCCCGGGGGCCGTTTGGAAATCGGGGAGATCCCGGCGCCGGTCCCGGCCCCCAGGGAGGTGCTGGTCCAGGTCCGGGCCACGGCCCTGAACCGGGCCGATCTGCTGCAGTGCCGGGGACTGTACCCGGCGCCGCCCGGGGTGCGGTCCGATGTGCCCGGCCTGGAGTTCGCAGGTGTGATCCTGGAAACCGGAGCCGGGGTCCGGAGTCGGAGCGCCGGGGACCGGGTCATGGGTATCCTGGGCGGAGGGGGCCACGCCGAGCAGGTGGTGGTCCATGAAACCCACTGCATGCCGATTCCCCCGGACATGGACTGGCCATCCGCCGCCGCCGTTCCGGAGGCGTTCCTCACCGCATGGGACGCCCTGTTCGAAAGAGCAGGCCTGGAGGCGGGGCAGTCTGTCCTGATACACGCCGCCGCCTCCGGGGTCGGCACAGCGGCGATTCAATTGGCCGCCACCGCCGGTTGCCGGGTGGCGGCCCTTGTAAGGTCGCCGTCCAAACGGGACGGACTCAAGTCCCTGGGAGCCGACGGCGTCTTCGACCCGGCGGACCCGAAACTCCCGGAAAAGATCCGGCAGCTGACGGGAAATTCCGGCGTGAACGCAATCCTGGATCTGGTGGGAGGTCCGGCCTTCCGCCTGAACAGCTCGGTTCTGGCCACCGGCGGCCGCTGGATCCTGATCGGCCTCCTGGGCGGGTCCCGGACCAGGATCGACCTTGCCACCCTGCTGACCCGGAGGCTGACCCTGGCAGGTACGGTGCTGCGGTCCCGTTCCGTGGAGGAGAAAGGGGATCTGACTGCGCGGTTCACCGCCCGGGTTCTTCCCCGGCTTGCGGCCGGTAAACTCAGACCGGTGCTGCACGGCACCTTCACCATGGACAGGATCCGGGAGGCGCTGGAGGTCATGGAACGGAACGAAAACCTCGGCAAAATCGTAATGCTGGCCGACAACTGGGATACGCCACGTTGAGACCGGTCCTCGGGTCAGACCAGGCCCTGCCGTCGCGCCGAGGATACCGCCTCCAGGCGACTGTGGGCTCCCAGCTTCCTGAGAATGCCCTGAATGTGGTTACGCACGGTGGTGACGCTGATTTTCATGGAGTCCGCCATGCCCTGCGTCGGCACGCCGGCTTCCAGCAGCGCAAGCACCTCCCGTTCCCGGGCCGTCAGGTTCGAGCCGGCCTTCGGAGACCCCGCAGTTCCAACGCCGCCTGCTGATGTCGCCATGCCCCCGCCGACGGCGGGACGCACACCCTCCGGGTTCATCGGCTGAAGCAGGTGCACCAGGCGGTGACCGCTCCGGCCCTCGGCGCGGATCACCAGGGTGCACAACCCTGCTCGGAGCGTCGCACCGTTGCTGGTACGCATATCGATATGGAAATTCCGAATCGGCTCGCCGTCCCGGACCATGATCTGGATGGCGCATTCCTCGTGGCAGAAACGGTTGCCGAACATGTCGGTCCCACAGATGATGTCGGCGCAAGCCTTCCCCACCGCCTCCTCGGCCGGACGACCCAGCAACTTCGCCACCGCCTGGTTCCAGGCTGTTATAACGCCGTTCTCGTCGGTCAGGAATGCGGCGCAACCTGTGGTCTCAACTAATTTCAGCGAATCCATTCAGGCCTCCAAGCCGCCAAACCTATATAAACTTGATAAATTTACGTACTTTTTCGCTTTGGGAGCGAAAAAGCAGGAAATCTACATTGATCATCAGTATAATTTGATTTGGTGATAGTGCTATCGTAGATCAACCAGGGAAGCATACAAAAGAGGTCTGTATTCTACGAGGGTAGCCAATGGCCTTAAGACTGACCAACGCAGGCGATTATGCGATCCGAAGCATGATTTTCATCGCTTCCCTTCCGGAGGAATCGGTGGTTCTTCGCAGCGAAATCTGCGAGTCCCAGAAAATCCCCTCCAGTTTCATGGCGAAGATCCTTCGCAGCCTGGTGCGAGCCCGACTCCTGCGCTCCACCCGCGGCGTCAACGGCGGGTTCTCCCTGGCCCGGGCGACGGAAGAGATCTCCCTGCTTGACGTACTTGTGGCGATTGAAGGGCCGCTTTCCCTCACCGACTGTGTTCCCAATCCGGAAGACTGCGTTCACTCCGCCAACTGCCCCGCCAACGCGGTCTGGTTCCGGGTCCAGGAAAGCATTGAGCAGATCCTCAAGGAGACATCCCTTGAGGAACTGGTATCGGCGCCCAGGAAGAACAACCGGGTCTTCTTCCTGAATGCGGAAGGGGAGTAGCCGCCCCTTAACCGATCGCCTTCCGTACCTCGTCCAGCCGTTCGGCCACCTCCTCCGCAACCGCAGCCAGTTCGTCTGAACCGGGAAACATTATGGACATCGACCGGGCGTTGACCGTCTCGATGCAGCTTTCGGATTCACCGGTCTCACGAACCACCACGTTGCACGGGAGCAGGACGCCGACCTCGGGCACGGCGCTCATGGCGCGGTGGGCCAGGGGCGGGACACAGGCGCCCAGGATCAAATAGCGACTGAAATCGACTCCGAGCTTCTCTTGCAGCGTCGCCTTGACGTCGATCTCGGTGAGGATGCCGAAGCCGTTGGCGGCCAGCGCCTTGCGGACCTGCCGAACCGCTTCATCGTAATCGAGTTGAACGGTTTTTTGGATGTTCGGGGTCAACACAGACTCCTCAGGCCGGAACACCCAACCTGCGCAGCAGGCTCATCATCGGGCACCAGCCGGTGAAGGCGGACTGAAACTGGTTCAGACCGACAAACAGTGTAAACACGTAGAAGCGCGGGTCCACAACGTAACCCAGGACCACCGACAGCATAATGAAAAATCCGGCGATGAGCCGGAGCCAGTCATTGATTCCAAATCGTTTCATCGGGATTAACCTCCATCGCGTGGTTACGACTCTGGAGATGCGGATCCGGTGCGGAAGGATACAGATCAAAAAATCAGGCGGATCAGCACGTTTCCTGGCTGTCGTCTAGGGATGCGGCGGCCTCGATCAGGGACCGGCGAACGTCTTCCGGCAGCCTGGGACAGGGTATCTCCTCCACCAGCCGGACAGCCCGGCGCATCTGCTCCACGAACGCGACGCACCGCGGGCAGTCCCGGAAATGCTCGTCGAAGCGGGTGCAGGCGCTTTCGGGAAGTTCACCATCCATGTACTCGGAAAGCCGTTCAAACAGCGTGCGGCATTCGCGAGGATCTTGGTCATGGTGCGTCACGATGACCTCCTTCGGCAGGACTGTCGGCCAACTCGCGGCGCACCATCAACCGTGCCCGGTGCAGGCGCATTTTTACCGTGCTTTCCGGCAGATCGAGCATCTCGGCAGTCTCCCGGGTGGAGAAGTGTTCCATGTCCCGGAGCATGATAATCACCCGATAATGAGGCGGCAGGGCATCAATGGCCGTCCGGACGGCTTCTCTGGTTTCGGACAGGACCAGTTCCTCGTCGGCTCCACGGCTCGGATCGGGGATCGCCTGGCTGAAATCCTCCCCTGCCTCCGGCATGAGGTCGTCCAGCGGGATCTCCCGATTGGTCTGGTAATCCCCTTTCCGCCGTTTCATGAGGCAGGCGTTGGAAACTACCCGGTACACCCAGGACCGCAGGGCGCCCGGGTGTCTGAGCTTCTTGAGGGAGAGGTAAGCCTGCAGGAGGGTGTCCTGGGCCACATCCCGGGCGTCCTCCCGTTCCCCGCACATGCGCACGCCGAAACCGTAGATCCGGTCTCCGAAGCGGTCCACGAACGCCTCGAAGGATCCGGGCTCCTCCCGGTGGATTTTCTTCAGGAGTTCAGCATTGTCCACGCTTTGGCACCCATCGGCTTGCACCGCTTCGTTTCTTGAGTGTACCACCGATGAAGACACGAAAAAGCCCCGCCCGGGGCGGCCGTCCCATGGCAGATCGACTCTGTGGAGGGTTCCACTCCACATAGCGCGAGATTTTCACACGCGGGAGCGGTACCATCCGTGTTGATTGAACTGATCCGTTTGGACGGTCCCCCGTACGGCTGAAGCAGATATCGTGCGGGAGCGCCGGTCCGCTGAGGAGAGCGCAATGCCCGAGAAACGAAGGATCACCATAGACGGCAACGAGGCCACCGCTTCTGTAGCCCACCGCACCAACGAAGTCATAGCGATCTACCCGATCACGCCGTCCTCCAACATGGGAGAAGCGGCGGATGAGTGGGCCGCGGCGGGCAGAAAGAACATCTGGGGCGTCGTGCCCGAGGTATCAGAACTGCAGTCCGAAGGAGGAGCCTCGGGTGCGGTCCACGGCGCCCTGCAGGCCGGCGCTCTGAGCACCACATTCACCGCCTCCCAGGGCCTGCTGCTCATGATCCCGAACATGTACAAGATCGCCGGCGAGTTGACCTCCTACTGCATGCACGTTGCAGCCAGGACCGTGGCGACCCACGCCCTGTCGATTTTCGGCGACCACTCCGACGTCATGGCCTGCCGCCAAACCGGGTTCGCGCTTCTTTCGTCCAACTCGGTGCAGGAAGCCCACGACTTCGCCTGTATCGGGCAGGCCGCCACCCTTGCAAGCAGGGTCCCGTTCCTGCACTTCTTCGAAGGGTTCCGGATCTCGCACGAAGTATCCAAAATCGTCGAACTGTCCGACGATGACCTGCGTTTCATGATCTCGGACGACCTGGTGAAGGCCCACCGGGAGCGCGCCTTGTCCCCGGACCATCCGGTTCTGCGGGGAACCGCCCAGAATCCGGACGCCTTCTTCCAGGCGAGGGAAGCGTGCAACCTGTTCTACCGGGACTGCCCCGACACCGTCCAGAAGGTCATGGACCAGTTCGCAGCACGGACCGGACGGCAGTACAAGTTGTTCGACTATGTCGGGCACCCGGAAGCGGAGCGTGTCATCATCATGATGGGCTCCGGCTGCCGAAGCGACCGAGGAGACGGTGGAGTACCTGCAGAATGCCGGCGAGAAGGTCGGCCTGCTGAAGGTCCGCCTCTACCGTCCGTTCTCCCTCAAGCACTTCGCCGACGCCATGCCGGCCACCGCCCGGTCCCTGGCGGTGCTGGATCGCACCAAGGAACCTGGAGCTATCGGCGATCCGCTGTACCTGGACATCATCACCGCCCTCCGGGAACTGGAAGATGCCGGCGAATCACCGCTGAAAACCGCTCCGACGGTCATCGGCGGCCGGTACGGGCTGTCCTCCAAGGAGTTCAACCCGGCCATGGTCAAGGCGGTGTTCGACGAGTTGGCTTCGGACAGACCCAAGAACCATTTCACCGTCGGGATCGTGGACGACGTCACCCACACCTCTCTCACAGTGGACGCCGACTTCGACATCGAACCTGAGAATGTGGTCCGGGGCGTGTTCTTCGGCCTCGGCGCCGACGGCACCGTGGGCGCCAACAAGAACTCCATCAAAATAATCGGCGAGGAGACCGACAACTACGCCCAGGGCTATTTCGTCTATGACTCCAAGAAGTCGGGGGCGATCACCATCTCCCACCTCCGGTTCGGGCCGGACCCGATCCGTTCGACCTACCTGATCAAGCAGGCCAATTTCGTGGCCTGCCACCAGTTCGTGTTCCTGGAAAAGTACGACATGCTGTCGTACTCCGTGCCCGGATCGGTGTTCCTGCTGAACGCTCCGTTCTCCAAGGAAGAGGTCTGGGACCGGCTGCCGAAGGAGGTACAGGAGCAGATCCTGGAAAAGAACCTGCAGTTCTACACTATCGATGCCTACAAGGTGGCGCAGGCCGCCGGCATGGGCAGCCGCATCAACACCATCATGCAAACCTGCTTCTTCGCAATCTCCGGTGTCCTCCCCCGGGACGAGGCCATCGCCCAGATCAAGGGCGCCATCGAGAAAACCTACGGCAAAAAGGGCGCCGGCATCGTCAAGAAGAATTTCGAGGCGGTGGACGCCGCTCTGGCCCACCTGCACCAGGTCGAGGTTCCCGGCAAGGTCACCACCGACCGCACCCGTCCACCGGTAGTGGCGCCGGAAGCTCCGGATTTCGTGCGCCGGGTCACCGCCGTCATGCTGGAAGGCAAAGGCGATCTGCTGCCGGTGAGCGCCTTCCCGGTGGACGGCACCTGGCCGGTAGGCACCTGCAAGTGGGAGAAGCGCAACATCGCCCAGGAGATCCCGATCTGGGACGAGAGCCTCTGCATCCAGTGCAACAAATGCGCCATGGTCTGCCCCCACGCCGCCATCCGGGCCAAGGTCTACCCGGAGGCGAGCCTCGCGGGAGCGCCGGAAGGGTTCCGGTCCACCGGCTTCAAGGGAGCCGCATTCAAGGATTCCGCCTACTCCATCCAGGTCGCGCCGGAAGACTGCACCGGTTGCGCCCTTTGCGTTGAGATCTGCCCGGCCAAGGACAAGGCTAACCCGAAGAACAAGGCGATCAACATGGAGTCCCACATGGAGCACGTCCACCGGGAGCGGGAGAGCTATTCGTTCTTCCTGGACCTCCCGGAGGCGGACCGCACCCGGATGAAACTGGACGTGAAAGGGTCCCAGTTCCTGGAACCGCTGTTCGAATACTCCGGCGCCTGTTCCGGCTGCGGCGAAACACCCTATGTCAAGCTGCTGACCCAGTTGTTCGGCGACCGCGCGCTGATCGCAAACGCCACCGGCTGTTCCTCCATCTATGGCGGCAACTTGCCCACCACGCCGTTCACCGTGAACTCCGACGGCAGAGGCCCGGCCTGGTCCAACTCGCTGTTCGAGGACAACGCCGAGTTCGGCTTCGGCTTCCGGCTGGCGGTGGACATGCATACCATCCAGGCCAGGCAGTTGCTGCAACAGCTCGGCTCCGGCATCGGCGACACCCTGGTGGACGCCTTGCTGAACGCCGACCAGACCGACGAAGCCGGCATCGCGGCACAGCGGGAGCGGGTGTCGGAACTGGCCGGCAAACTGGCCGGCATCGATCACCCGGACGCTGCCCGGCTGGCGATCCTGGCCGATTACCTAGTCAAGAAATCGGTCTGGGCGGTAGGCGGCGACGGTTGGGCCTACGATATCGGTTACGGCGGACTGGACCATGTCCTGGCCATGAACCGCAACATGAACATCCTGGTTCTGGACACCGAGGTGTACTCCAACACCGGAGGCCAACAGTCCAAGGCAACACCGCTGGGCGCCTCCGCCAAGTTCGCCATGGCCGGAAAGGAGATTGCCAAGAAGGATCTGGGGATGGAAGCGATGAGCTACGGGCACGTCTACGTCGCCCGCATCGCCTTCGGCGCCAAGGACACCCAAACGGTGAAGGCGTTCCTGGAGGCCGACTCCTACAACGGGCCGTCCCTGATCATCGCCTACAGCCCGTGCATCGCCCATGGTTACAATCTGATCCACGGCGTGGACCAGCAGAAGGTCGCGGTCAACAGCGGTTACTGGCCGCTGTACCGCTTCGATCCGCGCCGCATTGAAGAGGGGCTGCCGCCTCTCTCCCTGGACTCGGGCAAACCGAAGGTTCCGGTTTCCGCATTCATGAATAGCGAGGCTCGTTTCCGGATGGTCCAGAAGATGAATCCGGAACGTTACGAACGACTGGCCCGCATGGCCCAACTCCAGGCGATGCGCCAGTACTCGGTCTACGAGCAACTGGCCGGCATCATCATCCCCAAAGGCGAGGATCCGGAAAAACAGCCGGAGCCGGAACCTGCCGGCGCCGACATCGGCGGCAAGGCGTAAGAGGACACCATGAACCTGAAGACCAAGTACCTGGGACTTGAACTCGATCATCCGCTCATGCCGGGGGCCTCTCCACTCTCGTCGGACCGGGATGCGGTTCGCCGCCTGGAGGACGCCGGCGCAGCCGCCATCGTGCTCCCCTCCCTGTTCGAGGAACAGATCGACAACGAGGAGAGCGCCTCGGAACGGTACATGGACGCACACGAGAACTCCACGGCTGAGGCTTCCACCTTCGCCCCCTCCCTATCCCGGGATGTCTTCCGACTCGGACCGGAGGAGTACCTTACGCACCTGCGCTGGATGAAGGAGAACCTTGCGGTGCCGGTGATCGGCTCCCTGAACGGCACGTCACGAGGCGGCTGGCTGGAATATGCATCCATGCTGGAGCAGGCCGGCGCCGACGCCATGGAACTGAACCTGTACGAGATGGCCTGTGATCCCAGCGAGAGCGGAAGCGGTAAGGAACTCCATGTTCTGGATATCGTCAAGGCGGTAAAGGCCCAGGTCAATCTGCCGGTGGCCGTGAAGCTTTCGCCGTTCTATTCCTCCCTGCCGCATTTCGCCGGTCTCCTGGAGGAGGTGGGAGCTGACGGGCTGGTTCTGTTCAACCGGTTCTATCAGGCCGACCTCGATATCGATGCTTTGGAGGTAGCCCGCACCCTACAGCTGTCCGACTCGTCGGAACTGCTCCTGCGGCTGCGCTGGCTGGCGGTTCTCTCCGACTCGTTCCAGGGGGCTCTTGCCGCCTCCGGCGGCGTCCACCACGTCCATGATGTGGTCAAGGCGATAATGTGCGGCGCCCACACCGTACAGGTCGTCTCGGCCCTGCTGCAGCAAGGGCCAGGCTACCTGGCGACCCTGCGGACCGGCCTCGTGGAATGGCTGGAGGAACACGAGTATGAATCAGTACAGCAGATGTGCGGCAGCATGAACATGTCACGCTGCCCCAACCCCAGGGAGTATGAAAGGACCAACTACGTCCAGATCCTTCAGACCTGGGAGGCGTAGACCGGAGCGGTGGAAGCTGCTTTTTTCATTTCCCGGTTGAACCGGACGCTGAACGCCTTGGACATCGCCTTGAGTTTCAGCTCCTGTAACCAGAACCGGTTCGGGTTGTCCTGTAGCAACCTGGCCTCCCGGGGCAGCATTACCAGGGAGACGTGGACGTTCGGCGCCACGCCGATGGGCAGCCTCTTTTCCATGCAGGCCTCGTACAGCCGGCGGAACACCTCCACCATGTCCTCGGTTTTCGGAGAGGCCACGTCGGCATAGTCGGTGCCGATCAACGGACGGAACACACAGACCGTTGGCACCGCCCCGACACCGGTGATCCAGTCGATCGCTGCGATGGAATCCCGCGGCTCCTCCAGCCCGGCGACGATTTCGCCGTTCACCACCCATGGCTCGAAATCGCGGCCTGTGGGACCGACCTCGTTGGCGCAGTACTCCACCGCCTCGAGGTAGCGGTCCAGTCCGTACTCCCGGTGCTTGCCGGGACAAACCGTTTCGAACCGCTCGCGGTTGTACAGCTCGAAGCAGAACGACACCCGGTTGACGCCGATCCGCCGCAGTTCGTGATACCGCTTCAGATCGCTGTGCGGAGGGGTCTGTACGCCGATCAGAACGCCGGTCTCCTCCTTCACCCTCCGGATGTACGGTTCCAGGATGTCCAGGAACGTCTCGCCTTCATAGTGCCCGGTGTTGAAGTCGACGTAGGTAACCCCCGACTCGTCCCGGGCGGCCCGGACCACCTCGGCCACCTCCGCCACCGATTTTTCGTCGGCGTCGTCGGCGCCCAGATTGAGGCCGACGCTGCAGTAACGGCACTGCTGCTTCGGCTCCTCCAGCCAGTAATCGCAGACCTTTGACGGGTAGACGCCGAGATACGTGCCCTGCAGGGAGCCTATGCGGGTCATCGGCTTGCCGGTGCTGGTGTTCGCGTCGTACCAGGCCGGCTTGGGAGCGAGCCGGACCTCCGTGACGGGACCGAGATCGTCATGGTGGATCCAGACGGCGCCGTTCTGTACTCCGACATGGTAGGGCGACGAGGCTGCGAACGGTTCCACCACCGGTATATTGGTCCACAGACCGCCGGGAAGCACCGCCTCCAAACCGGATCCCAGGCCGGCCCGGGTCCTCAGGATCTTCCTCCCCCCCTCATTCTCGGAAATGAACTCTTCATCGAACCGGATCCCCTTGCAGTACAGATCCAGTTTCAAAAGGGCGGGATTTTTTCTGACGTCCTGTTCCATATCCGGCTTGCACCTATTTTTTATGACCCCTGTGAACTTACCATCATATTGGACGATGAGCGTCTATTTCCCGGATTTCATCTCAGGGAGTCGTTGGACATAGCCGACGATGCGGTCCAACTCCCCGGGGGCGAGTTTTCCACGGAAAGAAGGCATTTCTCCCCTGCCCTGCAGGATGACATCCCGGATCTCTTCCTCCGACCGGCCGTCATGCCAGGCCGGGTCCCCCAAGTCTCCTGATCCGGCCGATCGCCCCCTGGGGCTGCCGTCCAGGCTGTGACAGACGGCGCAACGGGATTCGTACAGCGGCCGGTCCGGATCCCCGGCCCCGACATCGGCGGGAGAGCCGCCGCATCCCGACGCCGCCGCCGCCGCCAGCATAACCGCCGCCCCTGCCCGGATCATGGTCAAGGCCGGAGCAACTGGAGGATTTCCGGATCCTCCTCCTCCATGGCCAGGATGGTGTGGCAGGTTTCGCAATCCTGAGAGATCACCAGGCCGTCTTCCGTTTCATGCTCGTCATTGTGGCACCGGAAACAGCCCGGAGAGTCCTTGTGCCCCAGGTGGTTGAGGTAGGTGCCCCAGGTGATGTTCATGGCCGGATGGACGTTGGTGGCATAGATCCTGTTCACCCGTTCAACAGCCGGCCCGATCGCCTCCCGGCGTGAGTCCGGAAGATCGGGATAGTTCGCAGCGTAGAACGCCCGCAGCCGGGAATCGATCTCCGCCTTCGCTTCCTCGTGAGAGGCGTAGTCCTGCTCCAGAACCTTCAACCCCTCGCGCTTGATGTACGGCAGGCCCGCATCGATGGCGCCTTCCGCCAACGCCACATCCAGTTCTCCGTCGGGAAAGCGGTAAATATGGCTGGGGCGGTTGTGACAGTCCAGGCAATCGAACTCACGCCACTCCCCGGCATCCTCCGGGACACCGCCGGAAGGGATGTACAACCGTTTCTCGCCATCCTCCAGGGTCAGCTCCACATCATAGATCTCCTGGCGGCTCTCGTCGGCCCGGTACCGTATCCGGTTTCCCGGATCGACATGCCAGTGAATCCCCTGGGCCCGGTTCCCTTCGGCTCCCCCTACCTTCAGCAACAGCAGCGTGGTGGATTCGGTATTGTCCTCGTCGGAGGAAAAACGGGGCAAGACCTTGAGCCGCTCTCCCAGGAACTTGGCCGGCCAGTGGCATTCCTCACAGGTGTCCCGGGCCGGGCGCAGGTTGTGCACCGGGGTCGGGATCGGACGGGGATACAGATTGAAGGCTACGGAGATCACCTGCCAGGATCCGGACAGCTTCGATTTCACGAACCAGCCGGCGCCGGATCCGATGTGGCAATCGACACAGCCGACCCGCGCGTGGGGGGACTGCTGGTAGGTTGTGTACTCCGGGGACATGACCGTGTGGCAGGTGGCGCCACAGAACTCCGTAGATTCCATGTAGTGCACACCCTTGAAGGTCACCATCGCCAGAAGGGACAGGTTCACCACCGTCAGTCCGATAACTACCAGGAACCGGCGGCGGTGTTTCTCCAGGTTCAGGTCCAGCACCGGAAGCGTGGCGGCGCCAGGCTCGCGGCCGGACTTCCTGGCTTTTCTCCTCTGCCGGTACAAGCCGAAAGGCATGAGGATCAGGCCGAGGACGAACACCATCGGGATGACCATGAAGGTCAGGATTCCGAGATAGGGGCCGCCCTCGTAACCGCCCATTTCCAGGCCCAGGAACAAAACCAGCAGGATGCCGGCGATGGTCGCCAGCACCGCACCTGCCAACCCGGCCGGATGCCTGGTCAGGGACCAGAGTAGCCTTGACATACGAAACCTCCGGAGTTTGAGAACATATGATATCTCTATTCGACCGTATTGCTGGGAATGATAAAAAGATACAATTACAAAATGCTCCGATCCCTTCGCCAGTCCGGTTTTTCCGGAGATCTCGAGGCCGAAGCGACCCTGGCCCCGTTGACCACATGGAGGATCGGCGGTCCGGCGGAACTTTTGGCCACCCCCACCGACGAGAACGACCTGGCCATCGCCGTGGGATGGGCCGGGGAACAGGGTGTGCCGTGGCGGGTTCTGGGGAACGGTTCCAACCTGCTGGTGTCGGACCAGGGGGTCCGCGGCCTGGTGCTGCGGGTTCGCAGGGTTCTCGATGGGATGGAGTTCGACGGCGGTACAGTTCGAGCCGGAGCCGGGGCGCCGCTCCCGAGCCTGGCTGGCGCCTGCGCCACTCGGGGGTTGTCCGGACTGGAATTCACCGGCGGGATTCCGGGGACTGTCGGTGGTGCGGTGGTCATGAACGCCGGCTGGCACGAACACGAGCTTGGCAACATTGTTCGTGAGGTCCGGTACCTGGACCAGGCGGGTGCAGTACATACGTTTCCCGGGAACCGCTGCCGATTCGGGTACCGCACCAGCCGGTTCCGATCAGGTCACGGCGTGGTGCTGCAGGCAACCATGCAACTGGACGAGGGGAGGGCCGGGGAGATAGAGGCCCGCACCGAACGGTTCGCGGAGTCCCGCAAGACCGCTCAACCGACCCAACTGCCGTCGTGCGGGTCGGTGTTCCTGAAGCCACAGGGAGATTTTGCCGGACGACTGATCGACGCCTGCGGACTCAAGGGGCTACAAGTCGGCGACATCCAGGTTTCACCGCAGCACGCCAATTTCTTCGTGAACATCGGCCGGGGGACCGCCCGGGATGTCCTGGAACTGGTGGCCGAGGTGGAACGGCAGGTCCTGGAACGATTTGGCGTCACCCTGGTGCGGGAGTTCGAACACTGGGGCGGCGACTGATTGCTCACTCCCCTTCGATCAGATCCCGAACCTGTTCCACGAACGATGCCTTTCCCCGGCTGTCGAACCGAACCTGGTCCGCCCCTTCCACCAGCAGGCCGTCGAACAGGGCCCGCTTGCCGTCCACTACTCTCCGAACCCGTTCCTCCAGAGCGCCCCGGGTTACAAAGTTCAGGACGTGGACCCCCCGGCGCTGGCCCATCCGATGTACCCGGGCGATCCTTTGCTCCAGGATCGCCGGGTTCCAGGGAACCTCCAGGTTCACCACAACCGATGCCACTTCCTGCAAATTCAAGCCCAGGCCGCCGGCATCGGTGGACAACAACACCCGGAAACCGGCCTCCTCCCGAAAACGTTCCAGGAGCCGGGAGCGCGCCTTGCTGTTCAAGCCGCCGTGGAAAATTGCCGTGGTCTCGCCACGACGGTTCAGCAGGCCGCCCATGGCGTACCGGGCCAGCTTGAGCATGCGCTCCCACTGGCTGAATACCACGACCTTGACACGGGATGTGTCCAGGATCTCTTCCAGGACATCCACGAACTCCTGGAGCTTGGGGGCGTGCAGTGCGGTGATGTCCGGTTCCTCCCCTGGCCGAGCCGCTTCCACCATCCCCTCGAACCGGGCCCATGAGTACTGGGCCAGGCCGTTGCAGAGGATCCGCATGGAAGTCAGGGTCTGAAGCAGCATCCGCCCCTCCACCGCACCGAGGGCGCCGCCGCTGGCGAGCAATCTGGCGATCTTCGCCGAGAGGCGGCGATACGGCCGCATCTGTGCAGGGGTCATGTCGATCCAGAACGTGTTGTCGGTCCGGTCCGGCAACTGGTCCAGCACCATGCTTCTTTCCCGGCGAAGGAAAAACGGCTTGAGTCTGGCGCGCAGCAGTTCCAGATCCTCGTAGGCTACAATGCGGTCCTCCTGGTCGGTGACCGCGTGAAACGGCAGTAGACGCCATCGCGGCCCCAGGGCCCGGGGGTGAAGGAACTCCACCAGGGAATGCAGTTCGGTGAGCCGGTTCTCCAGTGGCGTACCGGTGAGGATGAAGGCGTACGGACTGCGGAGTTGCTTCACCGCCCGGGCGGTCTTTGTCTCCCAGTTCTTGATCCGCTGCGCCTCGTCCAGGATCACAAGATCCGGGCCTGCCGCCCGCAGCAGGTCCAGATCCCGGAGAACCAGTTCGTAGTTGATCACCAGGAACCGGGATCTCCAACTCTCGTAGGAAGCCAGCCTTCCCGACTTGCGGCCGTCAACCACCTCCGCCGACTCGCCGCAAACCTTGTCGATCTCATCACGCCATTGGTGCTTCAGGGAGGAGGGACAGACCACAAGGCACTTCCTGAGACCGCGGGTTCTGCGCAGGAGCAGGGCGGCGGCCACCGCCTGAACCGTCTTGCCCAGCCCCATGTCGTCGGCAAGCAACGCGCGGCTGGTCGCCACCAGGAAACGGACGCCCTCTTCCTGGTAACGGTGCAGCGTTATGTTCAAACCGGAGGTCATGCGGTCCCAATCCCTGTCTCCATCTAGCGCCGGGTTCGTCTCCCCGGCCCGCTCCGGAGCAGCTTCCGCCTGATCGATCCGCTGCAACAGTTCCGGGTCCAGGTCCAGTTTCCAACTGTTCACACCGGCCATCTCCCGCACTGCATGGAGCGCCTGCCGCACCCAGGCATACGGTGGGACCGGTTCCGGAGCCGGACGTATCCAGCCGTCCTCGAGGAACCAGCCGGTGAGATGGGAGGGATCCGCGCCGGGCGGCAGGGCCAGCCGCACTTCCCGCATCGGGTCCGGCACACACGCCGTCCAGACCCGGGGGCTGCAGAACAGCGATACGGCGCGGTCCGGCCAGTCCTTCTTCTTGCGGGAGAACCATTGCCGCGCCCGCTCGATATGCTTGCAGGTGCCGAGCTCGTTTTTCTGGAAATCGGGGCAGGTGCAGCTGCCCCAGACCCCCTTCTCGCCCCGGAGCACCACCTCGTAGCAGGACAGGGACCCTTTCCGGCCGACCTGGAATCGCGGCGGCATCCCTTTGGACGGCAGAGGCCGGACCTCTTTCTTTTCCTGACGGGCGCGTTGCTTCCGCTCCCGGAGCTCGGTGCGGTTGGCGAGGGCGACCCGCTCCTCGCGGGTCAGGGTTCGGTCTTCCACGCCCAGGATGACGAATCCGGGTCGGCTGGGCGCCTTCTGGACGATCCTGCCTTCGCCCCGGGCCCTCCGTCCGGCATGCTTGCGCCGGCGGCCCCTGGCATCGTCCTCGGTGGAGGCGGCCAGGGGGAACCGCAGCGCCTCCAGCGCGGCGACGGCATGGCGGCAGGCCTGACCGTCCTCCTGCGCGCAGGTGCAGCGATGCTTCAGATCACCGTCCCGTACGACAATCTCCACCGAATGGGGCGCAGAACGGCTGCCCCGGACCATAGCCATCACCCCGGTTCCCTCAGGGGTCAGGCGGAGGCTCTCCACCCGGCCGAGGAGGGCGTACTTACGGCCGGTTCGGGCGACGGGAAGGCCGGCCCAGCCTTCCAGGTCCAGGTTCAGAAGGACCGGATCCGCCGGCGGCAGCGGCTTGCGCCGGCCTTCCCTGCCGGCTCCAGTCCTTCCGTTGCGGCGATTTTCCCGAGGCATAACAAGTAAGTCTGCCCTATTTTCGGGTCGGAATGCAACCATACCGATTTGCCGCTGCCGGCCTGAACCATTAGGATCGCTGCCACGACAAACGGAGCAACGCCATGGCCGATGAACGACATGCACTTCTGAGCCGGTTCGCCGCCTATCTCGGCACCATGCATCCCACCGTGCTCCGGGATGCGGAACAGATCCTCGCGGCCCTGCTGGAACAGGCAGACGAGCAACGTCCGGCGCCAGGCGCACGGATCGAAGCACTGCGGCAACCGTTTCGGGAGCGGATGCGGGCAGCGCTTGAAGCCTGCACCGCACTTCCACCGGATGCGGCGCCGGGGACCATGATCCCCGGTTTCGATCCAGCCGGCCAGGTGGCGGTGCTCATCAACACCGTACTGGAAGATTGTGACGGGTTCCTCCGCCGGGAGGCTATCCAGGCTTCCTTCTCCGGCGAAGAACGCCGGGAGATTCTCCGCGGGATGATCGTCACCCGGGAGGTGGACAACCAGCTCAAGCGGTTCTTCCTTAAGAGCGAAGTGCGTTACAAGGGCAGCCAATTTCAGGGCAAGGGGTTTCGGTCCCTGGGGCAGGAGGCGATCTTCGCCGCACCTCTCCGGCTGCGGCGCGGGCCGGAGTCGGTAGGCGACGACGGAACCTGGCGCGGGGACATGGTGGCGCCGATGATCCGCGATCTAGGGGCGGCTCTGGCCATGGCTCTCGACGATCAGGCGATCCGGGCCGTACTCAGCGCCCAGATGGGCAAGGCCGGCCCTCCCATGGGGGGCAAGGATTTCCACATTGGTGACTTCAATCGCGGCGTGCTTCCCCCAACCGCTCCCCTTTCGATCCCGACCCTGACCGTGGCAGGTCTCGCCCTGGCTTTTCAGCGGGAACGGTCCGGCCGGGTAGCTGTATCATTCATCGGAGAGGGTGGGTCCTCCCTGGGGAATGGCACGAGGCGATCAACCTCTGCGCCGCCCGGAAGCTGCCGGCGGTCTTCTGCATCCAGAACAACCAGACAGCCCTGAGCACTCCGGTGTCCCAGCAGTCGGCGGTCCGGGCGTTCGCCGACAAGGCCGGAGGGTACGGGATCCCGGGGGTGACGGTGGACGGCACCGACCCGGATGCCATCGCCGCAGCCTTCGCCTGGGCCGCCGAGCGTGCCCGGGACGGCCTGGGACCGGCGCTAATCGAACTGATAAGCATGCGGATGTGCGGCCACGCCCACCATGACGACATGCTGTACCTGGGCAAAGAGCCGGCAGCCGGCCGGGACTATCCGGAAGCGACGGAACAGGGCTACGTCAACCGGGAACTGTACGCCCGATGGTCGGCCAAGGATCCGATCCCGACCTACGCCCACCTGCTTGAATCGGAGGGAGAGCTGGCGGAAGGAGACCTGGACCGGATGCGCTCCGAGGCGGAACGGCAGGTCCGGGAGCAGGCCGCAGCCGTGGTGGCAGCGCCGTGGCCGGAACCGGAAGAGGCGGGGCGCGACGTGCTGGCCGACGAACCGGACCGCACCCGGATAGAAGTCCTGGAAAACCGTATCCTGCCGGCGACAGGGTTCGACCCTGTTGTGGACGCCGGTCCGCCTTTCGACCCCAAGGGGGCAACCTTCCTCGAGGCGGTAATGATCGGGCTCCGTGACGCCCTGGAGGCCGATCCGAAGGTATTCCTGTTCGGCGAGGACATCGGCGGACGGTATGGCAACGCCTTCCTCCTCCTGCGTCCCCTGCTGGAGAAATTCGGCGACCGCATCCTGAACTCCACCCTGGCGGAAGGTGGCATCCTGGGCGTATGCACAGGCGCCGCCCTGGCCGGTCAGAGGCCGGTAGGCGAGATCCAGTTCAACGATTTCATCGCCAGCGGCTTCAATCAACTGGTGAATAACGCCGCCATGGTGCGTTACCGCTGGGGCGGCTCGGTCCCGATGGTGGTACGGATGCCCTGGGGCGGCCTGCGCAACGCCGGTCCGTACCACAGCCAGAACACGGAGCCCTGGTTCTACCGTACGCCGGGCCTCAAGATCGTGGCTCCATCCACTCCTTATGACGCCAGGGCGCTGATGCTGGCCGCAATCCGGGATCCGGATCCGGTCCTGTACTACGAACACATCGCCCTGTACCGCAACCCCGGGATCCGGCAGCGGCTGGAACAGCAGCCGCCGGCTCCGATGGAGATCGGCCGGGCCGCGTTGCGCCGGGACGGCAACGACCTCCTGATCGTGTCCTACGGCGCCTACGTCCACCACGCCCTCCGCGTCGCCGGCCGGTTGGACGAGGAAGGGATCGCCTGCGCCGTTCTGGATTTAAGGAGCCTGGTTCCCCTGGACCGGGATCTGCTGCTGGCGGCTGCCCGTAAAACCGGGAAAGTCCTCATCGTCCAGGAAGATTCCAGAACCGGGAGCATCGGAGAGAGCCTGGCCGCCATCATCCAGGAGGAGGCGTTCGAATTCCTGGATGCGCCGGTCCGGGTCATGGGCGCCCTGGACACACCGGTTCCCTACTCGCCACCCCTGGAAGAGATGTACCTGGTTTCGGAAGAGGAGATCGCGAAGGCAGCCCGTCTTCTGGCCGCCTACTGACCGGCAGGGACCGGCGGCTGCAACTTCGGCAGTGACTCGCCGCAACAGGCATCGAGGTTGAGTTTCTCGTCCCGCATGTTCTTGACGGCAACCATGGCCAGTTCCAGGAAACTCATCGCCAGGTCCTTCTCTCCGGTTCCGGCGAACTCCTGGACCCGGGTTTCCATGTCATCCAGATGGAACGCCATGGCCCGGACCGATGCGGCCCCCGCCCGCTTCTCGCTGTTGCGGAACTGGTGGCGCAGGCTGCGGAACATGTCCCGAAGATTGGCGCTTGCTTCGTAGATGACCATCAGGTTTTCTTTGCAGCTGATTCCGGCCGGGACTTTTTTGGCGGCCCGTCTATTCGCCACCGGTCCCTGGGACATCGGACCCATTCGGCCGAGCTCGTTTTTCACCTTGACCATGGAGTTGTGGAGGCGGACCTCCAGCCTGTTCAGTTCCTTGTCCATCTGGTCTTTCGGCTTTTCCACAGCCACGGCCGGACCGGCGAGCAGCAGGGCCAGGGCGATTACGGGAATCGCTTGGATCATCTTGTGGCGCATGGGGACTCCTTTTGTGGCATCACCACCTGGTGAAGCCATAATGGTACTGTACTGATCCCGGAGGCGCATCCGGGCCGTATAGATTCTGCTGGAATTCAGCGCTTGGGGACGGAGATCGCATGGGCAGCACCAGGGAACCGAATGACGGACCGTCCCGAAATCTCGCGTATCGGGAGGAAGCGGCCTACGCCCTCGGCAAGAACGGCGCCGAGCGTCTCGAAGCGCTGCTCCACGCCGATAAACCGATGCAGGTCATCCGGTCCCTTCCGGACCAGGATCTGTATCTGACGGTCCGCCAGGTCGGACCGATGGACGCCCTCCCGATCCTGGCCCTGGCCTCCGCGGCCCAGATCCAGCATATTGTGGACCTGGAGTCCTGGCGACAGGACCGGTTCGACAGCGACCGGGCCGGGGCCTGGGTGGCGGTGCTGCATCAAGCGGGCGAGCCTACCCTCAAACGGTTCCTTCGCCGTTCGGACGACGAACTGCTGGTCGCCCTTCTCGTCCGATGGGCCAGGGTCTCACAGATCGAGTTCGACGATCAGATTCCGATCCACGGTTCCGGCAGTACCGAGGCCGGGGACGAGCAGGGTTTCGTCTCCCCTGACGGGTTCCACCGCTTCTCCCCCGCCCTGGAGGAGCATGCACCGGCGGTCCGGCGGATGGCGGAAATGCTGTTCCAGGACGAGCAGGAGCGATACGGGCGCCTCCTGATAGACGCCGTGTCGCAGTTACCTGCGGAACTGGAAGAGCAAGCTTTGCACTGGCGCCAGAGCCGGCTGGAGGAACACGGTTTCCCGACGGAGGAGGAGGCGACGGAGATCTACCTCCCTCCGCAGGGGACCCGCACCGATCCCGGGGAGACGGTGCCGGCGGACGGCGCCGGCCCTGTCCGGGATCTGCCGGTGGCCGTCGTCGGGGAAGGCTGGGTGCAGGCCCTGACATCCGATCTTCCGGCGGCTGAATACGATCATCTGATGCGCCAGTTCAGCGCCCTGGCCAACCGGGTACTGGTAGCCGACAATCTGGACACCGGTGATCCCGAGTCCCACCAGGCCGCCTTGCGAAAGGCGGTTGCCACGGTGGGCATCGCCCTGGCAACCCGGTTCGCCTCCGACCGCCTGCCTGATAAAACGGTAGTGCGAGAAATCCCGGTGGTGGAACTGTTCCGGGAAGGGTACGCCCGGACGGAAGCGATGAGGCAGGAATGCCATCGGCTCCTCCGGGACGGATGGCCGGCGGCGGCAGAGGGCGCCCTGGACCTGGTGGATCCTCCCCTGCGCCAGCGGCTGGCGGGCCTGATGGACAGCAGGCCGCTGTACTACCAGGCGCCGGCCGCCGACGGCAAGGAACGGTACCGGGAATTCCGGTCCCTTGACGAGGTTATGGAGACACGGACCGCCCTCGATCTGGTGCGGCGGATCGGGTCGATCTTCGTCCATCACCTGGGGCTGGACATACCGAGACTGCTGGAGGGCTCGGCTGACTTCCCTTACGGCAATCCACGGTTCAGCACCCTGATGATGACGATGATGGCCTGGCACGCCGCGCGTAAGGAGATCCGGCTGGAGCCGCTCCCTTCCGACGTGCTCGCCGATTTCCTCCGTACCGTCGCTTCCCGCCGCACTGCGGATGCCGAGGCCCCTGACCGGGCCCTTGAGGCGATGGTCCACAGCCTGAACGAGACCACCGGCCTCTGTACCGCTGACGGTGCGGCGCTCCATCGGTTCGGGCAAGCCTGTCTGCCTGCCCTGCGGGCGGAGTGCGGCCAGTTGGACCCGGGATCCCCCCTGAACCAGCGCGCCGTCTCCTGCCTCCTGATCCGGCATTGACCGCTGCGAAGGAGCCGATCATGACCGCTGACAAGGAACCGCAATCGGCCTACGAAATCGCCATGGAGCGCCTCCGCGCCAAAGACCGGGCCGCCGGCATCGAGGAGCCGAAAAGCCTCACCGATGAACAGAAGCAACGGATCGCGGAGTTGCGCACGGCGGCCAGGGCGAAGATAGCCGAACTGGATATCTTCCGCGGGACCAAGATCGAAGAGGCTGCCGGAGATCCGGAGAAACTGGCGGAGATCGAAAAACATTACCGCATCGACCGCGAACGGATCGGATCCCGCCTGGAATCGGAGATCCGCAAAGTCAGGGACTGATCAATCCGCCGACAACTTGCAAAGCTCCACAATCACCTCCACCGCCTTGTGCATGTCGTAGGTGGAGATCCACTCCAGCCGTGAGTGGAAGTTGTGCTCCCCGGCGAAGATATTCGGCGTCGGCAAACCCATGAACGACAGCCGCGATCCGTCGGTGCCGCCCCGTATCGGACTCATGCGGACCTCGAGGCCGGCGGCGCGGATCGCTTCCTTGGCGACGGCCACCACTTTGGGATGGTTTTTCAGCACTTCCCCCATGTTGCGGTACTGCTCGTCCACCTGGACCTCCACCGAACTGCCCGGCCAGTCCGCCACCGTCTCTTCCGCCAGTTTCCTGAGCAGGTCTTCCTTCTCCTGGAGGAGTTCCGTCTTGAAATCCCGGATCAGGAATTTCACGGAAGTGGTCTCCACTCCGGCCCCCACCACGTAGGGATGAACGAACCCGTCATAACCGTCGGTGGTCTCCGGAGAGAGCCCTTCCTTCGGCAGACGGGTGATGAAGTCGGCGGCGATCTTGATGGCGTTGATCATCTTCCCCTTGGCGAACCCCGGGTGGGTATTGAACCCGTGGAATGTGGCGGTCAGGGCATCGGCGGAGAAGGTCTCCACCTCCAGCTGGCCCAGCGTCTCACCATCCATCGTGTAGGCGTATTCGGCCCCGAACTTCTTGACATCAAAGAACTTGGTGCCATTGCCAACCTCTTCGTCCGGAGTGAATCCCAGGCGGATCGCGCCATGCTTGATCTCCGGGTGGGCGATAAGATACTCGGCGGCACTGACGATTTCGGCCACGCCGGCCTTGTTGTCCGCTCCCAGCAACGTGTCGCCGGAAGAGGTGATGATGTCGTTACCGATCTGTTCAGCCAGGGCCGGATTGTCGGCGAATCGGAGGACCGCGCTTTCATCCTCCGGCAGCACGATGTCCTGGCCCTGATAGTTCTTGTGGATGATCGCCTTGACGTCCTTGCCGGGCATTTCCGGCGAGGTGTCCACATGGGCGATGAACCCGATCACCGGAACTTCTTTCGAGATGGTCGCCGGCAGCGTGGCGAACACGTAACCATATTCGTCCATGGTGACATCTTCCAGGCCCAGCCCCTTGAGTTCCTTCACCAGATGCTTCAGCAGTACAAGCTGTTTCGCCGTGCTTGGATACTCCTCCTTCTCTTCCTCGGACTGGGTGTCGAATCGGACGTATTCGAGAAAACGGTCGACACAGCGGGTGGGGTACTTCGGCTCGCTCATGACACACCTCAGCAACGATGGGATGGAAAAAGCAGGGAACATTCAGATTATAGGAGGGGCGACGGCGGCGCAAGCCCAACGTAGACGCGGTTTCCCTTGTAACCACCAGGCGTGTGGGATAACATGCGTTGTCGCTACGCTTGGTAAAGCGTGGGCGACGCCCGGGAACCCTTAGGGGAAGGACTGAATGCTTCGAGCCCTCGGCGTCATACCTGCCAGGTACGGATCCACCCGCTTTCGCGGCAAGCCCCTCGCACCCCTCGGAAACAGAACACTGCTGGAGGAAGTCTGGCGGAAGGTGCATGCAGCAACAAAGCTCTCACGGCTGATCGTGGCCACTGACGACCGGCGGATCGTCGAATCATGCCTTAGCTACGGCGCCGAGGTCTTCATGACCTCGGAGAAGCACCTGTCCGGAACCGACCGGGCGGCGGAGGTGCTGGAGCGCTGCCGGGAGCAGGGTGAGGATTACGACATCGTCCTGAACGTCCAGGGAGACGAGCCGATGATCTCCCCGGCCTCCCTGGACCTGCTTCTCTGCGCGTTCGAGTCCGAACCGGCGCCTGAGATGGCGACCCTGTGCGAGGCGTTGTCCGGACCGCACGAGTTCCCCGATCCGAACGTGGTCAAGGTCGTCACCGACGATGCCGGCCGCGCGCTGTACTTTTCCCGGGCGCCGATCCCTCACCCCCGGAACGGTGAGACCGACCTCGCGGTCTGCCGCAAACACCAGGGGATCTACGCCTACCGCAGCGAAGTGCTGATGAATTTGGCCAGGACCGCCCCGTCCACACTGGAGAGGGTCGAAGGCCTGGAGCAGCTACGCGCCCTTTCTGCAGGCTACGTCATCCAGGTCATCGAATCCGATTTTCACTCCATCGGCGTGGATACGCCGGAAGATCTGGAGCGCGTCGCGGCGCTCCTGGCCGAGACCACGGAGGATACAGTTTCATGATTCGCCAGAAACAGTCCACCAAGTTCATCTTCGTGACAGGCGGCGTGGTTTCCTCCCTGGGCAAAGGGTTGGCCGCGGCATCCATCGGCCGCATCCTGGAGAGCCGGGGTTTCCGGGTCACACTTCAGAAGCTCGACCCGTACATCAACGTCGATCCGGGAACCATGAGCCCGTTTCAGCACGGCGAGGTGTTCGTCACCGACGACGGCGCCGAGACCGACCTGGACCTGGGGCACTACGAACGTTTCGTCACCATGACCGCCGGCAAGGCCAACAACTTCACCACCGGCCAGATCTACGAGACGGTGATCGAGAAGGAGCGGCGGGGCGACTACCTGGGCGCAACCGTCCAGGTCATCCCGCACATCACCAACGAGATCAAGGAGTCGATCTGCAAGGTCGCCGACGGCGTGCGACATCGTTATCGTCGAGATCGGCGGAACGGTGGGCGACATCGAGAGTCTCTGCCGTTCCTGGAAGCGATCCGGCAGTTCCGCCTGGACATCGGCAAGGAAAACGCCATCTACATCCACCTCACCCTGGTGCCCTACATCTCCACCTCCGGCGAGCACAAGACCAAACCGACCCAGCACTCGGTCCGTGAGTTGCGGGCCATCGGCATCCAGCCCGACATCCTGCTGTGCCGCAGCGACGTCGTGGTGGCGTCCGATCTCAAGAAGAAGATCGCGCTGTTTTGCAACGTGGGCGAGGACCAGGTCATTTCCGCCCGGGACGTTGATACGATTTACGACGTCCCTCTGGAACTGGCGGGTGAGGGCATCGACGAAATCATCATGAAGCTCCTGGACCTGCCGTACCGGCGAAAAAACCTCTCGCGTTGGCGGGAACTGGTCCACAAGATCCGGAACCCGAAGGACGAGGTCACCATCGGGATCGTCGGCAAATACGTTTCGTATGAAGATTCCTACAAATCGCTGAACGAGGCGCTGCTCCACGGTGGCATCGCATCAGACGTCAAGGTCAACCTTGATTGGGTGGATTCCGAAGCCTTGAACAGCAACACGGTGGGCAAACTGCTGTCTCACGTGGACGGCATCCTGATTCCTGGCGGGTTCGGAATCCGGGGCGTTGACGGGATGGTGGAGGCTGTGCGTTATGCCCGGATCGAGAAGATCCCCTTCTTCGGGATCTGCCTCGGAATGCAGGTCGCCGTCATCGAGTGGGCCCGGAACATGGCCGGGCTGGAAGGCGCCGATTCCACCGAATTCAATGAGGATACGCCGTACAGTGTGATTTTCAAGCTGCGGGACCTGCTTGGCGTCGATGACATGGGAGGCACCATGAGATTGGGAGCCTACCCCTCCGAACTGGTGCCCGACTCCTTCGCTCGGCAGGCCTACGGCCAGGAAAACATTTCCGAGAGACATCGCCATCGTTACGAGGTCAACCTCGAGTTCCTGCCGAAGCTGGAAGCGGCCGGCCTGCGGATCACCGGGCGTTCGCCGGACGGCAAGTTCGTGGAAATCGTCGAATTCGCCGACCACCCCTGGTTCCTGGGATGCCAGTTCCACCCGGAGTACAAGTCCCGCCCACTGAGCGCCCACCCGTTGTTCCGGGATTTCATCGCCGCGGCCTACCGCAGGAAACTGGACGGAAAAAAAGACCGGTCCAAGGAAGGGAAGAGCGATGCCGTCACAACCGATCCAGGCCGGTAAGGGACACCCTCTCCTTCTGATTGCCGGCCCTGACGTTATCGAGGGAGAAAACCATCTTCTGAAAATGGCCGAGAGCCTGCAGGAGATCGCCGCCTCCCGGCCGGTCACCTTCGTGTTCAAGTCCTCCTTCGACAAAGCGAACCGAACCTCGGTCACATCATTCCGCGGCCCCGGCATGGATGAAGGACTGGAGCTGCTGGCGCGGGTCAAGGAGAAAACCGGGGTGCGGGTCACCACCGATTTCCACACACCGGATCAGGCCGGCCCGGTGGCAAAAGTGGCCGACATCCTGCAGGTCCCGGCGTTCCTGTGCCGTCAAACCGACATGCTGGTGGCGGCAGGCAACACCGGCAAAATGGTTAATGTCAAGAAGGGACAGTTTCTGGCTCCCTGGGACGCCCGTCACATCGTGGACAAGGTCCGCTCCACCGGCAATGACCAGGTAATGCTGACCGAACGGGGCGGCTCACTTGGATACAACAACCTGGTGGTGGATTTCAGATCCCTCGCAAGGATGCGTTCGTTCGGCGTGCCGGTCTGCTTCGACGCCACCCACTCGGTGCAACTGCCCGGCGGACAGGGTGGAACCTCCGGAGGCGAGCGTGAGTTCGTGGAACAACTTGCCCGTGCGGCGGTGGCGGTGGGCGTGGACGCCCTGTTCTTCGAAGTCCACGACGATCCAAATCATGCGCCCTGCGACGGGCCAAACATGCTGCACCTGGACCGGTTCCCCGAAATCCTGGATCGGATCCTGGCTATCGACGGCTTGGTTCGGGGTTCGGCATGACTCCTGGCCGGACAGGCCCGGCGCTCGTTCTACTCGTCACAGTTTTCTTTGCCGCATGCTCCGGACCGGACGGTAATTCGCCGATCCCGCTTCCGGCGGACTCACCCGAAGATGCCGCCCTGGCCCTGTTCCGGTTCGCCTCCACCATGAACGAAGAATCGGTGCTGCCCCCCGGATTGGTCCGCGAGGATCTGGCGGAGGAGCAGGGCGGTACTCTCATGGACCAGCTGGAGGAACTCGTCGGAGCGACGCCTCCCCGGGTAATTTCGGTGGAACGGTTCCCGGACACCGCTCGGGTGGCGGTGGATCTCCAGTTCGACCTGCCCGGCGAAGGGTTAGCGACCTGGTCGGTCCAGGTGGAGCATGGGCCGGACGACGGCTGGCGCGTGGTCTGGGTGCAGGGCCCGGGCGCCGGCTGGCCGACCGGGAAGAAGAGCCGCGATGAAGGGCTCAGCATTTCTCCGGTGCCCGGGGCACATTTGTAGACTCTGCGCACCGGAATCTTCCACGGCGCGTCATCGCTACCCTCTCCCAATCTAGGTTCCCGCCGGCCTTCTTGCAACCGTCCGCGGATGGTGCACTCCCACAACTGGAAAATGACCCCAAGTCGTTTGACTTCATTATTTTCAAACCTAAATTCAATTTTGTGTGTCACCGGGCGAGGGGCCTGGAAGCTGGAACCATGGAAACAGGGGGAACATAAATGGCTGAATAGAAGAGATGGACGAACCAACGTCACCACGGACGGTCTGCGCGATGGTCACCATCGCATGCTCCTACTCGGATCGGACCTGCGATGGCCGCCGGATTTTCCGTTCAGCCGCTGCACATCCAACTGCGCCACGGTCACATGACCGAGTCGATCAAGTGAACAACGACGAGAACGTCGCGCTCACCCTGCAGCTTCGAGCCTATGCATGGAACCAGGACGGGGAAGGCTGGACCTGTACGAGGCGACGGATGAACTGGTCTTTTTTCCCAAGCTGCTGGTATTGAAGCCGGACGAGTCGCGGATGGTCCGCGTCGGCATAGAGGGCATCCCTCCGGAAAAGGAAAAAGCTTACCGCATATACCTTGAGGAACTGCCGGATCCAGAGTCGTGAGGCAGGTCATCTGCGCACACTGTTGCGCGTCGGTATCCCGGTTTTCAGGCTGCCGGAGGAGCCGAGTATTCCGGCGAAGTGACCGGCGTAGAGATCGATGGTTGTGAGGCTCGTTTCCGGTTCGCCAATCGCGGCAACGCACATATGAGCTGAAGAACGTTACCGTGCGAGCTCTGGACGCAGCCGGCGACGAACTTGTCGCGGGCCAGCTGAAAGGGTGGTACGTCCTCACCGGCCGCGAGCGGCCGTTCGTCCTACACGCTTCCCGAGAAGGTCTGCAAGGCAACGGAACGGATCGAAGTAGGATCGAATCCGGCCGGGATCCTTTGAAGGGATTGCGGACAACCGCTCATAGAGACGGTTGGTGTTGAGGTTCGCAAACAGGGCGGCGCTTCCCGGGAGATCGGTCTCCCGGCGCCTGCTGTCTGCGTACCGATCACGCTGCTATTAACCGTTTCCGCCGTGTGGGCGACATCTCACCCATCCCACCGGGCGATCTTCACCGTGGAAGTCAACGGTGAATCCAAAGGGGAAATGTTCATCCGCCTGGCCGAGGATGCCGGAGGACGTCTTCCTCGAGACAGGCGACTACAGCCAGGCTGGGGCTCGGGTTCGGAGAATCGGAAGGGATGGTGCAGATCGACGACGCACCGTTCGTTTCCCTGGCCGCGTTGAAGCCACGGCTGAATTACGAGATCGACGATAGCGACCTCTCGCTGAGTATCCTGGCGCGTCCCGAGGTCCCGGGTGTGAGCAGGTACCCCGGGTATCAGGGACCGGCCGGTGCGGACTTTCTGGAGGGCAACTCGATTTTCTTCAACTACGATCTGGATGTCTACCGCCCCCCGGCAGCGCATCCACCGATACCGCTCTCGCCCACGAACTCGGTTTCCGCACAGGGCGCGTCCTGGCGCTGGGGTCATTCGCCTGGCAACGACCAGCGAGATTTCGGATTACCGCCGGCTGCAGACCCAGGTCATCAGTCGATTACCGCCAGTCTTTGCGAAGACTCACGGTATTGGACACCGTGGCGACCTCAGGTCCACTCGGTTCCACGATATCCCTTTTCGGAGCCAGCCTGGCCAGGGAGTTCTCCATCGACCCGTACTTCATCCGCCATCCGATGCCGGACCTGGCCGGGTCGGTGATGACATCCTCGGATATCGAGATCTACCAGGACGGCTTCCTGAAAAACAGTTACCACGTCCAGCCTGGCGACTTCCAGATCGAAGATCTTCCGGTCAGCGGCATCGGAGTCGGTTCTTACGACGTGGTGATCCGCGATGCGTTCGGACGGGAGACATCGCTGGCGGAAAAGTTCTACCTGGGACGATCCCTGCTGCGGGAAGATCTTCATAGCTACAACTATGGAGTCGGACTGCAAAGGGAAAGCTCCTTCGGGGGAGACCCCGAGTACGGGGATCCTGCACTGGTCGGCCAGCACCGTTACGGGTTGAAAAGTGTTGTCACCGTAGGCGCCAACCTGGAGATTTCGCCTGACGTTTACGCCGGCGGCCTGACGGCGGACTTCAAGCTGGACCGGGTCGGCGTGATCAACGCCGGCGCCTCCTTCGGTGGAGGGGACACCGGCAGCGGCGGCGCCATTTACCTGGCCTACAGTTACACCAACCTGCACTATTCCACCAACCTGTTGCTGCGATCTTTCGCCGATGGGTACACAAACCTGCAGCGCGAGATACTGGCCGATCCTGTTCGATTCGAGGGCATGGCCCGGTTTTCATTCCGGGCTTCGAAATTCTCCAGCTTTTCCATGAGCCTATCGCGGATCGAAACCGCAAGCGGCAACGAAACGTTCCGACCCGGCCTGACCTACAACCAGCGTATCAACCACATGACCAGCCTGGTCGCGAGGTACGAGAGGCAAACCAGGCAGATGCCGGACGGACTGTCGATCAACGACAACATCGCGTTCGCCGGACTGCACTTCTATTTGCCCCAGCGCATCTCACTCGACGTCACTCATTCCAGTGACAGCAGCAGCAGTCGCCAGGCGGTTACAGCCCGGCGCAACGTACCGCTACAGAAGGGATACGGTTACCGGGTTGCCCTGGAACGGGCCGGATTTGACGGAGCGGATAACGAAATTCGGCCCAGCGGGCTCATCCAATACAACGGTGCGCTGGGAACCTATCGCGCCGAGTACGACCAGTTCGGAGGCGAGCAGAGCTGGCGGATAGGTACGGCGGGCAGCCTGGCCGTAGTCGAAAGCTCCCTGTTCGCCTCGCGCCCGCTGAGGCAGAGTTTCGCCGTGGTTCATACCGGCGACCTGAACGGTATCCGTGTGAACTACAACGGCGAGCCGGTGGGACGGACGCGGCAGGACGGCAGGCTGCTAGTGCCGAACCTGCGCTCGTACGAAGTCAACAAGCTGGAGATCGACGAGCATGACCTGCCGATCGACTACCACGTCGAGAAGTACGAGCGCCAAATCATCCCGGCGCCGCGTTCCGGCGCCGTCGTCGATTTCGGCCTGCAACGCATAAGCGCGATCTTCGGCCGTCTCGTCCTGCGCGAGGACGACCGGACCACGCCGCTAGAGCACATAAGCCTTTCCATCGACGGCCTGGAGGCGGACCTGTCCTGGCGCAGCGGTCTGAACGGCGAATTTTACCTGGAGAACATCCCGAGAGGCGGGCATGACCTGCTCGGGAGGATCGACAGCCAGCACTACCGCTGCCCGATTTTCTTATCGGCTACTGACCAAATGCTGGCAGATCTGGGGGAGGTGACCTGTGAACCGGTGCCATGAAAAATCAGAAAAATCGTGCCAGGCCATGCGGGTGATCCCACGCATATTGCTGCTTCTTCTGCTGGTCCTTGTCGCCCATTCGGCAACCATGGCGCAGCGGAGATGTTGGGTGGAAACGCTTACGCCGGTCAGCTTCGGGAACTACGATCCGGTCCAGACCAGCGATCTCGACGCAACCGGTCAATTCAGATTTCATTGCGCCGGAAATTATTCGGCGATAGTGAGCATCGACGCCGGAACCGGCGGGAGTTTTGCGCCTCGCACCATGCAGGGACCGGTCAATCAACTCGGCTACAACCTGTACCTGGACGCTTCACGAACAACCGTGTGGGGTGACGGTACCGGAGGGACCAGTGTCGCTTCCTACAACAACGTCAGGACGTGGACTACTGTGCCTGTATACGGACGAGTGCCGTTCGGGCAAAGCGTCGGCTCGGGCGCCTACACCGATACTGTAGTCATCACCATCGAGTGGTGAATGGAGGACTGCAGTCGCCAAATATCGGCAGAACCGGTGAGAATTTCTGTCATGGGGAATTCGGCACAGAGGCCGGAATATATTTATACTGAGAATTGAAAATTGAATTTCGACAATACTTATAGATTTATGCGTTGGCTTGAAGATTGCAAACTTACGCGCGTCAGCGATAAACCTATAGGAGGTCTGGAGATGAGGATTCGCGTATTTGTCTGTTTCTGCGCCATCGCGCTTCTGTCCGGGGGTGCCGCGATGGCACAAACCGATACGGACACGCTGACGGTGACTGCCACAGTCATCGACTCGGCGCAGATCACCGCCGTGGGCGACATCGCCTTCGGTAACTACGATCCGACCAGCGCTGCGGATACTGACGCCGACGGTTCCGTGACCATCCGGGCGACCACCGGCCTGACCTACGACATTTACATTGGAGCAGACCGCTCCATGACCGACGGCAGCGAAAACCTGGCCTACGAACTGTACACGGACGCCACCCGGACAGCGGCCTGGGGCAGCACACAGGCCACCGGCGTGAACGACACCAGTTCGTCCAACGCCGAGGTGACCTACGATATCTACGGTCGGGTCGCTGCGCGGCAGGACGTCGGTCCCGGCGCATACAGCGACACGGTTACAATCACCCTGGAGTGGTAATCTCCTAACATCGTGACAATACAATAAAGGCCGCAATCTCACGATTGCGGCCTTTTGCTTGTCCTCAAGGCGAACTCAGGGCAGCCCGCCCCCGGTGACCACTTTGACTCTCCGTCCCGACGGCAACTTCACATCAACGCCTGTGCGATTGATCAGCGCCAGGGTCTCTGCATCGACGGTGGCGCTGTAGGCTGCAACCATCTCCCTCGGAGAACGGCTGCGGGACAGGGCCACCACCTTCAACCGCTGCGGTTCCACGTTCAGCACCCGCTGGTCGGTGAGCTCGGCAAAACTTCCTGTGGACCGTGACATGACATTTTCGTAACCGGAGTACTTGTCCGCCACCGAGTACGCCAGCAATCGATAGATGTTTCCTCCATACGAGACGAATGATGTCATCCCCTTCAGAGATCCTTGCTCCGACGTAACCGTGAACCGGCGTGAAACGGCCGGGAGACCGTTGATCCGGGCCGTGGAGCCCGATCCGCCCTCGATACCGTCCTGTTCGTAGAATTTTCTGTCCGCCTCGGCGGGGGAACCACCCTCCGCCATGGTGAGCTGGACGATCCCGTCGTTGTCCGGGGCCATGGCGCCGACCACCGTCTTCTGGTTGATCTGGGTCCAACCGTCGGGCAGGTCGAGGCGGAATTTCAGATCCGGGTGGAAAAACCGGGACTCCTTGAAATAACCCTCCCGGGGATTTGCTCCGAACACCATGCCGTCTATAGCGTCAAGATGCCGGTCACGGTTGACGGATCCGCCGGCAGGAGTTCCGGCGACCTGATCCAGGATTCGCTGCCGCCGGTTCGTCGGCGCAGGGTGGGTGGACATCCAACCCGGCACCCGCCCCGCCCCGGCGGCGGCGCTAACACTCTGGAGCATCTCCATGACGTCGCCCATCTGTCGGGGATCGTACTGCACCCGTTGCAGGTATCTCAGCCCCAGATCGTCGGCCTGCCGTTCATCGTCCCGGCCGAACTTAAGGAACATCAGTCCCAACCCGGTTTCCGCCAGACCACCGAACTGCTGCAGTTCCGGCCGGGCGATCATGGCGCCGGCGGTGGCCAGTCCGGCCAATTGCTGTTTGCTGAGCTGGTTCACGCTGTGCCTGGCAGTGACATGGCCGATTTCGTGGCCGATCACCCCGGCCAGTTCGGCCTCCGAATCCAGATGGGCCAGGATCCCCCGTGTGACGTAGATGTACCCACCCGGCAGAGCGAAGGCGTTCACCACCGGGTCGTCCACCACCCGGAAGGTCCAGGGCAGGTTGGGGCGCTCCGAGGTCGCCGCCAGCTCCTTGCCGAGATCGCTGACATACGCGGTCAACTCCGGATCATCGTACAGCCCCATGGAGCCTGACGCCTGCTGGTCGTACTGCTGCCCCATGGCGATTTCCTGGGACTCGGGGATCAGGTTCAGTTGCCGATTTCCGGTGGCCGGGTTCACCGAGCAACCGGACATGAGCATGGTGCAAACAAGGAAAGCAAGCACGAAAGCGAAGCTCAATGATCGGTGCCGAATCATGACAGGATTCCTCCGTTTCCCGGAATCAAAACAGCGTGTAGATGAAAGGAGCGGCGGCAGTGCCGGACAACACCACCAGGATAGTGACCAGGAGCAGCACCACGATAATCGGTATCAACCACCACTTTTTGTTGTGCTTCAGGAAGTCCCAGAATTCCCGGACGATGCCGGTGGATTCCGCCTCGGCATGCCGGGCAAAATCACTCGCCCGGTTTTCGTCCCGGTTCTCAGGATCGTTGACCATCGTTACCTCATCTAAGGATCAGAACTGCCTGAAATATCGCTCCGGCTTCTGATGCGGATCGTGTTCGCTCCAGCAGCTGTCGTCGTTCTTGCGGAAGCTGCGTTGCAGCGGGTCCCGCCCCACTAGACGCATTATCAACCCGATCGGCGTGAACACAAGGTAAAAAACGATCCCCAGCACCAGGTGGGACATCAGCCAGCCGATGGGGTAGGCGGCGTACATCCACGCCAAGTAGAGCAGGCGTCGGAACGGCGGTACGGCGTAATAGACCAGGGTTACCGATCCCGCCCCGGCCCAGATCCCGCGGGCAATCTCGCGGCGGCCGAACTTGAACCACACCAGGGCTCCGATCAAGGCGAAGAACGCCAGGAAGATCAGGCCGAACCAGTTCAGTTCCCCTTTCCCCGGGTTCCTGTTGATTACGATAATCGCCATGGTCCCGCCCTCTCAATCCAACTGGAATCGCGAGAGGTATTCCTCAACCTCTCCGCCGGACCAGTCCGGCTGGTCTTCCTTGTGCAGCACGAAATCATCGATCACCAGCACATCCATGTTGGTGGCCATGAAACAGCGATAGGCGTCTTCCGGCGTGCACACGATCGGTTCGCCGCGGACGTTGAAGCTGGTGTTGATGATCACGCGGCAACCGGTCTTCTCCTCGAACTTGCTGAGCAGCTTGTGGTACCGGCCGTGCCGTTCCGCGTCGACGGTCTGAACCCGGGCCGAATAGTCGACGTGGGTAATCGCGGGCACCTCCGACCGGACCACCTTCAGCTTGTCCAGTCCTTCCAGGTCGAGGGCGTCGGCCTCCTGGTCGGTCCTGCGGTTCTGGCGCACCGGCGCGACCAGCAGCATGTACGGGCTGTCCTCATGCTCCCGCATCTCGAAGTATTCGTGCGACCCGTTCCCGCAGCACCGACGGCGCGAAGGGCCGAAACGACTCGCGGAACTTGATCTTCAGGTTCATCACCGACTGCATCTTCGCGGCTGCGGGCATCGCCCAGGATGCTGCGGTTCCCAGCGCCCGGGGGCCGAACTCCATCCGCCCCTGCAACCAGCCCACCACCTTCTCCGTCGCCATCTGGTCGGCGACCTGCTGCACAGAGCTCGTCCTCGTCCTCGAAATGCCTGGTAGACGGCTCCGGCGCCGTCCAGGAACGCGCGGATCTCGTCGTTCGTCGAACGCGGGCCCGAGGAACGAACCGTGCTGCTGTCCGGAACCGTCCGTGTCTCGCGCGGTTGTCCAGCAGTTGATGCCAGATGAACAGGGCCACGCCCAGGGCGCCGCCGGCATCGCCGGCCGCCGGCTGGATCCAGATATCCTCGAACGGGCCCTTCCCGCAGGATCCGGCCATTGCCCACGCAGTTCAGGGCCACGCCGCCGGCCAGGCAGAGATTCTTCATGCCCGGTACGCTGATGCACGTGCCGGGCCATGCGCAGCATGATCTCTTCGGTCACCTTCTGAATCGAGGCCGCCAGGTCCATCTCGCGCTGGGTCAGATCGGCGATTCCGGCTTGCGCGGCGGACCGCCGAACAGGCCGGTCGAACTTGCCGCAGGTCATGGTCAGGCCCTGGCAGTAGTTGAAGTACGACATGTCCATCCGGAAGGAGCCGTCCTCCTTCAGGTCGATCAGCTTGTCCAGGATCAGGTCGACGTACTTCGGTTCGCCGTAGGGCGCCAGACCCATCAGCTTGTATTCGCCCGAGTTGACCGGAATCCGCAGAAGTAGGTGAAGGCCGAGTAGAGCAGGCCCAGCGAATGGGGAAAGCGCAGCTCGTGGGTCAGCTGCGATGCGGTTGCCCCGGCCCGTGCCGAAGCTGGCCGTGGCCCATTCGCCCACCCCGTCGAGGGTCAGGATCGCGGCCTCCTCGAAAGGCGACGGGAAGAACGCGCTGGCGGCATGCGACTCGTGATGCTCGGTGAAGACGTACCGTTTTCCGGTACCTGCCGTTCAGCCCCTGGTTCATCTCCCGGGGCAGATGCAGCTTCTGCTGCAGCCACACCGGCATCGCCTGCAGGAACGACCGGAACCGGCGGGCGCAAAGGCCAGATAGGTTTCCAGCAACCGCTCGAACTTCAGCAGCGGCTTGTCGTAGAAACCGACGTAGTCCAGTTGCTCCGGCTTCAGCCCGGCCTCGTCCAGACAGTAGTCGATCGCGTGCCGGGAAACCCGTGGTCGTGCTTCTTGCGCGTGAACCGCTCCTCCTGGGCCGCGGCGACGATCTGGCCGTCCACCACCAGGGCCGCGGCCGAGTCATGGTAAAAAGCCGAGATTCCTAAAATGGATGACATGGATCGAACTCTCCGGGGCCAAACATTGCAGCAAAGAATACGGCAACCGATGGCCAATTTTCAATTATTCCGCGCCCGTATCCTGCAACACCCGGCTCCAGACCAGGCTGGCCGCCACACCCTCGGCCACCAGGCCATGAGCGTACCCGTTCCAGTGGGCATCGGTCTCGAATTCGAACCTCCGGCCGTCCCGGTCGAACCGTGTCCGGAATACCGGCTCCATGTCCAGGATCTCGAACCCAGCCGCTGTCGCCCGCTCCGAGAACCGCCCCCGCATGACGCCCCAGTAGCTGGCGGCCGCCGCTTCCCGGGCGCCCGGGTTGTACAGATCGGGCCGGACACCGTCCAGCACCAGGAGGATATTTTCAGCCGGGAGACCAGCGGCGGCGGGCAGCCGGTCCAGGAACGCCTCCGCCACCGCCTCCGACGCGGCCACCCTTTCCGGTAAGACCGCTCGCCGGGTGTTGCCGGCGTAATCCCCGCCGGCCTGTCCCAACCTGGCCGGAAGGTTCGTTAGATTCAAATTGACCACGGCGTACATGAGCAGACTGGATTTCCGCATGAACTTCCGCACCGGCCCGTACGAAAGGTCTTTCCTGACAACCTCGAGGCCGCCGCCGGCGCCCTCGCGGAAGTAGTGGTACCCGGCAGGAGAGATCGGTGGACAGCAGGCTCTCGTCGAAATCGTTGCCGACCACTACCACAACGAGACCGGCCGGCCGGAAATTGTCCCGGGCGTATTCAGCGTAAACCAAGTACTGGCTGAGGGGCGATCCGGAGGAAGCGAAAGCATAGACCCGCCCGGAACCAGCCGTCCGGGACGTCCAGACGTCCTGTAATCGTCTCCTGGAACGGCACCATCACCGCCTCCACATAGCTGTCCCCGATCACCGCCAGGAGAGGCGAATCAACGTCCCGATCGTAGTCGAAATCGCAGATAAAGCCGTAATTGTTGCTGTGGATCGTGTTGACGATGGAAAAGTTCCAACCCTTGGACCAGGTGGCGGTTCGATCCGGCTGAAATCTGAGAATCGGGTCGGCATCGTTCACAGGCAAACTGGCCAGACCTTCATTCACGGGGAAAAATTTTAGACCGATCTCCAGGACCAGGAACAGGGCCAGGAATCCTGCCGTCAGGGCGACCAGCGGGAACAGGATCTTCTTGACCCGGGGATCAATCATCCGCCGTATAAGCCTCCACAGGCGGGCAGGAACAGACCAGATTGCGGTCTCCAAATGCGTTGTCTACACGGGCTACTGCCGGCCAAAATTTGTCTTGACGAACCGCGTCGCACGGGAAGGCCGCCTTCTCCCTGGAGTACGGCCTGTCCCACGCATCGGAGATCACCGCTGCCGCCGTGTGCGGCGCATTACGGAGAACGTTGTTTTGCGGGTCCGCCGCCCCCGACTCGATCTCTGCGATCTCCTCCCGGATGGAGATCATGGCGTCGCAGAACCGGTCCAGCTCCGCCAGGGACTCGCTCTCCGTCGGCTCCACCATCAGGGTGCCGGCCACCGGCCAGGACATGGTGGGAGCATGGAACCCGTAGTCCATGAGCCGCTTGGCGATGTCATCCACCTCGATCCCCACATCCCTGAACTGGCGCATATCCAGGATGCACTCGTGAGCCACCATGCCGTTCCGTCCCCGGTAAACCAGCTTGTAGGGACCGTCCAGCCTCTTCGCTACGTAATTGGCCGATAGGATCGCCTTCCTGGTCGCCTCCGCCAGGCCGTCCGGACCCATCATCGCGATGTAGGCGTAGGAGATCGGCAGGATGCTGGGAGATCCATGCGGCGCCGCGGATACAGGGCCGATCCCCTGTTCGCCACCGGTGGGAACCAGCGGGTGGGTAGGCAGGTACGGCGCCAGGTGGGAAGCCACGCCGATCGGTCCCATGCCGGGGCCGCCGCCGCCGTGAGGGATGGCGAAAGTTTTATGCAGGTTCATGTGGCAAACGTCGGCGCCAAGTTCCGCCACCCGGCAGATACCGACCAGGGCATTCATGTTGGCTCCGTCCATGTAAACCTGGCCTCCATGATCGTGGATCACGTCGCAGATCTCCCGGATCGATTCCTCGAACACACCGTGGGTGGAAGGGTAGGTCACCATCAAGGCAGCCAGGTTCCCGGCGTGCTCCCCCGCCTTCGCCTTCAGGTCCTCAACGTCGATATTTCCCTGGTGGTCGCATTGCACCACCACCACCGTCATGCCTGCCATCACCGCGCTTGCCGGGTTGGTGCCATGAGCCGACGACGGGATCAGGCAGATATTCCGCCCTTGCTGCCCTCGTGCGCGGTGGTACGCGCGGATCACACCGAGGCCGGTGTATTCTCCCTTGGCGCCGGCGTTCGGCATGAGGGATACTGCATCGAAACCGGTTATCTCACCCAGCCAGTTCGAAGTCGCCGGAACAGCCTCGCGTACCCTTTCGCCTGGTCCAGCGGGGGCGAAAGGATGCAGCGCCGAGAAGCCTGGCAGGGTGATAGGGAGCATCTCCGCCGCCGCGTTAAGCTTCATGGTGCAGGAGCCGAGAGGGATCATCGCCTGGTTCAGGGACAGGTCCTTGCGCTCCAACCGGTGCATGTACCGCATCAATTCGGTTTCGGAACGGAAGTTCTGGAAAACCGGATGAGTCAAGAAATCGGATTTCCGAAAGTGGGGTTCAGGGAACGCCGGCAAGGCTTCCTCCAGCATCTTGTCCAGCAACGACGGTTCGGGACTTTCACATCCGAACACCTCCAGCAGGTCGTCCAGATCGGAGACAGTGGTGGTCTCTCCCAGGCTGATCCCCAGGTCGCCGTCGTCATAGACCCGAAAGTTCATTTTCCGGTCTCTCCCCGGACCACGATCCCGGCTTGCAGTGCCGATCGAGCCGGATCCGGAGCGTATCGAACCATGGTCCGCCCACCGGTTCGAACCCGCCTTCCGCCAGCAGCTTCGCCAGCAAGGTGGTCTGGTGGTGAATACGCCACGCCTGCGCCTTGAGCCCTTCTGGGCCGTGATACACGGCGTACATGGACGCCATAATGGCCAGGAGGACCTGGGAGGTGCAGATGTTGCTGGTGGCCTTATCCCGGCGGATGTGCTGCTCCCGGGTCTGAAGGGCCAGCCGAAGGGCGGGATTGCCGTCGGCATCCTTGGAGACGCCCGATGATACGGCCGGGCATCTGCCGCTTGAAACTCTCCCTCGCCGCCAGATACCCGGCGTGAGGCCCGCCGTACCCCATCGGGATACCGAAACGCTGGGTGGTCCCGACCGCCGCGTCGGCCCCGAACTCCCCCGGCGGCCGCAAGGACAGTCAGGCTCAAGCAGGTCGGCGGCCACCACAACCTGAGCGTCGGCTCGTGGGCCTGGCGGCAGAAAGCGCTCGTAGTCCTGAATCTAGCCGCCGGTGTCCGGATACTGCACCAGGGCGCCGAAAATCGTCTCGATGGAACGACAGGGAGGCGTGGTCCCCGACCATGCACCTCGATCCCCAGAGGTTCCGCCCGGGTCTTGACGACCGCGATGGTCTGGGGATGGCAATTCTCGGACACGAAGAAGACATTGCCGCCCAGACCTGCGCTTCCGGACCCTGCGGAACAGGGCCATCGCCTCGGCGGCCGCGGTTCCTTCGTCCAGCAGGGAGGCGTTGGCAACCTCCAGGCGGTCAGGTCCATGCACCATGGTCTGAAAGTTCAACAGCGCTTCCAGACGACCCTGGGAAATCTCGGCTTGATACGGCGTGTAAGCGGTGTACCAGCCCGGATTCTCCAGGATCCCCCGCTGAATCGCTGCGGGGAGCACGCATTCCGAGTAACCGAGGCCGATGAAATTGCGGAAAACCTGGTTTTCCTCCGCCTGTGCCTTCAGATCGGCAAGAACCTGCTGTTCCGATCGCGGAGGGTCCAGGTTCAGGCTCCCTTCCATGCGGATGGACCCTGGAACGGTCCGATCGATGAGGGCGTCCAGGGACTCGATACCGAGAACATCCAGCATTCGGGCCGTATCTCGACGGCCCGGTCCGTTGTGTCGGCTCTGGAAGCTCTGCCGAGGCCCGGCTGGAACGGTGTTTTTCGAGGTCATGGCCATGATTTTTGTTCCTTCGGATCGCTATCCGCACAAGGTGTGAGGGAAATCGTTGCACATCCACCTCGCTTTGCGCTACATCTTGGGCCTGCCTGCAGGCTCCAGTTTCGAGGTATCATTGCCGGGCGCCCTTCAGGCGCGGGAGGATCAAGTTGGTTCTGGATACTGCCCGCCACGTCCTGGAGATCGAAGCAGAAGCGGTCCGGGATCTCACCGGACGCCTGGATCGGTCGTTCGAGGAAGCAGTGCGAATGCTGCTGGCCTGCCGTGGCCGCATCGTCCTCACCGGCATGGGCAAGTCCGGCCTGATCTGTCAGAAAATCGCCGCCACACTGTCATCCACCGGCATGCCGTCCTATTTCATGCACCCGGCGGAGGCGCTCCACGGTGATCTTGGCATGGTGGCGTCCGGCGACGTGGTGCTGGCGCTGTCCAACTCGGGGGAAACCGACGAAATAGTCAACCTGCTGGAACTGATCCGCCGACTGGGCGCGAAGATCATCGCCTTGAGCGGGAATCCGGAATCGACCCTGGCCCGGAACGCAGACGCCCATATCAACGTCGGCGTCACCAAGGAAGCCTGCAGCCTGGACCTGGTGCCCACCGCCTCCACCACTGCGGCCATGGCCATGGGGGACGCCCTGGCCATCGCCTGCTACGAAGAGCGCGGATTCACCGCATCCGATTTCGCCCGGTACCATCCGGGCGGCCGGCTTGGACGAAAGTTGATCCGGGTTTCGGACCTGATGCATCGGGACGACGGCGTCCCCCGGGCGGATGCCGACCTTCCGTTGGCAGACGCCGTCCGGATCATGGACGAGCACAAACTGGGGATGGTCTGCATTACCGGGGACAACGGCCGCCTAACCGGCATCCTGACCGACGGCGACTTGCGCCGTCTGCTGTTGAGGACCACCGAACCGCTGGCCGGTTCCGTCGGCGACGCGATGACACCGAATCCGGGCACGATCCCACCGGACGCCCTGGCCACCGAAGCGTTGCGCATCATGGAAGAGAAAAAGATCACCTCTCTTCCGGTAGTGGACACCGCAGGGAAGCTGGTGGGAGTCATCCAGATCCACGACCTTTGGCGGACCCAACTTTTCTAGGGAGGAGACCGTGGAGCCCGAAATTCTTGACCGCGCCAAAAAAATCGAACTGCTGCTCCTGGACGTAGACGGCGTGCTGACTGACGGCCGCCTGACCTTGTCCAACGACGGCGCAGAACTCAAGTCGTTCCACGCCCGGGACGGCCTGGGGATCCGAATGGCCCAGCGGGGCGGGTTGATGATCGGACTGGTCTCCGGCCGAGAGTCGAAGGTGGTCGTGGATCGGGCCGAGGAGCTTTATATTACGGAGGTCCACCAGCGGATCTACGATAAGCTGGAGAAGTTCCGGGAGATCCTGCAGCGCCTCAAATTGAAGCCTGAACAGGTCTGCTTCATGGGAGACGACCTGGTGGACATCCAGGTGATGCGGGCCGCGGGGTTCGCCGCAGCACCGGCTGACGCCATCGAGCAGGTCCGTGAGACGGCTCATTTCGTCACGAGCCGGAACGGCGGCGCAGGTTGCGTCCGGGAACTGGTGGACCTCCTGCTACGGGCTACCGGGAAGTGGGACAAGGTTACGTCCCGCTTCCTCGATTAGAAACGAGGCGGAACATGCGATTCTTGATCATCGCCCTGATCCTGGGACTGTTTATCGTCATTGTCGGGTTCATGATCACCAACGCCGGTGAGGTCACGAACGTCACCCTGTGGGACCGACTGTTAACCGACATCCCGTTATTCATGGTGGTGATCGTTTCCATCCTGGTGGGAGTGGTGGCCACCGGTGTGGCCGCATTGGCCGAAGGGACCAACATCCGCCTGGCGAACCGCCGCCTGATCCGCCAGGTCCAGAAGATGGAAACCGAGATCAATTACCTCAGAACCCAGCCCCCGGTTCAAAGCCGGCCCGAGCCGGACGACCTCAAGGCCGGAGGTGGTGGACCTATGCCGGCGGCAGGCCGCACCCCGCCGGACAGGCAGGATGCCGAGGCTCTTCCGACGGCGCCGGTTTACAGTCCCGACAACGACGATGATGACGACGACACCTACACCGGCGGACGGGCGGTTTAAGCCCGGATCAACGTTCCACTTGCAGCAGCGCGTTCACCTGTTCCTGCAGGGTCGAGACCCTGGCTTCCCCGATGTGAAGCCTGAGCATTTCCATCTCCTGCGCCAGGAGTTTGCGGTAGCGCAGACCCGGGTCTGACACCCGGCTTTCCACCACTGCCCGGCGAAGACCGTCCACCTCCCAGGTGCCGTCGGTCTGCAGTTCGGCGTGGCGGAACAGGCCGGCCATATCATCATCATGTTCTCCGCAACAGGATCGTACGAAGTTGGCGGCGCCTGCCCCGACTTCGGCCCGGATGGTTCTGAACACCACCCGCTGCCCGGCATTGAAGACGCTGATCTGGCGGTCCAGGTCCTCCGGAGGCTCCCAGGGCTCCATTTCCTCGACAGGTTCATCCTCTGCGGTCTGTTCCCCCGCCTCCAGGGCCTCGTCCACCTGATCCCGTGACAGTCTCACGGTGGTCTCCTGGTCATCCTCAGGTCCGCCGGCAGGCTCCGATCCGGCGCCGATGGCCGCCTCCACCAACTCCCGGGAGATCGCCACCGTCCTGTCGGCATCGAACGGCTCCGGCTCGAACGCTTCATCACCGTCCGTGAACGGTTCCATGGACGGCATGCTTTCTTCCAGCGCATGCGCCAGATCATCGCCGCCCGGCTCTGCGGTGTAATCGAACAGTTCATTCCCCTGGAGATTCTCTTCTTTCGGCAGATCGGTGGATTCCACGGCGGCGATCATCACCGGCACCGGCTCGCTGTCGCCTTGTTCGGGGAGTGCCTCCGCCAGATCGTTCTCCGGCGCCGGGGCAACGGCGCCCAGGATCCTCAGGCTCCACAGGATCTGGCAGACCCGGAAATCTCCCAGTTTCACCCGGGAACAGATCTCTATCGCTGTGGTCGGCGCCTTCATGGCGGAAACCACCTCCCACTCCTCGGGGCCGATAATCATCCGGTCCAGAATTTCCAGGAAGCCCGGGGTCAGGTGCAGAATCAGGTCCAACCCCCCCAGCCCTTCACGGACCCGGGACCAGGAACCGATCCTCTCCATACCCCGAGCTACCAGTTCCTCCACCGGCTCGTTCAGGGTGATATCTTCCATAGTCGGCAAGTCTCCGGACACAAAGGAAAAATCGCCTCGGTCCCAGCTGAGGCAATCGTAGATGATCTCCAGCAGATGTTCCCTGACCATCATCTGAAGATCCTGCTCGTCAATGACTCCCATCTCCAGCAGGATCGTGCCGACCCGCTTGTTGGACAACAGGCTCCTGGCGGTTTCCTCCCGATCCTTGAGGGAAATCACCCCTCTGCGAAGCAGGTAGGCCATCAGCCCGTCATCCGGCGAGTTGCTGGTGGCGAAGGTGCAGCGACCTTCCTTGATGTGGATGGTCCGTTCCATGCTGTCCCTGACCAGATACAGGACACCGGTCTCTTCGCTGTGGCACAGGCGCGACAGCAGCGGCGCGACCGTTTCCTTGCCGAACCTGCCTTCGATCACGGCGTTGGAGAAATCACCGCCGAGATGCTCCACCTCGTAGACGATGCCGAGCACCTTGAACGCCCAGAGCGCCTGGTAGATCTCAAAGTTGGACAGGAAGACCTGCCGGCACAGCCCTTCCACCGAGGCGCCGTTGAAGTCCAGTTCGGCCACCAGCATGCGCTCACCCTCGGACAGGTTCAAGCTGTCCAGAATATCCTGGTGGTTCTCGGACAGCCGGTACCACGCCCGGGACGGGCCGACACCCCGGCGGATCATGGAGAAGGATCGTAACCGCCGGACCCCATGCAGGATGATGTCGCCGGTGTGGGTGCCCAGAGTGATCAATTCCCTGGACGGTAGTTCCCCTTCCTCGAACTGGTACTCACCGCTGTCCCACATGAACAGGTCGGTAATGATGTTACGGAGCTGGAGCAGCACACCGTTCACCATGTCGGTGGGCTCCAGGTAACCGGCGTCCACCAGGAGCGTGCCGATCCGTTTCCCGGTATTCAGGCGGGTCAGGATCTCCTCCAGGTGGGCCAGGGTGAGCATCTTCTCCCGCAGCAGCAATTCCCCCAAGCGGTCATCGGGGTCGCTGGACGAGGCGAAGACAACCCGACCGTCCTCGAAATAGACGGTCTTCTTGATTCCGCTTCGACGGACCGTCAGTACGCCGGTTGTTTTCCGGAGACAGAACGCCCATAAAAGGTCCGGGACGCTGATGCCCTCCAGCCTGCCGGCTGAAAGCCCGGGGGAGGCTTCGCTGTTAGTGCTTTCCTGCATCGGCCTTCACCTTCCGCCGCCGGGGCGGCGCATGAGGATATTTCCTTCCAGATTGTAAGTTATTCCCGAGTGATTCGGCGTCAAGTATCATCGTTTGCTGGATGTTCCGCCTTTTCCAGGAGGAGCACCGGAATTCCGTCCTGCACCGGGTACCGCCGGCCGCATGCAACGCATTCCAGCCGGCCGGATTCCGGGTGTTCCCGAATCCGGCCATGGCAGCCGGGACAGGCCAGTATTTCAAGCAATCTGGGGTCCAGAACCACGCCGCCTTATCCTCCAGACATTCTTGACACACGTGATATACACCTCCCATGACCACTGTGTCAAAAAAGGCCGGAATCCCGACCTGTCTTCAGACACTCCTGGAGAGATCCGGCCAGGGTCCGAATGTCCTGGTAATCCGCCTGGGAGCCATGGGCGATATCCTCCGAACCTTGCCGGCGGTGCGGAAACTGCGCCGGGCAATGCCCGGGGCAACGATTCACTGGGCTTGCGACGACCGCTGGGCCCAGGTCCTGGAAGATCACCCCGATCTGGACGGATTGCTCCCCCTGCCCCGACGCCGGCTGGACGCGAACCGGTCCTCCCCTTCCGGCTGGCTGCGGTCCGCCGGCCTGATCCGGGAATACCGCAGACAGATCCGGGCGGTCCGATTCGACCTGGTCCTGGACTTCCACGGCAACTTCCGGAGCGCTGTGGTCGGTATGTTTTCAGGAGCGAAGATCCGGATCGGGTACGGTGGTCACCAGCAGAAGGAGGGCAACCGGCTGTTCACGACACTCCGTGTTCCGCCGGGCCAACGCAGGTGTTCCCGCATGTCCCGGAATCTCAGCCTGATAGCGCCCCTGGGAATCGAACCAGAGCCGATCCCGGGCGGCGGCCTGCCGCACAACCCTGAACTGGATGCAGAAGCCGGCGATCTGGTTCGGACAGCTCTCGGCCCGGTTGAGCGGTACGCGGTGATCAACCCCGGGGTGAGCGCCGGCCAGAGCTACAAGAAACCGCCGCCGGAACTGTTGGCGGCGGCGGCGAAGCGGCTACGGGAATCCGCCATCGGCGCACTGGTGACCCACGGTCCCGGGGAGATTCGGGATGCGGAGCAGGTAGCGGCTCTCTCCGGCGGCGCCGGGAAGGTGGCGCCGCCCACCTCCCTGCCGCTGTTGTTCCATCTGATCCGGAACTCCCTGGTCTTCATCGGCGGTGACACAGGCCCGCTTCATGTCGCCTGCGCCGTGGGAACTCCGGTGCTGGGAATCTACGGACCAACCGATCCTGCGGTGAACGCTCCCTGGAACGTGCCCTGTGAGACGGTCTTTCCCATGGGCCGGACCTACACCGGCATCAAGAAGATCGACCGCAAGTCCGGCGGCTTTCACGGGCTGACTGCAACCATGGTGGTAGAGGGGCTGGAACGGCTGCTCGCCGCCCTCTAGTCCTGAAGGTTGACCAGCCTTACCAGCCGGCCCGATGCACTGCCAGGAGAACCTTGCCCAATCCCCACCACCGCAAAATGCGGCGGGTCATGATCTCGTCCCCGGCGGCGTAGGCGGCGGCCCAGGACCGGCGGTAGCCGGACCCCAACGGGCCGTCACGGCCGAACCGCTTCACCATGGACCGTTCCAGCCGCCAGAGGGCAAGGAGGCGCAGCCGGAACGGAAAGCGATCCAGCAACCGGGCGCCGTCCAGATCGATCACTGCAACGCCACCCACCCGGCCGTCCGGTAGAAGCCGGACCATCAGATTCCCCAGGTTCAGGTCCCGGTGGTGAAGCCCTGCATCATGGATCGACCTCACGAACCGCAGCACCGGATCCAGCAGGTCGGGACCTGCGGTTCCGGTGGTAGCCAGCCATGTCGATGCATCGGTGGCGCTCTCGATCTCCCTTGTGGCCAGCCAACCCCGGAAGAGGCCGGAAGATCCCTCCTGCAACAGCAGACCGGCCGGCTCGGCGGTGGCTATACCTCGGCCGGCCAGTTCCACCGGCAGGGTCAGGTTGGCCATGAGCCGCCGGTACCCAAGGAAGCGGTCCTTCCTGAACCGGCCCGCCAGACCGCCCCTGCGAAGTTTCTTCAGGACGAGACGACGGCGGCCGGGGGTTTGAATCGTTACAGTTGCTCCTCTCCCCGGCTCCGACGGGGAGCCGGCAGCGGTCGATTCCCAGGCGTCCGGATGGTGCAGGCCGGCTTCTTTCAGGTCACCCAGAAGATCTTGCGGAGCGATCAGGGAAAAGCCGCCGCGCTGGATCCTGTCGTACCCTTCGGGAAGCGGGATCGGCGTGGCCACCGGCGTCTCAACTACCCTTGCCGCGGGTGGTAATCCAGGAAACCGCCACCCCCAGCAGGTAGAGCAGGATCATCGGTCCGGCGAAGATGCTCATAGTCAACATGTCCCCGGTTGGAGTGATCACCGCCGAGAGCACCGCCATGATCAGTACGGCTGTGCGGAAATGCTTCATCAGGAATGCCGGGGTTACCAGGCCGACCCGTGACAGGAACAGGATTACGATGGGAAGTTCGAAAACCGCCCCCATACCGATGATCATCCGGCTCTCGAAGGCGAATGCCGACCGCAGGGTCAGGTTGGCGGTGAAATCCCCGCCCAGGCTGATTAGCCATTGGGCCGCCACCGGAACGGCGACGTAGTAACCGAACGCACCGCCGCCGACGAAGAACAGGGTGCCGAAGAACATCAGAGGCACCACCATGCCCCGTTCCTTTTTGTACAGTCCGGGGGCTACGAACTGCCACATCTGGTACAGGAACACCGGGGTCGACAGGAAAATGGCCAGCAGCGCCGACGATTTCATGTAGATCATGAACGGTTCGGTGATGTTGATGAAGATGATCTCGCCGTCGCCGAACAGGTTCTCCTGAATCGGACGCAGCAGGAACTCCAGAATCCTGCCGCTGAATGTCCAACAGGCCGCGAACATCACCACAAAAGCGATAGCGCACCGGAACAGCCTGGTCCGGAATTCGTCCAGGTGCTCCAGCAGGGACATGGTCCCCTTCTTCTTCGACTCCTGCTCAGTCTTGTCGGCTGTTTCCGTCATCGCTGTCCTGGTCCCTGACCGCTTCAGGAGGGTCGGAGGAAACCGGCGAGAAGTTCATGGCGTCCCGAGCCTCGGACCGGGCTTTGTTGATCTCGGAACCGGCGGAACGGAGATCTTCCATGTCCACCTCCCGTTCCAGGTTAAGCTTGAAATCGCGGGTCGCCTTGCGGAACTCGGCCATGGTTTTGCCCAGAGTCCTGCCGATGCCCGGGATTTTGCGCGGCCCGAACAACAGCAAGGCTACGGCGAGGATCAGCATGACCTCCCCGCCGCCGATGGATCCGATGCCGATCATTGCCTCTCGATCCTCACGGAAAAAACCGTCCGAAGCCTACTGTGCTGCCCCGGAGGTGTCAAGAAATCGCCGGTTGCCGGTCTTGAACCTGCACCATATACTTTTATGGCAAGACTGACCGCAGGAAATAATCCGGCATCGCTTCGAGGACGACGACATGAACAGATCGACCTTCAAGGTCAGCATTATTGCGCTTCTCGTGATCGGAGGAGGCTCCCTGGCCGGCGGCCTGCTGGTGAATTCCGCCCGGGCGGAACCGAAAAAACCGGAAGATCAGCTCAAAGAGTTCGGTCAGGTACTCTCCCTGGTGGAAAGCCGGAGCATAGGCGACGGCACTACCAAGGACCTTGTCGCCGACGCCATCCAGGGCATGCTCCAGACCCTGGACCCCCACAGCAACTACCTGCCTCCCGAAGCGTTCAAGGAGATGAGGGACGAACAGCGTGGCGAGTTTTCCGGTCTCGGCATCCAGATCGCCAAGAACGGCCCGGACAAGCCTCTGACCATCATCGCGCCGATCGAGGATACCCCTGCACAGCGTGCCGGCCTGATATCCGGAGACATCATTTCGGAGATCGAGGGCGACGCCACTATCGACATGACCGTTCAGGACGCGGTGAAGTTGCTAAAAGGCGAAGAGGGCACCCCGGTTACCATCACCATCCATCGTCCCGGCGATGGCCACAGCTTCGAAGTCACCATCATCCGGGCCAGAATCCGCACCGAGTCCCTGCGACTTGCTTATATGATCCAGCCGGGGGTCGGCTACATCCAGATCATCAACTTCACCTCCACGACTACCGCCGAGTTGGACCGGGCCCTGGCCGACCTCACCGCACAGGGCATGGAGAATCTGGTTCTTGACCTCCGGAACAATCCCGGCGGCCTGTTGGACCAGGCGGTACAGGTCTCGGAACGGTTCCTGGAGGAAGGCCGGATGGTGGTCTACACAAGGGGCCGGATCGCCGGCGCCGACCAGGAGTACGAGGCCGGTGAGGCGGAGTCCAAGGTGGACATCCCCCTGGTGGTGCTGGTGGACAACGGTTCCGCCTCCGGCAGCGAAATCGTCTCCGGCGCCGTCCAGGACCAGGATCGCGGCCTGGTAGTCGGTCAAACCACCTTCGGTAAAGGACTGGTTCAGCGGGTCATTCCCCTCCGGAACCAGGGGGCGCTTGCTGTTACCACCGCCAAGTACTACACCCCGTCGGGCCGGTTGATCCAGCGGGATTACTCCGATCTGGAAGAATACTATTTCTCCCGGGGCCACAACGGCGACGAGGAGCCGGAGGTGCGGGAGTCCGACGAAAAGCCGCTGGAAGATCGCGCCGTGTTCCGGACCGCCTCGGGACGAAAGGTTTACGGCGGCGGCGGTATTACCCCCGACTACATTGTCGAGGTGGACCGCATGCCCGGCCTGGTGTCGCGCATGATCCGAAACAATCACATCTTCGACTTCTCGGTGAAATTCGCCGCCGACCACCCGGATCTGAAACCTGACTTCCAGATGGACGACGAGATCATCGCCTCCTTCAAGCGGTACCTGGCCTCCAGGGCGTTCGAGTGCGACGACGAATCCTTCGCCGAACACCGGGAGTTGATCGCCCTGCGCATCAAGGCCCGGATCTCCTTCGTCGCCTGGGACAAGGTGGCGGAGAGCCGGGTGCTGGCCGCCCTGGATCCCCAGCTCCAGAAAGCCCTGTCGCTGTTCGAAGAGGCTGCCAGCCTGGCCCGGGCGGCCGGGAACGGGACCGACGTCGCCGACCTGCTAACCGAAGACCCCTCCTGAAATAGGACGCCGTTCCGGGATTTATTTTCAAAAATAAATTCTGGAATAGCGCCTTGACACCCCCAAAACCCGATCCTATAGTACTGGCACTCGCCGAAAGCGAGTGCCAAATACAGCAACGTCAAATTATTGTTAAATAACGACTTAGCTTCTCATGGAAGGAGATGAAACCATGAAGTTCAAGCCCCTTGGCGACCGGATCCTGGTCAAACGCACCGAGGAGAAGGAGCAGGTTAAAGGTGGCATCATCATCCCCGATTCGGCCAAGGAAAAGCCGATGGAGGGCAAGGTGATCGCCGCAGGCCCCGGCAAGGCCGAGAAAGACGGCGGCCGGATCCCGATGGAAGTAAAGAAAGGTGACCGGGTTCTGTTCGGCAAGTACTCCGGCACAGAGATCAAGCTCGATGACGTGGAGCACGTCATCCTCCGCGAGGAAGAGATCCTCGGGATCCTCGGGTAGCGACCCGAAACAACTGTCTGAACCTATTTATCTGGAGGATTGAATCCGATGTCTGCCAAGAACATTTCGTATGCCGAGGACGCCCGTCAGGCGCTCCTCCGTGGCGTGAACAAGCTATCCAACGCGGTCAAGATCACCCTCGGCCCGAAAGGCCGCAATGTGGTCCTGGAAAAGAAATTCGGCTCTCCCCTGTCCACCAAGGACGGCGTCTCCGTAGCCAAGGAGATCGAACTGGAAGACCCCCGCGAAAACATGGGCGCCCAACTGGTCCGGGAGGTTGCAAGCAAAACCTCCGACGTAGCCGGTGACGGCACCACCACCGCCACCGTGCTGGCGCAGGCGATCTTCCGCGAAGGCGTGAAGTCGGTCACCGCAGGCGCCAACCCGATGGATATCAAGCGCGGGATCGACATCGCCGTCGAGTCAGCCGTGGAGTCCCTCAAGAAGCTGTCTTCTCCGGTCAAGGGCAACAAGATGATCGCCCAGGTCGGCAGCATCTCCGCCAACAGCGACGCCACCATCGGCCAGATCATCGCCCAGGCGATGGAGAAGGTCGGCAAGGACGGCGTCATCACCGTTGAAGAAGCCAAAAGCCTCGACACCTCCCTGGAAGTGGTCGAAGGGATGCAGTTCGATCGCGGCTACCTGTCCCCCTACTTCGTCACCGATGCCGAACGGATGGAAGTGGAACTGGAAGACGCATACATCCTGATCCACGAGAAGAAGATCTCCTCCATGAAGGACCTTCTCCCGATCCTGGAGCAGATCGCCAAGACCGGCAAGCCTCTGATGATCCTGGCCGAAGATATCGAGGGTGAAGCTCTGGCGACCCTGGTGGTGAACAAGCTGCGTGGCACCCTGCACGTCGCCGCCGTCAAGGCTCCCGGGTTCGGCGACCGCCGCAAGGCGATGCTGGAAGATATCGCCATCCTGACCGGAGGCCGCTGCATCACCGAGGACCTGGGGATCAAGCTCGAGAGCATCAAGATCCAGGACCTGGGCCGGGCCAAGAAGATCGTCATCGACAAGGACAACACCACCCTCGTCGAGGGCGGAGGCAAGGCCAAGGATATCGAGGGCCGGGTGCGGCAGATCCGCAACCAGGTGGAAGAGTCCACTTCCGACTACGACCGTGAGAAGCTGCAGGAACGTCTGGCCAAGCTGGTGGGCGGCGTTGCGGTCATCAAGGTCGGTGCGGCCACCGAGTCCGAAATGAAGGAGAAAAAGGCCCGGGTCGAAGATGCCATGCACGCCACCAAGGCGGCGGTGGAAGAAGGGATCGTCCCCGGCGGCGGCGTCGCCCTCCTCCGCGCGGCCAAGACCGTGCTCAACCTGTCCAAGAAGGAAAAGAACGAAGACGTGGCCACCGGCATCCGGATGCTGGCACGGGCCCTGGAAGAGCCGATCCGCCAGATCGCCAACAACGCAGGCGAAGAAGGATCCGTGACCGTGAACGCCGTCCGGGAACTGGAAGAGGCGACCCACGGTTTCGACGCCCAGAACATGAAGTACACCGACATGATCAAGGCCGGCATCATCGATCCGACCAAGGTCGTGCGGTCCGCGCTTCAGAACGCCTCCTCGATCTCCGGCCTCATGCTCACCACCGAGGCGCTGATCAACGAGATTCCTGAAGAAGAGAAACCGGCACCCGGCGGCGCCCCGGACATGGGCGGCATGGGTGGTATGGGCGGCATGGGCGGATTCTGATCCGACCCGGCAACACGCTCGATTAATGGAAACGCCCGGTGGAAACACCGGGCGTTTTTTTCTTAATACATTGCGATCTCCGGCGGGAAATCCCTGGACAGGGTCCAGCGGGCGAACCGGAGATCATCGGGTCATCCGATTCCGCCAGACCTTCCAGGGTGGTGCGGGCGACTTCGTCCGCTTCCCCGGATCCGAAAGTAGACACCATGTGCAGGGTCAGGATCGCCTCCCCGCGGATCCTCCGGTTCGGATGGGATTCGGCGATCTGCACGATCCGCTGCAGGTCGTCCTCGTGGACATCCACGTCGTACCCGAACCGGTGCCACGGTTTCACCAGCCTGGCTTTGCCGCACTCGGTGATCAGGGCCTAGGGTGATCAGCCGCAGAGGCGCTACCTCTCCCAGGGCCATACCGGCCAGCATCGCCGCGGGGAGATTCCCTTCCTTGCCGTTCAAGGTCGTACATCGACTCCAGCCCGATCCGGATGCAGGCCAGGCCGACCAGGTCGCTTATCAGGACGGCATCTTCCTGGCGCAGCAGCCGCCCGAGGCGGATCACACGGCGGAAGTCTTCCCGCGCCGCTTCCGGATCGTCGGAAGCCATTCCCCGTGCGGCCCAGGACCGGCTGAGGTGAAGCATCATCAGGAGATTGGTAATCGGGGTATCGTACCCGTCCGCCTCCCAGACGTCCGGATAGAACCGCATGGTCGCCTGGTCGACCCAGGGCTCCGCCTCCAGCAACAGCGGGTCGTCTCCGGGAAGGTGCTTCCCGATCTTCCCGTCGTCATCAATCATCCGCGCCAAGGCTTCGGTCATTTCCGCCAGGCGAGCGCCGTCGTGCTTGGCGAACTGGCGGAACCACAGGGCCGCGTTGCCGGGACCATCGCCCAGGGGGGCGATGGCGTCCAGATCCACGGTGAACTCCAGGGGCTTGTTCTTCGCCCAATCCACGGACCAGCCGGGAGGTTCCAGCAACAGCGGATCAAGGGGCAGCGGTTCGGAAACGTAAGCCGCCGGCGGAGGGCCCGGGTCCTGCTCCAAGACGGAGACTTCGGGAACAGGGGAAACCGGAGAGATCTCCCCTCCCATAAGCCGCAGACCCAGGGATCCGCCGAGAATCAACACCACAGCCATGGAGGAAAGTACGAGAAATCGTTTAGAAACCATGGTCATCTCCTCTCAAGGTCCAGTCCGGACCGGGCCTGCCGGTCCAGGGCATGCATCTCTAGGGTTGCGATAAGTTCGGTGTCCTGCCGATCCATTCCGATCCGGGTCACCACGTCCCGGGACACGGTCCTGTCGGCGCCACCGGTGGACAGCAACACATGACCGGCTGCCAGCAGCAACACCGCGGCGGACCAAGCCAGGCGGAACACCGGGCTGAACCAGATCCTGTCCCAACCCATTATCGGCTTCCGTCCGGCCAGCGCTTCTTTTCCTGCTGCCAGCGCACGGGTGCGAACCAGTTCACCGGGGGTGGGTACGGTGAACTTCCCAAGTTTCTCCTCAACTCTTCGATCGTTGCCCATCATTCCCCTTCCCTCAGGAAATCCCTCATCCTGTCAATAGCCAGCCGGTAGCGGCTGGCGGCGGTATACCTGGAACTGCTCATGATCTTTCCGATTTCGGCGAAGGTGTTTCCGGCGAACAGGCGGAGATAGATCACCTCCCTCTGCTCCTTCGGGAGTCTGTGCAGAAGAGCCGAGACCCGGTTGGAGTCGGCGATACCGGCCGGATCATCCTTGGTATCGATCAGGTAGTGGCAGTCCTGCAGCGGTTCGGCGGACCGGACCTTCCGTTTCCGGACGTGATCGATGGCGATCCGGTGGGTCACGGTCATGAGCCATGCCTGCGGATCCTTCACACGGTGCAGTTCTGCCGCCTTGCGTGCTATCCGGACAAAAACGTCCTGCACCACGTCGGCCGCATCTTCGGCCGAACCGGTCCGCCATAGCGCCAGGCCATGAAGACGGGCTCCCGACAGGTCCCAGATGGTGTCCAGTGCTGTCGGATCACCATGGGAAAGGGAGTGAAACGCTTCCACAAGCCTTTGATCCGGTAATCGATTCTCCACCCTCGATTCCGCCGCATTGTCCATATCACCAGGACGGCTCATGGACGCAATTGTGTCACTCCAGAACCGTCAAATGCAGCAATTTATGGAATCCCGCTACGAACCGGCAGGCCTGAGCGATTCCTGGTACTCCCAATGCAAATCGTCTCTTCTGTCTCTCTACTCCAACGCCAGCGCCGCCAGCAGTTCGGTTCCCCGCGGCAGCGCCGATTCGTCGACATCGAACTGCGGGGAATGGTGGGGAGCGGTGATCCCTCGTTCCTCGTTGCCCGCTCCCAGCAGGATGAAGGCGCCGGGGACCTTCTCGAGGTAGTAGGCAAAATCCTCCGATGCGGCCAAAGGCGGCGTCTCGAACACGCGGTCTTCTCCGAACAACCTGCCGGCCACGGCAGCGACCGTTTGCACCGCTGCGGCGTCGTTCACCACCGCCGGATAGCCGGGGCGGATCTCGAACTCCAGTTCGCACCCTCCCGACCTGGCCGCCCCGGCAAGCGCTTCCTCCACCCGTTCCCTCAGGAGCGCTCGAACCTCCGGTGTGAACGAACGCAGGGTCCCGATCAGTTCGGCGGTATCCGGGATGATGTTGCAGGCGCTGCCGGCGTGCATGGAGCCGACGGTGGCGACCGCCGGACTGAGAGGATCCACGAACCGGGTAACCACAGCCTGCATCGCCACTACGCCCAGGGAAGCGGCCACGATCGGATCCCGGGCGTTGTGAGGCGCTGCGCCGTGTCCGCCTTTTCCGCGGAACCAGGCGGTGAACTCGTCCTGGGCCGCCATGATCGGTCCGGGCCGGGTATGGACCGTTCCGGCAGGGTACAGCGACCACAGGTGAACGGCGTACGCCCGGGAGATCCCGGAAAGGTCCAGTTCCCCTCCCTCCACCATCGCCCGGCCACCGCCGGCCCCTTCTTCCGCCGGCTGGAAGCAAAGCACAATGTCCTGCTTCAAACGGTCGCGATGGTTATTGAGGATCGTGGCGACGCCCAGGAGCATCGCCATGTGGCCGTCATGGCCGCATGCATGCATCATTCCCGGTGTTTCTGAGCCGTACTCCCTCCCTTCGATCTCCTGGATCGGAAGGGCGTCCATATCGGCCCGGAGAAGCATCGCGCCTTCCCGGCTACCGGCATCGGCCCGGATGGTGGCCACCACCCCTGTCTGCGCCACACCGGTGCGGATTTCTGTGATCCCTGTTTCCCGCAACCGGGCTTCCACGAAGGCGGCTGTATCGTTCTCCTGAAATCCCAGTTCCGGAATCCGGTGCAGGCTGCGCCGCCAGCCTGTGATCCTTTCCGCAAGGCCGTCGGCCTGCGCAGCCAGGGTTTCCGCCACAGGCACCGATTACTCCAGTCTCTTGATGATGTGCCAGCCGAACTCGCACTTGCGGTAGTGCCAGGGGGCCATACCGATCTCCCCCACTTCCAGGCTGAAGGACACATCACCAAAACTCGGCACCATATCGTTACGGGCATTTCCACCCATCGGATCTATCCCGGTATTCGCCATTGGGATATAGCCCGGGTACTGGTCGTCGGTATACTCCTTGACCAGAGCGTCGAAATCTTCACCGTCCTGAGCTCTTTGCAGCAGTTCCTTCGCCAGTGCCTGGGCCTGCTTCTTGGTTCTGTCCAGCTTCTTCCCGCGCACCGTCCCTTTGAACCCGATTAAAATGTGCTGCACAACTACTTTTTCAGGCTCCACCCTGTCATCTTCAGCGGTGACCGGCAGCATAATCAGGGACAGAACAAGCAATATGAGCGCATTTTTTATCAGTTTGGAATTCATTCTCATAATGTTCTCCATGTCAAAAGGGGTCATTCATTTTACAGGATATTCACATTTTGGCGAAACCGGGCCGAGCCCTTCCATTTGAGGAGAGGTCGGCTATAATCCCCCCCCGTTCCCAGGAGACAACCGTGAGGGCAGCAATGAAAACGGCGAAAGTGGGCCACAGCCCCGATCCGGACGATGCGTTCATGTACTACGGTATCGCGGCGGAGAAAGTTGATCTGGCCGGGTATCGGCTCGAACAGGTGCTGGAGGACATCGAGTCCCTGAACAAACGTGCGGTCAAGGGCGATCTGGAGGTGTCCGCAGTCAGCATCCACGCTTACGCCCATCTGGCCGACAGCTACGCCCTCATGCCCTGCGGTGCCAGCATGGGCAGCGGTTACGGGCCGATCGTGGTCGCCAGGGAACCGATGGACGAAGCGGCGCTGCTGGACAAGACCATCGCCATTCCCGGCACCATGACCTCGGCGTTCCTGGCCATGCAGTTGTACATCGGCGGAAGTTTCGACTTCAAAGTCGTTCCGTTTGACCGGATTCTCGAGACGGTCCGGGACGGGAAGGCCGACGCAGGTTTGGTAATTCACGAGGGCCAGTTGACCTACGCCGCCGAGGGCCTTTCCAAAGTGGTGGACCTCGGCTTGTGGTGGGCCGATCGGACCGATGGCCTGCCGCTCCCGCTGGGAGGGAACGTGGTCCGGAAGGATCTGGGAGAAGAGGCGGTTAGGACCCTGACCCGGATCATACGGGACAGCATTGTGTTTGGCCTGGAAAACCGGGAAGAGGCCCTGGAATACGCTCTGGACTACGGTCGGGGGCTGGACAAGGGTATGGCCGACCGGTTCGTCGGCATGTATGTCAACGAGCTGACACGGGACTACGGCGACCTGGGACGCCGCGCCATCGAACGGCTGCTGCATGAAGGCGCCGAGGCCGGCCTGGTGCCGAAGCTGCATAACCTGGAGTTTGTTGAGCTTTAAGAGCGGAGCAGCCCCGCGAGGTGGGCCGCCGCCGATTCGGGCATCGCCTGGAGGTCGTACCCACCTTCCAGCACCGAGACCAGTCGGCCCCCTGCATGCCGGGCGGCGATGGTCCGGACAATCTCCGTCGCCCTCCCGAAACCGGTGGTGCTCACCGTGAGCCCGGCGAGAGGGTCGGAACGGTGGGCGTCAAACCCGGCGGAAACCAGCACGAAGTCCGGCGCGAAACGGTCCGCCGCCTGCGCCAGATCAACCTCCAGAGCACTAAGGAACGGACCGTCGCCGGATCCGGGCGGAAGGGGACGGTTCAGGGTGTAACCGGCGCCCGGCCCTGTCCCGGTCTCGTCCACTGCTCCGGTCCCGGGGTACAGCGGTGACTGGTGCACCGAAAAGTAGAATACCCGGCTGTCGGCCTCGAAGATATGCTGGGTGCCGTTGCCGTGGTGGACGTCCCAGTCCACAACCAGGACCCGTTCCACATCCAGCCGGTCCAGAAGCGCTACCGCCGCCACGGCGATGTTGTTGTAGAGGCAGAACCCCATGGCCCGGTCTCGCTCCGCATGGTGCCCCGGCGGCCGGATCGCGGCAAACCCGGCATCCAGGTTCCCGTCGGCAACCTGGCTACACAAGGCTGTGAGGGCGCCGGCGGCCAGGCCGGCTACCTCGTGACTTTCCGTGCAGATGGCGGTATCGGCGTCCAGCGCTGCGGCGCCGGCTGCGCAGGCCTTCTCCACAGTATCGACGTAGGATCGATCATGGACCTGTTCCAGCAGATCTCTGTCGATCACCACCGGCTCCACAACCCGGCAACGGGAGACGAGACCGCAGGCTTCGAAAAACGTGCGAACCGCTTTCAGGCGTTCAGGTGTTTCAGGGTGGCCGGCGCCGGTCCGGTGCCTTTCGAAGACCGGGTCGATGATCAGCCCGACGCTCCGGCCCATCGTTTATTCCGCCGGACGGCTCCCGCCGTCGGTGTCCGCGCCGCCCAGGCCGCTGAACCCTTCGGTCACCGTTACGTCCGCCGGAAGACTGACCTCGTACAGCGAGGCGGCCAGTTCCGGATTGACCAGGGTATTGTGGAACTCGATAATCCGGCAGCCGCCGGACGGATCGGTGGAGACTACCCGCATCGGCAGGCTGGATTCTTTGCCGACCCAGATCCGCAGATCCTTGATTTTCTTCCTGGCCCTGCGCTTCTTCGGTTCCAGGATCAGCAGGTCGGCCTCGCCGGCCAGATCTCCCGGATCGCCCAGGCGGATTGTGTAGACCTTGGAGAGCTCGGCCGAACCCTGGCCCAGGCCGAAATACCGGAAGGCCCGTTCACTCCAACGTTTGACATTCCGTCTTTCCGCCATCTTGCGCTCGGGGAAGTAGCCGATGTACTGGTCGTGTGCAATGACGAATTCCATCGGCTCCGGGCTGGTGAACTCCCAGCGGATCGCCCGGGGCTTGGTAAGGTAGAAATTCCCCTTGGAGACCATCGGCTTCTTCAGCAGGGAGCTGTCGGTAGTCCAGGTGAACTCGGCGCTGAGGGTCCGGAGGGAATCCTGGACCTGGTCGAACCTGTTCAGGACCTGCCTCAGGGCCGGGTCCCTAGTCGCAGGCTTTCGCCCTATGCCGTCGGCAGTCACCGGTGCAGTGGACAGGAACAGCACCAGCACAGCCGCCGCCGCTAAACGAATTCTCCAGTTCTCAAAAGGCATATTTTGACGGTAACAGTCGCCCAATGCGACGTCAACCGTCGGCCGTCGCGGTGCAATAGGGTCGGGGTCGATATATAGTGATCCGGCGCTCATCCTGGAGGTTTCATGCTGCAGAAATCCAGAAACCCGATCCTGTTCCTGGCATTGGTGTCGATCCTGGCCGCTTCGGCATGCATCAGGAAGGAGGCGGCCCTGGCGCCGACCTCGCCACCGGACCGCCAGGACCTGATTCTCCAGGCCAGGGCTGAGGTGTTGCGAGCCGAGGACCGGGGCGTGGTGGACGATCCGCTCCGGGCGGCCTGCTCTTCGTCCAGTCTGCAGGTCCGGGAAACCGCAGCACGGGCCCTGGGGAGGATCGGAACCGCCGAGGCGATCCGCCTGGCCACCGACCTATTGGCCGACCTGTCGCCGGAGGTTCGCGCCGAAGCGGTCCTGGCGCTGGGGCTGTCCCGGGAGGAGACCGTGCTGGACGATCTCCTCCCGATGGCCGGCGACGATTCGGCCCGTGTCAGGACCCAGGTCGCCCTGGCGCTGACCCTGATTCCCGGTGAAAAGCACCGGCCGGCGGTTATGGCGTTGCTGGATGATCCGGACCCGCTGGTGTCCGAGCAGGCCTGCCTGGCGGCGGCCACCCTGGAACCTTCGGAAGTGGGAGTAGTGGAGAGACTGCATCCGAAACTCGCCGACGATCACCAAACGGTGCGCCATGCTGCGGCCTACGCCCTGGCCCGGATCGCCCGCCGCACCGAGAATTCTCCTGCGAACGCTCTGGCCCGCAAGATCCTGCAGGACCGGGTTCGGGACAGGGACCAGGCGATTCGCCTGGAGATCGCCCGGGGGCTGCGCCTGCCGCGGAACGTCTCCGAGATAGATATTCTCAAGCATCTCCACAAGGACGTGGCACGGGTGATCCGGATCGAGGCCCTGATCTCCCTCGCTTATCCGGGAGGACCTTCCATCGAGCTGTTGGACGCAGCCGGCGGCAAGGACTTCCATATGGTTCAGGCCGCGCTGGAAGGGATGGGTAACAACGGGGATCCTGCGGTGATCGAGGCGCTCTCGGAAATCGCCGCGGGTGAGGTGCCGGTGCCGATCCGGATCGCCGCCATCCGCGCGTTTCGAAAAGCCGCGCCGGCACTGGCTACCCAACTGCTGCCGGTACGGTTATGGAGAGCCGACGATCCACGGCTGCGACAGGAAGCGGCCCGAACCGCCGCGATCTATCCGCTGGAATCGAACACACCGATTATCGAAGAACTGCTGCGGGACAACATCCCGTCGGTGCGAGGCGCCGCCATCCTGGCCGCCGGCCACTTCCCGCTAAGCCTTTCCGACGCGATGGGCGACCTGCTTTCCGAGAACCATCCTGACGTGCGGTACGCCCTGGCCGGCGCCGCCGGCAACCGCGTCCGGGCCCAGCGCAGCGGACGGCGTCCGAACCCGGACCATCAATCCGAAGCTTTCGCCATCCTGGACGATCTCTGGAACCGGGGCGAGGGCGACACCCAGGCCTTCCCCAGGCTGGCGGTGATAGAGGCACTGGGGAAAGCTGTGCCGGATCCGGTGGGGAAGGCGACCCTGTTGAAAGCGGCGGGCCATCCAGACTACCGGTTCCGCGCCCGGGCGACAGCAGTGCTGGAGGAACAGTACGGAGAGCCGGTCTCTGATGGGCCGGGGCCGGCGACAATCCGGCCTCTTCAAGATTACGTCGAGATGCTGCGCTGGGCCGAAACCGACTGGGAGGCGGTGGTTACGGTAAAGCGGCAAGGGTTCGCCTCCGGCAGTTTCACCATCCGGCTGGACACCGAGAGGGCGGTCCGGACCTGCTGGCATTTCGCACGGTTGGCTGAAAACGGATTCTACAACGGCCTGGAGTTCCACCGTCTGGTACCGAATTTCATCATCCAGGGCGGCGATCCCTGGCGCAAAGGCCTGGGGGATCCCGGCTTCTCGCTGCTGCCCGAACTGTCCGACGGACCGTTCCACGCCGGCGCCGTCGGAATGAAGCAAGGGGCGCAAACCGGCGCCGGCAGCCAGTTCTTCGTCACCCTCACGTCCCAGCGCCGACTGGACGCCGTGAACGTCCGGTTCGGAACGGTGACGGAAAACCTGCCGGGCGTGGCGATGCTGCTGGCCCCCGAGGATCGGATCCTGTCCATTGAGATCAGGGCAGCGGGGAAGTAGGACGTTCAGGCCGATCCGTCCCAGCGTAGGGAAGACATGACGGCAACCTCACGGTGGACCACCTCGCGGATCTCACTCAAGGTATCCTCCGGAACCTCCAGGAACGCTCCGGCCACATCGGGGTCGAACTGTATCCCGGAGAACTTGCGGATCTCTTCCCGGGCTGTTTCGATCGGCAGGCCGGCCCGGTACGGCCGGTCCGAGGTCATGGCGTCAAAGCAGTCCACAACTGCGAAAATCCGTGCGCCCAGAGGGATACTTTTCCCCTTGAGCCCTCGGGGGTAACCGGATCCGTCGTACCGTTCCTGGTGAGACAGCACGATGTTCAGGGCCGGGGCCAGGAACCTGATATGGCGGAGCATCTCGTAGCCGTACTCCGGATGCTTGCGCATCTCAATCCACTCTTCTTCGTTCAGCTTCCCGGGCTTGCGGAGGATCGCGTCCGGCACTCCGATCTTGCCGATGTCGTGGAGCAGCGCCCCCCGGCGGATCCAACCCAGTTCCGGCTCCTCGATCTTCATGGACTGGGCGACCCGGATGGCGTACCGCACCACCCGGAGAGAATGCCCCTGGGTTTCGTTATCCCGGATATCCAGTGCGGTTACCATCGCCTGTAACGTACTCTCGTACGAATCCTGGAGTTCCTCGTACAACCGCTCCACCTCTTCCGTGGTTTCCCTGAGAGCGGCGGTCCGTTCGTCCACCAGTTTCTCCAGCCCTTCCTGGTATGCCCGGTTCTCCCGGATCAGCCTGCGCTTCTCCAGGGTCCGCTGGACCACGATCCGGACCTCTTCCAGATTGAAAGGCTTGGTGACGTAGTCGCTGGCCCCGTTCCGGATCGCGTTCACCGCCGTCTCGGTATCGACCACGCCGGTAACCATGACGACGTCGATCTCCTTATCGCCCTCCTTCAACTGCTTCAGAAGCTGGATGCCGGTCATCTCAGGCATCTCGATATCCGACAGAACCAGATCGACATGTTCGTTCCGGAAGATTTCAAGGGCTGCGGCGGCGCCCCCCGCCGTGACGGTGTCGAACCCGAATACGTTCAGGCCGTCGGCAAGAATCTCCCGGACGGAAACCTCGTCGTCTACAATCAGGATCCGGGCGCCTGAGGATGGAATATATTGCGACATGGCTCCCATTCTAGCCCCTCGGGCGGTTCAGGTCACATCTTTCCAACTGCATCCGGTTTTCTGATCCACCGCCAGCCGAACCTTCAGAGGGTGCACCCCCTCCATCTCCTTGCGCACCAGGCTCGACACCGGTTCGATTTCGTCTCTCGGCGCCTCCAGAAGCAGTTCATCGTGCACCTGCAACAGCATATGGCTGCGAAAACGACCCTGAAGGAGTGCGGCGTCCACCCGGATCATCGCCATTTTCATCAGGTCGGCGGCGGTGCCTTGGATGGTGGTGTTCACCGCCGCCCGCAACGCCTGCTCCTTCATCCCCCGGCCGGCCTTTTCCCGCAGCACCGGGAAATAGCGCACCCGGCCGAACAGGGTTCGGACCGCACCTTCTGTCCGGGCGATCTCCCGAATCTGGTCGATATACGCCCGGATGTTGCTGAAACGATCGAAATAGGTCTTGATGAACTCCCGGGCTTCGGTCCGGCTCATGCCCTGTTCCCTGGCCAGGCGGGATTCGGACATGCCATACAGGATGCCGAAGTTCACAGCCTTGGCCCTCTGCCGCATCTCCGGCGTAACCATTCCGGCGGGCACACCGAACACCCTTGAGGCGGTGTGACTATGAATATCCTCCCCGGCGTTGAAGGCGGCAATCAGTTCCGGATCCTCACACAGGTGGGCCAGAACCCGCAATTCCACCTGGGAATAGTCCGACGCCAGGAATACCGACCCTTCCTCCGGCACGAACGCCTGTCGGATGCGCAACCCGGCACTTGTCCTGGCCGGAATGTTCTGCAGGTTCGGGTCCGATGACGACAACCTTCCGGTGGCCGCCCCGGTGGGATGGTAGGAGGTGTGGACCCGGCCGGTTACGGGATTGATCAACCGGGGCAGTGCGTCGACATAGGTTCCTTTAAGCTTGGCCAGTTCCCGGTACTCCAGCAGTATGCCGGCGATCGGGTGGTGTTCCTTCAGTTCCTCCAGGGTCCGGGCGTCGGTGGAGGCCAGGCCACCCTTGGTGGTCTTGCGCTTCGTGGCCAGACCGAGCTTCTCGTACAGGATGGTCCGGAGCTGCTTGGGCGAGTCGATGTTGAACGGTTCTCCCGCCGCTTCGTGGATCGCCTTGCGCAGCCGATCCAGCGTGGAGGCGATCTCTGCGGACATACCGGCCAGCTGATCCCGGTCCACCAGGATTCCCCGGGCCTCCATGCTCGACAGGATCGTCAGCAACGGGCCGTCCAGATCGTGATACAGACCGTCCAGTCCGGCCAGACCCAGACGCTCCTGCAAAACAGCCGCCAGACGCAGGGTGACATCGGCATCTTCCGCCGCATAACGGCTCACCGTCTCTACCGGGACATGGTTCAGGGTCTTGCGGTTTTTCCCCTTCCCGGCGACCTCGTCAAACGATACCGGCGTATAGGCCAGGAACTCTTCCGAGAGAGCATCCATTTTGTAGGTCAGCCGGCCCGGGTCCAGGATGAACGCCGCCACCATGGTGTCCAGTTTCCAGCCGTCCACCAGCATGCCGTTGCGACGCAGGATGTGGTGATCGAATTTCAGGTTCTGGCCGAACTTGCCCACCGATCGGTCGGCCAGGAGCGGTCCCAGGTGTTCCACCACCGTCTCTGCTTGCAACTGCTCCGGCGCTCCCAGGTAATCGTGGCCCACCGGGATGTACCAGCCCGAACCGGGCCGGCAGGACAGGCTGATGCCGACCAGACGGGCCTGCATAGGATCAACCCCGTCGGTCTCGGTGTCCACGGCGAAGTCGCCGGCCTCCCGGCAGAGGACCTCCGCCCGCCGGAGTTCCTCGACGGTAAGCACCGTCACATACTCCGGTGTCGGTCCGGGCTCCATGACAGGCTCCGGTTCCACCGGTTCCTCCGCCGGTTCCGGGTCCGAATACCGCTCGGTGAGAGTCTTGAACCCCAGGCCGCGAAAGAGTGCCGCAGCCTGCTTGCGGTCCGGCTCCGCCTTCACCATCTCGTCCAGCCCGATGGCCATTGGAGCGCTTGTATCCAGAGTGGCAAGCTCCATGCTCAGCAAAGCCAGTTCCCGGTTCTCCCGAGTGGCGTACCACTGCCGCCGGCCGCTCTTGGGATCGAGCGCTTTGAGTATCTTCTTCACCTCGCGCGCCGCTTTCTGCGCATTCCTGGTCATCGTTGACCCGAGAAGTGCGGCGGCCCCGGCGGCTGATCGGGCGGCCTGCAACCGGTCCAGCATATCCCCTTCCGGCTCCATTTCCATCAGGCGATCCAGCGCCCCGACACAGTCGGCGGCGACCCCCGACGTACCGGGATCACCCTTGATGACCCGGTCGATCTCCGCCACCAGCCGGTCCCTCGCTTCCCAGGCCGCGACGAAACGGTCGGCCCGGTCCAGGACCCGGGTCATGGTGCCGTAGGTTCTGATCATGTCGAGGGCGGTCTTCTCCCCTACCCCGGGAACCCCGGGGATGTTGTCCACCGTGTCACCCATGAGACCCTGAACATCCCGCACGCGGTCCGGAGGCACACCGAATGTCTCCTCCACCCCGGCAGGATCAAGGCGCGCGTTTTTACTCGGGTTCAGGAAGGTGACCCGCTCTTCCACCAGTTGCATCAAGTCCTTGTCCGATGCCACAACCACCACTTCCAGTCCGGCTGCAGTCCCGATCCGGGCAGCGGTGGCGATCAGGTCGTCGGCCTCGAACAGTTCCTCTTCCAGGATCGGGATGTTCAGCACGCGACAGACATCCCGTGCATAGGGGAACTGGCGGTTGAGATCTTCCGGAGGATCGGGGCGATTTGCTTTGTAATTCGGGAACCGCTCGTGACGGAACGTCTTGCCGGGGAGATCGAACGCCACCGCCAGGTAGTCCGGCTGTTCATCCCGGATCAGCTTGAGCAACATGGTGGTGAAGCCGTAGACCGCGTTGGTCGGCAGCCCGGCATCGTTGGAAAGATTCCGGATGGCAAAATACGCCCGGAACACCTGTGCGGTGCCGTCCACGAGGTACAGGGTTCCCGGTTTGTCCGATCGGTCCATGGGGCGAGGATCGTAACACGCCGCCACCTGAGCCGGAGAGCGCAACCGGCTAAAAGAGTTTGCATATGCGCAATTAATGCAATTAATACGGCTTTTACCGATTTGACCTGCCGCCGATCAAGCTTAAGTTCAGACACTGGGTGGGACAAACGGAACCAGGAGATTCAACGAATGGCCCAAGCTGAATGTGCTGATCGGATTCAGAATTTTTGGTGCTCTGTCTGCGGTACAAACCATAGTGGATCTACTTCCTGTCCAGGAGCCCTGGAACTGAACGGGGAGAGTGAAACGGTCTGGCGGTCACGGTTTAATACGACTGGAGGGCAAACGACTTTCCTTATAACCCGGAGCTCGTGGTCCGACCGGTGGTGCGCCAGGATCATGACCTATCCGGATATCCCCTGGTCGATCCCGGGCGGAGGTGCGGCGATCAAGTTCCTCTCCGAAGACCCGGAAGAATGCAAGGATGCTGCAATCCGGTTCCTGACAGATTTCTGTAAACAGAAGGGCTACATCCAGTCGGACAAAGAACAGGAGCAGGAAAAGGAACCGCCAGAGGGCCGTCCGGTCCGGGTAGCCAGCGGCATTCCGCTGATCTGGGGCACCGGAGATCCGTCCAACCCCGGTGCATCGCTGAACGTATCGAATACCGGCATGTTCGTCGCAACCGAGTTGCCACCTGATCCTGGAACAATGATCAAGATCCGTCTCAAGCTGGGGGCGTTATCTCTCCCCCTCCGAGGCAGGGTCACATGGAAAAGGGATGTTCCGGATCCCGGCCGCAGGCTCGAAGCCGGGATGGGCATACACCTGCTCTCCCCACCCAGCATCTACAAAGGGTATATCCGGCAGTTCATCTGACCGTCAGGATTCCGGCTCGTCGTCCCGCCCGGGGACGTCACTCGAGCCGGACATTCACGTCTGAATCCCCAACCGGGGCAGAACCCAGCGCTGCAACACGAAATACCCGGCCACCATCGCCAGCATCACCCAACAATCTTTCACGATTTGCCTTCCTTCTTCACAAGCCATTCCGGCGGCAGCGGTGTGGCATGATTGCTCCGTTCCACCATGTAGTAGACCAGCGGCACCACCACCAGGGTCAGCACCGTGGAGGCGATGGCGCCTCCCATAAGCGCGATGGCCAGGCCCTGGAAGATCGGATCGAACAGGATCACCACCGCACCGACCACCACCGTACCGGCGGTGAGCAGGATCGGCCGGAATCGCACCGCGCCTGCCTCGACCACCGCCTCGCCCAGGCTCTTCCCTTCGCGCCAGGGAAGTTGACGAAGTCAATCAGCAGCACGGCGTTCCGCACCATGATTCCCGCCAGTGCGATAAAGCCGATCATGGAGGTGGCGGTGAAGAACGCGCCGAACAGCCAGTGCCCGGGCAGATACACCGATCAGGGACAGCGGGATGGCGATCATCATCACCAGCGGCACCTTGAACGACTTGAACCAGGCGATGATCAGCATGTAGATCAGGATCATCACCACGCCGAAGGCGACTCCCAGGTCGCGGAATACCTCGTAGGTGATCTGCCACTCGCCGTCCCACTTCATCGACACCGTGTTCGTCGGTGGGCGGGTCGTCGGTATAGTACTGCTCCACGCGTACTGCCGGCGGGCGTATCGGAGGTCGTCGATCTTCTCCGCCATGTCCAGGATGGCGTAGACCGGGCTTTCCTCGCTTGCCGGCCACATCGCCGGTGACGTAGACCACCGGACGGAGGTTCTTGCGGTACCGGCTCAGCCGGCTCGTGCTCTCCCGGACGCGTCACCAGCTCGGACAGCGGCACCAGTGCCTCCGTCATGGAGGCGATCGCGTATCGCTCCCAGGTCGTCCAGCCGAAGAGCGGCCGGCGCGGGGCAGGCGCAGCTCGATCTCCACCGGCTCCACTCGTCGGCGGTCGTGGAGCACCCCGGCGTTCTCGCCGCCCAGCGCCAGCCGCAGGGTCCGTGCGACCTGCGGCGGCGGCCACGCCGTGCAGGGCGGCCTTCTCCCGGTCGACTTCGAACGATCCGTTTGGGCTGGGGCTCCTCACGAACCAGTCCACGTCCACCACGCCGTCGGTGGTCTCGAAGATCTCGAGCACCTGCCGGGCCAGTCTCGATCCGCGCATCCTCGTGCCGGGCCGTAGATCTCGGCCACCAGGGTGGACAGCACCGGCGGTCCCGGCGGGATCTCCGCGACCTTCACCGCGGCGCCGTGGCGTGCGGCGATCTCCTGGATCGCGCGGGCGGATCCGCTTGGCGATGGCGTGGCTCTGCTCGTCGCGCTCGCTCCTTGTGCATCAGGTTGACCTGCAGGTCGGCGACGTTGGATCCGCGGCGCAGGTCGTAGTGCCGCACCAGCCCGTTGAAGTTGAGGGCGCGGCGGTGCCGGCGTAGATCTGGAGGTCGGTGACCTCGGGAACCGTCCGCACGTAGGTCGCCGATTTCCCGCGCCACGGCGGCGGTGCGCTCGAGGGTGCGTGCCCTCGGGCATGTCGATGATCATCTGCATCTCGCTCTTGTTGTCGAAGGGCAGCATCTTGACCGTGACCAGCTTCAGCGGGAAACATCGGCGACCGCAGCACCAGCAGCAGCGCCACGACGCCGCCCAGGAACAGCCAGCCCGCGGCGCGGCCGGACCAGCAGCGGCTCCAGCAGCCGGGTATACATCCGGTAGATCCAGGTCCGCTTCAGATCGTAGCCCTCGGCTTCCCCGTGGGCATGGCCACCTTTCAGCAGCCGGTAGGCAAACCAGGGCGCCACGGTCAGGGCGATCCCCAGGGAGAAGATCATCGCCATCGATGCGCCGATCGGCATGGGCCGCATGTACGGGCCCATGAGACCCCGCACGAAGGCCATCGGGAGCACCGCGGCGATGACGGTGAGGGTGGCCAGGATGGTCGGGTTGCCGACCTCGCTGACCGCGAATGATCGCCGCCTGCAGCGGCAGGCCGGCTCATCTGGAAGTGGCGGACGATGTTCTCCACCACGATGATCGAGTCGTCCACCACGATGCCGGTGACGAAGATCAGGGCGAACAGGGTCACCCGGTTCAGCGTGTAGCCGAAGATGTAGTAGACGAACAGGGTCAGGGCGAAGGTCACGGGCACCGAGATGAAGACCACCAGAGCCGCCGCGCCAGCCCAGGAACAACGCGATCACCACGGTCACCGAGAGGATCGCCAGGAACAGGTGGGTCAGCAGTTCCGAGCCTTCTCCGCCGACGTCGCGCCGTAGTCCCGGGTGACAGTGATCCCGATCTCTCGGGGGATCAGCCGTCCCCGCAGCTCGCTCCACCCGGTCCATGGCGCCGCGCCCACCACGCTCTGGCGTCGGCCCCCTTGCGCTTGGCGACGGCGATGGTCACCGCCGGCGTCAGCAGATCCTGTCCCGGAGCAACCTCGATCCCTCGCGCCGCTGCGGCAGCGCCCGGCGCGAACAGAACGTAGTCAGCCGGTTCTTCCGGGCCGTCCAGAACCTCCGCCACGTCACTCATGTAGACCGGTCGGCCGCCGTGAACACCGACGACCAGGTCCCGAACCGCCTGGCGTCTGTGAGGAAGGCGCCGGTTTCCACCAGCCACCTCCCGGTCCCCTTCCTCGAAGCGCGCCTGCGGGAACGGTGGCGTTTTGCATGCTCCAGCGACAACGCTGCCGCGGCCGGGTCGATACCGAAAGCGGCCATCCGGACCGCATCCAAGCAGGACCTGCACCTGGCGTCGCTGGCCGCCGGTGATCCGGATGTCGGAGACGTCGTCCAGCTTGGAGATCTCGCGGGCCGCCTCCCCTGCGATCTGACGCAACTGGAAGCTGTCGTACCGGTGTCCCCACAAGGTCAGTGCAAGCACAGGGACGTCATCGATGGTCCGCAGTTTGACCAGAGGCGGAGTCGCCCCCTGGGGCATGCGGTCCATGTTGCCGGCCAGCTTGTCGTACAGCTTGACCAGGGACCGCTCCTGGTCGGCGCCGACCAGGAACCGGACGGTGATCATCGCCATTCCCGGCATCGATGCCGAGTAAACGTACTCCACCCCGGGGATCTCCCACATCTTCTTTTCCAGTGGGATGGTGATCCGGCTTTCCACCTCCTCCGGCGATGTACCGGGCATTCCTATAAACAGGTCGACGATCGGAACCACGATCTGCGGTTCTTCCTCCCGCGGCGTGTTCATGACGGCGAACACACCGAGGATCAAAGCCGCTGCAACGATCAGCGGCGTCAACTTGGATTCGATGAAGAAGTGGGCGATCCGGCCGGCAGGTCCCATGGAGGAGGTCATCGTCTACAACTCCTTCACCCGGGCGCCGTCCACCAGATCGGCCGGCGGATCCGGTACGTACCGTTCCCCGTCGGCCAAGCCGGACAACACTTCCACCGAACCGCCGTCTCCGTAAGTCCTGCCGATCCGGATCCAGCGCAGCCGGACCTGGTCGTTCTCACCCACCGTAAAAATGCCGGTGAGCTGTCCCCGGTGCACAAGGGCGGTGGAAGGGACCTGCAGCGCTTCCCTTGAACCGCCATGGAACCGGGCCCGGACGAACATGCCGGACTTGATCTCGCCGGACCGGTTCTCCACCACTACCTGGACCCGGTAGGTCCGGCTGGCCGCATCACCGGTCGGGAACACGCGGTCCACCTTCGCCTCCAGGGTCCGGTCCAGGACATCGATCCGCAATTCCACCGGATCACCGGCGTCGATCCCGACCACGTCCCCTTCCGGAACCTGCAGGGTTACCTTGATCCTGGTAAGGTCCTGGACATGAAACATCGGCGCACCGGGCGCCGCCATGTCTCCTGCTTCCACCATCCGTGATGTGACCAAGCCGTCGATCGGGCTGCGGATCACGGCATAGTCCATCATGACCTCCGCCGCCTCCAGGTTCGCCTTCGCCTGCCGGACCGAAGCTGCCGCCACCCGGGCGCCGGCGGTAGCGTCTTCCAGGTTCTTGTCGGTGACCGAGCCGCGTGAATGCAGGTCCAACATTCTTTCGTATTGGACCCTGGCATTTTCATGGTTCGCCTCAGCCATGGCCAGGGCGGCCCGGGCCTGCTCCACCGCCGCCTGCAGGTCCCGGCTATCCAGGCGCGCCAGGACTTGTCCTTGCCGGACCCGGTCCCCCTCACGCGCCGGAACCTCGGCGATCCTCCCGATCAGCTTGGTCCCGGGCGAGATCTTCCGCCACGGATCCGCCGTTCCGGTTACTTCGAAACGGACCGGCACAGGGCCTGATTCGGCCACCGCCAACGCCATTTGCGCCGACACGTCCGGTCCGGTGATACCGGTCTGCGGCTCGTAGTCGCCGCCACAACCGGTCGCCACCAGGACGGCGCCGACCAAGAGAACCACCCAGATCGCCTGTTTCGTCATGATCACAACCTTCCGATCGCCAGTTTCAGCGTGGCGTCCGCCAGCAGCAGGTCCCGCCTGGCCTGCACTTCCCGTGTCCGTGCGGAGGTAAGCGCTGTCTCCGCCTCCATCAGTTCCACCAGGGTGGTCAACCCTTCCCGGTAACGGTCTTCCACCATTCCCAGGCTGGTCCCGGCCAGTTCCACCGCCAGGCCGGCCTGCTCCAGCCGCTTCCTGGCTCCTCTGAGGTCATGGAACGCGGTTCGAACTTCCAGTTCCACAGACTGCCCCAGGAGCCGGGAGGCGTGCAGCGCCATGTCGTGCTCAGCTTCGCTCCGGGCGACCTCTGGAGCGGACCTCCTTGCCGTCCCACAGGCGGAACCGGGCATGGGCCATCACCGACCAGTTACTGCCGTCGGCGCCGATGAAATTTTCCGCATTGGCCTCGTAGATCCCGCTGACACCGACTTCCGGCCGGTTCCCCGCCCTGGCCTGCCGGATCATGGAGGACGCCGCTTCCTCACGGAGGGCCGACGCCTTCAGGTCCGGCCTGTTGGTGCGGGCTTCCTGCAGGAGGCTGTCCAGGGCGGTCGGGTCGTCAACATCACACGCGTCGGGGGAACAGACGGAGGTCAGTGCATACTGCCGGCCCATCGGCGCCCCCAGCACCAGGTTCAGGCCGGCCATCGCGATCGCCGCCCCGCTCTCGGCCCGGATGACCATCTCCTCGATCTCGGTGTTCCGAACCCGGACCTGCAACAGGTCGGACTCCACTACCAGGCCGGCCTGGTGCATGTCCGCCACCAGGGCGACATGAGCCTCTGAAGTCTTCAGAGCCTCCCGGGCGACCTCCAGAGTGACGCTTGGCCAGCACTGTTCCGGTGTACGCGTCCAGCACCTGGTGCAGCACCTCCTGCCGGGTCCTCTCCCGTTCCGAGTCCGCCGCTTCGCTCACGGCACGGGCTGCATCGATACCGTTCCGGATCTTGCCGCCGGTGTAGACCGGCTGGGTCACCATCAGCTGGGTCTGGAAATTGGTCAGGGCGTCCGGCTGGTTCAGGAAATCGACATCAAAATTCTCCGCCGTGAACGATTCCTGCCCCAGGAGATTCCCGAAAACGTACACCGGATTGGTGGTCCACGAGACGTTCTCGATCAGATCGATCCGGGGTTGAAGGTAGGACCGGGCCTCGGTCATCGACTCGGCCGCCGCAACCGTCCCGGCGTCTGCCATCGCCAGTTGCCGGTTACCCTCCAAGGCTATGGAGATCGCCTGTTCCAGTGTCAGCGGCTCGGGAGTTTCGCCACCTGCTACGGCCACCGGCGCCATCGCCAGCACCAGAACCAGTCCTGTAGTCCATCGTCTCATCGCGTGCACCTCACGGGACGGAAGCCACCGCCGTCATAGACGGAGATGCCGGCCGCCGGAATCGGTCACGGATGAGATTCTTACATGTTCGGAGCGATCTTGGCCGATTTCATCGGATTTCGACGGTTTTCCCCGGCTCCCGCACCGACTCGAAGTACAGCTGATCCTCCCCATACCGGAGAACCGTATCCGGATCGGCCCAGTTGGTCCAGAACCCGACCCTTGACATAACCCTTGTAGCCACTTTCCAGCGGAACCACCCTGCCGGATCCGGCCTCGTATAGCCAGGATCCTGTTTGCTTCGCCGTCCCGGCGCCGGCACCAGGATCGTTCGACTGTCTCATAGCCCGTGATCAGCACGGTCCGGCCGTCCGGCGATGCATCCGGCACCATCCGGTCAGTACCGGGATTCTTGAACACGACACTACTACCGATCTCGGGCTTCCAGGAAAGAGCAGGGCGGTTTCCGCATCCTGCCTGAACCCAGACAAGCTCGTCTCTGTCCAGCCAGAACCGCCCAGACCAATACCGATCGGATCAAGGCTACTTCGATCCATTGCCTGAGGAAAGGTCGAAAAGTCTCAAACTCCCGGGCTTCTTCCGATCTCCAGATTCGGAACTGTCGGTCCACCAGTACCGTCCGGACAGTGAGAGTGAATGCCAACTGGAGCTTATGCAGGCCATACGGAACATCCCCGATCCGGAACGAATGCAAGGGCATGACCTTCCAAGTGCACCCTGTAAAGGCCGGACTGATCCTGTCTACCTTCCGGGATATCTCGCTTTCTCATGACCGGCATCGATCGGAACCTTTGCAATAGCGAAAACCAGTTCATCCAATCACCGCCCGGTAGAGACGATCTTCCAGTCGAACCAACTGATCCCCGGAAGCGGAAGATCGTGATCCAATTCCACTGCGAATTCGTCTCCTGTTTACGGCAGGCCGAAGAAGGATGAACCGGATCGCTTCCCCGGCCTGGCCAGTTTTCTTCAGCCGTTTCCAAGCATCGTGATCGATGGCGGTGACGAGAACAGAGTTCCCGATCCAGTTCAGGTTCCGCACTGTCCAGACCAGGCGGCAGCTCGTAGGTGCTCTGAACCGATCCGGAACCGCTTTCCACTACCTCGACGCGCTGCTTCCAGTCCCCGATCCACATTGACCGACCATAGCTCGTTGCGGCCAGACTGGCGCCGTCCGGGCTCCAGACCACATTAAATGTCGGTACGCCGAAGAATCGCAGTTTCTCTCCGGTCTCCGTATCCAGCAGCCATCCTCCAGGCGCATGATTACCGCCGACAACGACGCATCGGCCCGCTGCCGGCGACGGGTAGATCCGGCCGTTGCCCAGGCCGGCGTTGACGTTGGCCCGGACGGCGATGCGGCGCCAGGATCAAAAACAGGACCAACACGCCTAGAATTGAAGGAACCAGGACCTTGGCCCCTCTCGCTCTGCTCCCCCTTCCGGCCGGTTCGCCGCGACAAAGGGTAAACCAGGAAACGGCGATGTACGCCGGATACAGCAGGATCGGCAGGATCACCCCTATCGGCAAATTGCTCAATGTTGATAAACGGCGTCGGGAAGGTGTACGGTCCGAACCGGAACAGGACGGCGAAGGGGGACAGGCCGCCCAGGAACACGCCGGCGACCATCGGCAGGACCGCCAGCACCAGGCCGCCCAGGACGGCGATCATCGGGGAATCCAGGAAGGCGGTGGCGGCCAGGCCGCCGCAGATCACCACCAAGACTGATGGCGAACCCGATCCCCAGCAAGAGACCGGCGAGGCCGAGCAGGACACCTTCACCCGGTGGATCGCCCAGCGCCAGGAAATAGAGCAGCCAGATCAGCCAGCCGGAGACCAGAACGGTCAGGCCGTTGGCGAGTGTCGCCACGAGCCTCGCACTCCAGGTCACCGTACGGGCGACCGGCCGCTCCAGGAGGAACGGTTCGTTTCCGGTGGACGGTCCCCTGCGTATACCTGTGCGGTGAACAAGCGCCGCAAAGAAGACCCACGCCAAAACCATGATCATCGGTATCGCGTCCATGAAAAGCTGGGTGATGTCGTAGGAGGAAACGGAGAACATCGGGATCCAGCCCCGGCTGGCGCTGTCCGCCACCAGGATGATGAAAGGCGGGAGCAGGACCATGAGCATGATCGCCACCCGTCCGCAGCATGGCGGTCTGTTTCCACTCTTTCCGGAAGATCGTCTTGAATGGGCTATGCATGGTTGTCGCCCTCCTCCAGGCCGCTGCCTTTGAGGTATGCCACCAGGATTTCTTCGAGAGGCAGTGGTTCCACGGTGACGTTCACGGCGCCGGCCTGACGCAACGCCTGCTCCAGTTCGCCGTTGGCGCCGTCGGCCACCACCGACAGGGTCCGGTTCTCCCGTTCCAGGGAGACCAGTCCCGGTAAAGTCAGTTCCTCCGGAGGCTCGTCCTCGAACACCGCCCGGACCCTCAGGACCCGTTCCTTGATCTTCTCAAGGTCCCCTTCCAGGATCGACTTGCCGTTGTCCAGCACGGTGACCTGGTCGGCGATCCGTTCCACGTCGTGGATCAGGTGGGAGGCGTACACCACCGCCCCTCCCTCCGCCGGAACCGATTCCAGGACCCCTTCCAGGACCTCCCGGCGAACCAGCGGGTCCAGTCCTGAGGTCGGATCGTCCAGAAGGAGCAGCCGCGGCCGCACCGCCACCGCCAGCACCAGGGAGATTTTTGCCTTGTTCCCCCGGGAGAGTTCCTTGATCTTCCTGCCTGAGTCCAGGTCCAGACGCTTTCTGAAACTCTCGGCCAGGGCCGGGTCCCAGTTCGGATGGAGACCGGCGGCGAACTTCATGATTTCCCGAACCGTCATCCAGCCGTACAGGCTGGCCTCCTCCGACATCAGGCCGACCTGCTCCCGGACCTTGATCCCTTCCGTCACCGGGTCATGTCCCAGCACATGGATGGAGCCGGAGTCCGGATGGAGATGGCCCAGGGCCAGTCTCAGGGAGGTGGACTTGCCGGCGCCGTTGCGGCCGATCAGGCCGAGGACCGTGCCCGGTTCCACTCTGAGATCCAGGCCGTCCAGAGCCACGGTGCTGCCGAACGACCGGGTCACCTTCTCGAACACCAGAGCCGAACCGCTCATGAGGCACCTCCTTCGATCATGCTTCTTCGGAACAGTTCCACCCGGCGCGACAGTCTCCAGCCCAGTTCCTCCAGGGGAACCCCCAGAGTCGCCGCTTCACTGATTACCCGGTCCATGAGGTCGTTCACCGCTTCGTCCCGGACCTGCGGGTCGACCTGGTTAGCTACGTCCAGAACAAAGGTGCCCTGGCCGACCCGGGCCTGAACCAGCCCTTCCTGCTCCAGACGCTGTACCGCCCGGGCGGCGGTGTTCCGGTTAACCCGGGCCCGGGCCGCCAGAGCCCGGACCGCCGGCAAGCGGTCCCCCGGCCTGAGGGATCCGATGGCGATGAGGTTCCTCACCTGGTCCACCATCTGGATATAGAGCGGTATCGGACTGGATGGATCGAGGTTCAATTCCATGGCCGTCTCCATGAGTGTCCTGTTGTCCTAGGACAATCTAGGACAATATATTACACTAGTCAAGAAGATTTACCTACTTTCATGGGACAATATTTCCATCCTGAATTACCACCAGAATTTCATCGAATCACATTAGAATGGCACTATGGAATCGAAACAGTCCGAAAATCGGGGCATCCGCTTTCTATTCGGCGCCGCCAGCGTGTTCATCCTGATAGCTGGTTTGCGAGCCGCCAGCACCTTCATCCTGCCGATCCTCATCGGTTTTTTCCTCGCCATGGTCTCCTTGCCGATCCTGAACCGGCTGCGGGGGTGGAAGGTCCCCACTCCCCTGGCGGTGGTCCTGACGGTGGCGGTGGAAGTGGCGGTGATCGCCGGAATCGTGGCCATGGTGGGAGGTTCGTTCGCAGGGTTCCGGGAGGCGGCACCGGTCTACCAGGAACGGCTCAATACCCTGCTGCAACAGCTCCTGACATGGCTGGACGGTATGGGGATCGAGTTGTCCCGGGAACTGGTTGTCGACCTGTTCAACCCGGGAATGGCGTTCGACATGGTTGGCGTCGCCCTCAAGGGGATCACCGGGGTGTTGTCCCAGGTGCTCCTGGTGTTGCTGCTGGTCATTTTTACCCTGTTCGAGGCCACCGGCGTGCCGGCCAAGCTGCAGACCGCCTTCGGCAGCACCTCCAGTTCGGAGCGGTACGACCGGATTCGGAACGAAGTTCAGCGTTATCTGACCATCAAGACCCTGATCAGCCTGATTACCGGGATCATCGTCGGGGTCGGCCTGGCGCTGATGAAGGTCGATTTCCCGTTCCTGTGGGGCCTCCTGGCGTTCATGCTGAACTACATCCCGAACCTGGGTTCGATCCTGGCGGCGATTCCGCCGGTGCTGCTGGCCCTGATCCAGTTCGGCCCGGGACGGGCCCTGGCGGTAGCCCTGCTGTTCGTGGCGGTGAACGTCGGCCTGGGGAACTTCGTGGAGCCTTATTTCATGGGCCGGCGCCTTGGACTCTCCACCCTGGTGGTGTTTATCTCCCTGCTGTTCTGGGGCTGGGTCTGGGGCCCGGTGGGGATGCTCCTGTCGGTCCCCCTGACCATGATCGTCAAGATCATGCTGGAGAACACCCGGGACCTGAAATGGGTCGCAATTCTGCTGGATGGGACCCCTCGAAGAGAGCCCCGCACAGCCTCGGGCAAGGGACCGAAATAGGTCTCAATCCGGTACGGCATTTTTCCGAAAATTTGGCTATCCTGCCCGTCTCGTTTTTGATTCATTCCACGTGCTCCGCAAGCGCAGGAGGATTCCCTCAATGAGCGATTTCACGAAGTCCCTGATGGCGGATGTCACCGCCAAGAACCCCGCCCAGCCCGAATTCCACCAAGCGGTGGAAGAAGTGGCCGGATCGGTGCAGGTCGTCCTGGACCGTCACCCCGAATACCGCTCCCACAAGATCCTGGAGCGCATTATCGAGCCGGAGCGGGTTATCATGTTCCGGGTGCCCTGGGTGAACGACCAGGGTGAGGTGCAGATCCAGCGCGGTTTCCGCATCGAGATGAACAGCGCCATCGGTCCGTACAAGGGCGGCCTGCGGTTCCACCCCTCGGTGAACCTCGGCATCCTGAAGTTCCTGGCCTTCGAGCAGGTGTTCAAGAACGCCCTCACCACTCTTCCGATGGGCGGCGGCAAAGGCGGCTCCGACTTCGACCCCAAGGGCAAGAGCGACCAGGAAGTGATGCGGTTCTGCCAGAGCTTCATGACCGAGCTGCAGCGCCACATTGGTCCGAACACCGACGTGCCTGCCGGCGACATCGGAGTAGGCGGCCGTGAGATCGGCTTCCTGTTCGGCCAGTACAAGCGGCTGCGGAACGAGTTCACCGGCGTGCTCACCGGCAAAGGCCTGAACTGGGGCGGCTCCCTGATCCGGCCCGAGGCTACCGGTTACGGCGCCGTGTACTTTGCTGCCGAGATGCTCAAGACACGGAACGACTCTCTCAAGGGGAAGACCTGCCTGGTCTCCGGTTCCGGCAACGTCGCCCAGTACACTACCGAGAAGATCAACGAGCTGGGCGGCAAGGTGGTTACCCTGTCCGACTCCGGCGGTTACATTCACGATCCCGACGGCATCGACTCCGAGAAATTGGCATGGGTAATGGACCTCAAGAACGTCCGCCGCGGCCGGATGTCCGAGTACACCGGCAAGTTCAAGTCGGCGACCTACACCGAGATCAACCGCAGCGTGGATCACAACCCGCTGTGGGCCCACAAGGCCGACTGCGCCTTCCCCAGCGCCACCCAGAACGAGATCAACGCCAAGGACGCCAAGAACCTGCTGGCCGGCGGCGTATTCGTGATCTCCGAGGGCGCCAACATGCCGACCACACAGGACGGCGTGGACCTGTTCCTCGACAAGGGCATCCTGTACGGACCGGGCAAAGCGGCCAACGCCGGCGGCGTGGCGGTCTCCGGACTGGAAATGGCCCAGAACAGCGTCCGGATGTCCTGGACCCGGGAAGAGGTGGACGGCCACCTGAAGCGGATCATGACCGACATCCACCAGAACTGCGTGGAAACCGCCGAGCGGTTCGGCATGAAGGGGAACTACGTGGCCGGCGCCAACATCGCAGGGTTCCTCAAGACTGCCGACGCCATGATCGACCAGGGCGTCGTCTGATCCACGGATCGACGAATCACCTGTAGAATAGGGCGGCAGGATCGGCATCAGCCGGCCTGCCGCCTTTTTTTGATCTCACCGCCGGGAGGACTGATGCCGGAAGGCCGCAGCAATCGTCCGCGACAATCGCTGGAACCGGGGCAGGTCCACGGGGCGGGGCAGCTCATGCCCCACCACGTCCACGAGATCCTGCTCGTTTCCAGCCTGTACGACTCGTTCACCCTGTCGGAGGACGGCAAACTCAGCGACCTGATCATGAGCGAATTCCTGGACCTGAACCTGCGGCACAGCCCCGGTATAACCCAGGTCTCCACCGGCAGGGAGGCGCTGCAACTGGCCCGGGCCAATCCACGGTTCAACCTGATCATTACCAGCCTGAAGGTCCATGACATGGACAGCCTGGAACTGGCCAGGCAGGTAAAGGAACTGCGTCTCGATATTCCGGTAATACTCCTGGCCTACGACAACCGTGAGCTCCTTGCCTTTATGGCGGGGAACGACACCTCCGACCTGGAGAGGGCGTTCCTGTGGCAAGGGAACGCCAAGATCCTCCTGGGGATCGTCAAATACATGGAAGACCGGTGGAACCTGTCCCACGACACCGGCGAGGTCGGCGTGCCGGCGATCATTCTGGTGGAAGACAACGTCCGGTATTACTCGGCGTTCCTCCCGATGCTGTTCACCGAGTTGATGAACCATGCCCATGATCTGATCCCCGACGGCCTGAACCTGGCCCACAAGATCCTGAGAATACGGGCCCGGCCGAAAATCCTGCTGTGCTCCACCTATGAAGAGGCGGTCTCGTTCTTCGACCGCTACCCCGACGATATCCTGGGAGTGATCTCCGACATTGAATTCCCACGGGACGGCACGCTTTCCCCCACCGCAGGCGTCGACCTGGCCCGGCACGTGCGGTCCCTGCGGGAAGACGTTCCGGTTATCCTGCAATCGTCCCTGGTAAAGAACCAGGAACTGGCCGAGAAGGTCGGAGCCTCGTTTCTGCTCAAGGGGTCCCGGTTGCTGCTGAATCAATTGCGCCGTTCGCTGCAACATGACCTTGGTTTCGGCGACTTCACTTTCAGGATGTCCGACGGCCGGGAGATCGGCCGCGCCGGCAACCTCCGCTCCCTGGCCCAGCAGATCCGGGAGGCTCCGGATGACAGCATGGTGTTCCACGGAAAGCACAATCATTTCTCGCGCTGGCTGAAGGTCCGCACCGAGTTCGCGCTGGCTGAGAGACTGCGCGCCGAGAAGATCAGTGACTTCCCCTCGGTGGATGCGCTGCGCAACTACCTGGCCGGCGTCATCGACACCTACCGCCGGGACCGCAACCGGGGCGTGGTGGTGGACTTCAAGCGTGAGACCTACGACGCCAGCGCTTCGTTCTACCGCATAGGCGGCGGGTCCCTGGGGGGCAAGGCCCGGGGCCTTGCGTTCATCCACCACATGCTGGCCGAATTCAAGGCAGAAAACCGGTTTCCCGGGGTTGCCATCACCGTGCCGGACACGGTGGTGCTGGGCAGCGACGTGTTCGACAACTTCCTGGCCCGCAACGACCTCATGGACTTCGCCATCTCCTGTGACGACCAGGATGAGATCCTGGCCACCTTCCACCGCTCCCCGTTCCCCGAGGAGACTCTGTTGGACCTGGCCGCCTACCTGGAGGCCGCCACCTACCCGCTGGCGGTCCGCTCCTCCAGTCTCCTGGAAGACTCCCAGTACCAGCCGTTCGCCGGGGTGTACGAGACCTACATGCTGCCGAACCGGGGCAACGATCTGAACCATCGCCTGGAACAGCTGGTGTCGGCGATCAAACGGGTGTACGCCTCCACCTTTTCCATCCACACCAAGCGTTACATCCAGGGCACGCCGTTCCGCCTGGAGGAAGAGAAGATGGCGGTGGCGATCCAGAGGATCATCGGCGCCCACCACGGCACCACGGTTCTACCCCGATTTCTCCGGAGTGGCCCGTTCCCACAACTTCTACCCGGCGGAACCGTGCACTACCGAAGACGGTGTGGCGGCAGTCGCCCTGGGGCTGGGCGAGACGGTGGTTTCCGGGGAGAACTGCGTCCGTTTCTCACCGCGGTATCCGAAGCACCTGATGCAGTTCGCCACCACCCAGGACCTTCTGGAACACAGCCAGAAAACGTTCTGGACCCTGGAACTGGGAGAGGATCATATTTCCCTCTCCGGAGGGCCGGCCCAGTCCGATGGCGACCCGGACCCGAGCATCCGGCTGGCCCGGTTCGGCCTGGACCAGGCGGAGCAGGACGGCACCCTCTCCAACGTCGGCTCCACATGGTCGGCGGAAAACGACATGGTCTATGACGGCATCTCACGGCCCGGTATGCGCATGGTCACTTTCGCCCCGATCCTCAAGCACCAGCTGTTCCCCCTGGCCGAAATCCTCGACTACCTCCTTGAGATCGGCAAGCAGGGCACCAGCAGCCCGGTGGAGATCGAGTTCGCCGTGAACCTGAACTCCGGAGAGGACCGGCCCGGAGAGTTCGGTTTCCTGCAGATCCGGCCCCTGGCCCTGGCGCCGGAGGTGGAGGAAGTGGACGTCGGCTCCATTCCCGAAGACGACCTGATCTGCCACAGCAAAAGTGTTTTGGGCCATGGCCTGGTTCAGGAGATCCGGGACCTGGTGGTGGTGGACTACCACCGCTTCGACCGCTCCTTGAGCCGGCCCGCCGCCCGGCGAGTAGGCCAGTTCAACAGCCGCCTGGCGGAGGACAACCGGCCCTACATCCTTATCGGAGTCGGCCGGTGGGGCTCCACCGATCCATGGCTCGGCATCCCGGTAGCCTGGGACGAGATCTCCGGTGTCCGGGTCATCGTGGAAGCAGGGTTCAAGGATTTCAAAGTCACCCCGTCCCAGGGCACCCATTTCTTTCAGAACCTGAGTTCCGCCAACGTCGGTTACTTCACCGTCAACCCGGACGCCGGCGACGGCTACCTCGACTGGGACTGGCTGTCTACAGCCGAGGCGGTGGACGAATCCGATTTCGTTCGCCATCTCCGGTTCAAGGATCCGCTTCTGGTCGGCATGAACGGCAAGAAGAGCACCGGCTTTATTTGCAAACCGAAGTGATATCGTTTTCCAGCAGGTCAGCCACTTCCCGCACCCGCTCCCGCACCGCCACGGTTAACCCGATGCCGTATTCGAACCGTTCCCCCTCCACTCCGTAAACCACGGTGACCGCAGGCAAACGACCCAGGATCCTGGCCATTTCCAGTGCTTCCGCCACGGCGAAATCATGACTGGAATAGTGGAAAAACGAGGTCGGGACCGGGTCGACGGCGGCATCCAGACGGTGCAACTCCCCCGGTTCGGCGCCGGAGTTCACCGCATCCACCAGGAAAACCGCTTCCTGCCCTTCCATGGCGTCCAGGATAGACCCGCCCTCGCCGCTCTGTTCCAGGATTTTGACATGGTCGCTGTTCCTGGACGCCAGTTCCCGTGCAACGGCTATGCCGAAGCCGTCATCCTGCCGGCACTCGTTGCCGACGCCGATCACCACCACTTTCAATCCCGGTCCACCGTCAGCTTCAGGAAATGGGTGGCGCAGGAGATACACGGATCGTAGTTCCGTACCGCCTGTTCGCACTGCCACTGCAGCTTGTCGTCATCCAGGTGCAGTGCGGTCCTTGACGAACTCGCGGAGGTCGCTCTCGATGGTGCGCTGGTTCTGGGAGGTGGGAGGGACGATCTTCGCGTCGGTAATCAGGCCGGCGTCATCGAGGGTGTAACGGTGCCAGCACATCCCCCGGGGCGCCTCACTGCAGCCGTAGCCGGTGCCCTGCCCGGGAGAAAACTCAACATATGGCCGTTCCGGCTCTTCGTACGATTCCACGATCCGGAGCGCTTCCTCGTAAGCCCAGAACATCTCCACCGCCCGGACGATGATGCTCTTGAACGGATTTCGCACCACTTCCGGCAGACCGGCATCGGCCGCCAGCTGCCTCGCCGCCGGGGACAGCCGGTCAAAGTTCAGGGCATAACGCGCCAGGGGGCCGACGAAATAGTTGCCCCGCTCCCGATGGACAGAGTGCAGGGCGTTGGAGTGCTCAATGTGTTCCTCTTCGAACTCCTTCTCGAACTCCGGCAGATCGATATCCAGGCCGCGGTTCGAGACAAGCCTGCCCTCGGTGAGCGGGTACTCGTCCGGATGGCGCATCGCCACAAACTCGTAGTCCTGCTCGAAGTCGGGGAACGGGAGGCCTGCCACCAGGGCGATCGCCTTGCGCGAGGCTTCCATGCCCCACTTCAGTTTCTCCCTGAACGCCAGGAGATCGGCCCGCCTGGGCGCCTTGTAGAATCCGCCTACCCGGACATTGATCGGGTGGACTTCGCGTCCTCCGATCAGGGCCATGAGCTCGTTGCCGTACTTTTTCAGCTTCAGGGCCATCTCGACCTCGGCCCTGAAGTCCGGCGCCATGTGGATCGCCGACTCGTACCCGAGGAAGTCCGGAAGGTGCAGCATGAAGATGTGCAGGGCATGGCTCGCGATCCATTCGCCGCAGTACAACAGCCGGCGAAGCTCCCGCAACGGACCGCCGACGGTGACCCCTGCGATGTGCTCCATGGCATGCACCGAACTCATCTGGTACGCCACCGGGCAGATGCCGCAGATCCGGGCGGTGATGTCGGGAGCCTCCAGGTAACTGCGCCCACGGAGGAAGCCCTCGAAAAAACGAGGGGGCTCGAAGATCTTGAGCTTGACGTCCCGGACCTTGCCACCCTTCAGGCGAATGTATATCGCGCCTTCACCCTCGACCCTGGCGAGGTAGTCGACGCGGATGGTCCGGGAACCGCCGGACTTTTTCCCGGCTTCAGCTTTCATGGCGCCGGCTCTCTTCGCGGAAAGGTTCCGCATTGGCGTTGATGCCCCTGAACAGCCGGACCACAGTCTCCGGCGCCAGATCGCAGACCTCCCGGTACCACGTGGCCAGGTTGGACGTGTTCGGGTTCTCCCGCGGTCCGAAGCAGCCGAAGCAGCCCCGATCGAAACGGGGGCACAGAGCATCGCACCCGGCCTGGGTCACCGGCCCGAGGCAGGGTGTGCCGTGGGCCGTCATAACGCAGACGGCGCCGGCCCGCTTGCACTCCATGCAGACCGCGTAGTTCGGCAGGTTCGGTTTGCGGCCGTTGAGGAAGGCGCTGAGCACCTCCAGCAGGTGGTTCTTGTTAACCGGGCAGCCCATGAGTTCGTGGTCCACGTGGATATGATCGCTGATCGGCGTGGAGTCCTTCAGGCTATCGATATATTCCGGGTGGGCGTAAACCATCTGCGTAAGATCGGCCACATCCTGGAAGTTCTTCAGGGCCTGGAGACCGCCGGAGGTGGCGCAGGCGCCGATGGCGACGACGATCCGGGAGTTGCGCCGGATCTTTTGAATCCGCTCCTTCTCCTCCGGCGTCGTAATCGAGCCCTCCACCAGGGAGACGGCGTACGGTCCCGGGAGCACCGCCCGGGACGCTTCGGGGAAGTTGGCGATCTCGATGGCGCCGGCCACCGCCAGCAGCTCGTCCTCGCAGTCCAGGAGGCTGAGCTGGCAGCCGTCGCACGACGAGAATTTCCAGACGGCGAGCTTCGGTTTCGTGGCGCTGAGCGGCATGTCAGATCTCCCTTTTGCCGAGCAACGGCTCGATCTCGTCGTAGCGGTACACCGGCCCGTCCTTGCAGATGATCTTGGCGCCGTACTGGCAGTGCCCGCACAGCCCGACACCGCACTTCATGTTCCGTTCCATGGAGACGAAGATGCGGTCCTTGTCCATGCCCCGGCGGAGCAGTTCCAGGGCCGAAAACCGCATCATGACCTCCGGACCGCAGATCAGGGCGATGGTGCCGCGGCGATCCAGCGGCGCCCGGCGGATCAGGTTGGTCACCACGCCGATCTCGCCGTTCCAGTCCTTCTCGCCCCGATCCACCGTGACGTGGACGTCCATGTCGAAGGAGCCGCCCCAGGTCTTGAGCTGGCGCTGGTACAGGATCTCCCGGGGAGCCCGGCGCCGTACAGCAGGACCATCCTGCCGTAACGACTGCGATTGCCCTGCACCTGGAGGATCACCGGCCGCAGAGGAGCCAGGCCGATGCCGCCGGCCACGATGACCACGTCGTTGCCCACCCCCGACTCGAGCGGCCAGTGCGAGCCGAACGGTCCGCGGACGCCGATGGAGTCCCCCGCCTTGAGCCGCGCCATGGCCCGGGTGACAAGTCCCGACCTCGCGGACGGTGTGCGTGAGCGGTCCGTCACCTACCGGGTCACCGCTGATGGAAACCGGGATCTCGCCCACGCCGAAGACGTACAGCATGTTGAACTGGCCCGCCGAGAACGGTTCGGGCCTGCCGCCGTCCACCGGGTTCAGTTCCAGCGTGAACGTATCGTGGTTATTGCGCCGGACACGCTCGACGTTGTAGATCCGGGGAACCATCGGGTCCACCCCGGCCCGGGTCCGGTCGGTCCAGCTAGTCAATCCGGGTTCTGGCGACATATTTGCCCTCCTCCGGGTTGCCGTACAGGTCCAGAAGCTGCAGGCGGGCCGCATCCAGCCGTTCGGCCTTGACCTGGATGATCCGCTCCAGCATGGCGTAGCCGAAAACCGGATCGACATGGCAGCGCTCCCTCAAAACCGCCGCATCCATGGAGATCAGGCGGCTGTCCTCGAGAACCCGGGCGTCGAACCGCCAGACGTAAGGAGTTATCAACCAGGACGTTCCCGCGATATCCCCGGCGCCGCAGGTCTGGATGCTCAGGCCGCCCCGGTTGGGACAGTCCAGTTCCAGCCTGACCCGGCCGGAAACGATGATGTAGAACTCATCGGCGGTGGCGCCCTCATGGAACAGGAATCGCCCCTTGGGGATGCGCTCCTCGTGGGCGCACCCCAGGAGAATCGCAAGGTGCTCAGGAGCGAGATCCTCACAGAACGGCGCCCGGGACAGATCGGATTTCAGGTTATCCAGTGTATCCGCCATGATCGTTACCCCTTTGCGGTCCCTCGGACCGCCTCCGCTTCTTCCGTAATATCGATGCCCACCGGACACCAGGTGATGCACCTGCCGCATCCGGTACAGCCGGAACTCCCGAACTGCTCGTGCCAGGACGACAACTTGTGGGTGAGCCACTGGCGGTACCGCGCCGCACGGGACTCCCGAACGCTGCCGCCGTGGAGATAGGAGTGGTCCGCCGTGAAGCAGGAATCCCAGACCCTGGTCCGGGTGGCCGTACCGCCGGTGAGATCGGTGCTGTCCTCCACCGTATTGCAGTAGCAGGTGGGGCAGACCATGGTGCAATTGGCGCAGGCCAGACACCGTTCCGACACATCCTCCCACTGCGGATGCTCCGAGGACCCGGCCAAGAGAGCGTCCAGCCCCTTTGTCTCGAGAGTCCGGCCCATCTTGCCGGCGGCCGCCTCCAGCAACTCGGTTTCCAGTTTCAGGTCAGCCTCCCCCGCTTCGCCGCAGGCCACCGCCGCCAGTATCTCCTCACCCTGCCGGGATCCGGCCCTGGCCACGAACCGGGTGGCGCCGTCGACATGAAGTTCGGTCAGGGCGATATCGAAACCGGAGGACGCCCTCGGTCCGGAGCCCATGGAAGCGCAGAAACAGGTCCCTCCGGGCACGGTGCAATTGACGGCGACGATGAAATTCTGCTTCCGGCCGGCGACGTAGTGACTGTCGACGTACTCTCCCCGGGCCAGGACACGGTCGTGTATCGCCAGCGCCTGTAATTCGCATGGCCGAACGCCGATGAGCGCCTTGGGGCTTTCCCGGACCGGCTCCGGTTCGATTTCGAGGAGAGTCCTGTCACGGACCCCCTTCCACAAGAGTTGGCTGGGAGGGAAGAACAGCTTCTTCCAGGATTCGGGCCCCAGGGTGTAGGAGAACCAGGTGCCGTCATCGGTCTTCTCCAGCCGGTACCGGCCCGGACCCTGGTGGTCCCGGACACCCCTCGGCATCCGGGAGGAGGATTCGATGGCCCCCAGCATGATCGCTCCGTCGCGAATCACCGGGCCTGTCGCCCGATAACCGTTCTGCCGCAGGGCCTGCAGCATATTCTCGAATCCGTCCGGCTCAAGGATAACCATGCCGACTCCCACCTCCACCGACTACGGCGTCGCAAGTTGATGATAGAACATCAGTCCTGTCTTTCCATCAGCATTGTGGACAGTGCCGTCAGACGGCTCCGATCCCGGCCAGGACGGCAACCCCCAGGACGGCGATGACCGTGCCCAGGATCTTCCGCCGGGCGATCGGCTGCCGTTTAAGCCTGGCCTCAATGAACAGGCTGAACACCGGCGTGGTGGACAGCAAAGTTGCCGACACCGCCGGCGGCGCCAGAGCGACGCCCGCCATCATGCACATCATGGCGAGATAGGTTCCCAGGAAGCTGGCGCCGGCCATCCGTCCCAGGGACCGGCCGTCTCCCACCGCCTGCCACACCCGCTTCATCCGTCCTCCGACCACGGTCAGGACCATCAGACCGGCGGCGGCCACCACCAGACGGAAGAAGGTCGCCGGGATGAACGGGATCGTCTCCATACCGTCCTTCGCCAGAACGATGCCGACCCCCTGACCCAGGGCCGCCAGGGTTCCGAACAGGTAGCCGGCAACACCGGCGCCACCATCGGGACCGGTCCCGACGGCCGGCGCCACCACCATCAGCACACCGGTCAGGATGATTCCCGCACCGAGGACCTCCCTGAGAGTCGGAACCGTATCCAGCCAGAACAGGGCGAACAGGGCGGTGAACACCGGCGCCAGGGTCTGGAGCAGCATGGTGCGATACGGCCCGATGCGGCCGACGGCGGCGAACAGCGCCGTGTCTCCCAGGGTCAGGCCGACGAGACCGGAGGCGGCGATGAGCCACAGGGGACCTGAACCTGCGTTTGCCAGCGCGCCGCCCTGATCGATAGCCAGCACCGTCAGACCTAGCAGAACGGCTGCGATCACCGATTTCACCAGGTTCACCGCCGGGGCGCCGAACCGCTGGATCGGGCGGCGGAAGATCGCCACCGCCACCGCCCACATGGAGGCGGCGCCGAGACAATACAGTTCCCCGGCAAACTCACCCATGGAAGAACTCCCGGCAGCGCTCGATCTCCCGAACCACCTGATACGGCGGCAGGGAGCGCAGGAAGGTCTTGCCGTAGGATTTCGTGGTCAATCGAGGGTCCAGCACCGCCAGCAGGCCGCGGTCCGACCGGCTCCGGATCAGCCGTCCCAGTCCCTGCTTCAGATCCAGCACCGCCATCGGTGTCTGGTACTCCTTGAACGGATTGCCGCCCTGTTCCCGAATCCGATCGATGCGGGCCGAAATGAGGGGATCGCCGGGGACTCCGAACGGTAGCTTGTCGATTACCACCAGGGACAGCGGATCGCCGGGAACGTCCACCCCCTGCCAGAACGAAGTAGTGCCGAGGAGGACCGCATTCTCCGTGTTCCGGAACTGCTCCACCAGGGCGACTTTGCTGCCGTCTCCCTGGACAAACAGGTTCCAGCGTCCACCCGGTTCCAGCTTCTCCCGGATCCTCCCCATCATGGCGTAGGAGGTGAACAGCAGGAACGCCCGGCCGGATGTGATGGTGAGCAGTTGTTCGATCTCGAACAGGGCGCGGTCGGCGAACCCGGCCTCCCTCGGCTCCGGCATCCGGGTCGCCAGGTACAGCATCCCCTGGGTGCGATGGTCGAAAGACGACTCCACCGCCAGGCTCGTTGCGCCGGACAGGCCCAGCCGGCCTTTAAAGAAGTCGAAGGACCGGTCCACCGTCAGGGTGGCCGAAGTCAATATCGCCGACTGCAATCCGGAGAACAGGCGCTCCTCCAGGATCGACGACACCTCGATGGGCGCCGCCGAGAGTATGACGCCGGTCCGGCCGCGTTGCTCCATACCGTAAACGAACTCCTTGTCGGAGCGGTCCAGCACCTTGCCGGCGGTTTCCAGGAGGGAGTCGATCCGTTCCCGGACCATCTCACCCTCATCATCCGCCGGCGCCGATCTGCCGACTTCATCCAGCGCCACTGACAACGCCTCCCATTCCGTTGCCAATTCAGGTCCGCCCCGGTCCGGCGACAGAAACCGAAGCCGGCCGGTTTTGTCTCGCAACAGGTCCAGGACCGGCTCGAACAGGTCCGCCGCCGCCGCCCGCAGGATAACCGCTCCGCCTCCACCCTTCCGCGGGCCGCCCCTCCGTCGGGCCAGTTTCTCAGACTCCCGGGCCAGGTCTTCCAGCATGCCGGAGGAAATCTGGTCCCCGAAATAGAGGGTGGCCACGTCCTCCAGCAGGTGGGCTTCGTCGAAAACCACGGTGTCATAGTCGGGCAGGACGGCGCCGAAGGCGGAGCGCAGCGCCAGGTCGGCGAAAAACAGGTGGTGGTTCACCACCACGATGTCGGAACGGGCCGCCGACCGTTTCATTTTCGTGAGCCAGCACTGCTCGTACTCGGGACACTTGCGACCGGTGCAGGTCTCCGCCCTGGCGTTTATATCGTTCCACAGCCGCAGACGGTCGGGCAGATCGTCGATCTCCGCACGGTCACCGGTTTCCGTCTCCCGGCTCCAGTCCCGGATCGTGTCGATCCAGCGCGCCTCCTCCCGGACTTCCAGGAGCGGCCGCTCCTCGAACTCTGCGAAACGGTACCGGCACAGATAGTTCTGTCTCCCCTTCATCAGGGCGGCGGTGAACTCCATACCGGCCGTATCGGCCAGAAACGGCAGATCCTTCTCGAAGATCTGGTCCTGGAGATTCTTGGTGCCTGTGGAGATGATTACCCGCCGGCCCGATGCGATGGCCGGCACCAGGTACGCCAGGGTCTTGCCGGTGCCGGTGCCGGCCTCCACCATGAGGGCGCCGCCCGTCATCGAGCACACGACTCACCGCCGCAGACATCGTTTCCTGCCCCGAACGGTGTTCGAACCCTTCCCGCAACTGCGAGAAGCGGCCGTGTGGCCCGAAAAACGAACCGGAGGCCCGGCTCATTCGGGGGCTGGGTCCACCTGACGCGACAGGTACAGCGGGAACCGTCCGGCCAGTTCCGCCACCTCTCCCCGGATCGATGCCAGGGAGGCCGGATCCTTCCGGGAATCGAGAGCCCGGACCACCAGGTCGGCGATGGCCTGCATCTCGATTTCACCCATCCCCCGGGTTGTTACCGCCGGTGTGCCGATCCTGAGACCGCTGGCGACCATCGGCGGATTCCGATCGAACGGGATGGTGTTTTTGTTGGTGGTGATTCCGGCGATCTCCAGCGCCTCTTCCGCAACCTTCCCGGTGATCCCCCTGGAAAACACGTCCACCATCAACATGTGGTTGTCGGTGCCTCCGGAAACGATGCGGTACCCATGGGCGGACAGCCGTTCCGACAGCACCCGGGCGTTGTCCAGGATCTGCTGCATATAGGTGCGGTATTCCGGCTGCAGCGCTTCCTGGAACGCTACCGCCTTGGCCGCCATGATGTGGACGAAGGGGCCGCCCTGCAGCCCCGGGAACACGGTCCGGTTCAGATCCTTGCGGTATTTCTTCTTGCACAGGATCAGGCCGCCCCTCGGGCCCCGCAGGGTCTTGTGGGTTGTGGAGGTCACGAAGTCGCAATGCGGCACCGGGCTGGGGTGCAGCCCGGCGGCGATCGGTCCGGCGATGTGGGCCATATCCGCCATGGTCTTCGCCTCGACCTTCGCGGCGATATCGGCGATGCGCTCAAAATCGATGACCCGCGTATACGCCGAAGCCCCGCACACGATCAGCTTCGGCCGGTGCTCGACGGCCAGCTTCTCCAATGCGTCGTAGTCCAGCCGTTCGTCGTCCTGCGACACGCCGTAGGCAACGAAATTGTACAGTTTCCCGGAAAGGTTCAGCGGGTGGCCGTGGGTCAGATGGCCGCCATGGGAAAGGTCCATCCCCAAAACGGTATCGCCGGGCTCCAGGACGGTGAAGTACACCCCCTGATTGGCCTGGCTGCCGGAGTGGGCCTGGACGTTGGCGTGTTCGGCGTCGAACAGTTCCTTGGCCCGGCGGATCGCCAGCCGCTCCACATCGTCGGCGAACTCGCAGCCGCCGTAATACCGCCGACCGGGGTACCCTTCGGCGTACTTGTTGGTGAATACCGAGCCCATGGCCTCCAGCACCGCCTCACTGACGAAGTTTTCCGAGGCGATCAGTTCCAGCCCGGTGGCCTGCCGGTGCACTTCACGGTCGATCGCCTCGGCCACTTCCGGGTCCACCTGGCGAAGGGGCCGTTCCATTCGGTTCCCGCTTTTCATCGCTTCCATCTCCCCAAAGTTCATTCCAGATCGTTCATCTTATCGACCCGGCGCCGGTGCCGCCCACCTTCGAAATCGGTTTCCAGAAAAACGCGGACCATCGCCTCCAGCACACCGTGGCCGGTGATCCGCGCGCCGGCGCACAGCACGTTGGCATCGTTGTGCTGCCGGGAGAGGCGTGCGGCGGTCTCACCACAGCACAGGGCTGCCCGGACGCCCGGGATCTTATTGGCGGCGATGCTCATGCCGATGCCGGAGCCGCACACCAGCAGGCCGCGGTCCGCCTCGCCGGACCCGACCTTCCGTCCAACAATCTCGGCGAAGTCCGGGTAGTCCACCGCATCGTCGCCAGCGGTGCCGACGTCCAGCACCGTATGCCCCAGGCTCCGGAGCAGTGCGGCCAGCCGGTCCTTGGCGTGGTAGCCGGCGTGGTCGGCGCCAACGGCGATTTTCATCGATGTTCCTCCCTGCGAAGCTGCTCGACACTGGGGATCGGAATCGCCCCCATCTCCATCAGCCGGGCATGTTCCGCCACGGCATAGGCATCGGTCATCCCCGCCAGATAATCGGACAGCACCCTGGCGAACCTGGGATCCTCACGGTAGTAGCCGGCGATCTCCGCCGCCGCCTCGTCCCGGGGGAGATCCCGAAGGTAAGGCCGCCCCCCAAGTGACCGGAACCGGAACAGAACATGGTCCTCCAGAAGGCCCGGGTCCCCATGATACGCGGTGAAAAGTCCCAGCAACACCCTCCGGCCCCGTCCGTCCACCCGGTCCGGCCCGAACCCGCGGTGGACCCTGACGGCGAGGAACCGTTCCAGATCGGCCAGCAGCCGGTCCGCCGCACCGGACATGCCGATCTCGGTCCCGGCCAGTTCCCCCGCCTGGAGCCGTTCCTCCCTGGCTGCCAACCGCTTGCGGCTGACCAGGATGGTGGTGGTGACCAGGAGGTGGGTCAGGCCACGGTGGATGGCGTTGGCTTTTATGAACCGGCCGGCCCGGGTGCGGTAGCGGTCCCCCAGTTTGCGGCGCAGTTCCCGGACCACCTGCAGCCGCTCCACCTGGGCGATGTCTATGGCGCCGGACTGCAGCGCATCATCCAGGTCGCTGAGGGCGGCGGCGATCCGGTCGGCGCACAGCACCGCCTGGGCTTCCAGCATCGGCGGCTCGCCCTCCGCCACCGCCTCGGGAGGGGCCTGGGGCCCCCGGGACGATTCCCCGGACTTATACAGCCCTTCCCGAACCTGGTCGGTCAGGTTAAGTCCCGGATGGTCGTACCGCTTCTCAAGCAGATCCACCACCCGCAGGGACTGCCACGGCCGGCCGAACCCGCCCAGATCGCCCAGGCCGAGACCGCCACGACCGTCCAGGCGGCCGGACATCAGGTCGTCCAACGCCCGCTCCCCGGCCGGTCCGAACGGCGGCTGCCCCAGATCGTGACCCAGTGCGATGGCCTCGGTGAGATCCTCGTTCAAAAGGAGCGCCCGGGCCACGGTGCGGGCCACCTGGGCCACCTCCAGGGTGTGGGTCAACCGGTTACGGCGATGATCTTCGTATTCCGGCAGGATGCCGGTCTGGGCTTTCTGCCGCAGCCGCCGAAACGCCCGGCTGTACACGATCCGATCCCGGTCCCGCTGGAAGGCGGTGCGGTAATCGAACGCACGTCCGTCCTCGCCGATGGGGAACCTCCGGGTTGCCGAAGACGACCGGCAGGCGTACGGAGCGAGGCACTGTTCCTCAAGCGCCTCCAGATCTTTCCGCATCGACTTTGCCATGGCGCCCCGATCAGTCCTGGAAGCTCTGCTTCATCCACCGGGTGGCGAGGATAAGCAGCATCGGAGTGATTATGGCGATAACACCGTGCCAGAACCACATCGTCCCGGTGTTCAGCTCACCGCTCTCCGGGCAGTACTGCATCAGGAACCAGCCGGCGTACAGCCCGGTGATCATCTTGGTCAGGAACCAGGGGAGCCTGGCGACACCCAAATACGCCCCGGTCTTTCCCTCCGGTGCGATTTCGGCTGCATACTGCAAAAATCTAGGCTGCCAGATCGCCTCACCGAAGCTCATGATGAGCAGATAGGCTCCAAGCATCGGTACGCTGGGACCAAACGCCAAAAGGAAAGTAGGCGCAGCCATGATCGCCGTGCCAACCACCATCAGCCTGTAGATGTTGGTCTTGTAAGTCAACGCCGCCACCATCGGCACCAGAAGGAAGATCAGGAATGGATTGATGTTGACTGCAACCTCGAAATTGTTGCCCAGCCAGGTTCCTTCGTAACCCCGTTTCACATACAGCGGCATCGTCAAATAGTTGTGCGCAAACAGGGTCTGCACCGGCATCAATACGAAAATGAAGAACGCAAACCTGAGGTCTGCCATCGGGTGTTCCGTAAAATACCGTACTAGCCACTCCCCCCACGACTGTGATGCTTTTGACTGATTTTCCGGAACCACAACTTCTTCTTCCGTCTCCTCTACTCCCTTTCGGGCCACCCGTGCCGCAGCGATCGCATCGCTCATCGTTTTTCTCGTCAGGATAGAGGAGGTAACAAGTAATGTAAGGAGTGTCAGACCGGTAAATACCCAGTACAGGCCACCGATCCCTATGGCGCGTCGGGCTGGACCGAGAAACATGAGCAGAGCGCCCCCCAGATTCATCAAGGCGTACAGCATGGCGAAACCCATGGCTGCGGTCTTTGGGGTGGTTACCTGTCGGACGAGTGTATAGGCGGCCGGCTCGTACAGACCGTAACCCAGCAAGACGATCACAACACCTGTCAACAGGGTCAATAGGGCCGGCGAGAACGTGCCCGCAGTGGACAAACCGATCGTTCCTGCAGCCGAGATCACGATTCGGCCAACCAGGAGGATCGCCAGCGCAAACAGCAGGCCGCGGCGAGTGCCCCAGTAGTCCACCAAGCCACCCAAGACAAACTGCGAAAAAGTAATCCCCATGGCAAGAATGGTGACTACCCATCCTGCATGTATTTCGTTGAGGCCGATGTTCTCAACACCGTAAATAACAAGATAGTTTAGGAACCCCCAATACAGGAAACCTTCCAGGAAGTACTGCAGGTTGTTGCCCCACAGCACCCTCGGCGCCCGGGCGGCATCCACGAACGGCTGGACGATCTCGCGCAAGGGATGAGGCTTGGCCTGCCCGTTTGTGATTTCCACGTCGTTCATGCAGATCTCCTTCCGGCCCAGGTCATGAGCGGCCAGCATCCAATATGGATCGATTTATGTCAACCGATCCACGGTTCCCCAACTTGTGTTCCCTCGCATCAGCCGATACCTTCGAGGGTCATGATCCACGAACTCGAGCCACTCACCGGCCTTGCGGCCGAGATGATCCGCCGGGCGGAGCGGGCCGGTGTCTCCCTGATCTGGCGGGCCCAGGCCCGCCGCGCCTGCCAGATCCTGGTGCGGAACGGGAAGGTGGAATCGGCCACCGCAAGCAGTGCCACCGGCCACGGCGTCCATGTGTTCACTTCCGAAGGACACAGCGTTCTTGGAAGCCGGGACGATTTTTTGCCGGGGCCGGCTGTCGCCCTGCTGGACCATCTGATCGGGGCGGCGAAACAGGCCGGCCGGCTCGCACTGGAACCTGCCGATCCTTGCCCGCTGACTCCCTTGAACGACCGGGCGGTACCGGCGGTTGTGCCGGAGTACGGCGCAGTCGACCTGCCTGCCGCCGGAAAACGGCTGATCGAACTGGAACGGGAGATCCGCGGCGCCGTGCCCGGTGCCGGGATCAAGCTGTCGTACCGCACCGACCTGGACTGCTGGCGGGTGTTCCGGTCCGACGGTACCGACGTGCTGTTCGCCATGCCCCGTTCCGGCCTGACCCTGTTCGCCTCCAGCAATGGCAACGCAGGGCGGAACACCGTCGGCGTCTCCCTGCACTCTCCGAGCCCCGGCTGCCCCTGGGACGAGGCGTACCTGGCACGTTTCATGAAACGGGCCCTCGCCTCCGCCCGGCTGGCCATGGCGCTCCCGCAGGCGCCGGCCCACCCGGCCGGCAGCTGCCCGGTGGTGATCGATTTCGCCCTGGCGAAAGGGCTGGCCCACGAGGCGTTCGGCCACGCCGCAGAGGCCGACAGTTACCGGTCTTCGGTGCTGGCAAAAGACGGCCGGTTCGAGCTGGGGCGGAAGGTCGGCGCCGATCACGTTTCCATCATCGATGAGCCGGTGGAACACGACCATGCCTGGCAGCCGTACTCCGCCAACGGCGTAAAGCGGGAGAAGACCGTGATCGTGGACCACGGGCGCCTGACCGGCGGCCTGTCCGACCCTTGGTCCGCCGGACCGGGCGGCGTACCGCTTTCGGGCGCCGGCAGGGCGGAATCGTTCCGCAACGGGCCGCTCCCCCGGATGTCCAACATCCGGATCCAGGTGGATGATCCATTGCCGGCACCAGGCGACTTTGAGAATTACGGCCCGGAACAGGTCCGGGACCTGCTGGCCTCCGCCGGCGTGTTCCGGCGTCACCGGGCTGTGTCGTTCCTCTCCGGCTACAGCGGCGGACAGGTCAACACCACAAGCGGCGATTTCGTTTTCAACAGCAAGGCGATCTACCGCCTGAGCGAAGACGGCGTAGAGCTGTTCAAGCCGGCGATTTTCTCGGGATCGATGTTCGGCGCTCTCGGTTCGATCCGGGAAGCGTTCGGCCCGCTGGAACTGGACGCCATCGGTTACTGCGGCAAATGGGGCCAGTCGGTTCCGTCCAGCGGAGGCAGCCACCGATTCCTGGTGCTGGATGACCACCACGCGGTGAGGCTTGGAGGCCGGTGACGGTGCTGAACAGGTTCATCGCAAAGCTGCGGCCGTTCCGTTGCGACGGCAATACGATCCGTGACTGGTCGGTATACCAGAATGAATCGTCCCGCCTGTCACTGGGGACCAGGGACCGTCAGACCGGAAGCGTCCACACGCCGCTGACGGTGAGCGAGTCCTGCGGAGCACGATACCTGCTGGTGTGGTCCGACGGCCGGATCAGCCGGGGAAGCCTGGAGCGCAGGCAACTGAACCAGGATGCCGAGCCGGCCCTGGCCCAGGCCAGGGCGTCTTCGTACGAAGATCCGGACTCGGACCAGGTGCTCGGTCCGGGGGACTACCCCGATGTTGATCTTCACGACACCAAGGTTGGGGCTCTGGCCGCAGGTGGCGTGGAGCCGATGGCAGACCGGTTGGCGACCATCCGGAAGCTTGTGGAACGGGAAAGAAGCAGGACCTGGTCCGGTAGCGTCACAGCGTCCCGGGCATCCGCCCGGTTGAAAAGTTCCCGTGGGCTGGACCTGGAAGGAGCCGGCACATCGTTCAGTTGGCATGTTGCACTGAACGGTGAGATCGGCGACGGCTTCGGCGCCCGGAACATGGACACCGACCGTGAGTTCGGAGCCCGACTGGAACGCCTGGCCGGACTTGCCCGGAAACTGGAGGAGACGGGGGACAGGCCGACCGGCGGTATCATGCCGGTGCTGCTGCACCCGAACGTGGTGGAGAACTTCGTTCTGGGAACCGTGCTGGGGAACCTCCAGGGTTCCAGGGTCGTGAACGGCGAAGGTTACTTTCGGAAGAAACAGTTCGGGTCCGGCGAACAGATTCTGCACCCGGACCTGACCCTCCGTCTGGACCCCCTGGTGCCGATGAAATCCGGTTCGTACCGGTTCACACAAGAAGGGGTTCCGTCAGGACGCTGCAACTTCATTAAAGACGGCCGGCTGATCCAACCGGTGCTGAACCTGAAGTACGCCAGGCGGTTCGGTGGTTCCCCTACCCCGGTCCCCACCAACACGGACACGATCCATCTGGAAGGCTTAGCGGCAATGACGGAAAAGGAAGGATATCAGGCGGCGGTTGGCGGCGTCATGGTCCTTGCGGTCCTGGGGATAAACGCTCAGGACATCTCCAGCGGCGACTTCTCGCTGTCCGCACCCCAGGCGCTGGGGATCCGTAACAATGAACCGCACGGGCGGATCCGCGGCACCCTATCAGGCAATCTGTTTGAGCTGCTCCAGGCGGACGACCTGAAGCTGATCCGCTTCAAGGGAGAACACACTCCGGGACTCCTGGTGCGGTGCAGGTTCGAGCCGAAGTAGAGTCTGAGGACCCGGCTCCCAGCATCATCTTCCGCGCCTGGTCGATTGTAGCCAGGGGCCGCCCGACCTCGGCGGCGATGCGCTTGAGTCGCTCCACCAGTTCGATATTGCTGGCAGGCCGTGTTTTTTCGGCGTCCATCCAGAGATTGTCCTCGAGACCGACCCGGATGTGGCCGCCCATGAGCATGGCGGTGACATTCGCCTTGAGTTGGAAGACCCCGATCCCTCCGGCAGCCCATCCGGCCCCGGAGGGCAGGACGCTACGCAGCTGTACCAGATCCGACACCCGCGCCTGACAGGAATGCATGGAGCCGATGATCAGATTGAAAAACAGCGGATCCTTAAGAATTTCTTTTTTCTGCAGGTAGCGCGCAGTATTGACCATACCGCTGTCAAACACCTCGAGTTCCGGACGGATCCCATTGTCGAGCATCGCCTGCGCCAGGTCCTTGACCATTCCCGGTTCGTTCACCGAAGCACGTCCCGGGAAATTCAGCGAGCTCAGGGTCAGACTGGCCATGTCCGGCCTGGCGTTGCCTTTCAGCCCGATCACTTCGGAGCGTTTCTCGAACTCCTTGTGGATCCTGCCACTGGTGGACGCGCACAACACTGCCCGGGGAAACTTCTTGCGAATGCCGGTAATGATTTCTGCGTAGCGGTCCGCCCGGTAGTCGGGCTCCTCGTTTTCGTCGCGAACATGCAGATGTAGCGACACGGCGCCGGCCTCGAGGCAACAGATTCCATCCTCGATAATTTCCTTTTCCGTAATAGGCACAAACCTGGACTGCTTGCGCGTCGGAACCATTCCGGTCAACGCCACGTTGATCATAAGCGGCGGCCAGGGGGTCATCGGATAGATGTCATCCCAGTTTTCGTTACTTGTTTTCACGGTTTTGCCACTCCCTAAGGTCGGTTTTCATGCTTGTCCACGTGTCGATGTCTGGTCGGCCAAACTCGTGCAGCTTCTGCACGTTGCCGGTCGTTTCGTAGCCGAAATGCTTCTTGTACCATTCGATGGTTGCGGGGATATCCGAACTGGTGTGCATTTTCCTGCACCCTTCGGTCAGTGCCTCTCTCATGCGATGGGCCTGCAGGGCCAAGCCGATTCCTTTTCCTTTGACCTCAGGGAGCACCGCCATCAAAGTAGTCTTGGCGTCACCGTTTTCGAGCAGGCGATAGCCGGCGGCGCCCACGACTCTCCCTTCGAGCTTGACCATCCAGAAGCGATCCCAGTCCAGCGAAGGCACTTCGGGGGAGGGCACCCTGTGCATGTTGGCGCTTTTCATCACCGCCATGACTCCGGGTTGATCTTCTTCGGCCACGCGTTCAATCTTGATATTGCCTGAATTCATGGACCGATATTATAGCGGAAATTCTTGATCCGGAACTCCATTCGACGTAGTTTCTGGGAGTATCAACACAGGAGCTAACCATGAAACCGATCAAACTGTTGCTGTCTATCCTGTTGCTCTGCATCGCTACCGGCCCGGCGGCGGCCCAGTGGCCGGCCGACTGTCTGCTCAACTACATCAGCCACGGCACGATCCGCGACAGCGGGGACTGCATGCTGTTCGAGGACAACCTGGGTAACCTCTTCGAGATCACGAATCCCAGGGGGGTCTGGCAGGAAGGGATGACCGGAACGATCTACGGCCACTTCGCCGAAGAGAACGTATGCAGCGAAGAGACCCCGGTCGGGATCTGCATGTTCGACATAGACTACACCCGCACCGTCACGGGAACGCTGGAGTTCATCAACTTTGTGGAGTGTCCCGGGTTCGTCATCGACGTGGGCAACCTGAACTATCTCATCCGCAACTGCGAGGATTTCGATCCGCACCTGTGCAACAACGGTTTCCTCGGCCACCGCATCCGCGCCACGGTCACCGTGGACACGGGAGTGTCGGTCTGCCTGGGGATGACTCGCTCCATTGTTCTGGACTACGAGTTCCTGGACTGAACCGGCAGGTCCTATGTCGACTGCACGCGGTTCTTCCCGTCGCGCTTGGCGCGGTACAGGGCTTCGTCCGCTCGCCGCATGAGGTCTTCGAGTCCGTCGTCGACGAGCATGGGAAGCCGCCCTTCCGCCAAGCCGATGCTGAGGGTAACTGGGGCGCCGGCCGTACCGACTTCCACGCCCGCTCTGATCTTCTCGGCGATGGCCACGGCGGCGCCCTCATCGACAATTGAAAAGAACACTACGAACTCATCGCCACCGTATCGCCCAACGAGGTCCGATGCACGGACGCTCGATTGCATCGTCGCCGTAACTCGCCTGAGCACCTCATCGCCGGCCAGATGGCCGAACTGATCGTTGACCTGCTTGAAGTCATCGACGTCCACTATCATGAACGCCACGGTTCTGTCGTTCCGTTGCGACAGGTGCGACACAGGCTTCAGCGCCGCGTAGAATCCTCGCCTGTTGAGAATGCCGGTCAGGGCGTCACGGGAGCTCAGACGGGCAAGCTCGCTGTTCCGTCTCCACATCTCCTGCAGCGTCTCGCCCAGCAGATCGAGCTCGGGGCTGTCGCCACCGTGCCGCGAGAGTTCGTCCGCGAATTTGTGGAGGTGCCTGTCGTAGTCCTCTGCCGGATTGACGCCGCTCAGCGACGGCTCCATGACAAGAAAGAACAGGGCGAAAATCGGGTGAAGCAGAAAGAATTCCATCCTGTATGAGAGCAGGAAGGCGTTGGTGGCCGATGAATTTTCCAGGAACCGTTCCCAAAGCATATCGACCTTCGGAGGTATCTGCCGGAGTTCATCGAGGGTCTGACCGGCATCTTCTACGATCTTCGGAAGGCGCTGCGTGTCGGCCAGCAGGGCGAGCCCTTCCCAGTACCTGATGTGCTCCTCCTCCTCTCCCTTCATCTCTTCCCAGAAACGGCGCAGCGCTTCCTCCGGGAGGGTGGAGGCGATTTTCTCGTACAGATTCGCCGCGCGCCGTTCGATCTCAAGGCAAGCGCCTATGATGCTCATTGTGACCTTATCGGTCATGCGCCGATCTCCTTCCATTACCCCTGTCGCGATTCACGACATCGGCGCCTTAATGCTATATCAGGAGATCCTCGTCATCATCATCATCCTTGTCCTTTTTGTGACCCGGCTGCTCCTCTTCCTCGCCGAAGAAGATGGTTGGGTTGTCCAGGCCGATATCCCACATCTGGAAGATGTAGAAGTAAACAGGATCGGCGACAAAAAACCCGACCCGGTCCACGTTCTGGATCACGGTGTTCCAGATCTCGTCATCATCCAGTTCCGATCCCCACCAGACTTCCCAGCCGGTAGGCAACTCTTCACTGTAGGACGGAACCTCGAAGGCGTAGGTTGTCCAGACCTGGGTGTTGAACATCCGGCCCTTGTTGTAGACCCGCAGGTCGTCGGAGTATGTCGTCGGGGGTACCGTTAGTGTAGTGCAGGATCAGGGTCACCGGCCGCTGCAAGGCGGTGAAATCGACATGGTTCAAAAGCAGATCGGCCGACAGACCCACCACTCCCATCTCGCGGTAGTCGCCCAGGAAAGTCGAATCCGCACCCCAACCTGTGCGGGCGTGGGGGCCGATGGTGTCCAGGTAGTCATTGTTCAGATAGTCTTGCGGGTTGCCGCCGGTGTGCAGGATGCTGGTCGTAGCTGTTGCCGAAGGTCCACTCGCCATCGTTTTCATCGTGGAAGGTGACGGTGAAACTCTCTTCGTACTCGAAGGCGGTCTCCTGATCCCCGGCGAAGGCGCAAGGGGACAGAATCAGCAAAAGCAGGGTGGCGAGCGCGAAGGCGCGTATGGGACGGTTGATGCGATGCATTTGGATCTCCTGGAAAGAGGTTAATCAATGAAAGTGCGTCCGGAACGCCTCAGTTCAGGCAGGGAGTGCAACCCTTGCAACACTCCTTTTCATTCCAGTGGGTCATGTACGATTTCTTTTCGGCCTCGGAGAAGCTGCCGTGAAAACTGCTGAGCTGCGGTCCGCCAACGATGCCCCGTTCGGGGTCCGGCTCGACATAGGACATGCCATATCCGGAACCGCCCACAATCCCCAGCTTGTACGCTTGGTCAAAGTAATAATTGGCCTCTTCTACCTTGTCTTCTGAGGCCGCGGTGCTCCCGGCATGCCACAGTTTCAGACTGGCGTTCCAGGCGTCCACACCGGCATTGAAATTGGCTTCCGCTGAATCTGGAGTGGTGGTCGTGGGAACACCGAGCAGCGTAATCACTCCATCGTCCTCCTCGTGAAGCAACTTGCCGTGGCTTTCCGGTACCTCCGGCTTCTCCGGCGTCTTGTTCCTCATGCTGTAGATGGACGGTCCGTAAGGAAGATCCCGGCTGCCGTATTCCTGGAACAGGTAGTCGTCGTACTTCCCCTGGTAGGCGTCGAAAACTATCTGCGACAGTGAATCCTCGGTGATGCGGTACCCGGTAAAAGGCTCCACGTGGTCAAGGCTCTCCGCGATCATGCCGAACCAGGCGCGGATGTCCAGCACTACCGCTTTCTCCCGGTCCGCAAGGGACGGATCCTTCGTCAGATACCGATCCTGTTCCTGCATCTTCTTGCCTACCAGCATCGCCAGCAGGCTCGGGAACTCGTGGGCAAGCGTCCAATGGTCCTGGCCGTTTTCCTCAAGGTACTGCCTTTCGACCTCGGACATCAGCGCAAGAAAGTCCGGCGACCAGGTGCGGTCGGCGGCCACCGCTCCGGTGAGAAGAGCCAGGACAAGCAAGACGGTTACCAGGATCGTCCTCATATTATTCCCCTCCCAGCAGTGAACGTGCTTCGCGGTAACGAGCCCAGTTCAGCGTTTCGTATTCGGTGGCATAGGTCATGGTATCGCCATCGACGTGGATCCCCAGCTTGCTGATCCGCCCTTTCACCGTTGCTGTTGTATCCGTACTCGCTGCCCATAAAATAGCCTGGCGCGTCCGGGACTTCGCAGACAGTAAAAAGCTGATCCAGTGTTTGAAAATAGGGAAGATTGTTCGTGTCGATAACGGCGGCCATGCACTGATCCGCGTCGGAGAAATAGACATAGATGATCGTGTTGTTGTTCGCGGTAGTGAGGATCCACTTGCCTTCAAACGCTTCCTGGGCTGCATGGGCAATTTTCTGGTCCCGGGCCTCCATCAGCCTGTTTTGTTCGGAGACCAGTTGATCCAGTTCCGTTTGCAGCGATTCATATTGCAGGAAAATATTATGCTCGTCCTGCACGGCTCCGGGTATCGACTTCTTAAGCAAACGGTACGTCCGGATCAATTCCCCACCGGTCCGGATAACATGCTGCCCTCCCACGACAGAAATCGGATCGATCGAGTAACCTTTCATCAGTTGTTCGGTAACAAATGATGGTTCCGGTGAAGGTCCCTCCAGAAATTTACTGACCGTGGCGCTGTGGACCTTGCGGTCCGGGTGATAAGCGAAGTCGAATCGCGGACCTCTAAGTTCCAGCTTGGCGACGTGCCCCTCCAGGGCGCAATGGACCCTGACGAAATCGGCGAACATCGCCTGCCTGACTTTCAAGTCGCCATCGAGTTTCTCCAGAGTTCTCATGATCTCATCAATCCGTTTCTGGCGTTTCTCGATCTCAAATCGATACGTCGTGCCCGCCTCGGCGATGCCTCCCCCCACCATGGTCACCAACAGGAGCGATGCAATAAGAACGGAAACAGATCTTGCAGAATTCATCGGTGCTACCCTCTCGATGCCGCCATACGTCAAACCCCAAGCTTTCAAATATACAACACAAGCCGTCTGGGGACATTGCACTTTATCTTTCAATACTTCTCCAATCCCCGTTTCTTGACATTCCGGTCTCTCGATCCCAGTAAACAGGGTGTGGCGGCGGTATTACGCCGAAAGGGAGGACTGCAATGCGGGCGGAAAAATACACGTTGAAGGGAAGGGAAGCGCTGGAACGCTCCAGCGCCCTGGCGGAAGAATACGGACATGCGGAAATCCGTCCTCTGCACCTGCTCTTGGCCCTGGTGGACCAGGAAGAAGGGATCGTTCCGCCGGTCTTGTCCCGCCTTGGAGCCGATCCCCGGGCGGTGGCCACCGCGGTGAAGGAACAGCTGGGATCAGGATCGAAAGTAAAGGGGCAGGACGGCGTCCAGGGTTCCCGGGCCCTGATCGATCTTCTGTCCGGGGCCGAGAAGATCACGAAAGAGTTTCAGGACGAGTACCTCTCCACCGAACACCTGCTGCTGGCCGTCGCTCGTGGTGACGGGGCAGGGGCGGATATCCTCCGGCGGTTCGGCGCCACCCCCGACGGGCTGCTGCAGGCGCTCCGGGAGGTCCGGGGGACAAGCCGGGTCACCGATGAGAACCCGGAAGACAAGATGCAGGCGCTCGAGGAAATTCACCCGGGACCTGACCGAGATGGCCCGTGCAGGCAAGATCGATCCGGTAATCGGGCGGGACGAGGAGATCCGCCGGACCATGCAGGTCTTGAGCCGCCGCCGCAAGAACAACCCGGTGCTCATCGGCGATCCGGGGGTCGGAAAGACCGCCATCGCCGAGGGGCTGGCCGGCCGTATCGCCGACGGCGATGTGCCGGAACCGCTCAAGGATCGCAAGCTGCTGGCTCTTGACCTGGGAGCCCTGGTTGCCGGCTCCAAGTACCGCGGCGAGTTCGAAGACAGGCTCAAGGCGGTGCTGCAGGAGATCGAGGATGCCGACGGCCGGATCATCCTGTTCATCGACGAACTCCACACTCTGGTGGGGGCCGGTGGCGCCGAGGGGGCGGTGGACGCCGCCAACCTGCTGAAGCCGGCGCTGGCCCGCGGGGAGTTGCGCTGCATAGGCGCCACCACCCTGAGCGAGTACCGCAAGTACGTGGAAAAGGACGCTGCGCTTGAACGGCGGTTCCAGCCGGTGCTGGTGGGCGAGCCGTCGGTGGAAGACGCCGTTTCCATCCTGCGAGGGCTGAAAGAGCGGTACGAGGTTCACCACGGCGTCCGGATCCAGGATGCAGCGCTGGTGGCTGCGGCCACCCTGTCGGACCGCTACATCAGCGACAGATTCCTTCCGGACAAGGCGATCGACCTGCTGGACGAATCGGCGGCGGAACTCCGCCTGGTAATCGACTCGGTGCCTGCGGTGGTTGACGAAACGGAACGGCGCATCACCCAGTTGGAGATCGAACGCCAGGCGCTGAAGCGGGAGAAGGACGCCACCTCCCGGGACCGCCTTCAGAAAATCGAACAGGAACTGGCGAACCTGCGCGAGCAGCTCTCCGGCATGAAGAGCCGCTGGTCCGCCGAAAAAGAGACGATTGCAGCCATCCGCAACCTCAAGGAAAAGATCGAGAACAGCCATATGGAACTGGACCGGGCGGAGAAAGGTTCGGCCCTGGAGCAGGCGGCCAAGCTGCGGTACGGCACGATTCCGGCCCTCCAAAAGGAACTGCAGGAGCGGAACGTCGAACTGGCCGGGCTGCAGCGGGACGGCGCCATGCTGGGCGAGGAGGTGACCGAGGAAAACATCGCCCGGATCGTCTCCTTATGGACCGGCGTGCCGGTGTCCAGACTGCTGGAAGGCGAGGCGCAAAAGTTGGTCCACCTGGAGGCCGAGCTCCATGAGCGGGTGGTCGGTCAGGACGATGCGGTGACGGCGACGGCGACGGCGGTGCGTCGGGCCCGCGCCGGCTTGAAGGATCCGAACCGGCCGATCGGATCGTTCCTGTTCCTGGGTCCTACCGGCGTCGGCAAGACCGAACTGGCCCGCGCCCTGGCTATGAGCCTGTTCGACGATCCCCGGGCGATGATCCGCCTGGATATGTCCGAGTATATGGAGCGCCATGCCGTCTCCCGGATGATCGGCGCCCCTCCCGGATACATCGGCCACGACGAGGGCGGCCAGCTCACCGAAGCGGTGCGGAGACGGCCGTACTCCGTAGTGCTGCTGGACGAGATCGAGAAAGCTCACCCGGACGTATTCAACATCCTGCTGCAGGTTCTGGACGAGGGCAGGCTTACCGACAGCAAGGGGCGTACGGTTGATTTCCGAAACGTTATCCTGATCATGACTTCCAACCTGGCGTCCGATGCGATCCTGGAGGTCGCCGACGGCGATCGGGAGGAACTGGAGGCCCGGGTCCGGCTGGCGTTGAAGCAGGCGTTCCGCCCCGAGTTCCTGAACCGGGTGGACGACCACATCATTTTCCGTTCACTTTCCCTGGAAGACCTGCAGCAGATCGTCGCCATCCAGCTGAAGCGGATGGAGACGGTTCTCGCGGAAAAGGGGCTGACCCTCACCGTCACCTCGGAAGCGACCCGGCGGCTGGCGGAAGAAGGGTACGACCCGGCGTTCGGAGCCCGGCCGTTGAAGAGGACGTTGCAGCGGAGGATCGAGGACCGGCTCGCCCTGGATCTTCTGGAAGGGAGATTTACCGCCGGCGATACGGTCCGTGTTGCGGTGCGGGACGGCGAGATCGTGCTGGAGCAGGCGGAAACCACCGCCATAACGGAAAATCCGGTAGGGCAACCGGTCTAAACCTCGTGTCTGATCGGCGTTTACACCGTATAACAGCTAAAATAAGCGAGGCGGAATCTTCCGCCACGGCGGAGGCAGAGGTTTGTGATGGCGATCCGCAAGACCGACCCACTGCGAGACCTGGCAAGGCTCCAGGAACGGATGAACCGTCTGTTCGACGAGACGTCCGCCAGGACCCTGGGACCGGCCGGCGGGGTGGACGAAGGCCACGGCTGGCAACCGCCGGTGGACCTGGTGGAGGAGCCGGACCGTTACCTTCTGCTGGCGGACATCCCGGGAATGACCGCCGCCGACCTCAGGATCCGCGTGGAGAAAGGGGTGCTGCGGGTGGAGGGCGAGCGGGCCGCACCGGGCAGCCACCTGCCGGACAGCCGTCTCCGGGTGGAGCGTCGCCACGGGCCGTTCTCCCTGGCGATCTACCTGCCGCCGTCCGCCGACCCGGCCGCCATCAAGGCGGCGTACAAGGCCGGAGTGCTGGAGATCTTCCTGCCGAAGAAGGTCAACGGCGCCGGCAGCCGCTTCGAAATCCGTCTGGAAGAATAATCGAAAAGCATCATAATGTTCGATGACGGCCGGGAGACCGACCCGGCCGGGAGGAGTGCAGCAAGCCATGAATACCGGCAAAGAACCGGAAATCGGATCAGAGCTGAACCGAGACGAAGAAGAGCCTGTCATCAAGGTGGAGGACAAGCGGCACTGGGCCCGGAAAACGGATGAGGACGACGATTCCGAACCGGAGGTCCCGGACACCCGCCCCACCATTGTCGACGAGTACCGCCAGCGTGCGGAACAGGCGGAGACCCAGCTTCAGGAATACATCGCCGCATTCAAGAAAGTGAAGGCCGATCAGGAGCAGTTCCGTCTCCGGCTGGAGAATGATATCGATCGCAAGGTCGAGCTGAAGTTCGGCGGCGTGGTGGAAGAGCTGCTGGAAGGGATGGACGACCTGGACCTGGCGTTGTCCCACGTTGCCGACGTCCCGGAGGCGAAGGAACTGGCCACCGGCGTCCAGTTGGTCCGGGACCGGTTCCTGGCCACCCTGATCAAGCACGGCGTGGAACGGATGGACACTGCCGGTGAGCCGTTCGACCCGAACACGGCGGAGGCGATCGGTGTGGAGCCGGTGGACGACGCCGATATGGACGGCAAGGTGACCCGAACCTACCGTCCTGGGTACAGGCTGGGCGACCGCGTCCTGCGGCCGGCGCGGGTCGCCGTGGGCAAGAAAACCTGACATGGGGCCGGTGGGGAAGTACGTCCGGTTCACGCGGACGTTCACCCTCCTCCCCCCCTGCTGGGGGTGATCTCCGGCGCCATCACCGCCTGGGGCTCGGCCAGCAACCCCCATGTCCTGGCCGGTCTTGACCGGCAATGGACCGTCGGCATTCTATGGACGATCCTGCTGGGCTCCGCCTGCGCAGCCCTCCTGAACGCCGCCTCCAATACGCTGAACCAGATCTACGACCTGGACAATGACCGGGTGAACAAGCCGAACCGGGCGTTGTGCACCGGAGCCATCTCCATCAAGGCGGCCGGCTGGTTCACGGTAATTCTCTACCTGTTCGCGGTGCTGCCGACCTGGCTGGTGGTGACGTTCCCGGCAGTGTCGGTCTCCGACAAATTTTTCGCGCCGCTCTCCATGCACCAGTGCTTCTTCATCTACATCGCAGGAATGCTGCTGACCCTGGTTTACAGCATGCCCGGGCTGGGCCGGACCAAGGCGAACACCTTCGGCGCCAACCTGACCATCGCCCTCCCCAGGGGCTGCCTGCTGAAGGTGGCCGGCTGGTCGATGGTCGCATCGGTCTTCCATGTGGAGCCATGGTTCATCGGCTCGATCTTCTTCCTCTTCCTGCTGGGCGCCGCCACCACCAAGGATTTCTCCGACATGAAGGGGGACGAGGCGGCCGGCTGCCGCACCCTGCCCATCGTGTACGGAGTGGGGAAGGCGGCGAAGATGATCTCGCCGTTCTTCATCCTGCCCTGGCTGCTGATCCCTGCGGGAGCCGACCTCCCGGACCCGTTCCACCCGGAGCGAACCATACTTACAGGCAACACGCTCCTCCTGACGATCCTCGGCATCGTCCTGGCGCTGTGGGGGGTCTACACCGTCTACCTGATCCTCAAGGATCCGGAAGATCTGGCCGAAAGTCGAGAACCACCCGTCCTGGACCCACATGTACCTGATGATGATGTTCGCCCAGGTCGGGTTCGCGGTGGCGTATCTGGTATAAACTGTCCTCAAGGAGAGAACCATCATGAAGGAAACCGTCGTCGTCCTTGGCGCCAGCAGCAAGCCGGACAGGTACTCGCACAAAGCGATGCTGCTCCTGCAGGAAAACGGGCATACACCGATCCCGGTCCACCCGAAAGAAGAGACGATCCTGGACCGGAAAGTGTTCGCCGATCTGTCCGAACTGGACGTGCCGGTGGACACCGTCACCATTTATGTCCGTCCGGATCTGCTCAAGAAACAGTTGGACGACCTTTTCAACCTCCACCCCCGCAGGGTCATCATGAACCCGGGAACCGAGGACGAAGGGATCGCCACGGAACTCAAGAACCGGAAAATCGAAGTGGTCCAGGCCTGCACCCTGGTGATGCTGAATACCGGGCAGTTCGAGAGCTGAACGTCCCGCTCGCGGTTCAATTTCATTGATATCGCAGCATTTTTTATGAATTAGAGCTTCTCCGAGTTCACTCGGGAACCTTTTCCTGCACAATGCGTCTGATCCGGTGAGAGGACAACCATCGTGCAGGAACTGGACCCGATCATTGAACGCTGCCGCCGGGGGGACAACCTGGCCTGGGAGGCGCTGGTGCGCCGGACCCAGTCCCGGGTGTACGGCCTGGCAATGCAGTACGTTCGGGACGCCGACGAGGCGTCGGATCTGGCCCAGGAAATCTTCATCAAGATCTACCGCAACCTGGACAAGATGGAGACCGGTTCCAGCCTTCCTGCCCTGGATGATCCGTCTCGCCAGGAACTCCTGCATCGACCGTATCCGCCGCATCAAGGCGAGGCCGCCGGCCCGGGATATCGTGGTGGACGAGGACCTGGAATTGACCTCCGCCCTGCCCTCCCCCGAACAGTCCTGGGATTCCCACCGCAGGAAGGAACTGGTCTACCAGGCGATGGGCAATCTCAGCGAGCAGAACCGGGAAATCCTCCTGCTCAAGGAGATCCAACAGCTCAAGCTGACCGAGATCGCAGGGATGCTCGGTCTGCCAATAGGGACGATTAAGTCCCGGGCCAGCCGGGCCCGGGTGGAACTGGCCAAATCGGTCCTGGCGCTGGACCCGTCGTACGGCGCCGTCGCCGCCAATGGAGGATGAGCGATGAACTGTGAACAGTTCCAGGCCGTCCTCGACGATTTCCTTGCAGGGAACCTGGCTGATGACTTCACCGCCCGGAAACACCTCAAGGGATGCAGCAAATGCCGGGAACTGGTCGGACTGATCAGGGACGACCTGGTGTTCCCCCAGGTGCCGGCGCCGGCAGGTCTGGCGGAGGCTGTACTGCAGCGGACCTCAGGCCCGGTCTGCGAAGCGGCCCGGCAGTCCCTGCCCGGGTATGCGGACGGCGACCTTCCTGCCTGCGACACCGAACTGCTCGCCATCCACCTGGAAGGGTGCCGCGATTGCCGGGGCCTGGCTGCCGCGGTCCGGATGCTGGCTGTCGATCTGCCGGCCCTGGCGGAGATTGAGCCGGAACCGGGGTTCACGGCGCAGGTACTGTCGTTGACTTCGGAAAAACAGACCCTGGCGCAACGTCTCGCCGCGTCGTGGCAGGAGATGGTACAGCGCCCCAGGATCGCCTTCGAGTCGGCGTACATCGCAATGGCCGGCTTTGTCCTGTTATTCGGCCTGCCGTTCACCGGAGACGAAAGCGGCCGGATGCTGCAGATGGCACGGATGCAGCCGGTGCAGACCCTGTTCTCCGCCGACGGCCCCGTGGCAGGCGTCATGCGCGGGACGGTGGAATACACCGAGCGGCTGGGCGCCGACACCGCACGTGAAGCAAAGGAAACCATGGCCGACCGTGCCGAAGGAGTCACCGGGTGGCTTCGTGAGTATCGGGACGGCGTAAAGCAACGCTGGTCGCCTGACACCCAAACAACGGACCAGCCTGAAAACGAAAACGAACAAGAGGAGATAGAACCATGAACGGCACCGAGACCACCAACACCCAACAGACACAGCAACAGGGCTACCAGCCACCGCCGCCGGTCATGGCATCCGTTCCCGACCCGCGGCTCAAATCGCCGTTGCTGGCGATGCTGCTTTCATGCATGCCCGGCCTGGGGCAGGTCTACATCGGGTACTACCAGCGGGGGTTCATCCATATCCTGGTGGTCGGTATCGTCATCGCCTTCCTGGCCGGCTCGGGGCCGATGAATGTGCTCGTCCCCCTGGCAGGCATGTTCCTGGCGTTCTTCTGGATGTACAACATCGTGGATGCCGGCCGGAGGGCTGCGCTGTACAACCAGGCCCTGGCAGGCACCGAATCCATCGCCCCGCCGGAAGACTTCAAAATGCCAAAGGCAGGCGGCTCCATCGTCGGCGGGCTCTGTCTCATCGGTTTGGGAGCGATCTCGCTGTCCAACACCTTGTTCGATGTCTCCCTGGCGTGGGTGGAGAACTGGTGGCCGGTGGCGCTGTTCATCCCAGGTGTCTGGCTGATCGTCCGTGCGATCCAGGAACGGGCCGCCAGGCCACTGACAAGGATCACGCTGGAGGATTGAATAGTTTCGGGGACAGGCACCTTAACCCGGGTTAAGGTGCCTGTCCCCGAATTATTTGAATGTGCCGGCCAGTCCTGACGCCTCCCGGACGTCGGCCAGCACCTCCCGGGCCACTTCCCTCGCCCGGACCGCTCCGGCGTGGAGGATGGCGGCTACTTTCTCCGGGTCGGCGGCCAGTTTCTCCCGGCGCTCCCGGGCCGGTTCCAGCAGCCTCTCCACTACACCTGCCAACGCCGTCTTGGCGTCACCGTATCCGATACCGCCGGCACGGTACCGTTGCGCCAGGGCGGCGGTTTCGTCCGGTGTCGCCAGCAAGCGGTACAGGGTGAAGACATTACAGTTCTCGGGATCCTTCGATTCTTCCACCGTCTTGCTGTCGGTCTTGATGCTCATGATCCGCTTGCGGGTCTTCTTGGCGGTATCGAACAGCGGGATGGTGTTGTCGTAGCTCTTGGACATCTTCTGGCCGTCCAGCCCCGGCACCACCAGCGCCTCGTTCATCTTCGGCTCCGGCCGCTTCAGCACATCACATCGGAACGTGTTGTTGAAGTAACCGGCCATGTCCTGCGCCATCTCGATATGCTGCAACTGATCCTTCCCCACCGGCACCAGGTCACTGCGATAGATCAGGATGTCCGCCGCCATCAGGATCGGGGTAGGAGTACAGGCCCATGGACGGAGTGATCCCCCGGGCGATCTTGTCCTTGTACGATGTGGCCCGGTCCAGCAGGCCTTTCCCGGTCACCGTGGACAGGATCCAGGTCAGTTCGGTGACCTCGGGTATATCGGACTGATAGAACAGGTTGACCTTGTCAGGGTCCAGCCCCAGGGCCAGGTAGTCCAGGGCGACGTCCCGGCTCAGTTCCAGGAGGCGACTGCGATCCTGCACCGTGGTCAGGGTGTGGTAGTTGGCGATAAAGAAAAAACACTCGTGCTCGTGCTGCATCTGCAGATGCTGCTTCATGGCGCCGAGATAGTTCCCCAGGTGCAGCTTTCCGCTGGGCTGGATGCCGGATAGGACTCGCATGGGGGAAAAGTCTCAGGAGAGACGTGGTTTGTCAAGGTATTGCCTTGGAAGGTGCGACTCGAAGACGGCCTCCGGCTTGATATATGATGCCTCAATGGTCCTGTCCACCACGTCGCTGCGGACGCCGTTCATGGCATTCGGTCTGTTCACCACAGGCCTGGCGATCATGTTCTTCTTCCTGGTCCGCTCCACAGCCTATTCCGCAGATCCCGGCCTGATCGCAACAGCGATCACCGCCGACCTGCTGCTGACCATCCCGCTGATCTACTTGCTGCTGGCCCGCAGGTACCACTATTCGTACCGGCTGGTACTGCCCCTGTTCATAGCCATGATCGCCCTTGGATCGTGGCTCCTCCCCCGGGAGGACCGTGTCGTTCTCGATGGCATCCGCACCGTGGCGGTGCCGCTCATTGAACTTGCCCTGCTTGGTTTCCTGGCGCTCGCCGTTCGCAAAGCCCGCAACTCGTTGCATGCTGCCGCTTCGTGGACGGCACCGAGCGAATCCGGACGGCAGCCATGGAGATGGTCCGGCACCGGGTTGTGGCAACACTGCTGGCCTCGGAACTTTCCATGTTGTATTACCTGTTCCGCAAACCGGGCGGAGCGGTGGAAGCGCCCCCCGGAAGCAGTTCGTTCGGCTCCCACCGCAACAGCCCGATCCTTGCGATCCTGGGGGTTCTGTCCCTGGCGGTGGTGATCGAAATCTTCGCCATCCACCTCCTGGTCGGAAGGTGGAGCCTGGCTGCGGCCTGGATCCTCACCGCTCTTGGCGTTTACTCGTTGCTGTTCCTCATCGCGCACGGCAGGGCCCTGGTACGGAAACCCCATGTAATCACGGACAGTCACCTTCACGTCCGCAACGGCCTGTTGTGGGCTGTGGACATCCCGCTGGACCGGATCATCGCAGTAGAGCGGGGGAAACGGTCGGCAGGGACCGGGACGATACGCTGAACGCCGTCACCCTGGGTCCGGTCAATCTGACGGTGACCCTGGACGGCAAGGTCGACTGCACCGGGATATACGGCATCAGCAAACGGTGCGGTACGGTACGGTTTCACACCGACGATCCGGAGGCCCTGGAGGCCGGCCTGCCATGCACGAAAACGACGCCGAAGGACTGATCGTCGCACACTACGGCATCGCCGTAGGGGTACGGACCAACGGCGGTGAAACGGTCCGGGTGCGGGTCCGCCGCCGGTCCGGCCACGTGGTCGGCGACCGGGTTACAGTCCGGGACGGCATCCTGGTGCGCCACTCCCGATCCAGCGAACTGCGCCGCCTTGACAACCAGGGAGCAGTCCGGGTGGTCGCCTCCAACCTGGACGTCCTGGGCATCATGGTCGCTCCCCTGCCCCTTTCACCCGAGACGTTCGTGGACCGCGCCGTGGTCACCGCCCGGGCGACCGGGATGGAGCCGTTCCTGGTGCTGAACAAGTCGGATCTGCCCGGAACCGCGGATCTGGAGGAGGAGATCTCCGGCCGTTACGGCGCTCTAATGCCGATATTCAAGGTGAGCGCTTCCGCATGGCACCGGCCTGGAGCCGCTGACGGCCTACTTCTCCCGGGGGCGCCGGGGCGCCTTCGTCGGTAACACCGGAGTGGGCAAAAGCTCCCTCATGAACGTGCTCTGCCCCGACATCGATCTGACGGTGGGCGAGATCAATGAGGCCACCGGCCTCGGGCGCCACACGACGACGGTGGCAACCATGCACTCCCTCCCCGGCGGCGGTGAACTGATCGACACCCCGGGGTTCCGGGACTTCGGCCTGGCGGAGATCGAACCGGCGGAACTGGGCGGCTGGTTCCCCGGGTTCGAGACGGTTCTGGAAGCGCCCTGCCGCTTCCGGAACTGCCTGCACCGTTCCGAACCGGGCTGTGGCTTGACCGCTGCGGTTGAAACCGGGGCGATCCCTGCTTCAAGATACGCGAGTTACCTCCGGATCCTGGACGAGCTCGAGGAACACCAGGCCCGCCTGCCCAGGAAAAAGGGCTGAAGGCCTGCCGAATCCGGCTTGCGGTGATACCCTGAGCGTTCACTCCAACCCTTAGCGCGAGGATTACCCATGAGCCGGAAACGCATTCTGATTATCGGCGCCGCAGGGCGCGACTTCCACAACTTCAACACCGTCTACCGCAACAATCAGGAATTCGAAGTGGTGGCGTTCACCGCCACCCAGATCCCGGAAATCGACGACCGTCGGTATCCGGCGATCCTGGCAGGCGACCTGTATCCGAACGGCATCGACATTGAACCGATGGAGCGGTTGGAGGACCTGATCCGGGAACTCAATGTGGACGAATGCGTGTTCAGTTATTCGGACATCCATTACATCGACCTGATGCAGGTCGGCAACCGGGTGCTGGCCGCCGGCGCCGACTTCAAGCTGCTGGCGCCGGGCCGCGGCCACGTCAAAAGCGTGAAGCCGCTGGTGAGCATCCTGGCGGTTCGCACCGGCTGCGGCAAGAGCCAGACCACCCGGCGTGTGGTGGAGATCCTGAAAGGCGAGCTGGGTGTCAAGAAGGTGGTCAGTATCCGCCACCCGATGCCGTATGGCGACCTTGCGAAGCAGGCGGTCCAGCGCTTTGCCTCCATTGGCGACCTCAAGAAGCACAAATGCACCATTGAGGAGATGGAGGAATACGAACCCCACATCGCCGCCGGCAACGTGATCTATGCCGGCGTTGATTACGAGGCGATCCTCCGCCAGGCGGAGCAGGAGGCGGACGTGGTGCTGTGGGACGGCGGCAACAACGACCCCAGCTTCTACGCCAGCGATCTCACCATTACCGTGGCCGACCCCCTGCGCGCCGGCCACGAGCTGCTGTACTGGGCCGGCGAGACCAACCTGACCATGGCCGACGTGGTAGTGATCAACAAGTGTGATTCCGCCGATCCCGGCCAGATCGAGACGGTCAAGGCGAACATCGCCTCCCACAACCCGAATGCGGTGGTTATCCCCGCAGACTCCCCGGTGAGTGTGGATGATGAGTCCCTGGTCAGGGGCAAACGGGTCCTGGTAGTGGAAGACGGCCCGACCCTGACACACGGTGAGATGGACATCGGCGCCGGGTATGTCGCCTGTCAGCGGCTAGGCGCCGCCGAGATCGTCGATCCCAGGCCGTTCGCCGTGGGCAGTATCAAGGCGGCATTCGAAAAGTACCCTCGCCTGGAAAAGATCGTCCCGGCCCTGGGGTATTACGGCGAGCAACTGGAGGACCTGACCCGAACCATCGAGGCCGCCGATTGCGACAGCGTGGTCATCGGCACCCCCATCGATCTGCGGAGAGTTATAGAGATTTCCAAACCGGCCACAAGGGTGCAATACAATCTCAAAGAGCATGATGCGAAGGCGCTACCCAGGGCGCTGGCCGGAATCCTCGGCAAATGAGGGCGGTTATGAACTCTCTGGAGAAATTGAACGAGATCCGGACAGCAGCAGGCAAACCGGCCACAGCCGGACTGGGCGACGAGGTCATCGAGCGGTTCGCCGAGGCCGGATCCAGCCTGGAACAGGCCATCGATGAAGCCCTCATCCAGTTCCGGAGCCTGTCCCGGGAGTTCCCCGATCAGATCGCCATGGACGAGGCGGACCAGATCGAACTGATTCTGGAACGGTTCGTGAATTTCTATTACGACGACACCGTGAACCCGTACGTCCCGCTGGCCGCCAAGGGGCCATGGATCGTGACCTCCACCGGCGCCGTGATTCACGATTCCGGGGGTTACGGTATGCTCGGCATGGGCCACGCCCCCCAACCGATCCTGGACGCCATGAACCGCCCCCACGTCATGGCCAACATCATGACTCCCAGCTTTTCCCAGTACCGCCTGGTCCATGCCCTGCGGAAAGAGGTCGGCTATAGCCTGCCCGGCGGTTGTCCGTTCGAGCGGTTCCTGTGCCTCAACAGCGGCTCGGAGTCGGTGACGGTGGCGGCCCGGATTTCCGACATCAACGCCAAGCTGCTCACCGATCCCGGCGGCCGCCACGCAGGCAAACCGATCAGGATCATGGCCCTCAAAGGGGCATTCCACGGCCGCACCGACCGCCCGGCCCAGTTCTCCCATTCCACACGGGCAACCTACTCCGCCCACCTGGCGTCATACCGGGACCGAAACGACCTGTTGACCGTGCCTCCCAACGATCTGGAAGCGCTTCAGGCGGTATTCGACAAGGTTGAGCGGGAAAAGGTGTTCGTGGAAGCGATGTTCCTCGAGCCGGTCATGGGCGAGGGTGATCCGGGTATGGCTGTCACTCCGGAGTTCTACAACCTGGCCCGCAAACTGACCCGGCAGCACGGCGCATTGCTTCTGGTGGACTCCATCCAGGCCGGACTTCGAGCCCGGGGATGCCTGTCCATTGTGGATTATCCCGGCTTCGAAAATTCGGAAACCCCGGATATGGAGACCTACTCCAAGGCGATGAACGCCGGCCAATATCCCCTGTCGGTCCTGGCCATGACGGAGAACGCCGCCAGCCTGTTTCGCAAAGGGGTGTACGGCAACACCATGACCACCAACCCCAGGGCGATGGATGTGGCGGTGGCGGTTCTGGACCAGGTGACTCCGGAACTGAGGAACAACATCAGGGAACGGGGCGAGGAGTTCCTGGCCAAGCTCAAGGGGCTGCAGGACGAGCTGGCCGGTCCGATCACCAAGGTCCAGGGCACCGGGCTGCTGTTCAGCTGCGAGCTGTCACCGGAGTACAAGTGTTACGGCACCGGCAGCGTCGAGCACTACCTTAGGACCCGGGGTATCGGCGTGATCCACGGCGGGAAGAGCTCATTGCGGTTCACGCCCCATTTCGGGATCACTACGGAAGAGGTAGATCTGATGATCGACGGGATTCGGGACGGGCTGATGAACGGACCGAAAATCGGCTAGCGGATCAAACGTTTCAGGAGGATTCCCTTCCAGACGCTGTGATTCAGGTCAAACTTCGTAGCTCGCCATCTCCACCAGCGCCTCGTCTACCTCGTTCCCCGCCAGCACCTCGGCGAGGGTTGTATGGTCCAGGATGCCACAAACCGCATCGCTGACCTTCAGCAGCACTGCATAGAAACCTCGCTGGCGCGGGTTTTTATCCATCATGGCCTTGAGTTCGGCCGAGTTGGACATCGGCGCCAACGGTCCGTCCAGAGCGCGGAACACCTCTCCGACGACAATCTCGTGGGGAGACCTGGCCAGGGCGTACCCGCCTTCGTTGCCACGTCGGCTCTTCACGAAGCCGGACCGTTTCAAGGCGAGAAGAATCCCTTCCAGGAATTTCGCCGGGATTTTTTCCTGTTCAGCAATTTCGCGAATGTGGGTCAGCCCACCTCCGTACTTGGCCGCCAGATGGCAAAGGGCGCGCATGCCGTACTCGCCTCGCTTCGAAACTTTCATGTTGTTTCACGCGCTCCCCCAACCCCTGCACAACCAATTATGGCGGGGATGTCTGCGGGGATTCTCTCGATAGAAAGCATACACAAAAGAAGGAAAGAACGAGGCGGCGGTACTGGACATGATTGGGAGATTATGCCGCCTGGGTAGCGAAAAAATCCGTCACAGCCTGGATGAACTGATCCGGTGATTCCAGGGATCCGATACGAACCCGGAGGCGCCGCCCTTCCGGCAGACCGCGGGTGTACCATCCTGTGAAGGTCCGCAGTTTGTGCATCGCAAGGCGGTGATCCTCTTCGTCGCGCAACCGCCTGAAATGCTCAAGAATCAGGTCTCTTCGATCGATAAGGGTCGGTTCCACCGGCCTATCCCCCCGGAGTAGGGCCCACGCCTGGCGGTAGATCCACGGATTCTTCATGGAAGCCCGCCCGATCATCACTCCGTCGCAACCGGTCTCCCTCATCATCCGGACCACATCCGCGGGCTGCTCCACATCGCCATTTCCTACCACTGGGATAGACAAGATCTCCTTTAATCGTGCGATCCGGCTCCAGTCAGCCCGGCCGGAATACATCTGCCTGGCGGTCCTGGGATGCAGCGCCACAGCGTCCACTCCCTCGTCCTCGCAGATCCGACCCAGGTCCAGGTAATTCAGCCGATCGTCGTTCATGCCGGCCCTGAACTTCACCGTCAACGGGATGGTCACCGCGGCCCGGCAACGTCGGATGATCTCCCCGGCCAGCACCAGATCGTCCATGAGCCGGGCCCCGGCGCACCCTTTCAGGATCTTGTTGGCGGGACAGCCCATGTTGATGTCACAGACATCGAACCCCTGGTCTTGAACAAAACGGGCGGCTTCGGCCATCAACGCCGGGTCGGAGCCGTAGATCTGAACGGAGATCGGACGTTCTTCCGCCGAGAACCTCAAGATCGAGTCCAGACGCCTGTGCCTAATCCCTATATCCCGGGATGAGACGAATTCCATGGTGACCAGACCGATTCCACCCATTCGCTTCAGCAGCAACCGGAACTGCCGGTCGGTGACATCGGCCATCGGCGCCAGGATCAGCGGCGATGCGAATTCCGATGCGCCGTACTTCAGCATCCTCGAAAACGCGGGGGCCTCTTTTCGGAGAACGCCCTGAGAGCTTCCTCCCGGTCCTCGGTTGTGAGCACCTCCTGGTACGCCTCCCATTCCAGTTTCAGAGCCTCGTCCAGAGGCACGCCGGCGCCCTGGTCGATGGCCCGTTTCGCCATGCGAACCGCCACCGGACCGTTGGCGGCGATAGCCGCCGCCAGATCGTCCGCTGCCAGGTCCAGCTTATCCCCGGGAACCACCTGGTCGGCAACGCCGTCGGCCCAGGCCTCGGCGGCAGTGAACATGCCGGCGGTGAAGATCCAGCGCTTGGCGGTTGCCGCTCCGACGATGCGGGGCAGACGCTGGGTTCCACCCGCCCCGGGGATAATCGCCAGGGCGGTTTCCCGGAGTCCGATGGTGGCATCTTCCGAGAGAACCCGAAGGTCGCAGCCAAGAGCCAGTTCACACCCGCCTCCTGCAGCGGCGCCACGAACCGCGGCGATGACCGGAAACGGGAGCGAAGAGAAACCGTTGACGGCGCCGGCCAGGCGCGGAACGAACTCCCGGACCTGCTCCACGGTCATCCCGTTCCGCTCCTTGAGATCGGCTCCGGCACAGAAATGTTTCCCCGCCGAGCGCAGGATCACGACCCGGACATCCCTGGTCTGCGGCCAGATCGGCGGCGGCTGCGGTAAGATCGTGCACCAGTTCGCTTCCCAGGGCGTTCACCGGCGGCTTGTCCATGGATACGGTGGCCACACCTCTGGTGTCCCGTTCCATCCTGACCCAGCGCATCGTGCGTTCGTCGGACATCATGCCCCTCCCAGTTCGCCGCCGGGGGCGATGGCGCCCCTGGTGCCGACGGACAGAGGCTCAAACCGGTCCGGCACTTCGATCTCCATCCGCAACATTGCCATGCCGTGAGTCTTCCCCTGGGCGTCGGTCTTCAGGCTGGCGGAGCCTGACCCTCCCAGAGAGTCTCCCAGGAAGAAGTTCAGGGCCAGCAGGTTCGGCAATTCGAACCGGCGGACCTCCCCGAAAACGATGCCCTGGAAATGTTCCTTGACTCTCCCGGTGGTCAACCGTTCCCGCAGGATTTCGTACGACTCCCGATCATAGGCGATGACTCCGACGTTGGAGCCGTCACCCTTGTCACCGGACCGGGCATGGGCCAGGGCGTACAATGGCAGGCTCTTCATAACACTTCCTCCACCTCGACCCGGGCGGTTATCCTGTCCTTGGGGATCAGCGCCGGCCAGTACCCCAGCACTTCCGTCGCCTTGGGCCGGCCGCCTGCGAACCCGGTGATCCCCGGCGGCCCCGACGTGACCAGCGGCGCCAGTTCCTTGCCGAAGCGATCAACCTTGGTGCGGTCGCCATCCTTGACGCCGACCCGAAGCACTACTTCGTGGACATCCGCCGGCGGTCCCGGAATCGGCCCGTGGCACGAGTCCAGGCCGACCATCTCGGTGATGGTCTTTTCGTAGGTGAATCCGGCGCGGCGCAACCGTCCCCACAGTGCTTCGGCACAAACCCTGGCCTTCGCCACCGCGTCCGGTCCGCTGACGGTCAACTGTCCGGTCGCCTTGTACCCTTCCAGGTACGCGATGGATACCTTGAACGTGTCCGTCGCCTCCAGGCCGCGGACACTGGTCACACGAACGCGGTCCTTGCCGTCCCCGGCCAGGCGGATGGAGGTGAAATCCACCACACAGTCCGGAGTGAGGTACGCCTTCGGATTGCCCATCTCGTAGAGCAGTTGCTCCGACACGGTATCCACGCTCACCAGGCCGCCGGTACCGTCATGTTTGGTGACCACGAATTCGCCGTTCTTCTCGAACTCCAGCACCGGATAGCCGAGACGGTCCCACCCTTCCACCTCCCACCAGCGGGAAAAGTTGCCGCCGGTACACTGGGCTCCGCACTCCACCACATGCCCGCCCACGGTGCCGGCAGCCAGAAGGGACCAGTCGTCTTCTTTCCAGCCGTACTCGGCGATCAGGGGCGAGAGAACCAGACCGGGATCGGTTGTGCGGCCGGAGATGACCAGGTCCGCCCCCTGTTCCAGCGCCCGGGCGATGGCGAACGAGCCGATGTAGACATTGGCGGAAACGATACGGTCCAGGACCTCGGTGATCGGCCGGCCGTCATCCATGTTCTCAAAGCTGACTCCGGAATCGATCAATTCTTCCAGCCGATCCAGGATGTCGTCGCCGGTAACGGTGCCGATCTTCAACCCGCGGGCCTGGTGCCCCCTGGCAACCTCGATGAGCGCCTGGCGGCAGGCCGACGGGTTCACCCCGCCTGCATTGGCCACCACTTTCACCCCCTTCTCCCGGAGGGTTGGCAGGATGCGGTCGATGAGCTGGACAAAATCGGAGGCGTAGCCCCGGGCCGGATCCCGCCGTTTCTGCTTCTGCAGAATCGACATGGTGACCTCGGCCAGGTAGTCCAGGGTGAGGTAGTCCAGCGGACCTTCTTCGATAAGGCGAACCGGTGCGTCCACCGAATCTCCCCAGAACCCCTGGCCGTTGGCGATGCGTATTCGACGCGGCTGGTTCACGGTCCTTGCCCTCACACCGGTCACCCACCACCCCTTGCGGGAACGGCGTTGATGATCAGCAGCAGAATGAGGGCAGGATTATAGCGGATCGCCGGAAGTTGCGCGGCCGAGGATACTGGCTGTCACATCCACCAGGCTGGAAATGTCGAACGGTTTGGCCACTACTGCCGCGATGGAATTTTCGGTGATTTCGTCCTCGCTGAGGGTGGCTCCCCAGCCTGTCACCAGGACTACCGGCAGATCCGGCTGATTGTCCCGGATAGTGGAGGCGACTTCCCACCCGGAAACATCCGGCATCCCCAGGTCGGTGAACACCAGGTCGAACGGGGAGGCTGCGATCTTCTCCAGACCTTCCCGACCGCCACTGGCCATCTCCACTGAATGACCCTCGGCGGTCAGGACGTCCTTGAGAATCTCGGCGATATCCGGTTCATCGTCAATGACCAGGATCCGGGACGACGGCACTTCGTTAACCTCCACTGCCGGTTCCGATTCCTGGTCGGACAGGATCGCCGCCACCGGGAACTCGACGAAGAATGTGGTTCCCTTCTCCGGGTCCGAGGTCACGTCGATCCGCCCGCCGTGGCGGGTGACGATGCCGTAGACCATGCTCAGGCCCAGACCGGTCCCGCCCTGACCCTTGGTGGTAAAAAACGGATCGAACAGGTGCCGCCGGGTTTCCTCGTCCATGCCGGCCCCCGTGTCGGTAACCTCGGCGATGACCAGCCCGTCGTCCTGAACGCACCGTATCCGCAGCACTCCGCCGTTCGGCATGGCGTCCAGGGCGTTCAGGATCAGGTTGGTGAACACCTCGCGCAACTCCGAGTCCTTCCCCAGTACCGGGGCGCTCCCTGCCAGGGAGAGTTCCAGGCGGATGTTGATGTTGTTCCGTTCCGAATCGGTCTTCCAACGTGTACGGGTGATCTCCACCGCATCCCGGATGATCTCGGAAAGCTCCACCTGGTTGTAGTTCCTCTCCTGACGGGTCCGGGAGAACTCCTGGATCCGCCGCACCGTTTCCCGGCCATCCATGGCCGCCTTCTCAATGACGGCAAGACAGCGATCCACCGACTCTTCCGGCTTTTCACGGCGCAACAGCTGGGTTCGGCCGAGGATCGCCCCCAGCAGGTTGTTGAAATCGTGGGCCACGCCGCCGGATAGCTCGCCCAGGGCCCGCAACCGTTCCGTATCCAGTAGATGCTCCCTCAGGGACTTGGCGCTGGTGTTGTCGATTACCACGCATTCCGCCGCCGGAAGACCGAGGTATTCGATCCCGCTGCCTCGAAGCTCCAGGTGCAGCACGTCACCGCTGCTGCTGCGGCCCACCAACTCGCAGGGACCGGTTGACTGGCCTTCTTCCCAGGCCCGTATCCGTTCACACGCCACCAGGGCGGACTCGGGCTCGAACAGGCTCTCCAGTTTGAAATCGGGCTGCAGCGCCCGGCGGGCCGGAACTCCGAAGGTGCCGATGAACGCCTGGTTGACAAACCGGATGTTGCCTTTCTGCACAATCAGGATCGAGTCCGGCGAGTTGTCCACCAGGGTCTTGTACTGCTCTTCCGACTCCTCCAGCGCCCGTGTCCTGTCCCGAACCTGGTCCTCCAGTGTGGCGTTCAGCGCTTCCAGCGCCTCCTGGAACTCTCGGGACTCCCTGGCCTTGGTCTGTGTACGGTCCATCATGGCGTTGAACGCCGACGCCAATTGGGCAATCTCGTTGGAGCCGACAACCGGCACGCGGAAATCGTATTGCCCCTCGGCCAGTGCATCGGCCCCCTTCGCCAACTGGCGCAAAGGGGCGGTAATCGCCCGGGCAACCCAGCGACCGAACAATATCGTCACAACGCTGAACAGAAGGCCGGAGATCGCCAGCCAGGAGGTCAGGCGCTGAAGCTGCTTGAGCACCGGCACACGGGACATTCCAACCCGGACAATTCCCCAGGGCTCGGTTACCCCTTCCACCCAGACCGGAACCGCAACCTCCAACGCCGGCACAATTCGCCCGTTGCCGTCGAGGACTTCGCGATCCCGGCTTTCCACCATTCCGGAAAGATCGATGGATTCCAGGTCGACATTGACTGCTCTTTCACCGTTCAGGCCGGCGAACCCGGCCAGATCCCCTTCCTTGGTATGTATGGCAACATAGGCCAGGTCCAGGTCTTCGGCAGCACTCTCCGCCGCCATCTGCAGGGCCACATGGTTGTACGCCAGCAGGGATGGGGTAGCCACAGCGCCGATGCTGCGGGCCACGGAACGTCCCCGCTCCTCAAGTCCCTGGCGCATGGTGGTAGCCACCATCATCCACACAAGGGCGAGGAACGCCACCAGCAAGAAAGTCATGATCGAACCGATGGAGAAGACGAAGCTCTTCTCCAGCGTGTACGTTCGATAGAACCTACGGATCACGGCCGGTCTTCCTCTTCATTAGCGATCCAGACCTTCTCGAGGGAGAGGTAGGAAACACCCAGCGGCCCGGGCTCCAGCCCGTGAACCTCCTTGCGGTGGGACAGTAAACCGCTGGTGTGGTACAGCGGTACAACCGGAGCCTGGGACAGGATCCTGCGCTCCAGGCTGCGGTATATCTGCGATCGTTTGAGCGGGTTCAGCTCCCGGATGCCGAGATCCAGGAGGCGGGTGACCTCGTCGTCCTCGAAGGCAAAGCAATTGCTCGATCCACCACTCTCGAACAGACCTCGCAGGAACACGTCCGGATCGGGCAGATCGGCGATCCAGGTCAAGAGGAACATAGGCGCCTTCCGGACCGCAATCTCCTCACCCTGTTCGGTCCAGGAGACCTGACGCACATCCAGCCGAACGCCGACGTCCTCCAGATCCTGCCGGATGCTCGCAATAGCTTCCAGGGCGACGGTGCTGCGACCAACGTTCAGCAGGACAATCGGCGGCAGCGGGTTGCCGGGACCGTAACCGGCCTTCAGCAGCAACTGGCGGGACCGGTCCGGATCGTACGGCAGCGCTTTCATATCCGGGGAGTAGGCGTTCATCCCGGGCGGGACCAGACCGATGGACCGCCGCCGTATTTCCGGAGAGGCCTCCACCAGCGCATCCCGGTTGATGGCGTGGGCGATGGCCTGCCGGACTTCCAGACGGTCCAGAGGCGGGTTATCGGTGGCGAGGCCGAGGAACGTCAGGCTCAGTTCCTGAAAATCCCGGATCGCCACACCCTTGCATTCCATCAATCCCGGGATGTCGGACGTCCCGGGCTCCACCATATCCAACTCACCTTGCTTGAACCGGCCGACGCCGAAATCCAGATCATCGGCATCGTTCCTGAACTCGATGCGGACCGTTTCGAGGAAAGGAGGCCCCCGGAAATAGTCCGGGTTGGATAGGAGTTCCAGCCGATCATCGTACCATCCGCCCATCCGGAACGGACCGGTCCCTACCGGCGTACGCCCAAACGCCTCATCACCGATCTCCCGAATGACATTCTCCGGCACGATGCGCAGACCATCCAGGCTCAGTACCTCGAGGAAGTAGATCGACGGGAAACGCAGCTCGATCTCCACGGTGTGATCATCCAGGGCGCGGACACCGGAGAGCTCGTCGGTCCTGCCGGAGGAGAACTCCTCGGCACCGGTTACCGCCATGGCGTAGGACCCGCCCAGGGAGGAAGAGACATTCTTCGGCCGCAGGAGCCGTCGGAACGTGTACACCACGTCACCGGCGGTCAGTTTGCTGCCGTCGTGGAACGTCACATTATCCCGAAGGTGGAAACGGTATGTGCAGCCGTCTGTGGAGATGGTCCAGGTATCGGCCAGGCCAGGCATCACCTTCAGGGACGGGTCCAGTTCCACCAGTCCGTCGAACAACTGTTTGACGGGAAGCCCCTCATAGACCGAATCGCTCCGGATCGGGTCCAGGCTGGCCGGCACCTCGGTGACGATCCGGAACACGCCTCCCCTGGACGCGGATAAATCCGGCCGGGGCGACAGGGCGGATGACCCGTTGTCGGAACATCCCGTCCATAGTAAGACGGAGGCAAGCACTACGGCCGCCGCCGACATGAGGGCGGACCCTGATTTCCATGGATGGTCTAACAAGTCCACGGACTCCCACGGTTACATATATAAATTTTCCAATTTGAATATGATTCCGTGGCATTCGAGAGTCAAGGAGGACCCTCAGCCGTTGAATCCGGCGGTGAACAGCTGCCGGTTGCCATTCACCCTGCGCACCATCGCAAGGAGGGTGAATATCAGGACCAGGACGCCGGCGCCGTGAGCCGACAGGACGTTCCAGGGTGCACCGTTCCCCTGCCCGCTGAGGAACATCCACATGGCGGCGGCGCCTGCAGCCTGGATTCCTGAGCGGAGCAGGTCGACACCGACTCCGCTCCGCCGGCCGGCCTGGGCAAGTGAGTTTTCCACTCCGCCCAGAGCGAGTTCGGCCGCCAGGATCATGAGGATTGCGTAGATCGGCGCGCCGGGCCGCATCATCACCGGAAGCACACAGACCGGCACCGTCAGGGCGAGAACGGCCAGCCGGATCGGTTCCAGGGGCGATCGGCGGAACGATTCCCGGAGTACGCGGCGCAAGCCCCAGAAGTACTCGGCGCCTGAATAGAGCGTGAATCCGATAATCACCCACATGATGATCCGAATCACCCCTGCGGGGCCGACGAAAAGGTGCAGACCCACCACCGCCTCCAGGAGGATCAGGGCGGAGAGTGAACGCCAGCCGGGCCGCTTCCCCAGGAGGAGCAGGAGAATCACCGGGATGGCGGCGCCGATGGCGGTTACCCACATCACCCGGGTAAGCATGGTCAGGTCCTGCAGGAAATAGAACAGGAATATAAAACCGGAGCCGGCTCCCTGGACCGTGGTCTTCAACTTTGCGATCCGGCTGGTGCGGAACGATACTTTCCTCTCAAGTGCGGTGCTCCGGAGGGCGGTGACCGCCAGTTCCCGAACGAACAGCACTCCCACCAGGACCGGGTGAACGATGGTCAGGTCGGCCAGGGGCCCGAAAGTGGCCACCAGGAAGATCTTGTCCACGATCGGGTCCAGGAGGGCGCCCAGCGGTGTGCTGCCGTGGCGCCGGGCCAGCATTCCGTCCACCGCATCGGTAAGCCCCAGCAGGATGAAGATTCCCAGCCCGGCGGCGGCCCAGATCAGTCCGCCCCCGTACAGCACCGCCTTGTAGATCATGGCTACCGGCAGCGGCAGGAGAAACAGCCGCAGGAGGGTGACTTGATTGGCGGTGATTCTCAAGCCGGAGCTCCCGAAACCGGCATGTGATATAGTTCCGTATCGTTGTGGTGATCTGTGAGGCTTCCGGATCGGGAGCCGGCACTGAGGGAACGCCACAACGAGGTGAGCCGGGAAACCCCGTTGAGGCCGAGATCACGGCTTCCGGAGAAGGATTCGACGGCCCCTGTAATCAGGAAATGGAGAATCATTCAGATATGTCCAAAATCATGCTTATCAACGTGATACATGTAGAAGAATCTCGCGTGGCGATCCTCGAGGACGGCGTACTGGCCGCCTATGAAATCGAAACCATCAATCGGACAAGCATCAAGGGTAACATTTACAATGCCGTGGTCGAAAGCGTTCATCCCGGCCTCGAGGCCGCTTTTGTCCGCATCGGTTCCGATCTCAAAGGATTCCTCCCCATCGACGAAATCAACTTCCGTCTCCTGCCCTCCAGGGACGAAAGCAGGGCCCGGGGCCGGATCGGCCAGCACCTCCAACAAGGCCAACGGCTCATGGTCCAGGTAGTCCGGGAGCCGTTCGCCGGCAAACCGCCGACAGTCAGCACCTACTTCTCCCTGCCCGGCCGTTACCTGGTGTTGATGCCGGGGGTAGACTCCGGGGGGATTTCCCGCAAAATCGGTGACACCGCCCAGCGGGACCGCCTCAAGGAGATTATCGACGAGCTAAAGCTGCCCGACGGGTTCGGCCTGATCGTCCGCACCGCCGGCATCGGCCGCACGAAAACCGAGTTGCAGCGGGACCTCAAGTACCTCCTGCGTCTCTGGGAGGCGATCCAGAAAGGTTCCGGCGCCGGTCAATTTCCCGGTCCGGTCTACCGGGATCGAGACCTGGTTATCCGAACCATCCGGGATCACTTCACGCCGGACATCGCAGAGGTCTGGATCGACTCCACCGAAACCTACGAAAAAGCCCTGGAGTTCATGAAAGACGTCATGCCGACCCGCGCCAAGACCCTGCGGCTCTATACCGGAGACCGTCCGCTGTTCAACAAGTACAACCTGGAAGAGCAGATCGAGACGATCTACAAGCGGAGAGTACCCCTGCCCTCCGGGGGAGAGATCGTCATCGACGGCACCGAGGCGCTCACTGCCATCGACGTCAACAGCGCCCGTACCAAGCGCAAGATGGAGGCGGAAGAGAACGCCACCCAGACCAATCTGGAAGCGGCAACGGAGATCGCCCGTCAGTTCCGCCTCCGGGACCTCGGCGGCCTGGTGGTCATCGATTTCATCGACATGATGGCTTCGAAGAACCGCAAGAAGGTCGAGAAAACCATGCGGGACGCCATGAAGGGGGACAAGTCGAAGTACGACCTCACCAGCATCTCCAAGCTCGGCCTGATGGAGATCAGCAGGCAGCGCCTCAAGGGGGAGAAGATGGGAGCGACCTATGCCACCTGCACATCCTGCGACGGCTACGGCCTGCTGAAGACCATAGAAGCGGCAGGCCTGGCTGCCCTGCGGAAGATCCAGACCAGGTCGGCCCGGGGCGGGTTCGGCAGGCTGATGGTCGCCCTGCCGCCGAAGGTGGCCGAGTGGATGCTGAACAGTAAGCGGGAAGAGATCCTGGGTCTGGAGAAGCGCCACGGCATCCAGATCGCCATAGAGGCCGCCCCGTCGCTCCTGCGCCACGAGTGCGAATTCAAGGCGCTGGCGGCGGAAGCCGCCGCCGAGCCCCCTGCCGCCGAACGGGACGGCCGGCCGGCGCCTGCCGCGGCGCCGGACCTGCCTGCCGTCGAACCGGCTGCCCCGACGCCGGTAGCGAAAGATCATGCCCCGACCCCGAACAAACCGCAGGAGGAACCGCCGGGAGATCCGGCGGCAACGGATGGAACAGCCGAGAGCAACGAAGAAGCGCCCCGAAAAAGGCGGCGGCGGCGGCGGCGGAGAAAACCCAAGGGCGCCGGAAACCAGGAAGGAACGTCCGAACCCCGAAACGATGCCGACGCAGCGCCGGAGCCGGCGCCGGAACCGGCGCCGGAATCGGTGCCGGAGCGGGTCATCAGCAACGAGCTGATGCCGGCGGCGGTGGGCGCGGCGGAAGGTCAGCGCAACCGTTCCGGCAAGAACGGATCCCGGAGAGGGAAGCGAGGCTGAACCCGTCCGGAAGCGGACGGGACCGGGGCCGTGGCATCCAGGCCGAGGGCGACATAGTATTTATCTCCGAGAGGAGAACCGCTTTGGCCCCCTGGACGGCGACGGCAGATCCGCGGCGGGAACGATTGGCAGACCTTCTGGAACATGGCGGGACGGTGGACCTCGCGGAAGGCGCCCTGCTCATTGCCACGTGCGAATACCCTGCCCTCGACCTGGAACGGGAAAGGGCCAGAATCCGGGAGATCGGGTCGGAGGCGGCCCGGCGGACAGCCGTCATGGAGCACCGTGACAACCCGTACGCCAGGCTGGACGTCATATGCACCTATCTGTTCGAGGAACTCGGGTTCCACGGCAACACTGGGAACTATGAAGAACCGAGGAACTCGTTCCTGAATCAGGTCCTGGACCGGCGCACCGGCATCCCCCTGACCCTCTCGATCATTTTCATGGAAACCGCCCGGGCCGCCGGGTTCAAAACCCGGGGGATAGCCCTTCCAGGACACTTCATCGTCGCGGTGGAACTGGACGGCAGAACCATCCTGGTGGACCCTTTCGGCGGAGGCCGGGTGCTGACCCAGGAGGACTGCCGATCCTTGGTGGTCCGCTCCACCGGCCGGCCGTCCCTGTTCCGCCGGACGGTGCTGAACGGTGTTTCACCGGCGGAGATCCTGACCCGGCTGCTGCGCAACCTGAAACGGATCTACCTGTCCCGGGAGGACTACTCCCGCGCCGCAACGATGGTTGAGATGCTCCTGATCACCACTTCCGGAGATCCAATGGAGACCCGGGATCGCGGGATTCTGATGGCCCACCTCGGGCAGGTCCATGAGGCGATCTCCGACCTGGAAACCTACCTACGCTGCCGACCCTCGGCGCCGGATCTGGAATCGATCCGGGGGAGGCTGGACTGGCTGCGGAGGAGGAGCCTGAAACCGACTCAAAATAGTCCGTGAAACATGCTGCATTCCGTTGAAGCAGTCCCGAGCATGCTCCATAATGCCACCGGAGTCCGCTATTCGGATTCCGGGATCAAATTTCCCAACCACGAGGAACAACCCTCATGACTATCGAAAACCAGGCTACAGGCACAGCGGCCAAGGTTGAAACCCTGGACCGCGTCACCATCCGGTTCGCCGGCGACTCCGGCGACGGCATGCAGCTCACCGGCAACCAGTTCACCGACACCACCGCCATCGAAGGTTGCGACCTCGCGACTTTTCCGGATTATCCCTCGGAAATCCGGGCGCCGGCCGGATCCCTGGCAGGCGTCTCCGGATTCCAGATCAACTTCTCCTCCGAAGAGGTGTTCACGCCTGGAGACGAACCGGACGTACTGGTGGCCATGAACCCGGCGGCGTTGCAGGTCAACCTGAAAGACCTGAAGCCCGGCGGCATTCTCATCCTCAACACCGACAGCTTCACGAAGAACGACCTACGCAAGGCCAAGTACGACGAGAACCCGCTGGAAGACGGCACCATCTCCAACTACCGCGCCTTCAAGGTGGACCTGACCACCCAGACGCGGACAGCGCTGAAGGAAACCGGTCTGGCCACCCGCGATGTGGACCGCTGCAAGAATTTCTATGCCCTGGGCATGATGTACTACCTGTACAACCGGACCATGGAAAATTCGCTGGAGTGGATACGGACCAAGTTCAAGTCGAAGCCGGAGCTGCAGCAGGCGAACGAACTGGCCCTGAAGGCCGGATATGCCTACTGCGAGGTCAACGAGTTCTTCCAGGTGACCTATCAGGTCCCGAGGGCGAAGCTGCCCCCGGGCACCTATCGCAACATCAACGGGAACGAGGCGCTGTCTCTCGGCCTGGTGGCGGCCTCGGTGAACTCCGGCCTGCCGCTGTTCCAGGGCAGTTACCCGATCACGCCGGCTTCCGACATCCTTCACGAGTTGTCGTCCTATAAGAGGTTCGGCGTGCAGACCTTCCAGGCGGAAGACGAAATCGCCGGCATCGGATCAGCCATCGGCGCGTCCTATGCCGGAAATCTTGCGGTGACCACCACCAGCGGCCCCGGCATGGCGCTCAAGAGCGAGCTCATGGGCCTGGCGGTGATGGTGGAACTACCGTTGATCATCATCAATATCCAGCGCGGCGGACCATCCACCGGCCTGCCGACCAAGACCGAGCAAGCGGACCTGATGCAGGCGATGTACGGCCGCCACGGCGAGGCGCCGATGATCGTCATCGCCGCCAAGTCCTCCGCCGACTGTTTCGACACCGTGTACGAGGCGGCCCGGCTGACCCTCAAGTACATGACCCCTGTGATCCTGCTCAGCGACGGCTACATTGCCAACGGTTCCGAGCCGTGGAAACTGCCGAAGATGGACGAACTGAAAAAGCTCCCGGTGAAGTTCGCCACGGAAATACCGGAAGGGGAGCATTTCATGCCGTACAGCCGGGACCCCAAAACCATGGCCCGCCCCTGGGCAATCCCCGGCACGCCCGGCATGGAACACCACGTCGGCGGCCTGGAGAAGGACCACCTCACCGGCAACGTGTCCCACGACCCTGAAAATCACCACGAGATGGTTAACCTCCGCAGGGACAAGGTCTACCGGATCGCCGAGGACCTTCCCCTGGCCGAGGTGGAAGGCGACGATTCAGGTCTGCTGGTGCTGGGCTGGGGATCCACCTACGGTTCCATCGCCGCAGCGGTGAAGATGGCCAGGAAGCAGGGCATCAAGGTCGGCCACCTGCATATGCGGTATATCAACCCGATGCAAAAGAACGTCAACGAGATCCTGCACCGTTACGACAAGGTGCTGATCCCTGAAATGAACCTGGGCCAGTTGGCGAGAATTGTTCACGAGCGATATCAAATCGAGATTCACAAGCTGGACAAGATTCAGGGCAAACCGTTCAAGGAATCGGAAATTCTCGAAAAAATCCAGGAACTGGTCGAGGAGAACTGAATCATGACCACCGAACTGAAACTGACCAAGAAAGACTTCGTCAGCGACCAGATGGTGCGCTGGTGTCCGGGTTGCGGAGACTACGCGATCCTCAACGCCGTCCAGCAGACCTTCCCGGAACTGGGGATCCCCAAGGAAAACTTCGTAATGGTCTCGGGCATCGGCTGCTCCAGCCGGTTCCCGTATTACATGGACACTTACGGAGTCCACAGCCTGCACGGCCGGGCTACCGTAGTAGCCACCGGAATCAAGTTGGCCAATCCGGACCTGTCTGTCTGGATCGCCACCGGTGACGGCGACGCCCTGTCCATCGGCGGCAACCACATCATCCACCTGCTCCGGCGCAATGTGGACATCAAGATCCTGATGTTCGACAACCGGATCTATGGGCTGACCAAGGGACAGTACTCGCCTACCTCGGAGATCGGAAAGCGGACCAAGTCCACCCCGTACGGTTCTCTAGACCGGCCTTTCCGGGCTCTCGAGCTGGCTTTGGGAGCACAGGCGACCTTCGTGGCCCGGGCGGTGGATACCTACGGCGCCCACTTGAAGGAAGTCCTCAAGTCGGCGGCGGATCACAAGGGCGCATCGTTCATACAGATCTACCAGAACTGCAATATTTTCAACGACGGCGCCTTTGCGCAGTACCGGGACAAGGCGGTGCGGGACGACAACCTGCTGGAACTAAAACACGGCGAACCTCTCATCTTTGGAAAGAACCGTGACAAAGGGATTAGGACCACCAGTTGCTACGAGCCGGAAATGGTGCAATTGGGGAAGGACGGCGTCACAGAAAAAGACCTTCTGGTCCACGATGAAGACGGTCCCCTGGGTTACCTGTACATGCTGGCCAACCTGGAACCGCCCTTCCCCTCCCCGATCGGCGTGCTCCGGAAAAGCACGGCTCCCTGTTACAGCGTGTGCGTCCACGATCAGATCAGAGAGATCCAGGGCAAAGAGGGGGTAGGCGACCTGGAACAGCTGATCTACTCCGGCGGCACCTGGGAGGTCAAATAAGTCTCCTCATCCAGTACCGGCAAAAAGAAACCCTCCTTTCCTTCGCTAAAGCAGGCTTAACGCTACGGAAAGGAGGGTTTCTTTTTGCCGGTATGCACGAGGCGGCAGCCTGTGCCGGGGAGTTACATCCCGTAGTCCGTTTCCGCAACGTCAGGCCTGCCTGAGTGAAGGAAACGGACTATGGGATGTAACTCCCGATTAAAGCCCGGCGGCGAGGATCGCGTCCCAGTAGGAGTCGTCCTTTGAGAAGTGCAGGTGCTTGAGGGGGATGTTCCTGAACGCCTGCTCCATGCTGCCGAACAGCTCCGGCCGGTCCTGGTACGCTTCCGCAACGAACGGGAAGTTGCCCACCAGTTCGCCGAACACCCGTACCCGGCTGACCTCCCGCACCGAGGCAGCCACATCCTGCACCAGGCGGAAACCGGCCACCAGGGGAAACCTGCCCACCACCGGGTTCCCCCCTTCGTAGGTTCCACGGAACGGGCTGCCGATCAGTTGGGGACGACCTTCCCGGTCCGGCATAACCAGGGTCAGGTCGTCACTAATCACCGTTGCCCGGGTGTTGCACTCGGACAAGGTTGATTTCCCGGCGCCCGAGGGTCCAAAGAACAGGTACCCCCGGCCCTCCAACACGGCGCTGGCGCCGTGCACCAGTGCGCCGCCCCTGGACGCCGCCTGCCAGGCTGACGCCGCCCGGATGTAGTTCTCCACCGCCCGTTCGGCAGGTTCGTACCGGCCCCGTGACAGGAGCAACCGTCCCTCCCCGCCCAGGGTGTCGAACCAGCCGGCCACCCGGTAACCCATGTACCGCACCCGGTTGCCGTCACAGCGGATCATGATCGGATTGAGCTCCGGGGTTTCCGGCGGATCGATGAAGTAGTCCCGACTTTCCTCCACCACCGAAACGTTCAACGCCTCACGAGATCCGGGACCGTCCACCAGGTAGACGGCGAACCGCCTGCGCAGCCGTGCCGCCAGATCCTCGGACAGGCCGGCCAGGATAATCTCCAGGCCACCCATGGCGATACCGACCTTCCAGGGCCCGGCCTCCGGCCGTTCCTTTCGGAAGAAATCCATATCGGGCATCGTCACCTGTCTCGACACACCTGGCCTCCCGAAACATTAAATCATCGGCGAATAGCGTAACAGATCCTCAGCACTCCTGACCCAGGGCATCGCCGGTAACCGGTTCGAAAACCCGGACCGAACTGGTACGCAACCGTTTTCTGAGGATAGTGTGCCAGCTGCATCGTCTTCCCATGACAAAGCCGGCGGATCCGGTTTCCCGGGTCAGCATTCCCCGGGTGAAATGCTGCACGAACGATCGGCGCATGGTCGCATCACCGGCGATCCAGCGGGTGTGTCCGGCTCCCCAGCCCCCTCTCATGCCCCGGATGCGTCGCAGGATCCACTGCTTGGTCAGGATCATGCCCATCCAGAGGCCGGTGACCTGGCGGGCGCTGAGGAAAACCACGCCATCCGGCCGCAGCCAGTTACCGATATTGGTCAGGGCGGTAACCCTCTCAAGGGCGGTGGGGATAAAACTGTAGACATCGTAGGTGAACAGGACCGCATCCAGGGAGCAGACCGGTGCGCCGTAGGTCCTGAGATCGGCCGACTCGAACCGGATATCCAGCTTGCGTTCTGCCGCCGCCTTCTCCGCCAGCCGGATCATGCCGGGGGAGAAGTCGATCCCCACGACTTTGTACCCTGAGAGAGCCAGGGCTATGCACTCCCGGCCGGCGCCGCATCCGGCCACCAGGATTTTCCCGCCGGGAGGCACTTCCGTCCGGAGCCACTGCAGGAGTTCCGGCTCGATACCGTCCCCCGGCGTGTCGGCGTAGAACGGCGCCTGGTAATCGTATTGGGACAGGATCGATCCTGACGGGTCGTCGCCCGGCTCATTCCAGGTCCGGAACATCTCCCGCAGGTCCAGGAACTGCCGGGCCAGGTTCCGCCTCAGCCCGGTCACCGCAACGTCGGCCCGGTCCACGACACCCAGAACCTGGTCCGGCGAGATCCGGATGGTCGGTCCGGCGTCGGCGTCCCCTGCCAGAATCAGGGCGCCGGCCCGGACCTCCTTCACCCGGAGAATGTCCACAACGCCGTGGAGGTTGCACAGGACCATCTGACCGGGCCGAAGCTCCCCCGCCGGCGGTTGCACCTGCACCCGGCTGCCGTGGCGCAGCGCCGGCCACATCCGGTCCCCGGCGTACAGCAGTTCGCCACCGGTTTCGGACTTCATCAGGAGGTCGATAAGTACTGGCGTGGCCAGCACCGGCGGATCCGGCATGAAAACCGACGATACCGGGTGCCAGATCGGCCTCATGGCTGGACTTTGGGAACCTCCTCTTCCACCTTGAACACCGCGCCACCGATGGCGCCGCCGATCGTGGCGAAGATCGAAGTCAGGATCAGGTAGAACACCAAGCCGAAGAGGAACAGCACGATCATCGGAGTGTCCTGAAGGAACTCGACGGCCTTTTCCGCCATTTCCATCCCTTCCGGAGTCATGCCGGGGGAACTCTCCATTTTCTCCAAGGCGTCACCGAACGGATCTCCGGAACTCGTCATAAGACCAAAGGCGCTACCGACCACGGTGATGGTGATGGCGAACCACACGCCGGAAACCCAGCCGACCAAAGCGCCGCGTCCGGCCCGGAACGGCGCGCCGGCTCCCCGGCAGTCCTTGGAATAAAGGTAGGCCGCCAGGAACCCGCAGCCGATCACCGGGGAGCAGCAGAGAAGCATGGCGATCCCCCCGAGAACGGGGATCGAGGCAACCACGCCGGTAATCACACCGGCGATCAGGGTCGGTTTCAGCATCGGCGGGGCGGCAGTCTGCATCGGATACCTCCTCGGCCCGCCGATGTGGGTGACGGGCCGGGACCAGTCTACTTCAACTGCCGCCGTGCAAGAAAGTCCGTCTTCAACCGGTTCATAAGCTCATCCCGGCGGTCGTACAGCCGGCGAAGCGGCCGGGCCGGCCGGCGTTCAAGGAGGTAGGCGGCAAAAAGCGGCGCAACGATGGTGATGTCAGCGTAGACCACCACGGCGTCCGGCAGTGTTTCCGGATCGACCTTACCCCAGGAGACCGCTTCCGCAGGGGTGGCCCCGGACAGCCCGCCGGTGTCCGGCCGGGCGTCGGTGAACTGGATGAAGTAATCGTGCCCCGCATCGTCCAGCCCCAGGATTTCCTGGATCTGGGGCTCGGTCTGAAGGACAAAGTTCTTCGGCGATCCACCCCCGAAAATCAGCACAGCGGAACGGCCCGGACCCTGCTTCGCTCCGTACACGATGGCTGAGGTCTCGTTGACGCACAGGGACGGGTTGATTTTCGGACCGGTACCGCGCATATCCAGTTCTGCGATATTGAGCCCGATGGAGGAATCGCCCGGCGAGGAGGTGTAACAGGGCACGCCGCAGCGGTAGGCCGTGGTCAGGACGCAGGTGTCCCGCACTCCCAGTTCGTCCTCCCGGGCCGCCAGGTAGCTTCCCATGCGGTAGTGCAGTTCGGCGGTGGACATCTCCCGCCGGAAATCGTCCGTAGCCAGCATTTTACGAATGAAATCGTCGGTTTCGAGCAGCACCTTGTAGTCGAACAGGATGTCGTAGATCCGGACCACCCCGTCTTCATGCAGGAGCCGGTCGTCCACCTCGTGAGTACCCTGGTGCAGCGCCAGATCCAGTCCGTAGTGCAGGTCGTGGTACAGGTTGGCTCCGGTGGAGACGATCCAGTCGACGAACCCGGCCCGGATCAGGGGAACGATCACCGACTGCCCCAGACCGGCCGGCGTCAGCGCCCCGGACAGGCTGACCCCCACCACGCAATCGTCGGTGAGCATCTTCTCCACCGTCAGCCGGCAGGCCTCTTGCAGCCTGCGACCGTTGTACGCCAGGAAGGCGTCATCGATCAGGCCGGCCACGTCCCGGCTGCCGTCCACCGCCTTCGGCAGAATCCTGTTCCCCGCCAGCCACTTCATTTTTTTATCGGCCACAACAACCTTCTCCCACGATGCGGGTTCAGACGGAATATCGTAACGGAGGTCTCAAATCGTATCTCCTGCGGCTGACCAGGAGCAGCTTGCCCCGGCGCCGCAATTTTCGGTAACCGACCAGCCGGAAGATCTGCAACGGGAACCACCGGGCCACCCGGGTGTCCACTAAAAGGACTCCTTCCCGGTCCGGATGGCGCCGGACCCCGGGGAACAGCGGCAACAACGAACCGGTCCTGAGCCGCCGCATCGCCCTGGACACTTTCAACCAGAACGGCCGAATCTCCGTCGCCAGGAAGAAGCCGTCGTCGCCCTGTCCCTGGTATAGCGGCAACAGGATTCTGCTGTCCAGGATCGCCCGGATCTCCCCGTTCCGGTCGGTGGCCAGAAGATCCCCCTTCCGCACCGGCCGGAAATTGGAGTACCCGGGTTGCATCCTGAACCGGTCCTCCGGCGTAATGGCGAACCGGTATCGGACCTCCACCACCCCGGGCATCTCGACGCAGCTGGATGCCAGGAGGTTGCGGAAACCTTTCATATCAGGCGCCGGGTCTTCCCGGAGCATTCCGGATGCCGCCAGGGCGATCCGGATCACGGCAACGAAACGGTCTACCGACGCAGGATCATCATGCTGCCCCGCCTCCACCCCCAGGGTGATCAGCCCCCGGTTGTTCAGGTACTCCAGCAACGAGCCTTCCAGCTGTTCCTCCAGACCGAGGATCAACGGCAGCGGGAAGTTCATGGCGAACCTGCGGTTCCTGAGGGTGTCGCCTACGGTCAGGAACGGGCAGCCGTTCGCCGAGCTGGTGTGCAGGTCCATGAAATAGGCTTCGCCACGCAATTCGTGAAGGACACTGTCGATCTCCTCCAGCAGTTCCTGTTGTTCCAGATCCTCAGGGTGCCCGCCGGCAATAGCGCCGGTTTCGCGGAGTTTCCGTATCCGCTCAGGCGTCCAGACCCGGTTCAGGTCCCGATGCTGGTAGCGCACGCCCTGTTCCAGCGCGCGCAGATTTCCGGCAAGGACCACGATCTCTCCCCGGAATTCCTGTTGCGATGCCTCGAGGTCCGCCACTACCTTGCAGGCGGCGGCCAGCCCTGCCGGTTCGTTGCCGTGGATCCCCCCTGCCACTACGAGAGTCGGCCCCGGTGCGGCGCCTCTGAAACGGGCCTGCGTTCTGGCAGCGGTGTCCATAGGTGATCTGTCCGTCATGCAACCACGTCCGGTCATCATACCTACCGGGCGGCGATCCTTCACTACCGGCAGGCAAATGCGAGGGCCTGGTCCACGAACCGCCGGTCCTTGTGGAAATGGAGGTGGCCGAACCGTTCTGCCATCACGAACCGATGGACATTTTCCAGAACCGTGTCCGTGAGATCGGAGAACAGGCCGGGGAGCATGACGCAGGTCAGCAGGGATGCAATTTTCATAGCCTCAGCCGGGACCTCGACCCGGGGTTGTTCCCCGGGGCCGGCCTTGAACAGGCGCAGGATCGCTCCCAGGGGAATAAGGCCGCGCACCGGTTCGCCCGGCGCCTGTTCACTGTTGTCGAACGGCACGGCGCAGGTCGCCCAACCTCCATCCCGGGGAACCGTCACGGCAAAATCGTCCCCAAGGCCATCACAGGGCGAGGAAAGGGAGACCGCCGTGCTCTTTCCGGCGCCGGACTCGCCGGCGTAGATCCAGGTCTTGCCGGACTTCCGAACACCGGCGCCGTGGAGGGCGAAACCGCCGTCCAGGAGCGCCAGCCGCGAGACCAGGCAGCGGACTGCATTCTCCACCGTCCGCGGGAGCGGCTCTCCATCGGCGCCGCCCAGCACCAGTTTCCAGGTCCCGGGGCCGTCGCCGACAGGGGCCATGCAAAAGTTGTAGCTCCGGATCACCTGCCGTCCTTCCACCATGGCGCCCTCCAGTCGGTAGACCTCCCCCGGACTCCAGGAGCCCAGGCCGAGGCCGGCCCCTGCGGTGCAATGGGCGGCAAGCAGTTCAAGGGAAGGATCGTCCGGAAAACCGGGCCGGGAGAACCCTCCCCAGCGACGGGCCAGCAGTCCTTCCAGGGCCGGGGTCAGACCACGGATGCCGATCCGCCACGGTCCGATGGCCAGGGTCATCGCCTGTCCCGATGACTCCCAGGGGATCCGGTCCAGGGTCCGGATGTCGGGATAAGGTGGATCGCTGCCGGTCATGGCCTGAATTCTACGTCGAAACCGCCTGGGCGCAGGTACAATGATTCGCCTTAAGCGAGGCGAGGTGAATCGATGAGTGCCGCAGATCTTGCGATCCTGACCAGACCGAGGCTCCTGGAGTTCTTCAGTTCGGCGTTCAAGCCGGAGGCGGAATGGCAGGTCGGGATGGAACTGGAGAAAATGGGCCGGATCCGGGAGACCGGCCGGCCGATTTCGTACGAAGGAGAATCGGCCTCAGTGGTGGCGGTGCTGCGGCACTACCAGGAGATCAGGGGAGGTTTCCCGATTTTCGAGGGCGATCACCTGGTAGGCCTGGACGGGCCGTACGGCACCATTTCCCTGGAACCTGCAGGCCAGGTGGAATGGTCGTCCAGGCCGTACGCCACGCTGGACGACCTGGAACGGCAACTAAGAGAGCACCTTGAGGCGCTGGACCGGGCCGGCTCCGCCGCCGGCGTGCGCTGGCTGGACGTGGCGCTGGATCCGGTGCACCCGGTTGAGGAGATGCCGTGGCTGCCCAAAGCGCGCTACGGCATCATGAAGCCCTACATGGGCGCCCGGGGGCGCCTGTCCCACCGGATGATGACCCAGACCGCCAGCATCCAGTGCGCCTTCGATTTCAGGGATGAGGCGGACTGGGTCCGCAAGTTCCGGGCAGCGGCGCTGACAGCTCCGGTTTCGGTGGCTCTGTTCGCCAACTCCTCCCGAGTGGACGGCGGGGACAGCGGCTACCGCTCCTACCGCCAGGCGATCTGGAAGGAGACCGATCCGGACCGTACAGGACTTCCGGCAGTAGTATTCGATTCCGGATTCGGCCTGGAGAATTGGATCGATTTCATCTGCGACGTCCCTTCCATGTTCCAGCGCAGAGGGAGGGGCCTGGTGCCTGCCGGCGGCGTTCCGTTCAGCAGGATGATGGAACGGGTCTCCTGTGAAGCTCCCAGGCTGGAGGACTGGGAACTCCACCTGTCTTCGGTGTTTACCGAGGTGCGGTCCTACACCTACATCGAGGTGCGGTCCGCCGATCTGCTGCCGGACGACCTGGCGTTCGCCGTGCCGTCATTCTGGACCGGTCTTTTGTACAACGAGGCCAACCTGTCCGCCGCCCTGGAACTGGGAGCCGGCATCGACGACCACGCCGCCTGGCGCCAGGCGATGGATTCGGCGGCGGAATACGGGCTGGACGGCGATATCGGCGGCCGGTCTATCCGGGAACAGGCGGCGAAGCTGCTGAAAATGATCTGCGCTGCGTACGTCAGCGGTGCAGTGCGATGCGCCGGCGACGGCGACACTGCGTTGGCCGCCCTGTCCGTCCTCCTGAACCGTCACGGGCTGGACGAAGGCGGTTGACCGTATACAATCTTGATTTCGAACCTGTTTTCCTTACTATCCCAGGAGGATCACGATCATGAATCCCGCTCGCCAGTACGTCCGAGAAAACCGCAACCGGCATCTGGCTCAGCTGACGGAGCTGCTTCGCATCCCTTCCATCAGCACCGATCCGGGGAAGAAGAAGGAGATCCGGCAGGCGGCTGACTGGATCGGCAAGCGGTTGAAGGAGGCCGGCTGCAGGAAGGTCAAGATCCACAAAACCGCCGGGCATCCCATCGTCTACGGTGAGTGGCTTGGAGCGCCGGGCAAACCGACCTTGCTGGTGTACGGCCACTACGATGTCCAGCCGGTGGACCCGTTGGAACTCTGGGACACGCCACCGTTCGAGCCGACGGTGCGTAACGACAGGATCTACGCTCGCGGGGCTTCCGACGACAAGGGCCAGGTCATCATCCATATCAACGCCCTGGAAGCGTACATAAAAACCACCGGCAGTTGTCCGGTGAACATGAAATTCATCATCGAGGGCGAGGAGGAGATCGGCTCCCCCAACCTGGATCCGTTCATCCACGCCAACCGCAAACTGCTGGCCTGCGACGCGGTAGTGGTTTCCGACACCGCCATGTTCGCCAAAGGGATCCCTTCCATCTGCTACGGGCTGCGAGGGCTGGCCTATTTCCAGATCGACCTCACTGGCACCGACGCGGACCTGCATTCCGGCACCTTCGGCGGATCGGTGGTTAACCCGGCCAACGCCCTGGTCACCATGCTCGCCGCCCTCAAGGACGGGAACGGACGGGTCAGGATTCCCGGTTTCTACGACAAGGTGAGACGGTTGCGGCCGGCGGAGCGAAAAGCGTTCGCCGGGCTGCCCCACTCCGATGTGAAGTACAAAAAAGCCCTCGGCGCCCCGGCGCTGTTCGGCGAAAAGGGCTATTCCACCCTGGAACGGGTCTGGGCCCGGCCCAGCCTGGACATCAACGGCATCTGGTCCGGATTCACCGGCGAAGGGGCGAAGACGGTGATCCCGGCCGAGGCCCACGCCAAGATCTCCATGCGGCTGGTGCCTGACCAGACACCGCAGGAGATCGCCAGGAAGGTCCAAAAACACCTCAGGGCAATCGCCCCTAAATCGGTGAAAATCACCGTCACCCCCCTTCACGGCGGCGAGGCCTGGCTGGCGGACACCGACCACCCCAGCCTGGCTGCGGCGGGGAAGGCTATGAAAGGCGCTTTCGGACGGAAGCCGGTGTTCGTCCGGGAAGGCGGATCGATCCCGGTGGTAGGAACCTTTGCGGACGTTCTGAAGGTACCCTGCGTCCTGCTCGGCGTCGGTCTGAACGAAGACAACATCCACGCCCCCAACGAGAAGATCGACCTGGACCAGTTCTACCGGGGCAACGAGGCGGCGGTTCTGTTGCTGTCGGAGATGGGGAGCGGCGCCGACGGTGGCAAAAAGAAATAAAGCCGGCTTCCTGCTCCTGCTGCTCGGGCTGTTTCCGGTTGCAGAAACCATGGCTGCGGAGGAGGTCATGGTCTCCGCGGCCATCAGTCTCCGGGACGTGCTGAAAGAGGCCTGGCAACCGTTCGAGGATGACGGCGGGCGCATCGTTTTGAACACCGCCGGTTCCGGTGTTCTGCTGCGGCAGATCCTGCGGGGTGCGCCGGCGGATCTGTTCATCAGCGCCTCCCCTCTCGAACTGGATGAACTGGAGCGAAGAGGCATGCTTGTCCCAGGTCAGCCGTTGCACTCTGGCCTCCAATCAACTGGTGACCATATTCCCGCCTGGATGGAGTGATGGTGGAACGGTTCGATGATCTGGCTGCGGCGGGTCCGGGACAGATCGCCATCGGCAACCCGAAAACCGCCCCAGCCGGGCGATATGCCCGGGCTGCTCTCATTGACGCCGGCCTGTGGGATGTGCTGGCGCAAAGACTGGTGTACGCCAACAACGTCCGGCAAGCGGTGGAGTACGTCGCCCGTGGGGATGCAAGCGCCGGCCTGGTTTACCGCACCGACGCTGTGCGGTTCAGGGAACGCGTGTGCGAATCGGACCGGAGGTGCCGGAAGGCAGTTACCCGCCGATCCTCTACCAAGCCGCGTTGCTGGATGACGGACCGAACCGTGAGCAGGCCTCCTTGGTATTGGCGCTGCTCAAGGGCGACCAGGCCCGGAAGGTGTTCCGCCGTCCACGGTTTCCGGGATCCGCCATGATCTACTCCGCCCTGATGCTCAGCCTGTGGATCACCGCCATCTCCACGACAATGGTGGCGCTGACCGGAACCACTGGCCGGCTATCTTCTTTCCCGGCGCAGGTTCCCCGGCCGCGGGCTGGCTGGAGGCCTGCCTCAACCTGCCCCTGGTGCTGCCGCCCACCGTAACCGGGTACTACCTGATCGTGCTGCTGGGCCGCCGGGGACTGTTGGGGGAGACGCTCCTTGCCTGGACCGGGTTCGCCGTGCCGTTCACCTGGGTCGCCTGCGTCCTGGCTGCTTCCCTGATGGCGTTCCCCCTGATGCTGCGCTCGGCGCTGGTCGCCTTCGAATCCATCGATCCGCGGCAGGCACTCACCGCCGCCAGCCTGGGGCACGGCAGGCTGTCCACCTTTGTTCGGATCCATTTGCCCCTGGCCAGGAAAGGGCTGCTGGCCGGTGTGGTGCTTAGCTTCGCACGCGCCCTGGGAGAATTCGGGGCAACGCTGATGCTGGCCGGTAACATCCCGGGCCGCACCCAGACCCTGCCGCTTGCGATCTACGAGGCCGCCCTGTCCGGGGAGGACCGCGAGGCGCTGATCATGGCCGGGTTGCTGACGCTGGTCTCGGTAGCGGTCATGGTCCTGGCCGGCCGGCTGGACAGGGCAACCGCCTAGAGCAGCTTCTCCAGTTCCGCCACCGTTTTCTCGAACAGCTTCAGGGCGGATTCGATGGGCGCTGGCTCGGTAAGGTCGATCCCGGCTGATCGCAGCAGGTCCAGTGGAGGCCTGGAGCATCCCCCCCGCAGCATGCCCAGGTAGTCATTGACCGCCTGTTCCCCGCCCTTCTCGATCCGGTCCGCCAGGGCGATGCCGCTGGAGAGGCCGGTGGCGTAGGTAAACACGTAGTACTTGTAATAGAAGTGCGGGATGTACGCCCACTCCATGCCGTCGTCGGGGCCGACGGTGAAGCTGTCGCCGTAGTACCGCCGCACCAGGCCGGCGTAGGTTTCGTCCAGCAGGGCGGCGGTTACCGGAACGCCGTTCTCAATGAAGCCGTGCACCGTCTTCTCAAACTCTGCGAACAGGGTCTGACGGTAGATGGTGGTTCGGATATTCTCCGCCAGCTCGGTGAGAATGTACGCCTTGTGGGCGTCGCTGGAGGTGTTCCGGACCAGGTAGTCGCTAAGCAGCTTTTCGTTGATGGTGGAGGCGATTTCCGCGAGGAACGGCACGTACCGCGACGACGAATACGGCTGGTTGGCCATGGTCAGGCTGCTGTGTATCGCGTGTCCGAACTCGTGGGCCAGGGTGGACATGTCGTCCAGGCTGTTCTGGTAGTTCATCTTGATGAACGGGTGGCGGCCGTAGACGTTGGAGGAAAAGGCGCCGCTTTCCTTGCCCATATGGGGATACAAGTCGATCCAACCGTTGGCCGGGTCCAGACCTTCGCGCACCAGGGCAAGGTACTCGTCACCCAGGGGGGCCAGGGCCGCCAGCAGGGTCTCTCGAGCCTCGGAGAACGGAACGTCCACGGCGACACCGGGGACCATCGGCACATACAGGTCATAAATGTGCAAATCGTCCACTCCCAGAGCCTTTCTGCGGAGTTCCACGTACCGGTGCAGCGGCGCAAGGTTGGCGTTCACCGTGTCGATCAGGTTGTTGAACACGGCTGGATCGAGGTTGTCCTTGTCCAGATAGGCCGCCAGGGCGGTGTCGTAGTTTCTCGCCCTTGCGTAGGTTACGTCCAGACGGAACTGGCCGGCCAGGGCGCCGGCCAGGGCGTCCTGATACTGGCGCAGGGTCTCCATGAAAACGGTCATCGTCTCCTTCCGGACCTCCCGGTTGGGGGATGCCCGGAACCGGCCCAGGTTGGCCAGGGTGAGCTGAACCTCCTGGCCGTCCTCATCGTGGATCACCGGCCAGGGGATGTTGCTCAACAAACTTCGGAAAGTCTCCTCAATGGGCGACGGAATTTCGTTCAGGTCGATCTCCGCCCAGAGATTGTCCCCTGCCAGCGCCAGCACACGCTCCGCATCCGGGGAGAGAACCCGGTCCCGCCGACGGAGTATGTTCTCGATATATGGCTTGTGCGTCGCAAGACCCGGCCTTGCGGCGTGCGCCTTGTCCATCGCTTCCGGAGTCAGGGTCAGCAGCCCGGATCGGATGAAAGTGGCCGTTGCCATCAGATCGTCCATGAGGCGGAGGCTGTTCTGCTGCATCGCCTGGGCAGTGTTGTCGGACTGGGCTGTGGCCAGCTTAAGGTTGGCGTAAAGGGTGATCCGGCTGATCTGGTCGTGGAGGGAGAAATACCTGTCGAGACACGCCTCCAGCGCTTCCGGTTCGGCCAGCCTTCCCTTGAACCCGGCCAGCTCACCGATCTGACCGGAAAGGGCAACACGGGCCTTGTCCCACTCCTGATCGGTCTTGAACAGGACCGTCAGGTCCCATTTGTAAATATCGGGAACCTGGGATCTCTGAACGGTGGCGTCCGGAACATGGGACGGCTGGGGTGCGGCGGATACCGCAACCGTCCATAACGCGATGACCAGGACCACGGCCAGGGTGATGGATCGGTGTTTCATGGCTTCTCTTTCTCCTCAATAATCAAGAGCGTAAACAAAACTCGCCTTGGGATGGCGCAGGATCCGTTCCGCTATCAGATCAAACGGCAGCGCATCGGCATCGACGTACTTCGCCTTCAGTTGTTCCGCCGCTGCCCGGTCACCAGTCGCCTTGATCCCGCCGACCAGGCGCATCATCTCCTCCACCGCCACCGGCAACCTGTCGAAGTGCACTGTGAACGCACCGGAATCGACGCCGTTGGCCGCCATGACGGAGGCGTCGAAACTCAGCGCCCCCTGGTCCAGGAAGAAACCGATCTGCATCGCCGCCAATTGGCTGTACGCCTTGGGCCGGCCGGAGCCGGTGTACATCCCCCTGGAGATGTGGTCCAGGGCCCATCGCAGGGAATCGATGTAGGTCTCCCTGGCCAGTTGCTCGGAGATGATCCCCCGTCGGGCCAGCCAGTTGTTGAACCATAGTGCTCCGGTCTGGGCCTTGAGCTCTTCCATGGTGGTGGCCAGAGAGCCGCCGAACAGTTCGGTGTCGGTCCTTCCCCGGTAGCGATACTCGTGAGCCGGGCCGAAATTATGCGTCGCCTCGTGGAGGATAGTGCCCAGGAGCCCGGGCTCGGCACTGTCGGAATAGGACTCTACGGCGCCGGCGGTGAACAGGGATTCGACCTGGCTCCTCTGGATACGACCGCTGTCCGGGTCGGTATACAGATTGCTCATGACGACAGTCCGGCCCCGCCCCTCGTTGGCCACCGGCCCCCAGTTCGGCAGGGACTGGCCGATGGTCGCCCCCAGGGGATCCCGGTCGTCTCCGGCGTTGACCACGATGTCGATGAAATCGGGAAGATGGAAGGAAACCTTGCGGGCAACGTAAGGCGGGCCGACCAGTTCTGCCAGATCGTTCTCCATCTCCTGACGCACCGGCAGGATGCGATCCTCCCAGGCCAGGGACGCGGTGTTGATCCGGGCCAAAGTCAGGTGCAGCCCGGCTTTCTGGCTGCACGGCTCCCAGTACACCTCATCCGGCGCCACCCGGACATACCATTGGGAGTTCCTTGCGTTCATTCGGGACCAGGCCTCGTCCGCCGGCTGCCAGTCGTTGTCGATGAAGGCCTGGGCGGCGGCGCTGAGATAGGTTCTGAGCGGCTCCTCGTCCGAGTCATCCAACGCCCGGGCGGCGCCCTGAAGCTCGGCGGCAATGGCCCCCATCTCCACGGCATAGACTTCGGTATACGGTACCGCCACAAGAACACCGTCCTTCTCCCGGACCACGGTGAACGGGGCCAGCAGTGCGCCGGCGTCGGGGTGGGTTTCCAGCGTTGTGCAGAAATCCGGGTCGGTTTGCATCGCCGCAGGGTACAGGTCGAATACCGGGGTTACACCTCCCGGGATCGCCGAGCATGCCGGATCGTCCTGGGTCCTGGGAGCGACACAATCAGGACCCCAGTTTCGCCTGAAAAGGCTGCGGCTGGCCGCATCCCCGGGAAGCCGGCTTTCCAGCGCCTCGGCTCCAATGTGCCTGGCATATAACACGTCGATAAGCCGGGCGACCTCCAACATGTGGCCGAGGAAGGCCCGGTGGCCCTCCGGCATCCCGCGCAAATCGTTGTAGACCAGGGTCGGGATGCCGTGGTCCAGTTCCCGGTACACCCGTTCGATCCTGCCGGCCTCGGCTGCAGGCAATCCAGGCGGCAGATCCTGCCCGGACAGACGGACCAGTGTTTCATGGGCCGGACGGTATTCATCTGTGAATGCATCGTTCACGACCCAGGTTTCGCGGGTCGGATAGAACTCCAGGGAGACGATCTCTTCCGGGTCCGCTACACCGTCACCGTCGTCGTCCGCAGTCCAGTACAGCGGCAGGTTGGCCCGCACCGCCAGCCGGTTGAACTCCAGCCGGCCCGGTTCAGGGCTATCCGGGGCCGGATCCGACGGCGAGCAGGCGGTCAGTGCGGAGATCAGGAGCAGGAAGCAGAGAAAGATGAGCGGGGCTTGGAATCGATCGGCGTCGGGCATGACGTTCATAGCCTCCACGTTGAGGTGGGACAGGGTGATAGGATGGCATTGTATTGGATGCACCGGAAGATGCCATGATCCCTTTCAACATCGATATCAGGCTGAAACAGACGGGAGGAGGACCGGACCGGTTCACGCTGGAAGTGGCCTTCCAGGCCGCCGGGCAGACCACCGTGGTATTCGGACCGAGCGGCGCCGGAAAGACTACCCTGCTCCAGACGGTTCTAGGTGGCCGGAGACCGGATAGGGGCAGAATCATAGTGGCCGGCCGGACCGTGTTCGATTCGAAATGCGACATCGACGTTCCAACCCGCCATCGCGGCATAGGCGTGGTGTTCCAGGACGCCTTACTGTTCCCCCACATGGACGTCCGGAAAAACGTGGCGTTCGGCGCCCGGGGCGGCCAACGTTACGCCCGGGCTCAGGAACTGCTGGACCGGGTGGAAGGCGCCCATCTCGGCTCACGCATGCCAGGAGATCTCAGTGGTGGTGAACGGCAACGGATCGCCCTGGCCCGTGCCCTGGCCGCCGGTCCCGAGGCAATTCTTCTGGACGAGCCGTTCTCCGCCCTGGACGGCCCGGCTCGGGAGGCCCTGGGTGAAACCTTGCGTCAGGCCCAGCGGGAGAGCGGTATACCGTTCCTGTACGTCACCCATGACATCACCGAAGCACTGCGAATCGGAGATCACATGGTCGTGCTGGACCGGGGGCGGGTAGTACAGCATGGCCGCCCGTCCGAGGTGGTGGCGGCACCGACTTCCGCCGCTGCGGCCCGGTCGGTGGGCACGGAGAACCTGTACCGTGCCCGGGTGATCAGCCATCACAAGGATGGATACTCCACCGTCGACCTGGGGGGAACTTTCGTGGAAACCGGCCTGCTGCCGTCACCGGTTGGCAACCAGGTCGCCATCGGCCTTCGCGCCGAGGATGTACTGATCAGCCTCCGGCCGGTGACCGGAACCAGTGCGCGAAACGTACTTCCGGGGACGGTGCTCGAAATGGCGCCCCGGGGCACTGCCGTGGAGATCAAGGTCGAAACACCGGTCCTGATCCGCGCCCTGGTAACCCGGGCTTCGGTCCGGGAACTGGATCTTCGCCCCGGTTCCCCGATCCATCTCCTCATCAAGGCCGCCTCCTTCCAGCGCCTCGTCTAGCACGGGGACAGGCACCTTAACCCGGGTTTCGGGGACACCCATGAGGGCCTAGGACAGGCTGTCTGATCGGTGGAAATCGATTCCGCCCTCATAGCCTCATTCGTCTTCCTCTTACAAGTAGCTGTCGGTATTGACCGATGGCCGTAATGGGGCGCTGACAATCGAAGTGAATGTGTTGCCCAATGTGAATAGCTGTGAGCCAGAGCGAGACTCCCTAAGGGTGTCCCCGAAACCCGGGTTAAGGTGCCTGTCCCCGGCTGTAGGTAGCGTCGAAGGGGGTCCGGCCCGGCGATTTCGTGACGCCCCTTTCCGGATTGGCCGACAAGTGCTCCAGGATTCGGAACACGGTCTCCACCTCCTCCGGCAAGCCAAGAGACACAGCCAGATCCTGGCAGGTTCCACCGGCCTCCCCCCTGCCGGCAAGCTCCTCCACCAGCCGCGCCTGCAGTTCCAGCACCGAGGCCGCCGCTTTTTCCCGGCCTCCACGCCGGGCTGGTGGTAGGCGTTAACGTTCACCAGGAAGGCGTACAGGCCGACTGCCCGTTCGTAGAGGGCGATCAGCATGCCGATGCTGAACGGTTCCACTCGCTCCACCGAAAGCGTGATGGACCCACGGCCGTTCTCGAACAGTGCGCGGCGGGTACCCAGGAGGAAACCGTGGAGGAAATCCCCCGAGGTCACCCCCGGTTCCACCTCAATGCCGACACCGTCACGGTCTTTCATGACCTCAATAAAGGTGGCGAAAAAGTTGGCTACTCCTTCCCGCAGCTGCTGGACATAGGCGTGCTGGTCGGTGGAACCCTTGTTCCCGTAAACGGCGATCCCCTGGTGCACCACCCGGCCGTCCAGATCCTTTTCCTTCCCCAGGGACTCCATCACCAGCTGCTGCAGGTACCGGCTGAACAGAGCCAACCGATCCTTGTACGGCAGGATCACCATGTCCTTGAGGCCCCGACCGTCTCCGGCATGGAACCAGCAAAGGGCCAGCAGCGCCGCCGGGTTGGCCTGGATACGCCGCCGCCGGGTGATTTCGTCCATGGCAGCCGCCCCTTGCAACATGCGGTCCACGTCGAGCCCCTGGAGCGCTGCGGGAAGCAGGCCCACCGCCGACAGCACCGAAGTCCTCCCTCCAACCCAATCCCACATCGGGAACGTTGCCAGGAATCGATGTTCGCCGGCATAACCATCAAGCTTGCTGCCGGCCTGGGTGATCGCCACGGCGTGGGCGCCGAAATCGAGCCCGGCGGCGGCATATGCCTCCCGGGCCTCCAGCATGCCGTTTCGGGTTTCCGGCGTCCCGCCGGACTTGGAAATCACTACCGTCAGGGTTGCGGCGATATCACTCCCGATAGTGGCCAGGACCCGGTCGATACCGTCCGGATCGGTGTTGTCCAGGAAGAATGGACGGATGCGGTCCTCCTGCCCGCCCAGAGCCGATGCAACGAACTGGGGCCCCAGCGCCGAACCTCCGATGCCGCACAACAGCAGATTCAGGAACCTGTCCCGCGACTGCGGCTTCACACTGCCGGTGTGAACCCGGTTCACGAAAGTATGGATCGTCTCGTTGGTAGAGAGAATCTCTTCGGTGATACCGGCATCCGGCGCCATGCCGGGATCCCGCAACCAGTAATGGCCGACCATCCGGTTCTCGTCCGGGTTGGCGATTTCCCCTTCTTCCAACCGCTCCATGGCATCCAGGGCCGATGCCATGGCTCCCTCCATCCGGTCCGGATAGTCGGACGGCAGGCCGGCGCGGCTGACGTCGATCCGGAATCCGAGTTCCGGCTCGTCCAGCAACCAGGCGCGGTAACGGTCCCATAACTCCAGCGAGGTCATGGCGTCGGTCCTCCCTAAACGCCGGCAGTCCACCGGCGGTTGAAGATCAGCCCGGCGATCAGGGCGCCGAGAAAAGGTAGCAGAAGCGGAACCAGGGAAAGGGATCCGGACTCCGGATGCACCACGCCATGGTAGGCCAGGAAGCCCAGGCCTCCCCCCAGGACCAGGGAGCCGGCGACCTGTCGCAGGGCGCCGGGAACCGGGCCGCCAGGTCCGGCCCGCTCCCATCGCGAGGCAAATCCGACCACCGGGAGGAGAACCGCCGTGAACAGCCCGATCCAGACCAGTTTCAACAGCCACCACGGACCGGAACCAGGATAGGCCTTCAGACCGGCGCCGTCCAACAGGAGGGAGGCGCCGAACAGGAGCATCATCACCGTACTGTGCCACAGGAAGACGGTCATGATCATGCCGTTGACAAGGACCGTCGCCGCCCATCCATTCAGGTTTTCAAGAAGGCGGCGAAGCCGGTTCTCCAAAAGACGGACCGCTCCGAACTGAAACGCCGCCAGTGCGAGGAGCGGGATGTGGGGCGGCGTGGTATTGCTGACCTCCGCACCGGGCACACCGACCAGGCTGCGGGGCCAGGGGCCGTACTCGGTGAGCAGCACCAGCAGGAATAGACCACCCAGGCACCAGAACGCCGCGCGGCTTCCACGGGCGCAGCGGTTGTCCAGCCAACCGAAGCCAAGCTGATGGACCGCTCCCCACAGCAACAGATAGTTGGCCCAGCCGAAGCTGTGCATGCCGTAGCGGAAGTAGGCGAGATCCACCAGAGCGGCGGCAGCCGCAGGAACCCAGAACGACGCCATGCCGTACCGCTTCCATGCAGCACGTGCTGCCGGAACCAGCAGGACCTGCAGGAGGTACACCGCCAGGAACCAGGTCGGCACCAGTGCTATCTGTGAGGCGATCCTCACCATTCCGGAAGAGACCCCGGCCTGCACCGCCAGCAGGCCGGCAACAGCCCAGAACAGGATCAGGGGCAGAACCGGCCGCAGCAACCTTCCCAGCCGGCCGGCCAGCCATACCCGGTAAGGCTTGCGGTCACGAAGGGCGGCATCCCACGAGATGCCGTTGGCGAACCCGCCTACGAAGAAAAACACCGGCATGATCTGGAGGATCCAGGTCAACCACTGGGTCCATGTCTGGTGTCCCAGCATATGGGCGATATGAGCGCCGGAGTCGTCCACCCAGGGGGCCGCAATCACCCAGTGACCCACCACCACCACGAGAATGGATGCGGCCCTCAGAAAATCGACGCCGCGGTGGCGCTCCTGCGGGGTGCGGGCCGCCAGATCCAGGGCTCGGCTCCAGATTCCGATAGTCATGGCGGCATGATAAACGAGTTCCGGCGGTTCTCGCGCCGGCCATTTCGATGGTAAGGTTTTCAGTCAGCAGGGACGAGACGGAGCACGAAGCCGATGCATGATTATGACGTACTGGTTCTGGGAGGAGGTTCCGCGGGCACATCCGCCGCCAGGGCGGCGGTTGAAGCCGGCGCCCGGACCGCCATGATCAACGATGGGGAACTGGGCGGGCTCTGCATCCTCCGGGGTTGCATGCCGACGAAGACGATGCTCGCCTCCGCTCACGCCATGCACGCCGCCACTTGGACCGCACCGTTTGGAGTGGTGAGCCGGGGAACCGTCTCCGCAGATTTCCCGGCTATCATGGACCGCAAGGACCGGATGGTGGCCAGGTTCAAAAAGGCGAAAATCGACAGCATCGAGGCTCAGCGCTACGAGGTCATCGACGCCCGGGCTCGATTCCATCCCGACGGCGGCCTGCTGGTGGGCGGCGCCCGGATGAACGCCCGACGGTATGTGCTGGCGGTGGGCTCGGTTCCGTCCTCCATACCGGTCCCCGGCATGGAACATGTGGAGATTCTCAGCAGCGATGACGTCATGAAGCTGCGTGAGCAGCCGGACTGCCTGGTGGTTCAGGGTGCGGGGCCCATCGCCATTGAGATGGCGCTGTTCTTTGCACGGATCGGAACACGGGTGGTACTTGTGAACCGGTCCTCCTGCCTGAAACTTCATGACCGGGAAATCGGCGAAGAAATGAAGGCGGCCCTCAGCCACGAGCCTAACCTGCAGGTCATCGCCCCCGGACGGATTCGCGGCATCGCACAAGAAGGCGCTTCAGGCCTGTTTACCATCGAATCGGACGAGGCATCGTTCACGTTCCGGTCGTCCCGGCTTCTCATGGCGGTGGGCCGGGAGGCCGCCCTCGAGGGGCTCGACCTGCAGCACGCCGGCATCCGGACGATACACGGCCGGATCATTCACGATTCCGCCATGCATACCAGCAACCCGGAGGTCTACGTCGCCGGAGACGCCACCGGCGACTACCAGGTGCTGCACATCGCGAACCAGGAAGGAACGGTTGCCGGAACCAATGCCGCACTGGCTCGTCCGGAACACAGGATGGATTACCGGCTCAAAATGTCGGTCATCTTCTCCGATCCGCCCCTGGCAGCCGTAGGCAAGACCGGCCCGGAATTGAAAGAGGCCGGTATCCGGTTTGTATCCGGCACCGCCCGGTTCCCCGAGACCGGCCGGGCCATCGCCATGGGAGTGCAACATGGCATCTGGCGGTTATACGCCGACGCCGCTACCGGCGAGATCCTCGGAGCGGTCATCCTGGGACCGAACGCCGACGACCTGATCCATATCATTTCGACAATGATGCAGTATCATGGCACCGTCCGGGACATCATGGACCGCATGCCCTGGTACCATCCGACACAGTCCGAGGTAATCATGAGCCTGGCGCGGGAAATCATCCCCCTGCTGGACCCGGCGTCTTGAACCCCGCCGCTACAGTCCGGCTGGATGAGAAACGATCCGTCCTCACCGGAGATCTGGATACCCTGAAGAGGGCGTGGGCCGGCCGGCGAAAAGCCGTGGCCCTCACCGGCGCCGGTGTGTCGGTGGAAAGCGGCATCCCCGATTTCAGATCCGAGAGCGGCCTCTGGCGCCGTTTTGACCCGACGGAATACGCCACCCTGGACTGTTTCTTCAACAATCCGGCCAAGGCCTGGGAACTGTACCGCGCGCTGGGAACGGCCCTGCAAGGGAAAAAACCGAATCCTGCACATTTCGCCCTGGCCGACATGGAACGCCGGAACGAGATTACGGGAGTTTTGACCCAGAACATAGACGGGCTGCACCAGGCCGCCGGCAGCCGCACGGTGGTGGAGATGCACGGCAACCACGCCACCCTGCACTGCCTGGGATGCGGCCACACCGAACCGTTCGACGCCGCCATCCTCCAGCCGGGACCGGTGCCGTCCTGCCCCGCCTGCGGCAAGGCCCTGAAACCGAACGCGGTCCTATTCGGAGAGCCGGTCCGGGAGGCCGACATGGCCCGGACCCTCATGAAGGGATGCGGAACCCTGCTGATGATCGGAACCTCAGCCGATGTGGTGCCGGCCTGCCTGTTCCCCGAGGCGGTTCAGCAGGCCGGCGGCAACATCCTGGAATTCAACCTGGAGCCGACGAACCGCACCCGATCGGGACTGGGGCCCGACGGCGTACTGGTGCAGGGTCCTGCCGGCCGGACGTTGCCGCTGTTCCTGGAACTGGTGGCGCCATGAGAGGGATCATCTCGTTCCATCCCCTGGACCTGGACCTGTTCGACCGGTTCATCACGCCGCTCATCGCCGGAGGCAAAATCAAACCGGAGGATTACCTGGACCAGGCGGTCCGGTTGCGGGACAACCTGCACCAGGCCGGCGCCACCGTTCGGGCCATCGAGTACAACCTGGAGAACGCCGCACCACCCAGTGCGGAAAGCGGCGCCCCGCTATGGAAGCGGCTCAAGGCGAAGCTGGATGCCATGGAACACCAGGTGGACGCGGTAACCACGGTCCTGCTGCGGAGGGTGGAGCCGGACCTGCACCTGGACGGACGGCCGTTCTTTATTGCCGAGGGCGCGGTCCGGAGAGTCGGAGAATTTGTGGACGAATACTGCTCCGCCGTGGGCGCCGATCAGGTCGATGCCCTCGCGCGGGAGCAACTGATCCGGATGGATCGCCGGCTGGCCGGCGCCATCGAACCACTGCCGGGAGATCCGCCGTCCAGCAGCTACAACTATCGCCGGGAGTTGCTGGACCACATGAGGGCGCTTTATGACCTGGCTCGCACCGCCCGGGCAGGGGGCGATTGGCCGGACCGCAACGGTCACCGGATCAAGGCGCTCAAGGTGGTAGAGCGGGAACTTCCCTGGCGGGCGTTGTACATCCATTCGAGGGCGGTGCCGTTCTGGCACGGACGGGATGTGGACGGCCTGGAGACGGTCTGCCGCGCCGGTGGCGTAAACCCACCGAACTGCATGGTGCCGGCGTGGAGTGTGCTGGCCGAGGCCTGTTCGGAATTCCCCGGCATCAAGGAGAACCTGCAGGTGGAACTGTCCTCCGACCATGCGGTGGGCGCCTATGTCGCCCCGGGGGAGGTCGCCGACCTGCTGGACTTCCTCAACGTCTCCGGCACCCTGATCATTCAGGAGGCGACCCGGCAGGGAGCCGGCCCGGCCTGCACCGTGCTGCTCAAGAAAATCCGTGAATGCGCCACCTACGCCGAGCGGAAGGGCTTCGGATACCTGGAAGCGGCGGGACTGACCCCGGCTCATCTGGAACCGTAACGGAATACGGTGTCAGGACCGCAGGGTGTCCGGCTCGGCGTGGACCGACACTCGGTTCAACTCGGGAAGGGCCTGGTACAGAGCCTTCTCCAGGCGGCCGGTGATGCGGTGGGCTTCCCTGAGCTGTGTGCCCGCCGGCAGGAAGCAGTGGCACGACAGGTACAGGCCGCTCTCGGTCCGGATCATCAGCAAATCGTGAACAGCCCCTTCACCTATGATCTCCGCCGAGATCTCGTTGACGCGCCGCTCCATCCACGTCCTCGATTCCTGGCCCAGCGGTGTAGCCCGGTCCGGATCGCCGGCGTGAAGTTCCAGGTGGATATCCACCCGGCTGATCTCCGGTAGCCGCCGCAGGATCAGCGCCTCCACCCGATCGGCAATGGCGTGGCCCTCTTCCAGGCTCATCTCGCCGGGAAGTTCCAGGTGCAGGTCCACATGGGAGCCGTCATCCATCTGCCGGACTGTGATGTTGTGGCCGTGGACCCCTTCCATTGCGACCACCGTGGCCACCTGCTGCCGCAACGAAGACGTGTCCCCCTTTTTGCCCCGTAATTGGATCAGGACACTGGCGTTGTGCCCCAGCACCTCCCTGATCTTCTCCCGCGCCAACCCCGCCACTCGCTCCCCTTCCACCAGGGGAAGCCCGGGGGCCATGCCAAGTTCGATATCCGCAAACATCCGGTCGCCGGCCTGCCGCAGGCGGATCTTGGGCTCGCCGGATGCGCCGCCGATTCCGGCCAGGACCAACCTGACCTGATCCATCATGCCCTGAGGCGCCCGGTCCATGAGCACGTCGATGGATCGCCGGCCCAACCGCCAACACAGGATCAGGACGATGGCCGCTACCAGCATCGCCGCAATGGAATCGGCCAGGGCTAAGCCGGGGATATCGTAGCGCCGGGCAACCAGCACGCCGACCAACCCGAGAAGCACGACGCCGGAACTGGCGATGTCGGTGCTGAAATGCAACGCATCCGCTTCCAGGGCCTGGCTCTTGCTTCTCCTTGCCACGTCCCGGAGATCACGGGCCCGGACGATGTCCACCACGATGGAGACGCCGATTACCACAAACGCCCACAGGTTCGGTTCCACATCCACAGTGGGGTGGATCATCCTGCCCAAAGCCTCCTGGATGATCCAGAAAGAAGTCACAACCAGAAGCACCGCCTCCGCCAGAGCGGTCAGGTTCTCTACCTTGCCGTGGCCGTAATGGTGTTCCGCATCCGGCGGCCGCCAGGATGTCTTCACGGCGAACAGGGTCAGGATCGCCGCCACGGTGTCCAGACCGGAGTGAGCCGCTTCGGCCAGGATCCCCAGGGAGCCGGTGGCCAACCCTGCGGCCAGCTTCATCACCGTGAGGCCGGCACCTGCCATAACGCTGGCCAGGGCGGCCCGCCGCTTCTCCCGGATCATCCCCGACGGATCGGCTCCACTTGCTGTCGATTCGCTGCCGTCCACCCCCGGCTCCTCCGCACTGACCCCGATAGTACTTTAGCAGGGATCATCCGGCATCGTTCCGTCCCGGCGGAATTGGGTTACAATTCCATGGAAAGCATCGGGGTCGTTGTCGTCCGACGGGAGATCAATCTGACCGATCGCCCTCTATCCCTGCTGTCCGAGAAGGCGGTCCGCTATCTGCGGGACCGCGGGCGTGCGGTTGCGAGCAGCCGCTTAATGGAAGAGTTGCTGGCCCGGTCGGAAAACGAGTCGGACGCCACTGCCGTGCTTCAAAACCTCTTCGCCGACGATCCTCGCCTTGCCTACGGCGAGGGAGGCTGGGTTTGCACCGGCGCGAAGCCGGCGGCGGAGCGGCCGGTGAGGGTACATGAACCGCCACGGGTACTCGGGGTGCTCCACGGAGCCCGTGACAACCATAGCGGCCGGTGGAAACTGATTCAGGTCCTGATGGTGCGGATCTCCGGTGACGACACCGTTTCAGCGTGCGGCGGTGACGTGGTCCGCGGCGCGGAAGCCGACCACTTGCGGCAGTCGATTCTGGAGACGCTTGACGGCGCGGTTCTGGTGGTTCACGACCCGCCCGGCTCCCTCGGACAGCTCGAATCCTGGCTCGGCGCACCGGTCGGATCACCGATCTCCCTCCGAACGCTGGCCCGGGACCGCCTGGGGATGCGATCCTCCCACACAATGGAGGATCTGGCCGCCCAGCTGGGACTCTCCTGGCGTGAAACCGGAGATCCCCTGGACATGGCGGAAATCGTGGATCAGATACTGGCGGCGCTCCGCCGCGAGGGCGAATCCCTGGACGCCCTGCGCAAGGCCAGCAGCCCCGACAAGACCCTGATCCGCTGGTCCCGCCTGAACTTCGGCAGGGAATTCCTGCGGTCGCTCCCCCGGGGGCCCGGCACCTACCGGTTCCTGGATCGTGACGGCAATCTGCTGTACATCGGGAAGTCCCGGAACCTGCACCGCCGGATCGGCTCCTACTTCAGTCAGAGTTCGGAACAATCCGATAGGGTGCGGGAAATCCTTAGGGACCTCCATGACATCCAGGTGGAACCGGCCGGGTCCGACCTGGAGGCGATGCTGCGGGAGGCGGCCAGGATCCGGTCGGACCATCCGGCCCGGAACCAGCAACGGGAGATCCATCCCCGGGCCGGGCTTGCGTCCCGGCTCCGCTCCATTCTGATTATCGAACCGGCCTCGCCACCGGCTGTGCTTAACGTGTACCTTATCCGGGACGGACGGCTGCTGCGTAAAGTACCGGTCGGCCCAAGGGGAGGAGGCATCAAGAAGATCGAGCGAACCCTTCAGGACCACTTCTTCATCACCCCGGCCGGCCCGACGCCGGTGGCCGGGCCCGATGTGGATGTGGAGGTGGTGGCGCGCTGGCTGGCCGCCAACCGGGAACGTGCGGTAGCGTTCGATCCTACCGATTTTCCCACCCCCGGAGAGGTTACCGACCGCCTGCGCTGGTTCCTGTCCAACGGATCGCCCTACGACTCCGACGGCAACCCGGTCTTTACGCGATGAAAGACATTCTCTACCTGCTGGTCGCCATGGCGCTGATCGCCCTGAACGCGTTCTTCGTGGCGGCGGAATTCGCCCTGGTCAAGGTCCGGATAACCCGCATGAAGGAGGTAGCGGACGGCGGCAGCCGGCAGGCCGCCATGGTGCTCACGGTCCTGACGGAACTGGACGCCTACCTGTCAGCCTGCCAGATCGGTATAACCATCGCATCCCTGGGGCTGGGGTGGATCGGCGAACCGGCTTTCGCACATCTTCTGGAACCGCTGTTCACCGGTTTCGGGCGGTGGGCCGGCGTGGCGTCCCACTCCATCGCCGTTCCCCTGGCCTTCGTGGTCATCACCATCCTGCATATCACCCTGGGAGAACTGGTCCCAAAAATCATCGCCATCCGGGAAGCGGAAAAACTGGCGATCTGGGTCGTGTGGCCGATGAAGCTGGCCTACACGGTGCTGTACCCGGCGATCTGGCTTTTGAACGGCTGCTCCCTGATTATGGTGCAATGGGTCGGGTTCAAGGAGGAGACAAGTTCCGGAGCGGCCCTGAGCAAGCAGGAGCTGAAGCACGTCCTGCTGGGCAGCCGGGCTGAAGGTTACCTGTCCGACGCCCAAACCGATATTCTGCACAGGACGCTGGAGTTTCACGGCCACATCGTGCGACATATCATGGTGCCTCGCACCGATATGATTGCCTTGAATATCAACGACCCGTTCGAGGACAACTTCCGTATCCTGTGCAACAGCGTCCACACACGCTATCCGCTCTACAAGGACAACCACGACAACATCGTCGGCATCCTGCACATCAAGTCGCTATTGCCGGTCCTGGGCCGGCAGGATCCCGCACTGGATTTCCTTCCCTTCGCCCATGAGGCCCAGTTCGTCCCGGAGTCCCTTCCTATTGCCCGCCTGCTGGCGCTGTTCCAGGAGAAGAAAAGCCACCTGGCGATTGTTATAGATGAGTACGGCGGCACCTCCGGGATCGTCACCCTGGAAGACGTCATCGAGGAACTGCTGGGAGAGATTCAGGACGAATTCGACCACGAGGAGCCGCTCGTGGCCCCGCTGGATCTGGGGAAGGTTTCGGTGGACGCCTCCCTGCCGGTGGCCGACCTCAAGGACACCATCGGACTCGCGCCGGACGAGGAACCGGATGTGGACACCCTGGGCGGACTGGTAGTCACCCGTCTGGGACGGATCGCCCGGGTAGGTGACAGCGTCATAATCGAAGGACGCCGCATCGACGTCAGCCGGGTTCGCGGCCGGAGGATCGTACGAGTGATCATCCACCCGGCACGGAAAAACGCCGGTACCACCACCGGGAAACAGGAACCGTAATGGGAAGGCCGTTCGTCTACTTGAACATGGCAATGACCGTGGACGGCAAGATTACGTCTTCACAGCGTGAATACGCCGATTTCACTTCCGACCTGGACCGCAGAATCATGGACCGGCTCCGGGCCGAAGCGGACGCCATCCTGATCGGCGCAGGCACCCTGCGAAGCGACGACCCTCCCCTCCACGTCCGCGACCCGGAAATGAGACGGCGCCGGCGCGCCCTCGGGAAGCCGGACCACCTACCCCGGATCGTGGTCACGGCAAGCGGAGACCTGGATACGTCGTGCTCCTTTTTTCACGGCGATGCGACGCCGCCGCCCATGGTGGTCACAGTGGAAGGGCTGGACCGGGGCAGGCTGGACCGGCTCCGGGAACATGCCGAGGTAGTCCGGTTCGGTTCCTCCTCCGTAGATCTGAACCGGTTCATGGCGTTCCTGGAAACACGGGGCGTGCTCCGCCTTCTGGTGGAAGGAGGCGGCGAATTGAACTGGGAATTGATGCGCCTGGGACTGGTGGACGAGATTCACGTCACCGTAGCCCCGGCGCTTCTGGGCGGCCGGGAGGCCCCTACCCTGCTGGAAGGGGATGGCTGGCTGATGCACGACCTGCGGAACCTCAAGCTGGAGGAGGTGCGCCAGGAGGGCGACGAGCTGTTTTGCCGCTACCGGGTTTTGGCGCCATGACCCGGGTGGAGAAGATCGTCCGGGGATTATCGGAACAGTACCCGGACGCACGGTGCGCCCTACACCATGATTCACCGCTTCACCTGCTCATCGCCACTATCCTCTCGGCCCAGTGCACCGATCAGCGGGTCAACCAGGTCACGCCGGAACTGTTCCGGAAATACCCCGACGCCGCAGCCCTGGCTGCGGCCGATCCGCCGGAACTGGAAAGGTTGATCCATTCCACCGGGTTCTACCGCAACAAGACGAAATCCCTCATCGCCATGGGTCGCTCCCTGATGGAACACCACGGCGGGGAAGTGCCGGACACCATGGAGGCGCTGGTGAAACTTACCGGGGTGGGACGCAAAACCGCCAACGTCATCCTCGGCAACTGTTTCGGACAGCCGGCCATCGCCGTGGACACTCACGTCAAGCGGCTTGCCTGCCGGCTCGGACTCACCTCCCACACCGATCCGGTCAAAATTGAAGTGGACCTGATGAAAGCGCTGCCGGTACCGGAGTGGACCTTGACCTCCCACCGGCTGATCTGGCACGGCAGACAGGTCTGCAAGGCCCGTAAACCGGATTGCGGCGAGTGCGGAATTGCAGGCCTTTGTCCGTCCAGAGAACCGGCCTGAGGCGGAACGTTCGACGATCCACTATATTACCGGTTCTGGAGGGACCGGTACGGTGACTCGTGATCCGCGCTATTGCACCGTCGAAGGAGAGGAACTTTACCGCAAGCTCGTCATGGGCGAACCGGTGGTGGTGCTGGACGTACGCACCGAAACCGAACATGCCGCCCGGCACATCCCCGGCTCCCTCCTGATCCCGCTCCATGAGCTGCAATCCCGTGTAGGCGAGATCCCGAACAGCGGCACACCGGTGGCGGTGCTCAGCGAAAATGGGATCCGGGCCGAGTCGGCCTGCAAACTGCTGGTGGAGCATGCGGTCTCCCCGCTCCTGAACCTGGCGGGCGGTCTGCAGCACTGGACCGGGCCTACCACCAACGGCCACGCCGATCACTCACGGCACTGGTTCGGCATCGGCCCCAGTGACTTCCTGATCCGGCATTTCGACCTGCTCCCCAGGGGGATCGCCCTGGATCTCGCCATGGGCGACGGCCGCAACGCGATCTACCTGGCCACCCGCGGTTTCGACGTGGACGGCGTGGATGTCAGCCCGGACGCCGTGAACTCGGCGCGGGCGTCAGCCCGCCAACTGGGAGCCCCTATCCGCGCCCTGGTGGGGAACGTGGAAGACGGTTCGTACATCATCCCTGAAGAGGCGTATGACGTCATCATGGTATTCAACTTCCTGCACCGGCCGTTGTTCAAGGAGATCAAGGACGGCGTCAAAGCGGATGGCGTGGTGATTTACAATACGTTCACCGTCGACCAGCCGAAGTTCGGGCCGCCCACCAATCCGGACTACCTCCTGAAACATGGTGAGCTCAAGGAGCTGTTCGCCGATTGGGAGATCCTGCACTACGAAGAATCGGCGAACCCGGAGAGGCTCGGCCTCCGTCCACGAGCCCGGGCCGGTATCGTGGCCCGCAAGCCGGAATAAGGATGCGGCCTGGTCATCGCCGGCTTGCCGCCTCGCTCCTGTTCCTCTTCGCCATCCTGTCACCTGCCTGTTCCGGCGACCGGTCGGCGCAGGAACCGGCTGTTGAGTCCGGCTCTCCACTGCCGAACCTGGTGGTGGTCTCCCCGGCCGCCGCAGAGATGCTGGCGGAACTCGGCCTGACCCACCGGATCGTGGGCATCGGCGACTATGTGACACGACCGGCAGAGTTGAACAACCTGCCCCGGGTAGGTCCGTACAACGCCCCCAATGTGGAAATGGTTCTGGAACTTAAGGCCGACATCCTGATTACAGCCCGTTCCGACGCCTCCCGAAGCTCCAACATGCGCCTCCGAGACCTGGGTGTGGAGATTATGGAGCTGGACACCTCCGACTGGGATGGCACACGTCAGGCCCTTACGACTCTGGGTGAGCGACTGAACCGCGCAGAAGCGGCCGGCCGGATCCTGGACTCCCTGGAATCGGCCATGGCCGGGATCCGACTCCAGGCCCGGGGGGTCGCCCAGCCGACGGTGCTGTTCGTGGTCGGCAGGGACCCGCTCTATATCGCCGGACCGGGCTCTCACATCGACGAGATGATCCGAACCGTCGGCGGCGTCAACGTGGCGGCCGACGCCGGCTCTCCCTATCGGATGGCCTCCCTGGAAGCGATCCTGGCCCGGATGCCGGACGTGATCATCGACACCTCCGACAACGGGCCGGACGCTCTGAGGGGGCGGCGGCCCGGTCCATGGTCCACATGGGATTTCCTTCCGGCGGTACGGGAGAATCGGGTATTCTGGGTTGATCCGGACCTGCTGGTTATCCCGGGAATGCGGCTGCCGGCCATGACGGAGAGGATGGGACGTTTGATCCACCCGGAGATTTTCGGGGAACCGGGTGAGACCGACTTCAAACCGTTCCGTGAGTCGCAACCGATGGAGATGACGATTGAGGAGAGCCCGTAAGCCGTTGACTGCCGGCACCCTCCTGCTGGGGGTCCTGATCCTGACGGCTGTCCTGGCGTGCAGCATTCTGGCCGGTCTGTCCTTCGGCGGCGGCAGCGCCGGACTGGGTCCCTTGATATCCCCCGGCACCGTTGACGCCGACCCGCACGCCCGGCAGATCCTGCTGCAGGTCCGTCTTCCCCGGGTTCTGCTGGCGGCGCTGATCGGCGGCGCCCTGACGGTGGCCGGAGCGGTGTTCCAGGCCCTGCTGCGCAACCCGCTGGCCGATCCGTTCGTCCTGGGCGTCTCCGGCGGCGCCAGCATCGGCAGCGTTCTGGCGGTGCTCAGCGGACTGGGCGGCGCTGGAGCCGGAATCGCCTTCGGGCTGGACGGCCGCATGCTGTTCGCATTCCTGGGCGCCCTGGGCGCCCTGTTCCTCATCGAGAAAATAGCCACGGTGGACGGCCACCTGACCGTCTACACCCTGTTGCTCACCGGCGCCATTTTCAACGCATTCAGCGGTGCGCTGATCTACTTCCTTCAGAGTATCGCCAGCCTGGAACAGCTCCACGACATCGTGTTCTCCCTCATGGGCCACGTCCCTTCCGCAGGGTTCGGATCCGTAGCCGTTCTGACCGTCCTGATTCTGGGGGCGGTCCTGTTCCTGCTCGCACATGCCAGGGAGTACAACGCCATGACCCTGGGAGAGGAAGGAGCGGCGCAACTGGGCGTGGACGTAGAAAAAACCAAGCGCCGGACCTTCATCCTCGGTTCATTGCTCACCGGACTCGCGGTTGCGGTAGCCGGGCTGGTAGGATTCGTCGGCCTGGTCGTGCCCCACATCCTAAGACTGCTCCTGGGACCGGACCACCGCCTTCTGATCCCGTGTTCCTTCCTGGGCGGGGCGTCGTTTCTTGTGCTGGCCGACCTGCTGGCCCGGACCATCATCCTCCCCGGCGAACTGCCGGTGGGAGTGATTACCGCCCTGGTGGGTGGGCCGTTCTTCCTGTATCTCCTGCGCACCCGGCGGACCGGTTATGAGTTCCGCTGAGCACGCCTCCGCCATCAAGGTCCGGGACCTGCGTTTCGCGTACGGCGAACGAGAGATCCTGGCCGGCATAGACCTTTCCATACGGCCCGGCGAGATCGTCGGCCTCCTGGGTCCCAACGGGTCCGGCAAGAGCACCATGGTGAAGGTGCTGTCCGGCATTCTTAAACCGTACGGCGGGTCGGTCACCCTGGGCGGCCGGGAACTGCGGGACCTGGCACCCAGGGATCTGGCCCGAACCCTGGCGGTGGTGCCACAGGAGCCTGTCTTCGGGTTTTCTTTCAACGCCCTGGAGGTGGTGCTCATGGGTAGGCACCCCCATTTGGCCGGCCTGGCGTTCGAATCCAAGGGCGACATCGCCTTGGCCAGGAGCGCTCTCGAACGGTGCGGCGCCCTCCAGTTCGCCCATCGCCCGGTACTGGAACTTTCCGCCGGCGAACGCCAGCGGGTGGTAGCCGCCCGGGCCCTGGCACAGGAACCGGGCTGCCTGCTCCTGGACGAGCCGGCCAGCTTCATGGATATACGGCACCAGGTGGAACTGTTCGACCTGGTTCGTTCCATGGCCGACGATGAGGAGACAGGCGTACTGTCCGTGCTCCATGATCTGAACATCGCAGCAGAGTACTGTGACCGGATCTACCTGCTAAAGGAAGGCAGGATCCTGGCGGCCGGCCCGACGGCGGAAGTGTTCACCTACGCCAACCTCAAGGAAACCTTCGACACGGACGTCTATGTGGACGTCAACGACATCACCGGCCGGATGCTGGTGGTCCCCCTGTCGCGGAAACGGAATCCCGGAGTCAGTGGAGCCCCTGACGACTGAACCTCAACCGCCGATCTGATGCATGGTCCGTTTGCGGGGTAGAATTTTCTTCGTTTCCAGGATCTCCAGCGCACCGCCCCTGCCCTTCCCCAGCACCGCTGCGTTGATCAGGGCCGCCAAATCCTCATCGGCGGCTCCTTCCCGAAGCGGTGTCTTAAGATCGATCTCGGCATGGTCGTACAGGCAGACCCGCAATTTGCCGTCGGCGGTAAGGCGAAGACGACTGCAATCTCCACAGAACGGCTCGGAGATCGAATTGATGAACCCGACAGTTCCCCGACCGTCCCGGAACCGGAAGCGGGTCGCCGGGGCGGACCGGTTCCCTGCCGGAGACCGTTCCAGGGGCCAGCGGGCGTGAATCCGTTCCCGGACCTCCTTCCCGGTGACGACCTGGCCCACATCCCATGTGCCGTTGTTCTCGAGAGGCATGAACTCGATGAACCGGATCTCCCAGCCATGGTCCCGGGCGGTCTCAACGAACCGCTCCGCTTCGTCCTCGTTGATGCCGCGGAGCAGGACGGTGTTGATCTTCACCGGCGACAGGCCGGCGGACACCGCCGCTTCCAGGCCGGCCAAAACCTGATCGAGATCGTCCCGGCGGGTCAACTGCCGGAACCGTTCCCGGTCCAGGCTGTCCAGGCTTACGTTAACCCGGTGCAGGCCGGCGTCCGTCAACGGCTTTGCCATCGCTTCAAGAAGGACGCCGTTGGTAGTCAGGGAGATGTCATCGATACCCGGTATGTCCGCCAGGAGCCGGATGAACCGGGTCAGATCCTTCCGAACCAGCGGTTCTCCGCCGGTCACCCTGACCTTCCGAACGCCGTGTGCGGCCATAACCCGGACCAGCCGGTGCATCTCCTCGTAGTCCAGGATCTGGTTCCGCGGAAACCAAACCGGCTCTTCCGGCATGCAGTAGGAACAACGCAAGTTGCACCGGTCGGTCACCGACACCCGCAGGTCGTCATGGATCCGATTGAACCGGTCGCGGAATTCCATTCTTCTTTCCTTCAGAAGTCCCGTCCCGCCGGGGATTCACGTCGCTCAAGATATCACAGGGCCGGACAGGGAGTACCATGGGGCCATGATGCTGCGGCTGGGGAAGATTGTGCTGATTGCCGTCTGTCTCGGCGTCGTGGTATGGCTGGTGATCTCCCTGGAGCCCCGCAAGGTTTTTGCCGCGGCCCGGGGAGCGGACCCGGGGCTGCTGGCTTTGTCCCTCCTGCCTCTTGCCGCCCGGTTCCTGATCTGGAACTTCAAGGCGACACGGCTAGCCCGTCGCCACGGAACGGTTCGGTACGGGACCGTAATGCGGTTGATCCTGGCCGGGGCGTTCATCAATCTGCTCACACCAACAGTGAAGATCGGCGGCGGCCTGTACCGGGCCGCCGGAATCCGCAGAGAGACCGGTTGGGACCTCCCCCGGGCCTGGGGATGGACCCTCGCGGACCAGGCCAGCAATATCCTGGGCGGGTTGGTCCTGTTCGGGATCACCGCTCTGGCTTCCGGTGGGTGGCCGTTCCTCTGGGGAGGAACGGTGGCGCTGCTATTGGTTGCGCTGTACTTCCCGTTGCGACGGCCGATCTGGAGGATCACCCGGGGGACGACCCGGGACGTCCTTGAGCCTGTGCTCGGTCCGGGCTGCCGCACCGGCCACCTGGCGGCGGATATCGGCCTGGCCTCCCTGTCCTGGTCGATGCTGTGCCTGGCCTGCGGCCTGGTATTCCATGCTCTGGGAACCGGTGGTTCCCTCCTGCAGCTGGCAGCGGTGCTGGCGGCAGGAACCACCGCCGGAGCGGTTGTCGGAGCCGGCGGTCTGGGCGTGACCGAGCTAGCCCTGATCGGCCTGTTCTCCCGGATCGGCATCGATCCCGCCGCCGCCGCGGCAGGAACACTGGTCCACAGGGGTATACTCTACGCCGTCGTGCTCATGGCAGGGGGACTTGCGTTGCTGTCGAACCGGCGGATCATGAGTTTCTGGAATTTATTCTCCAAAACGCTAAGATAGGCGACCCCCGGGAAGGCCCGGGAAGAGGAGATCCCGATGCGCCTCACCCTCCTGATAGCCATGCTGGGACTGCTGCTTCTCGCCCTGCCTGCAGCCGCCTCGGAGCCGGTTCATCCTGACGCCGGCGGAGAAACTGCACACCACGGCGGGCTGGGAGAACGGTTCCCGCTTTGGACCGTGCTGCCGTTCGTCGGTATCCTGCTGTCCATCGCCATCTTCCCCCTGGCGGCTCCGCAGTTCTGGCACCACCACTACCCGAAGGTCTCCCTGCTGTGGGCGCTGATCTTCGCACTGCCGGCTCTGCTGGTTTTCCGCGGCGAGGCGGTGCACGAGATCCTCCACATCTATCTGCTGGACTACATACCGTTCATCATTCTGCTCTGGGGACTGTTCACCGCCGCCGGCGGGATTGTGGTCAAGGGCACACTGGCCGGCAAGCCGGCGATGAACACCGGGATCCTGGCCCTGGGCACGATCATCGCTTCGTGGGTCGGCACTACCGGCGCCGCCATGCTGCTGATCCGTCCGATCCTGCGCGCCAACATCAAGCGCAAGCACAAGGTCCACGTGGTGGTGTTCTTCATATTCCTGGTGGCCAATATCGGCGGTTCCCTCACTCCCCTGGGCGACCCGCCGCTGTTCCTCGGGTTCCTTCACGGGGTCAGCTTCTTCTGGACCATGCGCCTGCTGCCGTCCATGTCGATGACGGCGCTGATCCTGCTGGCGCTGTTCTTCGCCGTCGATACCTGGTATTACCGCCGGGAGGAGCGGCCGGCGAGTGAGCCGGGCGACAAGGTGCCGCTAAGCATCGGCGGGCTGCACAATCTTTTGTTCCTGGGCGGGATCATGGGCGCCGTACTGCTGTCCGGGGTCTGGCGGCCCGGAGAGGTCACCGTCTTGGGCATCCACATCGGCATCCAGAGCCTGACACGGGACGCCCTGATCATTGTTATGGGGATCCTCTCCATGGTCACTACGCGCAAGAGCCTGAGGGAGGCGAACGGATTTTCGTGGGAACCGATCCGGGAGGTGGCGTATCTTTTCGCCGGTATCTTCATGACCATCATCCCGGCCCTGGCGATTCTTAAGGCGGGAGAGAACGGCAGCCTGGCCGGTCTGATCGCCGCGGTCCGGGAACCGTGGCAATACTTTTGGGTCACCGGGGGGTTGTCATCGTTCCTGGACAATGCGCCGACCTACCTGACGTTCTTCAACACCGAGTTGGGCCAATTCTACCCGGGCCTTGCGGAGGCGGAGGCGGTAACCCTCCTGATGGCCGACAAGACCCAGTATTTACTGGCGATATCCGCCGGCGCCGTGTTCATGGGGGCCAACACCTACATCGGCAATGCGCCCAACTTCATGGTCAAGGCGATCGCGGAGGAAGCAGGTGTACCCATGCCGTCGTTCTTCGGTTACCTGCTGCGGTGGTCCCTGCCGATCCTGGTGCCGATCTTCCTGCTGGTGACCCTGGTGTTCTTCTTGTAACGAGTTGCCCGGCCGGCCCCGCGGCGTATACTTACTAGATGAGGCTGCGCAACGGATCAGGTGGAATCGTCACGCTGAGGCTGTTGCTGTGCGCCCTGACCCTGTCCCCCGCCCCGGCCACCGCATCGGACCCGTTTCCGATCCCTGCCGGCCTGGAAGACCACGTGCGGTTCTGGCAGTCGATCTTCGCGGAATACGACCGGGACGAGGTGGTGGTCCATGACATGGAATACCCCGGCCTGGTCTACGAGGTTTTCGACCTCCCCGGCAAGATTGAGGACAACTACACAGACAACCAGGAGCAACTGGTGGAAGCGCTGCGGGAAGACTGGGAAGACCGCTTGAGGCATCTTCAATCCGCCAACGCAGCCGGAACCGGACTGTCCGATGCCCAGAAGGAACTTGCCCTCCAAATCACCACCACCGCCGGCACCGGCCGTATCAAGGGCTCCCATGAACGGGTCAGGACCCAGCGCGGGCTGAGGTCGCGGTTCAAGCGCGGGGTTGAACTGGGGAACCGCTACGATGCGGTCTTCCGTGAAATATTCCGGAACGAGGGGCTGCCGGAAGACCTGGTCGCCCTCCCTCACGTGGAATCGTCCTTCCAGGCGATGGCCCGCTCTTCCGCCGGGGCGGCGGGTGTGTGGCAGTTCACAAGGTCCACAGGCAAACAGTTCCTGACCATCAACTCCAGACTGGACGAACGGTATGACCCGATCGCGTCGGCGGCAGGGGCCGCCCGTTTCCTGGCCGCAGCCTACGACAAATTGCAGAACTGGCCGATGGCCATTACCTCTTACAACCACGGCGTAAACGGCATGCGGAGGGCCCAGACGAAATTCGGCAACGACTTCGTCCGGATCGTGCACGAGTACCGCAGCCGGTACTTCGGGTTCGCCTCCCGGAATTTCTACGCCGAATTCCTTGCCGCACGGAACATCGCCGCCGATCCGGAACGATTCTTCCCCGAAGGACTCGTACCGGAGCTGCCGATGGATCTGGATTTTCTGTTCCTGGACTCGAACCTTCACGCCTCGGACCTGGCGCGGCGCTACGGCGTTCCCCTGAAGGAACTGGCCGTTCTGAACCCGGCATGGACCCGCAGGACGGTCCACGGCGTCCTGGCGCTCCCGTCGGGGACCCGGGTGTGGTTGCCGGCAGGCTCCCTGAACCGGTTCGCCCGGGGTGAGGCCAAGGAGGTTGATGTTACACCTCCCGGACTACCGCCTGACCGGTTCCACACCGTGGCCCGGGGTGAAAACCTCTCGGTCATCGCCCGGGAGTACGGGATGACGGTGGCCCAACTCCGCCGTCTCAACGGCATGGCCCCCCGGGAAGCCCGTATCTACGCCGGCGAAAAACTCAAGATCACAGAAGCACGCCCCCGCTACCACACGGTGGTTAGCGGTGATACCCTCATCGGTCTCGCCGCGAAGTACCGGGTCAACCTAGACAGCCTGCTCCGTTCCAACCAGCTCACACTCCATTCCGTGATCCATCCCGGCCAGAAGCTGCAGATCCCCCTCGGCTGATTTTCCTCCGCTTCACTGTGCTATCGTTCCCCCATGGGCACCGACAGTCGTTTGTACAAAGGTGATCGGGACGGGCGGAAGGTCTCCCAGGCGGAGCCGGCGCCCCGGGTGCGCCCGGATGCGGAAGGACCGCCGCTGGTGGAGATCATCTCCATCGGCACCGAGTTGTGCCGCGGACGGATGACCGACACCAACGGTCCGTTCCTGGCGGAAAGCCTCACACGCCGGTCCGCCCGGGTGATCCGTGTCACCATAGTGCCTGACGATGACCGGGCGATCACCGCAGCCATCCGTGCAGGGCTGGTTGCAGGGTGCAGCCTGGTGGTTACCACCGGCGGCCTGGGACCGACGGTGGATGACCGGACCCTGCAGGCCACAGCCGAAGCTCTCGGCGTACCGCTGACGATTCATTCCGAAGCGAAGGAGATGGTGGAAGCGGCCTACCGCCGGCTGAAGGAGCGTCATATCGTCGCTCATGACGGGCTGAACCGTTCCCGCGAGAAGCTGTGCGCTCTCCCCGCTGGCGGCGAACCCCTGATCAACGAAAACGGCATAGCACCGGGGGTGCGCGCCAGCATTCCCGGCGGCGCCACGGTAGTGAACCTGCCCGGGCTGCCGGACGAGATGCGCTCCACCTGGGCGGCGGCGGTTCCGGGCCTGAAAATGCTGCAGGAAAAGCCGGCCACCGCCATGAGGGAGGTAGAAACACCCACCCTGGACGAGTCGGTGCTGCGCCCCTGGCTGGACAAGGTGCGGAACGATTTCCCCGGAGTCTGGATTCAGTCCTACACACCGGGATTTCGGCACAAGAGCCGTGGGATCCGGGTCACCCTGGAGGCCGATGCCGGCACCAAACACGAAGCTGAACTGGCAGTGGAAGGAGCCCTCCGCCGCCTGCTTTCCCTGGCCGGCGCCGGATAAACCGGAATCATGAGATGGAACGCGATCCTCGTCCTTATGTGCCTGGGATCGTTCTGCACCGGCTGCAGGCCGGACGTGGTGGTGGAGATCGCATCCAGGATCTATCCCGACGGCAGCATCGACAGGCAGGCAGACGTCACCGGCCGTGACAAACCTACGGAGAGCCCGTCCGAAACCGACGGATGGCTCCAGGACAAAACCGGCCTGATCCTGGCCGCTCCGGATCGCTGGGACCGGGTGGAGGCCGGCCCGTCCACCCTCCATGCCGAGGGGATTTTCAGGCTGCCGGAAGACGTCCCACCGGTTCTGGCCCACCTGGACGTAGAAGGCAAGGTGCCGGACCGCCAGCAGGTCCGGCTGGATCGGGACGACCTGGTCGTGCTCACCCGCTGGAGGTTCCAGGAACAGTTCGGCGATCCTTTCGGTCAGGCCGATGTGAACGCCGCCGTGGACAAGATCCTGGAATGGGTGTCGAACTATTTCAGGGATGAACTGGCGTCGATGTACGGCAGCCGCATCGACCTGGACGGGGTGGACCGTTTCCTTCAGTTGGAGGCCGGACCGATCACCCGTGAGTTCCTGACGGTGAGGCAGTCGGCTCCAGGCATCGAACGGTTTGAGAGCCGCTACCACCGTTGGCGCACTATCCTGGAACGGCATGGCGCCCCGGTGGTCTACCCGGAGAACCTGAAGCCGGAGGAAGCGGTGCCCGATTTCTGGGAATTGCAGACCGACCCGCTCCTCAACTGGTCACGGGAGCGCCTGGCCGCGGCGGTCTCCACCAGCGACGAGACGGTGAAACCGCGGCACCTGGCGTTCATACCGGACGCCCTGAATCTGGAAGAACGGATGGAGGATCTTCTGGTCAGACAATATGGATCAGAAGAAGCGGCACTGGAGGAAATTGAACCACTGCTCCGGGCGATCGAGGGGCATTATGCCTCCGGAGGTTCTCCCCGCTACCGTTTCCTGTGCCGGGTCGCCCTCCCAGGCACGGTCCTGACCACCAACGGAACCACAGAGAACGGCGAACTGATCTGGTTCTTCAGGGGAGAGGAGCTTGCTGCAGGTGACTTCATACTGCAGGCGGAATCGGTGGAATTGAACCTGCCGGCGCTCAAGGCGCTATCGGCCCGGCGTAGCTACGACGCTGCCGACCTGATGAACCTGGTGGACATCCTTGGGAAGCAGGATACCGACGACCATTTGAAGGTGCTGCTGGGAAAGGCGATGGACGCCGGCAACCTGGCGTTGCTGGAAGATACGGAGGACGAACTGCCTCCGGAACTCCAGCCCCTGGCCCTGGAACTGGTGGAGATCCTCAGCCGGCGGTGATCTGGTCCTCCTCCCACTGCTCCTTCAACTCGCCCAGTTGCTTCCGGAACCGGTCAACCAGGTCGTCCGGCACCGCCCGGGACGCCAGGTCGGCCATCACCAGGACGTACGGCGCCATGACCGAGCGATCCAGAATCCGGGTGCCGCCGGGAGTGTAGGCCACGATGGGAAGCACCAGCAGGGAGAACGCAATGAATGCCGCCGCGATCCCCAGCGCCGCCCCGGCCAGCCGGTCGGCCCAGCTGAGCATCGCCACCTTCATCAGCTTCCGCAGCAGGAACGCCAGCACGGCGCCGGCCAGCATGACAGCGATGAACAGGGCCAGGTAGCTCAACAGTTGGAGGATCTCAATTGCAATGTCCTGCCGTTCCAGGCTGTTCGCCAGCGGCTGATGAAACACACTGGCCACGATGAACGCGGTGACCAGGGCGGCAAAGCCGACCAGGATCCTGACCAGACCTTTCATCAATCCCACTACAACCAAAACACCCATCAAGACCAGCAGCGCAATGTCGAAGCCGCTCATGTCCGCTCCCCTGCCCGGGGCTACTTGCCCTGGATCAAACGTTCTTCCTCGATCTGCAACAGCATCTCGCCTGTAATGTCTCCGGTGGGGTAGTCGCCGGTGAAGCAGGCGGCGCACATCTCCCGGACATGGTCCCCGTTCCCCTCCCGAACCGCATTCAGCAGATCGTCCAGACTCTGGTAGATCACCGCGTCGGCCCCGATCAACCGGGCGATCTCGTCCACCGTACGATCCTGGGCGATGAACTCCCGCTTGGTCGCCATGTCGATACCGTACACGCAAGGGTGGGTCAGGGGCGGTGACGTGGAGGCGAACAGCACCTTGCGGGCTCCGGCTTCCTTCGCCAACTGAACGATCTGCCGGCTGGTAGTGCCCCGCACTATGGAATCGTCAACCAGCAGGACGTCCCGGCCTTTGAACTCACGCTGGATGGCGTTCAGTTTTCTCCGCACAGACCGCTTGCGCTCCCCGGCGTCGGGCATGATGAAGGTCCGGCCCACATAGCGGTTCTTTACCAGCCCCTCCCGGTACGGCAGTCCCAGCGCCTGGGCCATGGCCAGGGCGGAAGTGCGGGCCGAATCCGGCACCGGGATCACCACATCCGCCGTGTGCCCGCCGGCGCGGAACGCCTCCGCCAGCTTTTCACCCATCTTCATCCGGGTCTCGTATACCGACACCCCTTCCAGGTAGGAGTCGGGACGTGCGAAGTAGACGTACTCAAAAACACAAGGATGGGGCCGGGCCTCGGCGATACGACTCCGGGAGACCTTGCCGTCAAGATCGATGAACACCGCCTCGCCCGGATCGCCCCACGGGAGCAGATCGAAACCGAGGGTGGACAGCACCACCGATTCGGAGGCGACGGCGTAGGCTTTGCGACCGTCCTTCACCCGGCTCCCCATGGCGATCGGCTTAATGCCGTACGGATCGCGGAATGCGAACATGCCGTGGCCGGCGATGTACCCAACAACGCTGTAGGCTCCCTTCACCTTGTTGTAGACCTCTTTCACGGCCCCGTAATAGCCCTCCAGGGAGAACCCGCCGTCACCGGCCCGGGCCAGCCCGTTGGCGAACACGTTCAGGATCACTTCCACGTCACAACCGGAGTACATGTGCCGGAGGCTGGTATCGGCCAGTTCGGTCTCCAGGGAATCGTAGTTCGCCACGTTGCCGTTGTGGGCCATGACAATTCCGTACGGGTAGTTCACTGTGAACGGTTGAGCGTCCTCACCTCCTCCGGAACCGACAGTGGGGTACCGCACGTGCCCGACCGCCATATCACCCTGGAGTCGCTCGATATTCGCGGCGGAGAAAATGTCCCGGACCAGCCCCTCACCCTTTTTGATGTGGAACCGGCCGTCGTAGGTGATGATGCCGGCGGCATCCTGCCCCCGGTGCTGGATAGCTACCAGGCCGTCGTAGATCTCGTGAACGGCGGCGTCCGATCCGATGATACCGATGAACCCACACATCCCGTCACGCCTCCGTTGACCGGTAAAACCGAATGGTAGCATCAAAATTGACGAGTTGGATCGGTGGTTCCTATAATGCAGGCACATCATCAATTCGGGGAGATCCAGTCTGATGTCCGTGGTCATCAAGCGGTTGGCGGATGCTGCCGGCCTGGAATCGATCTACGACAAAGTCCTGTCCGGGGAGCGGTTGACCGCCAGGGACGGGTTTCGACTTTTCGAATCCAGGGAACTGATGGCGGTGGGCGCCATGGCGAACCTGGTCCGGGAGCGGAAGAACGGGGACGCCGCCTACTTCGTCCGGAACATGCATCTGAACCCGACCAACGTCTGCACCGCCGACTGCAGGTTCTGCGGGTTCTACCGGCCGTACCGCGACAAGGACCAGGGCTGGACCTGGGACCTGAACCGCTGCATGGACGAGGTCCGGACCGGACTGGACAACCCGCTGACCGAGGTCCATATCGTCGGCGGTCACAATCCCGATTACCCGTACGAGTTCTACACCGACCTGATCCGTGGGATAAGGGATCTGAAACCGGACCTGCACGTCAAGGCGTTCACCGCCACCGAGTACGACTTTTTCGCCCGCCGGTTCAAGATCCCGGTGGAACAGGTCTTCCGGGACTTTATCGAAGCCGGCCTCGGTTCTCTGCCCGGCGGCGGCGCCGAGGTGTTGTCGGAACGGGTCCGCCAGCAGCTGTACCCGAAGAAGATCGGCGCCGAGCGCTGGCTGGAGGTGGTCCGGATCGCCCACGAACACGGCCTGCGGTCCAACGCCACCTTGCTGTACGGACACATCGAAACCATGGAGGAACGGGTGCAGCATCTGTGCCGCCTCCGGGAGCTGCAGGATGAAACCGGCGGCTTCATGTGTTTCATCCCCCTGGCGTTCCACCCGGAAAACACCGAACTTACACACCTGCCCGGTCCCACAGGGTTCGACGACCTGATGACGGTGGCGGTCTCCCGGCTGATGCTCGACAACTTCGACCATATCAAGGCTTACTGGGTCATGCTGACGCCGCGCATCGCCCAGACAGCCCTGAACATGGGCGCCGACTGCATCGACGGCACGGTAGTGGAGGAGAAGATCGTCCACATGGCCGGCGCCACCTCGCCGGAGGGGATGCGCATGTCCGAGCTGGAACAGCTGGTCCGGGACGCCGGCCGCGTCCCGGTTCAACGCGACTCCCTGTACAACATCCTGGAGCCGGCCGACGCTCCGACCATCGCCTGAGGTGTCACGATGGATGGACCAACACGGATCGGCGCCGTCAACTACCTGAACACTCGACCCTTGGTCTACGGCCTGTCCGATGACGCCGAAGCCGGAAAGATGGAGCTTTCTTACGGCAGCCCGGCCGGCCTGGCGGACCGCCTGGCAGCCGGGGAACTTGACCTGGCCCTCCTCCCCTGCATCGAACTTGCCCGGATTCCCGGGCTGGAGGTGCTACCCGGACTCAGCATCAACTGCCCCGGTCCGGCCCGATCGGTGTTGCTGGTGGGAAAAAAACCGCCGGCTGAAGTGCGCTCCGTAGCCCTGGATCCGGAGTCCCGTACCAGTAACGGGCTGGTGCAGGTCCTTCTCGAGACGGTCTGGAACAACAAGCCGGTCTACCTCACCGGCCACCGCAACCTGCAATCGTCCCTGTCCACCGCCGACGCCACGGTTCGGATCGGAGACAAGGCGCTGTTCGAACCGGTGCCTCCCGGGCTCCACGTGGAGGATCTCAGCGGTGTCTGGGCGGAACGGACCGGCCTGCCGTTCGTGTTCGCCGTCTGGGCCGGTCGCGCCGGCGCCGTGGATCGGGCGCTGTACCGTCGGCTGCACCACTGCCGGCGAACCGGCAAGCAGGCGATCCCGGCTATCGCCCGGGAGTACATCTGGGAAGGTCGACCCCGGCCTGAAATTTCCGAAGCTTACCTTCGTGAAAACATCCGTTACCGGTTCGGCTCCCGGGAACTGCAGTCGCTGAACGGATTCCTGGCGGCCGCCGCGCGTTGCGGCGTGATCCCCGCCGCACCGGAGATAAAACTCGCTTTCCACCGCTGGACTTCGTGTCACCACCGGGCGGCCGCAGCGTCCACCGGCAGGAGTCCATCCTTATGAAGGGCAGCCTTCGAACTGATCTGGACGGTATCGCCACCAGGATCCTCGACGAAGAGAGGATTTCCACCGCAGAGGCGCTGCTGCTACTGGAAAACGAAAAGATCACTACGCTGGGTGCCCTGGCCGACCTGGTTCGGAGGCGCAAGCATCCGGAACGGGTGGTGACCTACATCATCGACCGCAACATCAACTACACCAACATCTGCAATGCGTTCTGCAGTTTCTGCGCGTTCTATCGCCCTCCCGGCGACAACGACGAGGGTTACGTCCTCTCGGCACAGGAGATCATCGCGAAGATCGGGGAAACCTACGACCTGGGCGGCAACCAGATCCTCCTGCAGGGCGGACACAACCCGAAGCTGAAGATCGACTACTACGAAGACCTGTTCCGGCGCCTGAAGGAAGCGTTCCCCGACTTGTGGCTTCACGCCCTGTCTCCTCCGGAGATCGAACATCTCCGCCGGATCTCCCGGATCCCGCTGCGCGAGACCCTGGAGCGGCTGCGTGCCGCCGGCCTGGACTCGATCCCCGGCGGCGGGGCGGAAATCCTGGTGGACAGGATCCGTGAGCAACTGGCCACCAACAAGTGCAGCGCCGCCGAGTGGCTGGGAGTGATGGAAGAAGCCCATAACCAGGGCATGCGCTCCACCGCCACCATGATGTTCGGCCACGTGGAGAGCCGGGCCGACAGGATCGAGCATCTGGCGAAGGTGCGGGAACTGCAGGACCGCACCGGCGGATTCACTGCGTTCATCGGCTGGACCTACCAGCCCCATGAAGGGGATCTGGGAGGCGAGGAAGCAACTTCGGCCGAGTACCTCCGGACCGTCACGGTGGCCCGCCTGTTCCTGGACAACATCGACAACTTCCAGGCCTCCTGGGTGACCCAGGGCCCCAAGGTCGGCGGCGCCGCCCTGGCGTTCGGGCTCAACGACATGGGCTCCACCATGATCGAGGAAAACGTAGTGGCCGCCGCCGGCACCGTGTTCCACATGAACGAGGAAGAGATCATCCGGGCGATCCGGGAGGCCGGTTTCACCCCTGCCCGCAGAAACATGCTCTACGAGCGCGTCGAGGTCCACCCTGCGTAACGCGGCGGGAACCAGAATCCTCGCCGGTAGGATAAACTGCCGCCATGGACAGGCTGAAACAGCTCCAGGACCTGATGACCCGCCGAATCCTCGTCATGGACGGAGCGATGGGGACCATGGCCCAGTCGTACCGGCTGACGGAAGAGGATTTCCGTGGGTCGGAGTTCGCCGACCATGCGGTGGACGTCAAGGGGTGCAATGATCTGTTGTCCCTCACCCGGCCGGAGATTGTGCAGGAGATCCACCAGCGCTACCTGGACGCCGGCGCCGACATAATTGAGACCAACACCTTCACCGCCACTCCGATCTCCCTGGCCGATTACGGTCTCGAGAGCCACGCCTTCGCCATCAACCGGGCGGCGGCCCGGGCCGCAGTGGCGGCGGCGGAAGCGGCGACCTCTCGGAACCCGGACAAGCCGAGATTCGCGGCCGGATCCATCGGCCCCACCAACCGGACCGCCTCCATCTCCCCGGACATCGAGAACCCGTCCATGCGATCGGTCACCTTCGACGAACTGGCGGCCTCCTACTATGAGCAGGTCCGCGGACTCATGGCCGGCGGCGTCCACATCCTTGCGCCGGAGACCACTTTCGACACCCTCAATCTGAAGGCGGCCCTGTACGCCATCCGGAAGTATTTCGATGAGCACGGTGCGGAGGTCCCGGTGCTGGCCTCCCTGACCATCATGGACGCAGGAGGCAGGACCCTGTCGGGCCAGACCCTGGAGGCTGCCTGGATCTCCATCGAGCATGCGGAGCCGTTTTGCGTCGGCCTCAACTGCGCCCTCGGCCCGGAACAGCTGGAACCCCACCTGGAGGAACTGTCCCGCATCTGCCACCTGCCGGTGGCCTGTTACCCCAACGCCGGCCTGCCGAACGAAATGGGCGATTACGATCTGACGCCGGAGGCAATGGCCGGGTTCCTGGGACGCTTCGCCCGGGAAGGCCGGGTCAACATCGTCGGCGGATGCTGCGGCACCGGGCCGGACCATATCGCCGCCATCGCCGACGCCGTAGAAGGGGTGACGCCCCGCACTCCCCCCGCGCGGTCGCCGTACACCCGGTACGCCGGTCTGGAGCCACTGACCATCAGACCAGACTCCAACTTCCAGATGATCGGCGAGCGGACCAATGTAGCCGGATCCCGCAAATTCGCCCGGCTGATCCGGGACGGGGAATACGAACAGGCGCTGGAGGTGGCGCGACGCCAGGTGGAAGGCGGAGCCAACATCCTGGACGTGAATGTGGACGAGGGCCTCCTGGACTCGGAACAGGTCATGACCACCTTCATGAACCACCTGGCGGCGGAGCCGGCGATCTCCCGTATCCCGGTGATGCTGGACAGTTCCAGGTGGGCGGTATTGGAAGCCGGCCTGAAATGCGTTCAGGGGAAGGCGGTGGTGAACTCCATCAGCCTCAAGGACGGGGAGGAGAGCTTCAGGCGCCAGGCGGGGCTGGTGCGCCGTTACGGCGCCGCCGCGGTAGTAATGGCGTTCGATGAGAACGGCCAGGCCGTTTCCCTGAACCGCAAGGTGGAGATCCTGGAGCGGGCGTACCGCATCCTCACCGCAGAGGTCGGCTTCCCGGCCCGGGACATCGTCATGGATCCGAACGTGCTGACGGTGGCCACCGGCATGGAGGAGCACAACGACTACGGTGTTGCGTTCATCGAGTCGATCCGGCGGCTCCGGGAAATCTGCCCGCAAGCGAAGTTCAGCGGCGGAATCAGCAACGTCTCGTTCTCGTTCCGAGGCAACAACGTGGTCCGGGAAGCGATGCACGCCGCATTCCTGTACCACGCCATAGAGGCCGGCCTGGACATGGGAATCGTCAACGCCGGCCAGCTGGCGGTCTATGACGACATTCCGGAGGATCTCCTGGAACGTGTGGAGGACGTGCTGCTGAACCGCCGGAACGACGGCACCGAACGGCTGGTGGAGTTTGCGGCGACGGTGCAGGGCAAAGGGAAAATGCGACAGGTGGACAACGCCTGGCGGTCCGGCGACTTGGAGGAACGGCTGATCCACGCCCTGGTCCACGGCATAGCCGACCACGTGGAGACGGACACCGCAGAGGCGCGCCAGGCATACGGGAAGCCATTGGACATCATCGAAGGGCCGCTGATGGCCGGCATGGCGAAAGTGGGCGACCTGTTCGGCGCCGGAAAGATGTTCCTTCCTCAGGTGGTGCGCTCCGCCCGGGTGATGAAGAAGGCGGTGGCGTTCCTTGCACCGTACATGGACGCGGAGAAGGCGGCGGACGGCGGCAGGAATTTTCGAGGCAGGATCCTCATGGCCACGGTGAAGGGCGACGTCCACGACATCGGCAAGAACATCGTAGGCGTGGTCCTTGGCTGCAACAACTACGAGGTAATCGACCTGGGCGTGATGGTCCCGGCAGACCGGATCATTGCAACGGCCCTAGAGAAAAAATGTCGATCTTGTCGGACTCAGCGGATTGATCACCCCGTCCCTGGACGAGATGGTGCATGTTGCCTCCGAGATGAAGCGCCGGAATCTGAAGACGCCGCTGCTCATAGGAGGGGCGACCACCGGCAGGAAACATACCGCCGTGAAGATCGCGCCGGCCTGTTCGAATGCGGTGGTCCACGTTCCGGATGCTTCCCGTGCCGCCGCAACCGCATCGAGACTGTTGGGCAATGGCGCGGCGGAGTTCATGGAGGAGACCCGCATCGGTCAGGAGATGCTCCGGGAGAACTTCCACAACCGCCGCCCCGCATTACTGAGTCTGGCCGAGGCGGAGGAGAAAAAGCCGATAGTCGAATTCAGTTCCGAGACCGTTCCGAAGCCGTCGTTCACCGGGGTCCGGACCCTCCTGGATTTTCCCCTGGAACAGATCGCAATGTACATTGACTGGTCCCCATTCTTCCACGCCTGGGAGTTGAAGGGGGCCTATCCCTCCATCCTGGAGCACCCGGAATACGGGGAGGAGGCCTCGAAACTGCTGGACGACGGCCGCCGTCTGCTGGAGAACCTGGTGGCCGGCAACCGTCTGACAGCCAGGGCGGTGTACGGCCTGTTTCCCGCCGGCTCCGACGGGAACGACGTGGTTCTGTTCAAGGATAGCGAGCGCAATGAGGAACTGACCCGTTTCCACTTCCTCCGGCAGCAGCAACCGGGGTCGAGGGACCGCTCGCGGTACTGTCTAGCCGATTTCATCGCGCCTGCTGCCGGAAAGATCCAGGACCATCTCGGAGCCTTCGTGGTCACCTCCGGCCTCGGCCTGGAAGAAGTGGTCAGCCGTTTCGATGAGGAGCACGACGATTACCAGGCGATCCTTGCGAGAGCACTGGCCGACCGTCTGGCCGAAGCGTTTGCCGAACTGCTCCACCACAAGGTCCGCCGGGAGTGGAGCCACGGCGAACCGTTTCCCCTGCCCATCGAGGATCTGGTGAAGGAACGGTACCAGGGAATCCGTCCGGTGCCGGGTTACCCCTCCTGCCCCGACCACAGTGAGAAACAGGTTCTTTTCGACCTCCTGGACGCCGAGAACGCCATCGGGGTCCACCTGACCGGGAATTTCGCCATGACCCCCGCCGCATCGGTAGCCGGCCTGTACTTCGCCAACCCGGGCGCCCGTTATTTCAGCCTGGGCAGGATCGGACGGGAGCAGTTGGACGCATACGCCGCCCGCAAGCGGATAACGCAGAAAGAAGCGGCGCGCTGGCTGGGACCGAACCTGGTTTGAACGGTCTTTACGGCGTCGGCTGCAACACCGTCCTGAAGCTCTTGCGGTAGACTACGAATCCGAGGTAGGCCTCCAGCACCACAAGGGCTACCGCCATCGGCATCCCTTCCGGCGCCAGGAAGGCGTGGAACAGGAAGATGTGGACCACCACCGGAGCCAGCAGAACCAGCGCCAGGGGAACCCAGCGCCGGGTCAGGAGGAGGATCCCTCCCACCGTTTCCACCAGCTTCAGGATGGTCATAAAATAACCGGTTGACACCAGACCGCTCATGTACATGGCCGCTTCCTGATCCAACTCCGGTTGGGGGAAGAGGTTGAGCAAGCCGCCCAGGCCGAACACGGTAAAGACCAGGCCGAGAAGGATATGAGCCGCGATATCGACGTATTTCATCATCGCATTCCCCTCCTTGATGCTTTCCAGGCCTTTATATCACGATGAGGACCCTTGTCCGAACAGGATGCCGAAGCTGAGATATAATCCCCGGGGGATATGAACGTTGCGAGATTGAGCTATGCTCGCGAACTTTAACAAAATCAGGCTTTCGGCTCTGATTTTTGGCGCCTGTGCCGTTCTTGTCTCGACTCTTCCCGCTCTCGCAACAAGCCTCGACACGGTAATGGAAGGCCGGGTAAGAGAACTCACGGTTGTGGTCAAGGGAACCGGTTATTATACCGGCGACTGCATCGAGGTGAGTTTCGCCAACGCCACCGGACGAACGGAAAACGTCACCGTTCCTCTCGGTTTACTGCTCGTGCCGGACGACCCAAAAACCCAGACGATGGTGTGCGCCGGAAAGGAAACGCTGGAAGCACCTCCGGGGAATTCCAGCCATCGCATCAAGGCGTTCTGCGGGGAACAACATGATGCTCCTCCCGGTAGAGGCGATATCTTCCGACCCGGCGGCATTGCGCCCAGCGACCTGCTGGAAGTGGTGCAGGAACTCCACCGCTCCAATCAGTACAACAGTTCGGGCCAGGATAGACTCTGGATAACTTCGAAAAATATCGACATCTCCCAGGGCAACACCGGACACACAGGCGGCGGCAGGGAGGCGGCGGCCTCTAGCACCTCCCAGGGCAACACCGGACACACAGGCGGCGGCAGGGAGGCGGCGGCCTCTATCGCCGGCCTGATCCTCCTCCTCACCTGGATGCTCATGAACAGGATGTCGAATGCGCCCATCGACCCTGCTGCGCTAGCTCCGGCGGGCGACGCACCCTTAGTACCGGACAAAGACCCACAGCGGTCAGGGGACCACTCCGATCGACCGTCGTGGTCACTCATTCACCGGCAGAACTACGACGACCTGTACGATGATGATAATAAGCAGTATGTCGCCAGAGACTCTGAGACCGGCAAAGCGATTGTCCGGAAACAACACCAGGAGATGAAGGACAAAGGCTTCAATTACGACGAGTACTCGGATTCCTTCATCCAGGAAGGAATGGATTACGATCGCCACCAGGATCGATATCGAAGTGCAAGTGAACTTGGGCCCGCGCCGGAAGACTTCAACATCGAGAAGGAGACCAGCGACTCGACGAAACCGTATATCGGCGCCGGATGGTTGATGCGCGGTGATCCCGGCACGAGCAGCGACTACGAAACCGTTTACAAGAAACTCGATGACCGCCTTACCTACCTCGAGAATCTCGAAAAAGACACCAAGGAGGCGCACAAGAACGCCAACGAACAGGAGAACAAAGCGAAGCAGGACGGCGACCAATGGCTGGAAGAGAAGTGGCGCGAACGGCGGAAGAATACGATCAAGAACATGAAACAGATCCAGCAGGTGAAGAACGATCTGACCAGGCGAGTGAGTGAGCGATCCGAACGGGAGAAAGCGCACTGGGACAACCAGAAGAAGAAGTGGACCGCGGACAAGGTCGGAAACGAACTCAAGGACATATTCATACCGAACCCGAAGCATCTGGAACCTTTGTTCAGGCGAACGCTGGAGCTTAAAAACAGACTCCAGGAGTCCATCAACAGGCAGGACGGCCTGTTCAGAAACGTCGACAACACCATTACGGAGATAAAGAGCACCACGCACAAGGCGCGCGAAGCCAGGGCGGCCGGGGATCTAAAGACGGCAAAAGAGCTCATGAAACGTGCTGACGCCGGCAGGGCGCGCCTGAACAGCTTGAACGCACAGATGCAGGACATCCACAAACGCAAGGGCCAGTGGCAGATCGGCTCCCAAGTCCTGACCGCCACGGCAGGCATGACGGCCACACAGTACGTCGGCCAGGGCCGGATGATGTACGAGGTCGGGAAAAGCGCTTCGCAGTTTCTCAAGCCGACTACCGGCGTTCATCGGCCGAGCATGATCGACGAGGACGGCGACATCATCGGTACGGATAAATCCAGGTCTGGGCCGCAGAGGGGCAAGAATGTTGCCGACGGTTCGGCGGCGTCACCCGAGGACATGAATCGCCGGGCCAACTACGATCTATACGCCGTCGACAAGGACGGCAACGTCCGAGAGCTCAAGCTGACCGGAAATGTCGACGCCAATCCCCGCCCCAACGAGGGCATCTTCATCAAGGACAAACATACCGGCAAGGTCAGTCCGCACAAGTTTTACGGCGAGGGCCAAGGTCAGGACTCGATGCACCAGGGCAAGAAGAACCTGATTCTGAGACGGGCACAGGAAAAACTCGGTGGCGGCGACAAGACCTCGGGATCAGATCCGGCCAAAGCGGTTTCGCAGACCAGTGCGGGAAAGATACAGGTTGGGGCAAGAAACAGGACAAGATGCCGGGAGATCTCCGCGAGCTGAAGGACGCGGTCGACCAGGATGAGTTGGCCAAGCTCGTCAAGAAAGATCCGAACCCGGCGCAGAAAGCGACGTACACAGCTGAGGCAAAGAGCAAGGGTGAAATGCCGATTGACACAAACAAGGACATCCCGAGATCCCAGGCGGAATGGAAAGCCAGGGACGCCGCGCTCGGCATCAAGCACGAGGTTTCGAGAGTCAAGAACCCGGGAGAGGCGTTCGGCATCGTAAGGAACCAGCAGGCCCGGCAACTGGCCGACAGGTTCCCGGAATTCGACAGGCTCGATCGCACCATCCGGGATGCCTGGAAGGACTCAGGCATCTACGCCGACGATGTTGTGAACCCTGAACCGGGCGAGCAGTTCCTGCACCTGATGGAGAAGCGCGGCGTCCGGTGGCAGGACTTCAAGAACTGGCACAACGCATTGGAAAATGGGCACTGGGAACCGGCCAGGGAGCTTATGCCTGACACCGGCCAGGTAAACCCGGCGCTGGATGGTGGCACAGCCATCTCGCCACCGCCGGGCACCTCGCCTGGGAGTGTAGACGTCCAGGCACCGCTACCACCGGGAACTGCTCCTGCAACACCGCAATACACGAAGCCGTTCTGGCAAGAACGACCGTTTGAATTTGCGAGGCGGGCCGCCACGTGGGACGCCGACAAGTCCGGGGCGCCGGAGAAGTGACGAGGCATTTTCGATGAATACGTGGACGCTGGTGGATTCCGACATACTTCACCTGCTGAGTGAGGCGCAGATACGCCCGACCACCGGGTCTCCTCTAGGAGCTCTCGAGTCAACGGTTCATCCGGGCCGACCGGCGGAGGAGGAACATCGAACCGCGCTTCTGAACGCACTGATCCGGATTGCACAGCCCGACATCGAAATTGGAATGGTTCTCTACACGCCGGCGGAAGAGCCGGAGTTCTCCTGGTTCTATGCTCGGGAAGGCGATGCGAGTCTTGCGTATCACCGTGACAACGGGAACAACCGGCATGAGATCACGGGACCTGTCGACAGGTATCTGCTCCTGGAGTCCTCCCTCGCAGTGTTGTCTTCAGAACTGGTGTGTCGCAGACAGGGCGCCACGCTGGTCCTGGATCGCAAAGAGTTCGAGGCGATGGCCGCCATCTCGGATGTGATACAGGAAAACGCTCTCGTCAGCCTTCTTCATCGAGAGCCGTCAAGGGAAATGCGCTTTGGCGACAACGATATCTTGACTACCTGCAATTCGAGCATGCAGTCGCCGGACGTGCGCTGGATGGTGCCGCGTGCGGCGCTTCTCGCACCGATCAGCCTGTCATTCTCGGAAGACAACGTAAGAAGCGGTCTCCTGTCTCTGATCCGCCGCGGGTGGGCGGCAAAAGAAAATGGATTCTACAATCCGGGTGTGGATCTGAGCCGTGCATGTTCACATTTGAGTGTGTGCGAAGGGCTGTGTGCCATGTCCGTGCGGCGAAAAGCACACCAGGGCGGCGGCAGACCAGGCTGGAACCACCAGCACTTCGCCGGGCTTCGAGGCGCGGACGGGAGTTTGTGGCTTTTCGAGTTCTCGAACATCACATCAGACGCATTTGAAGTCGAGCTGAGCTGCGTGAGCGACAGCATTGTTCACGAGCATCTCAAGACAGCAGTGCTTTCGGGCGGGACTCCTGTGGAACCCGTAAAGGTATTTTGTTCCCAGTGCGGAGCACCCCTCCGTAGCAACTCACATTTCTGCTCCGCTTGCGGGCATCAGGCGACGTAAGAATATGGAATCAATTCCGAATATTGGTGAAGTTCTCTACTACCTGCCATACGTCTGCCTGTTCGCATCCGTGATTCTCATGGCACGCATGATCTACACGTACCGACGAATTCGTCCCGTTTCGAAGAAAAGCTGCATCATCGGCATAATTTTCCCCATACTGATTCTCGGAGTCTACTCGTTCTTCATCGGCTCCGGCTTGCCGTTAGAACTACTGGTCTTCCTGTTTCTTGTCGGACTGTATCTGGGTTTCTGGCGGGGCAGGAAGACGAAACTGTGGATGGATAGTAACGGCCCCAGGGTGCAATACACGGTCTGGTTCATCGTCATCTGGGGAATTTCCTACACGCTGATGCAAGCACTCATGTCGGCGGGGCATTTGATGAGCATCACAATTGGTATCGGTGCAATGTGTTTCAGCACGGCCGTTGCCATCGGCTCCCAAGGTAATGTCTTTGTGCGATTGAGAAAGATGACGGCAATGCAGCAACCTGTGCCGGCGAGGGTGTCACGGCAGGCCCGAACACGGCTGTTCTGTTCCGGGTGCGGCTCGGAGATCGTATCCGGCGACCGTTTCTGCCGCAACTGCCGGGCGTCCCTCTAGCAAGCTCTCACACCGATCAACGGGCCGCCTACAAATCTACTGGTACATATTGCCATTCGTTGCCAATTGAAAAACACTTCTGGCAACAAGCAGGAACAGCGACAGAAAGAACATGACCCTGCCGTGACACTTGGCGGATCGCTGTTTGCGCGACCACAGATACAGTCCGGAGGCGAACATCGAGGTCAACAGGCAAAGCGAACCGTTTCGTATCAAAGTAAAACCGATCTGATATTGTGCTATCGAATCGGCGTTGAAAATGAAGCCGGCGATCAGCGCATGCAAGCCTAGAAACAACAAGAAATATCCCAGTATGATCGCCACGATATGGCTTCGCGTTTTGCGGAGATCGGGAGCGGGCCGTTTTGGTTGCACCGACGGAACGGATACGCCGCATAAACCACAGAACTTGTCTTGTTCCGACATCGAAGCGCCGCACTGTTTGCATTTCAAGGGTGATTGTCCGGCGGCGTGTGCTTCACCGCCGGCCCTGCCCTCGGTCTGGGCACCGCAGGCGAAGCAGAATTTATCCGACTGATTCAGATCGGCGCCGCATTGGTAACACTGCATGAACTCTCTCCTACCGGAACGGCGGCGGAAAGTCATCCTGTGGAATCGCCGACTATTTTACCATGCCGTACTTGACCTCCAGGAATTCCACCGCCTCACGGTTCTCCGGGGCCGTGAACGGCAGCATCGCGTCGTATTCAAACGACGCCTCCAGCGCCTCGTTCAACCGGTCCACCACCTGCTGGCGGAAGAAGATCGGCGGGTCTTCCTTCAGGTACTCCAGGGCGGAAATTACGCCGGACTGGACATCAAGGTCGATCGCCTGCAGGACCGCTTCGCTCCGGACCTGTGGATCGGCAGGCTCCGACTCAGTTGTCTTGGATTCTATCGGTTGTACTTCACTTGACAGCTCTGTAATTCGCGTTTCATCGCCGATAGTGTTCGCACCGGGAACATCCGATCCGGGCGCGGCGATCAGGAGGGCGGTATAGATCGTGACGATCACCACGGTAAGCCCGGCCGCCGGCGCAACGCTCAGCCTGCGCCACGCTGTCGCCACCACAAGACCGACCCCGAGAAGGAAGGCCACCGCCGGCCCAACTGAGAAATCAAGACGGTCCGCAAACAGGAGACCGAGAAGACTTCCCGACACGCCGACGGTCCACGCAATCAGCATCCTCGTCCACAGATTGCGGGAATGCATCACGGCTATAGTTGCAGGAATGATCAGAAGGCAGAAGACGAGCACTACCCCGCCGATCCTCACCGCGAAAGTGATCACCAGCCCGATCAGGGTGTAGAACAGAAAGTCCCAGCCGACAACGTTCATGCCCTCCCGGATGGCATCTTCGTAGCCGCCGGCCGTCTTTTCGAACTGCTTTCGGAGGAGATAGAAGCAGAATCCGACGCATGAGAACACAATGCCGAGGACCACCAGATCGTTCCAGGTCACCCACAGGACACTGCCCGACAACATGTGCTGGGCATGCACGTGCCCGCCGGTAGCCACACCGAGCAGGAAAAGCGCGGCCGCAGCCGCAACGGCGTAGGACACGCCGATAACCGCCTCCGAGGAGATTTCGCGAACCGATCTTCTTGTAAAGGAATAGAAAGCCGCCGCCACTACAGCGAGGCAGAAGGCGCTTGCATAAACCAGCGGGGAGTCGCCTTCGGCATCGAAAAGCAGGTGCGCCACAATCACACCTACGGCGACGATCTGGGCCATGGCGATGTCCACGAACACGATCTCGCGCCTTAGCACATGCAGGCCGAGATACCCCAGAATGGCCGTCATCGCCGCACACAACAGGAAGGGCAAACCAAGCATCTCGACCAGGCCGTCCAGGGATTGCAGCATCGTCATATCAGCCCCGGACCGCGGCGGGAATCGCGACACGGATTCCTACCGCAATGAAAAAGACCACGCCCAGACAAAGGATCAGGGTCGGCCCGTAGGGCAGATCCTGGTAGAAGGAAAGGGTCACACCCCCGGCGCAAGCCGCCATCCCCGCGCTCCAGCCCAAAGCTACACCCACTCTCCACCTCCTGGTGAACATGGCGGCGATGGCTGCCGGGATCATGAGGAGCGCGTAGGCCAGCAGGACACCGGCGATGGGAACGACGAGAACCGTGATGATCCCCTGGGTGGCGAATAAAAGGAAATCCCATTTCCTGGCGACCCTGGCGTCGCCTTCGGTTTTGGACAGAGCTATGAATCGCTCACGGTAGATATAGTGAAAAACTATGAGGATCACGTAGACTATGGCGGTAACCGCCACCACCGACCATGTCACCCACAGCATGGAACCGGTCAGGGTCTTCGTAAAGTAGGCCGCTCCGCCGGATATCTTGTCTCCCAGGAGCAAACATCCCACCAGCGCCATGGCGTACAGAATCCCGATGATCGCCTCCCGGGGGATCGCCTTGCTGCGCGGCTTGCACACCGCCAGCGCAAAGGCTCCGATCAGAACGGCTGCCATGGACAACAGGTACGAGCCCGCCGTTCCGTACTGCACGGCCAGGGCGATGCCGACCAGAGCACCTAAAGCGGCGAGTTGATCCAGCACCAGGTCCGAGAAAATCAGGGCGCGCCGGACCACGTGAAGCCCGATGTAGGTGTGCAGAACCAGGACGATGGCAAGAAGCGAGATCTGGGTCGCGAAAAAGCGTGCGGTTTCCGACATGATCGATCATCCTCCCTGCACAGGTTGCCCGGCGGCCTCCAGCAGGCGATCCGTCCAGTGATCCACGAGATCGAAATAGGTAGCGGTGTTCTCCCCCCCTCCCACGTATAGCGGCACAATCACGGGAACGGCACCAACCCTTGCGGCAACGGTCCGGATTTTCTGCTCGTCGAAATAGTTCGCCGCCAGGATGATCTTGATGTTCCGCACCCGCATCTGTTCCACCAGGCCTGTCACGTGCCGGGGCGCCGGAGAAATACCAGGCTTCGGTTCCACCGTACCGACTGCATCCAGGCCGAACAACGACACAAAATAAATCCAGTTCTTGTGATAGGTGACGATCTCCATGCCGCGCAGGGGCAGCATCTTTTTCATCCAGCCGCCCAGATAATCGATGAGAGGCTTGCCCCGGAACTGCTGCTTCTTAAGAAACGGGATCAAGGTCCCTTTCTCAGCCATATCGTTGAGGTTCTCCCCTCCGAGAAGTTGGAGGAGCTCGTCACCAAACAGCCGCCTGTTGGTCTCGTTCAGGAACCTGTTCAGGTTCGCCTCGTAAATCTCCTTCCCGGCGGGGTCGTTCCTGATGAGGCCGGTGGCGATGTTGCGGGCGGCCGTCATCATGTTGATGGGGCTGCCGGTGACATGTGGGTTTCCGTAGACGTGGAGGCCGCCCTCCGACCTCGACAGGATTTCGGGGACTTCCAGCAGGTTCATGCCCTGTGCGGCGGCTACGAACCCGGCCTTGCCGCTCCGGACCTTGCTGTTGCCCGACTTGTCCACCACTGTAGGCAGCCATAGTTCCAGGTCCAGGCCTGTGGCGATGAGAACGTCCGCCTGCTTGACCATGTCTATGAAGGAAGGCTTCGGTCGGATGAAATGGGCATCCTGGTCACCACGAACGATGGCATCCACCGTTACCCGGTCTCCGCCGATAACCCGCGCGATGGAAGCGTAGTCGGGCAGGGTGGATACAACCCGCAGTCGCCGGTCCGGTCTCAGATAACGCCTTGTCCGCGGCCAGGGCCGGACCGGGCGCAAGAAGAAGAAAGGATGAAATCAGAAATACCGTGAGTATGCTCTTCATTTTGGTTGCTCCACGTCAGTAGCGCTCGTGCTTGTGCGGCCCGGCGGCGAAAATCAGCTGGAAGTACAGGATGTCCTCGGACTCGGCGGCCTCGCCCGGGTCGAGGTGGTTGAATTCGACCCGCCACCGAACCCAGGGGCTCTGCTGCCAGGTGATGTAGGGGGCCAGCTGCCACTGTGTCACGTCGAACGGGAAGGCGTGAGGAGCCAGCCATGGGGCCGGAACCGCATAGACCTTCGTGTCAGGCGCGTAATAGTCGAACCGGGTTCCGATATCCAGCCTGCGGTTTATCTTGGACTGGACATACGTGTAGGCGCCCCATGCATCGATGGTGTCCTGTCCGGAACCGTCCGGAGCCAGGATGGAGCGATCGAGAGCGTACAGTTCCGTGCGCCATACCAGGTTGCGGTACCGCATGCGTTCGGTCGGTTCCCACAGGAGGCTGATATCCATGCCGTGGACATGCGTGGCCAGGCTGTCATGTTCGGTGAAGGTCTCACCCTCCAACTCCACATCCCAACTGTCCCTCCATCCAAGAAGGCTCGAGACACCGACCTCGAAGTAGGTGTCCTTCGAGATGTCACGGTAGTTCTTGTAATGGAGAAGGACGGAGGGAGTCCCAAGCGTGTTGCCGCTGAACAAGACCGGGTTCTCTCCGTTGGTGAGCTGGAAGGTCAATTCCTGCGACATCTTTCCCGCTCTAGGCAGGACCTTGTCCAGAGAGACGCCGATCTGGTTCAAACCACCGTCGCCGAAAATCCGCCTTAGCGGCAGTGGGAAATCGAACTGGTCGAGACCATGTTTGTGCCAGCGATTCACCACTCCGAACTGCTGGCGAAACTTGCCGAATGTACCGTTCAGTCCTCCCGGCAGCCCGTACCGGGTCATGTAGGCTTCGCCTAGTTCGGCCCCTTCGGTGCTGAACGGTATGGCGACCTTGAACCGGGAATAGGGATCCAGGTACGACTCCACGTGGAGGCCCAGCCCGCGGAACTTGAACCCTGAACGTTCTCTGGTGCCGTCCTGATCGCGGTAGAAGGCGTACATGTCCCCGGTGATGCTGATCTCGGGGTTCAGGGCCTGGAGGCTCAACCCTCTCGCCTTGAAGGTGGTTTCCTCGCTCCCTTCAACTCCCTTGACCTCCCGCTCCGCCTCGGATTCCGCTAGGCGGCGCAATTGCGCCAACTCGTCCTCCTCGGAGGGCGCCAGTGGCCGGTCCTGGAGCAACCCCTTGATTTCCTCCCTCAGGGCCCGGATCTCCTCGGCGTGCCGCCTTTGCAGCTCTTCAATGCGCCGTTCGAGCTCAAGTATCCGCTGTTCCAGGGACCGGTCCGGGGAATCTTCGTCCGCGGCATGACAGGGCGGAACGATGCCCGAGAAGACGAGAACCGCCGCCGGCAAGACCCAGTAGAACAATAACAGTGTGATCCTTCGTTTGTGCATGTTGCCTCCGTTAGCCATCCACATGGTGCGCGCATCCCGGCCCTGTGGAGCCGCTCTGAACGGCATGGGATCCGGGAGGTCTAGGCGGTCTGGTGCTGTCGGACGGAGGGAGGAGCCCTGGGAGGCGGGGAGCCCTCGCCGCGATTCCCCGCGATCAGCCCCTCGGCGCAGACGCATCCTCCCAGGGACACTTCCGCGCACGCACTCCAAACGACTTCCCCTGGCTCATAGGCGAGCAGGGTGCGCATCAACGCGCAGGATTCACAAGTATCCCGGGTTCCCATACAATACGCCGGCTTGTCAGCCATGGACAACGAGGAAGAACCGGATGAATCCGAAGGGACGTACTGCAATTGGCAGGAGTGATGAATCTCAAGAAAAACAGGCAGGAACAGGAGCAGGGACAGGCAAACCGCCACGACGAGACTGCGCCACCAGCGATTCAGCGCATTGCCTGAAACACGGCACATACCAGCTCCTTGCCTCGAATGTAGGTCATACTAGCACAGCATGGCCGGTCCCTATCATAAGCTGCAGACACACCCCGATTCTGCTACCGGCCTTCAACAAGTCTCAACAATGACTTCTGCAACAGCTTGTGCCTGTTGCACTTTTGCACGAATTCGATCTCGCTCTTGCCGCCCTTGGCCTTGATGACCTCCACCAGACCCCTGCGGTTGGCGGCGCTCCAGCGGTGCACTCCGGGAAGCAGCAGCACCAGGGGGCTCCAGCGTTTCCACCACAGGCGCTGATCCGGCGTGAACCGGGCGGTGGAACGGACTCCGAGTAACCGGCCGGCCTCGGCGGCGCATTCGCGGATCCCCTTTTCACGGTCCGCTCCGTAATTCAAAGCCAGGAACTCGCTGATGTACTGGCCGACGTTCCCCAGCGGCATTCCGCCCAGCAGCGGTCCGGCCGTGCGGGCCGGCTCGTAGTAGAGATACTCGGAAGCCATCCGCTCCAGTGTGTCCGGTCCGGTGCGGTGGCCCTGATTTTTCTTCATCGCCGCCTTCTCGCCCCGGACCAGCCGCTTCACCTCGGGGTTCTTCGGCCGGAAGCCGAGCTTGTAGTAGAACCACCAGGCGCCGGACAGCAGCCCTTCCTGGTTGCCGTACCCCAGCTGATACGGATCGATGGAGAACGACCGGGAGCCGAACAGGTGGCGGCACATCGCAAGAACCCGGCCGAATACCCGGGCCGCTTCGCCGCTACGAAAGGTCTCGAACACGTTGTAGGCAACTTCGGTGGAGCCGAACAGGGTGCTTGCCAGAACGTAGCCGATGGGGACCCCGTTCTTCAGGGTCAGGAAGCCGTAAACCGATTCCAGCATCAGGCGCCGCTCCGGCATGGTCCCGATGCACGCGAACTGCAGGCCGTCGCCGGCATTCACCAGGCGGACATCGTTGCGATCGGCGTGAGAAAACGAGTACAGGTCCCGGAGCCGGTTGACCATCGCCTCCCGGGTCAGGTCCAGGAGCATGTCCGCGTTCCGGGGATGCAGTTTCCTCGCCGATACCGGCGGCCGCTCCAGTTCCTTCTTCAGGGACGGCCGGCTGCGGTCCATCGGCGCGGTCTGGAACGTTACCGGCGATTGCAGGTAGCGGGCCACGGTCCGGTTCGGCGTTCCCTCCCCCGGTTTCACGATTACCGGCACGTCCAGGCTGTCGTACAGACTCTCCCGGGTATTGCGGTCACCTGGCAGGGTTTCGAACCGCCTGATCAGGAATCCGGCGTCTCCCTCTCCGTCCCCTTTCAACCGTGCCAACCACGCCCTGGCCGAACGATCTTCCATGTCCAGGGCCGGTGTTTCGGAATACGGCAGGATCAGCGGCAGAACCTCGTCCACCAACCGTTTCTGCGCACTCCTGTCCCACCAGGACCAGTCGACATGGAGGCTTTCGGGCCAGAGCCGAGCCAGCCAGCGGGCGGTGGGCCAAAAAAACGGGAACTGGATCTCGGTCCCGGCAATAGCGGTCTGCCCCAGGTACCGGTGGAACCGTTTCAGATCGCTGCGACCGGAAAAACCGGCCAGCATCGCCTCCACCCGGTCCAGAACCTCGCGATTGTCCGGATAGGCCCTGGCGAAACAGAGGCACTCGTGGAGCCGCTCCACCTCTTCCGGGTCCCGGAGGCGGCGGCGATCAAGCTGTCGCAGCAGTTCGCAGCGGTCTGCCGCCGCATCGCCGCCGTGAACAAGCTTGAGCCGCTCCAATCCTTCGAGAAGTTGCAATGCGCTCACGCTCAGGCAGCCGGCTTGCGTTCGTGGGACTCCGCCAGCATGCCGTCATTCCAGTCATCGGTGTGACAGCTTGCAGTGCAGAAACCGGCCTCCGGAAAGACCAGGCCGGCGGCGACAGCCAGTTCCCGGTTCTTCATGATGGACATTTTCTTGTACTCGCTTCCGGGACCATGACAGGACTCGCAATCCAGTACCGGGTCCAGAGCAGCGTGACTACTTTTCGACCACGAGGCGTGCTGGATCTTGTGGCACACCTTGCACTTGGCGTCGCCGACACGGGTGATCCCTTCCTTGGTGGCGGCCACTTCGATCCGGGTGGCAGCTGCCACCACAGCCGCAGGCTCCGGCACTGCCTCCGGTGCGGTTTCCGGTTCCGTTGCCGGTTCGGGCGCAGCTTCCGGCTCGACCGCCGGTTCTTCCATCGGCAGAGCGGCCGGCTCGACTACCGCTTCCGGCTCGACCACTTCCGGGGTTTCGGCTTCCTGGCCGCTACAGCCGGCGGCGAAGAGGATCAGACCTGTGATGAGGACAAGAAACCATTTCCGCTGCATCGTTGCTACTCCTCTCTTCCGAAATACTTCTTCAACAGCTCGGTGGTGCGGGCCAGGGGGTCGGTACGGATCTTTTGTTCCTCCCGGGCCAGCATCAAGAATAGACCGTCCAGCGCTTCGCCGGTCACATAATCGTTCAGGTCGACTACCGGCCGGTTCACCAGCGGCAGGTCGTCGACTTTCCGCATCAGTTCATTGAAAGACCGGGTCGCCCCTACCGATTGAAGCTTGTCGTCGACTATCGGCCGAAACAGTCGTTCCAGTTCGGGGCCGGCGGAACCGCGGAAGTAATCGGTGGCCTCATGGCTGCTCCCGCGCAGGATCGTCATGGCGTCTTCGAAGGTCATCCGCCGCACCGCGTCCAGGAACACCTGCTTCGCCACCGGCGCCGCCGCTTCCGCCGCCCGGTTCATGCTGGTGGTGAACTCGTCCACCATCTGGTCGGCGCCGATGATCCGCAGCGCCTTCTCCACCTTCTGCAGTTTGTCCGGCACCGGGATCCGGATGTCCGGATTGCCCAGATAACCGTCCAGCCGTCCCACCGCACCGACCGCACGGCCTGTGCCGACCCGCAGCGCCTCCCGAAGACCGTCGGACGGAGTGGTGGACGGGCTGGTCTCCAGCTTATCCAGTTCGGCCAGCAGTTCGGCGCAACCGGTCAGTGCCGGCGTCAAAAACAGAATCAGAGCAAGCGTCACCGGAACCATTGACTGTGTACGACTTCTCATGGCATGGATCCTCCCTTGTCCGGCGGCAGCCCGGCTGCAACGTCTTTGATCTCGTTCAAGGCGTGGTCGATATCTTCCTCTTTCAGATCCGGATTAACGGTCACCAGGCGGATGGCGCACCGGCCTTCCACTATTCCATGACCTATCTTGAGCCTTGACTCGTCATCCAGGCCACCGCAAATCGCCGCGCTGGACCGCCCCGCCACCTCGAAGCATACATTCACAGACGGGGGCGGCAGCGTCAGAGACAGGGCCGGGTCGGCCTCGATACGACGGGCGGCGTATTGCGCCAGTTCGAACATCCGGCCGATTCGCGCGTCGTAGCCCTCGTCTCCATGGTGCATCCAGGCGGCCCACAGCTTGAGTGCGTCGTTCCGCCGTCCGCACTGCAACGATGATGTTCCCGGGTTCAGATGATCGGAATCGGCCTGGAAAAGGTAATCGGCTGCTTCGGAATAGTTCCGCAACAACAGGTCGCGGCGGCGCATCAGTACAACCGAGCACGACAGCGGAACCCCCATCATTTTGTGCGCATCCCAGGTGAACGAATCGGACAGTTCGATGCCGTCCAGAAGATGCCGGTGTTCACGGTTCAACAGCACCGTCCCGCCCAGCGCGCCGTCCACGTGCAACCAGATCCCCTGTTCCCGCGCCACGGCGGCCATTTCCCGCAAAGGATCGAACGCTCCCAGTACCGTGGTTCCGGCGGTGGCGTTGATCATCACCGGAACGGCACCCCCCGCCCGGTCATCCCGGATGATGCGCGCCAGCTCCTGTACGATCATTCGGCCTGCCCCGTCTGTAGTCACCATGCGAACATTGGCTCGACCGATTCCCAGAATGCCTGCATTTTTCCGGATGGAATAGTGACCCGCGGCGGAGGTGTACACCGTCAACCGGGAACCGTTCGCTCCTTTTTCGCGGAGCCCCGGGATACCTTCGTTGCGGGCCACCATCATCGCGGTCAGGTTCGCCAGGGATCCACCCGGAGTGAAGATCCCTTCGCCATTCTCATAACCGGCCTTGTCCGCCATGCGGCGCAACACCTCCCGTTCCACAAGCACTTGCGGGCCGGCGACCTTGAACGTGTACATGGAGGTGTTAGTGATCGGGGTGAGCATCTCCGCCAGGGTCGCCACCGGATCGCGCCCTCCGAACAACTGGTTGAGAAACCTGGGACTGGCGGAGGACGGCGTGCCGGTCATGATTTTGGTTAGGGTGTCCACCACCTGATCCATGGTGCGGCCACGGGATCCGATCTGAAGATCGAATCCGGGATCGGCCGGATCGATCCGATCCGGAAGACGACTCTCTCGAGACATTACACTGGTGGCGATCTCCACAACCGCTTGAATCATGGCCGATTCAGATCTTTCCGAAGATTGTGGGTTCAAGATTTCCTCCTGGGGCTGATCTACAGTCCTCGCAGCCAGTCCGGACGGAACGGGGCGTGTTTCGGATCGGTGAGCACACCATCCAGGGCCTGCACCATGCGGTCCCTGTCTTTAGGGAGGGTGCCGGCCAGGGACAGGTAGTTGCTGGCGTGGTTGGACCGGAAGATGCTGCCGGTCAACTCCAGGCCCGCCAGGAAGACCCGTAGTTCCGCCGCCAGTTCCAGCGGGGTCAGGTGCTCAAACTCACCGCGGGCGTCCCGGTCCCCCAGCGGAGTTCCGGGAACCGGGCTCATCACCAGGGTGGAGACGAACCGGGGCTGGATGGCGTTCACTACCCGGGCCGAGGCCTCGGCATGGCGCCGGGAGCCGTCCCGGCCGGCGGCGCCCAGGAGGATCATGGTGGAGAGCCGCACGCCGGCCTCGTTCACTTTCCGGCCGCATGCGATCATCTCGGCGGCGGTCACCCCCTTCTTCATATCCAGGAGCGTTGCATCGTCGCCGGATTCGATCCCCAGGTAATACAGGCCGAGGCCGGCTTCGCGAAGAGAGCGCATCTCCTCCACCGTCCGAACCTCTATCGACTGCGGCGAGGCGTACACGCTGACGCGGCGCAGGGCCGGAAAGGCCGTCATTCAATTCGTCCAGGATCGCCCGGAGGTGCGAAGCCCTGGCCACCAGGGCATCGCCGTCGGCGAGAAACACCTTGCGAACGCCGGAAACGTTCTGCTTCGCCCAGGTGATCTCCTCCCTGAGTTCGTCCATCGGCCGGACCCGAAAATTCTTGTCCCGGTACATGGCGCAGAAGGTGCACTCGTTGTAGCTGCAGCCGATAGTCGCCTGCAGGATCAGGCTGTCCGCCTCCGACGGTGGCCGGTACATCTGTCCCTCGTAACGGATCACCGCGGGAGATCCTCCAGGAACGCCCGGCGCCAGTCGTCGGGGACCGCTACCGAACTGCGGGTTCCGTAGTCGTACTGCACCTGCACCGAAGACCCTTCGCACACCAGGCGGCCGTCGGAACGGGCGCGGAACTCATAAGCCAGATCCCAGGATTTGTTCCCGATACGAGCCGGGCCGCAGTACAGATCCACCGTCTCCAGCAACTGCACCGGCGAACGGAAGTTGAGAGCGGCGGACGCCATGATGAAACTGACCTCTCCTGCAGCCAACCGCCCGATCCGGTTGACAACGTACCGGGTGCGCACCTCTTCGAACCAGTTCAGGTAGACGCCGTTGTTGACATGGCCGACCAGATCGGTGTCCCGCAGGGTCGCCTCCACCGCCAGGTGGCCGGGGAACGGGCGGGACGGGACTGCCGGCAAGTCGCGGTCAGACATCCGAATTCCCTCCTCGGGTGATCCGGTCCAGCAGGTTCCGGATCCGTTCCTGGGTTCCTGGCGAGAACCAGCAGTCCAGGAACTCGTCATGGTATCCCGCCTCGCAGGCCTCGATCCGTTCCACAGTGGCGGAACGGAGGTAATGCTTGGTCACCGCAAACGAGTTCAGATCCTTGGAGGTCATTTCCTCCAACCGCTCCACTGAACGCGCCGCCATGGCATCCGGCTCGCACAGTTCGTGAACCAGGCTGCTGGCCAGCGCCGCTTCGTCGTTGTAGTTTCGGCCGAACAGGGCGACCTCTTCCAGTCGCGGACTGATCACCGTATCCCGCAGGATCATGGAGACGCCGAACGGCAGCGGCACGCCGACCTGCAGTTCGTTGAGGCCGACCAGCGCTCCGGTGCGGAGGATCCGCCAGTCGGCGGTCATGGACAGGATGTAGCCGCCTGCCAGGGCGTGGCCCGAAAGGGCGGCCACCACCGGCTTGGGGAAACTGTACATTTGCAACAGGCAGGCGGCGAACTTCTCCATGAACCGGCCCAGTTCCGCCCGGTCCATGGCCGATAGGTAGACCAGGTCCAGGCCGGGGCAGAACAGCTTGCCGGCTGCGGTCATGATCACACCCTGTAGACCGGGATCCTGCTCCGCCTCACCGAACGCCTCCATCAGGCCGTCCAGAACGTCGTCATCAATGGCGTTGCCCCGGTCCCGGGAAAGACGGACCACTCCCCGGCCGTTCTCCCGTTCCAGGGTTACTGCGCGATTATTGGTGCTCAAGCCGGTACCTCCAGCGGTCGATTATAATCGGAGGATGACCGCCCACAACCAGCCCCGCGTGATCCTGCACCTGGACATGGACGCGTTTTTCGCGGCGGTGGAGGTCCGGGACAACCCGGATCTGGCCGGCAAGCCGGTAATCATCGGCCATTCGGGCCCCCGAGGCGTGGTCGCCACCTGCTCCTACGAGGCGAGGAAATTCGGGGTGCACTCCGCCATGCCGTCCTCTACCGCCGTCCGGCTGTGCCCGGACGGGATCTGGGTCCGGGGGCGGATGGAGCGCTACGCCGAGATCTCCCGGGCGATCCGTAAGCGGATGCGGGAGTGTACGCCGCTGGTGGAGCCGCTCTCCATCGACGAGGCGTTCCTGGACCTGACAGGCATCGTGGAAAGCCTTGAAGGAGGCGCCGGGATCGGTGGAGCCCTCAAAGCGGCGGTTGTTCAGGATCACGGCCTCACCGCATCGGTGGGGGTGGCGCCGAACAAGTTCCTGGCCAAGATCGCCTCGGACCTGGAGAAACCGGACGGCCTGGTGGTGTTCCCAGTGGAGGCGGTGCAGACCCGGCTGTGGCCGATGCCGGTGGAGCGTCTCTGGGGGGTTGGTCCGAAGACCGGCGAGCGCCTCAAGGCCGGCGGCGTAAACCGGATCGTGGACCTGGCGGGAAGTCCTGAATCGGCCATCGCCTCCCTGGTCGGCCGTCGGGCGGCCCGGCACCTGCAGGCGCTTGCACGGGGTGAGGATGACAGGCCGGTGGTCCCTGCACGGGAGCCGAAATCAGTTTCCTCGGAAAGGACCTACGCAGCCGACCTGATCGACCCGGACGAGATCGACCGGGCGTTCCTGGCTCGCTCCGAGCAGGTGGCCCGGGAACTGCGCAAAGACCGGTTGGCCGCCCGGACGGTGCATATCAAGATCCGTACCGGCGATTTCACCACCTGGACCCGTGCGACGACCCTGGCCGAGCCGACGGAGCTGGCGGAGCGGATCGTCAGGGCGGCCCGGGAACTTTACCTGGAACGAATAGACCTGCGCGGCAAGGGGGTCCGGCTCCTGGGCGTCGGCGTCGGCCACCTGGTCCCGGCCGGCTCCGGCCAGCCGTCGCTGTTCCCCGATCCGGAGGAGGAGCGGGCGCGAAAACTGGCCCGGGCCACCGATACGATCCGCAACCGCATGGGCGAGAAATCAGTCACCCGCGCACGGCTACTCAAGAAAAAATAAATAGGGACATTCTGCTTTATATTTCAATTCTTATCTCAGATAGCTGCCCAAATAAGAATTGAAAGATAAAGCAGAATGTCCCTATTTTACGACGAGGTTCAATTATGAAACAGGTTCTGCTTTTTCTCCTGATCTCCATCATCCCGTTGCCGGCCCCGGCCGCCGGGGAGATTCCGGAAGGTTGGCTGACCTGGGCCGAGTCCCACGATTTCCGGTCCACCCCGTCCTGTGACGAGACGCTCCGATACCTCAAAAAGATCGAGACCGCACTGCCGGAGATGAAACTGACCACCTTCGGAACGTCTGGCCAGGGCAGGGACCTGCCGCTGGTGATCGTCTCCAAGGACCGGGCGTTCACACCGGCGGCGGCGGCGGCTAGCGGTAAGCCGATCATCCTGATCCAGAACGGCATCCACGCCGGCGAGATCGACGGCAAGGACGCCTGTCTGATGATCCTCCGGGACTTGGCCATGGGGCGAAACCGTGAGCTCCTGGACAACGTCATCCTGCTGATCATCCCGATTTACAACATGGACGGCCACGAACGGGTTTCGCCACACTGGCGCCCGTCCCAAAACGGCCCGGTGGAAGGCATGGGCTTCAGGGCCAACGCCGCCGGTTACGACCTGAACCGGGACCACCTGAAACTGGACAGCCCGGAAGCGCGCCACGTCGTCGACCTGTTCAACCGCTGGCGTCCCCACCTGCACGTGGACAACCACGTCACCAACGGCGCCCACCACGACTGGGTGCTGACATACGCCTTCGTGAAAGCGCCACAGGCCTCTCCTCCCCTGGCCGCCTGGGTGGAACCGGCCATGGAGCGAATTGTGCAGGCGACTCGCAAACGGGGGCACAGCCTCGGCCCGTACGTCGACCTCCTCGACTACTCCGATCCGACGAAAGGGTTCAGCTCCTACGTCGGCCGGCCGTGGTACGCCACCGGCTACTATCCGCTACGGAACGTGCCCTCCATCCTGGTGGAGAACCACGCGCCAAAACCGTACAAGGACCGGGTTCTTACCAACCAGGCGTTCCTGGAAGAGATCATCCGGGAGGTAAACGCGAACCCAGGCGCCCTCCTTAGCGCCGTCACCGCCTCAGGGAATTTCACTACCTCCGGGAAATCCAAAGAGATCACCCTGTCCTGGTCCAGGGATGAAAAGAACCATTCCACGATCCGATACCCGTCCCGGGACTGGACCATCGCAACCAGCGTGGCCACCGGCAATCCGGTCCTGCTGTATGACGACGCGAAACCGCGGCCCATGGAGGTTCCCTGGGTCTACAGGGCCCGTCCGGAAAAGACCGTTCCAAGACCGCTGGGCTACCTCATCCAGCCCGGCTGGCCGGAGATCGAAAAGCGGTTGGACAACCACGATCTGCAGTACACCCGCCTGCATGAGCCGACGGCGCTCAACGTAGACACCCTCCGGGTCTCCAGTCCGGAGTACGCCCCCCGCAGTTACCAGGGCCATGTCCGGGTGCAATACGATGTGGAGGTGCGCCGCGAAACCCGCACAATCCCGGCCGGGACGATCTTCGTCCCGGCCACCCAGCCGGACTTCGCAGTTGCAGTGCAACTCCTGGAACCGGGCAGCCCCGATTCCCTGGCGTCCTGGGGGATGCTGGCTTCTCCGCTGGAATGGAAGGAATATATCTCGCCACCGGTGCTGGAGCCGAAGGTCCGGAAGATGCTGGAGGATCCGAAGATCAAAGCCGAGTGGGAAGATGCGATGAAGGATGAAACGTTCGCCACCGATGGCAACGCCCGTTTCATGTGGTGGTATACCCGCACGCCGCACTGGGACGAACAGGTCGGCATGCTTCCGATGATGCGCCTTCCGGACACTGAAGAGAACGGCAAAAACCTGGACTACGTTTCCAAAGACGAATAAAGGCCCCTCCACCGGACGCGGAGGGGCCACCGTATCAGGTCAGATCATCGTGGCGCGTTTTAGTTCTTCCACCAGAACCGGAGGAGCTGGCACCGCTCTCGGTGCGACACGGACATCGATGGACTTCACCGGAGGAGCCGGAGGAACCGGCAACGCCGAGCGATGATGCCCCTTCATGATGAATACGTCCTCGTCGCTCTCCTCCGGTATATCGGCGGACAGGCTCAGCGTGCGGCCGTCCCGGATCACTTCCAGATCCAGACTGTTCCCGGCCGCTTCATGAATCGCCTTCAGCAGGTCGCCGGTATCGGTAATCGCCTCACCGCCAGCGGAGATGATCAGGTCACCAACCTCAATGCCGGCCGCCTGTGCGGGAGATTCCTCCATCACCTTGCCAACCAAAATACCGGTCTTTGAATCGCCGCCCAGGTGCTCCCGGAGCTCACCGGTGACCCGGACCAGTTCCACGCCAAGTTTCGGGCGTCCGAACGGAAGAACCAGCCGCTCTTCCATGACGCCGTGCCAGTCCATGTCCTCAAGACGCTCCAGAAGTATCTCGGCGTGTCCTTCACCGAAATGCTCCACCATCGGGGCGAAGTGGTCCTCGTCGAACTCGAATTCGAATGTTCCGGGCAGGCCCCCTTCAAAGAGCAGGCCGGACTCCGGCCGTTCTGTCAGGGTGGCGGTGAGGTTCAACCGGTCGCCGTCCCGCAGAACGGTAATTTTCAACTTATCCCCGGCCTCGGCCTCGCCCACCGCATCGGCCACATCACCGGTATCCGAAACGTCGTTGCCGCCGATTGTGACGATCAGGTCCCCGTCCTCAAGACCGGCGTCTTCAGCCGGCGAGCCGTCCATGACCGACAGGACCTTCACACCTTCGGTGTCGTCATCCCTGCCCATCATGATCCCGAGATAAACACCATCACCTGCACCGCGGAGAACAAAAACGTTCCGCTCTATCTTCTTCTCGTCCTCTGCCAGGAGTGCGGTGCTCCCCAGGGTCAGGCCGGCCAGCAAAAGAATCAGCACCGGTATCCAGATCATCTTTTTCATGTCACATTCCCTCTCCAGTGGAAGTATGGTCTCTTTTCACCCTGGTATACGCTTGGTCACCCCAAAAGACGCAGGAGTTGCAGGATGACCCGAATCGATTCGAATTCCGTCCAAATACGCCCCGCCAGGGCCGCAGAAGCAGGGCTTATCCTGGAAATGATCCGGGAACTGGCCGCATACGAGCAATTGCTTCACGAGGTGACTGCTACCGGGGAGGACATCCACCGGACCCTGTTCGCACAGGACCGACGGGCGGAGCCGCTCCTGGCCGAAGTAAACGGAAAACCTGCCGGATTCGCCATTTTCTTCCACAATTACTCCACTTTCCTTGGGAAGAACGGGCTGTATCTCGAGGATGTCTACGTCCGTCCGGAGTTCCGGCATCGCGGGGTCGGCAAGGCGATCATGCGGTACCTGGCCGGCATCGCCCGGGACCGGGACTGCGGCCGGTTCGAATGGGCGGTGCTGGACTGGAACGAACCGGCCATCAAGTTCTACCGTTCCCTGTCCGCCGAACCCCAGAATGACTGGACCGTCTACCGGCTGGACCGGGACGGCATCGAGAAGCTGGCGTCGGCGTGAGCCTTCAGCGGCCGGTCACCTGACCTTCACCACACCTCCGGGTCGTCCGGATCACTGTCACACGCCGTCGGGTATCCGTCGCCGTCGGCGTCGATCTCTATGGCAGCGCGGAACAGCTCGAACTTGTCACCCTGCTTTGCCGGGTAGACCACATAGGTTGAATCCGGTGAATGGGAAAGCGAAAAGTAATTGTAATAGCTTCCTGCGACAGAACCGCCTTCGACCAGTTCCTGGCTCAATCGCCAGGGTTGTCCGCCGTTCATGCTGATCGCCCACAGCTCCCTGTCATCGTCCGTCCTGAAGATCACCGCACCGGAATCCGGCGTGATCTCGAAATCAGACGTTCCCGTCCCGATCAACGTTACTTCGTCTCCGTTGGTCGGGATCTTGTACAGAACACCTTCCGATAACAGTACGATCCAGTTTCCGTCCGGGCTGAACTGGTATGAAATATCTTCGTCGTAGAACAGGTCCTGCGGTTCGCCTCCGAGAATGCTCATACGACGCAGGGTGTCATCCTGCTCATAGACTACCGACTGCCCGTCCGGCGTGATCTCTACAGAACTGACTGAATAAGGTAGTAGATACCGTTGATCGCCACCGTCTATTTGGTCACTGTACCATCCGTACTCGATCGAATAATCTTCCCATCTATAAACAACGCGGATCGCACCTTCGGCAGGGGCAGAGGCGACTTTCCAATCGGTCGAGTCCGTGGAATCAATAACAGTAACCAATCCTTCCCCGTCCAGCCCCACAGATTGTAGATTGGATGTCCCAAACACCACCCTGGACGCCTCTTCTACTATCGTCAAAGTATCGAAATACCACTGTATACTGGATCCTGCAATGTACGTATACTGAAGTGATGTCGTATCTGCAGAGTAAAGAGACCAATTCGCCCAGAGCTCTTCGTCACTCCAGGTCAAATGCGTATATAGAAAATATCTGGAATCGCTTGAGAACCAGCCGGCATAGGGCTTTTGATTGTAATCATGGGAACCGATCGAACCGATCGGAATCGACGGGCCTCCGGAAATCGGAACCTCATAGAACCGATAGGCCAAAGAATCGACCTTACCGCTGTAATGAACCGTCTGACCATCCGGCCTCATAATAAAAGGACCGGACCTTTCTACTACACGGTCATTGAGAACCACGGGATCGGAGACGGTGTCGAGAGAATTCCGGTAGAGATTGCTCAATGCCACAAATACGACCTGCAATGAATCGGGAGTGATCTGGAAGTCATCTACATCGTAATAACTACTGGAAACTGGCGGGTTAAGGATGCGATCGAAGCCTGACAGCGGATCGGAGAGAAACAACTCTGTAACAGTTTCAGTATTCAAATCATTCCTGAACAAGATCCGGTTCGAGTCGGGCGAAATCTTCGTGGCGAACCCATAGTTTTCGCTGGCGGCAACCGGCCCATGAAGTCGGATCACACCCTGCATCGGGTTCGGCAACGATGGGCACGAATCGTCGCTGTCACAATAGCCGTCACCATCCGAATCGACGCCCTCTCCTGCGGTTGAAGAGCAGGGGTCGCACCAGTCTCCCATGCCGTCTCCATCGGTATCTTCCTGGAGACCGTCCGGAACCGTAGGACAAATGTCACATTCATCCCCTACACCATCGTAATCCCCGTCTTCCTGGCCGGGATTGGGATCGTCCGGACAGGTATCGCACAGATCCCCGATGCCGTCGCCGTCCAGATCCTCCTGGTCGGGATTGGAATCGGTCGGGCAGTTGTCGCACAGATCACCGAGACCGTCGCCGTCCGGATCCTCCTGGCCGGGGTTGGAATCGTCAGGGCAGTTATCGCACTGATCGCCGGCGCCGTCGCCGTCCCGATCCTTCTGGGCGGGGTTGGAATCGTCAGGGCAGTTATCGCACAGATCACCGAGACCGTCGCTGTCTGAATCCTCCTGGCCGGGGTTGTAGTCGTCCGGGCAGCTATCGCACAGATCGCCGACACCGTCACCGTCTAAATCCTCCTGGCCGGGATTGGAATCTTCCGGGCAGTTATCGCAAGCATCGGCATAACCGTCGCCGTCTGAATCCTCCTGGCCGGGGTTGTAGTCGTCCGGGCAGCTATCGCACAGATCGCCGACACCGTCGCCGTCTGAATCCTCCTGGTCGGGATTAAAATCGGCCGGGCAATTATCGCAAGCATCGGCATAACCGTCGCCGTCTGAATCCTCCTGGCCGGGGTTGTAGTCGCCCGGGCAGTTATCGCATGCATCGCCATATCCGTCGCCGTCTGAATCCTCCTGGCCGGGGTTGTAGTCGTCTTCGCAGTTGTCGCAGACGTCGCCGATGCTGTCCCCATCTTGATCCAACTGATTTGGATTGTAATCATCCGGACAGTTGTCCCGAAAGTCCTTAAACCCGTCACCGTCGCTGTCGAGCTTCCTGCCCCCACCGGGATTCTCCGGAGGCTCCGCAGCAACCGTGGAAAGAAAGCCGATCAGAAGCAGGGCGGAAATAAGAATTATGGAAGTCCGGATAGCACGCATGGTGCACCTCGCCCTCATGTTGAAGATATGAATCACTTATTATGTACGAAGAGATCCTGGGCTTGACAATTAATTTTAAGAATGAGGCTCCAAGGATCACCCGGCGGAGATTGTCCGATACAGCAACGGTAAGCAACGGTCCAGGCGGTAGTCCAGCCCGGAATGGTTGTCGTCGAACTCCTCGTACATATGGTCGACGCCGAACCGCTTCAACTTGCGCACCAGTGCCCGGTTGCCGTATTGGATGTTGTACTGGTCGAGGCTGCCGCAATCCAGGAACAGCAGGTTCAGTTTCCCCAGCGATGTCCGGCACTCTTCCCGGTCCACCATCACCACAGGATCCCATGTCAGCCAGTTGTTCCATCGTTCCGGGAACAGCTCGCAGGTTTCCGTATCCACAGGCAGGCGGACACCGTAGGGCGATTCCGGGTCCGGATCGTAGCTGGCCGCCATGGCCAGCGTCATCAATACGAGGAACTCCGGCCCTGTGACCTTTTTCTTTTTCCGGAGCGCTTCGATGAACTTTGCCGGATCGCCTTCGAACTTTGCCAGGGTGTCCAGGCATTTGGGAAAATCGACCCGGTACAGCCAGTCGAAGCCGGCATCGCCGGACAGGCTGGCCACCGCCCCCCAGTGCTCGCCATGAAGCATGCCCTGCACCAGGGAGCCGTAACCGCCGGATGACTTGCCGTAGATCGCGCGGTGTTGCGGTCCTTTGCGCACCCGGTAACGGCTTTCAACCTGCGGGATCATCTCGTCGATCAGGAAGGTTTCCCAGTTACCGAATACAGGATTGTCCAGGTACTGGTTTCCACCAAGGGAAGTGAAACCATCGGGAAAGACGAAAATCGCAGGACCTATCGCTCCGGATGCGATCAGCCGGTCGACCCGCTGGGGGACCGACTCACCGAAAGGCTGCCATCCGATCCGTCGCAGGCCGGAACCGGTATACCCGGCCAGATCCACGAACACCGGGTAGTCGCTAGCGGTATCGTCGTATCCTTCGGGAAGGTAGACCGCCACGGTGCGGACGTGAGGGTCGCCCAGCAGGTTTCCCCGGAGAGATTCCGATTCGATGGCGAACTGCTCGATACGGCCACGAACCGGCTCGAAGTTGTGCTTAGGCAAGACCGTCCTCCTGACCCTAACGGTTCTTCCAGTCCGGCTTCCGTTTTTCTATGAAAGCGTTCAGACCTTCCTGGGCGTCTTCGGTTTGCATCAGTTCCTTGATGTACTGCTTTTCCACCTTGGCCAGTTCCTTGCGGAACCGTTTGGAATAGCCGGTGCGCACCGCCTGGACGGCGTGGCGCAGGGATGACGCCGACTTCGGCAACAGGTGTTCCCGGATATAGGCCAGGGTCGCCTCCCACGGGTCGTTGGACAGGTCGTCCACCAGGCCGATGCGGCAGGCTGTTTCGGCGTCAATGCTTCGGCCGCTGATGCAGAGGTCCTCCGCCCAGCCCCGGCCCACCCGGTCGGCCAGTGCGACGGAGGCCACCGGAGGGAGTACTCCCAGGACGATCTCGGGCTGCCCCATCATCGCGTCCGGGGAGGCGAAGATCCGGTGGCAGACCATGGCCAGTTCCAGGCCGCCGCCGAGACACTGCCCCCGAACCACAGCCAGCAGCGGTACGTGACAGTCCAGGATCCTGTGGAACATGCCGTGGAACCCATGGAGCATGTCTTCATACTTCCCGGGAAGGTGTTCCGGAACCGAGGCGCCGAAGCAGAAGTGCGGCCCCTCCCCTTCCACGACGATCGCCTTGAGTTCCGGCGTGATCGCCGCTTCCTCGAACAGCCGGGTCAACTCGGCGCACTTCGCACCGTCCAGGATGTTCGCCTTCGGAGTGTTCAGCAGCAGGCGCCAGACCTGACCGTCTTCCAACCGTTCTACTTTGATGATTTCGTTACTCCCGCTCATGTTCCTGCCCTCACGCCATCCGGATCCACTTGATCAGGGTTTTGAAGTTCGGCGGCTTGCCGTACATCAGGAGACCGATACGGAACACCTTGGCTGCGATCTTCAACGCGGCGTACACACCGGCAATACCTATCAGGATCGACACCCAGACCTGCCAGTCAGGTGGTGGCGTGGACGACGTCAACCGCAGGATCATAACGAACGGGTTGATCGGCGGGATGAAGCTGAGAATGACCGCGTACGTCGCATTGGGGTCCCGGGAGATCGGCATCCAGAGCAGGTACGGGATCATGATAGTCAGGATCACCGGCATCATGAGGGTCTGGGCCTCCCGGACCTCGTTCACCGCTGCGCCGATTGCCGCCATTCCGGAGGCGATCATGAAAAATGCGATCAGGAAAAACAGAACTGTGTAGAACAGGGTGGAAATCTGTACCAGGCCGAACATGCTGAAGGCGATCAGGCTTACAATCCCGGCGCCGCCATACAGCAGTAGCATCAAAAGACCGACTCCCAACTGACCGATGACCTTTCCGGTCATCAGTTCCATGGGTGAAACCGCCGACAGCAGCATCTCCACAACCCGGCTGGATTTCTCCTCGATGGTGTTGGTCATGAGTTGCTGGCCGCTGGTCATCACCGACATCATCAGCAGGGCCATGAACCCCACCGGCAACAGGAGCCGTACGATCTCGTCTTTTTTAGAGGTTTTCTTGTCACCGGTTTCACCCACCGACATGGTGGTTTTGGGTCTTACCGTGGTGAGCCGACCTATATCCCCGCGGTCTAGCCCCCGGGCCTGCACCCGGGCTTCCACGATCGCTTCCCACATTCCGCCGCGGATCTCGTCGGTGATGCGGTCGTCCAGCTTGTCGGCAGTGTACAGATCGTAGCTTCCATAAATTTGTTTTCCCGTCTCCGGGTCTTCCTTCGGGGCAATGGCATGGTCCTCCACCACCACCACGGCCAATCTGCCGCCGGCCTCACTTTCCTCCATTTTGAAGTCGCGGATCGGAAGCTTCTCAGCTTCCACGTCTGCACCTGATCCCAGGTCCAGTACGTCCAGTTGCGGGACCTTCCCCAGGATCAGGTTCAGCGCCTGCTGCTTTTGTTCGGCCATGCGCTTCCCGCCGATCTGTTTCACCGCTTCCGGTATCGCCTTATCCGCCTCCGCGGTCAGATCTCCACGGCGGCGGGCTATCGCCTCCGGCTCGAGGAATTTCAGCAACGCTGGGGCAATTTCACCGGTGGAATCGATGATGGCGACCTCTCCCACCACCCGCGGCGCTTTCTCTGCGCTCCGTATCAGTTTAGGAAACACCAGGGCCAGGAACAGGATTATCAGCGGGAGGATCAGGAGACCTATGAGGAAACCCTTGGTGAGCACGGTGGACTTGAATTCGCGTGCGGCGATGTACAGGATCTTTTTCATAGTGCACCCCCTGCCGCGCCCCCGGCCCGCACAGAGGCTCGCAACTGCTCGGCCGCTTCGGCATCCGCCGCATCCTCCTGGACGATCGAGATAAAAATATCCTCCAAGCTCGGTCGACGCAGTTCGATCCCTGAAGCCGGAGCCGCCGCCGCCAAAAGGGCGATAGCATCCGCCGGATTCAGGTCATCAGCCAGGGCGATTTGGTACGCCCCGTTTTCCAGACGGACCTCGGTTACGCCCCGGACCGCTTCCAGCGCCGCTACATCGGCTGTAGTGTTCAGCGGCTCGAACCGGATCGTTCGCGGGTCATATCGCCGCCGGACATCGGCCAGGGCATCGTCCAGCCGTTTCCGTCCTTCATGGATCATAACCACGTGCTCGCAGATCTGCTCCGCCTGGGTCATGACATGGGTGGAGAAAATCACCGTGGCTCCCCGCCGGTGTTCCTCCAGGACCAGGTCCCGCAGCAGGCGCATGTTCACAGGATCCAGGCCGGAGAACGGCTCGTCCAGGATCAGCAGGTCCGGTTTGTGGATTACCGCGGCGATGAACTGGACCTTCTGCTGCATCCCCTTGGACAGTTCCTCGCACTTTTTCCGCTCCACCTCGGCCAGGCCGACCTTCTCCAGCCAGCCCTTGACCCGGCCCTTGGTTTCCGAACCGTCCACACCTTTCAGAAGGGCCATGAACTGCAGAAAAGCCCCGACCTTCATTTTTTTATAGACGCCCCGCTCCTCCGGCAGGTATCCGATGCGGTCCTTGGCATCCAGTGCCGACCCGTGACCCAGGACCTGAACCTCCCCCTCGTCGGAGAACAGGATCGACATGATCATCCTGATGGTGGTGGTTTTCCCGGCGCCGTTCGGCCCGATGAACCCGTACAGCCCACCCTCAGGCACCGTCAGGTCCAGCCCCTCCACCGCCACCTTCTCCCCGAAGGTTTTCCGCACCCCTTTCAACTCTATCGCCGCACCCATGCCTTCTCCTTGAATTGGGGACATTCCACTTTATGTTTCAATTCTTCTACTACGGATACCCGGCAAGGAAGTTCACGGTCCCTGCAGGGTCGCTTTAGTCTAAACCGGTGGATGTCATTTATTCGCGGTTCAAGAATTGAAATATAAAGTGGAATGTCCCCATTTAAATAACGGTGCCGTCGGGGATGATGGCGCCACGTCGGACTACGACCACACCGTCACGGATCACCCAGCCGTCGCCGTCCGCTTCCTGAACGCCGCTCTTGTTGATGATCTGAACGTTGTTCCCGATCCGGCTGTGCTTGTCGACAATGGCGTTCTCCACCACGGTGCCCGGCCCGATGCCGACCGGTGGCGCATCTTTCGGCGCCGGGTCGACCCTAGCATGGGGATCGGTACCCATGATCAGCGCCCTATTGACCTTCACCCCCTGCAACCGGGTGCCGATGCCGAGCACCGCCTCCTCCACATGGCTGTCGGTAAGGACCGCTCCCTCCGCCAGCATGGTCCGGGACAGGGTGCAGTTGTCCAGGCGCGTGGCCGGCAGATAGCGGGGCCGGGTGTAGAACGGCCAGTTCGGGTCGGTAAAACGGAACTGCGGATTCGGCGTCACCATGTCCATATGGGTTTCGAAGAACGAGCGGATCGTCCCGATATCCTGCCAGTAATCTTTAAAGAAGTAAGAGTGCACATGATGGGTGCCGACACAACCGGGAATGATGTCGCCGCCGAAATCCACAAATTCATTGTCCAGACACTCCAGCAGTGTCTCCTTGCGGAACAGGTAGATACCCATGGAAGCGATGTACGGCCGGTCGGGTCCAATGCCTCTCCTCTCCAGAAGATCCGGATCGACCTGCATCCCCTCCCGGGCTTCCTTCGTCGCCGGCTTTTCCCGGAACTCCAGAATGCGGCCATCAGCGTTCACCCGGGCCGCCCCGAACCCGGCGATGTCCGTCTCGGAGCACGGCAGCACGGCGATAGTGATGTCCGCCTTTTTCTGCAGGTGCTCCCGGAGCATCATGCGGTAATCCATACGGTACATCTGGTCGCCGGACAGGATCAGGACCAGATCGCCCGGCACCCCGGCGATCAACCGCAGGTTCTGACGGATGGCGTCGGCGGTCCCCATGTACCATGTCTGATTGTCCGGTGTCTGCTGGGCCGCCAGTATCTGCACGTACGCCGGCGAAAACTGGTCGAACTTGTAGGTCAGGTTGATGTGGCGGTGCAGAGATGTGGAGTTGAACTGGGTCAATACCAGGATTCTCTGCATCCTGGAATGAATGGCATTGCTGATCGGGATATCAATCAGGCGGTACTTGCCGGCGATCGGCACCGCAGGCTTGCTCCGCTCGTCGGTCAGGGGGGACAACCGGGTTCCCCGGCCCCCTCCCAGAACGGCGACAATCACATCAAGGGCCCGATCGTTCAGTTCCAGCATACTCCGCCTCCCACGTCGATATCAGATGCTCATGGTTCCGGTAGCAAGGCGGCGCCAGCACGGCGCGCACAGCCGGATCTTCTTGGTGTCAAGATCCCGCAGATGCCCGGTGGGCGCCTGGCTGCAGCGGGGATCGGCGCAGTCCGGCATCCCGGCCAGTTGTCCGGCCACCCTCAGGATCTCCTTGGCCAACCGAGTCTTCTGCTTGTCCGGGTCCGATTTCCGCCGATAGAACGGTTCCCGCATCCGCTTCACCGAAACCACACCGGCGGCGCCGGTTGTTGCGGTCAGGCTGAATACGAACTCGGTGGATGGTGTGAACATGTCCACATCGGTAACCAGCACCAGGCAGGCCTTGCCTTCCCCTTCTACGCCGGAACTGTCCTCACCTATCTCTGCTACCTTCTTCGCCCGCACGCCCTGCAATCGAAGGGCGGTGAGGAGTGCGTCCGCCCTGTGCTGCCCTCTGGCCGTGTCTTCGGTTCCCCGTGGCAGAGGAAGGCTCTCACGGAACTCCACCGAACTCTTGAGCGCCCTGGCAACGGCAAGCAGCGCCCCTTCCACCTCGGCCGGATCAATCCGGCCCGCCGGCGCCACGGCAAGTTGGACCACCGCCATCGACCACCTCCTGCGGACTGAGCCGCTATTGTAACCTGATTGAGGATTATAATCGGCGAATCCAACCAGCGAGGAGATCATGGCCGGCATTACACCCGATTCAACCAACGCCCTTGGTATGGTGCTGGAACGTTCCCCGCACGATGCTGCGGAGATCCTGGGCCGGGCCCTCGAAACGGCCGCCGCCGATCCGGAAACGGCTGACGACCTGGACCCGGCGATCATTACCGGCCTGGCGAACCATCACAGCATCAATGAAATCCTCGCATTGCTGGATCTAGAACATCTGGCTGCGCTGGTCCACCGTTGCTGCACCCGGCTGCAATGCGCGGACCGGATGCCTGAACAGGAGCTCCGGGAGCAGGGCTGGAACATCCTGGACGTTCTGCGACGATCCAGCCTGCTGCGCCGTCTGCCAAGGGACCGGACCGCGTTCTGGTCCGACCTGATCCTCGCCCTGGTGGAACGGTCGCACTTAACCGTCGGTCCCTTGTTCCGGCAGCGGGTGGCGACCTACGGCTCCAAGACCCTGTTCAGGATCCACGAAAAGAGCAAGGTCCGTTCCCTGCATTGGCGGCAGGTCGCCCACAGGGTGGATTCCATCGCCAGGGGCCTGATCTCGCTACACCCCGACCATGACCCGGGACCGGTGGCGATGCTGTCGGAGAATCGCCCGGAAATGGCCATAGTGGATCTGGCTTGCCTGACAGCCGGCATCTATAACGTCATGATCCCGGCCAATTCCACCATGGAGGACGTCGGCTTCATCCTGGAGCATTCCGCCGTGGAAACGGTGGTGGTTTCGAACGCACGGCAGTTGGCCAAGCTGTCCCAGGCCCGGCAGGCATGCCGATCGCTGAAACATGTGGTGATCATGGCGCCGGAGGCGGAAGAGAGCCGGGACGTGCTGCCCCTCCACAGTTTGTCGGCCCGGGGCGACCGGGTGCAGGCGGCGGAGATCAGGAACCGTTCCCTTGCGGTACCCATCGATAGCCTGGCCACCACCATGTACACCTCCGGCACAACAGGAAAGCCGAAGGGGATCCAGTTCACACAACGGAACATAGTGTTCAAACGGTTCGCCAGGGCTCTGGCGCTGCCGGAGATCGGCGACGAAGACGAGTTCGCCTGCTACCTGCCGCTGTTCCACACCTTCGGCCGCTACCTGGAGATGCTTGGATCGGTATTCTGGGGGGCGACCTACAACTTCGTCATGAACCCGTCGGTGGAATCACTGATGCGGGCAATGCAGCTTTCGCCACCCACCGTGTTCATCAGTGTGCCGAAAAAATGGATGCAGTTGTACGACGCCGTCATGCACCAGGTCGATCCGATGACCGCCGGCGACGAAGAGATACAGGAGGCGCTCAGCGCGATCACCGGAGGACGGCTGCGTTGGGGTCTGTCCGCCGCCGGCCATCTGAATTCGGAAATCTTCCGGTTTTTCCAAAGCCGGGGGGTAGAACTGATGAGCGGCTTCGGCATGACCGAGGCCACCGGCGGCATCACCATGACCGCACCGGGAGACTACAAGGACGATTCCCTGGGCACACCGCTTCCGGGCATCGAAATCCGACTGGCAGCCGACGGCGAACTCCTGATCCGGGGCCCGTACGTCATGGTCGGCTACCTCAACCCTCCGGAAGACGAGGCAAAAATCGATTCCGAAGGCTGGTTCCCCACCGGCGACCTTATGGAGATGGACCGGGACGGTCACATCAAACTTGTGGACCGCAAGAAGGAGATCTACAAGAACATCAAGGGCGAGACGATAGCGCCCCAGCGGGTCGAGAACCCGTTCCGGGACTTCGAGTCGGTGGGCCGGGTATTCCTGGTGGGCGATCACCGGGAATACAATACCGCCCTGATCTACCCGGATCCTGAATACGCCGCCCGGAACCTGGCCGACCAGGATGAGGACAAGATCAAGTCCCACTTCCGTTCGGTGGTCATCTCGGTTAACAAGTTCCTGGCGCCGTTCGAGAGAATCGTGGACTTCGCCATTATCGACCGGGACCTGGAGCAGGACAGGGGCGAATTGACGCCGAAAGGAACGCCCCGGCGGCGCACGGTGGAAACCAACTTCACCGACGTCATCCAGCGGATGTACCGCCGAACCATCCTGCACGTCGGCGGTCAGGACATCATCTTCCCCAACTGGCTGTTCCAGACCCTCGGCCTGGTGGCCCAGGACCTTGTGATCCGGGACAACAGGATCGGATTGCCGTCCTCGGATCGCATGCTGACGGTGGAACGGCAGGGCGATGGCCTGACCCGGGTCGGCTCGTGCATCTATCGCCACCGCCACGGACCGCTGGAGATCGGGTCACTGCTCAGCAGTCCCTCCCTTTGGATGGGCAACGGCGAGATGGTCGCCTTCATCGGCCTGGACCTGGCGCCGTTCGAACGTCCCGGGCGAATCCGTGAAGGATTGTCCTGGGAGCGGTACGCCGACGACCTGGAACCACCGAGCCGGATCGGGGAACGGCTCGCCGGCCTGATCAAGCTGGAGAACCCGTCCATAGACGATCTGCACATCACCGCCATGGCCATTGCCACCGGAAACCGGCAAGACGGACTGACCGCCATCGATTTCCTCCACAAGGTGTTGACCCGGGAGGACTCCGTCCTGTCCGGCCCGGCCCGCCTGCTGTTGTCGCGGGCGGCGTTTTCAGAACACGCAACGGTGCGAAAACGGAGCTTCCAGATTTTGGCGACGGCTGAAAAAGACGGGGCGTTTCCCGGGACCCTGGGAATCTACCTGGCCCACGCGCCCGACGTTCTGGATGCGGAGACACGGGAACACGTCTGTGAGGGCAACTTGTCGCCCGAAAAACTCAAGGCGTTCTTCGCCGCGGCCACGGAACTGTGCGCAGCCGACCCGATCACCCCCGGCAACGAAGATCTGACCCGCAGAATCCTGCGGTTGTTGTCCGGCTACGGCACTTTCCACCCGACGAGCTATTCGGAGATCAGGGCGTTCCTCGCCCGGGAGATGATGCTCGCCACCAGTGAAGACGTCCGGCAATACGCCGGCGAAGCGTTCCAGTATCTGGTAGACGGGTTCCGCCAGTGGCTGGGGCTGCCGTCCCGTATCGCCGTGGATCCGGAAACCGGCGAGGAGTACCGCTGGGCGGACGTAGTGGTGTTCGACGATTCGGTCCCGGATGATGATCGGAACCGGATGCTCAGCGCCCTGCAGACCACCCCGTTCCTGCGGGAGGCGGTGTTCCTGTTATCCCGGGGCGTCACCATCCGGCTGAGCGACATCCCCCCCGGCGGGGTGTTCATACGGCTCCTGGGAAGCAACCACGGCAAATCGGTCTACCGCGCCACCGTTCAAACCCGTCTCAAGGGCTCCTTCGACCTGGCAGTGAACATCAACCACGATCTGACTCCGGAACAGGTCCGGGAGGAGATGTACTGGCTGATCCTGTGCGGAGAGTCGCCGCTGCAGCCTGCCCTGGCCGAGGAGTTCGGAGGGTACTGGAAGGACCAAGACCTCTGGAGCGAAGAGTTCATCGCCGGCGAGACTCTGGACCGGGCGATGCGCCGCATGTCCCGCCGGACCGGCGGTGACGAGCGTCTGGAGAAGATCTGGCCGTTCCTGGCCTGGACCACCCTGAACGCCTACGTGGACTTCTGGCACCGCACCGGGGCGCGCTGGGAGATCAGCGATCCGGAGATGCCGAACGCCGTCGCCCCGACTCATGATTACCACATCGGCGCCCGGCTGGTCTCGGTCAGCCGGAGGGAACGCCACACCGGGCTCGGTCCCATGCTGATCCGGCTCATGGACCGGCTGGTGCTGGGAGCCGAGGAGAACTACCCGATCATCAAAGGACTGGTAGGCTGGCACACGATCTTCTCGTCGTTGCTGAACGTGGTCGGGGAAACCTCCGGCCTGGCCGCCCTGCGGGAACTGTCCGGCAACCCGGTTCGGGACGACCTCGACCTCGCCCTCTCCCGCTTCCTCAAGGAGTTGGAAGACGAAGGGTTCACCCCGCTGAAGGTGTACTTCGCCATCGAACGGTACCGGCGCTGGGCCGAACTGAGTTCCGACCCGACCCCGGAGGCCAGGGCCCGGATGCTACGGGAACTGTCGGAAACCTACGGCCTTCCCGACATATTCAGGAACCGTCCGGAAACCCGGCTGCGGTTCTATCGCAAGACGGTGTTCGCAAGCGGCGGGGAGCTGCTGCTGTCCGGGCTCCAGGCCCTGGAAGCGGACCTCCGCAACCGGGTTATCGCCGCCGACGAGATCGCCGACGGTATCGCCGACCTCAGGAGCCACCAGGAACTGGGCAAGGCGGAGGAATACTTTCTCGCCAGGTTGTCGTTCCCCCACCTGCGGCCTGAAGATGCGGCCAGCTTCGTGGACGCCGATTTCGGCGGACGGCAGCAGAGCGAAGTGGTGGTGAATCACGAAGACCGGGAAGGGAACCCGTTCCGGATCCGACACGCCATCAACCCCCGGGAGGTAGGCCGGCTACACCGCCTGTTCCTGGCCGCCAAGCTGGACGTCCGATTCCGGATGGAACACCAGTACCTGGTCGCCCTGAGCGAGCGCAACCATGTGATCGGCGGCATCTTCTACGAGCTGGCCGAAGGGGAGGAAACGGCCTACCTGGAAAAGATAGTGGTGGCGGAGCCGTACCGCCGGGCCGGCGTGGCCGATGCGCTGATGCACGAACTGTTCAACCGCCTGGGCACCGCCGGGTACAAAACAATCACCACCGGGTTCTTCCGACCGGAATACTTCTACGCTTACGGCTTCACCATCGAGAAACGTTACGCAGGACTGGTAAAAACCCTCGAACCGGAAGAGCAGAAGACCCTCTGATAAAAAAGGGGGCCCCGTCGGGGGCCCCCTTGTTGCCGGTATGGATTCCGGTCGTGCCGTGCAGCAGACCTACTTGATGCCGGCGGCATCCTCGAGCATCGCGGTTGTGAGCGACTTCGGCCTTTCGATCGGGTAACCGAGGGCCCGGTCCCACGTAATATTCGCAAGGGTTCCGATGGCGCGGCCGATGCCGAACAGCACGGTGTAGAAGGGGTACTCCTCGACTCCGTAGAACCACTGGATGACGCCGGACTGGGCGTCCACGTTCGGCCATGGGTTCTTCGCCTTGCCGTGCTTCATCAGAACGTCGGGAGCGACCTGGTAGATCATGTTGATGACCTTGAAGAGCGGGTAGTCCGGCAGGTTCTTCTGGCAGAACTCCATCTGGGATGCGTAGCGCGGGTCGGTCTTGCGCAGCACGGCGTGACCGTAGCCCGGGATAACCTGGCCGCTGTTCAGGGTGTCCCACAGCGCCTTCTTGATCACTTCCTCGGTCGGCTCCTTGCCCTCCAGCTTCTCCATGAAGTCCTGGGTCCAGCGCAGCACTTTCTCGTTGGCCAGGCCGTGCAGCGGGCCGGCCAGGCCGTTGATCCCGGCGGACATGGCGTAGTAGGCGTCGGACAGCGCCGAGGCCACCAGGTGGATTGTGTGCGCCGAGACGTTTCCGGACTCGTGGTCGGAGTGCAGGATGAAGTACATCCGGGCGACATCATCATACGGCGTTGTCGATGCCCATCATGTGGGCGAAATCACCGCCGAAGTCGAGATCGGGATTGCTGGCGATGATGTCGTCGTCCTTGAACTTCATGCGGTAGATGTAGGCGCCGATCGCGGGCAGCTTGGCCAGAAGATTCGCAGGCAGTCCTCGTACATCGGATCCCAGTAGTCCATCTTGCTCATGCCCTCCTGGTATCTGCTTGGCGAACTTGGATTCGCGCTGCATGGCCAGGATAGCGGCGGAGAACATGGTCATCGGGTGCGTGTCGCGCGGCATGGCCCGGAGCACGTCGAAAACGTACTGGGGCACTTTGCGGCGTTTCTTGAAGTCCTCCACGACCTCTGCGGTCTGCTCGGCGGTGGGGACATCGCCGGTCAGCATGAACCACCAGAACCCCTCGACGGAGGGGTATTCACTTCCCGGGCACTTGGGCAGCGCCGCGAAGGTCTCGGGAATGGTCTTGCCGCGGAACCGGATACCCTCCATCGGATCCAGATAGGAGATGTCGGTCACCAGGCAGCGCACGCCGCGGGCGCCGCCGATCGCCTGTGCGATGGTTACTTCGCAAAGTTTCGTATCTCCGTGCTCCTTGAGGAGCTTAACGGTGCGGGGGCGGTGCTCTTCGATCTTGCGGGCCAGAGTCTCTTTCAGCATGGACATTCGCGCTCTCCTTAAATCGAAAACCGAAATGCCAACATCCCGGGGGTGCCAAAGCACAGGCGGAACAAGGACCTAACAGGATCGAGTATTTTACTCAATCAACCACCTGGGCGGCAAGACGGTCCCATCAATACATGGCGACTAAATAGACCATATCCGGGGCTTTTCATGCTCGCCGGAGACGTTACCCCGAAACTTTCTTCAGCAATTTACCGGTTCGCGACTTACGCACCCTGGCCACCGCCTCCGGCGTACCCTGCGCGATAATCTCGCCACCCCGGTCCCCCCCTCGGGCCCCAGGTCGATCACCCAGTCGGCAGTCTTGATCACGTCCAGGTTGTGCTCGATGACCACCAGGCTGTTGCCCTGGTCCACCAACCGGTTCAGCACCGCCAGCAGCTTGCGAATATCCTCGAAGTGCAAGCCGGTAGTCGGTTCATCCAGCAGGTAGAACGTCTTGCCGGTGGCGCGCCGGGACAGCTCCTTGGAGAGCTTGACCCGCTGGGCCTCCCCGCCGGACAGGGTAGTGGCCGGTTGGCCCAGCCTCAGGTAACCAAGGCCGACGTCCTGGAGGGTGGCCAGTCTGGTCCGGATCTGCGGCACCACGTCGAAGAACTGGAGGCCTTGGTGGACGGTCATCTCCAGCACTTCGGCGATGTTTTGCCCTTGTACAGGATCTCCAGGGTCTCGCGGTTGTAACGTTTCCCGCCGCATGCATCGCAGGTTACGTAGACGTCGGGCAGGAAATGCATCTCGATCTTCAGAACCCCGGCGCCCTCGCACGCCTCGCACCGGCCGCCCCGGACGTTGAACGAGAACCGCCCCGGCTTGTAACCCCGCATCCGGGCCTCGGGCACCCTTGCGAACAGTTCCCGGATCGGACGCGAACAGGCCGACGTAAGTCGCCGGGTTGGAGCGGGGCGTCCTGCCGATGGGCGACTGGTCGATGTCGATCACCTTGTCGATTTGCTCCACGCCCCGGAGTTCCCGGTGCTTCCCGGGAAGCGGTTCCGCACCGTGAAGCGCCCGGGCCAGGGCCCGATGCAGTATCTGGTTCACCAAGGTGCTTTTGCCGGAGCCGGAAACTCCGGTGACGCAGGTGAACATGCCGAGGGGGAACCGGATGTCCAGCTCCTTCAGGTTGTTCTCGGCGGCGCCCAGAACCTCGATCACCTTGCCGTTGCCCTTCCGGCGGTGATCCGGAGTAAGGATCGTCTCACGGCCTGACAGGAACGCGCCGGTGAGGGATTTCCTGCATGCTTCGATCTTCTTCGGAGTCCCGGCGCAGACCACCTCTCCGCCAAGTTCTCCTGCGCCGGGCCCCAGGTCCACCACGTAATCGGCGGCGCGGATCGTCTCCTCGTCGTGCTCCACGACTACCACCGTGTTGCCCAGGTCCCGCATCGCCAACAGGGTATCCAGCAGCTTGCGGTTGTCCCGCTGATGCAGGCCGATGGACGGCTCGTCCAGGATGTACAGCACCCCTGTAAGGCGGGAGCCGATCTGGGTCGCCAGCCGGATGCGCTGGCCTTCGCCGCCGGACAGGCTGGCGGCGGACCGGTCCAGGGTCAGGTACCCCAGTCCGACATTGGCGAGGAAGCCGAGCCGCTCCAGGATCTCCTTCATCACCGGTGCGGCGACGACCTTGTCCTGCTTCCCGAACTTCAAGCCGCGGTACAGTTTTACCGCCGCTTCCACCGATAAAGCCGTATGACCGGAGATGTTCTTGCCACCCACGGTGACCGCCACCGCCTCCGGTTTCAGCCGCGTCCCCAGGCAAGCCTCACAGGGACGGATCGCCATCAGCTTCTCCAGGGCCTCCCGCTTGGTCTGGGACTCGGTTGAACGGTAACGCCGTTCCAGGCTGGGGACGACCCCCTCCCATTTCCCCTTCCAGTGGTAGGCCGAACGCTTGCCCTGCCAGCGGAAATCGAACTCCCGGGAACCGGCGCCTTCCCACAGCACCTTCAGGAACCGCTTGGGGAGCTTGCGGTACGGCGTATCCGCATCGACGCCGTACGCCTGGAACAGGGAGTTCTCCAGAACCCGGGACCAGTTGTCGTATCCCCAGGCCAGGGCGCCGTCCGGCAGGGATACTGCCGGGTCAAGGAGAATCCGCTCCTTCGAAAATGACTTGCTGACCCCCAGGCCGTCGCACCTGGGACAGGCGCCGTACGGCGAATTGAAGGAGAACAGCCTCGGCTCCATCTCCGGAACGGATACGCCGCAGGCGGTGCAGGCCAGGTGCCGGGAAAACATCAGGTCGCCCCTGCCGGCCGCATGCACTATCACCAGTCCGGTGGCCGCCTCCATGGCGGTTTCCACCGAATCGGTGAGCCTGCCCTTGAGGTCGTCCTTGATCACCAGGCGATCAACCACAATCTCGATGTCGTGCTTGCGATTCTTGTCCAGTTCGATCTCGTCGGACAGATCGCGGACCTCGCCGTCCACCCGGGCGCGGACAAAACCCAGCCTGGCGGCCTCGCGGAACTCCTTGCGGTAGGTCCCTTTCCGGCCCCGGACGATGGGCGCCAGGATCTGGATCCGGGCGCCGGCGGGAAGTTCGAGGATCGTATCGACGATCTGCTGAATCGACTGGGATCGGATCGGCTTGCCGCATCGATGGCAGTGCGGCTCCCCGATCCTGGCGAACAGCAGCCGCAGGTAATCGTAGATCTCGGTCACCGTGCCGACGGTGGAGCGGGGGTTCCGGGAGGTGGATTTCTGTTCGATGGAGATGGCCGGGGAAAGACCTTCGATCGATTCCACCTCAGGCTTTTCCATCTGCTCCAGGAACTGCCTGGCATAGGCCGACAACGACTCCACATAGCGCCGCTGCCCTTCGGCGTAGAGCGTATCGAACGCCAAGGAGGACTTGCCGGACCCGGAGACACCGGTGATGACGATCAGCCTGTTCCTCGGAAGGGTCAGATTGACCTCTTGAGGTTGTGCTCCGACGCACCGCGGATGACGATTTCATGGGCAGCCACTAGTCAGACCCCGACTTTGACAGGCCACAGCAGGTGATGTGAACGGGTAATGATAGACTAAAGCCATGCTCATGTTGAGAATCATCCTTCTCGTTGCCCTGGTCACCCCTGCATTTTCTCAAGAAGCAGCGGATCCAATCGATATCCAGAAACGTGAGGAAGTCGAAGTTGAGCTTGTCCTGATCGATGCCCTGGTTCTGGATCGCCAGGGACGGACGGTTCCGGGGCTGACGCTGGACGACTTCGAAGTTATCGTGGATCAGGAAGTCCGGCCTATCAACACGCTGGATGAAATCTGTGACGCAGGAGCTTTGGAAGACCCTAAGGGAATGCGGGACCCGGCAAGAAGAGTCCCGATCGAGGCGCCTTCTACCGGCCGGAAGATCATCCTGGCGTTCGATTACCTGCACCTGGATTCCATCTCCCGAGTGGACGCCCTGACAAGCGCCAGGAGGATGATGGAAAACGGCACCGTCACCGGGGAAGAGATCATGGTCGTCGCCCTGAACGGCGGCCTGCGTATCGAGCAGGCTTTTACCAACGACGCCGACGAGGTCATCGACACCCTGCAGCGCATGCAAAACGATATCTCCCTGTGGGGGGGGCGCTATTACCACCTCACGGAAAAACCGTTCTACCGGGGTCTTCAGGTACTCATCGATGTCCTGGGAACCGTCGACGGCGGCAAGGCGATCATTCTGTACTCCAACAACCCATCCCTATCGGATCAAGACGATATTGCTTTCATGGAACTGGCTTCCTCCGCGGCAAGTTCCCGGTGCTCCGTGTATCCCGTCCACTCCGTCGGACTGCAATCTGATCCTCCTCCCGGCTGAGGCTGAAACCGACCAGTAGTCGGCGGTCCGCCGATTCTCGCCCGATTGGCCAACGACACCGGAGGTCGGCTTACAAAGGGAACCAACGACCTTTCACTGGGATACGCCAGAGCCCAGCGTGACCTGGGATGCCGGTACACCGTCGGCTTCTACGTGAACCGGCTCAAGGAAGACAATCCGCGCATGATCCGGTTACGTGTCAAAGGGGAAGGCCTGGAGGTCCGCTACCCGGGTCAGTACAAGGCGCAGTCACCGGAAAAACTGAAGAGTACCCGGCTGATGGCCGCCTTCCTCCAGCCGGAAATGTTCCATAGCGATTTCCTGCGGGTCTATCTGTTCCTGCTGCAGCCCCGGTCCCCCGAGGAATGGGATGCTTTAGTCGCCGTCAATTTTCCGGTCAGCTTCCACGATCCGGAGAATCCGGCCTACGAGGGAGATTTCGGGGTCATCGTCACCAGCGGCCCTCGCGGAACGCATCATTTCAACCGCAATGTCTCCATCCGGCCCAAGGCGGGGGTTTCTCTGGACGAGCGCCGGTTCACATTCCTGGAGCCGCTGGTCATAACTCCCGGTACTTACTCCATTTCCACCGTAGTGAGTGAAGCCGGCCAGGACGGACCGGCGGCCGTGAGAACTACCGTGGACGTTCCGGAAGTCCCCTGGCAGGACCTGACCCTGGTGCCCCCGATTCTGGGGCGACCTCGAGAAAGAAACATTGTCGTCAGGGGTGATGGGCCGGAATCAAACCGCGACCAATACAGTTCCGACGAACTTGCTCAATACGATATCCAGGCCGGCATGGGCACATTCGAACCGCTGCTCGTTCTACAGACCCGGGAGACTGAAACGTTGCTTTCGCGCAACAAGGCTTGCCTGGTGGGGGCCAAAAGGACGGATCTGCCCGCCGGGACAACGGTGGATCGATCCTTGAAGCCGGAGGATGGTGAGCCGATGGAAATGACGCCGTTACCCTTGGTGCTGGACAAAGGTGCAAAGGTGCGCTGCCGGAATCTGTTCGAAACCTTGAGGGAGAAGGCAGCCGGCGAAGGGCAGTATATTTACAAGGTCGTCATCGACGAATCCAAAAAGTTCGGAGAAAAAAAGCACCGCTTGCCACTGGCCATCAAGGAAGTTCCGGAAAAAGATTGAACCGATTCCGTTCCACTCGCATTTCGATTGAGATATCAACGGTCAGAAGGACTTTGACAGGCTTCCCATCCTTCATGGCAGGCATATACCTCCACTGCTTCAGAGCTGTGATAGCGGCCGCCATGAAATCCGTGTTCGGTTCGCTGGCATCCAGAATACAGGTGTGGGTCGGGACACCCGTGCGGTCGATGATAGTCTGGAGTACGACGGAAGCTGATTTATGCATCCTGGCGTTGTCGGGTATTTGCGGCGGTACCCAGTTGATCCGCTCAGGCGCACTTAAACCACTGGTCCCGGGGCGGAGTGCGCCATCCGCAAAGTCCGGATTGCGGTAACGCAAGGAGTCGCAATCCACGAAAGACATATCCATTCCGATGAGCACAAACCCGGTTTTCTCGTTGAATAACAAAAACCCCGGCTTGGCCTTGTACCAGAATTTGCCACGGAGGAGATCGTCAGGCAAAGGTTCCCAGATGCCGTGATAGGTTAGTTTAGGGTGTTTTGTGAGCGCTTTCTTCCAGAGTTTTCGGAACTCGATGAACCCCGGCCGGGTGGTGCCACAGTACGGCTGGTAATTCTGCTCCAGCAAACGCGCGGCCTGCTCCTCGGGACACGAGGAGGAGATCAATTCCGGTCTGTTCCTTGATCGCATCCTTCAGACCCGGGACCGGGTCGGTCTCCTCGGCAAAGCCGGGTGGTGCCATCAGGAGGAGGACGCCGATCGCAAGCACGCCGCCAAAATTGACACAGGTTTTAATGTGGGCCTCCTCGGCGGCAACTGGTAGTGCACAAAGTATATACGATCGCCTCCTATGCTATCTTGACCTTGTGAACCGACGAATCTTCAGTACTGTTCTCTTGGCGTCCGTTTTTTCGGCTACTCTCGTGTGCGCCCAGAGCGGTGCCGCACCTGCTCCCGATGCTCCAGCCCCCCTCCCCGGCTACCTTCCGGACCCCACCGTTGCCAACGGCGAATTGATGGAAGGGGCCTGGGTTTTTCAGAGCCATACGGTGCTGATCCGCATGACCCCGTTAACCGACGAGACCCGGTCGGCCTACATCCTTGAAAAAACAGGTTCCCTTCTGGATCCGTTCGGCCCCCGGCCCGACGGCTCCCCCAGGTTCATTTCCTTCCTCCTGGAGATTCTGAACCGGTCCGACGGGCCGCTGGCGTTCGAGCCTCAGAAATGCTGGCTGCTCGCCCCTCCCGGCGAGTTGAAACTGCCGGTGGACCTGGCCCGGATCCAGACCGGTTACTCGGTCCATGAACAGGACATGCCGGAGCAGTTCACTGTCGCCGGACAGGCGTTGATCAACGGAGAACAGATTCTTCCTCCGGGTCACAAGGTCTCCGGCCTGCTGGTTTTCAGCGCTCCCAGGGAGTCCCCCAGAGAGTTCCGGATCGAGTTGCAGCTGATGGACTCCCGGGGCAAGACCTTTGAGTACAAAGCTGCCTACGCCAACGAAAAAAGGTTGCAGAAAAAGATGAAGAAGCTGCTGCGACAGCAGGAGAAAGGGGCATCGTGACCGCAACAGAGGGGAGAACCGTTGCCGGGAAGCTGGACGGCAAGGCGTGCGCCGCTGCGATCCGCGAGGAGGTGGCGGCCGGTTGCGCCGACCTGACGGAACGGCATGGCATTCGGCCGGGACTGACGGTAGTCCTGGTGGGAGAGGAACCGGCTTCACAGGTATACGTTCGAAACAAAGAGAAGGCGGCTCGGGCGGCAGGCATGGAATCGGCAGTGCTGCGCCTGCCGGAAGAAACCGGCGAGCCTGAGATCCTGGCCACCATCGACAGACTCAACGCCGACGACAAGGTACACGGCATCCTGGTGCAGCTGCCGCTCCCCGAACAGGTGGACGAACAGAAAGTGATTCAGCGCATCGACCCGGACAAGGATGTGGACGGATTCCACCCGGCCTCCGCCGGGCGTCTGTTAATCGGCCTTCCCGGCTTCCTGCCCTGCACACCGGCCGGAATCATGGAACTGCTGAAACGGAACGATATCGAGCTCAAAGGTAAGCATGCAGTGGTGGTCGGCCGGAGCAACATCGTCGGCAAACCGATGGCGCTGCTCCTCCTGCGGGAACACTGTACCGTCACCATCTGCCACTCCCGGACCCGGAACCTGGCGGAGGTCTGTTCTTCCGCCGACATCCTGGTGGCTGCCGTCGGCCGGCCCGGGATGATCACCGCCGGGTACATTAAGCCCGGCGCGGTAGTGGTGGACGTGGGCATTCACCGGGTCACCGACGAGACAACATGCCGGGAGCTGTTCGGCGACAACCCGAAACGGCTCAAAGCGGTCCGCGAGAAAGGCGGCACCCTGGTTGGGGATGTCCACCCGGTGGACGGCAGGAGCCGGGCCGGCTGGCTCTCACCGGTGCCCGGCGGGGTCGGACCGCTGACCATAGCTATGCTGCTCAAGAACACCCTGGTGGCGGCCGGTCGCCAGGTCCGGTGACTGCCCCCGCCATCCTGCGGGTCGGGCTAACCGGCGGCATCGCCTCGGGAAAAAGCACCGTCGCAGGCCGGTTGCGGGAGCTGGGAGCGTACGTTCAGGACGGAGACGCGCTGGCCCACCGGCTCATGGAGCCGGGAGGCGGAGCCTTCGATGACATGGTGGCATGGTTTGGAGACGGCATTCTGAACCGCGACGGAACCATCAACCGGACAGTTCTTGGTAAGCTGGTTTTTCAGGACCGGCAGGCGCTGGAGGCGCTGAACCGGCTGGTCCATCCCCTGATCCGGAGGGAATCGGTGCGCTTGCTGCAAGAGTATCTGGACGGTGGCGGCGACGCCCCCCTGATGATCTTCGAGGCGGCGCTGCTGGTGGAGACCGGCATGTACCGGGAGTACGACTGTCTGGTGGTTGTGCGTTGCAGCCGGGAAGACCAGCTCCGGCGGTTGCTGGGGCGGTCCGCGCTTGCGGTGGAATCCGCTGAGGCGAGAATCGACGCCCAGCTCCCCCTGGAAGAGAAACTGGCAGTGGCCGACTATGTCATCGACACATCGATTGCACTGGAGGAGACCCGGAAACAGACGGAGGAACTGTTCCGAATACTGACCGTCAGACCAGTTTGACCCCGGCGCCCTCGAACTCCTTCATTTCCCGCAGCGTGTTGTCGTCGTGGACCAGAACCACCTTGGGCTTGTGACCGGGAACGTCGGCTTCATCCAACTGGCAGTAAGCCACTATGATCAGCTTGTCACCCCGGTTCACCAGATGGGCAGCCGCCCCGTTGACCTCGCAGGCGCCGCTGCCGCGCTCGCCTTCGATCAGATAGGTACTGAACCGGCTGGCGTTATCCACGTCGAAAACGTCGATCCGTTCGTACGGAACCATCCCGCACGTTTCCATCAGCCCGGCATCCAGGGTCAGGGATCCTTCGTATGCCACATTCCGCTCCGTTACCGTGATCCGATGGACCTTGGCTCGCAGCATTTCTCTTGTCATGGCTTCGTTCTCTCCTTGCCAGGTCGCCGGCCCGCTTGAGATGCCGGCTCGACGCCCGTAACGGATATTTAGCACCGTGCGCAGTGTACCGGCCCGCAGGGAAGCGGGCAAGTCACAGGAACTTATAGAGATATTTCCACGTTATCCAGGAGCCGTGTGCTCCCTGCGTAGACCGCCGTCACAAGGAGCATGCGGCCCTGCACTTCCGGCACCGGCCGCAGCAAATCGCCATCCACCAGTTCCAGGTAATCGATGCGCAGGAGCTCTTCTTCCTCGATGATCTCCCGGGCGGTCCGGACCGCCGCCACCGGATCCCGCTCCCCTCCCTCCATCGCCTCCCGGGTGGCGCACAACCCCTTGTAGATCGCCCTGGCCGCCCTCCGCTCCGCCGACGAGAGATAGGCGTTGCGGCTGGACAGGGCGACGTCGTCCTCATCCCTGACAATGGGCAGAACCAGCAGTTCGGTGCCTAGAAACAGGGAATCGATCATTCGCCGGATGATTACCGCCTGCTGAGCGTCTTTCTGCCCGAAGACAGCCACCGTGGGCCGGACGATCTGGAGCAGCTTCATCACAACGGTTGCCACGCCGCGGAAATGCCCCGGTCGGCTGGCCCCTTCCAATCGTGTGGACAGGTCCTCTACCTCCACGAAGGTCCCCGGGCCCTCGGGATAGATTTCCTCCGCTTCCGGATTGAACAGGTAGTCCACACCCTCGGCGATAAGCAGATCGGCGTCCCGGGTCAGTTGCCTCGGATAATTCCGGAGATCCTCGTCCGGTCCGAACTGGGCCGGGTTCACGAAGATGGACGCAACCACCACGTCGGAAAGCTGTTTCATCCTCCGAACCAGCGCCAGGTGGCCGTCGTGGAGGGAACCCATGGTCGGCACGAAACCGATGGTCCGCCGGGACGCCAGGATCTGGCTTGCGATTTCTCGCATGGAGTGGACTTTGCGGATGATCTCCATTTATCCGTAACTCTCCTCTTCAGTCGGGAACCGGGAGGACCGGACGTCCTCCGCCCAGTTCCGAACCGCCGCCGACAAATCGCCGTGGGCGTCGGCGTACCGGCGGACGAATTTCGGCACCGTGCCGGGCAACAGCCCCAACAGGTCATGGATCACCAGTACCTGGCCGTCGCATCCGGCGCCGGCGCCGATCCCGATGGTCGGTACCCCGACGGCGGCGGTGATCCGGACGGCAAGAGCGGCAGGCATCCCTTCCAGAACGATGCTGAACACTCCGGCCGCTTCCAGCGCCGCGGCATCTTCCATCAGACGTTCCGCCCGGCTCTCCTTCCGCCCCTGGACCTTGTAGCCGCCCATCTTCAGCACCGACTGCGGGGTCAACCCCAGGTGGCCGATTACCGGGATCTCGGCATTCAGGATCGCCTGGATCACCGGGACCCGCTCAGCTCCCCCTTCCAGTTTCACCGCGTCGGCGCCGGTCTCACGAACCAGCCTGGCGGCGTTGCGCACCGCATCCTCCACGCTGATGTGGTAGGACAACCACGGCATGTCCACTGCCAGCAGGGCGCGCCGTCGCACCCGGCCTACCGCCGCGGCATGGTGAATCATGTCTTCCACCGTCACTGCCAGGGTGTTCTCGAAGCCGAGAACCACCATGCCCAGTGAATCGCCCACCAGGATGCAGTCCACACCGCCGGCCTCGGCCAGGGCGGCGGTGGCGGCATCATAGGCTGTTAGGACTACCAGAGGCGTATCACCGGACTTGCGGCGACGGAACGCGGGAACGGTTACTCGGGAATCACCGGAATTGCTGAATTTCATAGCGCCTTCTTTCTCCCCGCCGCGACGTCTCGGGTCGAGGGAATGCCGGCATGAACCCTGTACTCGATTACAGCGCCTTGCCTAGGGGCCGGTAGTACTGTACACCCCGGTCCATCTTCCGGATCTGCTCCACCAGTTCGTCCAGGTGCTCTTCCTGATGGACAAAATCGATATTGGTGGTGTCAATTACCAGCAGCGGGGCCTGGTTGTAATGGAAGAAATAATAATTGTAGGCCTTGTTGACCTCGTTGATGTAGGCCTCGGAGATCCCTTCCTCGAACTGCCTGCGCCGCCTCAGGATACGGTCCGCCAGACAGGAAGTCTCTCCCTGCAGGAAGATCACCAGGTCCGGCTTCGGCACCTGGGCTTCCAGCATGTTGTACAGCTTGTCGTAGATCATCAGTTCCGAATCGTCCAGATTCAGGTAGGCGAAGATCTTGTCTTTCGGAAAGATGTAATCGGTCAACATGATCTGGCTGAACAGATCCCGCTGGGACAGTTCCTGGAGTTGGCGGTAACGGGACAGCAGGAAGAACAGCTGGGCCTGGAACGCTGACCCGGGCTTGTCCTGGTAGAAGTCGTTCAGGAACGGGTTGTCGATGTCTTCCAGAACCTTTTGGGCATCAAACTTGTGGGCGAGCAGTTCCACGAACGAAGTCTTGCCCACGCCGATAGGTCCTTCCACGGCAATCGACTTGAATTTCATAGGCCGGAACGCTCCTGTGCTCGAAGGCCTGGATTATAAGGGCGGACCTCCCCTTCCAGCAATCTTTCCAGTTCCTCGGCTACGGTTCGGCCGCTATCCGGGTTGCGCAGATCCGGAGCCAACTCCGCCAGGGGAACCAGAACGAACCGCCTGCCCCACATCCTGGGGTGGGGCAGAATCGGCGGCGAATCCCGGCCCTCGTGGCCGGGAAACAGCAGCAGGTCGATATCCAACAGCCTGGGGGCGTTCCGCCGGGGCCGTTCCCTGCCTGCCGCCCGCTCCACCTCCTGGGTCACCATCAGCAGTTCCTCCGGACCACCTTCGAATCGGACCCGGGCCACCCGGTTGAGGAACAGGTCAGGCTCCAGGCAACCCACCGGCTCGGTCTCGTACAAGGCGGAAACCGCCAGGATCCGCACTCCCCGATCCGCCAGCCGGCGGAGGCCCGCCTCGATGGCGGCCGAACGATCGCCCAGATTGCTGCCGAATCCCAGGAACCCATCCATGGGTCGCATTCTACCCTCTCTTGAATCTGGACCGGCACACCGCTATGATCTTGGGTTTCCGGCATCCCTTCATTATGCGGCCCGATCCGGGCGCACGAGGTGACAATAAAGATGGCAATCAAGAAGATCAAAGGCAGCCAGCTCAAGACGACTGCCCAGAACGATGCATACGAGATAGCCCTGAAGGAGTTCGGAAACGCCGCCAAGCTCCTCCGGAAGGGGGACTACGCCAAGGCAAAAGAGCTGTTCCGGGCTATTCCCGCCGCAATCCCGGAGGAAAGGGTGATGGTGCAGCGCATCGAGACCTACATAACCATCTGCGAAAAGAAGATGGCCCCTGCGGCCGGTGAACCGAGCACCGCTGACGACTGGTACTACCTGGGAGTCATCCGATCCAACGAGGGCCGGTTCGATGAGGCGGTCCAGTGCCTGGGGACCGCCCTGCAGCAGGACCCGACATCCCCGAAGTACCTCTACGCCCGGGCCTCCGCCCTCGGCCTGCAAGGGAACGCCCAACTGGCGGTTGCCGACCTGCGCCAAGCGGTGTTGAGTGATCCTACAATCCGGTTCCAGGCGGTGAACGATCCGGATTTCGAGCCGATCCGGGACGACGCCGGGTTCATCGATCTCATCGAGCCGACACCGGCCGAGGGCTAGACCATGGCCCCTACCCGGGAACCCGTATCCGTCATCATACTGGCCGCCGGTATGGGGACCCGTATGAAGTCCCGCCGGATCAAGCTCCTTCACGAGGTGGCCGGCCGGCCGATGGTCTCGCATGTCATCGATTGCGCCCTGGCTCTCAGGCCGCGACAGTTGATCACCGTGATCGGGCACCAGGCCGAGGAGGTCCGTGGCGCCATGGACGGAGTCCCCACCGATTTCGTCCTGCAGAAGAACCAGCGCGGCACCGGCCACGCGGTGATCAAGGCGGTGGCGGAATTGAAGCTCCGCAACAAGGGACAACTCCTGATCCTGAACGGCGACCTGCCGACACTGCGGCCGGCGACCCTGCGTTCCGTTCTGAGCCGGCATCGCCGGTCCGGCGCCGCCCTGACGGTGCTTACCGCCCGCCTCACGGACGCCTCCGGCTACGGCCGGATCATTCGCGGCCCCCACGGCGGCATCCAGGAAATTGTGGAGGATCGGGACGCCACCTCCGACCAGCGGCGGATCCTGGAGATCAACGTTGGAATCTACTGTGCCGATCCGGCGCGGCTGCTGCCGGTACTGGACAAGATCCGGCCGAACAACACCCAGCGGGAGTATTACCTCACCGACGCTGTCCACCGGCTCATTCGGATGGGCGAGAAGGTAGTGGCGGTCTGCCACAACGACGCCGAGGAGGTCATGGGGGTCAACAGCCGGGTTGAACTTGCCAAGGCGACCCGCACACTCTACAGCCGCAAGAACGACGCGCTGCAGAACGCCGGAGTCACAATCCTGGATTCGAACCGGACCTGGGTCGATCCACGGGCGAAAATCGGCAAGGACACGGTCCTGTTCCCGGACGTGCTCATGGAAGGCCCGGTGGTTCTGGGCGAGGGTTGCACCGTGCGATCCGGCAGCCGGATCGCCGACAGCCGTCTCGGCAATTCCGTCACGATCAACGACCACTCGGTGATCACCGACAGCCAGATCGCCGACGGAGTTCAGGTCGGCCCGTTCGCCCATCTGCGGCCCGGCACCCGGCTGGACGCCGGCTCGAAGGTCGGCAACTTCGTGGAAGTGAAGAAATCCCGTCTGCGGGAGGGGGTCAAGGCGTCCCACCTGAGCTATCTCGGCGACGCCGACATCGGCGAGAACAGCAACATCGGCGCCGGCACCATCACCTGCAACTACGACGGCGTGCACAAGCACCAGACCACCCTGGGCAAGGACGTGTTCATCGGCAGCGACAGCCAGCTGGTAGCCCCGGTGAAAATCGGCGACGGGGCATACATTGGCGCCGGATCGACCATCACCAAGGATGTGCCGGCCGGAGCCCTGGCGGTGGCCCGGGGCCGGCAGTTCAACAAGGAAGGCTGGGTATCGAAAAAGTCCGGCAAAAAGAAATCGAGCCCCAAAGGTGGCGCCAAACCTTCGAAGAAATAGCTTTTCCCATGGATCGGACTTCGCGGAGGCGATGGCATGTGCGGAATTGTCGGCTACATCGGACCTAAGGAGACCACCGAAGTCCTGGTTGAGGGGCTGCGCCGGCTGGAGTACAGGGGCTACGATTCCGCCGGCATAGCCGTTGTCGACGAACAGGGCAGGCTGGAGCTTCGCCGGGCTGCGGGCAAGCTGCGGGATCTTGAAAAAGTCCTGGCCGCCCAACCGGCCCAGGGTCGTTTCGGCCTGGGTCATACCCGCTGGGCAACCCATGGCCGCCCCACCGAAGAGAACGCCCATCCCCATCGCGACTGCACAGGCAAGCTGGTGGTGATCCACAACGGCATCATCGAGAACTACCTGGAGCTTAAACACGAACTGGAGCAGAAGGGACATACCTTCGTCACCGAGACCGATACCGAGATCGTTGCCCACCTCATCGAAGAGGAAATGAAGACCGTGGGCGCCGACCTGCCTGCCTCCTTCGCCGCCATCCTCGGCCGGCTCCGGGGAATCTACGTCCTGGTGGCGCTGCACACCGACACTCCCGACACTCTGGTGGCGGCCCGGGTCGGCCCTCCGCTGGTAATCGGGATCGGCGAAGAGCCGGGGGAATATTTCGTCGCCTCGGACATCCCGGCGATCCTGCACCACACAAAAGACGTGATCTTCATGGACGACCACGAGGTGGCGGTCCTGACCCCCTCCGGCCTGCACATAACCACCGCCGGCAAGCCTGTGGACAAGCAACCGACCCGGATCCCGTGGGATCCGATCATGGCGGAAAAGGGCGGCTACAGGCATTTCATGCTGAAGGAGATCCACGAGCAGCCCCGGGCGGTACGGGACACCCTGCTGGGCCGGGTCTCCCTTGAATCGGAGGAGATTTTCCTGGACCTGGCGAAGACCGGTCTCACAGACGATGACCTCCGGGCCGCCGAACGGATGGCGATCATCGCCTGCGGCACTTCGTGGCACGCCGGCCAGGTGGGCAAATTCCTGCTCGAGCAACTGGCCCAGATCCCGGTGGAGGTAGATTACGCCTCGGAGTACCGCTACCGCAAGCCGCTGGTGGACGCAAGAACCCTGCCGGTGCTGATCAGCCAGTCCGGCGAAACCGCCGACACCCTGGCCGGCCTGCGTGAGGCCAAGGCCAAGGGGGCCAAGACCATCGGGATCTGCAACGTGGTCGGCTCCATGCTGACCCGGGAAGCGACCGCGACCATTTACACCCATGCCGGGCCCGAGATCGGAGTCGCCTCCACCAAGGCTTTCACCAGTCAACTGGTCGCCCTGACCCTGCTGGCCCTCAAAATCGGCCGGACCCGGAACGTGCTGGGCAAGGACCGTTTCCTCGAGATCGTAAAGCACCTCTACCACATCCCGGCCCAGATGGAGCGGTACCTCGCCGACGATACCGAGATCCAGCAGATGGCCCAGGTATTTCAGAATCACAGCGACTTCCTCTACCTGGGCCGTGGGGTGAACTACCCGATCGCCCTGGAGGGCGCATTGAAACTGAAGGAGATCTCCTACATCCACGCCGAAGGTTACCCGGCCGGCGAGATGAAGCACGGCCCGATCGCCCTGATCGACGAGAACCTTCCGGTGGTGGCGGTAATCCCCCATGACGCGGTGTTCGAGAAGATGCTGGCCAACATCGCCGAAGTGAAGGCGCGTTCCGGCATCGTAATCGCCGTCACCGATGAGGAGAACAGGGACCTGAGCAGCACCGCCGACGCTGTGATTGTCGTCCCGAAGACCCATGAGTTGTTGTCGCCGCTCCTGCTGGTGCTGCCGCTGCAGCTCATGGCGTACCACATCGCCCTGCTGCGTGGCTGCGACGTAGACCAACCCCGGAACCTGGCGAAAAGCGTCACGGTGGAATGAACCTGAACTTCCGTGATCTGCGCCTCAGGCGGCGCGGACGTTGGATCCTCCTCAGCGCGCTGATCGGTACGGTTTCCGGATTCGGAGCGATCGCCTTCGACTTGATGTTCCGGTTCTCCGAATTCACCCTGCTGGGAGGGATCGGCAGGTTCCAGCCGCCGGGGCCAGGAATGGAAGGCGGCCCGGGCCACCAGCCTGAAAACATCTGGCTGCTGCCCCTGGCCCTGGTAGCCGGCGGCCTGATCTCCGGGGCCCTGGTTTTCCGGTTCGCCCCGGAGGCGGAAGGGCACGGTACCGACAGTGTCCTGCACGCATTCCACAATCTCAAGGGCAAGATCCGTAAACGGGTGCCGGTAGTGAAGGCGCTGGCCTCGGCGATAACCATCGGCTCCGGCGGCTCCGCCGGCCGCGAGGGACCGATCGCACAGATCGGCGCCGGTTTCGGTTCATTCCTGGCATCCGTGCTGAAGCTCACCAACCACGACCGCCGCATCATGATGATGGCCGGCACTGCGGGCGGGATCGGCGCCATCTTCCGGGCCCCGCTGGGGGCGGCATTCTTCTCCGCAGAGTGCCTGTACAGCAAGCCGGAGTTCGAATACGAGGTCCTGCTGCCCGGGCTGATCTCCGCCATCACCGGATACTCGATCTACTCGTCCTACGCCGGATGGGGATTCCTGTTCGATGTCCCGGATATTGCGTTCAGCCACCCGAGCCAGTTGCTGGTGTACGCACTGCTGGGGGTGGTCTGTGCGCTGGTGGGCGCAATCTATCCGAAAATCTTCTACGGCTTCCGGGACAAGGTATTCAAACCGCTGCCGATTCCGACCTGGCTGAAGCCGGCCGTCGGCGGCCTCCTGCTCGGTCTCATCGCCCTGGTGTTCCCCCAGGCCCTGGGGATGGGATACGGCTACATCCAGGAGGCGATCAGCGGCGCCCATACCATAGGGTTCCTGCTGGCATTCGCCGGAATCAAGATCATCGCCACCTCCCTGACCATCTCCAGCGGCGGCAGCGGCGGCGTGTTCGGCCCGTCCCTGGTCATCGGCGGCGCCTTGGGCGCCGCCTTCGGCCAGGCTGCGGTGGAACTGATGCCCGCTATCGCCCCTTCGCCGGTAGCCTGCGTCATGGTGGGGATGTGCGGATTTTTCGCCGGCGTGGCCAAAGTGCCGTTCGCCTCGGTGATCATGGTGATGGAACTGACCGGCTCCTACGGCCTCCTGGTGCCGTCTCTGTTGGTGGCGGCCATCGCCTACCTGGTGCTCCCGCTGAGCGTTCGGCTGTATGAGAACCAGGTCGGCTCCCGCAGCGACTCCCCCGCTCATCTCGGTTCCTTTGCTGTGGACATCCTGAACCATATCCGGGTAAAGGAGTACTGGAAGCCGGAACCTGACGAAGTGCATATCGTCCGGGAGAGCGACACGCTGGCCAAACTGGTGGATATCGCTTCGGACACCGAGCAGGACCTGTTCCCCGTCACCGATCGGGACGGCCGGTTTACCGGCGAGCTGACTCTCGACGACATCCGCCGGGCCCTGCTCACCGACGTTCCCAAGGAACTGGTGGTAGCCCGGGACCTGCAGCGCCCGCCGATGGGACCTCTGCTCATGGATGACGATCTGACGACGGCGGCCCGCCTCCTGGCCAACCGCCGAACCGGCTCGGTAATCGTCTGCGACGAGCAGGAAGGAGGCCGCGTCCTCGGTGTTTTCGGCCGCCGCGACCTGATGGTGGCGTACAGCCGGGAGATGGACAGGATCAAATCCGAGGACGGAGCCGAGATCCCTTCCGGCGACGAGCCGTTCTGAACCGGACCAGAAAATGCCCCGATCAAGAGCCGGAAGTGAGAAAATCAACCGGGAGGTGCTTCATGTTCTGCCCTGTATGCAAATCCGAGTATCGAGATGAATTCACCCGCTGCAACCAATGCAATGTCGACCTGGTGGCGGACCCGCCTGCCGGCGACAGGGACATGGAGGAAATGGTCCCGGTCCTCCGCACCAACAACCAGGGGTTGCTGGCTATCTTCGAGGCGGCCCTCACCGCCAACGGCATCCCGCACTACATCCGGGGCGGCGAGGCGGCCAGCCTGATGCCCACCAACGCGGTGGTGGTGGTTCCGCCGAAATACAAAGATGCTGCTGAAGGGTTGCTGTTCGATGCGGAGAACAGCGGAGAAACGTTAGAGCCTGAAGTCTGAAGACGTGAAGGCGGGGAAATATGAGCGGTATGAGGCTCGGCATCGGTGAACTGATCCTGGCCGTCCTGGTCGCCGCAGTGGCTGTGCTGATCAGTATATTTTTCTGGCATCATGTCGGCTTTATTGCGGCGATTCTGATTCCGTTGGTGACCATCGGCGCCGTCGGTCGCGCCATCGTCCGGGAGTTTCAGGGCAAAAGGGAACCTTATCTCGCCGGGACGGTCAGCCTGAGTGACATTCCGGAGCCACCGGAAAAATTCACTCATTTCAGCGACTCAAATTCGCGTTCTTGAAGGCCGTGGCGTAGTGGAATGATCCAGGCGGTTCAAGCCGACATCACCACTCTGACGGTGGACGCCATCGTCAACGCCGCCAACCGTGCCCTGCTGGGCGGCGGCGGTGTGGACGGCGCCATCCACCAGGCCGCAGGTCCCGGCCTGCTGGAGGAGTGCCGCACGCTGGGCGGCTGTGAAACCGGTGACGCCAAACTGACCATGGGGTACGAACTGCCGGCCCGTTTCGTGATCCATACCGTCGGCCCGGTCTGGAGCGGGGGGCGTTCCGGCGAACCGGGCCTCCTGGCCTCCTGCTACCGCAAGTCGATGGAGATCGCCCTGGGGCGGAGTTTTTTGTCGATTGCGTTCCCGGCAATCAGCACCGGAGTCTACGGCTACCCGCTGGAGCCGGCGACCCGGATCGCCGTGGAAACCGTCCGGGACGCTCTGGAAGCGTCCGTATACCCCATGGACGTAACGTTCTGTTGTTTCTCCCGGGATGATCTTTCCGTCTACCAGACGGTATTGGCTTCATGAGCAACGATAGCGGCTATTATGGGTACGTATTCTACGTCGGGAGAAAGGAGACGACTCATGATCCTGAAACGGGTGGAACCGGTCTCTCTGGGCAAAGTACTGGCGGTCATCTACGCCGCCATCGGCTTCATCGTCGGAGTAATCATGGCGATAGTAAGCATGTTCGGTTTGTTCTTCGGCGCCGGCGAGGGCATCGGGGCCATGGTCTTCATGGGGATCATCTTTGTTTTGTTTGCTCCCCTGTTTTATGGAGCCATAGGAGGGATCGGCGGCCTACTGGCAGCTTTCCTGTACAACTGGGCGGCCAAGACTATAGGCGGCCTGGAACTGACTCTGGAGTGAGGTGAATCATGCTGACTGATCTGTTGCTCATCCTGCTGGCGGTTCTGCTGGTGATCATCCTCGTTTCGTTGCAGAGGGGTTTCAATGAAGTGATCAAGGGGCTGGAGTCCATCGACACCAACCTGAAAAAATGAGCCGCCAGCCGCCACGTTACACCGCTCGGCCTCTGCCGGCTTATCGCTTCATCCCCGGCCGCCGGCCCCACCCGACCCGAAGCTCCAGGGGGCACTCTTACCTTGCCCCGAAGATCTCCGACAAGCTGGACCCCGCCGACTGGGCTTCCTGCGAGTCGTACCTGTTCGCCGTCGATCTGTTCAACCACCACTATTTCTGGGAGGCTCACGAGGCGCTGGAGCCGCTCTGGCTGGACGCGGGGCGGGACTCCCCCACCGGTGTCTTCCTGCAGGGTCTCATCAAGGTAGCGGCAGCCCTCCTCAAACACTCCATGGGAAACATGGACGGGGCCGGGAGCCATGCCGCCGACGGCGGTGCCATGCTTCGCAGCGTTGATGGCGTTTTCCTCGGAATCGACGGCGCCGACCTGGCCGCCCGGGTACGAGATTTCCTCGCCGGGAAGACCGGCGAGCCTCCCGGGATCGTCCTGCAACGATGACCTTCCTCGAAATCTTCATCATCGCCGTCGCCCTAGCCATGGACGCCTTCGCCGTCTCCCTGGCGGCGGCGGCAGCAGGGTTCGCGGCGAATCGCCGGGCGGCGTTCCGGCTGTCGTTCCATTTCGGCCTGTTCCAGGCGATCATGCCGTTGCTCGGCTGGTCCCTCGGTGTCACGGTAGAGCGGCAGATCGCCCGCTACGACCACTGGGCAGCGTTTGTCCTGCTCAGCCTGGTGGCGTTCCGGATGATCCGCTCAGGCCTGCACCCCGCAGCGTCCTCGCGGAGGGGTGACCCCAGCCGGGGCTGGACACTGGTGGTGCTGTCCACAGCCACCAGCATCGACGCCCTGGCCATCGGCATGACTCTGGCCGCTTTGCAGGTTCATGTCGTCTACCCGAGCCTGGTCATCGGCCTGGTTACCGGCGGCATGTGCGTCGCAGCCATAGCAGGCGGCAGGAAACTCGGACCCGGTCTGGGCAACCGGGCCCAGATCGCCGGCGGCGTGGTTCTCTTCCTGGTCGGCGCTCGCGTGCTGGTCGCCCACTTTCTCTGACCTTTCCTGCTGCTAGAATGTGCAGTCGTCCCACCTGAGGAGAATCTGTGGATCCTTCGTTAGAAGCTTCCGCGCCCATCGGCCTGGACCATCTGAACCCGGCCCAGAAAGAGGCGGTCACACACCCGGGTGGGGCTGTGCTGGTCCTGGCAGGGGCCGGTTCCGGCAAGACCGGCGTCATAACCCACCGCATCGCCTGGCTGATCTCCGAGTTGGGCGTCACCCCATGGCATATCACCGCCGTAACGTTCACCAACAAGGCAGCGTCAGAGATGCGGGAGCGGGTGGAAAAAATGATGGGCAACGACCTGGGAGGAGCCCGGATCGGCACCTTCCACTCCATGTGCCTCCGGATCCTGCGCCGGGACGGCGATCTCATCGGCCTGAAGTCCGGGTTCAACATCTATGACGCCACCGATCAGGTCTCCCTGGTGCGGAAACTGCTGAAAGACGAGGAGCTGGACGAGGGTTCCGCCTCCGCCCGGGCGATCCGCTCCCGGATCAGCCGGGCCAAGAACCGGATGGAATCGCCTGAGGAGATGGAGCGCAAGGCGTATTCCCCGGACATGAAGCTGGCCGCCCGGATTTACCGGGACTACGACAAGGCGCTGCGCCGTGCGAATGCGGTGGACTTCGACGATATCCTGCTCCGGACCCTGGAACTGTTCCGGGAACATACGGATCTGCAGGAGCAGTACGCCGGCCGCTGCCGCCACCTGCTGGTGGACGAGTACCAGGACACCAACCGGCCCCAGTACCTGCTGGTCCAGGCGCTTTCTTCGGTCCATGGCAACCTGTTCGTGGTCGGCGACGAAGATCAGAGCATCTACCGCTTCCGGGGGGCGGAGATTCGTAACATCCTGGATTTCGAAAAGGACCACTCTGAGGCGCATCTGATCCGGCTGGAGCAGAACTATCGATCCACGAGCACTATCCTGGCCGCCGCCGGGGCGGTCATTGAAAACAACGTCAGCCGCAAGGGTAAGAAACTCTGGACCGAAAACGCCGGTGGTGAGCCGCTGACCCTGTACGAGGGACCGGACGATCGCGCCGAGGCGGTCTGGGTCGTCGATGCCGTCCGGGAACTCGCCGCATCCTGCGAGTACGAACAGATCGCCATCCTGTACCGCACCAACGCCCAGTCCCGGCAGCTCGAGGAGATCTTCCGCCGGGACCGGATCCCGTACCAGGTGGTCGGTTCCACCCAGTTCTACGAACGCAAGGAGATCAAGGACCTGCTGGCGTACCTCAAGCTGGCAGCCAACCCGGCGGACGACGTGTCGTTCCGCCGCATCATCAACACGCCTCCCCGGGGGATAGGCAACACCACCCTCCGCGCATTGGAAGACATCGCCCGGGGACTCGGCCTGACGTTGCTGGAGTCGGCCCGGGAGGCGGTGCGGCAGGGTCTTTTAAAGAGCCGGGCGGCGGCCAGCGTGAGTTCGTTCCTGGAACTGGCCGACTGGATGTTGGAGAACGGCCCGGAACTGCCGGTTGCCGATCTCATGGAGATGGCGGTGCACAAGGCCGGGTTCGAGCCGTACATGGAGAAAGCCCATCCGGGCCAGGGTATCGAGCGGATGGAGAACCTGCGGGCCCTGATCTCCGCCGCCGCCGAATACGCCGAGGAGGAAGACGACCCGACCCTCACCGGATTCCTGGACCGCTCGGCGCTGGTCTCCGACGCCGACGATGTCGGAGCGCGGCCCGGCGTCTCCCTCATGACAATCCACTGCGCCAAAGGGCTGGAGTTCGACAACGTAGTCCTGGTCGGTCTGGAAGAGAACATCTTCCCCCACTCCCGTTCCGTCGGCATGAACGAGGACGTGGAAGAGGAACGGCGGCTCTGTTACGTCGCCATGACACGGGCCAGGAAGCGGCTCCTCCTGACCCGTGCAGGCCTGCGCCGGTTCCAGGGCACCTTCCTGCCCAACGCACCGTCCCGGTTCCTGGAGGAGATTCCGGAGGAACTGATCCGGAAGGTGTCGCCGATGGCGCCGGATTTCCGCGCCGGGGAGCGGTCCGAACGGAGCGCCGGCTCCTCCGCCGCCAGCCCGTCGGCACGGAAATTCACTCCCCCGCGGACCGCCGGATCCAGTCACGCGCAGGACGCACCGGCGGCCGACACATACCGTCTGGGCGCAGCGGTACTCCATCCGAAATTCGGCAGCGGCAAGATCATGGCCCGGGAAGGGGCCGGCGCAGCGCTGAAACTGACTATCCGGTTCGACACTCACGGCCAGAAAAAGATCCTGCCGTCCTATACCAACCTGAAGGTCCGGGCCTGACAGACCGGCGCCGAGGCGATATAGTGTGCGCTCGTTGCACCGGCCGGAGAACAAAAGCATGAGAGCAACCAATATCCGCAAAGGTCAGATCCTGTTAGTCAACGCTGTGCTGTTCCGCGTCATGAAAGTGGACCATGTCACTCCCGGCAAAGGGCGGGCCCATATCCAGACCAAGCTGCGCAACCTTCTGGACGGCAACCAGACCGAGGTCCGGTTCCGGTCCGACGAGAGCGTGGATCGGGCGGTTCTGGAACAGCGCGAGATGCAGTACCTGTACGCCGACACCGATGGCCACCACTTCATGGATCTGCAGAGCTACGAGCAGTTCGCCATGCCGAACAACCTCCTGGATGACGTCATCCGGTACGTCGTCCCGGAAACCACCATCATCGTGGAAACCCATGAAGGCAACCCGATCGGGGTGCAACTCCCGCCGGCGGTAGTGCTGGAGGTTGTGGAGTGCCCGCCGGCGGTGAAGGACTCAACTGCCTCGGCCCAGAGGAAACCGGCCACCTGCAACACCGGCCTGGTAGTGCAGGTCCCCGCCTTCATTAACGAGGGCGAATCGATCCGGGTCAGCACCCAGGACGGCTCCTACATGGAACGGGCCAAATAGCCGGTTCCGGCGCCGCTACAGTTCGTAAGCTCCTCCCGGCGCCACCACCACCGCCCGGCCTCCATTCGCTTCCACCTTGCCGGTGAAATCCTCCGGGTCCGCCACAATCAGGTCGAATGTGGAGTAGTGCATCGGGATGGTCAGACCGGCGTTCAGAAATTCCGCCGCCTTCACCGCGTCGTCGATCCCCATGGTGAAATTGTCCCCGATGGGCAACAGCGCCACGTCCAGCGGGCCGTTCATTTCGGCGATCAGTTTCATGTCGTAGAACAGGCCGGTGTCGCCGGCGTGGTAGACCTTCTTGCCTGAGAGGGTCAATACCACCCCCATCGGGTTCCCCAGCGGCTCCCCGCCCGGCCCGGTGGATCCGTGGTGGGCGATGGTGAACTTGACGTGGCCGAACGGGAAGGTGTGGCCGCCGCCGATATGCATCGGATGAGCCTCACACCCCTTGGCGGTGAAGTATTCCGCGATTTCGAAGTTGCTAACGATCAGCGCTCCAGTCGCCTTCGCAATCTCCTCGGTGTCGCCGGTGTGATCGCCGTGACCATGTGTCACGATGATGGCGTCCAGCTTTGTGAACGCTTCGGGACCGGTGTCGGCCAGCGGGTTCCCGGTGAGGAACGGATCGATGAGCACGGAGTGGTTGTCGTCGGACACCTGCCAGCAGGAATGTCCGTGGAACTGCAGTTTCAGCATGGTCTTGTCCTCCTGTAGTAGTGCTCGCTTCAGGTCAGATCGCGGAAGGTCTCCCGGGCCGCCTTGATGGTCGCCTCCACCTCGGCGTCGCCGTGGAGGGACGAGACGAACGCCGCCTCGAACTGGGACGGAGCGACGTATACCCCCCGTTGCAGCATGCCGTGGAAGTACTTTGCGTACAGATCGGTGTCGGATCGGGTGGCCGATTCGAAATCGGTTACCGGTCCTGCGGTGAAGAACATCGTCATCATCGATCCGACCCGGTTGCTGCAGACGGTCAGGCCGGCGTCCGCCGCCGCCTTCGCCAAACCGTCTTCCAGGGCGGCGGAGACCTGTTCCATCCGTTTGTAGGTGCCGTCCTCCGCCAGGATGTCCAGGGTTTCGATCCCGGCCCGCATCGCCAACGGGTTGCCGGACAGGGTGCCGGCCTGGTACACCGGGCCGGCCGGGGCCAGCCGGTCCATCAGGTCGGCCCTGCCGCCGAAGGCGCCTACCGGCAGGCCGCCTCCAATCACCTTGCCGAAGCACGACAGGTCCGGCCTGATGCCGAACCGGGTCTGGGCGCCGCCGGCGTGGACCCGGAAGCCGGTCATGACCTCGTCCAGGATCATCAGCACGCCGTGCGCTGCGGTGAGCTTCCGGACCTGCTCCAGGTACCCTGCTGCCGGCGGGATTACACCCATATTGCCTGCCACCGGCTCCAGGATGATGCAGGCGATCTCATCGCCCTTCTGTTTCAGCAACTGTTCCAGGGCGTCGGGATCGTTGTACGGGATGACGTGGGTCAGGGCGGCCAGGGCGTCGGGGACGCCGGGACTGCCCGGGAGACCCAGGGTCAATACACCGGACCCGGCGGAGACCAGCAGGGAATCCACGTGACCGTGGTAACAACCGGCTGTTTTTACCACCTGTTGCCGGCCGGTGGCGCCCCGGGCCAGCCGAATCGCCGACATGGTTGCCTCGGTGCCTGAAGAGACGAACCGGATCTTTTGGCAGGCCGGCGCCAGACCGCAGACCCGCCGGGCCAGCTCGGTCTCCAACTCGCACGGCGCGCCGAACGAGGTTCCCTTGCCGGCCTGGTCCCGGACCGCCGCCACCACCCGGGGATGGGCGTGGCCGACGATCAACGGCCCCCAGGAGCCGAGGTAGTCGATATATTCCCTGCCGTCGGTGTCGTATACCCGGGCGCCGCTGCCCCGTTCCAGGAACACCGGACTGCCGCCTACTCCGCCGAACGCCCGGACCGGGCTGTTCACGCCGCCGGGAATGTACCGGTTCGCCTCGGCGAACAAGGTCTTCATGCTCATCCGGTCTCCTCCAGGTCGAACAGCCGGCGCTGCACCGGCGCCGGTCCTTGCCGCACCTGTCCCGGCCGGTAATACCCCAGCCTTCGAGCCTCGTTCAGGATCCTGCGATAATATTGCCAGAAGGCGTCCGAATGGTCGAAGTGCCGCAGGTGTCCAAGTTCGTGGCAAAGGGTGTCCACCAGGCTGGATTCCTTCAACAGTTTCCCGGTGACGGCGTGGCGCAACCGGACCCGGATCAGGCCGTCCTGGTAGCAGATGCCGAAATGCCCGTTCTCGCCTTCCCGCTCCGCCTCGATACTCTGGATCCTGAGGCCGAACCGCCTGGCCAGGTCCCGTCCCCAGCGGTTGATCCGCTCCATGACATCCCGGTTCTCGTCTTCCTTCCGCTCCCTGGGAGTGGCCGGCCTCGGCGGGATCGCCGCAAGCCGTTTCAGGCGGATCGCCGGCGCCGGAGCGGCCTTGAAGGTCCCCAGGTCGAGCAGCTTCAGCTGGGCCGGTCGGCTCAACCGAGCAACCTGGCCGCTTCGCGGGCATGGTAAGTCAGGATCATGTCGGTTCCGGCCCGCTTGATGCAGGTCAGCACCTCCAGGATCATCCGCTCCCGGTGGATCCAATCGTTCTGCGCCGCCGCCATGAGCATGGAGAACTCGCCGCTGACATTGTACGCCGCCACCGGCACCTCAAAGGTATCCTTCACCCGCCGGACGATGTCGAGGTAGGCCATGGCCGGCTTGACCATGACGATGTCCGCGCCTTCCTCCAGGTCCAGCTGCACCTCGATGAGCGCCTCGTCGCTGTTGGCCGGGTCCATCTGGTAGCCGCGGCGGTCGCCGAACTGGGGCGCCGAATCGGCTGCGTCCCGGAACGGTCCGTAGAACGCCGAGGCATACTTGGCGGCGTACGCCATGATGGCGATGTCGCTGAACCCTGCCTCGTCCAGGCTGGATCGGATCGCTCCGACCCGGCCGTCCATCATGTCCGACGGCGCCACGATGTCGGCGCCGGCCCGGGCATGGGAAACCGCCGCCTTCGCCAGCAGTTCCAGTGTCGGGTCGTTCTGCACTTCACCGTCCTGGATGACTCCGCAGTGACCGTGACTGGTGTATTCGCACAGGCAGACGTCGGAGATCACCAGCAGTTCGGGGTAATGCTCCTTCAGCGCCCGGACCGACATCTGCACCGCCGCCTCGTCGTCGAACGCCTCGGAGCCGATCTCGTCCTTGTGCTCCGGCAGACCGAACAGGATGACCGACCGCACACCCTCGTCCCATGCCTGACCGACCTCGTCCACCACCGTGTCCACCGAGAAGTGATAGTTACCCGGCATGGAGCCGATTTCGGTCCTGATACCTTTGCCGTGGCGCACGAACAACGGGTAGATCAGGTCGTTCCTGGTGAGTTGGGTCTCACGGACCATGTCCCTCAGAACGCCGGTGCGGCGGAGCCGTCTCGGCCGATTGGTGGGGAACATCTCAATCCTCCGTATCGGAAAAGAAAAAATATTCGCCGCAGCGTCTGCTGCAGAACTTCCGGCCACTCTGCACGGCGAAGTGCTCCTCGCAGAACCAGCGGAAACAGATGACGCAGCGCTCCAGCCGGACCAGCCCGCCCTCGTCGTCCGGCCCGGCCGCTCGATGGCATTCGAAGCAACGGTTCTCTTTTTCCACTGCGTCGCCTCCTCAGGTATCCCGCCTGCCCCGGGCTCCCCGGGAGATCCATTATAGCCCCGGGAACGGAGGTTTTTGCGATCTGACCCGTTTCCCGATACATTACCGCAATCCTGAACGGGTGTGGCGGCGTAGCTCAGTTGGTTAGAGCGAAGGACTCATAACCCTTAGGTCAGTGGTTCAACTCCACTCGCCGCTACCACTCTTAAGGAACCCTCCTCCGGCCATCCGGTTCAGGACGGCCCCGTCACCGGGAGAGAAGAGGCATGAAAAAGGTCCGGTTCCTGCTCGCCGCGCTGATCACACTGGCCCTGTTCTGGGCTCTCGGCCGGCCCTGGCCGGTTGCCGACGCCCGGATCCCGCCGGCGGGGAAGTTCCTCAGCCCGTTCGCCGGGTTCTGGGTCAGCGGCCGGGCCATAGACGAACTGCCCGGCGACCTCACGATTCCCGGCCTCGAGGGAGAGGTTCAGGTTCTGTGGGACCACCGCCGGGTACCTCACATTTTCGCCGCAAACGACCACGACGCATGGTTCGCCCAGGGCTGGCTCACCGCCCGGGACCGGCTGTGGCAGATGGAGTTTCAGACCCATGTGGCCGCCGGCCGGCTTGCGGAGATCGTCGGAGCCGACGCGCTGGACCTGGACCGCTACCACCGGCGGATCGGCCTGCCTTTGGCGGCAAAGCGCGCCATGGAGGCAGCGTCCGAGCACCAGCCGTCTCTGGCGGCGCTCACCGCCTATGCAGCCGGGGTGAACGCCTGGATCGACACCCTTAGCGCCGCCGATCTCCCGCTGGAGTACAAGATCCTGGACTACGAGCCGGAGCGATGGACCGGACTGAAGACCGCCCTCCTGATGAAATCGCTGGCACTAACGCTGAGCGGCCATACCAACGAGCGGGTAATGACCCTGACCAGGGAGATTCTGGGCCGGGACGAGACCGAACGACTGTTCCCGGTCCACCGCCCGTTCACCGAGCCGATAGTGCCGGAGGAGACGCGGTGGGAGATCCCGGCGCCGGCATTCAGGGCGCCGGTCTCCTCCCCTCCGGACCTGTCCGGCTGGGAGTTCTCGCCGGCGATGACGGACACCCACCGGGAGGAGGCGGAGCACGCCACAGGCAGCAACCACTGGGCGGTAGACGGCAGCCGCACCGCCAATGGCCGGCCGATCCTGGCCAGCGATCCCCACCTGCCGTTGACCCTGCCGTCGATCTGGTACGAAATCCAGATTACCACTCCGGAGTACTCGGCCTACGGGATCTCCCTCCCCGGCGCCCCGGGGGTGATCATCGGCTTCAACAGGAACATCGCCTGGGGAGAGACCAACGGCGAGGACGATGCTCTGGACCAGTACCTGCTGAAATTCCGCAACGACGATCACGAAGACTACTTCCATGAAGGCGTACTGGAAGCCGGTAACCTGGATGAAAGAGGCGTATCTGGTCCGGGACGGGAAAACGGTACAGGAGAAGATTGCCTGGACCCATCACGGCCCGGTGCCGTATCTCCCGGGCGAGGAACCGTTCGCATCCCACCTGGTCCCCGGCGCCGCCATGCGCTGGACCGCCCACGATGGTTCCAACGAGGTCCGGACGTTCCTGGAGTTGAACCGGGCCAGGGATTATGAATCTTTCCGGGACGCCCTTTCCCACTTCGACAGCCCGCTGCAGAATTTCGTGTTCGCATCCCGTAACGGCGACATCGCCCTGCACCACGAGGGCAAGCTCCCGATCAGGCGACCAGGCCAGGGTGTGTACCTTTCCGACGGCACCGACGCCGCCGACGACTGGCCGGGCTGGATACCGCGGAGCCAAATGCCCCATGTGCTGAATCCGGATCGGGGATATCTGGGCTCGGCCAACCAGAACCCGGTCTCCTCCGCCTACCCGTATTTCCTGGGGAACGACTTCGCCCCTTGGGAGCGGTCGGCCCGGATCTTCCACCTGCTGGAGATGATGGAGGCAGTGACCCCGGAACGAATGCTGGAGATGCAGAACGACACGGTCGGGCTGTACGCCCGGAAGCTGCTCCCACTGCTGCTGGCGGCAATCGATGGATACGAAGGGACCGGCCAGGAACAAGAGGCTCTCGAGATCCTGAACAACTGGAACCACACCTACGACTCCGCCGCCATCGGACCGACCCTGTTCGATCGCTGGCAGCGTGAACTGTTGAACCGCATCTGGCAGGACGACATCGAAGAGAACGGTATCGCCGGCCGCCGTCCGAACCGGGACACCACGCTGCAACTGATCCTGGATGATCCGGGCAGCGCCTACTTCGACGACCGGGATACGGAGGAGGTGGAGAGTTTCGCCGATCTGGCGCTGGCCTCGTTCCAGTCGGCGGTCAGCTCCCTTGCGGAACTGTATGGCGCACCGGGAGACGGTTGGCGCTGGGGCGCCGTTCGTCCCACCCGGTTGAGCCACCTGGGCCGGATCCCGGGGTTGGGCCGGTACAACCTGAAAGCCTCCGGCCAGTACGGCGTGATCAGGGCCACCACTTCCAGTTCCGGCCAGTCCTGGCGGATGGTGGTCGCCCTGGGCGATAAACCGGAAGCCTGGGGGGTGTACCCGGGAGGCCAGTCGGGGCATCCCGGCTCGGCGCACTACGACGACTTCGTGGACGACTGGGTCCGGGGAGAGGCTTACCCGCTGCTGTTCCTCTATTCCGCGGAAGAGCCATCGGACCGGTTGGCCGGCCGGGCCATTTTCAGGGGGCAATGATGTTGTCGATCCTGCTCTCGTTCGTCCTGCTGTACGGCGTACAACTGCTCCATCCGGCCTGGTGGCTGGTGTTCCCGGCTTCGGCCCTGGTCGGCGCCATCACCGCCCGGTCCGGCTGGTCCGGGTTCTTCGGCTGTGGCCTGGGAGCGGCCCTGGCCTGGAGTCTGGCGGCGATCCTGGAACTGACCGGTGACGGCTCCATCGTGGCCGGACGGGTCGCCACAATGCTGGAACTGGGCAACCCGTGGCTGCTGGTGATCCTCACCTTCGTGGTTGCGTTCCTGTGCGGCGGCTTCGCCGGAATGGCCGGCTACTACCTGACCGGCGGGCGGAGCAAGAAAGCGAAACGCTAGCTCTCAAGAAACGCGAAAGCGGAGTCTACGCCGTCCAGTGCCGAGCTCATGATCCCGCCGGCGTAGCCGGCCCCTTCCCCTACCGGATACAAGTTTAAAAAACCGAGAGCGTTGCGGGACTCCGGTTCCCGGACGATCCGAACCGGGCCTGAACTCCGTGACTCGAGGCCGACCAGGATCCCGTCCGGCCCGGCAAAGCCGGGGATCGACCGGTCGAACCGGATCAGCGCAGCAGCGATGGCGTCCCGGGCCCGCTCCGGCAGCAGCGCATCGATCCTCCCGGGACAGGTCCCGAAGGTGTAGGTTGTTCGTCCCGGCTGCGCAGTTTCCCGTCGCGCCAGGAAGTCGGCGCCGGTCTGGGCCGGCGCCGTGTAATCCGAACCGCCCGCGTCAAAAAAGTTCCGCTCCAGCTTGCGCTGAAACGTCACACCGTCCAGCGGTCCATCGCCGAACTCTTTGGGGCCGAAGGTGGTGACGATGGCCGCATTGGCCCGTCCCGACGAGTGCGCAGCATTGCTCATTCCGTTGGTGCACAACTCCCCGGCCTGGTTGACGCTGGCCACGATCCGTCCACCGGGGCACATGCAGAATGAATGCGCCGAGGCACAATCCCCACCCCCCTTGAAGACCAGGTTGTAAGCCGATGCTCCCAGTTCCTTCGCCAGCGCGGCGTCGCCGTACCGCCCCCGGTCGATCAGTTCCTGGGGATGCTCTATCCGGACCCCTAGCTGGAACGGTTTGGCCTGCAGTTCCACTCCGTCCCGGACCAACGCTTCCCAGGTATCCCGGGCGCTGTGGCCGGGAGCGAGGATGACCGCATCGCAGGGCAGCGGACCGGAAGATGTCTTGACGGCAACGACCTTCGCCGGCGTACCGGGCTGCACTTCGAGCCCTTCCATCCGGGTGTTCCAGTGGAACCGCACGCCGTAGTCGGCAAGCCTGCCTCGAAAAACCGGCAGGATGCGATGCAGCCGGTCGGTGCCGATGTGGGACCTTCCGTCGTACAGAATCTCAGGAGGCGCCCCGCACGCCACCAGTTCTTCCAGACAGGCCACTTCCAGCGAATGATCGACCCGGGTGTACAGTTTGCCGTCGGAATAGGTTCCGGCCCCGCCCTCACCGAACAGCAGGTTCGACTCTGCATTCGGCGTCCGCGTTCGGTGAAAAGCCACAAGATCCGAACCCCGACTCTCCAGAGATCCTCCGCGATCAATCAGGTCAACCTGCACACCGGCCCTGGACAATACGGTGGCGGCGAACATGCCGCCGGGGCCTGCCCCGACCACAACGACACAAAGACCGGAACGCCGGGGAAGTCGCGTAACGTCCAGGCTTCCGGCCTCCGGCGCCTCCCGAACCTTCCCGGAGCGGACGGCAGACTCGAATACTCCGGAAGAGAACCGGGCGTCCACCACCAGGTCGACGTGGTACACGAACCGCAGGCGCCGCCCCCCGGAACGCTTGCGGGCGTCCAGGGATTTCCTGGCGATGCGCATTCCGCGGAGCGCATCCTGCCCCACTCCTGCGGTGCGGCAGGCCAGTTCCCGGAGCTTCGCCTCCGGCTCGTCGATGCCGGTTTCCAGATTCAGAACCCGCCAGGTACGGGTTTCAGGCACTTTTTCCAAAATATCTTCTCGACTGATGAATTGATGACATTAAGACATATAATTATAAGTAGTTGTTGCTTTTATGCAGCACGAACCGTCCCGGGGCCGATTGCAGGCTTGCGGGAAAGGCATGGTGACGGTACACGAATACCATGACCCGGAAAACTACCAGGATCGCGCGGACTGTTTTAGCCGCCCTGGTGACGGCAGCTGCGATCTCTGCACCGATCGCCCAGGAACCACCGGAACTGAATCTTCCGAACGTCCCGCTGGAACTGATCACATCCCAATCCACACAGCTCACTCTCAACCCCTCCCCATCCCTGGCCCCCCGGATAGCTGCAACACCGACCCGCTCGTTCTACAAAGGGTACCTGCTTCCGGGTCTTGAGAAACAACTCGCCCGCGTCGGTGTGCTGCACACCTCCGTCCTGCACCGCCCGGACCTGGGCCAGTACGAAAACCACGAAGCCCTGACGGCGATCTCGGAGAGGATGTTCGAGAAAGGAACCAGCCGAGCCCTGCGGTCCTACCTGGCCGAGATCACCGGCCTTGAAACCATGGTCCTGAACCTGGCCGGCCGCAGAGGGATGCTGTCCGACGGCGGCGAGCGTTCCCGGTTCAACCTGGGAATCGGCATCTCCAGCGCCATGCCCCGAGTCGATCTCGGCTATCGCGTCGGGAACACCGGCAACTTCCGTATCAGCCTGTGCGCCGACGGCAACCTCGACCTGAACTACGGCCACCATCCCCGCCACAACCATACCTCGACCCGCATTTACGCCGGGTACGATATGAGGGAAGGGACTGGGGACATCGGACTAAGGTTAAGTTTCTGACCGATCTCTCTGCGGTGTATCACAACAGGTTATACAGGTCTGTATTTCGCGGTGCAGAAACAGCAATATTGATCTATATCGCCAGAGTTAAGATACTTGCGAAAGACATACCTGAAATACTAATCGTGATGAACCGCAAGGCCTTTTGTTTAAATAGGTCTGTATATTTGTATTTATGCGGAAAGGCGAAATCATGAGAAGTATAGTACGCGGGATGCTATTGCTCTGCTCTGCAGTCGCTTTAACTGCATGTGAAGTGGACAGGGTAGTCCCTGTATCCTGGGATAGGCCTGGGGTGTCTGTTGTGATCTCAGTCGTGCCCTCTTTGATCGAGATTGGTACATCCGCCACAGTTACGGTCGTGGCGACGAATTCGACCGACGAGACGGTCTATTACGGGTTTGGCTCCAGTTCTTGTTCGCTTTTTGGCCAAGTTCAAGTCGATGGCGAATCGTACTATATGCAAGCTTCACATGTGTGTACGGATGACGCGGTGAGATGGACTTTGGCTGCGGGCGAGGTACAGGCGGAGAGTTGGAGGTGGGATGGTACTTGTTGGCGCTATATCCAGACCGGTGACGAGTATGTTCGAGAGACCCTGGATCTGACACCGGGCACATACGAAATACGAGGCAAAGCTGGCCCCTATATTGGACCGTCGGCAACTGTCACGTTCGTTGAGTAGTTCTGGCTGGCTGCGCAACAAGAGCTTCCAGCCGACGTGAAGCAGACATGAAACGGTTATGGACTAAGCGGTCATGGCATTTTAGATATTCTCTCCTACTATTGTTACCGACCATACTGCTCTTTCTTGCTTTAATATACCTAGGGTATACCGGTCAGATGGTTGTTCTCCTCCCGGGATGGGTGCTTGTGAATGACCTTACTATGGGTTATTCACATGACGCTAACTTTTACGCACTACTCTTGGTGTCTTGGGCGTTTTGGTTTTCAGTCCTATGGACTATTTCTGAATATCTATTGAAGCACTACGCTCGTGCGATGATAGTGACACTAATCATGTTACTCGGAGTGGGTTACCTTGGTTTCCGTACGACTGGCAATGATAAGTACAGATTCAAGCGCAATTGGGGCCTTATTACGAAAGTGACCAGCGATACGAACGGCGATGGTAAATTCGATACAGAGGTGTGTTATCCCTGGGGATTGCTGGAAATTGACCTGCCTCATACCCCAGCACAGCGTAGTCGCAGTGACCAGAATCATGACGGTCGGTGGGATACTTGGATAGACTACGAGAAGAATACACTTGGGCTTGACACAAATGATGATGGATTCTGCGACGTTGTATTAGAAGCAAATGTCGAGGGATTCCAAAATGCACGGGACATTCGGGGGTGGTAGTGAGCTGCCTACTTGTCATGGTCCTTGCTGGCGCAAGGTCCACGCCAGGCCATCCCGCAGCTTTGCGGAAATGTTAGATTGTCCAGGAAGGACCGATGCTTAGAATTAGCCAGTTAGCTATCGGCATTGCGCTTGCGCTGTCTCTCAGTACTTGGCTTGCCTGGGCCACCAACGGCACGCGTACTATATGGTTGGCCGTTCCCTTGGCATTGCTATCATGGCTCTGCTGGAATCGTCCGAGCGCTTGCTTGGTTTTACGTATAGTGGCGTTAATGCATGCAATCGCAGCGGTGGCGATGATCCGAGTTTACTCACGCGAGGTAATGGATGTTCAAGATTATTTGTTTTATGTGTTCCGCAATGTCACAATCCCCGGCCTTGCGTTGGCATTTCTTGTTCCAAAAGCTGTTGGGAGCTCAACAGAGGAGCTGCCGCCGGGCTATGAATATTTCAATGATTCCAAGCGGAAGCTCAGTGGAGGAGAGCGATTAGCCCTGGTTATTATCATGTCCTTCAGTGTCGCGGCACTGATGGCAGGATGGATCGCACTTTCCATTTTTCTTCTCCCGGCAGGATTCGCTGCATACTACATCTTCAATATGATGTTCTTTAAGCGCCGCGCGACACCTTCCAGCCCGAGGCGAATCAAGCTATCGCCGAAGATACAGAAACCGGCACAGACTAGAAGCCATTGGACGGTTAATGATACAGAGTTCCATGACCCTGATTTATATGACCAATGACCGAACCGCGCGCCTTCATACGGCCACGGTTTGACCAGAACGTTAGGTGACAGACAAGAATGAGAAATAAGCTCGCATATACGCTCCTGGGAGGTTATCTGCTTTTATTCGGCGTGTGCGCAATCGCGCCACACGACAGGGCGGTCTGGTGGGCGGAAAATATTCCGATCATTCTCCTGGTAGGCCTGGTTGTCTGGATACACAGATACCACCAGTTCACACCTCTCAGCTATCTGTTCATGTCTGTTCTGATTGTTCTGCATACGATTGGCGGCCACTACACATTCGAGCGGGTCCCGTTTGACATGGTAACGGAACTGTTTGGATTTGAGCGCAATCATTATGATCGGATCGCCCATTTCAGCGTAGGCTTCTATGCCTACCCCATCGCAGAGATTTTGCTGAAGAAAAGATTGGTGTCATCTGCAGCGGTTTTGGCCATGTTTCCGATTTTTGCCATTTTTACTGTGGCAGGAAGCTACGAAATATTTGAATGGATATACGCGATAACCGCGGATCCAGACGCAGGCATCGCAGTACTTGGTTCGCAGGGTGATATCTGGGATGCACAGAAAGACATTCTGGCAGACGGTCTTGGCTCGATTCTGGCGATTACCGCATTCTTTTGTGTTTATCGGCGTGAGGTGGCAGCAATCAAATCCAGCCATGTGAGACAACATGACAGACATCCATAATCCCGAAGAGCACTACCGCAAGCTGGAGCGGGCCTACGCTTCCGCTCCCATCAATCGGTTCTACCAACCGACGGCGCAGATTTCCAGGGAGAAGGCGATCATCACCTTCGACGTCGGCGCGAACATGCATCACGCCGCCCACGCCGTACACGGTTCGGTCTGCTTCAAGGCGCTGGATGATGCGGCGTTCTTCGCAGCCAACTCGCTGGTGGACGACGTTTTTGTTTTGACCGTGTCGTTCAACATCCACATGTTCCGACCGGTCATCGAAGGTACCTTGACGGCCAAGGGGTGGCTGACCCACAGAACCGGCCGGCTGTTTTTCGCCGAGTCCGAACTGACCGATAAGGACGGCAACCAGATCGCCCGGGGCAGCGGAACATTCGCTAGAAGCAAAATCCTGCTGACGCCGGACATCGGATACCAATGAAATCTTAGTCTGCGCCGCTCCTTCGATCCGTTTTATACTACCGCCATGCGAAAAATCATCCTGCTCCACACCTTGTCGATGTTCGTACTGGCGCTGCTCTTAAGCTGCACTCCCCCAGCCGACCTGGCTCCCATAAGACTGGCCGAGCACAACCGGGAGGCTGACTCCCAGGTTCTCAAGGATGCTCTGGCCGGCGGGTCTTCCGAGGAGAAGATTGCCGCTGCGGTCGCCATGGGCAGGATCCAGTCCGCCGCCTACGCCGCTCCCCTGGACGCTGCGGTGGGCGATCCGGATTCCGACGTGCGGGACGCTGCCGTCTTCGCCCTGGGGCAGTTCGGAATGGTGAAGAACGTTCCTGAAACGGCGGTTGATGCAATCAAGGATCTGCTGTCCTCCGATGATTCCGCCCTGCTGGCTCTCGCCGTGGAGGCGCTGGGGAAACTGGCCCCGCCTGATGGTCCGAAACTGCTGTCGCCGCTATTGGCCCATGATTCGGACCGTGTCCGGGAGGAGGCGGCCCACGCCATGATGCGGTGGCGGTTCACGCCGATCTGGCGTGGAGAGGCGGAGGAGCCCGCCGCCTGGCCCGATGCTGGTTCCACGGCTCTCGCTCAGTCTCTGGAAGACGAGGAAGCAGCGGTGCGAATCGCCGCGGCCCACGCGTTCTCCCGATACGGCGATGCGCGGGCGCTGGAGCAACTGGCGGGACGCAAGGATGATGAGGACGCGCTGGTTCGACTGTTCGCCGTCCGCGCCGTGGGGCGGTCCGGGGAGAAGTCAGCGGCGGATTCCATTGTGTGGGGCCTGACCGACGCCGATCCCGGGGTCCGTGCGGAAACGGTTCAGGCCATGGGGACATTGGAGCGGCAGGAACTGTTGACCGCCGCCTTGACCGAGGACACCTCGTTTCACGTTCGGGCCAACCTGGCTAAGGTGCTGGGCTCCGCTGATGGAGGAACGTCCCTGGAGATCCTTAATAAGCTGGAATACGATTCTTCCACAACGGTGAAGGCCGCCACCATCCGGTCGGTCTCGGCCAGGCTCGGGATCATGTACCGCATGCTGCTCGATAACTACCTCAAGGATCCGCGCTGGCCTGTCCGTGCGGCTGCCGCCGGCGCCGGAGGGTTCGTCTCCGCCATGGACGACGATGATCCCCGGGTGGCGGCAGCCGCCCTGGAAGGGATGGGAGAACTGCTTTCCGATCCGGAGATCATTGACGCGGTCCGGACCGCATTGACGTCGGAGGATCTGGCGGTGCGGTCCACTGCCGCCGGTCTGCTGGAGGAGTGGCCGTATCCGGACAAGGTCGACCTACTGCGCCAGGTGCTGGCCGGCTCCACCGGTGTGCGCTGGATCGAATTGCGGGAACAGGTCCGCAACGCTTTGGAGGAACTGGGCGAGGAGCTTCCGGAGGAAGAGACGATACGAACCGGGTTCGATCTCTCCGCGCGCACTTTCAAAAGGAACCCCGTGGTCGTCCTCGAGACCAGCCAGGGGGCGATGGAAATCGAGTGTTTCCCCGAGGACGCTCCGGTTCACGTGGCCAATTTTATCCAGTTGGTGGAGGACGGCCTGTACGACGGGCTGGTCTGGCACCGGGTTGTGCCGAACTTCGTGATCCAGGGCGGTGATCCGGAAGATAACGGCTGGGGCGGCCCCGGTTACACCATTCCAGACGAGATCAACCGCAGGCGATACGGCAGGGGCGCAGTCGGCATGCCGAAGCTGGGGAAGGACACCGGCGGCTGCCAGTTGTTCATGACCCACATCCCGACGCCGCACCTGGACGGCAACTACACCGTCTTCGGCCAGGTCGTATCGGGGCTGGAAGTCATCGACCGCATCGAAGTCGGCGACATCATAGTGAAGGCGACAATGCGATAAGAGGACGGTTCGAGTGCGCACACATCTTCTCGGCATCAATCTTCTCGCTCTGTGCCTGATCTGCAGTTTCTCGAATATCGCGCTCGCACAGAGCGGCGACACAGACGACGATCAGCACCGGTTCAATTACTGCTTTGCCACCCACCTGGGATCGGGCGTCTATGACCTTTCAGGACGCATCATCCAGGTTTACCGCCTCCCCATGTCTCATAATTTTCGAGATTTCAAAAACCACAAGTACGGCCTGAAGCTCAATGTCCCTGTCACTTTCGGATTCTTCGACTTCAACAATACGGACGTAGCCGAATCCGACCTGCCTGAAAATATCGGAACCGTCACCGTCGTCCCTGCCGTTGAGGTGCCGGTGCGCATACTGCCGAACTGGTACCTGGCTCCGCAAGTCGGCTTCGGCGCCGGAAAGGACTTCGCCGGCGGAGACCTGACGTACATCTACCAAATCACATTAAAGAGCGTGGCGTCCTTCCCGCGCCGCAGGTTCGACTACACTTTGTGGAACGAACTGGCCTACCTCGGGCACACGGTTCCCGGGGAGGATCCGAACGAAGATCTAGCCGTTTTCGAGACCGGGATTGATATGCGCCGTCCGCTGAAACGAACCTTTCGCGGTCATGATCTCGACGCCGGCCTGTTCTTCGCGAACTACCTGTTTACCGAGCCGACGGAATATTTTTTAACCGACGACATGGCCTTCGAGGTTAAAGGTCAGTATGAAATCGGTTTCACCATAGGCACTACGCGCAATGCCAAGGTATGGCGGATACCGTTGCCCAGGGTCGGACTAAGTTACCGTTTCGGTGACGACGTTTCCGTAGTGCGACTGATTTTGGGGAACCCGTTCTGATGCGAAAGACAATAGCCGCACTGTTCATCCTGTTTCTGGTCGGTGCGTGCGCCGCGCAGGTCTCCGACCTCGGCACCGCTGAGGTTGTCGTATTCTATCCCTCCTACCTGACGTGGAACACGGAGACCGAATCGTGGTCCGGCTTCATCCTCGGCAAGGTCCATGAGCCTTCCGACGGAGTATCCCGCAAGCTGAAGCTCGCGGCCGTACGCAAACTACTGGACATCGATGGCGACCTGACCGGCGATCAGGAGCGATTGTTTCAAAGCCGGGCCGGCGAATTCACAGTGGACAATAAACGGAAAAGAAAGATCGCAGTGCGAATCGGCGACCGGAAGTTTATATCCAGCCCGAGCCTGGCGAACGGCCATTTCGCCATCGAGGTAACCTGGAGCGGCGGACAAGCGGGCGTTACACTTCCGTTCACAGCCGGCCTGAGCGCCGCCGACCCTCGCGAATTCGGAGGACAGCTGCACCTGCTGGGCCCGGCCGGTATTTCCGTGATCTCCGATATCGACGACACGGTAAAAGAGAGCAACGTCCTCGATCACGACGAGCTTCTGGCCAACACGTTCCTGCGGAAGTACCGGGTGGTGGATGGCATGCCGCAACTATACAAGCAGTGGGGCGATCAGGGCGCGACAGTCCACTTCGTCACCGGCAGTCCGTGGCAGCTTTATCACCCGCTGTGGGTATTTCTGAGGGAGCATCGTTTTCCCGGCGTCGAGATACAGATGCGCCATCTGCGTCTGAAGGACTCGAGCATTGTGAAGTTTTTTCGGGATCCGCGAGCCTACAAGTCACGGCGGATACGGGATATCTTGCGGCGCTTTCCCGAACGGAGGTTCATTCTGGTAGGCGATTCCGGTGAGCGGGATCCCCGGATTTACGCCACCTTGGCCAGAAAATATCCCGACCGCGTTGTCGGCATATTCATTCGCGCCGTCAGGAGCGATCATCGGGATCGTTCGCGATTCCGGGAATTGTTCCGGGGGATCGACCCCTCAAGATGGATCATTTTTCATAAGGCCGACGAGCTGCCGCCCAATCTAGCCGCCTGGTCCGGCCCCGTCGAGCGGTGAGAGGAGTTGAATCGGCCGGGAAGTGACGTAGAAGCTGATCTCGATCCTGTTCTTGTCCGGCTTCGCCCCGCCGGACTCGGCTGGTCTTTCCCGTGCGTCATGGCAGCCCTCAACGTCTCCGACAAGCCGGTTGTCACCCACCAGGAAACGCATGCTGAGGTTCTGGTTGCCGACCACAGGGTTGATGTCGCACTGATCTGAATTGATTTGGAACGGTCCGTCCTGGTCCCACACCCTGAGAATGAGCGGAATCTCCGTCTCGGAAGCATCCGCCATATGCAGTGTCATCCAGGGGTCGGTGTAGCTCTTCTTTTCGCGCACCACACGGTCGACGTACTCCTGCCGGTCGACGGTTATAACGGAATACATGTCGGCCTTGCCCCCGGGGTCGATACTGGTCTTGGTCCAGGTTCCCGGCATCTGCTCTACGTGAGTTGCCTTGACGATGATGACCCTCGAATCTCTGCTGAAGGGCTTGATCGGAGGAATAGGCGGCGGCGTGTTCTCCGAGTACAGCCCTTCCAGGAGTCTGTTGTGCAGGTGGTGCTTCTTGATCTGCTGTACGGGGATCGAGGCCGGACGGGAAGTCCATTCCGCTGCGAACTCCGACATATAGCGTACGGAGCCGCTCTCGTTCCCCTTCCAGTGCCCGTCCGCTCCTTTGCCCTTGACCCACATCGACAGATTGTGCGCCGCTTCCATATCGAATTCCAGCTTTTTCGCATCCCTTGCGGAGAGTTCCAGTGTCTGAAGCTGTCGCCAAAACCCGGGCCTGGCCTGCTCCACCCACTCCTCTATGACGTCCAGCAGTTCGTGGGAAGCGCAGTAGGCAAAAACGTACGCTTCGTCCCACAGCGGTCTGATGTGCGAATCCTTGTTCAGCCCTGAATCATAGCCGCCGTGCTCCGGACTGCCCGCCGGTGGAGGATAGGGGTACGGCGGATAGGATCCGGTTACCAGTTGCGTATTTGACGAAGCGCCGACGGCCAGCCAGGTTTCGCTACGGTAAGCCGCTCCGGGAGAGCGCGGATGAGTTTCGACCCAATTCGAATGGGCATAGAAGTCCTGAACGGCGTGGAGCACAAGTCCCACAAGGGTCAGTGTCGCCCAATGATCCTCCGAGGCAGCCGCATCCTGTATGGCCGTCCGGGCGTTGTTCATCAGCCAGCCCCAGTAGCCGGCGACCTCGTCAGTGCTGTAGAGATTGTCGAAATGGAGTTTACCCAGCCCGGTCTCGACGACTTCCCGGGAGGTAGGGCTGATGGCGTAATAGTCGGTCAGCCAGTTCGCAACCTGCACGATCCTGGCGGGAGTATCGTCGAATCCCTGCTCGTGCATCACGGCAGCCGTGAGATCGCAGTGATGCCCCGTATCAAAGGCCAGGGATGCGACGCCGGCTCCAAGAAGGAGGATAAGTGCTGTAGCGAAGCATAATGCGGGACGATGACACATTGTTCAACCTGGTGGTTATCAATAGAGGTACAATGCGTGACTCACAGAGTATACCGCAATGCGCGTGAAGATATCGCGATTACAGTACGCAGCCGAAGCGGCATGCCTTTTGGCGGCAGTCGCGCTTCTGCTGACTCTTGGCTGCGCTCGATCTCCCATGATGAAATTCTCCCTAGATACGCCGGCGGCGGCACTTGTCCCGATTCGCAGCGCAGGCATCGCGGACGGCCGGGCTAGGTTCAGGGAGATCTTTTGCGCTGTCCAACGGCATCACGGACACCTGTCCCCTGATAACCGCTCTTGTGAGAGCGCCCTTCACCACCTGAGGGATGAACTCGATCCCTGCGGAAAAGAAGTGTATCTCGGAGATGCGCGCCTTCCTGTTCGCCTGGTGCTGGTCTCCGGACTTCTCAATGAATGTACAGCGGACTTCGTAAGTCTGTTCTCCGCTGCACGGCCTCATGTTGAGAAGATGGGATTCAAGACCGATCTCATTTTGGTCGGCGGACTGGCCGGAATACGTAGGAACGCGGACAGAATTCGGGACGCCGTGGCCGACTTGAAACCTGTTCCCGGCGAGAAGATGGTTCTGCTCGGATATTCGAAAGGGGCCGCCGACCTGCTCGAGGCGGTGGTCCGCCACCCGGAAGTCTCCGAACGAGCGGCGGCTGTGGTCAGCCTGGCGGGAGCGATTAACGGCTCGCCGCACGCCGCCGCCCTGCCCGGATTCACCGAAGGTCTGCTGGAGAAACTTTTCTCCACCAGCTGTCCCGACAACCATGGAGAGGCGATCCATGATCTGCGCCGTTCGGAGCGGCTTGCCTGGCTGACCGCCAATCCCCTGCCGCCATCCATCCGATACTATTCCGTCGGTGCGTTTGCAGACCGCGGGAGCATCTCCCTCATCCTGAAACCGTCTTACGACAGGCTCGCTGCCGTTGATCCGCACAACGATGGCCAGATGATTTCCCAAGATATGCTGATTCCCGGAAGCACTCTCCTGGGCTTCCTCAACGCTGATCATTGGGCTGTTGCATTGCCGTTGAACAGGGATCATCCTCGCTTGACCGCCGCCGCCATTACAAGGAACGCCTACCCGCGAGAAGTACTGCTAGAGACCATTGCACGCTATATTGAAGAAGATCTTCTTGGAAATGGAGAACAACCATGAGTCGCAAGCATTCCAGATCGCTATGCCTTCTGACCGTGTCAGTTCTGTGCCTTGCCATCTTGATGTCGACCCCTGCCATCGCTGCCAAGTATGCAGGCCATCAGGCCGAAACCACCATGCCGTTCCGAAGCGGAGAGGCCGTGCCCGAACTGGACGGGCCTTTCCTTTATCAAGTCATGGACACCAGGATCGGAGAACCGGACAAGAAAGGGAAGCAGCGGATCAAGCTCGTTTTCGACGCCAAGAACATGACCAACAGGGACTACGTCGTGCGCCTCACAGCCGTGCTTCTGAACGAACAGGGCGAGACGGTCGCTCTGCGCACAGTAAAAAAGAAGATAGATGACGAAGAACGGGAACATGTCCGTCTGAGGTTCAGGAAACTGACCACCGCCCAGGTGGAAAGCATCAAGGAAATCAGGATCAAGATCGCATACGAAAACGACTAGGCCACTTTAGAACCGTCCCGAGGCCACTACCGCCGCCGAAAATCCAGGCGCCGACGGCGCCCGGCGGTCGGAACTGGCCAGGTGGTCGTTGTCCGCCAGGTTCTTTAAAATCAGCCGGGCGGACCAGCCGGACGTCGCCTCCCAACCGAGCACCGCGTCAAGCTCGCCATAACCCGGGACGGTCTGCTCCGTCGGTCCTGCGTCTTCATCACGGAACACATACCGGCCTCCGAAGCGGTACCACAGCCGGTCACCGGCGCTGTGCTGCAGCGTCACCCCGACGGTGGCCGCCGGGATGTCGTTGGGACGGGAGCCGTCTTCCAGTTCCCCTGCCGCCCAGCCGGCGATGGTGCGGAGGGTCCAGCCTTGCACCAACATGGTGTCCGCCTCCAGTTCCAGCCCCTGGATCACCACCTCGTCCCGGTTGCGGAAACTGAACTCGTCCTCCGCCGTCTCGTACCGCTCGATGAGGTCGTCCACCGTGTAGTGATAGCCATAGGCGGCGAAACCGGTCCGGCCGATCCTGGTTGCGGCGGACAGGTCGAACTGCAGCGAGGTCTCCGGTTGCAGGTCCGGGTTGCCGGTGATGGTTCCCCGGGCGGTAACGCCGGAGAAGTACCGGTCCGACAGGGAAGGGTCCCGGAACCCCCGGGCGATCTGGAAGGTGAACCGGGTAGGGCCGCTGAACGGTCGCAGCCCGACGGCTGCGAAGCCGGAACCGGCGCCGTTGGAACTTTTCCGGTTTCCGAAGCTGCCGCCGGAACTCTCCATGTCCACCTGGTCGAACCGTGCGCCGCCGGAAACGGTCCAGCGGCCGGCATCGAAAAACCGTTCACCCTCGGCGTACAGGCCGGCGTCGTAGCGTCGGGCCGATGCGATGGACTCCGTGGTGACGTTGCCTACGGTATCCAGTGCGTTTAGACCTGTCCGTCCGTTCAGGTCCAGGCCGGCCTGCAGCAGGTAGCCTTCCTGTTGCCTCAGCCCGACAACCCGAACCGCATAGTCGGTGGCGGAGATGTCTGAACCGCTGATTGTGGTCCCTTCGAACGCGTCATCCTCCCGTTCTGTCACCAACCGGTACCGGCCAAAGAACATCTCGGTGGAACTTTCCTGGAACCAGCCGGACAGGCCGGTGCGGGCCCAGGAAAGGGTGAGCCGTTCCGATCGCTCCAGGGGGTAGTAGGTGCGGCTGGTGTCGGTGTCGGACGCCGGCCGCTCCACATCAAGCGCTTCATCGAACTGGAACCCGATGTTCAGGTCGCCGGACAGCCAGGGAGTGCGGCTCCGGATCAGAAAACCGCGGTCCCGTGCTGAGGAGTTCTCCTCGGTGCCGGCAGGGGTTTCGTAGTCGTCGAAGCTGCGCTGGTGGCCCTGCACCAGGAAGCTGCCTTTCTCCCCGGCCGGCAGATTGAAGCCGATCGCTCCCGACGCGTACGGCACGCCGGCCCCGGCCGCCAGTTCCCATCGACCGAAACTCTCTCCATGCGCCGGGCGCACGGTCCTGGCGTGGAGAATACCGCCCAGGGCGTCGGAGCCGTACGCTACCGATCCGGGGCCCCGGACCAGTTCGACGGACTCCAGGGAGAACGGATCCAGGAAGGTGGCGGATGCTCCCGCCCGCCGCTCGGTAGTCACCCTGGCGCCGTCCAGCAGCACCAGGGTTCTCCCCCGGGACAGGCCCCGGATTGTCGGCACCGCCGTCTGGCCGGAACCGGAGTTCTCGGCGCCCGGCACCGCAAGAAGGGTGTCAACCAGGCGGGCAGGCCGAGCCCGGTCGATCTCCTCCCGGGTCATAACCGTGGCTGCCGCCGCCGGCGACGATGCCGTCGACGGTGCTGCGCCGAGCACCACAGTCACAGCCTCCAGGCGGATCGGATCGAGCGTCAGCAAAACCGGGGCTGTCCCCCTTTTCGAGGGGATTTCCTCCAGCAGCACCGTTCCGGCCATGCGGCCGGCAGCATCGATGACGATCAGGTCAACCGGCAGTTCGGGAAGGGGCGTCAGGTAAAATCTCCCCTGACCATCGACGCTCACAGGCTCGATCCGGCCCGGGACCATGATCCTGGCGTGGGCCAGGGGCTCGCCGTCGGCGCCATTGATCCGGAACACCGGCGCCGGCTCGCCGGCCGTTGCCGCCAGAACGAAGCAGCAGGATGCAAGGAGCGCCGCTACCCGTTGCAACACGGATCAGCGCATCCCGTCCATCAGGGCGCGGACCTTCGGGAACATCCCCCGGATGTTGTCCGAGGTCACCGCTCCCACCGACATACGGAACCAGCCGTCTTCCGCCGCCCTGCCGAACGCCTGGAACGGCACCACCGCCATGCCGGACCGCTGCAGAAGGAGGAGCCGGATGTCCTCGTTGTTTTCGATCTTCTTCCCTTCCAGGGTCTTGCCGATCCAGTTCAACCGCAGGGACAGGAACACAGCCCCTTCCGGCGCGATGCACTCCACCGGGTAGCCGTCGTCCTTCATGGAGGCAAATCCCTGATACAGGGTCGCAAGACGTTCACCGATGCCGGCGCTGAGATGGTCCTGGAACGACTCCACTACCTCCTGGTCTCTCAGGAATCCGGCCAGTGCAACCTGCTCCGCCCGGGGCGCCCAGGCGCCCATATGACTGATCAAAGGTTTCAGCTTGGCCACCACCGCCGGGGCGGCCAGCCCCCATCCGACACGGACACCGGTGCCACAGAACCCTTTGGAAACCGCATCCAGGGAGATTACCCAGGGCGCCGCCTCCGGCACCAGCGCCAACGGATGGACGTGGCGGTGCTCGCCGAACACCAGGGCGTGGTAGACCATGTCCATCAAGAGGAACAGCCTCGGCTGATCGGCTTTGGCCCTCCGGATGTTTTCATCAACGATCCCCCGGGTGATCTTCCGAAGCATTTCAGGATCGATCACTGTGCCGGTGGGGTTGGAGGGAGTGTTCAGCACCAGCAGCCGGGCGTCCTTCAGGTGGGGAGTGAGCTCTTCCAGGGTCGGCATGAAGCCGTTCTCCGGCAGCGTTTCGATCTGGGCCACGTTAGCGTCGGCGATGGTTGTGTAATAGTGGTTGTTCCAGGACGGAACCGGGTAGACCACCTTCTCTCCCGGGTTGATCAGCGCACTATACGTGGCGAAGATCATCGGCCGGGCGCCGCCGCCGATGATGGCGTTCTCCGGCTTGAACGCTACCTTCCAGACCCTGGTGGCGTATTCGGCCACCGCCGCCCGCAGTTCCGGCATGCCGTCCGCCGGCGGGTAGGTGGTCTGGCCATCGTCCAGGGCCGCCTTGATCCGGTCCTTGTATGCGGCCGGGATCGGGAACATCGCCGGATCGAAGTCGCCCACCGTCAGGTTGTAGATCGTTTCGCCGGCTGCGATCAACTCCCGGACCTGCCCGGCGACCTGGAGGATCATGGACCCTTTCAGACCCTTGCTCAGCCGGGAAAAAGAGGAGGCGAACAGCTCGGGTTCACCGAAGGAAAGCTCCTGGTCTCTAGTATTGCTGTTCATCCTGGAATTGTATCAGCAGCCCCGGTCCGGGACCATTCAGATCTTGCGCCGAACCGATACAATCTGGGCCAGAACGGAGAGGGCAATCTCCTGCGGCTCCCGGCTGCCGATGTCCAGGCCGATGGGGGCATGGATCCGTGCTATTTCTTCCCCGGAGAGCCCGGCCTCCTCCAGCGTCGCCACCCTCTTGCGGTGGGTGGTGCGGGAACCGAGGGCGCCGACGTAGAACGCCTGTGAGGCCAGCGCCGCCCGGATCGCCGGGATGTCGATCTTCGGGTCGTGGCTCAGGATCGCCACCGCCGTGCCGGCATCCACCGCCAGCCGGGCGATGGCCTCGTCCGGCCACAGGGTGAGGATCTCGTCCGCTTCCGGGAACCGCTCCCGGGTAGCGAAGGCGGTGCGGGGATCAACTACCGTGGTATGCCAGCCGAGATCCCGGGCCATCCGGACCAGTGGGATGGCGATATGCACACCACCGAAGATCACCAGCCGTTCCCTGGGGCTGAAGATCTCAAGGAAAAGCTCGCAATCATGGCCGGCCGTTTTATGACTCCAGGACGCAGGTCCTGGAAAGCGGCCGGCCAGGAGCGCGGCAGCGGTATCGTCCAGGCCGGCCTCCCCCAGGCTGCCGGTCCGCGCTCCGTCCGGGTCGACCAGCAGCCGGACTCCCTGCCTTTCCCCGGACAACACGGTGGCGATGCCGAACATTGTGTCCGTCTCCATCCGGTCCAACACCGCGTCCCAAACCGGATCGTCCCCTGCCGGGGGGATCTCCTCCACAAGCAGTTCTATGGAACCGCCACAGGTCAGCCCCACCGCCCAGGCCTCTTCATGGGTCACCCCATACTGCAGGGTCATGGTGCGGCCGGTGCCGAACACCTCCGCAGCTTCATGCAGCACCGTCGACTCGACGCAACCACCGCTCACCGAGCCGGCCAGTTCTGTGGCGTCGGAAATCACAACACGAGCCCCCGGCTGCCGGGGCGCCGAGCCCCAGACCTTCACCAGGGTCGCCATGGCTATTCTCCGGCCCTGCTTGCGCCAGGCGTGGAGGCTGCCCAGAACATCCCGCATATTCAGTCCACCTCCACTGCCGCCGGGCGAATCCCCTTCACCTGCAGTTGCACATTGCGGCGGCCCTGCCATTCGTTGATCTCGACCCGAACCGCCAGGTCCAGCCCTGTCGCCTCACCGTCGTTCACCATCGGTGCCCGCTCCGCCATGCCGAACGCTATGCAATCCACCGCAGCGGAGTTATCCGAACCAACCTGGAACTTCAGGTGCCGATCCTTCAGAACCCTGGCGCGGCCCGCAGGTTTTACCGATCGGACCATGAACTGCGGTGTCGCGTTCCCCAGGCCGAACGGTGCCCCGCGCTCCACCATCTCTACGAATGACTCGTCCAGCGTCGCCAGGTCCAGCTCAGCGTCGCAGGTGATTACCGGCCGGAGTTCCGTCCCTTCCAGCGCCTCCCGGCACTGCTCCCGGAACAGCCGGCGGAACTCTGGGATGCGGTCCTCCCGGACGGTCAGTCCGGCGGCCATGATGTGACCTCCGAAGCGGTCCAGCAGATGGCCGGCCGCCGTCAGGCCGGCATGGAGGTCGAAGGACGCAACTGACCGGCCGCTGCCCTTGCCGACGCCCTTTTCATCAACGGCGATAAGAATCGCCGGACGGTTCCAGGTCTCCACCACCTTGGAGGCGACGATTCCGACTACGCCGCTGTGCCAGTCGCGGTTGGCCAGCACCAGGCCGTAGGCGCCGTCCCGGACCTCCGCCTCCGCCTGCTCCATGGCGGTGTGGAATATCCGTTCCTGGATTTCGCGACGCTCCCTGTTGGAGGCGTCCAGCCCGGCGGCGATCAACCGGGCGTTATCGATCTCACGGGCCAGCAGCAGTTCCACACCGGCGGATCCGTCCTCCATCCGTCCGGCTGCGTTCAGCCGGGGCCCGAGCTGGAAGCCGATCTGCCCTCCGCCGATCCGGCGGCCTTGCAATCCGGACACTGCGGCCAGGGCGGCCAGCCCCGGATCGCCCCGGTCCACTGCCCGGTTGAGACGGTCCAGGCCGAACCGGGCGATGATCCGGTTCTCCCCGCGGAGCGGCACCATGTCCGCCACCGTCCCCAGCACCGCATACTGGGTCAGCTCTTCAGGACCGGCCCCCAGTCCCTGGGCCAGCTTCCAGGCGATACCGGCGCCGCACAGATCGGGAAACGGGTAGGCGGCGTCCTCCGCCTTCGGGTTCAGGTGGGCCAGCACGTCAGGACGGTGGTCACCTGCCTGGTGGTGATCACACACGATCAGGTCGATCCCGGCCTCCCGGGACGCGGCGTGCGCCTTGTAGGCTACCGATCCGTTGTCCACCGCCACCAGAACCCGGACGCCGTCCTCCGCCGCCTGGCGCATCGCCTGTTGCCCGATGCCGTAGCCGTCGCTGAACCGGCTTGGGATGCGATAGTCCACTACCGCCTCCATGCGTCGCAACTGTTTCACCAGCAAGGTCGTGGCACTGATGCCATCCACATCGTAATCACCATAGACACGGATCCGTTCCTGGCCGGACACCGCGGCCCGAATCCGCTCCACCGCCACCGCCATATCCCGGAACGCCGTCGGAGGATGGAGGGCGGAGATGGACGGGTTCCAATACTCCCGGACCTGTTCCTCCGTCACATACCCCCTGGCTGCCAGGACCACGGCCAGCGGGCGCGGGATGGAGAGGACTTCCGCCAGAACGGAGACCGGCGCCGGATCGACCTTTTGCAACACCCACCGGGCCGGGGTGGATCCGGTTCGTTCGCTGTTCTGCATGGTGGGACTATAGCAGGGGTGCTAACGCCTTCTTGTGTAAAAACCGGCCAGGACCGCTGCGGCCAGCACCGCACCGGTGATCCCGATGGATGCGAAGCCGTGATGCTCCACCAGGAACCCGACTACCGGCGCCAGTATCATGGTGGCGGCGGAGTTGGATTGGGATTCGATGGAAAGCATGGTCGCTTCACGTCCTTGCGGGGCGCAGCGATGGAACCGGCTGATGATCAGCGGGCGCCAAAGGTTCTGGGCCACTGCGAGCAATACGAAACAGACCACAGCCAGAGGCATGAGATCAAATCCGAACACAGGTACCAGGACCAGGTAGACCGCAAGGACCCCGACCCACAACAGGGCGGATCCGCCGTCCTCGCCGCCCCGGGCCGCCGCCAACCGGTGGGCGTTCAGCGAGGACAGGCTGGAGAGCAGGTGCAGAACGGCATAGACGGCGCCGATGAGAAGGGCTGAGCGGCGGTTCGCGTCCAGGGAGACCAGCAGCGGGATTCCGATTGCAACCTGCTGCAACACCGGCTGCAGGTAATCCTTGCCTGCCCGGAATGCGCCCTCGAAAGCGCTGGACTCCAGGACCAGGCGCCGGATTCGGATGTTCCGGAACGCATCCGCCAGGGAGCGTTTAAGATGCGTCGCCGTTTCCCTGAACGACACCCGGTCCGGACCGGTCCGGTCCAGGAAAGACGGGTAGCCGAAGAAGTTGAGCATGGCAAGGAGGTACGGCGGGATGGAGAACCAGAAGATGGTGGCGTACCGGCCGGTCCAGAACACCAGGCCGGCGGCTATCAGCACCGAAAGCGCCGATCCTGCCTTGGCCCAGGACCTGGCGATACCGTACACGCGGATCCGTTCGCCGGACCGGCCCTGCCGATTCAGCCAGTCCAGGATCATCGCCTTGTGGGTGCCGGAACGGAACGCCTCCCCGACTGAGAACAGGAACATCGCCGTGGCCAGCAGGGGGATGCCGTCCGCCATGGCGAACAGCACGAACGAGGCGATGAAGGCAGTGAACGACAACAGCATGGAGCGGCGGCGGCCGTACAGGTCGGCGACGACGCCGCTGGGAACCTCCATCAGGTTGATGCATGCCTCCCGGAACCCGATCAGAAGGCCGATCTGGAAAAAATCCAGTCCCTTCTCGAGGAACACCAGGAGCAGGAACGGCTCGAAGTACCGCTGGTTCTTCAGGAACCCGTACAGTGCGAACCGTCCAAGCATCGTTACGGCGCCGGCTCGGCTTCGTCCCAGATCGCCACATCGAACCGGCCGTCGGAAGAGGCGACGCCACGGAACATCCCTTCGGTGTTGTGGATCATGGCGACATTGCCCCGGGCGTCCAGGGCTATCAGGCCGCCGTCGCCCTCCTGCAGGATGCCGTACACCACCTGCTCAGCCGCCTCGAGAAGCGGCATGCCGCCGTACTCCATCATGTCGCCGATCCTCTGGGCGACTCCGTATCGGATGAACTCCTCCCCGGTGCCGGTGCACGACACGGCGCAGGTGCGGTTGTCCGCCCAGGTGCCGGCGCCGACGATGGGCGAGTCCCCAACCCGACCGAACCGTTTCCCCGTCATCCCTCCGGTGGAGGTTCCCGCCGCCAGGTCACCGTTGCGATCCAGGGCTACGCAACCGACGGTTCCGAGTTTCTCCCAGGCCTTGCGCCTTTCTTCCGTGTCGAACCAGGTGTTCTCCACCCGGGGAAGGCCGGTGGAATCTGCGAACGCCTCCGCGCCTTCCCCGGCGAACAGAACGTGCTCGGAGCGCTCCATGACCTGGCGGGCGAGCCGGATCGGGTTGCGCACCGTGGTCACTCCGGTGACGGCTCCGGTGGCATGATCGGCTCCGTTCATAATGGATGCGTCCAGTTCATGGCCTCCCTCGAAGGTGAACACCGCCCCCCGGCCGGCATTGAACCGCGGGTGGTCTTCCAGCAGCACCAGGACCGCTTCCACCGCGTCCAGGGCTGATCCGCCCCGGTCCAGGACCCCTGCGCCGGCATCCAGGGCGGCTCGCAGGCCGGCAACGTAGTCCTGCCGGCCTTCCGCCATAAGTTCGCGGGACATGACGCCGGCGCCGCCGTGGACCACCAGCGCCCATTCGGGCGCTCCGGCGGTTTCTTCCTCCGGCGGGCCGCAGGCAGAAAGGAACAGGACGGCGATGAGGACGACAGCGTTTCGTGCGGACGGCATAAAAAACCTCCCGGCGCCCTCTGTGGGCACCGGGAGGATAACGGTCGAATCGAACCGGGGTCAACGCCCCGGCTTACTTCACAGGTTTCAGGGTCATCGGATCACGCAGCGGCAGTTCGGTTGCGGCTCCGTCGAAGAACTCCTTCATGCTGGCCCGGCCGTCAGTGTCCCCGGGCTTGATCTCCTCCCACTTGCCGACAATCAGGAACACCAGATTCTCCGGATCGAGGTATTTCCTGGCGACGCGCTGGACATCTTCTGCGGTCACCGCCCTCATCCGCTCCTGGTACTCCTTCCAGTAATTATCCGGCCGGCCGAGATACTCATCGGACATGAATGTGCCGACGATCGCCTCCGCGGAATCGAACTGGCCGGGGAAGGTGTCGATGAACGAAGCCTTGGCGGTGGTGAGTTCCGATTCGGAAACCGGCTCGTCCATGATCCGCTTTACTTCCTGCACGGCGATCTGGGCCGCGAAGGCAACGGTCTCACTTTTGGTCTGATACAGCATCATGAAGACACCGGGCCAGTAGTCACCGATTCCAAACATGGATCCGGCGCTGTACGCCAGCCCTTCGTCGGAACGGATCCGCTTCACCAGCCGCGACGGTGAAGCCGCCGCCGCCCAGGATATCGTTCATGATCTGGACAGCGAACGTATCCGGGTCGGTCCAGTCGGTGCGCTGCAACCCCAGGTGCCCGATCCGCACCCTGACCCTGGGGGATGTCCTTCTCCACGTGGTACACACCAGGCTGCGGCGTGAACGCCGGCGGCGGCGGCGGCCACGGCACATCCACCGGCGCCGACGTTCCAGCCTTCGAACCGGGCTGCCAGCTTGTTTGAGGATCTCCTCGGCCTTCACATCGCCGGAGACGGCGATCATCATGTTGGCCGGGGTCCAGTACTTCCGGTGAAAAGATACCAGGTCGTCCCGGGTGATCGCTTTGACGTCGCTCTCGGTGGAGACCCGAGCCGGTGAAGTGTTCCTCGCCCCGCATCAGCCAGTCCCATTCACGCCTGGTGATGTCTTGGGCGTCGTCATTGCGCTGCTTCATGTTCTCCAGCAGTTCGTCCTTGCGGATGTCGATCCGTTCCTGCTCGAAGGCAGGGCTCTTCATCATCTCGAACAACAGATCGAGGCTCTCGCCCAGCACCATGGTGGTGCTGTTCATGTTGGCGACGGCTCTGGTGCCCCGGACGGAACTTCCGATGTTGGTGCCCAGGAAATCCACCGCCTCGTCGAACGCCTCGGCGTTTTTGTCGCCGGCGCCGCCCTGGCGCATCATCGTTCCGGTGAACGAGGCCACCCCCGGTTTCAGCGTATCGTCGGTCTGTTCGAGGAATGAGCCGATCCTGAGGGTGATGGAGATGTTCACCAGCGGCAACGCGTGGTCCTCGGCGATATAGACCGGGATTCCGTTTTGCAACTCGTGACGATACTCCTTGGCGTCCGGCACCTTGAAGTCCAGTTCGGAGTATTTCAGGTCGGAGGGGTGCGCCGACGATGGCGTCGCCGCTTTCCTTGGGCTTCTTCCTTTACGGGCCGCCTGTGCAGGTGTTGAGAGAACCGTGGTGATCATGGCCGCAGCAGCGACCACGGCAAGTGCTTTCGACAGTCTCATGACTCACCCCCTCCGTCCTCAGTGGAGAACATCTCGATCCTGTCCTGGATGAACCTCTCCATGATGTCTATAAATCCCTGGAACTGCGGAGGAGCCTGAGCCTTCTGTTGCTGCAACTGCTCGTAGAGCATCTGCAGCTGGCCGGGATCCTTCACCTGGCGCAACTGCCGGATCTGGGCTTTGATCATCGTTTTCATCTGGTCCGGCAGTTCCTCGACCCCTTCCGGCCAGGTCTCTTCCCCGGCTCCGGCCAGACGGTAATAGCTGGCCACCGAGCGGTTCTCCGGTTTGAAGTATTTCTTCGCCACCCGTTTGACGTCTTCTTCGGTGATCGCCAGGGTCTTGTCGGCCCACATGTTGAGATAGGACCAGTCCCCCAGGCCGTCGTAGAACATCAGCTGCAACGCCAGGAAAAACGGGCTCTGGAGGCGGCGGAACGATCCGGCCGCCACGTTGTTTTTGACCTTCTGGAGCTCTTTCGCGGGGATCGGCTCTGTCCAGGATACGATTCAATTCAGCGTACCACGCCTGTTCGAGCTGCTCCGGAGACGCATCGCCCTTGGTTTCGGCGCCGAAAGAGAATGAACCGGCGTACTTGCCGGAATTCTGGCCGGCGAAGGCGGAGGAGGCGATCTCCTTGCCCAGGATCATCTCCTTGTAGAGCCGCCCGGTACGGCCGTTCATCAGTTCGGACAGAATGTCCAGCGCATAGGAATCGGCATGCATGAACGGTACGGTGTGGTAGCGCACCTCGACCTGGGGCTGGCAGTCGCATTCGGCTTTCATGCGTTTTTCGGCCATCTGCTCCATCTCGAGGGTGACCACGTCCGGCGGGGCCGACTTGCCCCGGGGGATGCGGCCGAAGTACTTCTGCGCCATAGCCTTGACCTGGTCGGAATCGAAGTTGCCGACCATGGCCACAGTCAGGTTGTTGGGGGCATAGTAGGTGGCGTAGTAGTCATCGGCCTGCTGCTTGCTGATCACCCTCAGGTCCGACGGCCAGCCGACCACCGGCCAACTGTACGGGTGGGATTCCCAGAACATCGCTTCAAACTGTTCGGCAAACTTGCCGGTCGGGGTGGATTCGGTCCGCATGCGACGTTCCTCGTGAACCACGTCACGCTCGGAGTAGAACTCCCGGAAGACCGGGTTGGCCAGGCGATCCGACTCCATCCAGAACCACAACTCCAGCTTGTTGGCCGGCACGGTAATGAAGTACAGCGTCAGATCGTTGGTAGTGCCGGCGTTCATGCCGGAACCGCCGGCGCCGGTGTAAATCTTGTCGAACTCGTCCTTGATCATTATGGAACGCTGTTCTTCCACCAGGGCCTGGAACCGGTCCTCCAGCTCGATCTGCTCCTCGGTGCGGCCTTCCGGATCGAACGGATCGTTGTTCTCCCCCAGGCGGAACAACTTGCGCTGCTCACGGTAGATCTGCCGGATCTTCTCCTGGATCTGTTCCTGCTCGGCGATGATCTCGAGATCCCGCTCGATGTTGGTGGTGCCTATGTTCGACGTGCCCTTGAACATCATGTGTTCGAACAAGTGGCTCAGGCCGGTGATGCCGGGCCGCTCGTTGGCGGAGCCGACGTGGGCGACCCAGCCTGCAGAAACTGTGGCCATCTCCGGCCGCTCCACCAGAAGCATCTTCATGCCGTTGTCCAGTTCGAAAACCTCCACCGGCACACTGGCTCCGATGCCGGCTGCGACGGGGGCGCCCGCCAGCGCCGCTACCCACAACAGCAGCAGAGGCAACAGGACCCTCCGCCTCTTCACTTCATACATATTCATCCCTCCACCATGGAAGCTCACCGCCTCCCGGCAAAACCGTTGGAACTCTCCAGAAACGGAAATTGAAGCATATCATCGCCCGGCCAGGATCTTCTCGATCTCCTCCGCCTTCCTTGGCAGGGCGCTGCTCAACACCTCGTGGCCGGCGGCGGTGACCAGAACCTCGTCCTCCAGCCGGACGCCGATCCCCTCTTCCGGGATGTAGATCCCCGGCTCCACGGTTAACAGGGCGCCAGGCTCCAGCGGCGCGTGCTGGTCCCCGACGTCGTGGGTATCCATGCCGATGAAGTGGGACGTGCCGTGGATGAAGTACCGGCTGAAGCCGGCCTTGTGAATCACTTCCCATGCAGAGGCGTGGATCTCCCCCAGATCGGTCCCCGGCGCCGTCATGGCGGTGGCCGACTCCAGCGCCTCGAGAACCACGTCGTAGATCTCCCGTTGACGCGGGGTGAACCGGCCGTCCACCGGAAAGGTCCGCGTGATATCGCTGTTGTAGCCGTCGAGGCACACACCGGTATCCACCAGCACCAGATCTCCTTCCTCGATCTTCGCGCGGTTCTCGGTGTAGTGCATGGAGCAGGCGTTGCGGCCGGCGGCGACGATCGGTTCGAAGGCATGGGAGCCGCCCTGGGACCGGTAATGGCCTATGATCTCCGCCTCCAACTCGTACTCGTACATCCCGGCCCGGGCCATGGCGTACACCCGCCGCAGCGCGGTATCGGTTACGGCGATCGCCTTGCGGGTCTTCTCGATCTCGTCCGGTTCCTTCAAACGGCGCATCGCCTCCAACACCGGCGTGGCGTTCACCAGCCGGACGTCGAAGAAGCGCTGGCGCACCCGGTCCAGGAACAGGCTGTCCTCGTCCGGCCCTCCGGACAGGCCGGCCGAGGCTGCCCGGACATAGTTCAACGTCGCTCCGTGATCCAGGGCGGCGCTGAGCAGTGCATCCATCGCTCCGATCCTGAGGATCAGGTCGACACCGACCTCCTCCGGCCTCATCGCACCGGCGGTCACAGTGGAGTCCTCCCCCCAGCGGGACAGCAACGGGTCCGCCGACGGCAGGAACAGCACCTGCCGGACGATCTTCCCCCGGAAGTAGTCCGGTCCCGGGTAGTTTCTGCCGGTGCAGGCCCGCAAACCGCCCGGGGCCAGGAGCAGGGTTCCTGTCCCGGTAGTCAGGCCGGTGAGGTAGGTGAAGTTCCGGTTGGCGCGACCGTTGGCCCCGGCCTGCACCAGCAGAATCCCCTCGGGAAACCGTTCCATCAACCGTGCCCGCCTGTGCCCGTATATATCGATCATGGCGTCTCTCCTTAAGCCAAACCCTAGCGTAATCCTTCCTGGACAACCAGTTTCCACTCCGCCGCCGTCACCGGCATCACCGAGAGGCGGTTTCCACGGCGCAGGAGCGTCATCTTGCGAAGGCCCGGAATCTCCTTCATACGGGCCAGGGTCACCGGAGTTCTGAACGCCTCATCCATCCTGATGTCCACGGCGTACCAGCATGGCCCGGACCGGGCAGCAGTCGGATCGGGATAGCCGGACCGGACCACCTGTGCGGTGCCCACTACCGCCTTGTCGGTCCGGGAGTGGTAGAACAGGATACAGTCGCCCTCCCGGATGTCGTCCCGCAGCATGTTTCTGGCCTGGTAATTGCGGACACCGTCCCAGCAGGTAGTGCGGTTCTTTTCCGCCGCCAGATCGTTCCACCCGTAGGTGTCCGGATCGGATTTCATCAACCAGTACTTTTTTGCCATCTTGCTTCCTCCAGGCAACAACCCGGCATACACTCTACCCGTAATATCGGAAATCCGATTGTATCCTGACCGCGAGGCGCCGGAGGATCCGTGGCGAAAGACAAACAGCCGTTCCACCGCAGCCGGTGCTCTCTGCGCCACCGAATTCACCTGGGCAACAGCCGCAACGCCATCAACCGGGCGGTGCTTAAGACGATAGACCGCCTCCGCGACGTCTGTTCGCGGGAAGACGTGATGGACGACATGGAGATCGTACTCAGGGAAGGGCTGGCCAACGCGGCACTTCACGGCAACCTGGCCGCCGCCGGGAAGTCGGTGTTCCTGCGCTGTTACGGCAGCCGGGAGCAGGGACTGTGGATCGTCATCCGGGACGAGGGCAGTGGGTTCGATCCGGACTCGGTTCCCGATCCCCGGGAAGAGGACCGGCGGTTGCTGCACCATGGCCGGGGGATCTTCCTCATGCAGCAGCTGGTGGACGAAGTGGAATACAGAAAGGGCGGCACCGAGCTGTTGTTGTACAAGGCGCCGCCTCTCTGAATCACTTCACGGTGCACTTGCCGTTGTGCACCGACACATCCACCGTTCCGGAGCCTGAGCCCAGCGTAAACTCCAGCGTCTCACCCGGGCCGAATCCGTCTTCTTTTTTAGCCCGGCGCTCGACGCCGCCGATGGTCGATACGATGGAGCCGTTGAACGTCTCCAGTTTGAATGTCGCATCTACGCTGTCCGGCATATTCAGGGTAACGCTACCGTTGACCGAATCTGCGGATAACCGGCCGCCGGGCGCAAGGTCACAGTTGCAAGTCACCGATCCGGACACGACCGCAAGGTCGGCCTCGTTCAGATTCGACCCTTCCAGTTCGATATCGCCGCTCATGGTCTCGGCCCGCACCGACCCGGTAACGCCCACAATGGAGATGTCGCCGCTGGCCGCCTCGGCGGTGACATCGCCGGAGCCTGCAGTGATCAGGATCCTGCCGGACAGGGTTTCGGCCCGAATCCTCGCCGGGTTCCCTTCCACTACCAGGTTGCCGCTCATGGTCTCCAGCACCACCCGGCCGGTCACCCCTTTCACGGTCTGGTTGGTGGACATCCCTTCCAGCCGGACCTCGGAACCGGCAGGCACGGTGATTTCGAGATCGGTAGCGGTGAAGCTGACCCGCTTCCTCTGCTCCGTGTACAGCACGGTGATGTCCACCTTGCCGTCCCGGCAATTCAGTTCAACGTCTTCGACGTCATCGCCGATCTCGCCTCGGACCTGAACGGAAGATCCGCCTCCCAGAACGACGATATCTCCGACCTTGGACTCAACGTTGACCCGGACCGGACCGGAAACGTCGCACGATTCGTCCACGGTTCGTTCCGCCAGGACCGGCGATCCGATCAGCGTCATGGCCAGCGCTACCGCAAACATCCTGCCTGCCATCTTCATCGTCTTGTCTGTCATCTCGTCACCTCGTTACATCGTTTCCGGGTATTCCCGGATCCGGGTCAACAGTTTCGTTTCGTGCCGGTACGACGCCATGAGCATTCGCCGCAGACCAGGGTTGCCCGGGTCCGCCGCCAGCGCCTTGCGGATCTCCGCCGCCGCATCGTCCATGACCTTCAAATGTTTCCTCACCACTCTGACCGTTTCCGGACCAAGACGGTCTTCGCCGCTCTCCATATCGGCCAGCAACCGCTCGCGGACCTCGGCGAACCGCTCGTCGGCCTCCTGGTAGCTCACCGGTGTCGCAACAGCCGGGGCGACAGAGCCTGACGCCGTGGCGAAACCGTTGTCCGGTCTTCCGGAACGCTGCAGTAACTGCGGTCCAAAGAGCGCCGCGAAAAACAGCACCGCGGCGGCGGCCAGAACCCAAAGCCTTGAACCGGAACGGTTCACGGCGGCCGGGGCTGCTATCCGGCTGCGGATCCCGTCCCACAGGTCCCGGGGAGGCTCCTCGTCCCGACGCAGTTCCACCGCCCTCTCCAGCAGCCGGACCAAGGCCCGATGCTCCCGGTGGCAGGCGGCGCAACAGTCCAGATGTGTGCGGACCTGTTCCGTTTCGCGTGGATCGAGCTCGCCGTCGAGGTAATCGTCCAGCCTTTCCAGAATCATCTCGCAGTTCATGTCGCCAGCACCTTTCTCAGAATCCGGCGAGCCCGGTGCAACTGGGCCTTGGAGGTCCCCACCGCCATCCCGGTCATCCGGGAGATCTCGTCATGCTTGTACCCCTCCACGTCGTGGAGGACGAATACCTTTCGCGCCCCGTCCGGGATCTGCAACAGGGCCGCCGCGAGGTCGATACCGGCATCGGCGCTCCGGGCGGCTACCGGTTCGAAGTCGGCGGCGTGCGGCTCCACCAGGGCCAGGTCCTCCACGGCATGAATCCGCTCATTCCGTCGGGATGACGTCCTGCGGTAGCTGATCACGACCCTCGAGGCGACGGTCAGCAGCCATGGCGCGAACGGGCCGCGCCCCTTGAACAGCGACAGTTTCTCCCAGACCCGGACAAACACTTCCTGGGTCAGGTCCTCGGCCAAGACAACGTCCCCGACCATCCGGCGACAAAGCCCGAACACCCGGGGAACGAACCGGCGGTAAAGCTCCTCGAACGCCTGCACGTCGCCCTTGCGGGCACGGCTGACCAGCCGGAATTCGTTCCACTCCGCAGATTCACCCTGCGGCGGCAGGTTGTTCTGTCGCTCATCCATCAACGGTATTGCCAGGGTTAATGCGGTCATCACATCCAGGTACAACGCCCTGGATCGTCAAACGGTTTATTCCCGGGGCAAAATCCTTATTTTCCTTCTGCAGGCCGGGCATTTTATGGCAGCCCCTGTAAACGCCGGGCTGAGTTGCATATTCCGGCCACAGGGACAGCGGAACGATTCCCATTCCCCGGAGGTCCGGCGGTAGGTGGGCGGTTCCGGGCTTTCCTCCGGTGAGGAGGCCTGGGGGACCTGGTTATCCCGGCCGCACCGGGTGCAGGGCACCGTCGCCTTGTCGTACTGCTCCGGCACCTTGATCCGAACCCCACAAGGGCAGGCCAGGATCAGGAAACCGGCCAGCCGGTCGAACACGTCCAGGACTTCCCGCACCGTGTCCGCCGTATCTTTCTTCGATTCAGGCTCCGGCGTTGCCTGACGGGCGGCCACCGCCTCCTCTCCGGCCAGGGTCCGGGCGTCCAGGAGCGATCCTCCTCCATCGGCGGACCGCCAGGCCTTTTCGTAGTCGGCGTACCCGGCTCCTCCGCTCATGGAGCGCAGGATGCCGATCCGCCGTTCCAGGGGCGGGTGGGTGGAGAACATGCCGGTCAGGGACCGGAACCCTTCGGGCCGAACGATGTACATCGGGGCCAGCGCCCGGTTGGCCCCTTTGCGTCCGACCTTCCCACCGGTTGGCCGTGAGATCTTCTCGAGGGCCGAAGCCAGCCCCTCCGGATAGCGGGTGAACCGGGCCGCCGATGCGTCCGCCAGATACTCCCGCTGCCGCGAACAGGCAAAGTACAGCAACCGGGCCAGGATCGGCGCCAGGATCGCCAAGGCGATGGAGGCCACCACCAGGATCAGCTGGGCCTGCCCGCTTCCCCCGCCACGCCCCCGGCGCCGGCCGCCCCCGAACCAGAGCGACCGCAGGAAGACGTCGGACAGCAGAACGATGCTTCCCAGCATCACCGCCGCCATGGTCATGAAACGGATGTCCAGGTTGCAGACATGTCCGATCTCGTGGGCGATAACCCCCTGCAGTTCATCGCGGTTCAGGCGCCTTAAAAGACCCCGGGTCACCGCCACCGCCGCCCTGGATCGGTTCTGCCCCACGGCGAATGCGTTGGGGGCATCCTCGTCGATCACGTAGACGTCCGGCATCCGTCCCAGGCCGGAGGCGATGGTCATCTCCTCCACCACGTTCCAGAGCCGGGGTGCGTCCTGCTTTTCGATCTTCTTCGCCCCGGCGCTCATGAGCAGCACCTTGTCGCCGCCGGCGAAGGCGACCAGCACCAGGATTCCCCAGATCAGAAGGGCGAACACGGCGCCGCCGGCGGCGCCGGCCTCCCCCTGGTACACCGCGCCGAACAGCGCACCAAGTCCGACCAGAATCCCGCCCATGGCGCTGATCAGCACCCGGGACCGGATCTTGTTGGCGCGGATCGCTTCCCACATAGCGGAACCGGGCTAGAACTCGACCTTGGGAACCTTCCGTTCCGCCTCGTCCTCAACCTCGAAGAACGGCTCCTTGCTAAAGCCGAACATACCGGCGACGATGTTGGAAGGGAACGACTCGACCTTGTTGTTCATCACCATGGCGCTATCGTTGTAGTGCTGGCGAGAGAAACTGATCTTGTTCTCCGTGGAAGACAGCTCCTCCTGCAGGGCGAGGAAATTCTGATTGGCCTTGAGATCGGGGTACTGCTCCACTACCACCATCAGGCGGCCGAGAGCGGACGACAGCGCCCCTTCCGCCATGGACTGCGCTTCGACGCCCTGTGCTGATACCGCCTGGCTCCGGGCCTTGACCACGTTCTCCAGGGTCTGCTTCTCGTGGCCGGCGTAGCCCTTGACCGTCTCCACCAGATTCGGGATCAGATCGTGACGCCGCTTGAGCTGGACGTCAATCTGGGACCAGGCGTTCCGGACCTGGTTCCTGAGGCGAACCAGTCCGTTGTACATGCCAACCAGCACGACGGCTATCACCACCAGTACCACGACAAAGATTATTGCTGTCATCCCTCTCTCCTCTCCGTTGGATAGAGCTCCGAGAAATACGAGGCTACCGCGCCACCGGCTCCCCCCGAAAACGCCTCCGCCACCTGTTCCATCTCGCCCCGGTCCAGCCAGAGGCCGTGGCCGGCGGGGCAGTCGTCCAGTTCCACTTTGCCACCCGGACCGAGGTGAATCAGCCTCATGCGCTTACGGCACCGTGGACACCGCCGCACGGTCTTGCCGCCCAGGCGTGCGTCTTCCAGTGCTTCCACCAGAGGGGTCGGATCTACTCCGGCGTTCTCCAACACCATTTCCAATTCGCCGGCATCCAGCCAGGTGCCGCCGCAGGCAACACAGTGGTCGGTCTCCACGCCGTCCAGTTCGTAGATCAGAAGCGGCTCGCCGCATCCGGGACATCCGGTCATCGCACCTCACCTGTGAAAAACCTGCCATGGCAGTGTAAACCGATCCGCCACAGACGGATCGTCCTATTTTGCAGGCTGCACCCCGGTCCATGACGTTGTACACTCCAGCCTCCCCGTTATTCATGGAGATTCGGCCGGCATGCCCATACTGGAGAAACTCGACCTGGACCGCCTGACCCCGTCCCGCCTATGGAACGCGTTGGCAATGGAGGATCGCACCGAAGCGGCCCAAAGCCTGTACGCATCCGACAACAGCGATTACAAACGGGAAGCGGACATGGCCATCGCCGTCAACCTCAAGTTCCGGCCGGCGGCAGTCCGGCGCCTTCCGGCGGAGAAACGGGCCGGCTATGTAGCACGAGGGGTCCGGCCGGATGACTCCCTGGCGACAACTCTCCTGCTGGCGCTGCACCTGGGAGAGCGCCGGGACCTGCTGACCACATTCCTGGATGTTCTCGAGATCCCCAACGACGAGGGGATGATCGATGAGGAGTTCGATCTCACACCACCCGACGACCGGAAACTAACGGCTGCTGTGGAGACTCTCCAGGAACGGTTTTCCGCGAACCAGGTCGGTCTGTACCTGGCGGCGCTCCTGGCAGTGGACACCGAGACCTGGGGCGGCGTAAAGGAACACCTCACCAGGATAGTCGGGGTCTGACCCGGCGCTACTCATCCTCCAGAACCACCGCGTTGCCGTAGGCCAGGATCTCCGCCGCCATCCCCATGATGTAGGAAGTGCTGAACCGCAGATCCAGCACGGCGTTGGCTCCCATTTCCCGGGCCTCCGCCACCATCCGGTCCAGCGCCTGCTCACGGGACTCGGCCATCATCTTGGTGTACTCCTCGATTTCGCCGCCTACCAGGTTCTTGAAGGCTGCGATGATGTCCTTGCCCACATGCCTGGCGCGGATGGTGTTGCCCTTGACCAGGCCACAGGTTTTCACCACCCGGAGACCGGAAACGGAAGAAGCGGGGGTCAATATCATCGGAGTACCTCCCGGTAAGGGTCTTTGCGCCGGACGAACCATTTCTCCCGCGCCACCGACACCAGGAGAATGATCGCACCAATCGATACGCCGAGCACGGCCAGTTTGAGATACCAGGGCATGGCGGAGTCGGCGAACATCGCCTCAATCGCCTGCCAGGCGGTCCAGGAGAGCAGAAGCACCGTGGACAGGGTGATCAGCAGCCAGCCGACGCCCCGCTCACATCGATTGTAGACCGAGACCCAATACTCTTCCCAGATCTCTTCCGGCGGTTCGTGGTATGACATGGAGTTCGTCACCTCCTTGACCCGGCCCATCCGCTCCCAGTCATCCCGGAGATCGGGGCTGTCCGCGAGCAGCCGGTCCAGTTTCCGGCGCTCTTCGGGGCTGATCTCCCCGTCCAGCGCCGCCATCATCAGTCGGCGGGTTTCCTCCCGCCTGCCTGAATCGTCGCGAGTCGTCATCGCCCGCCCTCCCCTCCCGGCTGTCCGGCGGCCGCGAGGACCAGGGCCCCGGCCAGATGCTTTCGGGCCGTATACAGCCGGGACATCACCGTGCCGATGGGAATCCCGACCAGGTCGGCGATCTCACGGTAGCGCAACCCCTCGAACTCCTTCAGCACCAGGACCTCCCGCTCCCTTTCGGGAAGCTCTTCAATCGCCTGGCGCACCGTCCGGCAAAGTTCGCTGTTCTCCATGGCCCTGGAAGGACCAGGCGCCGGTGCCCGGGTCTCCGCCTCTTCGGCCAGCCACAGGGAAGCATCCCTGAGCTTCTCCCTGCGGTTTCTCCTGTCACGATTGAAATTGAAGCAGAGCCGTCGCACGATCTGGTACAACCATGCAAAGAACGGCCGGTCGGGATCGATGGACTGCCTTGCGCGAAACGCCCTGGCAAATGCGTCCTGGGACAGGTCCCTGGCGTCTTCCGGGGAGCCCACCAGTCCGAGGGCCGAGTAGTACGCCCTTTTCATATACCTCTCCACCAGAGATCCGAAAGCGGCCCGATCCCCGGTCTGAGCCCTGCGGATCAGATCCCCATCGCTCTCACACACTTCCGCCGCCAATACATTCTCCACCAGCGAGTCCCTTCCAGCCGGCTTTGGATGCCGCACAACACCGGGTACCCACCGGCGCCCAGTTTATTCGAGGCCGTCCGGAATGCCTACCCCGAGATGCCCTGCTTGACGGGAATAAGACCGGATCTGTACGCTATCGCGGCGTCCGGTGGTTGCACCGGGAGGGACTGGCCCATCGTAAAGACCAAAGCCCCACAATCGCCCACGGCGGACCGCCCCCTGGCCCGCCGCACGGCCCGGGGCAGGCGGAAGCGGCTCGGCTGGCAATACGCCGAACTGCATCACCGCCTGCGGACCGCCGACGACCCGCCCTGGCGGCAGGCCTGGTCCATCGCCGTAGGGACCTTCCTGGGATGCACGCCGTTCTACGGCCTGCACATCCCGGCCTGCATATTCGTGTGCCGCCTGCTCCGCCTCAGTATCGTCAAGGCGACCCTGGCAACCCAGATCACCAACCCGGTATTCGCCCCTTTCATCATCTTTCTCGAATTCTACACCGGCCGCCTGCTGCTCACCGGCGGTCTCCCGGCTCTGAGCCTTCGCGAGGTGTCCAACCTGGGGTTCCGGGAACTCGGTCTCAGCCTGCTGCTCGGCAGCCTGGTGGTAGGCGTGGTCCTGGGAGGGTTCCTGGGGCTCGTGGCGCTGTGGGTAGGGCTGCACAGGGAGGAACCATCGTTCCGGAAAAAGCTGATGGACATCGTCTCCAGGCGGTATATCAACACCGGCATTTTCAACTGGGAGTTCGTTCGAGCCAAACTAAACTACGACAGTGTGTACCAATTGATCCTGCGCAGGGGCCTGCTTCCGGCCCAGGGCACGATCATCGACCTGGGGTGCGGGCGAGGGATTCTGTTCGCACTCCTGGCCGCCGCCCGGGAACTCGCGGAAGATCCGGCCCGGCCGGCGGACTGGCCGGCCCACGGCGGCCCCTGGGTCCTGCGGGGGGTGGAGGCCAACAGCGCCCTGGCCCGGACCGCCCGGCGGGCGCTGCGCGGGGTGGCCACCATCGAACGGGGGAACGTGACAAGCAAACCGGTTCCGCCCTGTCACGGAGTGCTGCTTCTGGACGTACTGCATCACCTGCCCTACCCGGAACAGGAATCGCTGCTTGCCCGGGTCTCTACGGCGCTGGAGCCTGGCGGTGTGGTTCTGATCCGGGAAACCGACGCCGGCGCCGGCTGGCGGTTCCGGCTGACCAGCGCCGCCGACCGGATCGCCGGCATCCGGCGCTGGCGGCTGGCCCGCCGTCACCGTTACCGTACGCTGGAGGACTGGACCGATCTGCTGGAGTCCCTGGGGTACCGGACCCGGGTTGTTCCGGTGGCGGAGACCCGCTGGTACGCCGACCTGTTGATCGAGGCCAGGAGGGACGGATGAGTCCAGGCGACTCATGGCTGAAAGACCTGATGAACCACCGGGTCATCCATCGCTACAATCCGGAACTCGGCCCCGGAAAGGTGCGGATCGTGGAAGACCGCACCATGGTAGTGGAATTCCCCAGGACCGGAACGGTGCTGCGGCTGACCATGGACTCGGAAATCATACAGCCCTTGGTCATCCCGGCCGGCTGCCGCGCCCGGCACGAGGCCACCGGCGCCGAAGTCATGGTGGAGGCTACGCTCCCGGACGGCCGTGTCCGCCTGGCCGACGGCAGGGAGGTGCGGGAGGATGAACTCTGGCCGCTGGACCACGAAGACTCCCTGGTGGAACGGCTGGCCCGTGGGGACGTGGACAAGGTGGAGGATTTCGCTCTGCTGGTGGATGCGCTGCACCTGGCCACCATCCGGGAGGCCGACGGCCTGGGCTCGTACCTGGGAGGCCGCATCGAACTGTTCCCCCATCAACTGTATGTCGCCGAACAGGCCTCCCGGACCGACCCGGTGCGCTGGCTCCTGGCGGACGAGGTCGGCCTGGGCAAGACGGTGGAGGCCTGCCTGATCCTCAACCGGCTCGTGCGGACCCGCCGGGCGGAACGGACTCTGGTGATCGCGCCGGAAACCCTGACGGTACAGTGGCTCGGTGAACTGTGGCGCAAATACCACCAGGTATTCACGCTCCTGGACGAACAGCGTCTCGCCGATGTGGAACGGGAGTACGGCAGAGGGTTCAATCCGTTCGACGCCTACAACCAGGTGGTGCTGGGGATGGAGATGCTGGTGAACAACCCGCACCTGTCCCGGAGCGCGGTGGAGGCCGGCATCGACCTGCTGATCGTGGACGAGGCCCACCACCTGCGCCGGCCGGAAGGACATCCCGGGAACCCGGCCTACCGCCTGGTGAGGCCGATCTCCGATCTGGGGCGGCACGTCCTGCTGCTCACAGCCACGCCGATGGAAGAGGATGCCCACGGCTTCTTCCGCCTGCTGCAGTTGCTCCGGCCGGAGGAGTTCCCGGAAGAATTCGGATTCAAGGACCGCATTGACGCCCGGGAGACACTGCCACCCTGCACCAGTTCCACACGCCGGGTCGATATCGGCGGATTGCCCCCGCGGTTCGGCCGTCCGGTGGAGCCGGGGGAGACCGGCGACTGGTCGCCCCTGCTGGCCCTTGAGGAGGAGATGTCCCGCCGGGAGGCGGTAGGGCCGGTGCATCGCGGCCGCAAGCTGCGAAGGATCCAGCGCGCTCTGTCCTGCGGCGCCGCTCTTCGGGAGATCCTGGAGCCCGGTGACGAACCGGGAAGGCGGCTGGCCAACCGGGCGGTGGAGAACGATCCCCGCCTTGACTGGCTGGCCCGCCAGGCCAGAGGGTGGCGCAACGCCGGCGACAAGACACTGGTGTTCGTTAAGCACCGTGAATCCCTGGAGATCATCCGCGGAGAAATGAGCCGTCGTGTCCAGATTCGGGTCGGGCTGTTCCACGAGGACCTGTCCCCGGCCCGCAGGGACATCGAGGTCGCCCAGTTCCGCCTGGCCGGCGGACCGTCCATGCTGATCTGCACCGAATGCGGCGGTGAGGGCCGCAACTTTCAGTTCTGCACCCGGGTGGTGCTGTTCGACCTGCCCTGGAATCCGATGGAGGTGGAACAACGCATCGGCCGTCTGGACCGGATAGGACGCAAGATCCCGGTAGAAATCGTGTACTTTCGTCCGCCTTCCGGCCTGGGCAGAGCGGTGGCCGGCCTCTACGAGACCCTGGGACTGTTCCGGAAGCCTTTAGGAGGCCTGGAGAGGGAACTGGCAGGGATCGGCCCGGCGATCCATGAAGCGGCTCTGTCCGGAGGCCGGCTGGATGCGAGCGGTCCGGACAAACTGGTGCAGGATGCCCGCACCGCCTACAACCGGGTTCAGGAGGCGGCGTTCCACGAACTGCACCGCAATCCGTACCGCAACGAGATGGCCGACTCGATTCTGGACCGGGTGCCGCCGGACCTTTCGGAGTTGAACGAGGTGGTGGTGACGGCGGCGTGCGAGAGGCTTGGGCTGCTCTGCGAGAAACAGCGCGGCGAGGCGGTCTACTCCATCGAGTTCGGCAACCGGGCGATGGTGGAAAGCCTGCCGGGGGTTCCCGGCGGCAGCAATTTCCTGGGCAGCTTCAACCGGCTGGAAGCTCTGGAGGACGAGCGAATCGATTTTCTCGCAGCAGGCCATCCGATGGTGGAAGGGATTCTGGCCTACCTGGAGGAAGACTGGCGCGGCCGGGTCGCGCTTGTGCACACCACCTCACGCGGCGAAGTCCCCGCCGGCTTCGGTATCCTGGTTGTGGTGAAGGACGGGCCGCGGTTCCTGCCGGTTGCCGTGGACCTGGAGGGGAACGAACGACCCGAATGGGCCCGGTTCGTAATCCGCCGCCCCCTGCGTTCCAGGTCGGTCCGGCCCCACGCCTGGGCGCGGCAGACCGGATGGGCGGATCTGGTTCGCACCCTGGGAAAAAAAGTGGAGAAGCATGGGGCCCCGGTGGCCATGGCGGCGTTCCTCATCGAGGACTCGTGATACCCTCGGCTTCCTCGAGGGGAACGACGCGTGACTCTGGAACCCGGCATCCTGGAATCCGTAAAACGGCTCGTCTCGTCGTATATCCGGGGTGAGTTGACTGCCGGCGAGGTCCGGGAACAGGTCCGGGCCGATGCCGCCATGGCCGGACTGACCTCAGACTGTATCGGGGTCTCCACCTTTCCCCACGAACTGCTGGAGCAAGCCGGGGTGGATCCGTTCGTGTCGGAGATGGAGTTCGACCCGCCGCTGGCCATCACCCGGGACGGGATGATCCGGAACCTGGACCTGGCGCAAGCCGGCGAGCTCCCGCCGGTATCCCTCTCGGACTGGGTCGCCGACTGGTTCTCCTGGCAGATCGCCGCCAGGCCCGATGACGATGTGATCCTGGAACTGGCCGGCGAACTGATGCTGGGCGAAGAGTCGGTGGAGGAGATCCTGGGCGACCCGTTTCGACTGGAACTGGTCCGCTGGCACTTGGCCAACACCCCGGCAGCCATGGGCGGCACCACCGCGTTCGGGCTGCAGGTGGCAGCCGTGCGCCCGAAGCTGGAAGACCTGATCGGTGGGCTTCGCGGAGACGATCTGAACAAGGACGGGCTCACCAGTGCGCTGGAAGGAATGTTCCGGGACCATCTGGACGCCATGCCGGGGCTGGCGGACGATCTGGCCGAGGCGATCCGCCTGCTGGGGCTGGCCGAACCGACCGAGGAGAGCATCCGCCTTTTCCTGGAACAGATCGCCCGCACCGCCGATCCGCTGTCAGCCGTTTCCACCGGAGCCGATTAGAGCAACGTTCCCTGCAGCATGAGGGACGCAACCAGCAGGTAGAACAGCAGGCCGGTGACGTCCACAATCGTGGTGACGAACGGCGTGGACGACGCCGCCGGATCGGCTCCCAGACGCTGCATGACGAACGGCAGCATCGAACCGATCAGGGAACCCCACAGCACCACCCCGATGAGGGAAACGGCGATGGTGAGGCCGAGGAGTGGCCAGCTCGGTCCAAACTCACCGGCGCCTCCGGCGAGGATCCGGATGAAACCGAGAGAGGCGATTATCGTCCCCAGGGCGATCCCGGACAGGATCTCCCGGCCCAGGACCCGAAACCAGTCCCGGAGGTGGACCTCCTCCAGGGCCAGGGAACGGATGATCAGGGTCGCCGCCTGGGAGCCGCTGTTGCCGCCGCTGGAGATGATCAGCGGTATGAACAGCACCAGGACCAGCGCCTTGCTGATCTCCTCCTCGAATACGGCGATGGCGTGCAGCGACAGCAACTGCCCGATGAACAGCAGGACCAGCCAGACGCCCCGCTTCCTAACCATGTGCAGGAACCCGGACTCGATGTACGGATCGTCCAGGGCCTCGGTGCCGCCCATCTTCTGGATGTCCTCGGTCGCCTCTTCCCGGGCCACGTCCAGAACGTCATCGATGGTTACGATCCCCAGCAGGTTGTTCCGGGAGTCGATTACCGGCAACGCTACGCGGTCATACTCCTCGAACACCGCCACCGATTTTTCCTGGTCGTCCCAGGCCTGCAGGCTGATGAAATAATCGTCGGTAATGTCTGCGATCTTCGCGTGCGGATCGGCCAGCAGCAGGAAACGGATTCTCGCCTCCGCCAGCAGCTTGCCCCGCTCGCCGGTAACGTAGACCACGTTCAGGGTTTCCGAATCCTTGCCGTTGGCCCGGATGAAGTCCAGCGACTGCTGCACCGTCCAGTTCTCCCGGAGGGAGATGTAATCCGGAGTCATGAGACGGCCGATGCTCTCCTCCGGGTATCCCAGCAGGGTGACGGCGTGGCGCCGCTCCTCCGTCGAGAGCATCTGGAGGATCTGGCGTGTGACCTCCGACGGCAGTTCCTCCAGCAGATCGGTGCGGTCGTCGGCGGACATCTCGTTGAGGATCCGCGAGGCCTTTTCCTGGCCCAGATTCTTGATGAGGCTTTCCTGGGTCTCCGCCGAAATGTACTCGAACACGTCGGCGGCCAGATCGTAAGGGAGACTTCGGAACGGGATTACCCGGTCCTCCTCCGGCATCTCCTCGATAATGGCGGCCACGTCGTGATGATCGATCCGGACGAAGATCTCTTTCAGCACCGGGAAGTTCCGGGTTTCCAGAGCCACCGCCAACTCGTCCGGCAGTTCCTTGTCGATCATCGCCCCGGCCTCCTTCCGGCACCGCAAGCTACCCGGCTGAACCGGTCCAAGATACCAGAACCGCCGGTCGTTCGGGATATGATAGGCGGTATGGACACGACCTTTGACACTACCATCCAGCGGCTCGTCAGCCTACCGGCATTAGCCCGGGGAAAATGAATATGGCGAACCGGCTGGAACTGACGGCCCGCAAGGCGGTGGGTCGGCTGATCCCACGGAACGCAACCGTCCTGGCGGCGGTGTCCGGCGGTGGAGATTCGGTTGCACTGCTCCACCTCCTGGTCAAGATCTCAGCCGGCTACCGGCTGAACCTGGTGGTTGGGCACCTGGACCACGGCCTGCGCCGGGGCTCCGCCACCGACCTCCGGTTCGTCCGGGAGATGGCAGCCGGCCTCGGCCTCCCGGTACTGTCCGACAGGCGCCCGGTGGAAGAGCTGCGTCGAAAGTCAGAATCCCCGGAGGAAGCGGCCCGCCGGGTCCGCCGGGAGTACCTCCTGGAGGCGATGGACCAGGCCGGAGCGCTGCTGGTGGCTACAGGGCACACGGTGGACGACCAGGCGGAGACGGTGTTGATGCGCCTCCTGCGGGGGGCAGGCCCCAGCGCACTGGCAGGGATCCGCGAATCCGGACCCGGCCCGTTCGTCCGGCCGCTCCTCGGCCTTTCACGCATGGATCTCCGGGCATGGCTGACGAGCCGCTCCATCCCGTTCCGGGAAGACCCGACCAACCGCAGCCTGAGATACGACCGCAACCGCGTGCGCCTGAAGGTGTTGCCTTTCCTGGCAGAGCACGTCAACCCGGCGGCCGCCACCCACCTGGTTCAGGCTGCCGGACTGATCCGGGATGATGCGGAGCAACTGGATGCCACCGCGCGGAAGCGGTATCGATCGATCCGGAGCACGGAAGCCGGATCCTCGGTCCGGCTTGCCGCCGGGAAGCTGGCGGCGATGCCGGCGGTGGTGGCCCGGCGGGTGGCGGTACTGGCTCTCCGGGACGCCGGGGTTCCGGAGCGAAGGATTTCCCGCCGGCTGATCCAGGCGGTTCTGGATCTGGACAGGGGAGGTTCCGGCCGGCGTCTCAACCTGGCGGGGGGTTGCAGCGCGGTCCGGACCCGGCAGACCCTGACCCTGTCTAGGGTGCAAGACATCTAAACTCTTTAACTACAAAGAGTTCCAAAGAAATGCCAGCATGCTTCCTTCCACCTTGGGGATCATGCAGAAAACATTTGAGTTATACTTCATTGCATTGAAAATCTGCCGAAGAGCCGTCTTGGCACCGGCCCGTAACGTCTTATATATTGGAATTTGAATCGGTCCCGGCCGGTTAACTGTTTCCTGGAGGTTGCTCCCCTTGAATTCGCACCTTAAAACACTCGTTATCTGGCTCGTCGTAATCGCCATCCTGGTGATCGGCTTCCAGATTTTCAATACCGCCAGCGCCCCTAACCGGGAACTGGACGAGTCCGAGTTCTACGCCCTGGTGGAAGCGAACGAGATCAAGGAAGTCAAGATCACCGGTGACGTCATCGGCTACGAGATCGAAGGGGAATACAAGGAGCCCCGCCAGACTGGTGACCGGCGGCAGGGAACACAAGACATTCAAGACCTACGTGGTGAAGAACGAGGAACTGACCGCAACCCTGAGGGAACGGGGCGTAATTGTGAAATCCGAGCCGCCCCGGGACGGCTCCTTCCTGACCCTGCTGCTGACCTGGTCTCCGATCCTGCTGATCCTGGGGATCTGGGTGTTCTTCATGCGGCAGATGCAGTCCGGCGGCAACAAGGCGTTGTCCTTCGGTAAATCCAAGGCGAAGCTGACCTCTTCCTCGGGGAAAAAAGTCACCTTCAAGGATGTGGCCGGCGTCGAGGAGGCCAAAGAGGAACTGGAAGAGATAATCGCCTTCCTGAAGGAGCCCCAGAAGTTCCAGAAACTGGGGGGCAAAATTCCCAAGGGCGTCCTGCTCATGGGACCTCCAGGAACGGGCAAAACCCTCCTGGCCCGTGCCATCGCCGGCGAGGCGAACGTGCCGTTCTTCTCCATATCCGGCTCGGACTTCGTGGAGATGTTCGTCGGGGTCGGCGCTTCCCGGGTGAGGGATCTGTTCGAACAGGGCAAGAAAAACGCCCCGTGCATCATTTTCATCGACGAGATCGACGCCGTAGGCCGGCACCGCGGCGCCGGCCTGGGCGGCGGCCACGACGAGCGGGAACAGACTCTGAACCAGCTCCTGGTGGAGATGGACGGTTTCGAAACCAATGACGGCGTGATCCTGGTTGCGGCCACCAACCGGCCCGACGTGCTGGATCCGGCGCTCATGCGGCCCGGGCGGTTCGACCGCCAGGTAGTAGTAGGCAGCCCGGACGTGAGGGGCCGTGAGGAGATCCTCAAGGTCCACACCCGGAAGATCCCCCTGAACCCGGATGTGGATCTGGCGATCATCGCACGGTCGACCCCCGGCTTCAGCGGGGCCGACCTGGCCAACCTGGTGAACGAAGCAGCCTTGTACGCCGCCAGGGTGGACCGCACCAGCGTTATCATGGTGGACTTCGAGGTCGCCAAAGACAAGGTCCTCATGGGGGTGGAGCGCAAGTCACTGATTATCAGCGACGACGAGCGCCGGGCCACCGCCTACCATGAAGCGGGGCACGCCCTGATCGCATTTCTGCTGCCCGGCACCGACCCGGTCCACAAAGTCAGCATCATCCCCCGGGGACAGGCTCTGGGGATTACCCAGCAGCTGCCGGAAGACGACAGGCACACCTACTCCAAGAAATACCTGGAAGCGACCATGACCGTGCTCATGGGCGGCCGGGTCAGCGAGGAGATCCACATAGGGCAGTTGACCACCGGCGCCGGCAACGACATCGAACGCGCCTCCCACATGGCCCGCAAAATGGTCTGCGAGTGGGGCATGTCGGAGAAACTGGGCCCGATCACCTTCGGCAAGAAGGAAGAGCAGATCTTCCTGGGCAGGGAGATCAGCCAGCACCGGGACTACAGCGAGGCCACCGCCCAGGAGATCGACCTGGAAGTGCATGAGATCGTGAAACGAGCCAACAGCGCAGCCCGAAAGATTCTCGAGGAAAACCGTGAAAGTGTGGTCCGGATCGCCGAATCGCTGCTGGAGCGGGAATCCCTGGACGCCAACCAGATCGCCCTGCTTACCGAGGGTAAGGAACTGCCCGCTGCGAACATCGCCTCCGACGAAGAGCCGGACGGGAAGTCGGAAAGCGGCGTTCGGCCTCAGGTGGACGGCCGGGATGAGGGACCGGGGGGTCTCCCGACACCGGGCAACCAGCCGGCGTGAAACCGACGGTCCCGGTTCGTAACCTATTCTCACTCTCACTGGCCTGCGGACGGACCCTGGAACTCGGTTCCCGCACCATGGTTGCCGGGATCCTGAATCTCACACCGGACTCGTTTTCCGACGGCGGCCGGTTCGACAACCCCGATGCCGCCCTGCGCCAGGTGGATACCATGCTGTCCGCCGGGGCGGACCTGATCGATGCAGGTGGAGAAAGCACCCGACCGGGCGCGGCGGATGTGCCGGCCGACCTGGAGACGAAACGGGTGGTTCCGCTCATCCGTGAGATAAGGCGGCGATTCGATTGCATTGTCGCAGTGGACACCCGGAAGGCGGTAGTGGCGCACCGGGCTCTGAACGAGGGCGCCTCACTGATCAACGATGTGTCGGCGCTCTCCGACCGGAACATGGCCGGTGTCGCCGCCGATCATGGCGCTCCCCTGATCCTGATGCACATGCGTGGTGATCCGGCAACCATGCAACAGGCCACGGCCTATGTCGACCTGATGGGGGAAATCCGCCACGAACTTCGGAAAGCGATGGAAAAGGCAGCGGAACGAGGGATATCCGGTGATAAGATCATCCTCGACCCGGGTATCGGCTTCGGGAAATCCAGGCGGGGAAACCTGGAGATTCTGCACCGCCTGCCGGAGTTGATCGACGAGGGGAGGCCGCTGATGATCGGGGCCTCCCGGAAGTCGTTCATCGGCGCCACCCTGGATTTGCCCGTAGACCGACGGCTCACGGGGAGCTTGGCGGTGGCGGCGGTGGCGGCATGGCAGGGCGCCCATATCCTGCGGGTCCATGACGTCGATGAAACCGTCCGGGTGGTCCGGATGGTGGATGCGATCCGCGACCTGGACTGATCGAAAGCATGCTGCAGCGATTCTCCGACCTCCTGCACCTTAACGAGCTGAGCGGGATGGCGATCCTGGACATCGCCATCCTGGCGCTGGTGATCTATCAGCTCTTGCTCCTGGTGCGCGGAACCCGTGCGGTCCAGATGGCCATCGGCGTTGCCGGGGTCTGGGTGATCTATATCGCCACCGGTCCCGGCCGGCTGAGCCTGCCGGCGGTACACAACGCCCTGGGCGACCTGCGACTGTACATCCCGTTCGCCATCATCGTGCTCTTCCAGAACCAGATCCGGCAGGCGCTGATGCGAATCGGGGGCAACCCGATGAGCGCCTTCATGCACCGCCGGGAACATGAGTCGGTAGCGGAAGAGGTCGCCCTCGCCGCCACCACCCTGGCCGGCAGGCGCCAGGGCGCCCTGATCGTCCTGGAGCGGACCACCGGCCTGCGGGCGTTCTCCCAGACCGGCATCAAGCTGGACGCGGTGGTGTCCTACGATCTCCTGCGGAACATCTTCACCCCAGGCTCGCCGCTCCATGACGGGGCGGTGATCATCGTCGAGGGCAGAATCACGGCCGCCGCCTGCTACCTGCCGCTGACCCTGAACCCGACCCTGTCCCGGGCGTTTGGAACACGACACCGGGCGGCGGCCGGAATCACCGAAGAATCGGACGCCCTGGCGGTGGTGGTCTCCGAGGAACGGGGGGTCGTATCCCTGGCCGAAGGGGGCAAAATTCTGGAAGATCTGGACGCCGACCGGCTGGCCAGCCGGATCCGGGCCGCACTGCGACCCCGGATGGAGACCCGCAAGACAGGCGGGGACTCCGGTGGAGGAGCAGACCGTGCGTGAGCCGATAAAGCATGCGGTCCTGCACCGTTGGCCGCTGAAGCTGCTTTCACTGGTCCTGGCCTACGCCATCTGGCTCACGGTTACCGGTGAATCGATGATCGTGAATCATTTTTCGGTGCCGCTGGTGGTGACCCTGTCCGACGACATAACGGTAGTCGGTACCACACCGACTCAGGTTTCGGTCCGGATTCGCGGCCGCGCCACATCCATTCGGAGGCTCGATCCACTGAAAATGCGACTCAACCTGGACCTGAGCGATTCCAGCACCGGGGAGCGCAACGTTCAGTTCAACCCGGCGGACCTCACCGGTGTCCCGCAGGGGGTGGTGGTGGAACGGTTCGAACCGGCCCGCCTGGCGCTGACCCTGGATGAAAGGATGCGGACCGCCCTGCCGGTGTTCCCGTCCATTGACGGTGAGCCGGCGGACGGGTTCCAGTTCTACAGCGCCATCGCCTTTCCCGATACCCTGGAAGTGGAGGGGCCCCTATCGGAGGTCTCCAAACTCAACAGGCTCCTCACCGACACCATCAGCATCGCCGGGCGGTCCAGGAGCTTCATGGTGGAAACCGGGATCGTGCCGGAGAGTCGTCATACCCAGGTCCTGGGAGAGCAGACGCTTAGAGTGCAGGTAACCATCGATGAGGCCAGCGCGGTGCAAACCTTGAGCGGTATCCCAGTGGTGCTGGCCGGGCAGGTCTTCGAGGCGCAGGTCTCACCTGCCGTCATCCAGGTCACCCTGGCTGCTCCGCCGGCGATCCTGGCGAACATCGACGCCGGCAACCTTCGGGCGGTGGCGGAAGTGGCGGGGCTTGCTCCCCGGCCCGAACCGTACCAACTTAAGATCCGTCTGGACTATGTCGGCATCACAGCTCTGGAGCGGTCCCGGATCACAGAGAAAGCGGTGTCTCCCCTGGAGGTCAGGGTTTCGCTTACCGACCGGAGGATTTCTGAATGAAGCGCCTGTTCGGAACCGACGGCATCCGCGGTGTGGCGGGTGAGCCGCCGCTGGACCCGGGAACGGCCCGCACCTTCGGCATCGCCCTGGCGACGGTTCTCCTGAGGGCGACCCCCCAGCCTCCGAGGATCCTGATAGGACGAGACACCCGGGAATCCGGGGAGTGGCTACGGGACGCCCTCTGCATCGGACTGGAAGCGGGTCGGGCCGAGTTCGGTGATGCCGGAGTTATCACCACACCCGGCCTGGCCCACGCGGTGCGCACCTCCGGTTACAACGCCGGGGTGATGATCTCCGCCAGCCATAACCCGTTCGAGGATAACGGCCTGAAAGTATTTTCCGCCACCGGCATGAAGATGGACGACGGGCTGGAGCGTGAGATTGAGGTCCTGATGCTGGATGCGGGAATCCAGGATCCGGGGGAAAAGATCATCGAGCCGTGCGAGGATCGGTCGGTTATCGAAGGCTACATGCAGGAACTGGTAAAGCTGGGTTCCGACCCGAGCGGCCTGCAGGGTTGCCACCTGGTGCTGGACTGCGCCAACGGTGCGGCTGCCAGGATCGCACCACGGCTGTTCCACCAGCTGGGCGCCGACCTGGAGACCATCGGCGCCGATCCGAACGGCCGCAACATCAACCTGAACTGCGGCTCTCTGCACCTTTCCAATCTGGCGCGGGAAGTGCGGGAACGGGGCGTGGACCTCGGCATCGCATTCGACGGCGATGCCGACCGCGCCCTGGCGGTGGATCGCAAGGGCCGCACTGTGGACGGCGACCATATCCTGTACCTGGCCGCGCGGCACCTCAAGCGCCTGGGCCGACTGCGAAACGATGTGGTTGTGGCGACCATAATGAGCAACTTCTGGCTCGAGAAGAAGCTGGAGGAGGAAGGGATCCGGCTGCTCCGTGCTCCGGTGGGAGACAAGTACGTCCTGGAGAGGATGCTCCAGGAAGATGCGGTCCTGGGCGGTGAACAGTCGGGGCATATCATTTTCCGCGATCACGCCACCACCGGCGACGGCATGCTCACCGGGATCATGCTGCTGCACTGTCTCAAGCAGGAGGCCGACTCTTTGGAGACGATCCTGGACCGGATCATCCCCTACCCCCAGCTCCTGATCAATGTCCGCGTCCATGAAAAGCCGGATCTCAGAGAAACACCCGGTTATCGGACCTGCTGTGGAAGAGGCGCAGCGCGCCCTGACCGGAACCGGACGCATAGTCTTGCGGTACTCCGGCACCGAGCCGCTGACCCGGGTGATGGTGGAGGGCAGGGATCCGGACGCGGTCCGCTATCATGCGGAACTGCTGGCTGGTATCATCAGGCGGGAACTGGGTAACGCCACGTCCTGAAAGGGGTGCCGCCTTGAAGGTATTCGGCGCCGATCTGGCACAGGGGATCCCGGACAAAGGGACACCGGAGTGGACTCTGGTCTCCTCCGACCGTTCCGGAACGATAACCGAGGTTCGCCGGCCGTCTTCCATCCCCGGCCTGGTGGCGGAGATAGCCACCCTTGCCGGGGAAGACCCGTTTCTCCTGGGAGTGGATATCCCGGTAGTGCTCCCGGTTCGACCGTCTCGTTCGCGTCCGTTCGAGGGTCTACTCCGCAAGAAATTCGGTGTCAGGATCCAGACCGGTGGAAAACCGGAGGACGGCCGCATCACCGGTGAGCAGTTGCTGGGCGCGCTGGCCGGCGCCGGCCACGCCTGTCTGACCTACCCGGACCGCAACAGCCGCAACTCCGGCCTGGCGGAGATCCATCCCGGCGCCGCTCTGAAGGGGCTGCTGTGGATCGGCTCCCGGGTGGGCGACGGCCTGCCCGACAGCCACCGGGAAACGTTTTGCCGATCGTACAAGGTGCCGGCCTACAGGCGCACCCGCGGCCGGATCCACTCGCGAGGAGATCGCCTCCACCCTGGACCTGCTGATCCGCTCCCTTGCCCCGGTTCACGGCTACGATTTCGGGCCGGTCCAGGAGGCGCTGGCTACACTGGACAGCGACGAGGATGCCCACCAGGCCGCCTCCCTGTTCGACGCCTGTGTCATCGCCGGCACAGCCCGGCGCCACCTGGACGCGCCGGAATCCTGCGTCTTCGTCGGGGAGCGTGAGAACGGCTATACCATCCTGCCGTCGGACGATTTCCTGAGGAGGATGCTCATCGCCGTTCCCGCCGGTCGCAGGGGAAAGCTGTTCCCCCAGACCACCCTTCGCGAAACCCTGCAGGATGTTGCCGAGATCCGTTCGCCGGACCTCCTCGTTGTGCGGGGCAGGCCGCGGAAACTGCAGGCGGTGTTCCGGGACAGTCCCTGTTACGAGTTTGAAAACGTGGACGAGATGCTGTGGTGGAAACGCTGCCGGCATGTGGGCGGCCCGGTGCTCCCTACCGAGGGGCTGGTGGAGCTTACGGTCAGCCTTGAGGGCGGCGCCGGCTCCCTGAGCCTGGTGCGCAGCCGGCATGCGGCGCTATCGTTCCGGTTCGACTCCCCGACGGCGTGGCGTGAGCTGATGCGTCCCCGGGACAACAGGATCTACCGTTTCAAGGTACTCCGGGCTGCGTACGAAACGGAACCGGCCGGGTAACCGGCCTAGAGCCCCAGGAAAATCACCGCCAGACCGGACGAGGCGATTACCGTCCCCGTCAGGACATGGGCCCATCTTTCCAGTCCGCCCAGCGGCAGTTTCCGGAAGCCGGCCAGCCCCAGGGCAACCAGGGCAACCATGGTGGCGAGGGTGGCGATGCCGAAGGCGGCGCCGGTAACTACAGCCAGCCCCCAGTCCCCCCGGCTGGCGGGAACCATGAAGAACGGGATCAGCGGCTCGCATGGTCCCAGCACGAATACGGTGAACAGCATCCAGAAGGTGGTGGCGGAGAGATCCTCGCCCATATGGTTGTGATGGTGGTGCCCGCCGGCATGGATGTGGACTTTGCCCTCGTGGTCATGGGGCACGATACCGGCCCGGCGTCGCAGGGCGATGCGCAGCCCCCAGAGGGCGTAGGCGAAGCCGAACACCACCATGAGCCAAGCTGCCAGACTGCCTCTCAACCCTTCCAGCACCTCAAAATGGCCGACACCGTAACCGATGGCCAGACCCAGACTTCCCAGCACCAGCGAGGATCCGACATGGCCGGCGCCGCACACCAGCGTGATGGCGATCGTCTTCCGCATCGACCAGCGGCGCGCCCTGGCCAGCATGATGAACGGCAGCGTATGATCGGGGCCCAGAACCGTATGAAGAACGGCGATCCCGGCAGCGGCCAGCATTATCGTCCAGGAAAATCCGTCGAGCATCCTGCCCCTCCGTCATGGAATAAACCAGCCAATCCCCCCGTTCCAAATGGGGACATTCCACTTTATATTCCAAATCTTTAAGCAGGATAGGAATTAAAAGATAAAGTGGAATGTCCCCATTTTCGACTGTAAGGCGATTGACGAGTACACTATTTTGACATGAAGCGAGTTATTGCACACGCCACTTTACTTACTGTACTGACGGCCGTCCTGGCCGTGCCGTACGGGTCGATCCTTGCCGGAAACGCAGTGGTTGTAAGGGTGGACTCGTTCAGGCTGCTGAACGAAGGTGTAACCGCCTACAACCGGGGCCGTTACGCCGAGGCAGTGGAGAAACTGCGACAATCCGCCTCCATGGCCCTGAACTCGTTCCGGGCCTATCACTTCCTCGGGCTGGCCCTGATCGGAAACCGCCAGTACGAGGAAGCGCTGGCCGCCCTGGAGATAGCTCTGGATCTGGACCCGTACCACCTGAACTCCCTGGTGGCGTTCGGGGACGCCCACCTCAAGATGGGCGAGGCCGACGAGGCGACCGCCGCCTATTACCGGGCGCTCAAGATCCGGCCGGAGTATCCCAACGCCCTGGACGGCATCGCCCGGGGGTACGAGGCTCAAAGCCGTGACGACAAGGCGGAGGAGTTCTACCAACGCGCCATAGCCAGCAACCGGGGGTTCGCCCCGGCCTACACGCACCTGGGTGACCTGTACCTGCGGGTCGGCCGTTACCAGGATGCTGTCCGCCTGTTGTCCGAGGCGGTTGTCATCCGGCCCGACTATGCCCCCGGCCTGAACCGGCTGGCCCACGGTTTCACCCGGCTGCGGATGTACAACGACGCTGTGGCCACCATTGAGAAAGCGATCGAACTGGCGCCGGACCGACCGGAACACCCGGTTGCACTGGGCACGATCCAGGTCGAACTGGGCCTGGCCCACCGGGCCGCAGAATCGTTCCGCAAAGCGCTGGAACTGGACCCGGTCCTGGCTTCGGCCCATCACGGCATGGCCGAACTGGCCCGCCGGCAGGGCCGCTATCCGGAAGCGCTGCAGTCTGTGGACCGGGCTCTGTCCGATGACCGGCTGCGACCGGCCGGGCGCAAGGAACTGCAGACGTACCGGCAAACCATCCAGGCCGAAGCGGTCGATTATGACCGGCTGACCACCGCTGTGGCCGGGGAAGGTGCTTCTGAGGAAGACTACGACTCCCTGGCGCGGCTCCACGCCCTGCGCAATGAGTGGGCAGAGGCGGCGGAAATCCTCGGCCGGGCCGGGACCGGGGCCGACCAGGCAATGCTGGGCTTCTACCTGCTGAAGGCGGGGGAGTTCTCGCGAGCCGCCGATCTGTACCGAGCCCTCCCCGATCTGGATGACAATGCCGGTCTCCTGCTCAACCAGGGGATCGCCCTGGCCAGCCTGGGCCGGGATCGGGAAGCAGCGGCCGTCTACCGCAGGGTCCTGGAACTCGATGAAACCAACACCGACGCATGGCTGTACCTGGGGAACGTCCTGGTCCGTCTCCGGGACAACGACAAGGCTATTGAGGCGTTCCGGAGGTTCCTGCAGGTGGCGGGCAAACATACCGCATCCGAGCAGGTTCGCCGCATCCTGCTGCAACTGACCGGGGAAGACTCATGAGAATCGGCCTGTCCGGAACCCTGGCCATACTGCTGCTGGTAACGGCGGCGTCAGCGCCGGCATTCACCCAGGATGCCGAACAGCGCCGCGGTTTCTCCATCACCATCACCGAGCCGCAAGATCAGGAGGTCGCCTTCGGCAAGGTCCGGATCGTGGCGGAGGTCAAGCTGGACGAACCGGAGATGATGGACCGGGTGGAGTTCCTGGTTGGCGATCAGGTTGTGTTCATTGACCGGGAACCACCCTGGGAGTGCACCTACAATTTCGGCAGCGAATCGAAGAGCTGGATCATACGGGCGGTGGCGTACCACCTGGAAGGTCCGACGGTGAGTGACGCGGTCATTACCCGCAAAATGAGGTTCGGAACCGTCGAAGAGGTCAACCGGGTGATCCTGTGGGTCACGGTCACCGGCAAGAAAGATGCACTGATCACCGACCTGGACAAAAAGAACTTCCAGGTCCTGGAAGACGGCAAGGAACAGCGCATCATCGATTTCTACCTGGAGGACAGGCCGATCAGCATGGCGATCCTTCTGGATACGTCCGGTTCGATGCAGGAATCCATGGAGGAGGTCCATTCCGCAGCCGGCTCCTTCCTGGAAACCCTGCGGCCTGAAGACCAGGCGCTGGTCATTGACTTCGATGAACGGGTGTTCCTGATCCAGGACCTGACAAGTGATCACGATGCCTTACGGGAGGCGGTGACCAGTACCGAACCGATCGGAGGCACCGCCCTGTACGACGCCTTCCACGCCGCCTACCGCAAGCTGCGAGGAATCGAGGGCCGCAAGGCGATCGTTCTCCTGTCCGACGGCGCCGATACGGCCAGCCAGTTCGGTCACAAGCGGGTTCTGGAGGAGGCCAAGGCGAACAACATAATGATCTTCGCCATCGGACTGGGGGGCGGGTTCAACAGCACCCTGGATCGCAACGTCCTTCAGGAGTTCGCAGGGGTCACCGGAGGGCGTGCGTTCTTTGTGAACAAGGCGAAGGATCTGGCAGGGGTGTACCAGCGAATCGCAGAGGAATTGCGCACACAGTACTACCTGACCTATTCCCCCGGGGTGACCGAGTGGGACGGCCATTGGGTGAAACTGAAGGTGGCGTCCGACGTGCCGGGGCACAAGGTCCGTGCCCGAAAGGGTTTCTTCGCCGTCAAGGCCGTGGAGTGAAGCCTGCCGGGGGAACCGGTTTTTCTTGCGGCAACAGGTCGATGGCCGGCGCCAGGTAACCGGCGGGTTGGGGAACGAGCAGGGCCAATAGCCGAACCGGCCCGTCCAACTCCATAACGGACCGGATCGACAGGTACCCGACGGACCGGATCTCCACCGACCACACCCCCGGGACCAGATTCAAACCGTCCAGTCCGCCGTCCTCCCCGCTCCGCAACCGGACCGGATCCCCGGCGCCGTCCAGACGGACCAGACGGACCGCAACGTCCGGCACCGGATTCCCTTCCCGGTTCAGGACCCGGCCGGTCAACGCCAGCGGCTCGTCGGACCCGGCGGCCATGGCCGGTGTTTCGGGCCCCGGCCCGGGGACCATTTCGATCTCCACCACCGGCCGGAACGGAAACCGGACTGTAACCGCCGACTTGGTCACGGCGGCCAGACCGTCTTTCGTGACGGTAACCTGGTAATCGCCGTCGAGCAGCTCCATGGTCTTCAGGAGCCCCTTGCCGTCGGTGGAGGTCAGCAGGTACCGGGAAAGGTCATTTTCCGGGCGGATCCGTACCGAGGCTCCGACTACCGGCCGGTTCCGGCCCAGTCGTGCGTTCCCTTTCAGGCTGGTCCCGTTGTTGCCGCGGACGGTCTGCACTGCCGGGTCCTCCGCAGGCACCGCCGTTCCCACCGATCCGAGCATCAGGATCATGATCGGCAACGTCGGTATTCGTCGGAAAATCATTGAAATTCTCCCTGTTCCTCCAGAACAGCCGGCAGCGGCGGCCCATTCCCGGTGCAGGAGAATTATAATCCGGTCCGCCCCCGGCGGCACATACCGCCGGGGCCATTTCCTTGACGGCCTCCGGATCGTACCGTATTATCCGTCCTTCATTTTATGGGCGGTTAGCTCAGCTGGTAGAGCACCTGCTTTACACGCAGGCTGTCACTGGTTCGAGTCCGGTACCGCCCACCATGCAACAAGGCAGCAAAGTCAAAGCTGCATATTGCAGCAGAACGGTCGCTGCAATACATTAAGGCGTACGGAGCCGTGGTGTAGTTGGTTAACATATCGGACTGTCACTCCGAAGATCGCGGGTTCAAGTCCCGTCGGCTCCGCCAACTGTCAGATCAAAAAGCCGAGGCTAACACCTCAGGACCAGGCCGACTGACATCAGGGCCAGCAACCCGGCGATCTCCACCCAGCCGGATGCGCCGCCTCCCAGGCTGCCCTGGTACCCGGGTGAAGCGGTGACGTTCGAGCTTCGGAGTACCCCTCCCCCGGACCGTGCCACTGGCGGCCTGCTGCGTGAATTCCGTCAGAGCCTCATCAAGGTTGGCCGCCAGATTCACGGCGGCATCGTCAAAGCCCTGGTTACTTGCCTTCCTCCAGGCCTTTTCCTCGTACATACCCGCGGTTTGTTTCCTGAAGCGGTTCTCCCCTGACGCACGGAACAGCAGTGCCTTGGATTCGATGTCGAACACGGCAGCATCCATCAGCGTTACCGTATCCTGTTTGGTCCCTTTTACGACGTAGGCACCGACCACCGTCAGGTAGGTAAACGAGCCGAGGCCGGGATCGGAGAACTGATGCTGGTCGAAGGAAACCAGCACCACCAGATCCAGGCCCAGCGCGGTCTTGATCCGGTTCATTTCGTCGAACCCCCCGCCCCTGGTCAGATAATGACCAGGTACGATCTCGATCCGCTCCACCATCTCCCGATCCCGGAAAGTATCGGCGATTGTTGCCATCAATTTTCTTGTCTTGGCTTCGGTCAGGGTGCTCCCGTAGCTGGAACCAGGATAACCATGAAAACCGGGAGAACCGGGAGAACCGGGAGCAAACGCAATCCCGACCCGTAGCGGGAGTTCCAGGGCAACCGAACTCCCCGGCGTTCCGTTACTGCCCTCGGGATACAGGTATTCGAACGCATTGGTGCTGATGTGTTTCTGCCGGGCGAAGCAACCAACCGATACCGTCGCAAGAACGACGATTGAGATCATAAGGGTTATTCTGGTTTTCATGACCGCCTCCTCGTGCGGCTGGGATGCCGCTGGGGATGTGTGGTGCAATGAGGCTGCCAACTCTGTTGTAGCGTAACCGGAACGGTTTTCCCCGGCGGGTGCGAACATCCCTGCGCACCGGGGCGCAAATCTGTTTACGCGGATGAGGGTACCGCCTTACCATGCTCCCGTGAAACAGCGAAGTGTGATCGTCATCGGGGGCGGCATCGTCGGCCTGTCCACTGCCCTGTTCCTGGCGCAGAGGGGGGTGAAGGTCACCGTTCTTGAGAGGGACCGGATCGGCGAAGGTGCATCCGGCGGAAACGCCGGCATCCTGGCCGAGGGCCACGCGCCCCTTCCCCGGCCGGGGCTGATGCGGTCCGCGGTGCGGATGGTGCTGGACCGGTCCTCCCCGGTTTTCATCCGCCTTCGGGCCGATCCCTCCCTGCTGCCCTTCCTGGTCCGGTTCGCCATCGCTTGCCGACGGGAGAGGTTCATGGCGTCCATGGACGTCTTGTGCACCGTCGGCCGGGAGGCGGGAAACTGTTTCCGGAACCTGGTGGAGACCGAGAAAATCAACTGTGGATACTCGGCCACCGGTTGGCTGGAGGTGTTTCGCCACCGGGAAAATTATGAGGCTGCCCTCCCCCTGGCCGAACTGTTGAGGGAACGAGGTTACCGGGTGGAGGGGCGGACGGGCGCCGAATTCCGGGAAGCCGAGCCGGCGTTCGTGGACGGTATCCACGGCGCTTTTCATTTCGAGGACAGCGCCTTCGCACATCCGGGCCGGTTCATGGACGGACTGGCGGCGGCGGTCCGGCGTCACGGAGGCAAGATCCGGGAGTCTTGCGAAGCGCTTCGGATCGTCGCAACGGAAGGACGGTTCCGGCAGGTCATCACCACCGGGGGTGAATCGATTGAAGCCGACCATCTGGTGCTGGCGGCCGGGGCCTGGTCCACCGGCCTGGCCCGAACCTGCGGCCTCCGGATCCCGCTTCAGGCCGGCAAGGGGTACCACCTGGACCTGGACAACACACTGTCGAGGCCGACCACCACTTCGGTTCTGGCGGAGCGGTTCGTGGCGGTAACGCCGCTGGAAGACGGACTGCGCCTGGCCGGCACGGTGGAACTGGCCGGCCTGGACCTGACTATGAACACAGCGACGGCTGTGACCAACTGCTCCGGGGAGCGGCGGAGTACATCCACGGGATCGAGAACGCCCGGGTTCGCTCCACCTGGTGCGGCCTCCGCCCTCTGACTGCCGGCGGGCTGCCGGCCATCGGATGGGCGCCGGAGGTGGACCGGGTGTTTCGTGGCCACCGGTCACGCCATGATGGGGTTCCTGCTCGGCCCCCTCACCGGCCGGCTCGCGTCGGAGGCGATCCTCGACGGGACGACCTCGGTGGACCTGTCCCTCTTCGACCTGGACGGCCGACTCCGGACCTAATCGCAGCGCATCGACAGATCCTGAGGGACATCACAGATACCGCCGGTGTCCTCCGGCCGCTCCGCGCCGGAGCTGTCCAGCCCCAGAGAACCCTCGACGTCTCCCGTATTGCCGACGACCAGGAAGAAGATGTCGGACGGCGTCGCCGGGTAGGACCAGACGTAGGAGCCAGCTATGCCGATAGCACAGTCGGACACGGTCTGGATGCCGTAGGCGTAGGTTGATACCTGGTCCATCGGCCCCCACTCGAGGTTGTTGTCGGTGGCGGAACACCCGGACTCATAGCTCAGGGTCAGTGTGCCGCCCGCCACATCATGAGCGATCAGCAGCAACGGCAGCATGGAGTTGCCGGAACTCTCCCCGGGTGTTGCCGACACGCCGCTGCAGTCTGTATCCGCCATGTCGTAGGCGTCGTCGCCGTCGTTGTCCAATCCGATGGTGGCGGCGGCGTAGTTTTCCTCGGTGAGGTTCGGGTTGCACGGATCGGTCGGCTGGCCGGGATGGTTCCCTGTCAATGCATAATAGGGTGGAAGTACATCCTCTCCGGCAGGGGTCATGTTGGCCGGGTTCGAATCGGCATGACAATCGAGACAGACCGTCTCGCCGGCCCGGAAATGGCGTTGCCGGAGGCCTGCGCTGTACCCCTCGGTACCGGCACCGCTGGCGTCCTCCACCCTGCCGTGGCAGCCGGTACAGCCGATGGCGGGCCAGCCGATGCCGCCGATGGAAGTGGCGATCGGGTCCGGGAACCGGCTTGCATCGTGGCAGCCGTTGCAATCCTCGTCCATCATCTCATTGCGATGTACGTCGTGCAGGTCATCCCCCCAGGAGACTCCGTCCTTCAACGATACGTACGGTGAGCTCCTGAAATTGCCGTGGCATGTTGCACAGTTTCCACTATCGCGGGTCGTTGAGTAGTTCTCCCAGGCCAGCACAACGTAACTGGCCGCCAGCAGGAGCACTACAAATACGCACAGATGCGCCACGGATAGAGTTCCGAAACGAATGCCTTTCATGATTTTCTCCCGTCCCTTTCAATGTGCATTCTATAAAATTCCGTCGATTCGGTACGCATTAACGCGAACCAAATATGTCTTTAGTTGAGCCCGCATTCCATCTTTCTAAATGTAATTTTAATAGCATTTATTATGCGCTTTAATGGCCATATTTGTATTTTATTACCATTATATTTGCTTGTTATTACATCATTAGTCTTATATCGCAATTTATTGCATATTGTTATTTACAATTCTATTTATCTGCACTATACTGCTGTTAAGGAGTCGATATGAACTTCTTCCAGCTAACCGATGATGAAATTCTGACTGAGCTCGGCCTGAGGCTTCGCCGCTACCGCCTGCAGGGCAACACGTCTCAAATCGACCTGGCGCGGCAGGCCGGGATCAGCCTCAGGACCCTGGGCAACCTCGAGACCGGCCGGGATGTCCAACTCGGCACGGTTATCAGGATCCTCCGGGCCCTGGGTCGCCTGGACGGACTGGACGCCTTCCTCCCCCAGGCCGGAGTCTCACCCATGGAACTGCTGCAGACCGGCGGGAGGGAGAGGCAGCGGGCAGGGAAACCCCGCCGTGGCTGACATGGCCTGTATCGCCGAGGTCCGGCTTTGGGACCACACCGTAGGCGCCGTGGCGGAACTGGACGACGGCCGGGTTATCTTCGAGTACGCCGATCAGTTTCGCCGTTCCGGTCTCTCCATATCCCCGGTACATCTCCCGCTCAGCCGTTCCGGCCCGGTGGAGTTCCCCGAACTGAGCCGGTTGACCGCCTTTGAGGGGCTGCCCGGTGTCCTGGCCGATGCCCTCCCGGACCGGTTCGGCAACGCGATCATCCGCAAGTACTTCTCCGACCGGGGGCAGCCGGACGATGCATTGAGCCCGGTGCAGAAGCTGTTGTACATCGGCTCCCGGGCAATGGGCGCCCTGGAGTTCCGGCCGGCGCTAAGGATCCCACGTAAGGCCCGCGAAGAGGAGGCGCTGGAGGTGGCCGACCTGGTGGCGGCGGCTCGCCGGGTGGTGGAGGGAAGCACCGAAGTCGCCATACCGGAAATCATCCGCCTCGGCTCATCCGCCGGCGGCGCCCGGGCCAAGGCGGTGATCCTGTGGAACCGGCGGAAGAACGAGGTCCGCTCCGCCTTCGCGTCTGCACGGTCCGGCGATGAAGAGTGGATGATCAAGTTTGACGGCGTGGGCGAACTGGACGTCCCCGATCCACACCCAGGTCCGTACAACCGGATCGAGTACGCCTATTCGGTACTGGCCCGGAAGGCCGGCATCGAGATGGCGGAGACCCACCTTCTGGAGGAGCGGGGTCTGGGCCATTTCATGACGAAACGGTTCGACCGGGCGGACGGCGGCCGCCTGCACCTCCATACGCTCGGCGGTATGGAGCACGTGGACTACAACCGCCCCGGTCTGTATTCCTATGAACAGTACCTCAGACTGGTCCTCTCCCTGGAACTGGGCTATCCGGCCATGCAGGAGGCGTTCCGGCGGATCTGCTTCAACATCCTGGCGGTGAACCAGGACGACCATGTGAAGAACTTCGGGTTCCTCATGGACCGGACAGGCCGGTGGTCCCTGTCGCCGGCCTACGACCTGACCTACGCCCGGGGAGGAGGCTACACCCGCCGGCACCAGATAAGCCTGGGGGGAAAGTTCGACCGCTTCGACGCCGCCGATCTCCTGGAACTGGGGGAAAAATTCGGGATTGAGAAAGACGGCCGGGAGATACTGCAGGAAGTGGGAGACGCTCTTTCCTCGTGGCCGGAAGCTGCCCATGAGGCCGGAGTGCCCAGCGAGAGGATCCGGGGCATTGAGGGGGCGTTTCGAAGTTGGAGCGGTACTTGGCGCGTGTAGTGCTTCCGCCGGGTATCGACTAGAATCCTCCAGTCCCCGAACCACTATGACCCATGTAAGGAGTGCGCCATGAAGGAAAACATCCTCGAATACATCCGCAACGAATACCTCGACGACGAGGACGACGACGATATCGAACTGGACGAAAATACCCCGTTGATCTCCAGTGGCATCGTGGACAGCTTCAGCATGGTCAGCCTGAAGCGGTTCCTGGAGAAGAAATACAATGTCAGCCTTCCGGACGAGGACGCCACTCCGGAGGCGTTCGACACTGTCGCCAATATCATTCTCGTTGTGCAGAAGCATCAGAAAGGCTGAACATCATGGCCTACTCCGAGGAAACCCGCGCCGGCTATAACGAAGATCTGCGATCCATCCGGGACGCCGGATTGTACAAGGAAGAGCGTTATATCCACTCACCACAGTCTGCCGACATCCAGGTGGAGTTCCCATCCGGCAGCGCGTTGAAGGAAGTCGTCAATCTCTGCGCCAACAACTACCTGGGATTGTCCAACCATCCCGATGTGGTTGCCGCTGCCCACAAGGGTCTGGACGACCGGGGGTTCGGCCTGTCCAGCGTTCGATTCATCTGCGGAACCCAGGATGTCCACCGGGAACTGGAGGACGCCCTGTCCCGGTTCCTGGGAATGGAAGACACCATCCTGTTCCCCAGCTGCCTTGACGCCAACGCAGGCGTGTTCGAGGCGGTGCTGGGGCCGGAAGACATCATCATCTCCGACCGCCTGGTCCATGCCAGCATCGTGGACGGCATCAGGCTCTGCAAGGCGATGACCGACACCTACAAGCACGCCAACATGGAGCACCTTGAGCAGAAACTGCAGGAACACCAGGACAAGAACAAGCGGATGATCGTCACCGATGGTGTGTTCAGCATGGACGGCGACCTGGCTCCGATGGACGAGATCTGCCGGCTGGCGGAGAAGTACGACGCCATGGTGTTCACCGACGAGTCCCACTCCTCCGGTTTCATCGGCAAAACCGGTCGCGGTGTCCACGAACATTTTGGCGTCATGGACAAGATCGACATTGTGACCACCACCCTCGGCAAGGCGCTGGGCGGCGCCGCCGGAGGCTGCGTCTCCGGCCGCAAGGAGATCGTGGAGCTCTGCCGCCAGCGGGCCAGGCCGTACCTGTTCAGCAACACCATGGCGCCGCCCCTGGTGTGCGGGGCGCTGAAGGTCCTGGAGATGCTGTCCGCCAGCACAGAGCGCCGGGACAAGCTGGAGGAAAACACCAGGTTCTGGAGAAGCGGTCTCAAAGAGGCCGGATTCGTAACCAAGAAGGGCGACTCCCCCATCGTGCCGGTCATGCTGTTCAACGCCAAGCTGAGCCAGGACGTGGCCCGGGATCTTTACGCGGAGGGGATCTACGTGGTGGGGTTCTTCTTCCCGGTAGTGGCCAAGGGCCAGGCCCGGATCCGGACCCAGCTTTCCGCCGCCCACGACATTCCGATGCTGGAGAAGGCGCTGGAGTCGTTCAAGAAGATCGGCGACAAATACGGCATCCTCGGCCTGGACAAGAAGGCGATCATCGCAAAATACGGAAACTGAAAAAAGAGAAAAGGAGAAAAGAGGGACATTGCTACTTTAGTTTATAATTCTTATCTCAGGGCCAGATCTGTTTACAAAGTACGGCTTTCTGGCCCTTTTGTTATCGGCTATAAGAATTAACAACTAAAGCAGAATGTCCCCCTTTTTCACATTTGTGGCAGGATAGGGGCTTATGGTGAAGCCTGATAACTATCGTGACCGGTGGTGGCGCGCCGCCGCTGCGGACCGGGTCCAGATCCTGCACCTGGACCTGCCGGAGCCGTTCGTCACGGTCCATGGCGGCCAATTGCCGGAGATCCAGGTTGCCTACGAAACCTGGGGAGAGCTGAACGAAGCCCGGGACAACGCCGTCCTGGTGATCCACCCCCTGACCACCGACACCCACGCAACCGGAGAGTTCGACAATCAGCCCACCGGCTGGTGGGAGCCGTTGATCGGCCCCGGCCGGGCCATCGACACCGACATCCGGTTCGTCATCTGTCCCAACCTGACCGGGAGCTGTTACGGCAGCACCGGTCCCCGCTTCCCCGCCCCGGACGGCGACCCCTGGCTGGACCGCTTTCCTCTTCTGACCCCCCTGGACATCATGCGGGTGCAACACCTGCTGGTCCGCCAGCTGGGGATTCGGCGCCTCAAGAAGGTGATCGGCCCATCCCTGGGCGGCATGATCGCCTGGGAGTGGGCGGTGGAGGCCGGATCGATAGTCGATCTAGCAGTGGTAGTGGCCGCTCCGCTGCGGACCACGCCGTACCAGATCGGCCTGAACTGGCTCCAGCGCCGGGGGATCGAGATGGACCTGTCCGGAGACGAGATCGCCGCCCGCTGGGGACAGATGGTCGCCCGGGGGGTCGGCATGCTGAGCTACCGGGCGCCCATCGGCATGGAGGAGAAGTTCGGCCGGGACTGGTTCAAACAACCGGGATCCACCATCAAGGACCGGGGAATGTTCAACGTCGAGTCCTGGCTGCGCCATCACGGCAAAAGGATCACCAAACGGTTCGATCCGCTGACCTACATCACCCTCACCCGGGCCATGGACCTCCACGACATCAGCGAGAACCGGGGCGGCCTGATCACTGCACTGGACCGGGTGGAATGCCCGGTGCTGGCCATCGGCATCAGCAGTGACAACCTGTACGCACCCTCGGAAGTACATCTCGGGGCGGAGATTCTGAACCACCTTGAAAAACCGGTGCGCTACGCCGAAATCCGTTCCCCCCATGGACATGACGGTTTCCTTCTGGAGACTGACCAGGTTTCCAGGATCCTCCGTGAATCACGACCTGGCGCAGTGACCGGCGTTCCTTCAAGAGAAGAGAGGCAGGTCCGGTCGGTCCGGCTGGGTCTATTGGGCGCCGGCAAGGTCTCACGCAGACTGGCGACGATCCTGGAGACCCGGGCTCCCCAACTGCAACAGGAGCACAGCCTCCGTTTCCAGATTGTTGCCGTGGCGGAAACCGACCTGGACAAGGATCTCACCAGAACCTTCGGATCGGCCGACCTGGTTCGTGACCCGGAACAACTGGTGAAACGGGACGACCTGGACGTGGTCCTGGACCTGACCCGCGGAGAGGGATCCCTCCCCCTTGTGGAAGCGACCCTCGCAAGGGGGAGACCGGTGGTCACCCCGAACAAGACGCTGCTTCATTCCCACGGACCCCGCCTGGAGCGGCTGGCCCTGGATCATGGGGTTCGTCTTGCGTTCCACAGTTCCATCGCCGCCGGGTGGCCGCTGTTGTATTCGGTGGACCGGCCGATGGGCCGCAGGGATGTCCGTTCCCTGCAGGCGGTACTTTCCGGCACCTGCAACTTCGTGCTGGAGGCGGTGGAAAACGGCTCCGACTTCAATGATGCTCTGCAGGTAGCCGTGAAAAGAGGTCTTACTGAACCGGATCCGGAACTGGACCTGTCGGGATGGGATACGGTTCAAAAACTGGTAATCCTTGTGGCCAGGATGTGCGGCGTACGGTTCGGAGCCTCCGACGTGACCGTCCGGCCGGTTACCGGCCTGGACCCGGAACTGATACAGGCAGCACCAGCTCTCGGATTCAGGGTGAAGCCGGTAGGACTGTTCGTCGGGTCCGGCGAGAATCCGGTCCTGGGAGCCATGCCGGCGGCAGTCCCGCTGGACGGTTACCTGGGAGGGGTCCGGGACAACAACAACGTCCTGGTGGTGGACGGCGGAGGCGCCGGGGAACTGGCGTTCTTCGCCCGGGGTGGCGGGGATGTGCCGGTGGCCAGCGCTGTACTGGGAGACCTGGTCGGCCTGTACGAGCCGTCCCGATCATGGACCGGACGATTCCCCCTGGCCGGCAGGCCGGGTCGGCCTCCCCAGTTCGCCCATTTCCTGCAGTTCCGGGGCGGACGGGCGGTAGTGGAGGAATCGGACGGGAAAGGCGCAATCCCGGTGCTGGAGTCGCTCCTGCATCCACGGGATCTTGAATAAAAAAATCTTCCCACTATCATGATCGGTCCGGCAAACGCCGGAACAGGAGGGAAGGCTGTGAGCCGAGAACTGAACTGGAACGATGCCCTGGGCGACCTGGATCTGACCCCGGGCGGTCCGATCAATATTGGTTACCTCTGCACCGACCGAAACGTGGAGCGTGGACTGGGGGACAAAACCGCCCTGATCCACCAGGGCCATGGCGGCGCCCTCAGGACCTACACTTTCACCGATCTCAAGGAGCTGTCCTCCGGCTGGGCCGCATTCCTGGCGAGCCGGGGCGTCGGGACCCTGGACCGGGTCTGCCTGTTCCTCGACCGTGCCCCGGAGCTGTACGTCGGTTTCCTGGGGATCCTGAAGTTGGGGGCGGTGGCGCAGCCGCTGTTCTCCGCCTTCGGCGACGAATCGCTGATCTCCGCGCATGGAGAACAGCGGCGCTGTGGCGATCATCACCCAGCGCAAACACCTGGGCAAGGTCCGCAAGGTCCGGGACCGGCTCCCTAACCTTACGACGGTAGTGGTTATCGACCAGACCGACACACACAAACCGCTCCGGGACGGCGAGGTCGCCTTCGACATGGCGGCGGGACGGGTAAAGGACTACCCGGTGGCGCCCACCGGCGCCGAGTCTCCCAGCGTCCTGCACTACACCAGCGGGACCACCGGCCAGCCGAAAGGGGCGCTCCACGTTCATGGGAGCGTTCTGGCCCAGTATCTGACCACTCGGGAGGTCCTGGATCTGAAACCGGAAGACATCTACTGGTGCACCGCCGACCCGGGCTGGGTCACCGGCACCAGCTACGGCATCATCGGACCCTGGACCATGGGAGCGACCCAGTTCGTCCTGGACGCCGGTTTTTCCTCCGCAGCGTGGTACCAGGCGATGGCCGACCACAAGATCAGCGTGTGGTACACCGCGCCCACGGCGATCCGCATGCTGATGAAAGACGGCGCCGACCTGGTGAAGGGGTACGACCTCTCCGCCCTGCGCCACATGTGCAGCGTCGGAGAGCCGTTGAACGCCGAGGGAGTGCTGTGGGGCCGGAAAGCGTTCGATCTCGATTTCCACGACACGTTCTGGCAGACCGAAACCGGCGCCATGGTGGTCACCAACATGCCGGGCATGAAGGTCAAGCCGGGAAGCATGGGAAAACCGTTCCCGGCGGTGGAAGCGGCGGTGGTGGACGCGGAAACCGGAAAGAAGATCGAGGAGCCGAACACCATCGGCATGATCGCAGTGAAGCCGCCCTGGCCCAGCATGATGCGGACATACTGGAACAACTCCGCCACATACTACGACAAGTTCCTGGCCGGCTGGTACATCTGCGGTGATCGGGCCAGCATCGACGACGACGGCTACTTCTGGTTCTCCGGGCGCGACGACGACGTTATCAACACCGGCGGCCACCTGGTAGGGCCGTTCGAGATCGAAAGCGCCCTCCTGGAGCACGAGGCGGTGGCGGAATCGGCGGCTATCGGCAAACCGGACCCGGTGAACATGGAGGTGGTCAAGGCGTTCGTCGCCCTGAAACCCGGCTTCACCGCCGACGACGACATGGAACTGTCGATTATGAACTTCGTCCGTAAGAAACTCTCTCCCCTGGCGATGCCCCAGGAGATCGAGTTCATGGAGAAGCTGCCCAAGACCCGAAGCGGAAAAATCGTCCGCCGCATGCTCAAGGCCAAGGAGCGTGGCGAGGAGATCGGCGACACCAGCACACTGGACGACGACTAGGGTTTAGCGCGTCCGGGCTGTTCGAGTCTATATTAGTACGACACACTTGGTGTCTGATGAAGGTACGTATCGTCAACAAGTTGCTCAGCATAAAGTCGGCCACATCGGCGCGCGAGATCCAAGCCTTGATTCGCTTGTCCATTGTGGTGAAGCCATGACGATATATCCCGGTTCGCGGTCCGTCCTTCAAGTGAGGAGGGCGAACGATGGTCCAATCCAACGAGCTTTGTCTTACGACAGCTTCCTGGCGTTCGTGGTCTGCGAAGGCATGTCGCAGGAATATTCCCACAATGATGTGCTTGGTAAAGAACGGTAAGATGGCTCTACTGTCTCCTACACCAAGTGATGATTGACAGATCAAACGTTTAACGCCGCAGTTCTGCATGGCCTCAGCGATGTGTCGTGTTCCCTCCTCTCGGAGATTTGTGCGCGTAGGCGCCTGCACCAATGGCCACCAGTACAGCTTCGTTGTCCTGCCACAACTCTTTCTACGGCAGCCGGATCCAGCACGTCACCACGAACAACCTTAAACGCGAATGTTGTATGTCCGCGAGCTTCGCCGGATCGCGGGCATATGCCGTAACAGTATGGCCGTTGTCGAGGGCCTGGTTTACCAGTTCTCGCCCTGTGCCACCCGTTGAACCAAAGACTAGTAGCCTGATCATGTCCACCTCCTTCCTGTCCCGCTCGCTTTTACCTGCCGTTCTCAGACAATGGAAACCGCAACCGCCATACCGACTCCAAAGAAGAGATGGTTGGCCATACTAGAGAGCGGAGCTTTGATGCCATCCTGAGACCGCAGACCGAATACTCCCAGACCCAACGACGGATAAACGATAAACACCGAGGCTACCGTTGTCGCGATGCCATAAACAAGAGCCCACACCGGAGACAAGGGCCCTCCAACCAAGAGCTTCCAACCAAACACGAATGGTATCGCCAGCCCCACACCAATGGCATAGTGGGTGATATATCCCAAGAGAATTTCGTTAGAGACCGGAGCCAGTTCTCCGGGATGGCGGTAACGGAATCGGCCACGCGCCCACCCCGCAGACATTCTTCCGATAGTTCCCATATCGATTTTTATAATCACACCAAACCGCGCAAAGAGATGATTCAATAGATCCATCGCAATAGTTCCCAGTACGCCGACCAGGACTACCGCTACGATAAGATCCATCGCCCCTCCAATCCGCGTGCAAGTAGCCTCGATTTCCAAAGCCCCTGAACTTCAGCCACCGCCAGGCACTTCTCTCATTGCCACTGCTTCCGGTCACATAGCGCCTCGCATCAGTGGCATAATGCGCGTAGAGGACATTTTGTCCGACAGCACGCGTTTGTTATGTGCGTTTAATATAATGCTATTTACTTGTGTCATATTGACCCGCGCAATAGTAGCTGTAAGCCATAAAGATTATCAGGGCAATTGCAAAAAGAAGGAGTACGATACTAACTTCAATAGTTCCAACTAGTGAAAACGTAGTTCTTGCGAAAGTTAACAATGCAACAACAAGTATCGTTGGAATCAGTATCCACCTTCTTTCCAAAGGTTTTCTATCGGCCGCTATTAACAGCACGCCCCAAGAAAAGGCTACTGCAGACGCGAGGCCCATCGGATACACTATTTCTGTTACTCCCATTCTTTCAGGTATCCACACTAATATCGCAATAGCGAAGTCCGCAATTGCCGCTATCCAATAGCTCATTCGTAATAGCAATACTGGCCTTGTCATGGGTCACCCTTATTGGAAGTGTCTAAATCAACAACTGTCATAGTGGCTACTGCGATAAAACACATAACGTTTCCGCAAAGCTGCAGGATGGCCTGGCGTGGCACTTGCGCCAGCTTCGGAGGATTGTCAGGCATCATTCCGGAGTGTGTTTATTTCACGCAACAATTCACCAGCTGCTTCGGCCCTTGCAGGATCTACCATCACGACGGGAGGCCCTGAAATTGGATTGTGCCCTACTCCAATAGTTCCCGAGCCATAGAGGTGCTGATCCCTCTCATTTTTGATGTAAAACCGGATGTTTGCCGACTGCAGAAGAGACGTCACAAGAGGAATCATGCTGACATCGTGCAGGGCACACACCGGCACGAAGTCTGTATACTCTGGAGCCAACTCCTCCTGCTCTACTTCTTGCACTTCAGCCCACTCCGGCTTTGAATCAACGAGGATGTGCTCGCATTTTGGGCACACATTGATCTCTGGCTCGTACTGCCCTGGGATTCCGGATCTCTTCGCGTCGGGACATTCTTTATTTGGACAGTACATCGTCTTCCCCTTGTATGCCGAACGTCCCGCTTCATTGTCGGCTGGATAACGCTCTCATGCGACCCGTAACAAGCCACCGCTGTTATCTCTACTCAAGTCCAAGCTCGTGCCGAACAAGTTCTGCGTTCTCAGTATTGGTCAGTTGCTCAACAAGCATGAGAGCAACATCCATCGCAGTCGCGGGAGATGTCGAAGTCATTACGTTGCCGTCAACAACAATCGGCTCATCCACTACGATAGCGCCAAGTTCGCCAAGCTGCTTTCGCCGCTTGCCTCCCGACAAGTGATAGGTCGTAGCTTTCCTCGAGGCCAGGATCCCACTCTTTGCTATGGGCAACGCGCCGACACAAATCGACGCTATCGGCTTGTGCTGCGAATTGAACGCCCGAAGAGTATTAAGCAGAATATCTGAAAAGGCCTCCTCATAGTATCCCTCAGATTCGAACCCCCCGGGTAGAGCTACTGCATCAAACTCATCAACCACAACTTCGGACAACACCATATCCGGCACGATCCGGAAACTGCCAAATGTGCACTTTACTTCACGCGTAATACCCGCAGTAACCACCTCTATTGGAACCAGACCGCATTCGTTTGCCCAACCCAAGACATCAATGAAGGCTGCCCCCTCCAGCAACTCGAACGCATTAGGGAGAATGACCAGTACACGCTTCAACTCAGTTCTCCTTGCAGGGTTAACGTTGAGCAGAACCTGCGAGTCTTCCTGGCGCGGTCCGTGACAAGGTAGATCGGCAATTGCGAAACTATGTTAGAAAGCGATCCCCGCACTCTATCCATCCTCATCTTTCAGCAAATAGCCTGCATCCAGCTCACCGACAATCGCCTTCCCGTTCATCAACACTGGTATTGTCACAGCCTCGGTCCGCTCCGAGTGCTGTAACAGCCAGTCGACAACGTAGTACCAATGCCCTGGTTGGTCCGGTACCGCTTCGAGTGTTACCTGATCGAGGAACCAGCGTTTGGGCTTGCTCACATATGCTGGCAACTCGGAACGGGCCACTTCGACGGCGTCCTGCAAGGATAGAGGTGGCCTAGTCGACTCAGGATTTGCCCATTTGGGGGAGGCATCAAGATCATCTTCATATACCGAAAACCGAAATGACTTTCCCTCTGGAAAGCAGTGAATCCGCGTAACTTCGCCTGTGTCGAGTGATACAACTTGGCTTGACGACGCCAGGACAGCCATGCCGGTTGCAACGAAACAGGTCAAGAGCATTACGGAAATTCTCATTGCGCCGCTCTTTTCATAGAGTCTTTCTAACTATAAATATACAAACCTTGTTTATCTCGAGGTCTTACTGTTTTTCGAATATATTATCTCACGTTTCTCGCCCACTAGTTCTTGAAGGCAGGTTACTTGGTACAACAGCCGTCTCCTACCGGAAAGTTATCCAGTGACCCGAACCAACGGATGTCGACTGCAAGCAGTTGCCAAGGGCTGATCGTCAACGTTCGCTCCTATCCACAATGGTAACGATCTCATGGGCGACGAAAACCCGATTCCGCTTTTGGCCCGTTACTTCTCGGAGAATTCCCACGTTAATCAGCTTGTTGATATTCAACTGTGCCGATCGTGGGGTAACGCCCAGTATACGGGCTGCCATTTTGGTAGTCAGCGCAGGAAATGAGAAAAGTTCATCTATCAAGCTAAGGAGCAGGGCCGATGCGCGGGCCTCTTGAACTCTATTGCGGTACTCCGCCAAGAGCGCAAGCAGTTCATCGGATCGTGACACCGCGTCTCGGGCTTGGACCGCCACTGCTTTCAGGAAAAAACGAACCCATGGCAGCCATTCACCACACCGGCTCACTCCGAGCAGAAGACGGTAGTAGTCACTGCGATTCTTTTCAAAATACGCACTCAGATACAATAGCGGTTGCGGCAGAAGGCCTTCAGAACACAGCAGCAGCGAGATCAGCAACCTGCCAATTCTTCCGTTCCCGTCCACAAAGGGGTGGATCGCCTCAAAATGATAATGTATGAGAGCTAGCCGAATCAGAGGCGGGAGTTCCGAATCGCTGTGCAGATATTTTTCGAACTTATCCAGAGCATCATTCATCTCTTCGACGGGAGGAGGCACAAAGGTCGCCTCCATCAGCGTGCAGCCCGGCGGCCCGATCCAATTCTGCGTTACACGAAACTCGCCCGGAGTCTGGGTCTCTCCGCGAACCCCCTTCATCAGATGCTCGTGCATTTCTCGAATCAGTCTGAGGCTGAGCGGGAGTTCTTTCAGTCTTGCGATACCGTACTCAAGAGCCTGAACGTAATTGCGAACCTCGTGTACGTCCGGAACCTCCGGATCTCCTGGACTTGCGGCCTCAAAAAAGAATAGATCGGAGAGCGACGCTTGCGTTCCTTCTATCCGGCTTGAAAGCACCGCCTCGCGCCGCATAAACGGGCGGATCAAAAGATGCGGATTGGGTAGCCTGCGAGCCGTACCGGCCAGTTCACTAAGCCCTCGATCAGCATCCGAAAGTGCCCTTACAAGGGGTAGATCGAATTGAACTTCGGGTTCGAGGAAATCGGGCACAAACGCCCAATAGCCCAGTTTGCCCTTAATGAGCCGCCCGGCTTTATCCTTATTAAAATCAGATGGTTGCACTTAATTATACCTAACTCTCCAACGCGCGACTACTATGGTACTTAACGGCTTTAATGTATAATAAGAAGCATTCGATGTCAAGTATCTCAACCATGCATACCAAGAGACGAGGTGCGATGAAATTTGAAACACCCATTAAGATCGGTGGTGACGACTCCGCCGTCTCAACGAGTGAATCCAGGTCAGGTGGCTCTTGGTCAGATGACGGACCCTCTGCTCCGAACAGAGCTGCAGACAAGAAAGCAAACACGAGAGCTATCGGAAGGCCTCTGAATCGCCAAGTGCCATGCTTCAAGGAGCTTCCCCTTCTCGGTCTAACGGCTTGGGTACTTCGCGCAAATGGGCCGTTGCACGATTTTTTGCGGCAAAGTCTTTATAAGCCCTTTCAACCGCATCTTCGGAAAGACCCAGCACATCGGCCACAGTATTCTTAGGTACTTCATGCTCCCATGCATAAAGAAGAAAATCCAATTTATCAAATGGAATCCTGAAGAAAAACTCCTGATCACTGACCGGCAGACTGAACGTATCGGGACTTGGTTGACGATTCATGATTTCCGGAATGACTTCGAGATAGTCCGACAGTTGGTAGATCTGATCTTTGTAGAGATGCGTGAACGGCTCAATGTCCGTGCCCCCATCTCCATATTTACAGAAATCGCCCAATATGAACTCTGTTCGGTTCGTAGTTCCGGCAACAAGAAGGTTCCGTCGTTCCGCTTCGGCATAGAGATGTAACATTCGAGATCTGATCTTTATGTTGGCGAATGAGGTGATGGTACGAAAACCTTCCATGCTCAATCGCTTTTTCTTTATTTCCCCATCAGGCATTTGAACTTGGAGAAGATAGAAATTGAAACTGGCTCGCTCCAGGAGGTCGGTAGGAAGCGTTATGTTATACGGATAGCCAGGCTTGTATTCGGGAATCAATTTCTGTATATACTCATCCCGCCACTTGTACTGAACAACGCTGTCGACGGTAGGTGTAATATCAATTTGACGATGTTCTATGTCCAGAGCTCGAGCATGTTTGATTGCGAATTCACTGCTGATCGGATTGGACTCTGATTCCGGAAGAACGAGTCCGATCACCTTTTCTTTTCCGACCGCATGTACGGCAACGGCGGCAATGCATGCAGAATCAATACCGCCGCTCAAGCCAACTACGATTCCTTTCCTTCGAAAAACGACATTCATCTGCTCCACGATGAACTCGGCCAGTCTCTCCAGTTCCTGAGCAGGATCGATCTTCAAAACATCGAGACTGAATTCCATCAGAGACCCCCGATTCTCTTCGCTGACCTCGACTGCAGGCGGTTGTCACGAGTACGGAATCTCGAGAAACTACTTCCCCAGCGTTTCCACCACCATGTCGCCCATGTCCGATGTCGAGATGCCGCTGCGGGCGTCCGCCGACGGTACCCGGCCGCTGGACAGCAGCTCGCCTACCGCCTTCTCCACCCTGGCCGCCGCCGTGTGCTCGCCCAGGAAGTCCAGCATCATGGAAACCGCCGAGATCGATCCCAGTGGGCAGGCCACGTTCTTACCGGCGTACTTCGGTGCGGAGCCGTGGATCGGCTCGAACATGGAAGTTTTTCCGGGATGGATATTGCCGGAGGCGGCGATCCCCATGCCGCCCTGGATCATCGCTCCCAAGTCGGTGATGATGTCGCCGAACAGGTTGGTGGTGACGATGACGTCGAACCACTCCGGGTTCTTCACCATCCACATGCAACAGGCGTCTACGTAAGCGTGATCGGTCTTGACCTCGGGAAAATCTTTCGCCACTTCCGCGAACGCCCGGGTCCAGACGTCGTGGGGCCGAATGGCGTTGGCCTTGTCCACCAGGGTCACCGTGGGCGGCTTGCCGTCGCCCCTGGCCTTGGCCCTTTGTCTTGCAACCTCGAAGGCGTAACGTGACGCTCTCTCGCACCCTTTCCAGGTGTAGACACCGTTCACCAATGCGACCTCGTCAGGAGTGTTCTTTTTTAAGTGGCCTCCGATCTGGGAGTAGATCCCCTCGGTGTTCTCCCGGATCACGGTGAAGTCGATATGCTCCGGACCTTTGTCTTTCAGGGGGCACAGATCGGCGGAGTACAGTTTGATCGGCCGCAGGTTGATGTACAGGTCCAGGCCGAACCGCAGCCCCAGGATCACCGACCGTTCCACCAGGCCGGTCTCTACCTCCGGATGCCCGATGGCGCCCAGGAGCACCGCGTCCAGGCCGCGCCACTCGTCGATAATCGCATCGGTTACCAGTTCCCCGGTCTTGAGATAGTGCTCGCCGCTGTGAGGGTACGGCACCAGTTCATAGCCGAAACCGTCGATCTTCGAAACCGCGTCCAGCACCTTGAGCCCTTCCCGCTGTACTTCGGGGCCGATACCGTCCCCGGGAAGGTCGCCGATGTTATAAGTCTTCATGAGAGATCTCCTTGCCGGCTCACGATAACAGTTTCCGGACCATGGAGGCCGATGAACAGGATCCCGTATTTCACCGACCTTTCGGATTGCTGGTAAATATCCACGGGATTGATCAATGCGACACCGAACGTATTGTCGGCCAGACCGTGGCCGGATCCTTGCTCGAGTTTATCCACTGCCTGCTGTATGGAACTGGAGAAAGCGGATATCTTCCAGGTAGCCTGGAATCGGCCCTCGTCGATATGGTGTTCGACAGGCAGATACCTTCCGGTAAAGCTAGGATGTGGCCAAGCCGCATCCATCGTTACAACCGTGTCCATTCCAGTAGGGGTGAAGGACAGGCTCTCCATCCCCCGAAGTTCCAAATCGACCTTAAATCGGTACAGCTTCTCCCCTGTCCGGTCTATCGGTCCTACTTGCAGAACTCATCCCTCCTTCCGACAACTGATATTCCGAAGCAGCTTCAAACACATGGATGTCTTCATTCCAGGACAACCTGGGCTGTTGAACGGCTCCACGAATATCCGAGATACCGATGGCAAGCCTGGGTTGTCCGATCTGAATATCGCTTTCCTTGGAACGGATCAGCTCGATCAGATCCGAGTTACTCGAACTGGCCCTCCAATCTCAGGCGGGCATGGTAAACAGGCACCGAATACAAGCCCCGCACCCTGGTCTCGGTTTCCACAGAAGCATGGATATTCAGACTCTCGGGAAGGACATGTAGTCGTCTGCGGACCTCTTTCTCGATTTCGCGGGATTCCGAATCGCCTGCTTCCTTGACCCAGGTCACTTCGTTTGCGATATACGGAATGACAAGGATCGGCCCGGACAGGTTCTGAGGTCCGGTCCAGCTTGAGGATACGCTTTGATACGCTTCGGCCCGATAGAAAGTACGATCTGCGATAACCCCCCGAATCATTAGGATCGGGATCATCAGAACCAGGACCAGTGCGCCGACAACCAGGATTTTGACAGTAAGTGATTTCTGCATGGCACTCCTCCTCTTCGGGAACTGCACTACGGAAGTTACAGGAGCAGGATGAGATCCATGTGTGGATCCGGTGTGATTTCGTTGAAATCATCCACCAGAAGTCAGGATGGCTTGGATCGATATTGTTTCCGCGGCAATTTGAGGGTGGCGACGGCGCCGCCGGTCTCTTGATTCTCCAACGAAATGGTCCCTTTGTGCAGGTGAACCACCTCGCGTACAAAAGTCAGGCCGAGTCCTGTGCTTTTCCTCCCGCTGTATGCCCGGGGGAGTGAATAGAACCTCTCGAAGATACGATCCCTGGCGAAATCAGGTATGCCCTGTCCTTGATCTCGCACCGTCAGAATCCACCATCGATCAGAAAACTCGCTACAGACATGCACAACGCCGGAATCCGGAGAAAAGTCAATCGCATTGTCCAGGAGATTGCTTATCGCCTGCTGCAGGAGGAAGCGTTCCCCTTTGACTTCACCCTCCCTCTCAAATTCCGTCCTGAATGATATGTTGCGCTGGGCAAGCATCGCTGATTTGTCATCACAAAGCGCTTTTACGATCCCCGGGACCGGGATCGTCTCGACGTTCACCAAGCCCTGCCGCTTCTCCAGGGACGAAAGGCCGAGCAGGTGATCCACGACCTGTTTCAGCCTGTTACTCTCATTTTGAATATTGCCGATAAAACGCTTTCGAGCATCCAATGGCATCTCTTCATCAAGCAGTTCAGCCGCCCCCTGTATCGCCGCCAGGGGGCTTTTTATTTCGTGGGTCAGCGTATGAATGTAGTTTTCGATGTAGGCTTTGCCTTCCAACTCTTCCCGCATCTCCTCCATCGCCTCGGCAAGCTGTCTCAATTCCCGTTCGCCCAGAAGGCGGCTCCACCTTCTCCCCCCCGCGAACCGCCCGGGCATAATGCGTCAGCTTGCGAACCGAAATAGTCAGACCATACGAGAGCGCTCCGCCTAACACCAGGGACAACAGCAACAGCCAGAGGCTCTTCCGGAGCAAAGATGCACGGACACCGTCCACAAACGGCATCACTGCAATACTCGGTTTTCCTACCGTCAAAACACGTAGCCGAAGCCGCGGCGAGTCGTAATCGGATCGCAATCAGGATCCAATATCCGCAGCTTGGCCCGCAGCTCTTTGATGTGGGTATCTACAACCCGTTCAAGAGATGCATCCGGTTCATTCCAGACACGATGGAGGATCTGTTCGCGGGAGAAAACACGTTCCGGGTGTTCGGACAGCATCTCCAGGATCAGGTACTCGTACCGGGTTAGTTCCAGCGGTTTTCCCTTAAGCAGAAATCGGGCCTTTGTTCGGTCCAAGGCCAGATCCGGATCGGACTGACCGTGCGAGGATTGTCCCATCTGCTTCAAAATCGCTTTTACGCGCGCTACCAGTTCCCTCGGGCTGAACGGCTTCACGACATAGTCATCGGCTCCGATCTCAAGGCCGACGATACGATCCACCTCTTCATTGCGGGCCGTCAGGAAAATCACCGGCACTTCGGAAAACTGTCTGATCTCCTTGCAGAGCTCAAATCCGCTTCCGTCCGGCAGGCCGACATCCAGAATCACCAGGTCGACGGCACCCTGGCGAACAGCTGCCAGCCCATCCTTTCCCAGACTGACCCAATGTGTTTGAAACCCTTCAGTTTCGAGGGCATACACCACATTGTCGGCTATGGCAGATTCGTCCTCGACGATGAGAATCCTGCTCAAGAAATGCCCGCTAGCAGCAGTCCGGACATACGTTGATCCGCTTGCCGTCGGCCTGGCCTTTAACCTTCGTCATCACCACTTTCATCACCTTGCCCATATCTTTCGGTGAAGCGGCGCCGGTCTCTTCCACCGCCTCTTGCACCAGCCGTTCCAGGTCCTCGTCGGAGAGTTGCTGCGGCAGGTACTCCTGGATAATCGCCAATTCCTTTTCTTCCTTGGCCGCCAGTTCTTCCCTGCCACCGGCCCGGAAGCTCTCGATGGAGTCCCGGCGCTGCTTGGCGGAGGTGGTCAGAACCTGGAGGATATCATCGTCTTCAAGGACATGATCCCTCCCCTTCTTCCCCCGCAATTCGACCTCTTTTTCCTGAATTTTCGCCTTCACCATCCGTAGTGTATCCAGGCGGAGCTGGTCCCTGGCCTTCATGGCCGTCTTGAGATCGTCCAGGAGCCTCTCTTTCACCGACATAGCGCCTCCCAATGCGGTCATCTGTACCCGACGGAGCAGGATATCATCATTACGTTATCGTAATTTCGAACCGGTCGTGGTTTTCTGGACATCTTTATATCCGTGCCCAAGATTCCCCCTGTAGTGCGAGAAGGTTTTCGCAAGATCGAACGGGAGTCGGGCATGGAACATAGAAAGCTCTCAGAATTCAGTGGCGTTGTAGGCCAGATCATCCGGGAGACCTTCTCCTGGAAGACGCTGTTCACCGGGATCGTTCTGGGGTTCATCATGGTGTTCAACATGGTGGCCCTCATGTTCCTCAAAGCACCCAACGTAGCGGTGTTCGTAATCCAGATTCTCATGGCCGCCGCCATGGCCCGGTTTGCTTTGAACGGACTGTCCGGTGAATGGAACGGCACCCTGTTCTCAACAGCCGGCGGGTCCTGGGGCCAGGTGGCGGTAGTAACGGGCCGTTACCTGTTCGTTACCTTTGCATGGCTGGTTCCCGTATTTTTTCTGGGACTCAAAAACATGTCCGATCCTCAGATGATGATGATGGGACCGGCCATGGGCGGAAGGATGGCGATGGCGTTTGCGGCCTACATGATGCTGTCCACACTGTCCCCACCTGTCGTTCTGATCGCTGCGGTGTCCGCCACCGACATCGGCGAATTTCTGTCGGCAGCTCATTGGAAACGGTTGTTTTCCGGAAGGGGTGGCGACCTGTTCATGGTTTATGCCGCCTACGCCGGAACGATCGGCATGGCGTTCATCATCACCTTCCCGATTCTGATGGCCACCAGCGCAATCGCCTGGCAGCTTACCGTTCTCGTTGCTGCGGTCATCGGTGCTTTTCTGTTCGGCTGGATGGTCAACCTGTTGGGGAGGCTGTGTGGCTTCTTCGCCTTTGGGGAACACGATTTCTCCAATAAGCGTGTAGCGGCAACCCCGAAACCGGGCATGAACGAACCCCGCCTGGAGGAACCGGCACCAATGCCTGCCGGCCCTGCAGCGGTACCGCTATCCGATGTCGGCAACACTTTCGGCGGAGCACCCACCGGTGGTCCGCAGCCGCTCTCGGACCCCCAGGAGAAGGTCCAGGAAGCCCACAACAGGTTTAACTCCAATCCGGACGATGCCATTGCCTTCATGCGGCAGGTTCACGAAGAATATGCCCCCCATCCACAGATCCTCCACGCCCTGTGCCTGATGTGCCACAAAACGGGAAAGAAGGAAGAGGCGGTGACCTGGGCCAAGGCTGCCCTGCCGGTCTGCTTCAACCGGGGGGCGTTGCCGCTGGCGGCGGAAATCCTCAAAGCGCTCTGGAAGTTCCGGGACGTCCTGGATCTGACTATTGACCGCAAACTGAAGATCGCAGCCTCTTTCGCCAGGGACGACGACCTGATCTACGCCGCCAACACCTACGCGCTTGTGCTTCAGGAGGACCGCAACGACGCCCGGGCGATCAAGGGGATCATGCACGTGGCCGAGACCCTCACCGGCGAGGGCGGCCAGGCGGCGGATGCGGCAAAACTGTACAGTTACCTGCAGAAGACCTGCCCCGATACGCCGCTGATGGAATATATCCTGGAGGGACTGGAACGGGCCAGGAAACTGGAGGCGGTTTCCAGGGCCAGTTGATCCACCCCGGTCTTCGTGGGTAGAATCATCGCCATGCCTTCCAAGAATGCATGGTGCCCTGCCTGCGGTGCGCAACATCCGGCCCAGGACCCGTGCCCGGGAGACCTCCAGCCTCGCGGGCCGGAGCGCCACAGTTGGCGAACTACCGTGAACATGCGCCACGGCACCGAGACCGTCGGCGTGGTGGTGGCCCCGGTGGGAACCTGTTGGCGGGCGCGAATCATAACCTACCCCTCGGAATTCTGGACCGTCTCCCGGGGCACCGCGGTCATGAAATTCTACGCCGACAGCCCGGAAGTAGCAGAGCAGGACGCCGTGGACTACGTCGAAACGTTCATCCAGAGCTCGGGCCTGACCCTGGCCACGGAGTTTTTGCCGGTCAGATTCGAGTCCGGCGTGGACTCCGACGGCAGCGCCGGCCGCAGGCTGTGCAGTTGGAAGGTCCGGTTCGGCCACAACACCATGAACCGCGAGGCCGCCCTGGGAAACGTTTCCGAAAAGGGCATCTTCCTCCAGACCGCCGATCCCCTCCCGGCAGGCTCGGTGATCCGGATGGAACTGAACGTTGCCGGAACCCGGATCCCTCTGCGGGGCACCGTGGCATGGGTCCGGCTGTCCCGGGAGACCGGCAGACCGCTGGGGATGGGGGTAAGGCTGTCCCGACCGCCGGCCATGTACTTGGACTCGGTCAGGAAACTGACCTGAGACGTTTCATTTCTTCCGCCACAGGAACAGCAGGACCATGGCGGTATACAGTTCCAGGCGGCCAACGATCATCAACGCCACCATGACCAGTTTGGCCGGAATTGAGAAGAATGCGTAGTTCTGCGCCGGCCCCACCGCGCCGAAACCCGGGCCGATATTGCCGATGCAGGCGGCGGAGGACGAGAACGCGCTCACCAGGTCCAGCGACCCCAGAAGGCTCAGGGAAAGCCCTCCCAGGGCGAACAGGGCCAGGTACAGCAGGAAGAAAGTGGTAACCGATGTGACCACATCCTCCGGAATCCCCCGTGTGCCGATCCGTACCGGCAGGACCGCGTGGGGCCGGATCATCCCTCGAAGATCGACTGCCATCTTCTTCAGGACGATCATGATCCGGACCACCTTCACCGAACCACCGGTGGAGCCGGCGCAGCCGCCCACGAACATCAGCAGGAACAGCAGCGCCTTGGAAAACGCCGGCCAGACCTCGTAATCAACCGTGGCGAACCCGGTGGTAGTGACGATGGTGGTAGCCTGGAACACGGCGTAACGCAGGGATTGCCACAAGCTCTCATAGGTGGAGGTGGCCACCAGATTGACGGTGATCAGCACCGTCGCCATGCCGATAATCCCCAGGAACATCCGGAACTCCGGGTCCCTGAGCAACGGCATCGGCTTCCCGCGAATCAGATGAAAGTGCAGGGCGAAGTTCGCACCGGCCAGGAGCATGAACAAGACGATCACCATCTCGATGGCCGGGCTGGCGAAACTTCCCACGCTGGAGTTCCGTGTGGAGAACCCTCCGGTGGCCATGGTGGCGAAGGCATGGTTCAGCGCCTCCAGCCATCCCATTCCCAGGAACCGCAGCACCACCGTCTCCAGGGCGGTGAGCGCCATGTAGATCCCCCACAGCGCCTTGGCGGTGGAAGCGATCCGGGGCGTCAGCTTTTCGGTAATCGGTCCGGGAGCCTCCGCGCCCAGCAGTTCCATGCCGCCCACCGCCAGCTTGGGCAGGATGGCGATACCGAGCACGATGATCCCCATCCCGCCCAGCCAGTGGGTCAGGGAACGCCACAACAGGATGCCCTGTGCCTCCCCTTCAGGGGACGACAGGATCGATGCCCCCGTGGTTGTAAAGCCGGAGGCCGATTCAAACAGGGCGTCTACGGTAAAAACAGCCCCTTTGAAAAAGATATACGGCAGCGCGCCTACGATGGACGCCGTCACCCAGGCTGCGGTCACCAGGACGAACGCTTCCCTGCGGCCGAAGGAAAATTCGCTGCGCCGCCTGAAAACGACATTCAGCGCGACGCCGGCGATCCCGGTGATCAGCGCCGCCGCCAGGAACGCAGGTCCGTCCCCTTCCCCGGTGGTAAAACCAACAGCACAGGGAATCAGCAGGGCGGCGGCAAGGGCCATAAGAAGCCGACCCAGCATGAGGGCAATAACCCGAAGGTTCATCTTCCGCGGAACATCTTCTCGACCGCCGGCAGGCTGTCGGACATGGTGAACACCAGGGCGTTATCCCCTTTCTGAAACTTGAAATTGCCCTCCGGAACGAACATCTCCTCGCCCCGTATGACCGCACCGATTATGGCGTGCCTGGGGAAGTTCAAGTCCCGCAGGTGACGCTTCAGGACCCGGGCGCCCTCCGGTATTTCAAACTCCACCACTTCGGCGTCACCCCCCTCCACAAGATCCATGGTCATGATCTCCCCGGGATGCACCATTTCCAGGATGCTGCCGGCGATCATCATCCGGGGTGAAACCGGGAGATCGATCCTGGCCGCACGCAGGACATTGAGGAAAACCGGGTTGTGATAAAGGGTGATTATGGTTCGGGCGCCCAGTTCCCTTGCCAGCAACGAACAGAGGATATTGGCCTCGTCATCCTGGGTCGCCGCCACGAAGTAGTCGGCCTGCTCCACTCCGGCTTCCTTGAGGATCACCGGGTCGGAAGCCTCCCCTTTCAGGACCAGGGCTCCCGGTACGCTGGACGCGAGGTTGAACGCCCGGTCGGCTCCACGCTGGATCACCGAGACCCCGATGCCGTCCTCCACGAGAATCCTGGCCAGCCAGGACCCGACGTGGCCGGCGCCGACAACCACAACCTTCCGGGTCGGCTGATGGCGGACCCCCAGTGATTCCAGGAACTGGGGAATCGACTCGGTTCGGCCAACTGCATACAGCGGCTCCCCGGGTCGGAGCACCGTCTCGCCGCTGGGAATGGTGATTCCCGAGGAACGGCAGATCCCGGTAAGTACCCAGCCATCCGGTCCCTGCAGTTCCCGGATGGGCCGGTTGTAGATTTCGGCCCGGCTGGACGGCCTGGCCTGGAGCAGCACCAGCTTGCCGTTTGCGAAATAGCGTAAGCGGGAGACGCCCGGCACCTTGGTCAGGCTGCGTATCTCCTCCGCAACCAGCCGCTCCGGGAACAACGGCACGATGTCCGGCTCGCCCATGAGCAGCGGGTTCTTGCCGTGCTTCGGGTCGCCTAACCGGACGACGCACCGTTTCGCCCCCAGTTTTTTCGCGGTCAGGGAAGCGAGCAGATTGACGGCGTCGTTGTTGGAAACGGCGATGAACAGGTCGGCGGTTCCGATGCCCCGGCGTTTGAGAAGAGCCGAATCGCAGCCATCTCCAGTCACCGCCAATACATCCAGATGTTTTTCCATCGCCTTGGCGTTGTGTGGGTCCTTCTCGATGATCACGAGATCGTGACCCTCGGTCACCAGGGAGGAGGCGATGTGGTAGCCGACCTGGCCGGCCCCTACAATAAAGATCCGCATGACGACCGGAATGCTAACACGCCAAGCCGGACTGGAAAGCCCGAATCCGGGAGGTTTCCGGGCCAGTTTAAGGAAAAATAAAGCGAAAGCGCCGATCCGTGGAGGAAGCGTATAACAGGGGGTCCTGGAGAGAGGGAGGCATCGTGTTTACACTGGCCATATTGGCTATTTCGCTCACGGCGGCACTGGGGGGTGCCGCGGCGGGCCAGGAACCGGCCCCGGGGACATCGGTCCTGCTCATCACGCTGGACACCACCCGGGCCGACCATATCGGCTGTTACGGGGCGAAACATGCGGCCACGCCGAACCTGGACCGCCTGGCCACCCGGGGCGTCCTGTTCGAGAACGCCCTCAGTCCGGCGCCCCTGACGCTGCCGAGCCACACCAGCCTGTTCAGCGGACAGGTTCCGCGCCTCCATGGAGCCCGGGACAACCTGAACTTCACCGTAAGCCGGGCGGTACCCCTCCTGGCGGAGAGGCTGTCCCGGGCCGGCTGGTCCACCGGGGCCTGGATCGGGTCGGTGGTGCTGGACCGCAGCACCGGACTCAACCGGGGTTTTGACCTTTACAACGATACGGTCCGTATTGGCGAGCGGACGGCGTTCGAATACCGGGAGCGGGCTGCCAGCCAGGTGGTTGATGCGGCCCTGGAGGATCTCCCCGGCATCAAGCCTCCATTCTTCCTGTGGGTGCATCTGTTCGATCCCCACCTCCCTTACGTGCCTCCCGAGCCGTTTCGGAGCCGGTTCAGGGAGCGGCTGTACGACGGCGAGATCGCCTTCATGGATCACGAAATCGGGCGGCTGCTGCAGGCGGTGGAGAAACAGGCCGGGCGACTGGTGGTGGTAGTGGCCGGTGACCACGGTGAAAGCCTGGGCGAACACGGCGAGGACGGCCACGGCGTGTTCGTATACAACGCCACCCAGCACGTGCCTGTGATCCTGTCCGGGCACCACATCCCCGCCGGCATGAGGGTGACCCGTGCTGTCGGTCTGGTAGACCTGGCTCCGACCCTCCTGGACCTGCTGGGCCAACCGGACCTGCCGGCAAAAGGCGGCCAGTCGATGGTGCCGTTGTTCAGGAACATTCCGGATCAAAAAACGGTATGGAAGTCGGAATACGAGATGGAATCGATGTACGGCCGGTTCGCCTATGGCTGGGAACCGGTTCGTGCGATGGTGAGCGGCGGGTACAAATACATCGATCTGCCCCGGCCGGAACTGTACAACCTGGCAGCCGATCCGGACGAAGCCAGGGATCTCCTCCATCCGGCTGGAAACGGCAACCCGACGGGCAGATCGAACCAGACGGCAACCCGGCTTCGGACCGCGCTGGCAAGCCGCCTCGGCCTGGACGACGGCGGTCGTCCCGACGCCGCCGCCCTGTCATCCGAGAGGCGTGCCAAACTGGAATCCCTGGGCTACCTGGGCGGTTCCGGTGGAGGGGGAGCCGGCGGCGATCATCCTCTCATCGATCCCAAGGACGGCATCCTGTGGGTGGAAGACCTGGAACTGGGCCGACGGTGGTGCAATTCGGGGAAAGAGGAAGAAGGGATCGATGCCCTGCGGCGCCTGCTGGCCCGGAATCCGAACAACGTGCCTGCGCTGTTGACCCTGGCCGGGTGCAACCTGGCGCTCCAGCGGCCGGAGCCTGCAGTCAATGCGTGCCTGCTGGCGAAGGATCTTGCCCCGGACGACAGTCTGGTCTGGTTCAACCTGGCCAACGCCCGTGCGGCACAGGGTCAGGGCGCCAGGGCGAGGGCGGCGTGGGAACAGGCTCTGAAATTGCAGCCACGGTTTGCCGACGCCACACTGAACTACGCCGCCTTCCTCATGCGGAGCGGTGATGATCATGGAGCGGCGGCGCTGCTCCGCCGGGCGCAGGAACATGGCGTAGAAGACCCGGACATCGAAACGGAACTGGCGGTGCTGCAGCTGAAAACCGGGGACGTGGAGGGCGCAATGGCCGGGTTCCGGCGGGCCCTGGAACTGAACCCCCTGGCAGAAGCACCCCGACGAGCCCTGGAAATGCTGTCCCGCAAATAAAATTAAATAGGGACATTCCACTTTATATTTCAATACTTATACCAGGTATAAGTATTGAAATATAAAGTGGAATGTCCCTATTTTTTTCCGATACCCTAGGCGCCATGGATGTTGCCCTGGCCACCTGCAAAAACCTACCTGAACCGGATTTCGATGCCGAACCACTGGTGGAGGCTCTCGCCGCCGCAGGGATCGACGCCAGGTTCCTGGCCTGGGATGATCCGGCGGAGGACTGGTCTCGGGCCGGCCTGACTCTCCTCCGCTCCACCTGGAACTATCCACTGTTTCCAGACGAATTCCTGGCGTGGGCCGGGAGCACAGCCGGTGTTTCCGATCTCTGGAATCCGTTGCGGGTGATCCGCTGGAACGTCCACAAGCGGTACCTTCTGGAACTGGAAGCCAATGCGGTCCCGGTGGCCCCCACCGAGATGGTGGAGCAGGGGTCGCACAAAACACTGCAGGCGATTTTGGAGGACCGGGGCTGGGACCAGGTGGTGGTCAAACCGGCGATCTCCGCCGCGTCGTACCGGACCCTGAAGCTCGGGCCCGGTGAACTGGACCGGGGTGAGAAACACTTGAGGGATCTGGTCTCGGAGCGGGACGTTCTGGTGCAGCGCTACCTCCCCTCGGTGGAAGAACACGGGGAACGGGCGTTGGTCTGGGTAGATGGGGAGGTCACTCACGCCGTCCGCAAAACCGTCAGGTTCTCCGGTGAGGACGAGTCGGTATCAGACGCCGTTGAGATTTCGCCTGCCGAACTCTTCCTGGCCGGTCAGGCGATGGCCGCCGTAGACGGAGACCCGCTGTACGCCCGCATTGACATGGCCCCCGGGCCTGGCGGAGAGCCGGTGGTAATGGAACTGGAACTGATCGAACCGTCCCTGTTCTTCCCCCAGGGCCCCCTCGCTCTCGAACGCCTGGTAGCCGGAATCAAACGGCGTCTCGCTTCCTTACCCATGCTTCCCTAGGCGGCGCGAGGCTTGTCCAGAACTTCCCGTACCTTGACCAGCAGGTGGCTCAGTGTGAACGGCTTGTTCAACAGGGTCATGTCCGGCCCCACGCCGTCCCGGTCAGCCAGGGCGTCCGCTGTGTACCCGGACATGAACAGAGCTCTGACATGGGGATAACGCCGGGTGACCTCCCGGAAAAGTTTCCCGCCGCTCATTTTCGGCATGACCACGTCGGTGAGGAGAAGATCCACCGGCCGGTCCAGGGAAGTGCTGGTCTCCAGAGCTTCCATGGCCTCCAGGGCCTCCAGTCCGTTGCCGGCGGTCAGCACCGCATAACCGTTGGTCTCCAAAACCTCCAGGACGATATTCCGGATAGTCACGTCATCTTCCACCACCAGCACCGTCTCGCCCGCTCTGGAGGCGTCCACCGATTCCAGGCTGCGAACCGGCACCGGGTCGGCCGCATCCAGGACCTTGGGGAAGTAGCAGCTGATGGTGGTGCCTTGGCCGCGCTCGCTGTCGGCCCAGATGCTTCCACCGCTCTGCTTGACAATGCCGTAACAGGTGGACAGTCCCAGCCCGGACCCGTGTTGGGAGCCTTTGGTGCTGAAAAATGGCTCAAAGATCCTGGCCTGGGTCGCCTTGTCCATGCCGCAACCGGTGTCGGTAACCGTAAGCCGCACGTAGGGGCCGGGCTGTACCGACACCATGTCCCTGACGCCGTTCTTGTCCAGATCCACGTTACAGGCTTCGATAGTCAACCGACCGCCTTCAGGCATGGCGTCCCGGGCGTTGACTACCAGATTCACCAGCACCTGCTCGATCTGGCACCGGTCGGCCCGGATCCGCCAGAGGTCGTCTTCGCTGTTCGTCACCAGTTCGATGTTCTCTTCCACCAGCCGCCGCATCAGATCATCCAGGTCCCCTATCAGAGCGTCCATTTCCAGGACTTTCGGCTCCAGGATCTGCCTGCGACCAAAAGCCACAAGTTGCCGGGTCAGAGAGGCGGCCCGATCCACCGCCTGGTCGATTACATTAAGCTTGCGGATCAATGGCTCTTCCACATCGAGGGCGTGGAGCAACAGTTCACCCTGACACTTGATGACCGTCAGGATATTGTTGAAATCGTGCGCGATTCCGCCGGCCAGCAGCCCCACCGACTCCAGCTTCTGTGACATGTACAACTGTTTCTCGGTATGCTTGAGATCGGTGATCTCCGATCCGTACAGGTTGACGTAATCCTCTTCCGGAATCGGGCAATACGTTATCAACCAGCACCGGTCTCCCAACTCCAGTTCCTCCGTCTGTACTTTCCCCGACTCCAGCGCGTTGCGCACCATTTCACGGTAGCGGTACGGTACCGGCCGGCCGATGTCCAGTTCTTTCAATTCCAGCAACGACTGGGCCGCCTTGTTGGAGTACAGCAGGTATCCCTTGGTGCTGATCCTTAATACCGGCCCGCGGTCCTCCTCCGGGAATCTCGCCAGGCTTCTTGCTTCCTTTTCCGCTTCCATCAGGTGCTCGAGCTGCAACTGCAGTTTCTGGGACATCAGTCTTTGCCGTGTCACGTCCCGGCTGTTCAGAATGATCTCCACTTCACCGTCTTCATCGACGGCGGCGGTCCCCTTCCCCTCCAGGTAAACCCACGATCCCTCGGCGTCCCGGTAGCGGTAGACCAGGCCGCGGATCGCCTCCGGATCCTCCACCATCATGCTCAGGGCCTGCAACGCCAGGGGGGCGTCCGTCGGGTGCAGGTAGTCGAAGACATTGGCCCCTTGCATCTCCTCCGGGGTGTAACCGAGGACATGGCGTGCCGCAGGGCTGGCGAAGTGGATGGTGCCCTCCAGGTCCAACACCGTAATGATGTCCCTGGAGTTCTCGATGAGGGAGCGGAACCTGGTCTCGTTGTGTCGCAGCGCCGCTTCGGCCTCCCGCTGCCGTGCGATCTCCCGCCGGGCATCGGACCATCGCCGGAAACTGAAAATCACAAGTGAGAACGACAAGAAGATCAGCCCGACATAGAGATCCTTGAGATGCCAATCATGGTGCGCCACCGCAAAATAGTGCAGTTGCAGGTATGCCTCGAAGGTGTGCGCCAGAAACAGGGACAAGAGGAACACCGCCACCACCAGGCTCAGTTCGAGGGCGGCCATGGTAGGCATCCATCGCTGCCGGTCTTTCTCCCGCTCCGCCATCGGACACCTCCCGCCGATGATCCCGCCCACTGTTGACTATTCCTGTTGCGCCAAATCGACCCGTTATTGTATTAGTTACTTATACTATAATTGTTATGCTTTCAAGCAATATATTATAGATATTTAGACATCAAAACTCCTCTTGCGGAGTTCGAGCATCCTACCGATTGGAAGAAACCGGCACTAAAACGTTTTATTACTTAGACTTAGCGTTTATTTCCATCCACCGGGCCGCTGCCCCGTTTGTCCAGCTCAGGATGGTCGTTGCAGGAAATGGTACAAAAGTCGGGTGCAGGGCTACCATGGTCCGGCATCATCGTGGTAGATACAGAGCATGAATTCCAGGCGGGACCATGACCGGACTATTGCTGATCAACCTGGGCACGCCTGACAGCCCGTCCAAGCGGGATGTCAGAGCGTACCTCAGGGAGTTCCTCTCCGATCCCCTGGTCCTGGACGGTCCGGCCTGGCGGCGGCAACTGATCCTGAACCTGTTCATCCTGCCGACGAGACCGAAAAGATCGGCGGAGGCGTACCGCCGCATCTGGACCGACCGGGGCTCCCCGATTCTGGCCCATTCACTGTCGCTCCTCGCCAAGGTCCGGGAACGGCTGGCCGGAGTCGCTCTGGCGGAGATCGGCATGCGGTACGGCAACCCGTCGATCCGGTCCGGCATCGAGAAGCTGCTGGCCGGCGGCGCCCACCGGCTTGTCCTATTCCCTCTGTACCCACAGTACAGCGCCGCCACCACAGGATCCTGCCTGGCGGAGGCGTACCGAGTGCTCCAGGAGATGGGGACCACTGCGGAGGTGGAGGTAGTGCCGCCGTTCTACCGCCACCCGGCCTGGCTGGAACCTCTTGCAGCCCGGACCCGGACGCTCCTTGGCGGCACGGTTCCGGGCAAGTTGTTCATCTCGTTCCACGGGTTGCCGGAGCGCCAGGTCCGGGTCGCCGACCGGACCGGAAAAACTTGCCTCGCCTCCGACGACTGTTGCGCATCGATCCGGCAGGAGAATGCCAACTGCTACCGGGCGCAGTGCTATGCCACTGCCCGGGATTTAACCCGCATGCTGGACCTGCCCCCTGACCGTGTGGTGACCTGCTTCCAGTCGCGGCTCGGGAGGGTGCCGTGGATCCGGCCCTATACCGAGGAGATGCTCACCCTCCACGCCGCCGAGGGAGGCGATGCAGTGATCGTGAGCCCGTCCTTTGTCGCCGACTGCCTTGAAACGCTGGAGGAACTCGGGATACGAGGCGCCGCAACCTGGTCCCGAGGAGGAGGAGGCCGACTCACCCTCGCCCCCTGCATCAACGACGACGACCGCTGGGCCGACGGGGTGTTGACCATGGTGCGGCAATCCTGCCGCCGGCTCTGACTTCACCGGGAACCAGCCACGCTGCGCTTCACAAACCCTGTTCTGCCATAATGTCGGGATTCAAATTGAATTCAACGCAGGAGCCTGCCATGAGCCGTCGCATGATCCGGTACGCCGTTCCGATGATTCTTTCCCTGGTGCTGCTCCTGGCGGCTGTAACCGCCTGCCGCGTTCCGGCCGGTGAGGCCGACCTCGTGCTCCTGGGAGGCAGGATTGTCACCCTCGACCCCGACCGGCCCGAAGCGGAAGCGGTGGCTGTGCTGGACGGTCGAATCAGTGCTGTAGGCAGCGAGGAAGAGATCAGTGAATGGATCACCGTGGACACCCGGGTGGTGGACCTGATGGACGGCCTGGCGATCCCCGGTTTCATCGAGGGCCATGCCCACCTCCTCGGCCTGGGCCGGCTGAAGATCGAACTGGACCTTTCCGGCACGGAGACCTGGGAACAGGTGGTCCGGCTGGCTGCAGAGCAGGCCGCCGACCTCCCCGCCGGAACCTGGATCACCGGTCGTGGCTGGCACCAGGAGAAGTGGGACCATCCGCCTGTTCCGGCGGTTCAAGGCTACCCGGTGAACGACGCCCTGAGCCGCGCGATCCCGGAACACCCGGTACACCTGCGCCACGCCAGCGGTCACGGCTCCATTGCCAATGCGGCGGCCCTGGCTGCCGCCGGCATCGGTCCGGACAGCAGGGATCCGGAAGGGGGGGAAATCGTCCGCCGGCCTGACGGAACCGTTACGGGCATCCTGCTGGAGAACGCCATGGACCCGGTGTTCGCCGCATGGGACCAGGCCGGTTCCTCACGCTCCGCCGATGCTCTCGAGGCCGAACAGGAACGGATCATCGAACTGGCCATGGAGGAATGCCTGGCCCATGGCATCACCAGTTTCCAGGATGCCGGTTCCACCCTGGCGGAAGTGGAACGCTACCGGGCCCTGGCGGACCAGGGCCGCCTGCCTGTGCGGTTGTGGGTGATGCTGGGTGAGGACGACAGCATCATCGGACCCGTACTGGACCAGGTCCGGACCATCGGCTACGGAGACCACCACCTGACCGTTCGGGCGATCAAACGTTACGTCGACGGCGCCCTCGGCTCCCGGGGCGCCCTCATGCTGGAGCCATACGAGGATCAGCCGGACACGGCCGGGCAGTTGGTGTCCAGCCTGGAATCACTGCAAGATTCCGCGGAACTGGCGCGGGACCATGACTTCCAGCTCTGCACCCACGCCATCGGGGACCGGGGCAACAGGGAGATGCTGGACCTGTACGAAACGGTGGCGGCCGGGTCCGGCGACCTCCGGGAAAGGCGCTGGCGGATCGAACATGCCCAGCACCTCCATCCGGACGACATCCCGCGATTCGGCGAACTCGGCGTAATCGCCTCCGTGCAGGGAGTGCACTGCACTTCCGACGGGCCCTGGGTGCCCCAGCGGATCGGCGAGAACCGCGCCCGGAGCGGCGCCTACCCGTGGCGCTCCCTTTTGGACACCGGAGCGGTACTCTCGAACGGCACCGACGCCCCGGTGGAACCGGTGGATCCCATCGCCGGCTTCCACGCCCTGGTGACCCGGGAGATGAAGGATGGCCGGCGGTTCCACGCCACCCAGGCGATCACCCGCGAGGAAGCGTTGCGGGCGATGACCCTGGACGTCGCCTGGGCTGCTTTCGAGGAAACCGTAAAAGGATCGATCTCCCCGGGAAAGCTGGCCGACTTCACCATCCTGGACCGGGACATCATGACCATCCCGGAGGATGAGATCCGGTCAACCCGGGTGGTGCACACCATCGTGGGAGGCGAACTGCTCTTCAGCAGCGAGTAGGCCAAGCCTTGACAAATAGTATTCCGGGATTATTATGCATACGTTCGTTTCAAACATACGATTGTTCGAGGATAAAATGAACGGAACACCGGTCACCGACACCAAGGAAAAGATACTGGATACGGCGGAAAAGCTGTTCGCTACCGAAGGATACAGCGTCACCTCCCTACGGAGCATCACCTCCGAGGCCGGCGTGAACCTAGCTGCCATCAATTATCACTTCAAGACCAAGGAAGGCTTGCTCATGGCGGTGCTCCACCGCCGGATCGATCCGATGAACCAGGAGCGGCTGGCGATGCTGGACGCCCTAGAGGCAGCCGGAGATCATGGCGTGGAACCGACCCTCCGGGCGATGCTGGAACCGGCATTCAGAATGAAGGAGCGAGACGGCGAATACAGCATCCGGATCCTGGGGAAGCTCCACGGCAACCCTTCCGGCATGCCGCATGCGCTCTTCACGGACCTGTTCTCCCAGGTGTTTGCCCGGTTCACCGCCGCCTTCGGAAAGGCGCTGCCAAGCCTGTCCGCCGAGGAGCGGTTATGGCGGCTGCACTTCGTCCTGGGAGCGATGGCCCATACTCTGGTAGCTGCCGTGAAGCTGGAAGAATTGAGCTGCGGTCTGTGCAACAGCGCCGATACCGACACCATGCTGGAGCGGATAGTGACCTTCGCCGCCGCCGGCCTTACTGCGCCGCCTCCGGCAACCTCCGGTGGAGGATCAGGATCATGAAACGAACCGTCTCGATCCTGGCCCTGATAATGATCGCAGCAGGATGCACCGCCTCCCCTCCCATGACCCGGGACGCGCTGCTGGTAACCGCACCGGACCGCTACAGTCTTCCGTCCACCGGTCCGGAGGTGGAGTTGGAGTGGTGGCTCGCCTTTCATAGCCCCGGGATGGACCACGCCGTGCGCACCGCTCTCGCCCACAATACGGATCTGTTTGCCGCGGCGGCTCGTGTTGAGCAGGCGGCGGCGGCGGCCCGGATCACCGGGGCCAGCCTGAAACCGTCCGTTTCCGCAGGTCTGAACGGCTCCCGGAGGAAACAGAACTTCATCGGCCTTCCGATCCCCGGCGCCGGTGACGAGGTCCTGTCCACCACCTCCACCAACATCGGTGTCTCCCTGGATGTCTCCTGGGAAGTGGACCTGTGGGGCCGGATGAAAGCCGGAGCCCGGGCGGCGGTGAGTGACCTCAAGGCGGCGGAGGCCGATCTGACCGGCGCCCGCCTGTCCATCGCCGGACAGACCGCCAAGGCCTGGCTCGCCATGGCCGAAGCGACCCAGCAGGTCGCCCTGGCGAAACAAACCGTTGCCAGCTTCCGGGAATCGGAAGCGATTGTCCGGGGCCGGTACGAACAGGGCCTTGTGCCATCGCTGGACCTGCGCCTCCAGAAAACCAACCTGGCCAACGCCGAGGCTTTCCTCGCCAATCGCCGGATCGGGCTGGAGGCGGCTACCCGCCAGCTTGAGGTGCTCATGGGGAGCTACCCGGACGGCGACGTCGAAGCAGGAGCCTCTCTTCCCGAGCCGCCGCAAGTGATCCCCGGGGGGTTGCCGGCTGACCTGGTTTCCCGTCGCCCGGACCTGGTGGCTGCCGAACTCCGGCTGGACGGCGCCGGCTACCGGTTCGATGCGGCCCGCCGTTCCCTCTACCCGCGGCTTGTCCTGACCGGCAGCGGCGGGACCGCCAGCCAGGAGTTCCAGGATCTGCTGGACGGCGACTTCAGCGTCTGGTCGATTGCGGCCGGCCTGACCCAGCCACTGTTCCAGGGCGGGCGGCTCCGGGCCGGCGTGGATCAGGCCCGATCGGCGTCCGACGAAGTACTGGCCCGTTACGCCGGGGCAGTGCTCGGCGCCTACCGGGAGGTAGAAACAGCGCTGGCCTCGGAGCATCATCTCGCCGGCCGGCAGACCGCACTCCAGGAGGCCACACGCCAGTCCACCGCCGCCAGGCTGCTGGCGGAGGATCGTTACCGCTCCGGACTCACGCCGTTCATCACCGTGCTGGAGTCCCAACGGCAAGCGGTCCAGGCCGAGAGCGACCTGATCACCGCCCGCCAGCAACTTTTGAACAACCGTATCGACCTGGTTCTCGCCCTGGGCGGCGGGTACCGGCAGGAGATCGAGCCATGACCCGGACCGAACACGACTCCAATCCTCCTACAGGCGCTTCGTACAAGATCAAAGCGTGGGTGCTGCCGGGCGTGATCCTCATCGCCGCGGTGGCTGTGACGATCCTGATGGTCAAGCTGAAGCCCGATGTCGAGAAACAGGTGATCGTTACGCCGCCGCCCCTGGTCCGGATTCTTGAAGCGGCGCCTCAGAGCTATCGCTACACCATCAGAGAGCCAGGGAACGGTAAGTCCCCGAACCGAGAGCCAACTGGTTCCCGAAGTGTCGGGCAGGATCGTATCCATTTCTCCAGCTTTTATTTCCGGCGGCTTTTTCGAGAAGGGCGATGTGCTGCTCAGCATCGATCCATACGACTACCGCCAGGGGGTGGTGCGGGCCGAAGCTGACGTGGCCCGGGCCGCCCTGGCCCTGGCCCGTGAAAAAGCGGAGGCGGAGGTCGCCCGCAAGGAGTGGGTGGAACTGGGCGGCGATGAAGAGCCAACCCCCCTGACCCTGCGGGAGCCCCAACTCCAGGACGCCCGGGCCAGCCTGGCCGCCGCCGAAGCCGCCCTGGAGAAGGCGCGCCGGGACCTGGAGCGGACCGAGCTCCGCGCTCCTTACGCAGGGCGGGTTCGGATGAAGAACGGAGATGTCGGCCAGTTCGTCAACCGGGGCGCGCCGGTGGCGACACTGTACGCGGTGGACTACGCCGAGATCCGACTGCCGCTTCCCGACGCCGACCTGGCGTATTTCGATGTTCCGCTGACCTACCGCGGGGAACGAGCAACAAGCCGGTCCGCCCGGGTCACCCTGTACGCCGAGTTCGCAGGAATGCGGCATGCCTGGGAAGGAACCCTGGTCCGGACCGAAGGTGAGATCGACCCCCGCAGCCGGATGGTCCGCGCCATCGCCCGGGTGGCCGACCCGTACGGCCCCGGAAAAAACCGGGACCGTCCCCCTTTGGCTGCCGGGATGTTCGTGGAGGCGGAAATCCACGGGCGCGAAGTGCAAGACGTGTTCCTGGTGCCCCGGGAAGCGCTGCGCGGGGAAAACCAGGTCCTGGTGGTAGGTGACGACAACCGGATGCGGTTCAGGGCCCTGGACATCCTCAGGACAACCAGGGATCACGTCGTGGTCCGTTCCGGCCTGGAACCTGGTGAAAGGATCTGCATCTCGCCGTTGCAGGCGGTGACCGACGGTATGGAAGTACGGATCTACCGGGATCCAGGAGACCGGATCATGAACCGGGCCATCGAATGGTTCGCGGGTAACAGGGTGGCGGCCAACCTGCTCATGGCCCTGATCGTGTTCGCAGGCGGCTTCGCCCTCATCGGCATGAAGCAGGAAGTGTTCCCTGAATTCAGCCTGGATCTGATCAGCATCCGGGTCCCCTATCTGGGCGCCGCGCCGGAAGAGGTGGAGGAAGGGGTCTCCATCAAGATCGAGGAGGCGATCCAGGGGCTGGACGGCGTCAAGAAAATCACCTCCACCGCCTCCGAGGGGTTCGGCACCATCCTGGTGGAGCTTGAACTGGGGTCGGACACGAGGCAGGTGCTGGACGACGTCAAGGCCAGGGTGGACGCCATTGAAACTTTTCCGGAACTGACCGAGAAACCGATCGTCGCCGAAGTCACCAACCGGCGCCAGGTCCTGGACGTGGCGGTCTGGGGCGACGGCGGACGAATTCACCCTCAAGGCGCTGGCGGAGCAGGTCCGGGACGAGCTGGCGGCCCTCCCCGAGATAACGGTAGTGGAACTGGCTTCCGCCCGGCCGTACGAGATCGCCATCGAAGTCTCGGAAAACGACCTGCGGCGGTTCGGACTGACCTTCGACCAGGTGGCGGCCGCCGTGCGGCAGTCTTCCCTGGACCTCCCCGGAGGCTCGGTGCGGACTACCGGCGGAGAGATCCTCCTCAGAACCAAGGGCCAGGCTTACGTCGGCAGCGAGTTCGAGGAACTGGTGCTCCTGAGCCGACCCGACGGCACTCACATCCGCCTGGGCGATGTGGCCAACGTGGTGGACGGATTCGCCGAAACCGACCAGTTCGCCCGGTTCGACGGTCACGATGCGGTCCTGATCCAGATCTACCGCACCGGCGACCAGGCCGCCCTCACCATTGCCGCCGCCGCCAAGGAGTATCTCGTGGCGGCGCAGGAGCGCATGCCCGCGGGGGTGCACCTCACCCCGTGGCAGGACGCCTCCAAGGTCCTGAAAGACCGCCTCAGCCTCCTCCTGCGGAACGGCGCCGCCGGGTTCGTCCTGGTCTTCATCTCCCTGTCCCTGTTCCTGCGCTTCCGGCTGGCGTTCTGGGTTTCCCTGGGGATCCCGATCTCGTTCCTGGGCGCCATCTGGCTCATGCCCCATCTGGACGTCTCGGTGAACCTGATCTCCCTGTTCGCCTTCATCGTTGTGCTGGGAATCGTGGTGGATGACGCCATCGTTGCCGGTGAGAACATCTACACTCACCAGCAGCGCCATCGCCAGGGGCTCAAGGGCTCCATCGATGGCGCGAAAGAAGTTGCGACGCCGGTGATCTTCGCCGTCCTGACCACCGTGGCGGCGTTCCTGCCGCTCCTGAATGTGGAGGGGGCTATCGGCAAGGTCATGCGCACCATCCCGCTCATCGTCATCCCCTGCCTGCTGTTCTCCCTGGTGGAGAGCCTCTGGATCCTCCCCGCCCACCTGTCCCATATGAAAGCCAAGCCGAAGAAGTCGGCATGGCGCACGTTCCAGAGCTTCTTCGCCGACGGCATGGAGTGGTATGTCCGCAAGGTTTACACCCCGTCCCTGGACTTCCTGCTGCGCTGGCGTTACATCACCGTCGCCTGCGGCATCGCCACCCTGCTGATCACCATCGGCATCGTCCGGGGCGGGTACATCCGGTTCGAGTTCTTCCCGCCGGTGGAGGCCGACTACATCTCCGCCGCCCTGACCATGCCGGAGGGAACCCCGGCGGACCAGACATCCGACGTGGTGCGGAGGATCGAGGCGTCCGCCTTCGAGGCTCAAAAGGAGTTCGAGAGACCGTGTCGGTGGCGACGGCCTGTTCCGCCATGTCGCCGCCGCGGTGGGCGGCCAGCCGTATGCCGTCAGCCAGCAGCGCAACGCCGGAGCAGCGGCGAGCCGGATCTCAGCCGGCCACCTGGGCGAGGTCACCATCGAGCTGTCCCCCGCCGAGGACCGTACGTTCAGCAGTTCCGAACTGGTGGACCACTGGAGGGAGCTGACCGGAATAATTCCCGACGCGGTGGAACTGACTTTCAGCGCCTCACTGTTCAGCCCCGGAGACGACATCGATATCCAGTTGACCGGGCCGGATCTCCACGCAGTTGCAATCGGCGGCAAACGCAATCAAGGAGCGTCTCTCGGAGTACGCCGGCGTCTCGGAGATCGCAGACTCCTTCCGCGAAGGGAAGAAAGAGGTCAAGCTGAGGATCAAGCCCGAGGCCGAAACCCTTGGCCTGACTCAATCCGATCTGGGCAGACAGGTCCGGCAGGCGTTCTACGGCGAAGAAGCCCAGCGCATCCAGCGCGGTCGTGACGATATCCGGGTCATGGTGCGCTATCCGCCGGAGGAACGACGTTCCCTGGGAGATATGGAGAACATGCGGATCCGCACTCCGGACGGCGCCGAACTGCCGTTCGACGAGGTGGCAACAATGGACCTCGGCCGCGGGTACTCCACCATCAGGCGGGTGGATCGCCGCCGGGCGGTGAACGTCACCGCCGATGTCGACCCCGAGATCGCTTCCGCCGACGACATCACAGCCGATCTGGAAACCAGGGTACTGCCGGAGATCCTGGCCGATTACCCTGGTGTGTTCTTCACGTTCGAAGGTCAGAAAGCGGAGCAGCGTGACACTATGGGCAGTCTCACCAGGGGGTTCACCCTGGCCGCTGTCATGATCTTCGCCCTGCTGGCCATCCCGTTGCGCTCGTACATTCAACCGGTAATCATCATGCTGGCCATCCCGTTCGGCCTGGTGGGGGCGATCTGGGGCCATGTGCTCATGGGGATGCACCTGACGATCCTGTCCCTGTTCGGCATCGTCGCCCTGGCCGGCGTGGTGGTGAACGACAGCCTGGTAATGGTGGACTTCATCAACCGCAGGTTCCGGGAGACCGGCGATTTCGAGACGGCGATCCGGCTGTCCGGCGCAGCCCGGTTCCGGCCGATCATCCTGACATCCCTGACCACATTCGTCGGGCTGCTGCCGCTGCTCCTCGAAAAAAGCATGCAGGCCCGGTTCCTGGTGCCGATGGCGATCTCCCTGGCGTTCGGGGTGCTGTTCGCCTCGGTGATCACCCTGGTCCTGGTACCGTCCGGCGTACCTGATCCTGGAGGACATTCGCAAGCTGTCCCGGCGGCTCTTGTTCCGGAAAGTGCCGGCGGAACAGGAGTAGGGGCGACCGTGATGAACCGAATGATGCATGCGGGGCTGCTGCTGCTCCTGCTGCTTCTGCCCGGCCTGCCCGGCCGGGCCGAATCCGAAGAGATCCCTTCCATCGAGGACCCGACACGGTACCTTGAGCGCCAGGTCCTGATCCCGTTTCCGGCTGTGGGACGCCGGGAGCCAGGAGTACGTTACCGATCCCCACCGGATCCTACTCAAGAATTTCCGGATCAGGGAAAACCGCAAGGAACAGGTTCCCCTCTCGGTGGACCTGGAACGAAGACCGCTTTCCATGGCGCTGGTGGTGGACATCAGCGGCAGCATGGAGGAGTCCCTGCCGATGGTGCGAAAGGCGGCCCGGCAGCTCGGGGACCGCCTCAAGCCGAAGGACAGAGTTGCGATTCTCTCATTCAACCGGGAAGTTTTGCTGCGGTCCGACCTGACAACCGACCGGCAAGTCCTGCGACGCAATCTGGTCGAACTCCATCCCTGGGGCTATACCGCCGTCTATGATGCGATCCAGGAAGCGCTGGAAACCCTGAAACACGAGCCGGATCCCCGGGCGATCATCGTGCTCACCGATGGTGAGGACAACCGCAGCACCTGGTCGTTGAAGGAGGTGGCAGGCCGGGCGCGGCAGGCGCAAATCCCTTTGTTTTTCATCAGCCACAAGATCCACCCAGCCAGCTTCGGCGATCTTACGCAAGCAGCCAGGGAAACCGGCGGGCGGGTATTTTACAGTCTCAGAAACCAGGATTTTCTCAGGATCTTCCGGATCATCGCAGACGGCCTCCGCAACACGTTCCTTCTGGCCTACCGCCCCACCGATGGAGGCCCGGACGGTTCCTGGCGATCTCTGGAACTGAAGTATGCGGCACGGCGCCGGAAAATCGATACCTGGAAGACCGGGTACTTCTCCGTCCCCGATGCACTGGAGGCGGCCAATCGTCCACCGCATCCGGCTGCGCCGCTGCAACTCCGGGACGATGGGAGCCTGGCGGAACCTTACCCCAGGGAGCTTTGCCCGGAGCGCAAACAATGCGGCAGCCCACTGAGCGTTGCATTCAAACCGGGGATTACGCCGAGACTGGAGGTTCGAGGCTGGGTTGACCTGGGCCACGATATGGGGGAAATGGTGGATCCGGATCGATACATCGGCCCGGACCGGGCTCCGGATGATCCGGCGAAAATCGATTTTAAGTACTTTCCGTTTCGCCGGGCCTACGCCTGGCCCGGCCACCTTGCGATCCTCCTTCCTCCCCCTGACGACCTGCCCCGGTCCCCGGCGGATTTCTGGACCGCAATCCTGTCCTCCGGTGCGGTCTTCCACATAATGGGCTCGGGAAAACTGCAACCGCTTGAACAACGGAGCCTGGAGAGAACGCTGCTGGTCCCGGCCATACCCGGCTTGGACGGCCCGGCGACCAGCCCGATGCACCTGTGGTGGCCCGACGGTCGCATTGCCATGTCGTTTCGTGAATCGCTGTCGCGATGGATTTTTCACCTGGCCCCGGATTATCACGACTGGGTTCACAGCCACTACCAGGAGGCGACGGCGGAGGCGGTTCATCAGGAGTTCCAGTCCGTTCTCGGCAGGATACGGAGCGTCCTGCCTGCAGAGATCCGGAACGAGCTGCGGTCCGTGGTGGAGGGGGATGTACAGCGAGCCAGGTCGGCGGCCTGGGAGCAGATCGTAGGCGGCGGATACGCACCAACCGCCCACCTCCTTCCTCGCCGGGCCGACGTACAGGCGGCGGACTGGCTGGCCGAGGCCGACGCCGTCCTGGTGGACAGGCTCCTGGCCGGCCCGGCGCCGGACCGGCGCGCCCTGGAGCGGGACTGGCTGACACCGGCGGCTATGTCCTGGTCCCGACTGCGAACCTTCTTCCTGCCGAATGGACATCATAGTCTTGTGCCGGGCATCCCGTTCCTGGACGACGAGACGGGGGAGATCTACTTCAAACGGGTGATCCTGCCCTGGATGCAAACCCTTGCGGGGGGTGAACGACATTTCGGACGCTTTCCGGCGCCGGTCCCCGCCGGCCTGCAAACCGTCGCCGAACTCATCGAGGACCACCGGGTGGCCTCCGCATTAACCGCAGGGATGTACCGCTGCCACGAACGCGGAGTTTCCATTACGCCCGACTTCAGCCGGGAGGTGGAGCAGAAACCGGCGGAATGGCTGCTGCAAATCGAGGCGTTGAAGTCTGAAGGACAGGCTGCGCGAGATCCGGCGCCAGCTGGATCCTCAGAGCCTCGACTGGATTGTGAAGGAACAGAAAGTCCTGGATCGCGAGTTGCGCTATTTGCGCCGGCGGGCGGGAACCCTGATTGAGGTTCGACTGGACCGCAACGGCGCACCGGGGATCGGGGTGCGCCTGTTCCGGGAACTGGACGGACCGATTCTCGCGACTCCCCTGCAGGACCCCGGGCTCGTCCTCGAGTCCCCCACCCCGATGCTCCTGGCTGACCTCCCGGCGCTGGCGGAACGGAACGCGGGTCCACCGATCCGATCCGGCCATAGCCAACGCATTCCTGGTCGCATTGATAAACGGCCTGGACGGCCCGGCTCTGGTGGAACTGCTTTCAGGCGGCGGCCAGTCAGGCTGCCTCGCCGGCGAGTCTTACGGGACGATACGGCTGCGGTGGAGCGGCGCGGCGCCCAGACCCCGGTCGCCGGTCCGGCTGCTGCAGGAGGACGGGAGCGTTGTGCTTGAGATGAATCTGGCCGGAACCACCGCCGGCCTGGTGCAAGATGCCATGGCCGGCCTGTGCCTCAATCGGGACTGAAGATCAATTCAGCGGCCGGCTCCGCAGCTGTCACCTGGAGTTTCAGAAACGACGTCAGGTGTAGCGCCGCCGGGTGGTCCGGCTCCAGGGACAGGGCTCTGGACAAGGAATGGAGCGCCGTTCCCGGCCGTCTTCTATACAACTCGACCCTGGCCTTCGCCAGGATCGGCTGAACCGACTCGGGATCCAGTTCTGCAGCCCTGCGGTACAACTGCAGGGCCCGTTCCGTCCTTCCGCGCGCCATCCAGGCATGCCCCAGACGCAGCATGGCGGCAGGCGCAGTGTCCTCCGTAATATCCGCCAGCACCGGCAGGTGGGCCCCCTCCCCGGTTTCCGACTCCAGCAGGTACAGAAGACGCATGTTGTTGATACTGCTCGAGTCCGCCCCCCCAACCGTTCATCGCCAGAACATAGGCATTAAACGCCCTTTCATGGTCACCCTGCCGGCGGTAGACCACGCCGAGATTGTTCAGGGCCATTGCGAAATCGCCGGCCATGGCCACCGCCATCTCCAACCGTTCTCGGGCCCTGTCCAGGCGATCCCGGCGAAGGTCCTCCACGCCCAGGTTATTGAGGTACATCGCTACAATCCAGTTATCCTCCAGGATACGCATACCGATCGGGATGCTCTCCCGGGACCGGGCAAAATCATACATCAGGACTTGCCGCCCTTCTTGTACACTGCCGCCACGTGGTTATTAATGATAATCAGTTCCCGTTCCCGTTCCTTTTCCTGGACGGCCCGGAGAGCGCGGATGAACATCGATACCGACGGATCGGGCCAGGGCGATGAACAGCATGGTGAACGTGACGCAGTTGCCCTGCTTGCGTTGGAACGCCTCGATGGCCGTATAGGTCTTTCCGCTGGAATACTCGAACAGAAACCGGGCGCGATCAAACAGGTGGTCCTGCAGCGCCTGCAACCTCTCGGGCAGGTTTCCCCCCACCGGCGGCTGTGCGGGCGTATTCCACCATGTCCGCGGTGACGTCCAACGGGTAGCGAGGGCTGACCGCACCGCCGCCGTCTCCGGCAACGACCTCTTTCCAGTAGTCGGTGGTCGGAACCGTCACCCGTTCAACCGCGGATGGCACGCATCCCATGGCAATGACGGCAAGAGTGGCCCCGATAGCCGACGAAACCTGCAGTAGGCGACCTGATCGTGCATCCGCCATGGTGGTCGAACCGAACCTGAATCAGTTCCCTGAGAGAGAAGCCGCGATAGTGTCCCTCATCGACTTGACCTGATCCCTGTCCGGAGCAGCCGGAGCCAGGTCCAGGTATTGGTCTAACTTTTCAATGGCGCCCTGCATGTTCCCCGTCCGTATCATCAGATAGCCGATTTCACGGACGGCTATGCTGAATTCAGGATCAAGGGCCAGGGCTTTGCCGTAAGCTTCCATCGCCTCTTCGTAGCGATCGGCGTTGGACAGGTTCGCGCCGATATTGAACCACAACGACGGGTCCGGGGCGGCGAACCCGGACAGTTCGTCCAGAAGCTCTTCCGCTTTCGCCATATCATCTTTGGACATGTACAGGGCTACAAGTTCAGTGTAAGCCGCCTTATCCCGTGGAGACATGTCCAGTACCTCCTCGAAGGCTGCTATAGCTTCATCTGTCCGGGACAGTTCACCGAGGAGGATCCCCCGGTTGATCATGATCGGCGACGCTCCAGGGTTGAGCTCCAGTTCGCGGTTGAACAGCTCCAGCGCCCTCAACACATCCCCCGCCTCATAGACCAGGGATGCCATTTGAGAGTTGGCGCCAGGCTGCTCCGGGTTCAATTCCAATGATTTTTCAAGATACCCGACCGCTTCCGATGCTTTGCCCAGGCCGGAGGCGTTCCGCCCGAGCAGGTAGTACAGGTTGGCTGATTCATCTCCCCCGTCGAGGATCTTCTGGAGGAACACATCGGATGCGGCATAGTCCCCATCCATGGTGAGCTGGTTGGCTTTTTCCAGCCATTTGGTTGCTTCTTTGTTGCCGGGGATTGTGAGGAATTTCTCGAAGTGGGCGGCAGGAACCATCACGAACTTTACAACCACCCTCCTTCCCGGCTGGATCTCAAACTCAGCGACTTCCTGGCCGGGACCGATTTCCCCTTGACGTCCGAACTCCTCGGCCTTGTTCGGCAGGAGGACTCTCACGTCTTGGCTGAACATCAAATATCCGTCCACAGCCGCTCGGAAGCGGTAGGTTCCGAACTCCACGAACGGCAGAGCAAATGTGCCGTTTTTCTTGGTCTTGGTTGTGCGAATGGCTCGACCGGCAGTGGAAGGAAGCGCTTCGATCCGCACGCCTGCCATCGGTGATCCGTCCTCCAGCGTCACTTCCCCTTCAATCTCGATCTGTTGAGCCGCTACCGGGGTTGTGGACACTCCGGCCACCACCATGGACGCCATGAGAACACCAGCAAAAACCAACCAGCCACGCCGTTCCATCCTGCACCATCCTTTCGGCGAAAAGTAGTATCATTATAGCGACAAGGTGAGCCATTGTCCTGTTTCCGCGGTTAAGCAAGGTAGGCACACATGGAATACAATAGCCTGATGGGACGCGTTCTCATCCCGCTGCTTGCGTTTCTTGCAGTGGCGATTATCGTTCCGCCGTCCATGAGTCAAAGCGGTGATACGCCTGCCGACACCGGACTTCGAGAAAAGCTGGAAGTTCACCTGGTGCAGGTCAACTTCCTCGCCATAGACAAGTCCGGCCGCCCGGTGGAGGATCTGCAGCCGGATGAGATCATTTTGCTGGACGGGGGAGAACAACAGAAGGTGGCTTTCCTGGAGAAAGTCTACGCTGCCGGATACGGCCT
>CAWBPP010000007.1:0-181993 GCA_963790785.1 Candidatus Polarisedimenticolaceae bacterium
CGATCATGTCGGTGGAAGACACGGCGTCAGCACTGACATCGATGGAGCCGGTGTTGAGTACGGTGTCATCCCCGTCGCCTGCGTCCACACCGGCGGCGTGGGCGGTGGCTGTTGTCTGGCCGTCGCCGTTGCTGAGCAGATCGAGCTGAGCAAGGGCGACGGTGACGCTCAGCGCCTCGGCATCGCTGTCGGCGGTGGACACGATGCTGTCGTGGTTGGCGATTATGTCCGCGCCGGCCCCGCCGTCGATGCCGACGGCGTCGGCACTCGCCGCAGCCGTAGTACCGGAACTCCCCAGCCCGATCAGGCTGACCTCCACATCGTCGGTGTCGATGGTTGCGGTGGCACCGGCGACGATCTCGCCGTGGCTGCTGATCTCGTCCGCTCCAGCTCCGCCGTCGATGCCGGTGGCAGTAGCCTCTGCGATGGCCGTGGCGTCTGTGGTTCCTGCGCTGATCAGGCTGACCTCTACACCATCGACCGTCACCGTGGCGGTGGCTGCGGAATCGATCAGGTCGTAGTTGACGAGCCGGTCGTCTCCCTCACCTCCTGCAATCCCGTTGGCAGAGGCCGCGGCCAGGACACCGGCGTCGGCGTGATTGCCGTCTGCGAAATCCAGGCTGCCGACGAACAAGCCGAACGTCTCGGTGGTGGCGGTGGCCACGGTGATCAGATCGCCGGTGTTGTACACCGTATCCGCACCGGCGCCACCAGCCAGACCTTCAGACAGGGCGACGGCTGTGGTGGAGCTGTCCACGGTGCCGTCGCCTCCGAACTCGGTACGATAGGTGTCGGTGCCGGCCCAGGCCGATGATTCGACGCGCACGGTTCCATCGTTACTGATCCGATCATCGTCCTCGCCCCCATCGATGCCGCGGGCGGTGCTCTCAGCCCGGATGCGCGCGTCGATGACGCCTATGTCGTCCTGGAAGTTGCCTGCAGCCTCGGCGGTGGATGTGGCGGTGACGGTCAGGCTCCCTGCGTTGACCAGTTCGTCCTGCCCGGCCGCACCGTCCAGTGCGGTGGCGAAGGCGGTGGCGACAGTGGCCGCATCGGCGCTGGCCGATCCGTTCAAGTAGGCCGACATCTCGTCAGCCCGGGCCAGCGCATCGGCGGTAACGGAGATGACGCCGACCGCTGTGTTGGTGAGGGAATCGTTGCCTTCGCCACCGTCGAGCCCGGTCGCCGTCGCTGTGGCGTTAATGCTGACGTTTGCCGAGTCGCCGTCGGGAAGTGTCAGTTCGATGTCGGAGGCGAGGGCGTCGGCGAGTGCAGTGGCGTCGATGAGGTTCTCGTTGACCAGCCTGTCATCGCCGGAGTCGCCGCTGATCCCGGTGGCCAGCGCATCGGCGTCGGTGGAGGCGTCGGCGCCGTGGTCCAGGAACAGGTCGCCGGCATCGGCGATGATGTCGGAGGTCGCCTGTACCAACCCGCGATTGGTGACCTGATCATTGCCGCCCAGGGCTGCTACGCCGGTCGCTTCGTCCGAATCGGAGACTGCCGACACGACCTCTCCTGCGGGAATGGCGAAGAGATCATCGCCTGCGGTCAGCTCGATCCCGACTGCGCGGGCGAGCATGAGTGCGCGGTCGATCCGGACGCCTGCTCCCACCAGCGTCAGGAAGACGCGGGTCTCCGCCTCGGCGGTCCGTTCCTCCGCCAGGGCGGGCAGGCCGATCAGTGCAAGGATGAGCAGGGCGCCGAGCAAGCGGCGAGTGCGGGGGAGCGGGGCGAGTGCTGCGAACATAATGCAACTCCTTGGAGCAGAAGATCCCCGCAATAACCCCACTCCGACCTCAATATACAAAGGAATAGGTGGTTCACAATGGATCTTGTCTATCTATTGGTCACAGGACTATAAGGGGACAGGCACCTTAACCGGGGTTTCGGGGACACCCTTGAGAAAGGGGGGACAGTCCCCCTTGAAACCAACGGCCGGCGTCCAGATTCAAAATTTATATTAGAATGGCCACCATGAAAATTCCGGTTCGGAGCATCCTGTACGTCGCTTTCTTCCTGTCCGGCGGGACCAGCCTGGTGCTGGAAGTCTGCTGGTTCAAGGAACTGTCGTACCTGCTCGGCAACTCGCTGCATGCGGTGGCCAGCGTGGCCGCCGGGTTCATGGGCGGGCTGTGCCTGGGCAGTGTCCTGGCCGCCCGCATCGCCCGGGATGTGCGGTTCCCGTTGCGGGTGTACGCACTGCTGCAGCTTGCCATCGGACTGTGCGGCGCCGTCTCCATCGTGGTGTTCCGGTCCACAAGCCCGTGGCTCGCATGGATTTATCAGAACCTGTCCGGTGAACCTGGTCTGTTCGTCGCAACCCGATTCGCCGTGGTGCTGCTGCTGATGCTGCTTCCGGTGACATTGATGGGGATGACCCTGCCGGTGGTAGTCGGCGCCTCGGGGCGCGCCCGGATACGGTACGACCTGGACGCCGGCGGGCTGTACGGCGTCAACACCCTGGGAGCTGTGGCGGGGACGATGCTGGCCTCGTTCCTGCTGGTGCCAGGGTTCGGGCTACTGCGCACAACTTTAGTCATAGGTATTGTCGATGTTTGCATCGGCATTATGGTTTTCGCCCTGCACCGCGGGGCCAGCGCCGCCCTGGCTGCGCCTCCGACGGAAAAAACGGTAGCCGTCAGCGCGGGACAACCCTGGATGATCGGAGCCGCGGTGGCGGTGGCCGGCGCCGCCGGCTTGATACTGGAGGTCACCTGGTTCCGCCTTCTGGCGCTCACCGTCGGACCGACAGTACATACCTTCGCCGTGATGCTCGCCGTGTTCCTGGCCGGGATCGGTCTTGGCAGCGTGGCCGAGGCGACGGTCTTCCGTCGCTGGAACCTGCCGGGCCGGACGCTGCTGACGACGTTCCTGGCTTCCGCCGGTCTGCTGGCGGTGCTCGGACTGTTCTACATCAACCACCTGCCCCTGTGGTTCGACGGGCTGTTCCGCCACGCCCTGGAGCGGTTCGGCTCATTCTCCATCGTGCTGTCCCAGGTTGCGATCTCCGCCGTGCTGATCTTCCCCACCGCCCTGATGCTCGGTGCGATTTTCCCGGCGGCGGTGCGTGCGGTGCGTGAATCGACTCCCGGACTGGCGCCTGAGACCAACGTCGGTCTGCTGTACGGCGCCAACACCGCCGGCGCCATCTTCGGATCGGTGGCGGCCGGGTTCTGGTTCCTGCCCCGCTACGGCGTCCGCACCACCCTCATCCTTGCAGCGGTGGCGTTCCTTGTCACCGGACTGCTGCTGGTAGTCACCCGGGCGGACCGGCGGCGATTATGGCCGGTGGCTGCGGCGGCGGCGGCATGCGCCGTCCTCCTCATCGCCGCACCGGTCTGGGATACCGGCCTGTTCAACCTGGGGCTGTACCAGAACACCTACATGGCGGAACCGTTCGATCTCGAGGTGGCCCGCAAGAACCCGCTGATCTTCTACGAGGAAGGGATCAACACGCCGGTTTCGGTTTACAACATAAGAAGCGTCGGCTCTCTGCGCGTAAGCGGGAAACCGGACGCCAGCACAGCGCCCATCGATCTGGACACCCAGTTGCTGGGGGGCCATTTGCCGATGCTGTGGGCGAACCGGCAGGAGAACGTGGCGCTCATCGGTTACGGCAGCGGCATGACGGCGGCGGCAATCCTGACTCATGATGAGGTCCGGTCCCTCAGGATCGTGGAACTGGAACCTGGGGTGATCCACGCATCTCCGTTTTTCGAATCTATTAACCACGGGGCGCTCAGCGACCCGCGGGTAGATCTGCTCCTGGAAGACGGGCGGACCCACCTGGCCTATACCGCTTTGAAATACGACGTCATAATTTCCGAACCGTCCAATCCGTGGATGGCCGGAGTCGCCAATCTGTTTTCGCGGGATTTCTACATGGCGGTTCGGGAGCGGCTGGCGGAAGGCGGACTGTTCGGCCAGCATCTGCAGAACTATCAGCTCTCGGAGGAGACCTACCGCGGTGTGCTGGCATCGTTGTCCGACGTCTTCGAGCATGTTGTGCTGTTCCGCACCGCCCCCAACGACTCGATCCTGCTCGCCTCGGCATCTCCGGTCTCGGTCCCGTGGGAAACATTTGCAGCCCGGGCCCGAGAGACCGGTGTGAGAGACTCGCTCCTGGAGATTGATGTCACAAACCCGCTGGAGCTGCCGTTCTTCCTGCAGATCGGCGATGAGACCGTCCGCAAAATCGCGGATGAAACCGATGAGCGCAACACCGACGACAACGTCTGGCTGGAGTATCGCCTGCCGACGGAACTGTTCCGGCAGTGGAACATCAGCTTCGACAAGGTGCCGGAATGGATCGCACGGACAGGATCCGACAGCAGGCTCCAGAGCATCAGCGCAGCGCTCCCGGGGATTCCGCCGGATCAGGCGGTCCGGCATCTGATCCGTTATCCCAACTCCCGTGAGCCTGTGGACGTTACGGGCAGGATCAGCTCCGATCCGTGGCAGCGGACCAGGGCCATACTCGCCGGCGGCCTGATCCGGGAACTGCGGACAACCGGGCAGGAGGAACTGGCGGCAAGAGCCGAGGGCTGGGAACGGGAGGGGGATGCCCGACGGCAAGCGGCTGTGGAGCTGACCCGCAGGCTGCAACAGGCGGTGGGCTCCGGCGCCGTTCCGGGGGCAGGCGAACTGGAACGGGCGCTTGAGGCCGCTCCCGGTCATCCGATGGCCACCATGCTGCTCGCCATGAGCCTGGCGGAAACGGACAGGGCGCGCGCCGTTGAACTGCTCCAGGGTCTCGTTAACCGCCCGTTCTCGCCGTTATCCTACGACGCCATGCTGCAGTTCGGCAGGCTGGCGGAGATCGACGGCAAAACCGATGCAGCCCGGGCCTGGTACCACCGCGCCATAGCGCAGAACCAATACCGGGTCGGCGCCTATATGGCGGTTATGGTTCTGGAGATGCGGGGCGGGAATCACAAAGCTGCGGAGACAGCCGGGAAAGCCGGCCTGCGATTCAACCCGACCAGCGAGGAACTGCTCCGGGGGACGGCACGGACCACGGAACCGCAAGGACAGCCGTAGACCTTCCGGGGACAGGCACCTTAACCGGGGTTTCGGGGACACCCTTGAAGTTCGATTAAGGAATTGCAAGATAAAGCAGAATGTCCCTAATTAATCAAACGCCGGGGAAGTATCGATCCCCTTGAAGTCGGTTTCCCGGTCGACGGCATAGGGCGGCCACCCAGAGTCCAGGGCACGGCGCAGCAGGGCGAGGGACGCCTCGCGGTCGGTTCGCGCTTGCAGGACCGCCTGGAAATAGAGCACCTGCTGCTGGCTCTCCGGCCTGAAACTCCGCCGCAAATCCAGGGCCCGGCTCAGGTAGCGGTCGGCCTGATCGTGGTCCCCGCGAGCTCTCGGAATCTTCGAAAGGTAAAAAAGAAGATCCGATAGATCCGATGCGTTGTTCCGATCGGCCGGCTCGGTCTGCTTCAGCGCTTCCTTCAGAACCGTCTCCGCTTGCTCCAGTTCCCCCCGGTGTTGCAGGCAAAGTCCCAACTTGCCTCGGGCGGACGGTCGATCGACGATGGCCTGGGCCCGCCGTAGCGTCGATTCCGCCTCGTCGTAGCGCTCCAGCAGTATCAGGTTGTAGGCGTTCAGTTCCAGCGCGGAGGCAACCAACGGATCGTCCTCTCCCAGGGTCCGCACCACACTCTCCACCAGCCGGTCGTAGATTGCGTCGGCATCCTGGTAACGGCCGGTCAGCTTGTACAGATGGGCCAGGCCGAGCAGATTGTTCCGAACGTTCTCGTCGTCCGGTCCCAAAGCCGCTTCCATAATGGCGATCCCTTCCAGGAAATCGCTCTCCGCCTCTTTCCAGCGCTTCATGTTCCGCTCGATGTACGCCACGTTGCACAGGCTGTCCCCCACGTCCGGGTGATCCGGCGGCAGCGCTTGCCGTCGGATCTCGAGAGCACGGCGGTAATGCAGCAGGGCGTTCTCGTAGTCCAGCACATCGTTGAACAGCGCTCCAAGGTTGCCTGCGGCGATGGCCAGATACGGATGCCCCGGCGGAAGAACCTTCTCCCAGATGTCGAGCGCCTGCCGGAGCTTCTCCCGGGCTTCCTCATTCCTGTGACTACTCGAGAGCACAAGGGAGTGATCGTTCAGGCACCAGGCCAGCGCCGGGTTGTCCGCACCGATGGACTCTTCCAGGATCGGACAGGCACTCTCATACGTTTCCAGGGACTTCTCCGTGTTTCCAAGTTTGAACTCCAGCCAGGCCAGGTGGTTGAGCGCTCCACCGACCTGCCGGGAGCGGGGGCCGCGGATCTTTTCGTTGACCACCAGCGCCTTCTCCAGGATCGCCTGCGCCTCTTCGAACTCACCCCGGTCCCGCAGCAGGACTCCCAGCGTGATCAGCAGATCACCGTCCGCTTCTTCGTCCGTCCCGGAATACGTTTCGGAGATCCGGCGCGCCTCCCGCGCCGCTTCGAGCCCATCTTCATACCGCCTGGCGCTGCGATGCAACCATGCCAGGCTTTGAAGACCGCTCACCACCGGCCCCGCATCCTCCGCCACGACGGTACGACCGAGCTGGATACCCTGTTCCAGAAGTGGGCGCGCTTCATCCGGAACTCCCAGGCTCAGGTAGACCTTCCCCATCAAAACCATCAGCCTCGCCTGGACCAGCGGCTGACCGGCCAGATCGGACCGGACCTTTGCGGCGCCACGGTCCAGCATCTCCCGGGCGGTGAGCTTCTCGCCCCTGGATACACCGGGGGCCGGCGCCGCGAACAGTTCCTGAAGAAAGTCGGAGACCTGCTCGGCGGTGGCGGCCTCCCGGTGGGCATGATCCCGCTCCGCCCGGATCCGGCTGTTCTGGACCACGGCAACAACACCGAAACCAACCACCAACACCAGCAACAAGCCCGAGAGACCGGAGGCGATCCTGTTCCGCGACACCAGTTTCCGGAAGTGGTACAGGGCGCTGGGAGGGCGGGCCAGGATCGGCCGGTTGTCCAGGAACCGCCTGAGGTCGACAATCAGCGCCGCTACCGAGTCGTACCGCTCTGCCGGGTCGACCTCCAGCATCTTCCGGATGATGGTGCCGACATCCTGCGGCATCAACCGGACCGCGGAAGTCAGATCGGTGGACCCACCCTCGGTGACGATCCGGATCGCCTCGGTAATGCTTTTCCCATCCAGCTTGTGGAGCGGGTGGCCGGCCAGGAGTTCAAAACCGATGGCGCCGAGGGAGTAGACGTCGGAGCGCGTGTCCAGCTCGGCGGTATCACCCCGGACCTGTTCCGGACTCATGTAGGCCAGCGTTCCCAGCAGGACGTTCCGGGAGCCGATCTGCGTGGCCTGCAGATCGGCGTCGGCGCCCCGGGCAACGCCGAAGTCCAGAACCTTCGGTTGTCCGTGACCGTCCACCAGGATGTTGGCCGGTTTCAGGTCCCGGTGGATCACCCCTTTCCTGTGGGCGTGGCGCACCGCCTCACAGATCCTGATCATCAGCTCCAGGCGGGAACGCAGGTCGAGGGAGTTCTCTTCGGCCCATTTTGTGACCGGGAGCCCGTCGATGAACTCCATGGCGAAGAACGGCCGTACCACGTGATCGATCTCTGCCGTTCCGGCTTCGAAGATCTGGGCGATCCCCGGATGCTGCAGGCGTCCCATGACCTGCACCTCGACCTCGAACCTCCTGGCGATCTCGGAGGACAGGAACCCCGGCGTCATCAACTTCAACGCCACCTGCCGGTCCGGACTATCTTGCTCGGCCCGATAGACGACGCCCATCCCGCCCCGTGCGATGAGTTCGAGAACGCGGTAGCCACCGACAGTCCGTCCCACCAGGCTGTCATCGATACCGGCAAGCGCCTCGCTGAGGGATTGCCCCACCCGGTCTCCGTCCAGGAACGAACCGATGCCCTGCTCGGCTTCCAGCAGCGATTCGATCTCCTTCCGGAGTTCCCGGTCGTCACCGCACGCCTGGTCAAGGAAAGCGGCACGCTGCTCCACCGGTAGCTCCCGAGCTTCCTCGAACAGCTTGCGGAGCCGGCCGGTGTTCAAGACCGGAGTTCCCGGGCCAGCCAGGCCCGGGCGAACACCCAGTGGCGCCGGACGGTCCGCTCGGAAAGTTCGAGGACGCCGGCCACTTCACCGTCGGTCAGACCGCCGAAGTACTTCAGCTCCACCACCTTCTGGTCCACAGGATCGGACTCCCCCAGTTTCAGGAGCGCACGGTCCAGGTCCAGGATGTCCAGATCCACCGGATCCTCCTGCGCCTTGCTGCTGGTTAGGGTGACACGGACCTGGCCCCCGCCCCGTTTGGCTCTCGCCTTGGCGCGGCCATGGTCCACCAGGATCCTGCGGATCGCCTGGGCCGCCACGCTCAGGAACTGGGCTCGGTCCTCCACCGACGCCGTTTCCCTGGGAAGGAGGCGGAGGTACGCCTCGTGAACCAACGCCGTCGGCTGAAGAGTGTGGTCGATCCGTTCCGCCGCCAGGTGCCCGGCCGCCATCTTCCGGAGCTCGTCATAAACCACCGGAAAAAGCCGGTTCAGGGCGTTCTCGTCCCCGGATCTCCAGGCATGGAGCAGCCTGGTCACTTCATGCGGCGCCGGTTCTTCCATCGCCCCCTCCTTCTACCCATCTACTAATAATGATAACACCACCGAACGTCGAGCTTTTTTCCACCGGACCGGAAGCAAAACAATTTTGGTACGCATTCGGGAACAATTTTCCGTATATGTAAGGCAGTTTTCCTGGAACGGATCGTTCTGAGGAGGATTCCTCCGGAGATCAAACGATGAAATATCGGAACTGGATCGCCCGCGCAATCGTTCTCAGCGTTCTTGCGATGGGAGGTCTGGTGATCTCCGGAGCGCCGGAAGCGGAGATCAACGTTTCCGCAGCCGCTGGCTACCAGGGACAGGCCGAAATCGCCGTCGATCCGGCCGATCCGAACCGAGTCGTGATCGTCGGCAACGACGATACCGGTGCCGGGTCAAGAGCCTGGTCGTCTGACGACGGCGGGGGGACCTTTGTATCTGCCGTGCTCCCCCTGACCTTTGACGGGCATCCGTTTGCAGAAGGTTCGGAACCGACGGTAACGGTGGACCGGAACGGAATCTGGTATGCCGCCTACGTGGTCCATGACCTGGACAACGGAAACAACCCGATGGACAGCTCCCTGGCAGTCGCTCGTTCCTACGACGGCATGGTCTGGGAAGCGGTTTCGCTAATCGAGGACAACCGGTTCGCCGAGGCCGATCCGTCGGTGGAAACGCCTCACATCGTCTCAGGCTCGAATCGACTCCTGCTCGTCTGGGTGCGCAAGGCCGGAGACGACCGGGCGATCTACTACAACGATTCGATCGACCAGGCGGCCACGTGGACCGGTTCTATCAAGATCAACGACGGCGCTTCCGGCATGGAAGATGTATTGCGGCCGCAGGTCGCCGCAGGGCCGAACGGTATGGCGTACGTTACCTGGCTGGACGACCTGCAGAAAACCATCGTGGTGGACGTTTCCAAAAACGGCGGGATCGACTGGACCGAAGATTTCAACATCGCCGACGGGGTCACCGGATACCGCAGCTCCGCCCCTGCCCTGGCGGTGGACCTGAGCCGGACCTCGTCAAGAGGCACGGTGTACGTCGGATTCACTGACGTGATCGTCCCGTCCGATGGGCTGGATGTACTGGTCACCTCATCCATCGACAACGGCTCCACCTGGTCGACTCCGGTGCAGGTACATTCGGTCGCCACGAGGCAGCAGTACGGCCCGGCCCTGGCGGTTCACCCGGCGGACGGATCGGTTCACGCCGCCTGGTACGACCGGCGAGCCGAGGATGTGAACTCTGACCGGGAAACCGAGACATGGCAAGCCGTCTCCACGGACGGCGGAGCGACCTGGACCGAAGAGCGCGCTATCTCCACTTCCCCTTCGGACACTACCGGCGATTCCCGGGGCAAAGGGGAGAATCTGTCCATCGCTGCATCCGGAAGACAAGATCTACACGGTCTGGACCGACAACCGGACCGCAGACAACGAGATCTACCTGGCCGGAACCGTCTTCGACGTCGGAACGCTGGAACCAGGCGAAATTGATACGGACACGGGAATCGACCTCATGGGACCCGGTGGTATCACCACTTCCGGCACCCTGACCTCCCATGAAACCTGGTCCGGCGTCATCGTGCTCACCGGCGATGTCACGGTGCCGGAAAACCGTACCCTGACCATCGAAGCGGGAACCGTGATCAGGGCAACGCCTCTGTCGGACGACCAGAACAACGGGGAGGATCCATCACGGATCGAACTTATCATCAGAGGAACGTTGGATCTCCTGGGCAGCCCGACCGCTCCGGTAACGTTCACCTCCCACCGGACAACGGACCCACTGGCCGGCGACTGGTACGGCATCCGGCTGACCAACTGGTCGAACAGCGCGTTTCCATTGCACGATGCGATTGTCGAGTACGGAGTACGCGGTATCTGGAGTGATATCGGGTCCCACCAGGATGTGGTCGATTGCATCGTGCGGGACATGACCGGAGACGGGATCTACCTCCAGTACGGCCTCGGGGAAAGGGACAACACCGACCCGGGGATGCTGATCTCGGGGAACGACGTGCAACGGACCGGAGCAGGCAAGTACGGGATCCTGGTCCAGTGGTATGCATCCCATGAAAGCTGGAACGACTCCCTGGTGATCATAGAAGGGAACACAACCGACGATACCGGGCTTTGCGGAATCTGTGCCTTCCCGTACTACGCGGAACGGACCGAACTGTTCAACAACAGCACCACCAACGCGGATTTCGGGATCGTGTTCTCTGGAAGCTCGTCTGATACGTACACCAACCGGTGCGAGATCTACGACAACCAGGTAGCCGACGCTTCCGTCCAGGGGATCGACATCGGTGCTGGCCGGTCGTGCTGGTGAAAGGGAATACGGTTACCGATGGTTTAAGCGGGATATCCGCAATACGCACGAATGAAATCCGGATCATCCGCAATGACCTGACCGGAGGGACAGGCGACGGTATCACCGTAACCGGCAACAGTATTACCGATCTGGCCCTCCACCGAAACACCGTGACCGGGTACGGTGGGGACGGAATCGTTCTGAGCAACCTTCCCTCCGCGGTAGCTCTGTACAACATCATTAACGGATCCGGAGACGATGCGATCCTGTCGACTGCCGACAGCGGGTACGGAGTGCCCAGAATGCACTGGAACAATATCCAGGGGAGCACCGGGTACGACGCCAGAACCGATGAGAATCCTGTCGACATGCGCCACAACTACTGGGACGGAACCAACGGGGAGATGCTGGCGGAAGGGTATCCGTCGGAGATCAGCAAGATCTTGGACATCGAGGATGACAACAGCCTCGGCCGGGTCGACTACCAAGGAGTGGAGCTCACGGTGGTGGATACCAACGTCACCCTGGAGAGCCGGTTCATCTGGCCGTCTGACGGCGGCAACATTAAAAATCGGACGACCACGCTGGAAGGGACCGCATACGCCGATGCCGGAGTCCAGATGGTGGAGGTTTCCACCGACGGAGGCATGACCTGGCTGCCTGCCGGCGGTGGGGATCTATGGACCTTCCCGTTCTCACCGGTGGCGGACGGACCGCAAACGTTTCTCTGTCGTGTCACCGACAACGACAGTAACGTGGAGATAACAACCGATTCGATCACGGTAACGTTCGACAGCTCTCTTCCAACCACCGAAGGGGAGATACAGGGTGACGAGACCTGGTCCGGAGCAGGACCGATCCTGCTGACCGGTGATGTCCTCGTTCCCGAAGGAACGACGCTGACCATAGCCCCGGGCGCCGAAATCAGGGCCCAGCAGCTGGTCGACCACAACCGCGGAGGCCTGGACCGTTCCCGGATAGAGCTGATCGTGGAAGGTGCGCTGGATCTGCAGGGAACCGACCTGTCACCGATGCTGTCACCTCCGACCGCTCCCCAGAACCGATTCCGGGTGACTGGTACGGAATTCGGATGACCGATACGGCGGACAATACATTTGTTCTCCATGATCTGGTGGTGGAGTTCGGAGTGCTGGGGATTCAGGGACACGAAGGCTCCCACCAGGATGTAGTCGATTGCACCGTACGGGATACCAGCGTGGACGGCATCTATCTCGAATACGGCGCCGGTGTACGCGATATTCTCGACCCGGGACTGCTCGTCTCCGGTAACACGGTGGAACGGACAGGACTGCACTACGCCATAAAGATCGAGCGGACCGGCGAGGACGCCAGCTGGAATGACAGTCTCTTTGTGGTGGACGGCAATACGATCGACACTGCCGGCTGGTACGGAGTCCGAGCCGATACCGGAAACGTGGAAAGGATGGAGATCACCAACAATATCGTCTCCAACGTACTGTACGGTCTGGTCATACATGGAGATACGGACGAAGCCTACACCAATCGGGTGGAGATCAAGGGAAACCAGATTGATTCTGCCGCTGAGTACGGTATTGACGTCATATGGGGCCGGTATGCCCTGATCGACGGCAATACCGTCACCGGAGGAGGGAGCGGAATCTATGCAGCCGGCATGAACGACAGCCGTGTGACGCACAACGTTCTCAGTGGAGGGTCCGGATATGGCATGTCTGTCTACTCCATGGCGATGCATACCGAAACACGGTAACCGGCTACACCAGTGCCGGAATCAGAGGCAGCGACCTGATCGCCATGTACAACACCATCAGCAACGTTGGTTATGTCTTTGATGTTTCCGGTTCGCACGTCCACTGGAACAACATCCAGGGGAGCACCTGGTACGATGCCAGAGCCGGGGTTTCTCCTGTCGACATGCGCCACAACTATTGGGCGGGAACCAACGCCGAGATGCTGGCCGAAGGGTACCCATCGGATATCAGCAAGATCTGGGACGTGGAGGACGACATCAGCCTCGGCCGGATCGATTACCGGGGCGTAGAGAACCTGGCGATCGATGCGAACGTGACGCTGGAAAGCCGATTCATCTGGCCGTTTGAAGGGGACACCGTGAGAAATCGGCCGATTACGCTGGAAGGGACCGCCTACGCCGAGGCCGGCGTCCAGTTGGTGGAAATCTCCACCGACGGAGGCTCGACCTGGTTTCCGGCCACCGGCGGGAAGCTGTGGACCTTCCCGTTCACCCCGCTGTCAGACGGCCTGCAGAACTTCCGCTGCCGTGTGACCGACAACGACAGCAACGTCGAGACAACACCGGATTCGATCACGGTAACTTTCGACAGCTCTCTTCTGACCACCGAAGGGGTGATGACCGCTGACGAGACCTGGACCGGACCAGGGCCGATCGTGCTGACCGGAGACGTGGTGATTCCGGCCGGAACGACCCTGACAATCGATCCAGGTACGGAAATCCGGGTTGAGCCTTTCCTGGACAACAGCCACGGAGGTTTGGACAGTACCCTGACCGAACTGATCGTGGAAGGGACCCTGATAGCCCAGGGCACAGGTCCCGGATCGATCCTGATGAGTCCCGATTCCATGACACCGGTAAAAGGGAGCTGGTACGGAATCTACTACAGTGGCGTGCCGCGCGTACTGCCCGGATTGAGCGGCTTGTCCCTGGAATATGGCGTAACAGGCCTGTTGGACTTGAACAATGTCGGGATTCCGGATCTGGATACCGTCAGGATCAGGCAGATGACGCAGAACGGCATCCAGGCACGTCCCGGGGCAACGAACAGCTCAACCTGGACCTTCCACGACGTACAGATCTCCCAGACCGGTGGATTCGGTGCGTTACTCGACACAGCAGGCTTCCATGACACGCCGGTTTTCATCGAGGAAATGGTCATCGAGGAGACCGGAACGGGAGCACTGAGTGTAATCCTGGACGAAACCGAAGATCTGACGATACGGAACTCGACGTTCATAACAACGTCCACCGGAGACACGGTATACCTCGAAGGCGGGAGGAATACTGCGCTGGAAAAGATCACCATCTCCCGTCCGTATTTCTGGGATGGACATGCTCTACATAAGTGGCATGGCGATAAGCTGACCGTCCTGGACAGCACAATCACAGGTGGTAACTATTCGATCAGTGCCAGCGTAATCTCGGACGTCACTATTTCCAGAAACCATATCGCATATGGCAACTTCGGAATCTACGCTGTTTCGAGCTACGCGCCGATGAACCTCCTGATAGAGAACAACCGGATCAGCGAAACCGGTTACGACGGTGTGAACGTGAGTGGTTTTGACGACCTGTTCCTGACCATGCGCTACAACGACCTGTACAACATCGCCCGTTATAAACTGTACAACCAATCCGACAGTCCGATCGATGCCTCGGACAACTACTGGGGCGAGGATACCGTAGCGGAAATGATCGCCGAGGGTTGCGACTCTGACATCGAAGCGATCTACGACTGGTACAACCGCAGCACGAAAGGGCTGGTGACCTACTGCCCGTTTTCCACCGAACCGTTCGGCGACCAGGCGGCCATCTACTTCCACAAGAACGGAAGCAGTTACGAGATCCACTGGAACCCGAAATCCGACATGACCTACGACCTGATCCGAGGCGATCTGGCCGACCTGGCGGTGGCCGTCGACACCATCGATCTGGGCCCGGTAACCTGTGAGACGATGGCGGACGGGACCGGAGTGATCCCGGACATCAGTCCTAACCCGGCCACCGGGCAGGCCTGGTTCTTCCTTCTGCGGGACCACGTCACCCCGGGTAAATATGGCCTAGACTCCGCCGGCAGGGAAAGAATCCCCGCCAGCGGCGACTGCCCGTAACAAAAGGGGACAGGCACCTTAACCCGGGTTTCGGGGACACCCATGATTCAGATGGGTGTCCCCGAAACCCGGGTTAAGGTGCCTGTCCCCTTTTCTGACCGGATCTCAGGCCGTTTGTCGCTGCAAGGAATAGCGGTCCCTTGGGGAGGACCGTTCTGAAGAGGGGTCATCGTGGCAGGCAAAGGACAGCTGTCCGCATTTTGCTATCCAGGGTCCAGGTGTGTGCAAAGAACGGGGGTCAGGTCATGAAATATCGGAATTGGATCGTCGTGGCAGTCGTTTTGGGTGTGGTTGCGATCGGAGGTCTGGTTATCTCCTCTACGCCGGACCTGGAGGTCAACGTCTCCGGCGCCGCCGGCTACCAGGGGTTGGCCGATGTCGCGGCGGACCCCGCCGATCCTGAAAGCCTCCTGATCGTCGGTGTCGACGACGGCGAAGCCGGCCCGCGGGCCTGGTTGTCCCCGAACGGCGGGGGCCTGCTCCTGTCCACCGTCCTGCCGATGACCTTCGACGGACACGCATTCGCCGAAAGTTCGGAGCCGACCGTAACGGTGGACCGCAACGGCGTATGGTACGCGGCGTACGAGGTCCATGATTTGGACGGCGGCCTCAACCCCATCGACAGCTCCGTGGTGGTGGCCCGGTCTTACGACGGCATGGTCTGGGAAGCAGCTTCCTTCGTTGAGGACAACCGTGGCGCCGGAGCCGATCCGTCGGTGGAGACACCTCACGTAGCGGTCGATGCCATTCCGAACGGATGCACCTCCTATTCGAATCGACTTCTCATCGTCTGGGTCCGCAAGACCGGAACCGACCGGGCGATCTACCGCAACTACTCCACGAACCAGGCGGCCACATGGTCGACCTCCGTAAAGATCAACGACGGCTCCTCCGGCGCGGAAGATGTCTGGCGGCCGCAGGATCGCCACCGGACCGGACGGCATGGCGTACGCCGCCTGGCTGGACGATCTGCAGAAAACGATCGTGGTGGACGTTTCCACCAACGGCGGGTACAACTGGACCACCGACGTCAACGCGGCGAGTGTGACACTCGGCTGCGGCGCAGGCGACTGCGGCGTCGACCTCGGTTGCAGCGGCGGCGCCCTGCACGGATCCACCCCTGCCCTGGCGGTGGACCTGAGCTGGACCACGTCCCGGGGCACAGGTATACATCGGATTCGCCGACGAGATCGTACCTGCCGACGGGCTGGACGTGTTGGTCGCCAATTCCGTAGACAACGGCTCCACCTGGTCGGCGCCGGTGCAGGTGCATAGCGTAGCGACCCGGCAGCAGTACGGCCCGGCCCTGGCCGTGCACCCGGTGGACGGCACGGTCCACGCCGCCTGGTACGACCGTCGCGCCGACGACGTCAACCCGGACTGCGAGACCGAAACCTGGCATGCCGTCGGCTCGGCCGGCGGCGGGAGCTGGTTCGACGAGAGCGTGGTCTCGTCGCTGCCGTCGGACTACACGGCGATCCCCGGGGCGAAGGAGCCCACCTGGCCGTGGCGGCGGCAGGTTCCCGGATCTACCCGGTCTGGACCGACAATCGAACCGCCGACCACGAAATTTACCTGGCCCGTATCGTCCGCGAAGGCGGCACGCTGGTGCCTGGTGGAACCATCGATACGGATACCACGTGGCACGAGGCCGACGGTCCGTTCATCGTCACCGGCGACCAGACCATCGAGGTCGGCGCCACCCTGACCATCGAGGCCGGCACCGAGAGTCCTGTTCGCCACCTGCGACGATTCGTCTTCGGGGGCGGACAGTTACCGCGTCGAACTGATCGTGGAAGGCGTTCTCGACATCGCCGGAACCCCGGGCAGCGAGGTGGAACTGGTGAGCGCCGACGCGTTCCCGGAGAAATCCGACTGGTACGGCATCCGGTTCCAGAACACTGCCGAGAGCAGCGATTCGACAATCCGGCACGCCATCATCGAGCACACCCACTACGCCGTCCGGCTGACCAGTTCGTCCCCGTTGCTGGAGGATGTGGAGATCAGCCTGTCCGGCATTAACGGCATCTACGGACAGGCGCGGAGCGGCGTACCGTTCTCTCCCTCCAGGGTGTCCGTCTCCGACGCCGGAACTCCGGTGAATGTTTCCAACGTTTCCGGCACCTGGACCGATGTGACCCTGCAGAATTCCACCGGCGACGCCGGATCGATCAGCGGCGGAGCCCTGGACCTGCGCCTGGTCGGCCTCAGCGTTGCGTACAACGACGGCGGCGGATTGACCACCACTATTGGTGGCGGCGGGCTGGAAGTGATCCTGTCCGAATTCATCGGCAACGGCATCCCGGATGCCGGCCTGACCGTGAACGGCAACGGACCGCGCACCCTGGTGGCCAACGACTTCGAGAACAACGGCGGTACCGGCCTGGTTACTCAACAACGATTCGTCCGGCTGGCCGGTAACCGCCGTCTACGCCAGCAACCTGGTTGGGAACACCGGATTCGCCCTGCAGATGGAGACCGGCTCGCTGCCGGCGGACGCACGGCGCAACTGGTGGGGAGCGCTGAATGCCGAGATGGGCAGCTACCCGGCCAACGTTTCCGGAATTTATGACATCCATGACAACCCGACCCTGCGGCACGTCGATTTCCAGGAAAACCTGGGCGGGTACCTGCCCAACGACGACGATGTCAACTCCTACCTGGTGTTCCCCGACGGCATGAACGAAAACGAAATGACGATCTACGGTGGCGCAGTGGCCCGGGCAGGGATTCTGCGGGTGGAGGTCTCCACCGACGGCGGGGGCGACTGGACCGACGCCACGGTGGAAGGAGCTGCGTTCTCCCTGGCCTGGGCTCCGTCACCCGGGATCTACACGCTGATGAGCCGGGTAACCGACATGCTCGGCACCATCGAAGCGGTGCCCGACTCGAAGGTCGTCAACATCGGCACCGGCCCGACCCTCTCCGGTACGCTCCTGGTGGACGAGACCTGGACCGGACCGGCCCCGATCGTCCTGCAAGGCGACGTGATTGTGCCGGCCGGCACGACGCTGACCATCGATCCGGGAACCACGGTGCACGCCCAGTTCCTGACCGATAAAACCTACGGCGGCCTCGACCCGTCCCGGATCGAGATCATCGTCGAGGGCGTGCTGGAATCGAACGGGGCGGTGGGCAACGAAGTGCGTCTGGGATTCCTCCCGGGTGGGCAGCGGCGCCCTGAAAGGGCGACTGGTACGGCATCCGCTACCGGGACACGACCACCGACGAACTGTCGATCATCCAGTCCACGGAGATCGGCCACGGCGTGAACTGCCTGAAACTGGAGGACGCGGCGCCGGACGTTGTGGACAGCACCATCTACAACTGTTCCCAAGACGGCCTGAGCGGCGATAGCGGAACCCTGTCCAAACTGCTCTGGATGCTGGAGGGAATACGCATCCTGGATAACGACGGCGACGGCGTCGATGTGACAGGCGGTACCGAGGTGGAGGTGATCGCAGCCTCCATCACCGGCAACGGCGGCAACGGCCTGGACATCAACGCCAGCCCGCACCTGGTGACCGTCACCGACGCCACCGTGTCGAACAACGGCAGTAACGGACTGTACATCAGTTCGGGGAGCACCGGCTTCAACCTGCTCGATTCCACGATCCAGAACAACGGCGCAGACGGCGTCAACGTCACCCAGGGCGGCACCGAGATCCGTATGGAGCGGCTGCTGGTCACCGGCAACGCCCAGGAAGGGATCGAGGTCGGCGGCGGCGTGGAGATGGTCCTGCTCAAGAGCACCATCACCGGCAACGGGCGCGGCCTGCGGATCGGCTCGCCCCGGCTGGTCGGCGCGTACAACACCATCAGCGGCAACACCGGAGACATGATCCACGGGTACGAGGGCACGGCGATCGAGTATCACACCGGCGCCGGAGTCCCGGCGGTGATCGGGATGAGCGATATCGACAACGTCGTGGACTACGAGGTTTACCTGACCACGACTCGGGCGCTGAACGCCCGGCGCAACTACTGGGGCGTGGACGACCACCCTGAACATGAACGGCGCCGGGTTCCCGGCCGACCTGGTGGAGTTCTATGACATCCATGACAACCGCGGCAGCGGCCTGATCGACTACGACAACTGGGCTGCGGCCTCGGTGGCCGGCTCGGCGCCAGGCGACCTGGCGGCCCATATCACCTGGCCGGCCAGCGGCTCTACCTTCGACGTCCACAGCATGATCGTCACCGGCGTCGCCTACGCCGCAGACGGCATCGACCGGGTGGAGGTCTGCGTCCGCGAACAGGGCGTCGACCCGGTGTGCGGCGACGGCGGCGGCGAAACCCCGTACGGTGTGGTGACCGGCATGGAGGCCTGGACCTTCGAGTGGTTCCCGCCTTCGTCGGGCACCTTCGAATTGCAGGTCCGTGTGGTCGCCACCGGCGAGGTCAAGTCGGTTCCCGCCGAGACGATCGTCATCGACGCCAACCTTCTCGGCGCGACGGTCACCGGGCCGATCGCCCTGTCCGGCCCGATCATCGGCAACCAGACCTGGTCCGGCGACATCGAGCTGACCGGCGACGTGATCGTGGAGGCCGGGTAACACCCTGACCCTGGCGCCGGGAACCACCGTGCAGGCCCGGGCGCTGGTGGACGACCGCCTCGGCGGAGAGGACACTTCGCGGATCGAGCTGATCGTTCGAGGCAACCTGGTGACCCAGGGCGACCTGATGTCGCCGGTAGCATTCCTTTCCACCCGGACGGTTCCGGAACGGACGGGACTGGTTCGGGATCCGGTTCGAATCGATCAGCGACGCAGCGTTCAACGACCTGGACTGGACCGTGGTGACCGCAGCATGGCACGGCATCGAGTTCCGCGAACACGTTTTGCGGCCATGAACGAGGTCATCGAGCGAAAACAACTACGCCCACGGGCTGTACGTGTCGTCATCGGACGCCGCCTTCCCGCCCAACCCGACCATATCCGGCGGCTCGTTCTCGAACAACGGGACCTACGGGATCTACCTGCAGATCGATCGACTATACCTGGCTTCTGGAAGATGTCGAGATCGGCGACAACGACAGCTACGGGTTGTACGTCTACTCGTGCAACAACGACGGGCCGCTGACCATCGACGAGGCGAACATCCACGACAACGTGACCCGGGGAGTCTATCTCTACAACTGCAACCGTCCGATCAATCTCCTGCGCTCCACCATCGACGGCAACACCGGGGCCGGTTTCTTCGCCAACTACGGCGATCCGGCGGTCATTCGGGCCAATACGTTCTCCAACCAGACCGGGGCCGGCCTGGTCCTGAGCTACCCGAGTGAAATCATCCTGTCCAAGAACACGTTCACCGGAAACGGAACCAACGCCTCGATCTCCGACAGCAGTGGCGAGACCAGGCTCGTATTCAACGAGTTCGGTTCCTGGACCGACGCCGACAACGAGGGACTGGAATTTGCAGGCGGTTCCGCGGCGACCTACCGCAGCGTGCACTTCAACAACTTCCGTGAATACGCCCCTGCCAGTTTCGACGTCCAGCTGCGCAACGCGGTATCGTCCAGCGTCAACGGCCGGGTCAACTACTGGGATCCGGACACGTACCGCCGAGATGCTGGCCGGTCCGTTCCCCCTGAACATCACCAGCATCGAAGACGTGGAGGACGACCCGTCTTGGGGCCGGGTCGACTACCGGGAGTTCCGCGGCGCCGCGGTGGATATCTCCCGGCCCAGGTCTGCGGCTTCACCAACCCGGTAGACGGAGACGTTCTGACCGGCATGACCTTCAACATGCAGGGCGCGGCGGCGGCCGACGCCGGGATCCAGCTGGTGGAGTTCTCCACCGACGGCGGCGACCTGGTTCCCGGCGACGGGCGAAGAGCTGTGGTCCGTACGAGTGGACGCCGGGCTCCTCGGGATTCTACGACCTGTACTGCCGGGTCACCGACGACGACGGCGGCATCCAGGCGGCGCCGTCCTCGATCAACGTGGAGGTCATCGCCGCCAACATCACAACTTCCGGCACCCTGACTACCGACGAGACCTGGTCCGGCGTCATCGTGCTGACCGGCGACGTCACGGTGCCGGTCGGGCTGACGCTGACCATCGAGGAAGGACACCCTGATCAAGGCGACGCCGCAATCGGACGACCAGTTCAGCGGCGTGGACACCTCCCGGATCGAACTGATCATAGAGGGTACGCTGAACCTCCTGGGGAGCCCGGCTCTTCCGGTTACATTCAGTTCCAACCGCACCGCCCGACCTCCACTGGCCGGCGACTGGTACGGCATCCGGCTGACCGACACGGCGGACAGCACCGTTACGATCCACGACCTGGTGGTGGAGTTCGCGGTGCGCGGTATCTGGGGTTACCCCGGATCGCACCAGGACATAGTCGACTGCGTCGTGCGGGATATGACCGGCGACGGGATCTGGATGGAGTACGGCAACGGCGTCCGGGATGTCCTCGACCCGGGGATGCTGATCTCCGGGAACACGGTGGAGCGCACCGGCGCCGACCGCCTACGGCATCCGGGTCTACCGGTCCGGCAGCAACGCCAGCTGGAATGACGCCCTCCTCATCGTCGAAGGCAACACAACCAACGATACCGGCAACTACGGCATCTACTCCTACCCGGGCTACGCGGAGCGCACGGAGATCTACAACAACATCGTCTCCAACACCGGCACCGGAATCTACTCCCGGGGCAGCAGTTCGACCTCCTACACCAACCGGTACGAGATCTACGACAACCAGGTCACCGACCCATCCAGCCGGGGCATCTACGTGTACATCAGCACGGTCGGTGCTGATGGAGCGGAACACGGTCACCGGCGGGTACGGCGGATTCTACGTTTACCAGACAGGCGAGGCCCGGATCGTGAACAACGATCTGAGCGCAGGGACCGGCGGCGGCATCGTGGTCACGTCCAGCGGCGGAACCGATCTGGACACTGCACCGCAACAGCGTGACCGGGTACGGCACCGACGGGATCGTCCTCAGCAACCTGAACTCCGCGGTGGCGTTGTACAACACCATCGACAGTTCCGATGACGATGCGATCCAGCTCGCCGTCTACTCCAGCGGTTCGCACGCCGCGGTTACACTGGAACAACATCCAGGGCAGCGTTACCGGATATGATCTGAACCTGCTCAGCGGCTACCCCGCCGATCTGAAACACAACTACTGGGACGGCACTACCGGCGAGATCGTGGCCGAGGGCTACCCGTCGGAGATCAGCGAGATCTACGACATCGCCGATTTGGACTCACGAGGCCGGATCGACTACCGCGGCGCCGAGATCGCCGCGGTGGATACCAACGTCACGCTGGAGAGCCGGATCGTCTGGCCGTTCGCAGGGGATACCATGAGCAGCCGGACGATCACGTTGGAAGGGACCGCCTACGCCGACGCAGGGGTGCAGTTGGTAGAGGTCTCCATCGACGGAGGCATGTCCTGGCTGCCGGCGGCCGGCGCCGACTTCTGGACGTTCTCTTTCACCCCGATGGTGGACGGTCCGCAGACCTTCCTGTGCCGGGTGACCGACAACGACAGCAGCGTGGAGGTAACGCCGGATTCGATTACGGTGACCTTCGACAGCTCTCTCCCGACCACCGAAGGGACGATACCGGGCAACGAGACCTGGTCCGGAGCAGGGCCGATCGTGCTCACCGGTGACGTCATCGTTCCGGTGGGGACGACACTGACCATCGATCCGAACGCGGAGATCCGTGTCCAGCCGCTGGCCGACAACAGCCGCGGCGGCGTCGATCCGTCGCGCATCGAGCTGATCGTGGAGGGTGCTCTTGATCTGCAGGGAACCGGCGTATCGCCGATGCTGTTCACCTCCGACCGCTCGCCCGATCCGATTCCGGGGGACTGGTACGGCATCCGGCTTGACCGATACCGCGGACAGCACGTTCACGATCCACGATCTGATCGTGGAGTTCGGCGATACGTGGCATCTGGGGATATGTCGGGTCGCACCAGGACGTGGTCGACTGCACCGTGCGGGACATGACCCAGGACGGGATCTACCTCGAGTACGGCACCGGCGCCAGGGATGCGCTCGATCCCGGACATGCTGGTCGCCGGCAACACGGTGGAGCGCACCGGATCGAATAGACTATCGGTATCCGGGTCTATCGGATCCGGCAGCCACGCCAGCTGGAACGATGCGCTCCTGATCGTCGACGGCAATACAATGAACGATACCGGAAACTATGGCATCTACGCCTACGCCGGTTACTCGGAACGGACGGAGATGACCGGCAACGTAATGCTCCAACACAGGCACCGGTCTGTACGCTCGCGGGAACAGCTAGCGTGAGCTATACCAACCGGATGGAGGTCGTCGGCAACCAGGCCGACTCCGCCGACGGACTACGGGATCTATGCCTACAGCGGAAGGTCGGTCCTGATCGAAGACAACAACATCACCGGCGGGAGTAACGGGATCCACACCTACATCGTTCTTGACGGCCGGGTGGTGAACAACGTTTTGGACGGCGGGGCCGGCGCCGGCATCAATCTAACCTCCAGCGGCAACTCGAACATGACCGCCCATCGCAACACGGTGACCGGATACGGCGGGGACGGTATTGCGGCGAGCAACCTGAGCAGCATGACGGCGCTGTACAACACTATCGATAACGTCGGGGGCGACGCCGTGCAGCTCAGCATCTACGAGGTGGCCTGGCCGCACATGCACTGGAACAACATCCAGGGCAGCACCGGGTACGACGTCAACCTGTTGACCGCCGAGGGCGGCAGACCTGCGCCGCAACTACTGGTCGGGGACAGACGCCGAGATGCTGGCCGAAGGGTACCCGGCGGAGATCAGCGAGATCTATGACATTGAAGACAACACCATCCGCGGCCGGATCGACTACCGCGGCGTGGAGAACCTGGTGATCGATACAGGCGTCACGCTGGAGAGCCGGATCGTCTGGCCGTTCGCCTCCGATACCCTGAGCCGCCGTACGATCACCCTGGAGGGTACCGCCTACGCCGATGCCGGCGTCCAGCTGGTGGAGGTCTCCATCGACGGAGGTTCGAACTGGCTGCCGGCCACCGGCGCCGACTACTGGACCTTCTCCTTCACCCCGGCGGTGGACGGCCTGCAAACCTTCCTGTGCCGGGTCACCGACAACGACAGCAACGTGGAAGCGACGCCGGACTCGGTGACGGTGGACTTTGACTTCACGCTCCCGACCACCGAGGGTACGATCCCGGCCAGCGAGACTTGGTCCGCACCGGGCCCGATCGTGCTGACAGGGGACGTGATCGTCCCGGCCGGGACCACACTGACCATCGATCCCGGTACCGAGATCCGGGTCCAGCCGCTGGCCGACAACAGCCGCGGAGGCGTGGACACTTCCCGGATCGAGCTGATCGTGGAAGGGGACCTGGTGGCACAAGGGGTCGGCCCGGGATCGATCCAGATGACTACGGATTCAATGACTCCGGCCAAGGGGCACTGGTACGGCATCCGGTACGACGGGCTGTTGCGGGCAATGACCGAACTGACCGGCCTGTCCCTTTCGTGGGGCGTAAAAGGCCTGTCCGACACGAACCACGTCGGGATTCCGGATCTCGACACCATAGGGATCCAGCAGATGGAGGAGGACGGTATCCGCGTCCTCCAAGCGCCGTTGGGAACGGGAACCTGGACCTTCCACGACGTGCAGATCTCCCAGATCGACGACTACGGCGCCTGGATCGACACCGGCACCGGGACGACGCCGGTAGTCATCGAGGAGATGGCCATCGAGGAGGTCGGAATAGACGGCACTGCGCGCGATCATGAACGCTACCGAAGAGTTGACGCTCCGGAACTCGACGTTCGAATACCCCGTCCAATGACCAGCTCGGTATTACATCCTCCAGGCGGGGAGTGCAGTGCTGGAGACCGTAACCATCAGCCATCCCGATATCGTATCGGGGTACGGGCTCTACGCACATCGGGATCGATCGACTGAGCGTAGCCGACAGTGAAATCACCGGCGGTGAACGGTCGGTCTACCGTACCGTACCCTGGAAACGACGATTTCAGGAAGCCGGATCGGTAACGGCAACTACGGGGTTTACGTCTACGGTTACCTGACCATGGTCCATGCGCTGCTTGAAAACAACCGCATCAGCGATACTGGTTCCGATGGCGGTGTACATCAATAACTACGCCGACGCGACGCTGCACTACAACGACCTGTACAACATCGCCGGCTACGCCGTGAACAACCAGGGTCCCGAACCCCATCGACGCCGGCGACAACTACTGGGGTGAGGACACCGTAACGGAGATGATCGCCAAGGGGTGTGACGCCAACATCGACGCGTATCTACGACTGGTACGACAACGGGGGCAAGGGTCTTGTCACCTACTGCGCGTTTCGCGGTCGGAGCCGTTCGGCGATCAGCCGACCATCTTCTTCCACGACAACGGAGGAAGTTACGAGATCCACTGGAACCCGAAGGGCGGACTGACCTACGACCTGATCCGCGGTGACCTGGCCAACCTGGCTGTGGTCGTGCGACATCGTCGACCTGGGTGCGGTGACCTGCGACGCGATGGCGGACGGTTCCGGCGTGATACCGGACATGAGTCCGGACCCGGCCACCGGGCAGAGCCTGGTTCTACCTCCTGCGGGACCACGTCACTCCGGGCAACTACGGACTGGACTCCGCCGGCAGGGAGCGGATCCCCGCCAGCGGCGCCTGCCCGTAGATAACGGTAGATAACGGGGACAGGCACCTTAACCCGGGTTTCGGGGACACCCTTGAATCATGGGTGTCCCCGAAACCCGGGTTAAGGTGCCTGTCCCCGTTTATGCAAAAACAGGCGAAATAACGGACTATTTTAGTAGTTAATTTAAATCATTGACTGACAAGCACTTCGGGGCTATTCTGAGGGCAAATAAACCCGAAAGGGGAGCTTGTTCAGGTGGACCCCGGATCCACCTCGGTTCGCAGGGAGGGAGTGAGTCGACGGTTCACGCCCTCTCCTGCAGCCGGCTTTTTCTCACACTGTAAGGACTACGGCGCCGGAAACCCCCGATCCCGCATGAGGGCGCCGATCCCGGCGTCCCGGCCACGGAAGGAGCGGTACGCCTCGTCCGGGTCCACCGCGTTTCGCGGCGCGAACAGGTTATCCACCAGGCTCTTCGCAAGATCCTGATCGTAGTACCCGCCATCCGCCGCTGCGAAGGTTTCCGCCGCGTCGGAAGTCAGCACATCGGCCCACAGGTAGCTGTAGTACCCGGCGGAGTACCCTTCACTGGAGAAGATGTGGCCGAAATGGGGGCTGCGATGGCGCATGACGATTTCGCCCGGCATATTCAGCTTCGCCAGCGCTTCCTTCTCGAAGGCATCGGGATCGAGCCCGTCGGGATCGACGGTGTGGTACATCATGTCCAGCAACGCCGAAGCGACATACTCGGTGGTGGCAAACCCCTGGTTAAACGTCGCCGCCTTCCGGATCTTCGCCACCAGTTCGTCGGGGATCGGTTCCCCGGTTTTGTAGTGCACCAGGTAGTTGTCGATGACCTCGTCGGTGAACAGCCAGCGTTCCAGCAGCTGGGACTGGAACTCGGTGAAGTCCCGCACGCCGCCGTTTAGGGTCGGGTAAGCGACATTGGACGACAGGAAGTGCAGCGCGTGGCCGAACTCGTGGAAAAGAGTGCGGGCGTCGGACAGGGAGATCAGCACCGGTTCGCCGGGGGCTCCCTTGATGAAGTTGGAGTTGTTGGAGCCGAGCACCGTGATCTCGCCATCCAGGGTGTCGTGTCCCCGGTAGGCGGTGGCCCAGGCTCCGGACCGCTTCCCGGGACGGGCGTACGGATCCAGGTACCACACCCCGACCGGCGCGCCGGTTTCCCCTTTAGTCACTTCCCACGCCTTGACGTCTGCATGGAACACCGGCACCGAACCGTCGGTTATCGGCGTGAACCGGAAATCGAAAAGCTCCCCGGCGACGAAGAACATCGCCTCCTGCAGCTTGGCCATCTGCAGGTACTGCTTGACCAGATCGGAGTCCAGGTCGTACTTCGCCTGGCGGACCTTCTCGGCGTAGTAGCGGTAATCCCACGGGGCGATGGTGATCCCCGCCCCTGCGGCATCGGCCACCGCCTGCATGTCGGCCACTTCTTCCTGCACACGGGCCAGGGCGGCGGGCCAGACCGCTTCCATCAGCTCCATCGCCCGGGCCGGCGTCTTCGCCATGCGGTTCTCGAGCCGCCAGGCAGCATAGTTGTCATATCCCAGCAGCTGTACCCGTTCGTTGCGCAGCTTCAGGATCTCCACCAGGCCGGCGTTGTTGTCATGCTCGTCGCCGTTGTCCCCGCGGGAGTAGTACGTTCGCCAGACCTGCTCCCGAAGTTCCCGGTCATCCGAGAAGGTCAGGAACGGGTCCATGGAGGAGCGGGTGTTGGTGATGGCGTACTCCCCTTCCCGTCCCCTTTCGATGGCGGCGGTGGCAGCGGCGGCCACGAACGATTCCGGCAGGCCGCTTAACTGGTCCTCGGCAATATAGGTGACGTACCCTTCCTCATCGGCCAGGATGTTGTTGCCGTAGGCGGTGTGCAGTTCAGCCAGTCGCTTGTTGATGGCGGCGTATCGTTCCTTCGCCTCGCCCTCGAGGGTGGCGCCGTTCCTGGCGAACCGGTTGTACACCAGCCAGACCAGCCGCTGCTGATCGGGGCGCAACGCTTTCACCTCGTCGCTTTCGTACACCGTCTTGATCCGGGCGAACAGTTCCTTGTTCTGGGTGATCTTCGTCCGGTGCTCCGCCATTAGTGGGGCCATCTCGTTCTGGATCTCACGGAACTCCGGCGTCGAACGGTTGGCCCGCCAGATCCCGTAGTACGCCCGCACCCGGGTCAGGTCCCGGCCGGCGCCTTCCATGGCGACGATGGTGTTCTCGAAGGTCGCCGGTTCCTGGTTCGTGGCAATGGCGTCAATCTCTTCCAGGTTCATGGCCATGGCGGTTTCGAGGGCCGGCTTGAGATCGCCCAGGTCCATCTTGTCGAAGGCCGGCACGCCGCCGAAAGGACCGGTCCACTGGGCCAGGAGGAGATTGTCTCCCGCCGGCTTTTCCCCGCAGCCGGTCAGCAAAAGGATGGAGATGACAGCGAAAATGGTCAGTTTCGAAACGCTGTGACGCATGATGCAAACCCTCATTATTAATGGAGTGAGCAACCATGGTAACCAAACCGGCCGGATTCGGCATGTTTCGCCTCACAACGGTGACAGGCACCTTAACCCCGGTTAACGTGCCTGTCACCGGATTAGAACGGGCCCTCGGCGGGGCAGCGGTGATTGTAGGCGGCGACAAAGTAGTACCACAGGCCGGTGGGGGAGGCATCGCCGGAGCTGTCGACCCATTGGATGTTTGGCTCGGATTCATCCATGTCAGTCACGTCGGACGCCACCAGCTGCACGTCAGAACCCGGACCGAGACGAGAGGCGCGGTAAACGTTATATCCGGTGACCTGAGACGGCTGGTTCGGGTCCTGGAAATTCAGGATCGGGTAATCGTTGCCGTCGTCGGTCAGGGTCATGTCGTAGATGTAGACCGCCTCATCCGGCACTGCACAATGAGGGATCATGCCGGCATCCCAGCGGACCGGATCGCTGAGATCCACCAGGCTGAAGACCGCTGTTTCCCAGGTGTACGGATCGGCGTCACTGTCCAGGAGGTCATCATCGCCTTGATCCTGCAGGGTCAAAACGTATTCCGCAGGCGGAGCAAAGCGGACATAGTAGTTCGCACCATAGGTAAAACCGGCGAACGAATAGTTGCCGGCTAGATCCGTAAACGTGGAATTGACGGGAGTGCCGTCTTCCTGATACAGGCCGACCAGCACACCGGCCATTCCAGGCTCACCGCCATTCTGGATACCGTCGCCATTGGTGTCTTCCCAGACACGGTCGCCGATCGGAGGACCCAGCACCGTAGTCGCTTCCATGGAAAAGTTGTTGCCCATGTCGTAGTCACGCCCATCGAGATAGCCCCAGGCCCGGTTGGCCGCGACTCCTACGTTGCAGGGTACAACCACAATGGCCACTGTCGCGGCGGCGCTGCCCGGCACCTGCCCGAGCTCGCAGAGCAAAATACCCGCGCTTTCATTGCAGGTTCCCTGACTCGGCGTGGCCGACACGAAGATAAAATCCGTCGATAGTGGGTTCCTCACAACGACTTCCGTGGCATATGAACCGCTGTTCGTAAGTGTGATCGTGTACGTCATCTCTACTCCAAAATACGCCGGATCCGATGAATCTGTCTGCGACACAACGATGTCGGTTTCCAGCAATGGACGAAGATCGGTTTCCTCCCAGCCGTTCCACGGTACGGTCAACCAACGACTCGCTTGCTGGAACGGAGTGGTGACGGGATCGTAGAGCAGACGCATCCGCCAGTGGTAACGGGTCCCGGCCGTCAGACCGGACACCAGTTCATTCAGGTCCGTCCCGGTCACGCCGGTATCAATCCAGGTATCGCTGATGGCGCTTCCGGTACCATCAAACGCGGTGCCCAGCGGCTTGACCTCATACTCCAGCTTGACCTTGCCGCGACCGTACGGAGAACGGCCAAGGAGAGCCAGCCGGAAACTGTCCGGTTCTTCCGACATTCCCGCAGGCGCGATTGGGGCGCTGTCGTCAGCCCGTCGTGGGCGAGGATTCAGACTCAAGCCAGGCCCATCGCATCCATAATAGGCAAAGACCCGACCCTCGCTCGCCTGACCGTTGACATAGTTCCAAGCTCCTACGATAACGTCGCCGTAACCGTCGCCGTTGACGTCCCCAGCCGACGATACCGACCAGCCGAACATGTCTGTTGCCTGATCTCCCTCGGCGATCCAGTCAGCAGTGGTGGAGAGGCCATCCGTCGAGCCGTTGTAAACGAACGCCCCTCCAGCGGCATTGTCGTAGAAGGGAGCTCCGATGATGACATCTGCGTAGCCGTCACCATTGAGGTCTCCAGCCGTCGACACGGAGACACCGAAAAATGTATTGGTTTGGTCACTCTCCGCAGTCCAGTCGGCAGCTGCGGAGAGGCCGGTTGCCGAGCCATGGTAGACAAAAACCAGCCCATCGTAGTCATCGTAGTAGGCATATGCCCCAATGATAATATCGGCGTAACCATCGCCGTTGACGTCTCCCGCCGTCGACACGGAGTAGCCGAACAACGCGCCGGCCTGGTCGCTCTCAGCGGTCCAGTCGGCGGCAGCGGAGAGGCCGGAGAGCGAGCCGTAGAAGACAAAAGCCTTCCCCTCGTCCGTCTCGCCGTTGTCGGAGTAAGGAGCCCCGATGATGATATCGGCGTAACCGTCGCCGTTGAGGTCTCCCGCCGTCGACACGGAATAGCCGAATCGGGCGTCGTCCTGGTCGCTTGAAATGGGAGAGTTCCAATCGAGGGAAAGACCGGTCGGTGAGCCGAGGTAGACAAAGACCATGTCGTAGGTATAAGCTCCGATGAGGACGTCGGAATAGCCGTCACCGTTGACGTCCCCCGCCGTCGACACGGAATAGCCGAACCCACTTTGACTGTGGATGGTCCAGTCGGCAGTACTCGAGAGACCGGCCGATGATCCGTAGTAGACAAACACTTTGCCCTCGGCCATAGAATTTGGAGCCCCGACAATCACATCGCCGTAACCGTCGCCGTTGACGTCCCCCGCTGTCGCCACGGACTTGCCGAACATGCTGTAGAACAATTCACCTTGGGCGATCCAGTCGGCTGTGACGGCAAGACCGATCTCTGAACCGTGGTAGACAAAGGCTTGCCCCACGTCAGTCTCGCCGTTGTCATACTCGGGAGCCCCAATAATGACGTCGGCAAAGCCATCGCCGTTGACGTCACCGGCCGTCGACACAGACCATCCGAAATAGGCGTACATCTGGTCGCTCTCGGCGGTCCAGGGATCGACCTCACTCAGCCCCGAAGCCGAACCGTGGTAAACGTAGGCCCGCCCCTCAAATGTTTCGCCGTTGTCGTAGCCATAAGCTCCGATGATGACATCAGTGTAGCCATCACCGTTAACGTCACCTGCCGTAGACGCGGATATGCCGAAATAGGCGCTGGCCTGGTCGCTCTCGGCAGTCCAGTCGGCCGTGAGGGAGAGTCCGGCTTCCGATCCGTGGTAGACGTACGCTTGCCCCTGATTGGTTTGAGTGTTGTCGTACTGGGGAGCCCCGACGATAACGTCGGCGTAGCCGTCGCCGTTGATATCCCCTGCAGTCGATGCGGAGTAACCGAAGTAAGCGTATGCCTGATCGCTTTCGGCGGTCCAGTCGGCTATGAGGGAGAGTCCTGTTACTGAGCCGTGGTAAACATAGGTCCGTCCTTCGTCCGTCTGGCCGTTGTTGTAGCCGGGAGCCCCGACGATGACGTCGGCATACCCGTCACCATTGACGTCTCCCGCCGCCGATACGAACTGGCCGAATGAGCCGTTGGCCTGGTCGCTTTCGGCAGTCCAGTCGGGCACGGGGCTAAGGCCACCCGGTGAGCCGCTGTAGACATAAGCGCGCCCCTCATCAACCTCGCCGGCGTCGTAACCATATGCCCCTATGATGACATCGGCGTAGCCGTCACTGTCAACGTCCCCGGCGGTTGATACGTAGATGCCGAAGTAGGCGTATGCCTGGCCGCCTTCGGCGGTCCAGTCGGGCGTGGAAGGGAGACCGGTATCCGAGCCATGGTAGACGTACACCCGCCCCTCGTCAGTCAAGGTGTCGTCGTAGGCATAAGCAGCAACGATTACGTCGCTGTAGCCATCGCCATCGACGTCTCCGGCGGTCGAAACAGAGATGCCGAAATAGGCTTCGACCTGATTGCTCTCGACGGTCCAGTCGGCAGTGAGGGAAAGGCCGGTATCCGATCCATGGTAGACAAACGCCCGCCCCTCGTCAGTCTCGCCGTTGTCGTATTGATAAGCCCCGATAATGACGTCGGCATACCCATTTCCGTTGACGTCACCCGCCGTCGACACGGACCAGCCGAAACCGGCGTAGGCCTGGTCACTCTCGGCAAACCAATCTGCGGTAGCGGAGAGGCCCGTCGGAGAACCACGGTAAACAAACGCCCGCCCCTCGTCGGTTTCACCGTTGTCGTAGAAAGAAGCCCCAACGATGACGTCGGCGTAGCCATCACCGTTGACGTCCCCCGCCGTAGATACGGAGTATCCAAAACCAGCGCCGTCCTGGTCACCCTCCGCAGTCCACGCCGGACTGGTAGCCAGCGGATCCACGGTGACGGGGTAGACGGCTTCACGGTCATCAAACACAAGCCGGATCCCCCGCACGCCTGCCTCGGTGAACCCTTCCATCCATGCGGGAAGCTCTATGCCCGTGGCATCGGTCACTTTGAGCTCAGCGTAGTGCAGCACCTTGGCTCCGCCAGGCGCCGCGAAGTCTATCGCCTGGCCGTCCGTACTGATCACGGGTGATAGGGTGCCACCGAGCGCAAGCGCGAGAAAGGCCCGTTCGTCCTCATCCCGTTCCGATACCTCCGGCGGTTCGGCCAGGGTGAAACCCTGCTCCAGCCCCCGGCGGTCGTTGATATACCACTCGACGATATCGCCCCGGTCGTAGTTGATCCGGTTCTCATCGGGAGACAGGATCGGTTCTTCAACGGTAGAGACAGTCTCGCCACGTCCGTAGCCGATGAGCGAGAGGGACCACTCCCAGGACGACTCGCTTGCGGTGCGAGGGACGACCCGTATCCCCTCATCGGTGAAGTAGGTGCGCAGGTTGTGGGAACGGTTCGGCGCGTGCCATGCCTCGTCCAGATCGGCTAATACCGTCCGGTCCTGCCAGGTGACGTGATACTCACCCTCGGCGATCTGCCGCTGCACATTCGACAGCCAGTCATCATCGACCTTTTCCGGTGCAGGCCCCGCTGCGCCTGTCAGCGCCGGAACAAGAAGAGCAAGAATCAGAATATTTCCGGTGTGCATGACCTTGTCCTCCCAACCGGGCACTATGGCTTTCACACTGGTAAGCGGAAAAGCTCGTTGAGCTGGGGGCTGTCAAAGGAAATTATCTGAAAGTCGCCGAAAAATAGGGACATTCCTCTTTATTTTTAAATAATGCCGGCAGGCTCAATAGTCATAACGCGCCTGAAGAAAAGCGACACGCCTGGACCAGGTCGTCCAGGGGTTAAGGTGACAGGCACCAAAACCGGGTTAAGGTGCCTGTCCCCGATATTACGGACAGGTTTCGCCGTCGAAAAGCGGGTCCATGGCCGGAGAGCTTTCCAGGTAGATCAGACCATTGAACTGTTCTGCCGGGATCATGGAATAGGTCGCGATGGAGTACGAGGTATCGGGAAGGAAGATACTCTTGTCCGCCCCTGCAGGTTCGAAATCCACCAGGAGGGTCTGCTCTCCTGTCTGAAATAGAATATCTTCCACCTGATTGTCACCTAGCCAGGAATAGGGCCCACCGCATGCCGGGAGCCAGGGCCACTCCACGAAGAATTCATAAGAGGTGATCGCGATGGGGGCGTAGAGCCGGCCGAATTCCTCGTTCAGGAACTGCCCCATGGTCTGCCGTCCGTAGCTGGTGGCGGTGCCGTCCTTCATGAGATGTGCGTTGTGGGCCCAGAGAACGACTCTGTCGTCTGGAAACCGGATTTCCGGAATCGCCGCGGCAACGTAGGCCATTCCACGGTCACGGGCTGCGGTAGCTCTATCATGATCTATCTCGCGGAAATAGATCTGCTCCTGCCAGGACTGCGTCGTGACCACATGGATGCGGGCCCAGGCAAGTTCTTCTTCTGAAGTTGCTCGAACGATCTTCCGTTCCTCTTCATCGAACAGTCGCCATGCCGCATCAAGAGCGTCCTGACATTCTTCATAAATAGGTCTGGGGAAAGTGTAGTCGGGGTAGTAATAAGTTTCCGCTCCATCACAGGCCAGAATGCCCACCACAATCTCATCAATCTCATCATAGTCGAGCTCCTCCAGGAACTCGATCAGCGGCGCAGTGTTCTGGTCGCCTAAGATCTGAATGTCGAAACCGTAGAAATGAACCGGATCGTCAGGATTGTCCTGATTCCATTCACACATGTATTCCAAAAGGTCCCGGACCTCCGTACTGTTCCAGACCGTGAACATCGAATCCAGTGCGTCCTCTGCGCTGCCTTCACAGGTTTCCACGTACTCCTTCACTGCCTCTGCGCCGATCCAGGGAGTTTCGAAACCGAATGCACGAAACCCGTTGTCAACCAGATAGCGGAACACCCGATGTTTCATCTCGTAGTAACCGCCGCTGGTGTGTACCGCCTCACCGAGACCGACAAATTTGGCATTGCCGATCAAACCGAGCAGCGGCTCCAGGTCGTCGGTGGGCAGTTCCGGGTCGGAGCCGTACAGAAGATACAGCCCCTGCCCCAGCGGGATCCCTGTGACCGGGATGGATTCATCCGGATCCGGCGGGGAGGCGAATACTGCAAGGGGAACCGAAACCGCGATCAGAAGCAGAGCAATGAAAATGGAACGAAGGAGGATCGATCGAGAGAACATGGCATCTCCTTTCAGGATTGAACGACCTGGTTACTCGTGCGAGACGCAAACTAAAAGTCCGCCCAATCTCCACAACGGACAAGCGATATCCAACCAGTCGCCCGCTTCCTGCGGTCAGTGGTGCAGCATGTCGGCAACTGTTTCCCGGATACTGCGCAATTCGGTTCGGGCCGAATCAGGGCGGAGCCTGGGATAGCGGTAGAGGCTCCTTCTCACTTAGGCTGGTTCGCTCAATTCAGACCGCATCATTGACAACAGTTAAACAGGCAATAATAGATATTATTATACTAATATTTAGAGCATTAGATTTTTTCTCGATCTTCCTGAAACACCGGAATAAAGTATGCAGAAGTTTACGTAGCCAACAGGTGTGATCCGAATGCATATTGGTATTGAACCGTTTCAAATGTTACAATTGTCGCCGTCTAATATAGATTATTGTCAACATTTGGGAGATGACACACGTGGGTGCTGCAGCATTAAGACCATCCGTTCGAGTTGGGAGTCTTCTCCGCAACCAGAGAAAAGAACTTCGTCTGACTCTTCATGATGTCTCCAGAAAGATCCAGGAAAAGGGCGAACCTTTGCCGATTTCAACCCTTGTGCGGATCGAACAGGGGAAGCTGGATCCTGGAGTACGGCGCCTGCATCTGCTATTGAGACTTTATGAAACACCGGCACATCTTGTTTCGGATCTCATCGAGTTGGAGCAAATGGCCGTCGAGGAACCGAAGGAGAAAAGTCTTCAGGCTCTACTCAAAGATGGCATGGCTTTTTGGAAAGAGGGTGATTTGGGAAAAGGTCTGTCACACCTGATGGCGATTAGGGTCTATGAGCCGAAAGACAGTGAATCCCGTCTTCTGAAAAATAAGGCATGCATCGCATTCGCCGGCCTGGCCCGCGAAATGGGGAAATTGAAGCTGGCAAAAATGCTGCTCGAAGATCTGTTGTTAGAACCAATAGACCGATCATTGGCAGCAGACGCTTTGATCCAACTCTCCGTAGTCTGGAACTCCCTCGGTGCACCGATACTGGGATTGGCTACGATCCGCCAGGCAGCCGAGTATACCGATGGTGACGATCATGAAAAACACGCTCAAATTTGCCATCAGGAAGCCAAGCTGCACCTGAAACAGAAGCAGAGTGCTGCGGCGCTGAAGTCGGTGGATTGCGCCATCAACCGCTACCGGAAGGCAAAAAACACTACAGGTGAAGCCAAGGCACTGATAGTCAAGATCGACATCCAGGAGTCACTGGGAGATCTTGAAGCCGCAAATCGCACCGCTCGGTCCACAATCCGATATGCGGAAACCAACGACCTGCGTCTCGTAGCGGCCTCTGCAAGGTATCATCTGGGACGTTTGCTGGTGATCAGGGGACTGACGCAAGAGGGAGTGGAGGAGCTGCGAGCGGCTCAGGCCGAAGCGATGATGCTGGAAGCAAAAATTATTCAGTTCCACACTCACTTCTACCTTTGGAAAGTGTATGTACAGGAAGAGGACAACGAGCGCTCGCGTTTTGAACTTCATTCGGCCAAGCACCTCCTGGAATTCATAGACTCCTCAACCGAGGCGACCCGGGAATTGCGCAAATATCTTGCAGAACACACGGAACCCCGCAGAAGAAGGAAGCGCAAGATCTGATTGAACCAGGGGCGGCAAGAGCAGTATAGGCCGCCAAATCACCAGTCTTGCCTGCTTTTACGGGCGGCTGCTATTACATATAGCAACTATTGATATTCCATTAATAGCTTATAACAATTATGCTGTTGGTTCTCCCTATCTATCCAAAGGAGGACCTTATGGGAAACGTACGCATCGTTCGTTCTATTGTTGTAGTCAGCCTGCTATTCTTTGCTTCAGGCACATTTGCCCTGGATCCGCCGGATTCGGAGCTCAACCCCAAAAGCGGCAATATCGAAGTAGCAGAAGCGCTTGCTCAATCCGGAAATTACAACATCAGGCACATTGTCGATCCGGGTAGTGGTGGACCCTCTCAGACGGCGATCATTGCCAATCACTCCGATGACGATCTGGATCCACGCCTTGGCCACTCGGAAGACGGGGACACGTGGATTGTGTGGTGGCGAGACGGGACCACCGACGAGGTAGTTGCTTCGGAAACATACCTATTCAACGGGAATTTGGGGAACCGAGCAGATCATCTCTGCAACAGGCACAGACAGCAGCCATCCGAGGATCGTATACGACGGCGCGGATCCCTGGGTTGCGTTTGAAGCGATCAACGCAGGAGGGGGGATTGATATCACAGTAAGCCATATTGTCGATGACCCCGACCCTGTCTTCGATGTGGCAACTACCTCATTTACCGGTGACCTGGATATACATATCGATTCTGAGTCGGCAACACTCTGGGTATCGTGGGTTGACAGCGACAACTACGTCGGATGGAGTGCATACGATGCCTCATCGGAGTCATGGAGCAGTGCAGATTACGAGTCCTACGCCGCCGACAGCGTCAGTGCAGCAAGAGCGCGAGTAAGATCAGAGGTATTGGGGTTGTAATCTGGAGAACCCTTGACCTGCCGGGTGCATTTTAAGGTTCAGCAGTTGCCGGACTCATGTTCTGCCGCTGCTGAACCTTCAGCCTCGACCATCGATCAGTGTTGGTGCACTGTTCAGAAAATAACAGAAACGGCATTGTTCGTGATGCTGCTTTCCGACGGTCCGGATGTCAGGTACAACCTCAGAACATACTCATCACCACTCAGGCCCCCGGTTATCTGCCCATCACACCGTACTGTGTGATTGTTACCGGTTGAGCTGCACAGACATCCACCAACTTTCGAAGGATGATCGACGCAGGTGCCGGAATAGATTCTCCCATTGTGTCTGTACCGGCAGTCTCCACTGGCCTCACAGAATGCCGAGCCGCTGCAACCGGAGGCCAGAACAATAACGTCTTCCTGGATCGACATCTCGTCCAGGAGGATACCGTCACGGTAGTGCTGGACCACACATTCATAAGAGAAGCGGTCAACATTCTCATCCATGGCAAATCTGTAGGATGTACTGACATGCCAGGTGTTCTCTATCTGATAAAGTTCTATATCCTCTGCAATCAGATCGAAGGCTGGCAGTTGCGACCAGACGGGTGAAACCGCAGCTGGTGCAAAGACGAGAAAAGCACAGAAGAACACTATCGATCTAAACATCATACTTCTCCCGACTAAATGGGGCTGTCGTGCTTTCAACGCCTTACCATGGCTGCACCGTAAATCTCCAAATATTGCTATTTGTATTATATACAGTAATTACATACAGCACGATATGCACGGATTTTTTCAAGCGACCGATAAAATAATGATATCCACCCCCCGGGGTGGATCGCGTTTGACGGGATCGGTCATGACCTGTACCTTGCCTACAGGTCCTCGGTGGCAATCAATCGTACAGAAACGACTTTTTGCTGGTCCAAAATGGCGCCCGAATAGAAGTGCGCCTGGACATCGATCCTGACCCACTGTTGGAGTCACGGACCGGGAACCTGAATTTAGGCTCTCCATGAGAGAGCCAGGAGTTTTAGAGATGGGAAACAGATTGTACGTTGGAAACCTGCCCTTCAGCGCGGAAGAATCCGCAGTGAAGGCACTGTTCGAACAAGACGACCGCAAGGTCACCGAGGTCAAACTGATAACCGACCGTGATACGGGACGGCTCCGCGGTTTCGGTTTCGTTGAGATGGAAAACAGCGAAGACGCCGGCAAAGCGATTAGCGCGCTGAACGGTTACCAACTCGATGGCCGGGCACTGACCGTCAACGAAGCGCGCGAGCGCAGCGAAGGCGGCGGCGGTCGTGGTGGCCGTGGCGGTGGCGGTTTCGATCGCTACTAATTGATCGAAGATTCACGTAAACGCGAAAAGGGTGCCCGCTGTGGGCGCCCTTTTTTTCTACGGGCAAGTTAGCAAGTCAGAAACTCCAGCCCAGACCGACATGCCCTGCAACTGCGGAGCCGTCGCCGTTGTTCAACTCTTCGGCTGCGTTGCTCAGGGAGAGGTAGTGGACCCCTGCGTTGATCGACCACCCTCCGAACCTTGCCGGTAGCGGCAGGCCGTAGATCGCATCAACGCCCAGTTCCCAGAACCCGACCGTGTCTTCGCTCCCCAAAAAGTCGACGAAGTAATCCTCCACGCTGAACCCGACCGTTAGCGGGACCGTGAGATCGAGTGTGGATCCTCCGTTCATGTTCCACCGGAACGAAGGGGAGCATCCGAGTTCCAGGTACGAGTCCTCGGTCCCTTCCCGGTCGTCGATTTCTTTGGCGAAGGTCATGTGCGGGTTGACTGCGAACCTGTCCCGCCACAAAGAACTGTCGTCATATCCGACGGAGAGAATCAGTTCGTCAATCGACCCGGCCGCACCGTTCGGGTAGGTGTAGATGGCGTATTGAGCCCCGATCGTCCAGTTACTGAATTCCAGCTCCATGCCGCCGTACAGATCCGCCTCGAACCAGTCCCGAACGAAAGAGTCGCTGCTGGTCGCGCCGGTTTCCCTGGAGTGCACGCTGTTCCACGCACCGAGCACTACACGTAGGGATGCCGCCTCCCCTTCCATAACCTGGATACCGACCTCGGCACCGGGCTGCAGGATCGTCCCGGCATCCTCCTGCAGCAGACCACGAAAGTAGTACGCGGAGGTCCAGTCCATACTGAAATCGAAACGGACCGCTTTTTCTTCCCCTGCCCAGGCTGCATTGGGAAGCAGAAGAAGAAATACCAGGATCGATACAGCCGGCATCAACGTTTGTACGATTCGATAGGACATGGACATTCCTGCCTCTTTTGGCCCCTACAGGAATCGCGATCTTAGCCCACACGCCGGACCTGCTGGAAGGGGCAGATCCCCGATTTGGTAAACAATGTTGACGGGCGAGTGAAAACCGGTATATGAGTGGGTACATACGGAGGGAACCATGACCTTTCGAAACGCCGCACACTCGCTGCCGGTCCTGATCCTGTTCTGTTCGACCCTGTGCCTGGCCGTCCCGCCGGCGCTGGACGATCCCCTGGTCTTCAGCCTCGCCCCGATCGAGGGGCAGGTCGGCAGGCAGGTGCTGATCACCGGCGTCAACTTCGGCACAGCGCCGGAGGTCCGATTCAACGGAACCCTGGCGCTGATCGACGCCTACCGGCCCGACATGGGGCGGCTGGTGGCGACGGTACCGCCCACCGCCACACCCGGTCCGGTAACGGTCAGGAACACGGACAGCGGGGAGATCAGCAACCCGGCATCGTTCACCGTGTTGCCCGGAACGCTCGTTCCGGCCTGCACCGTCCTGGGAAACGTCACCGATCCGGCTGTCTCCCCGGTTCCCGGTGCGCTGGTGGTAGCCGTCGATCCGGTTGCAGGTCTCTTCGCCGGCATGGCGTCCACTGACGGATTCGGCGACTATGTTCTGGCGCTACCATCTACCGGTAACTACGAACTTCATTTCATTCCGCCAACGGGGAGCATCTACCACGAGGAGCGTTACCCGGTGACCTGCCCCGGAGCGCAGGATCACCAGTTTGCTGTCGGCTACCAGCTATCCGGCCGGGTCATCAGCGATACCGCAGCGCCGATCCGGAACGCCCAGGTCATGATCGAGGGCTCGTTTGATTTCGGAGTCGAGATCCTCAGCAACGCTACCGGCCATTTCGCGATCCGGCTGCCTGCCGATACCTACAGTGTTCTCGTCCAGGGTCCGGTAGGCGGCCGCCACATCTCAACGCCTATCGGCCCGCTGGCAATCGGTTCCGACACAAACCTGGGAGACATCCAACTCGACACCGGGGTTGTGGTTTCCGGCGTCGTACTGTTCCAGGATGATGCGGTCACCGGCCCGGCCATGGGCGCGTGGATCGAGCAGTACGACTTCTACGGCGTACTGACCGGAACCACCTGGGCAATCGCCGACGGCACTTTCTGGCTGCCCTCGCCTGTCGGGCCCGGCTTTTCCCTGTGGGTGTCGGTTGATCGAATCAACATGCTGGAGCAGGTGGTGTTCTACGTCGAGGTCACAGGAGACATGGAACTGGACCACCCGATCCGGCTCTATTCGAACTCGGGACAGTTGCCCCAAACGCCGATCATCGTCGAAGTGGACGAACTGACGGTGCAGGCCGGCCAGCGGATCACATATGGGGCAGAGTACATTCGGGGAACTACCGCAGCGGTACGTTTCTCCGACGGGTTCGGCGGCTTTGTAGACGGGATCGACACGGTGATCGAAGTCTACCGGGGAGGCCTGGCTACGACGGTGCCCCCGCTGGCAGCGTCCGGCGATGTGGTTCTGCGGATCGACGGTGTGGACAGCCCCGGCTATCCGCTGACTGTCACCGGCACGTTCATTCCCGGGCCGCACATCACATCCGGTATCGTGGACGACGGTACCGACCCGGTGGATAACACCTTCGTCGGAATTTATTTGGTGGACTGTTATGGGGAAACCCTGGTCGACTACGATCTGACGGCCGTGGACGGAAGCTACTCCGTCCGACACGGAGTCGGTGACCACTTCATGATCTTCCTGCCGCCGGTCCCCTCGGGACTCGCGTCCAGAGATCTGGAACTGCCCGGGCTGATCGGCGGCTCCACGCAGAACGTCACGCTGCAGGCCGGGCACGCGGTAACCGCCACTTGCGTGGACAGTGGGATCGGAACGGTCGGCGGCTCCCTCCCGGTAAGCGATTGCAAGATCTCGGTTGAGTCGGACGTCCTCGGTTTCGACGACGATGCCGCCGGCGACAACACCGGCTGGCTCCAGTTGAATCTGCCCACCGGCGAATACGAATTCTTCCTGGAGCCTCCGTTCCAGAGCCGGTTCCTGTCCGGTGATGGAGCGGTCATCCCGATCACCGGAACAATCGATTTCGGGAACGTAGGGCTGTACAGCGGATACTTCATCGAAGGTTACGTGGTCGACCCGGTCGGGAATGGGTTGGCAGGGGTCCAGGTCACGGCCATCGACCGGCCCGGTTGGTTCGAGGTGGGGGGCACGAGGACTGCCGGGCAGGACGGCCGCTTCCGCCTGGCCGTTCCCCCGGGGACCTACGACCTGTTCTTCGAGATGCCGCAGGATCATTCGTTCTTCGCTCCGCCGCTGTTCGCGCTGGAGGTCTGGCAGGACTACCGGGTTTATCCGGCGGTTCAGGCGGAAGATGTCGGCTACATATCCGGGACGGTGACCGATACGACGCCGGCCCCGGTTAGCGGTGTACCGATGACCGCCTGGCACGATGTCTACGGGCCGGTGGATGACGCCTGGTCCTGCGCCGACGGCAGCTATCTGCTCCGAGCACCGACGGGAGATTTCGGCGTCATCGCCGTGCCGTCGGACGAGGGTTTCTGCCTGGCAAACGAGAACTACAACAACCGTTACCCGGGATGCGGGTTCGACTATGTCAGCGTGACTGCGCCGGCCACGGTGCCCGGTATCGATTTCACCCTGGAGCCGGCCGGCGCCATTTCCGGCCTGCTCACCGATGACCTCGGGCCCGCCGTCACTGATGTCATGGTCTGCGCCATCGCAGGCGGTTCGATGCCGTTCTGTGCCGAGATCTGCGCCATCAACGATCCGGACGGTTCGTATTTCCTGCCCGGTGTGCCGGTGGGAGTCGATTACATGGTAGTGGCCGAGGGTGGGTCGTACCCCAGGGAATGCTGGGACGACCATGTCAACTGTCTGAGCTACGATCCGGTCTCCGTCGCCGAATGCGCATTGACGCCGAATATAGATTTCCTGCTGTCCGGCGCGCCGGGCCGGGTGCCGATGGATCCCTTCACAGCCGGCACTCCGATGACGGCGGACTACGACCAAAACACCGGCATTCTGACCATTTTCTGGCAACCGACCTGCAGCGCCGACAACCATGCGGTTTTCTTCGGAAACATCGGTAACTTTTCAAACTACACCGCCGCCGAATGTGTCACCGGTGTCACCGGCGCCCATCCACTCACCCCGCCGCCGGGGGATATCTTCTGGATCGTGGCCGGAGCCAGTGGAGACCGCCAGGGGTCGTACGGTGTGAACAGCGATCTGATGGAACGTCCGTCCGACGGCGGCGCGCTGTGCGGCTACACCCAGGACCTGACCGCTACCTGTGTTCCGTAAGAGATTCGATCGCAAAATAGGGACATAATGGACCTCCCCTATCTATTAATGGGTCATTATCGCCACCGGATTGAGCGCCGCCAATCGACCACATCTATAAATATTGAAGGGGGGACATGGCACCCAGCGTAAGAACTCCATTGGTATCAATGATTTAACCAGGATGGGCCCGCCAGGATGCAAACCTCCAACCAGCGAATTGCATTTCCGATGGGCAAACAAGACCGGCTGATGGCAAAAGATTGGCTTGCCTTGCTTTAGGCATGGTTGCGGCGTAAAGTCGATAAGATTTGAACGAGCGTTGGATCGAAGGGGCGTCAGTTCAAGTCAGTGTTGATATTTCAACACTTTTACGGGATCAAGCCGGGGCGACGACGGGAATGGGTACAAGGTCAGCCAAAATAATGTCCGGGAGCCAGACCCGGGATGGAACAGAGGGCAGGCGTCTGGCCGATGCCGGCTGGGAGAAACTGCCCTGGTTCTGGTTTTTGCTCTTTCTGTCGTACCGCTGTACGCAAAAGTGCAGCTACTGCTATTCCTTCAACCAGGTGGGCCGGGACAACGTAGCGGAAATGGACGACAGGACATTTTCACGTTTGCTGGAGTGGATACCGCAAGTCTGGAGAGCCAATAACGTCAAGATGAACGCCATCGGCTTCCTCGGCGGGGAGCCGTTGCTCCGCACGGACAGAATCAGGCAGGTCATGGATGCCGCCTGCAGGAACACCGACGGCATGCAGGGCTTTGTCTACACCAATGGAGATGTGGTGGACACGTTGCACTGGGATGACCTCGAGGACATCCAGTGGATATCGATGAACGTCACCGCCACTGCCATCGATGAACTGTCGAGAAGAATGAAGATCATCAGGGAGCGGTCCAATGTCATCGGCCAGACCGTGGTGGCTACCCTGGATGATCACAACCTCGAGCGAGCCCTCGATTTGACCCGGTTCGGGTTGGACAGCGGCTACCGCCTGAGGTACTACCGGAATATCTACCGGGGGCTGGATGATGAGTACCGCAAGGGGCTGCTGGGCAAATACCATGAGATCTGTGATCTCCTCGAGGAGTATGTCGCAAGGGGCTGCGATGTTCACACGACTTTCCTGTTCGATACCCTGATCCCGCTCTGGGATCATGAGTCGTCGCCCTATCATTGCGGGAAAAGGGTGGCCACCGTATTCCCTGACGGTTCCGTCGGGCCGTGTCATCAGGAACCACACAATGAAGTCCGGAACGATATTCGAGCCGGATCCCATGAGCAGCATTCAATGCGACGCGTTCCATTACGATGTCGAGCGGCCGGACATCCCCGAGGAATGCAGGGCGTGCGAGTCAAGAACCGCCTGCCAGGGGGGATGCCCCAACGACAAACTGATACTGCAAGGCAGCACATCCGGCAAGTCGGTGATGTGTGACGTCCATAAGGAAATCATCCCCAGATTGAGACATCTGGAAGAATTGAAAAAGGAACAGCGGGGTTCCACATGAGATACGCGGAGATGGGATACCATCTGGAGATCGACCTGGCCACCGGCAATATCGAGAAGGCGGAAACCGACCCGCAGTTGGCGGAGCGTTACCTTGGGGGGCTGGGCACCAGTGTCAAGCTGCACTGGGACAGGGTCCCCCCGGAGGTCAAACCGTTCGACGACGAGAACCTGCTGATATTCAGCACCGGCCTGTTAAACGGCACACCGGCGTTCAGCGCCAACCGCACCGTGGTTACATTTGTCTCTCCCCAGTCGGAACTGCTGGCGTACCCGATGATGGGCGGGTTCTGGTCGGCGGAACTGAAGTACGCCGGCTACGACAAAGTCATTTTCAGCAACAAGTCGCCGGACTGGGTGTACATCTGGATCAAGGACGACAAGGTGGAGATCCGCGACGCCCGTCATTTGAAGGGCAAGGGCTCGCTGGAAGTCCAGGACCTCATCCGCGATGAGTTGGGTGAACCGAACGCCCAGGTGGCGGCCATCGGTTTGGCCGGCGAGAACCGTTGCTTCACCGCTTCCATCGAGCAGGGCCGGTCGAGCGCCAGCCGGCTGGGCGGCGGTGCGATCATGGGCGACAAGAAGATCAAGGCGGTGGCGGTCCGGGGGACCGGGGACGTCCACCTCGCCCGGGGCGCCGAGTTCATGGAGCTGATGGAGGGAGTCACGGAATACATCAACTTCCGCAACGCCAATCCGATTCCGGACGTCATGACCATCCTGTCCGGCATCGGTTCGCCTCAGGAGATGTTGCACACCGATGAGAAGTGGCACACCGAGAGTTTCGCCTGGGGCAACGCCCGCAATCGGCGCAAAGGTTTCTGGACCGAAGATATTGAAAAGAGCTGGGCGGTCTCGCAGACTGACGCCATCAAGCGGCTGATCAGCTGCTACAACTGTCCGCAGCAATGCGGGGCGTTGATTAGCAAGGACAATGTTCCGCGATACATGATGAAGTGTTTCTCCAAGCTGACCTACGGCATGGCGGCCTATGTCGACAATCTGGATTTCGGTTTCCGGATCGTCCAGCAGGCCCCGGAGTACGGCGTGGACGGCTTCTCAACCCCGCAGATTCTGGCCTTTGCCGTGGAGCTCAAGGAAAACGGCATTCTCACGGACAAGGATTTCGAGGGATGCCCCCGATGAAGACAAAGAGGGCCGATTTATCTGGTTGCTGGACAGGCTGGTCAGCCGGGAGGGGATCGGAGACATCCTTGCCGACGGGACGTACTGGGCGGCCAAGCGGATCGGCAATGGCGCCGAGGAATTCGCCCACAACAACATCAAGAAACACGAACAGCTTCCGATCAAGCTGGGCATGCTCGACCCGCTGTACTTCCTGATGTATTCCACCAACGAGAAGATCAGCATCACCCAGATCGAGGGGAACTGGCCCCAGGCGGCGTTTCCCACGAGGGAGCAGAGGGAACGGTTCGTCAAGGACTGGCCCCAGCTGCCTGACGAGAAGTTCAAGGAGTGGTTGGTGGAGTGGGAACCGCGGGGGGAGAAATCGATCCCCCATTTCCCGACGCCGCCCATGTGCAGCGAGATCGTGGACTGGATGGAAATGCTCCACAACATTGATGACGCCCTCGGGCTGTGTGCCGGCATGGCGTCGTTCTGCCTGAAGCCTCCCTATCATATAAACAACTATCCGCAACTGATCTCGGCGGCCACCGGGATGGAGGTGGACAGGGACGAACTGAAGAGGAAAGTCAATCGCAGCCGGAATCTGCATCGCGCATTCAATAATCGCAGAGGCATGACAAGAGCTGACGAGAAGCCGCCCAAGATCACTGGCGGCACCGCTTCCCCGAGCTGGAGGAAGAGCTGCTGACCACCTATTACACTTACAAGGGCTGGAACTACGACGGTATCCCCACCAGGGAAAGGCTGCATGAACTGGACCTGGATTATGTCGCCGAAGACCTCGAAAAGAGAGGGATATTGAAAGATGGCCAAGGTCAAGAAGATAGTCAAGAACATCAAGGTTGATGCTGACCGGTGCAACGGCTGCCGGGGATGCGAGATCGTCTGCTCCGCCTTCCACGCCGAGCCGAAATACAGCAGCGTCAATCCGGCCAGGTCCCGGATCCGGGTGATCACTCACCGGCTGAAGGACATCTGGCTGCCCGTGTTCGCCGGCGAATACACGCCCACCGAATGTGCCGGCCGCGACATCTACACGATTGACGGCAAGGAATACGACGAGTGCGGCTTCTGCCGGGCTGCATGTCCGTCCCGGGACATGTTCAAGGAACCCGATTCCGGCCTGCCGCTGCGATGCGACATGTGCGAGGGCGAGGACGAACCGCTGTGCGTCAAATGGTGCCTCACCGATGTCCTGACCTACGAAGAGAGGGAAGTCTGGGTGGAAGAGGAGACGGAGGAGAAGAAACATGAGGAACTCGACATCGGCCTCGAAGCGCTGGCCGACAAGTACGGCCGGGACAAGCTGATGGATGCCGTGGCCCGCATGAACGCCAAGGAATAGCAAGTGGAACCAGTAGCCCCGTTTATCGAAGTTCTCGAAGAGATCAAGGAGTCCGGTGGAGACATCTACCGGCTGTGCTTCCAGTGCGGCAAGTGCGATGTGGTCTGCCCGTGGAACCTGGTGCGTAACTTCAGCATCCGCAAGATCATTCGCGAGGCTTCTTTCGGCTTGACCGAGATCGAGAGCGAGGACATCTGGCGCTGCACCACCTGCGGCAAATGTCACGAGAAGTGTCCGCGGGGCGTCAAGCAGATCGATCTCGGCGTCGCCTTGCGCAAACTGGCCACCAACTATGACGTCATGCATGCGTCCGCCAAGCCGGCCAGGGCGGCGCAGGCAAGCCTGAACGCCGAAGGGAATCCGCTGAACGAAGAATCGGTCGGAACGGGCCGATTGGGCCGAGGGTCTGGCGGTGAAGCCGTTCACCGCAGAGACGGAGATTCTCTTTTTCGGCTGCTGTTACCTCAGCTTCGACCCGCGGATGAAGAAGGTCGCCAGGGCCACCGCCGAGATCCTGAACAAGGCCGGCGTCAATTACGGCATCCTGGGCACACAGGAAAGCTGCTGCGGGGAGAGCATCCGCAAGACCGGCGCGGAAGATACTTACAAACAACTGGCCAAGGAAAACATCAAGACCTTTATCGACAACGGGGTGAAAAAAATCGTCGTTTCCTCCCCGCATTGCTACGAAGCATTCAAAAACGAATATGCCGAGTTTATGGTGAATTTCGAAGTCGTTCACATGACCCAGTTATGTGCTGGAGCTGATCCGGGACGGAAGGCTTAGATCACCGGGAGCCTCGAGAAGAACAGTCACCTATCACGACCCCTGTTACCTGGGCCGGCACAACGGTATTTTCGACGAGCCCCGGGAGATTCTGAACGGCATCCCCGGCCTGACGCTCAGGGAGATGGCCGACTACCGCAACAACAGCCTGTGCTGCGGCGGCGGCGGCGGGCGGGTCTGGATGGAGACGATCAAGGGGGAGCGGTTCTCCGATCTCAGGCTGGAACAGGCGCGGGCCGTCGGCGCCGACCTGCTGGTCACGGCGTGCCCGTACTGCATCTCCATGTTCGAGGACAGCCGCCTGACCCTCGAGATGGAGGACGACCATCGAGATCAAGGATATTACCGAAATCATTCGCGAAGTGATTTAACCCGGAAGGACGAGGACCCAGTGGAAAAGATTGCAGCAGACGGGAATTATGGAGACGTAATGATCGTCGGTGGCGGGATCAGCGGCATTCAGGCCGCCCTCGACATGGCCACCGCCGGCTTCAAGGTCTACCTGGTGGAGAAAGGACCGAGCGTTGGCGGCCACATGGCCCAGCTGGACAAGACCTTTCCCACCAACGACTGCTCCACGTGAATTCTCGCACCTAAGATGGTCGAGTTCGGCCGTCATCAAAACATCGAGGTCCTGACCTACTCTGAAGTGAACAGTGTGGAAGGGGAGGCCGGTGACTTCAGGGTCACCGTCACCAGGAAGCCCCGTTACATCGACGAGGACAAGTGCACCGGCTGCGGGACCTGCATGAAGTACTGCCCGGTGGAATACCCCGATCCGTACAACCAGGAGTTGTGCAACAACAAGGCGATCCACATCTACTTCTCCCAGGCCATCCCCCTGGTGACCTACATCGATGAGAGCTGCCTCAGGCTCAAAGAGGGCAAGTGCGACATCTGCATGGGCGTCTGCCAGACGGAGGCCATCGACTTCAGACAGACCGCGGAGAAGATTGAACTCAATGTAGGCGCCATCATCCTCTCCACCGGTGTCGAGCCGTTCGATCCCGCTACGGTTGCGGAGTACGGCTACGGGACGCTCTCGAACGTGGTCACCAGCATGGACTACGAGCGGCTGCTGTCCTCCACCGGGCCGTACCGCGGCGAGATCCTGCGCGCCACCGACCGGCAGCATCCGAGGAAGATCGCCTGGCTGCAGTGCGTCGGCTCCCGCCGGGTCACCCCGGGGGAGAACAGCTACTGCTCGAGTGTGTGCTGCACCTACACTCAAAAGCAGGTGATCCTGACCAAGGAGCACGAGGCTGAGGCCCAGTGCACGGTCTTCCACAACGATATTCGCGCCATCGGCAAGGATTTCGAGCGCTACTATCACCGGGCCGAACAACTCCCCGGGGTGCGCTTCATCAGGAGCTACACAGCGGTGGTGGGGGAGGATCCGGAGACCGGGAACGTGGTGGTGCGTTACGCCACCCCCGACGACGGGGTCAAGGAGGAAGAGTTCGACATGGTGGTCCTCTCCGTGGGGCTCAATCCTCCTGCGGATCACCAGGGTCTGGCCGATACGTACGGCATCGGCCGGGACCTGCACGGCTTTCCCGAAACCGCGCCCGGGAACCCGATGCAGACCACCCGGCCGGGGATCTTTGTCAGCGGCGGCCTGCAGGGGCCGGTGGACATCCCCGAGTCGGTATTCAGCGCCAGCGGCGCCGGCTCCCAGTGCGGTGAGATTCTCAACTACCGGCGGGACCAGCTGACCCGGGAGAGGTCCTATCCGCCGGAGCGGGACATGGTCCGTGATGAGCCGCGGGTCGGGGTCTTTGTCTGCCACTGCGGGGCCAATATCGGATCGGTAGTGGATGTCCCCTCCGTGGTGGAAGAGGTCCGGACCTACCCCAACGTGGTCTACGCTAAGGAGCAGCTGTTCTCCTGCGCCAACAACGCGATCAGGGAGATCACCGAGCTGGTGGAAGAGCAGGGGCTCAACCGGGTGGTGATCGCCGCCTGCTCCCCCCGCACCCTGGAGGCGCTGTTCCGCGACACCATGCGGGAGTCGGGGCTCAACCAGTACTACCTGGAGATGGCGAACATCCGCGAGCAGTGTGCGTGGGTGCATTCCAAGGAAAAGGAGCAGGCCACCCGCAAGGCCAAGGACATCGTGCGCATGTCGGTGGCGAGGGCCGCACAGTTGCAGCCGCTGCAGGAGTTCGACCTGCCGGTGAACAAGACCACCCTGGTGGTGGGCGGCGGTATCGCCGGCATGACCACTGCGCTCTCCATCGCCAGACAGGGGTACCTGGTTCACCTGGTGGAAAAGGAACCGGTGCTGGGCGGGATGGCGCGGAGGATCCCCACCACCCTGGAAGGGCTGGACGTCCAGGCATATCTGGACGAGTTGATCCGGTCGATCTACGCCAACCCCCTGGTGCATGTCTCGCACAACGCCGTCATCAGGGATGTTTCCGGGTATGTGGGAAACTTCACCACCACCATCGAGACGGGCGGCGTGATCAAGAAAATCGATCACGGCGCCTCGGTGATCGCCGTGGGCGCCGACGTCTACCGGCCCGCCGAATACCTCTACGGGACAAGTGACAAGGTGGTCACCCACCTGGAGCTGGGAGAGAAGATCGCGGCCGGGGACGAGACGGTGGCAAGCGCCGCAAGCCTGGTGATGATCCAGTGCGTCGGCTGTCGCAACGAGGACCGCGACTACTGCAGCCGGGTGTGCTGCAGCCACGCGGTGAAGAACGCCCTCAAGCTGAAAGAGCTCAACCCGAAGATGGCGATCTACATCCTCTTCCGGGACATGAGAACCTTCGGCTTCAAGGAGGACTATTACCGCGAGGCGGCGGACAGGGGCGTAAGCTTCATCCAGTACGATCCGGATAACGGTCCGGAGGTGGAGGAAGCCGCCAACGAAGCGGGCAAGCCATGCGTGCGCGTTATCGTGCCGGACGTTATCCTCGGCCAACGGCTGGAGCTGGACGCCGACATCCTCTCCCTGGCGGCGGCGGTGATCCCTTCTGAACATACCAGTGCTATCGCCAGCAAGTTCAAGGTCACCCTCAATCCGGACGGTTTCTTCAAGGAAGCCCATGTGAAGCTGCGGCCGGTGGAGTTCGCCGCGGACGGCGTCTACCTGTGCGGCATGGCGCAATACCCCAAGCACATCGAGGAGATAATGAACCAGGCCTACGGCGCGGCCGGCCGGGTGGTGACGATGATGTCCCACGACACCGTGGTCGCCTCGGGCTCCGTGGCCGAGGTCGAGGAACACGACTGCGTCTCCTGCGGGGCGTGCATCACCGCCTGCAGTTATGGCGCGATCAATTCGTCGATACGCCAAAGGGCAGGAAAGCGCGAGTCAATGCGGTGCTGTGCAAGGGCGACGGCCTGTGCAGCGCCAAGTGTCCCACCAACGCGATCTGCGCTGAAACATTTCACAGATGAAGCACTATTTAAGCCAGATCGATGGCCGGCCCGTGGGCGAATGTGCCGGTCACTGTAGAAGCCTGCAAAGGAGGTGATACCCGATGAGCGACAGTAGCAAGTTCATCCCGAAGATCATCGGTTTCGTCTGTCATTGGTGAGCGTACGGCGCTGCCGATACTGCGGGAGTTGCCCGCATTCAATACAGTCATGATATCAGGCTCATCCGGGTCATGTGCTCCGGCAGGGTCGACCTGGAGTTCATCCTCAGAGCGTTCGCCAACGGCCAGGACGGCGTGCTGATCGGCGGTTGCCGGCTCAACGAATGCAACTATGTGACGCAGGGCAACTACGATGCGCTGGCCAATACGTATATCTGCAAAAGATCATGTAGCGCATCGGCCTGAACCCGGAACGGCTGAGCATCGAGTTCATGTCCGGCGGCGAGGGCAACCGCTTGGCCGAGGTCATCGACGGCTTTACCGACAGGATCAGGGAACTGGGACCCCTTGGGGAACCGGAGGGCATAGAGCCGGAGCAGTGCTCATGAAGGCCCTCGCAGCCGGTCAGGAAACTGATTCCATACCTCAGACTGGTGGAACGGGAGAAGCTGAGAGTGCCCGTGAAATCGGAAGAAGGCCTATCGGGAGTTTTATGAGAGCGAAGAGGTGAACCGGTTATTTGACGAGCATGATCGGTGACAAGCTGGCCATCAGGCCGGATCGTGTCGCTCTTCTGCAGGAGAAGCCGCTCTCAACCGCCGAGATATCGGAGGCTCTGGGTCTGAACCCGTCCGAAGTTGCGAAGCACATGAACAGCTCATCACAGGCAAGGGCTGGTCAAGTACGACGTGGACAGCAACTGCTACGCCCTCGCCATGGGCGGGGCGTAGGTGAGCATGAGAAAGAGCAGACAATGGATACTGCGACCATCGATCGAATCATTGACAAGCATCACGGCGAAGCCAGTGCGCTCATTCAGGTCTTGCTGGAGATCCAGAGCGAGACCACTGGCTCCCCAAGGAGGTCCTCAACGAGGTCGGCGAGAAGCTGCAGGTGCCGTTGAGCCAGATTCAGCATATCGCCACCTTTTACAAGGCTTTCAGCCTGGTTCCCAAGGGACGCCACCAGGTGCACATCTGCATGGGCACGGCCTGCCATGTCCGCGGCGCCACGCGTGTGCTGGACAAGGTGCAGGACCTGACAGGGATCAAACCCGGCGAAACCGACCTGGAGATGAAGTTCAGCCTGGAGACCGTCAATTGTCTCGGCTGCTGCGCGCTGGGACCGGTGATGGAGATCGATGGCAAGACCCACGGGAAGATCTCGCCCGCCAAGACCGCGGACGTGATCAAGAGCTATGATTAAGGAAGGAAGATGCCAAGGATAAATTCCCCTGCCGAGCTGGAAGCGTTCAGGAAGGAGATCTTGTCCAAACGGGATCCGAACAAACCCTGTATCACCCTTTGCAGCGGTACGGCCTGTCACGCCACCGGCAGCAAGGAGGTGGCTGTGGCCATTGAACAGGAACTGGAAAGTCAAGGACTGACGGGCAAGGTCGACTTCAGGAAAACCGGCTGCCACGGGTTCTGCGAGAAGGGCCCCATCGTGGTCATCGATCCCGAGAAGATATGCTATCTCCAGGTCACGCCTGGATGATGTTCCCGAGATGATCGCAGCCACCGATCAAGGAGCACAAGGTCATCGACCGCCTCGATCTACAACGATCCCAACACGGGCGAAAAAACGGCCCATGAGCCTGATATCCCCTTTTACAAGCATCAGCAGCGAATGGTCTTCGGAGCCAACCGGAGAATCGCCCCGCAAAGCATCGAAGACTATCTCGCCAATGACGGCGGGAAGGCCCTGGTCAAGGCGCTGTTCGAGATGACCCCCGAAGAGGTGATCTCCGAGGTGCAAGGAGGCCAAGCTCAGGGGTCGGGGCGGCGCCGGATTCCCGGCCGGGATCAAGTGGGAGTTCGCGCGCAAAGCCCGAGGGGGAACCCAAGTATGTGGTCGTCAACTGCGACGAGGGTGACCCGGGAGCCTACATGGACCGGTCGCTCATGGAAGGAAACCCCTACGGCGTGCTCGAGGGACTGATCATCGGCGCCTATGCCATCGGCGCCCATGAGGGCTATTTCTATGTTCGCCAGGAGTATCCCCTGGCGCTCGAAAACCTTGGCGTCGCCATCAGAGACGGGCCGAGGAGTGCGGGCTTCTGGGAAAAGATATCCTCGGATCGGGGTTCGATTTCAACGTCAAGGTGCATCGAGGGGCAGGCGCCTTTGTCTGCGGCGAGGAAACGGCGCTGATCAGGTCCCTGGAGGGCAAGGCAGGCGAACCGAGGCCAAGGCCGCCCTATCCCGCGGTTAAAGGGCTGTGGGGCAAGCCGACCAACATCAACAATGTGGAGACCTGGGCCAACGTTCCCCTGATCATCAACAAGGGCGCCAAGGCCTTTGCCTCCATCGGCACCGAAGGGAAGCAAGGGCACGAAGATCTTCTCCCTGGTGGGCAAGATCAACAACACCGGCCTGGTGGAAGTGCCCATGGGCATCACCCTCCGGGAAGTCATCTTCGAGATCGGCGGCGGCATCCCGGAGGCAAGAAGTTCAAGGCGGTGCAGACCGGTGGGCCGTCCGGGGGATGCATCCCCGAGGACTAAGCTGGATCTGAAGGTCGGCTTCGACGAACTCACCAAGGCCGGCTCCATGATGGGCTCGGGCGGGATGATCATCATGGATGAAGACACCTGCATGGTCGATGTTGCCCGGTACTTCATCGACTTTCTCACCGATGAATCGTGCGGCAAGTGCGTCCCCTGCCGGGAAGGCCTCAGGCAGATGCACAAGATCCTCACAAGGATCACGCAAGGCAAGGGTGAAGCGGCCGACATCGCAACTCTGGAAGATCTCGCCGAAACGGCAGTCGAAGGCTTCGCTGTGCGCCCTGGGCGGCACGGCGGCCAACCCGTTCCTCAGCACCTTTCGCTACTTCAAGGACGAGTACGAGGCGCACATCCAGGACAAGAGGTGCCCGGCGCTGTCCTGCAAGGAGCTGATCTCCTACTATATCGATCCGGCCAGGTGCAGCGCCTGTCTCCTCTGCCTCAGGAAGTGCCCCGAAGAGGCTATCGACGGCGGCAAGAAGAAGATCCATGTCATTGACCAGGATATATGCAACAACTGCGGCACATGTTTTGACGTCTGCCCCTCCAAGTTCAATGCCGTCATCAAGATTTCCGGTGAGCCTGTTCCTCCTCCCATCCCTGAAGATCAAAGGATGATCGCCAGAAAGAGCCAAGCGCAATGAGTGATATCCCCGTAAAGATCGACGGACAAGAGGTCATGGCAAAAGAAGGGATGACCGTGCTGCAGGCCGCCCGAAGTGCGGGGATATCCATACCCACGCTCTGTCACCACGACAAGCTGATCCCCCATGGTGGCTGCCGGCTTTGCATCGTGGAAGCGGAGCTGGGCGGCTCGAGCAGGCTCGTTGTCTCCTGCGTGCATCCTGTTGAAAAGAACCAGGTCGTCAGGACGCGCTCGGAGAAGGTGGACCGGATCCGCAAGACCCTCCTGGAGCTGCTGATGGCTCATGCCCCGGATTCACCGCAGCTGCGGGAACTGGCGGAGGAGTACGGCGCAAACAGGGACCGTTTCGAACAGGAAGTCTCATTTTGCGTGCACTGCGGGCTCTGCGTCCGGTACTGCGCCGAGGTCGCAAAAAAGCACGCCGTGGGTTTCATCGACCGCGGCATCCGCAAGGAGATCAGCTTCATCCCGGAAATAGCCGCCCGGGAGTGTCACGACTGCATGGAGTGCTTCCCGCTGTGCCCGACGTCGTATCTGCAGGCCGCATTCGTGCTGACCGAAGCCCTCGCCTTTCCCCGGGACGGGAGTGACGAACGGTCAGGGTGACTCATTAGGTACATTCTCAAGTTGCTCAGCTGCAACAGCAGACACGCGCGGCATCATGAATTACAAGTCAACATATTTTTGAGGATTTGAGCGCACCATTCTGGTCAACATAGTTTTCTTTCGGATTGGGGAGTTTTGAGTATATCTATCAGGCCGTTTCGGGCCTGACTGCCTGCAAATGCATCCGGCCCGGCGGGAAATCGAAATCTATCGCTTCCGGCGGGGGCAAAAATGTTCCGGAAGTTTGGTGCTACTTTTTATTATCGAGCATTCCCTGGTGCTTGCACGCGCAGTGCCCACAATCCCTTGACTCCGCGACGCTGCTTTCATTAACCGACCCAGACTACATAGATCAGAGAACACGATCCCATGTGAGTGTGAACTGTGGCAAATGAATTGAGGGGAACTCGAATGAACCATCAGGCCAAAACAACTATTAGATTTATCCTGCTCGTATCGGTATTTCTCTTCGCGGCAGCGGCCTACGCCGACACGACGCCACCCACGGTGTCGATTCTGGACCCCGACAGCGGCGATACCGTCAGCGACACCGTCACGATCCGGGTCAAGGCCGGCGACGACACCGGTATCGATCGGGTCGAGTGTTTCATCGATGGAGAACCGTTCGACACGGATCGCAGCAAGCCGTACTCCTTCAAGTGGGACACGGAAGACGAATGGAACTCCAGCCACACGATTTTGGTGCGCGCGTACGATCTCGACGGAAATTCGGACTCGGATTCGATCAGTGTGATCGTCAATAACCTGCCTACCGGAGAAACCTTCCCGCCGACGGTTTCCATCCAGTCGCCATCCGACGGTGCGACCGTCAGTGACAAGGTAGACGTCCGGGTGGACGCTTACGATGAGAGTGACATCGAGCTGGTGGAATTTTTCATCGACGGCATCTCGAAAACCGAAGACAAGAGGTCTCCCTACGTCTACGACTGGAACACGGAGGGGTACATCGACGGCCCTCACACCGTGCAGGTCAAGGCCTACGACACTGTCGGCAACAGCAATATCGACTACGTGAACGTCACGGTCTACAACAACCAGCCGGATGATAGCAAGCCGGCCGTCTATTTCATCACACCGAGCGATGGAGAGCGGGTACGTGGCGCGACGATGGTTGCTGCAGGAGCCAGCGACCCGAGCGGTATCAGTCGCGTGGAGTTTTATATCGATGGTGAGCTCGAGATGAGTGACCCACCGATCCCTATTCCTTCAACTGGAACACTGAAACACTTCCGGATGGCGAGTATGATCTCAAGGTTATTGCGTTCGACGTGGAAGATAACGAGGCCTTCGAGACCATTGTCGTCGAAATCGACAACGATCTGGTCGACATCACGCCACCGACGGTGACTATTACCGATCCCGACGACGGCGCGGTGGTCAACGGAACCGTTGTCGTCCAGGCGGAAGCGGACGACGAGAGCGACATCGACCGGGTGGACTTCTATATCGACGGCGTTTTCAAGGAAGGCGATCCCACCAGACCCTATGCCTATAGCTGGAACTCCGATCTGGTGGCCGACGGTAGCCACACGATCCGGGCAACGGCTGTCGACCTGAACGGGGTTCAGGGCTCCGACGAGATCAGCGTCGTCGTGAGCGACGATACAACCGGCCCTACAGTCTCGATCTCAAGGCCCAGCAATGGCGAACTCACAGCTCTTCCCGTCCTACCAGTATGGGTTACAGCCTCCGATCCCAACGGTATCGACCGCATCGAGTACAACGTCGGCGGTATTGCGGAAGGCTCGTTCGAGTACTATGACACAACAGACGAGTACTTCGCGTATCTGGAAACGTCGTCATGGCCGGAAGGTACCAACACAATCTCGGTCACAGCATACGACACCATCGGAAATCCGAGCACAGTCTCGGTGACTGTAGTGCTCGACCGGATCCGACCGACCGTCCGGCTCACCTCCCCGGATGATGGAACCACCGTCAGCGGTACGATCCCGATCACCGGTACCATCTCGGATTCCAGTGGAACGATAGCCATCTCGCTGCACATCGATGGTGACCTGAAGGAGTCCGTGTACGTTGACAGCGAGAGTTTCTCGTTTCAGTGGAACACTGACGTGGAACGGGTGGGAGATCATTTCATCCGAATCTGGGTCACGGACGGCGCGAGCAACTGGGGCTGGGACACCGCTACGGTGACCGTGCGGTCACCCCACAGTGACACCACGCCTCCAACCGTTTCGATTGCGTCCCCGGCAAACGGAGCGAGCCTCTGCGAAACTACTCCGGTCCAGGTCAACACGTCCGATGCCGCCGACGTCGATCGCGTGGAGTTCTACGTCGACGGCACCTTCTACGACTATGACACGGGAAGTCCGTTTTACGACTTGATCGAACCGGAGCACTTGGGTGACGGCAGCCACTCGATTACGGCAGTCGCTTTCGATAACAACGGCAACTCGAATTCCACATCCATCAACGTCAACGTCGATCTCGCGTCATGCCCCAATCCGATCACAATCAACTGGCCGTCATCCATCGTGGACGGCGCCACGGTGTCGGGGATCGTCCCTATGAATCTGACTGCTTCAACAGCCGATTTTTGTTTCACACCGTTGAAGATCACCCTGATCAACCTCTCCATCGACGACATTCTGAGAACGTTCATGATTTTCATCGGGTTTCTCAACTACGATTGGAACACCGATCTCGAAATGAACGGGACCCATGCGATCACGGTGGCCGTCCGGGACTGCGCAAGAAATACACACTCCGAGACCAGGATAGTGACCGTCGAAAACGACCCCTTGCCCGTGGTCACGATCACCGAACCATACAACGGTGCCACGGTCAACGGAGCGATCGACATCAAGGCCACTGCGACCGATGCCAGCGGCATCAACCGGGTCGAGTTCCTGGTCGACGGCGTGCTGAAGCATACCGACACAAGCGCGGACTACGTGTTCCCCTGGAATTCGAACGATGTGGCTTACGGCACTCATACGATCACCGCAAGGGCGATCGACAACCAGAACAGCCCCAACGAGCATTCGATCACCGTCACGGTGGACAACCGTGTGACCTACAGCCATCTTTCGTCCTGGTCCGATGTCTCCGAACCGTACTGGTCGCGGATCTACCGGGATAAATACGGGTTCAGCCATGTTGATCCGATTGTGCATTGCGCCGATTGGGACTATTTCGACGGCTCGTGTACCTCGGAGATCACGACCGAGTACCACTATCGGATTCCACGCTTCAATGCCGACAACGGTCTGTGGTGGCAGGCTTACTACGGACCCAACAGTGGTCTGGTTCCAGGGTACTTTAAGACGGATATCTACGGTAACGTTTATGTCCAGTACGCCACCAACTGGCAATGGATCATCGACGAGTATAAGGCGTACTACACTTTGCCGGGAGACTACACCGTTTACTCCATCGAACTCGAGAAGACGATCTGGCCCTGTGAACGCCGGAGCGATTGGGCCAATGTGCCGACGACGAACGCAATACTCAACGCAAGCTTCGTCTGGATCTCGGATGGAGACAGAGTCGATCCGAATGATGAAAGGATCGTCGCCTTCCCGCAAACGACCACCGTCCTCGGAGCGGTCGTCGGCGGTGCGTCCGGACCGACGCGGGGTGATTTCATCGACCATCGGTCCAGGTACGAGTACCGGGACGGCTACTGGTACGTTTACATCTCCGGGTCCCTTACGGGCGGCGAGTCGCCGATGCAATCGACGTTGAACGTAGACAGAACCTACGACAACCTGAACGGCGACACCTACACCACCTCGACGGTAAACCAGGTGGTCGACGAGATCCGCTGGATCCGGGACAATCCGGCCTCACCCTATCCGAACGCTCCGATCCGGATCATAGGACACAGTCTCGGCGGGCTTGAGGCGACCTTGATCTACAACATGAAGAACACCTGGGACGGCAGCTCCTTCCTGCGCTCCGGGGACGAGGTCCACGCTCTTGCTGTGCCTTACCTCAACGCCGACCGGATGCAACAATCGGCAGGCGCGGCGACCTACAACGTCTACATCTCCTGGTCGGATTCGGTCGCCGGTGGTGGCCTGAACATCACCTACCTGTCGAACAACGGAGTCAACGTCAGGCCGGTTTCCACCCCCGCCATCTGGGGACACGACCGCTCCGACTACAACTCGTACATTCGCAGCAATTATTGGTCCTGGTGGCCGGATTGGTAGTGTTACGCACAACTCTACGCCCGAGAGAATCCGTTCGTATCTTCAAGAAAATGGAGTGTTCGATGAAATCGAGAATGATTGGTCAGATACTGGTTCTTCTGCTTCTTACCACCGGTACTTTGTTGGCCGAAACCTACGTCGAGCGGGTCACCACCACCGAGGGGATCGACCCGCTGGGAAGGGTGGAGCACACACAGTCCGAGAGCAGCGCGGTCTGGATCGGAGACGATGCGATTGCGGCGGTTCTGCCGAACGACACTACATTGCTGCTCCGAGCTGGATCTCGGCGAGTACTTCGTCATCGATCACGCGACCGAGAGCTATCGCCTGTTTCCCGTGACCGTCCAGGGCGAATCTCTCAGAATCGAGACGGATACGACAGGCAACTTCGTCGAAGCACAGGCTGTACCGTTCGACGGCCAGGACAGGCCGGTCGCGGCGCCGACCACTATTGCCAAGACGGAAAGTGTCGGTTCGGATTCGTCCGAGGGTGAACCGGGAGGGCTGATGGTGCCGCTGGAGATCAAGGTCACCCCGACCTCGGAGCAGGCGGACATCCACGGCTGGCGGAGCGACAAGTACCTGGTGGATGTGAGGATGTCGAACGAGGGAAGAGTCTTCACCGAGATGTGGACCAGCTCCGACCTGGAGATGGACGGCCGGTTGTACAAGCTGTTGAACGACGCGGTCACCGGATCGACGCCCGGCTACGACAAGATGCACGTCATCGGGCGGGAAACATCCGGGGTGCCGGTGCGGGTGGTGAACACCTTTCTAGTAGGAAGCTACACGAACAAGACGACCACGGAGATCGTAGAGTGCAGCGAGCAGCCGGCTCCGGTAGGTGTGTTCGACCTGCCTCTGGATTACAGGGTCATGAGCAAGGAGGAGTGGCTGCTGCGCTGAGCCGCATTCAGTCCCAGTCCTGCTCTTCATCGAACTCGTCGATCCGGGTCGTACTGTCCCAGGCGGCGTCCAGGTCCGGGTGGCGACCCTGGCGAACCTCGTCCCGGATCAGCTGCTCCACGCTGTAGATGATCTCCCGGGCCCGGACCAGGTACGCTTCCCGGTCCTTCCACATGCCGGCCAGCTCCCGGACCGAGTCCTCGTCGTGGCGGCGGAACTTGCGGGCGGCCCGTATTGCCTGGTGCCGGCGGAATCCGAGCTGGCAGAGAGCATCGATGCCGACCTGCAGCGAACTGTCCAGGGTCTCCCGGTAGACGTGTGTGACTCCGGCCTCCAGCAGTTCGTAGGCATGGCGCCGCCCGGAGACCCGGCACAGAATCGCAAGCTGCGGGAAATGCTCCCGGGCGGTGTTCACGATCTCCAGCACTTTCTCACGCCCGCCCACCGCCACGATCAGGACCTGCGCCCGTTCGGCGCCGGCGGCCCTGAGCAGGTCGGCCCGGCCGGCATCGCCGTAGAACACCTTGAGCCCGAGCTTGCGCAGCATGTCGACCTGGTCCGAGTCGACGTCCAGCACGGTGGTCCCCACACCGTTCGCCAGCAGCAACCGGCCGATGACGTTCCCGAACCGGCCGAAGCCGGCGATGATCACCGGGTTCTCCTCGTCAAAGGCGTCCGGCTCCCGGGCTTCTGTCTCGTGGGTCCCGAATCTGGGCTGGATGAGCTTCTCGTTCAGCAGCATCAGGAGTGGCGCCGCCGCCATGGAGACCGCTACCGCGGCGATCAGAGGAGCGACGATGCGCTCTTCCAGAACTCCGCTCCGTGACGCGAACGCGAACAGTACGAAGGCGAACTCGCCACCCTGGGCCAGGGCGAAGCCGAACAGCAGGTTCTGGTCCAGGCTGAGCCGGAAAAGCCTGCCCAGGACCAGCAGGATCACCAGTTTGAGCAGGATCAGCCCGGCCACCAGTCCTGCGATCCGCGCCGGTTCCGCCCCGATCAGCTGGAAATCGATAGACGCGCCGACGGCGATGAAGAACAGACCGAGCAGCAGCCCCTTGAACGGCTCGATGTCGGTTTCAAGCTGGTGGCGGTACTCGCTGTTGGCCAGGACCACCCCGGCCAGGAACGTCCCCAGCGCCGGGCTCAGTCCGACCCGGCTCATCAAGAGGGCGATGCCGATCACCAGGAGCAGCCCGGCCGCAGTGAACAGTTCCCGCAACCGGGTCCGGCCGATGATCCGGAAAGCCGGCGATACCAGGAACCGACCGGCCAGGACCACCACGCCGACGGCGATAAGCACCGCCACGGTCTGGGCCCAGCCGGGCATGCCTTCCACCCAGGTCGTCCCTCCATGGCCGCCATCGTGAACCGGGCCACCGGCCCCAGTGGCCAGCAGCGGCAACAGCGCCAGGATCGGGATGACGGCGATGTCCTGGAACAGGAGCACGGCGAACGCGCTCCGACCGCCCCGGGTCGGCATCAGCCCCTTCTCGTTGAGGGTCTGGAGCACGATGGCGGTGGACGACAGCGCCAGGGTCAACCCGACCGCCAGCGCCGGTTTCCAGCCCAGGCCGAAAGCGAGGCCGCAACCCATGATCGCCGCAGCGGTGACCGTGACCTGCAGACCTCCCAGCCCGAAGATCGGCCCCCGAAGCCGCCACAGCCGGGACGGCTCCAGTTCCAGGCCGATGAGGAACAGCATCATGACAACGCCGAACTCGGCGAAGTGCAGGATGTCCTGGCCTTTCTCGCCGACCAGGTTGAAGACGAACGGGCCGACGATAACCCCGGCCAGGAGGTACCCGAGCACCGAGCCGAAGCCGAGCCGCTTGGCGATGGGAACGGCGACTACCGCCGCCGCCAGGTAAACGAACGCCTGGTAGAACAGCCCGCCGTCGCTCATCGCCGCTCTCCGGTGCCGTCACGCAACGTTTCCACCGCCTGGCGGTAGCGCTGCGCCTCGACCCCGATGGCCACTTCATCGAGAGCGTGGGTACCGGAGACCACGAACGGCTCCAGCCAGCTCATGCCGCACAGCGCTGCGGTCTGCCGCAACGGCAGTAGATAATCCCGCAGCGCGTGCCGGTTCGATCCGGCCGGCGAGTACGACGCGGCGCTCCCCCCGGTGCTGGTGGCGACCATCAGCACCTTGCCCTGGAGTGCTCGCCCGTCCTGACCGTACGCCCAGCCATGCTCCAGCACCAGGTCCTGCCACTCCTTGACCAGCGCCGGGCTGCTGTACCAGTAGAACGGGAACTGCAGCACCACGATGTCGTGCTGCAGCAGAAGCTCCTGCTCCCGCCGGACGTCCACGTCAAAATCCGGGTACTCCTGGTACAGGTCGTGGAGCATGACGCCGGGAAGGTCCCGGATCGCATCGATCAGCCTGCGGTTGACCCGCGACTTCTCCAAAGTCGGATGGGCGAACAGGATCAGCACACGACTCTTCATAGTCCGCACAGTATAGCGGGAAAACAGGCTCAAAATCTCGAGTTCAAGCCGACGTCGGTGCCATCGCTGGTGACGTCCCCTTGTCGCAGCCCGACCTCCGAATCCCGGATCTTGACAGTGCCACCGATCCACCAGTTCCATCGCGCCCCGCGCTTGAACCGGTAGTGGTAGGTCAACCGCCACGAATTGAACCGGTAGGTGCCCTCGGTGAGAACACCGGCCGCATAGGCTGCACCCGCGAACAGCACCGGGGATTCGAAGGTTCCGTTCTTCGACTGCCAGAGAGCACCTGCTTCCATCTCGATCTCGAACCGCGCACCTGTGTCGATCTTTGCCGTGCTGGAGTCCTACTGCCATCTCAGCGGCGACCTGTTCGGGTGGGAGATGCTGCCGGACGGCAAGCTCATGATCTGGATCGCCGACATGGCCGGGCACGGTATCCGTGCCGGACTGGCTTCAGCCGTGCTCCGTGTGCTGATCGACAACCTTCCACAACAAAGCCAGGTCCACCTGTTCGTATACGAGCTGAACCGGGCTTTGCACGACTGTATCCGGCCGCTGCATCACAGTCTCTATGCCACTGTTTTTCTGATGACGCTGGATCACAGCGGTCGCGCGGTCTATTGCTCGGCGGCCCATCCGCCGAGCATGGTTCGCCGGCACGAAGACGGAATCGAACAGGTGGCTGCACTAGACCGGCCGGTGGGGTTGTTCGCCGACACGAGCTATCGATCCCGGGAGTTTAAGTTGAATAAGGGGGATTGCATCCTGCTGTACACCGACGGCCTGGTCGAGGCCGAAGGGTACGACAGCGAGCCTTTCGGTCGCGAGCGCCTGGAGACACTACTTGGCAACATGTCCGATGGTCCCCGGGATTTGACGCAAGCGATCTACAATGAGATCACCAGTCGGCAGGACATCAACAAGCTGGACGACGATGTTACTTTTCTGGCGGTCAAGTTCCGTGGATCGGAGACATCGTAGACCCGTGTCGGGCCGGATTGGGAAAGCACCTGTGGCCCGTAGCGGTAGCGGACCTCAAGGTCCGCAAAGGCAAGTTCGTCGGAGGATATGAGAGAGAAAATTTCCGTGTCGATTGGTGTATGCTTCCGCCATCATGAGCGATCAACAACCCCCTGAATTTTCCGACCCGTTCCAGGATCCGATTCCGACCTCCGAGTTTTCGCAGGCCATCGAACCGGAGCATCCTCACTGGTCGCTGTGGTTGCCTTACCTGTTTGTGCGACCGCAGCTGTTTTTCCAGACGTTCGTCCTGCGTTCGATCCCGGTTCTTACCGTTCTGACGGCCTGGCTTTACGGTGTGGCGTCTGTTCTGGATCAAATCGGACCACAGGGCGATCTGTACGGCGGTGAAAACCCGATTTCGGATTTGATCGCTCAGAACTGGACCATCTATTGGATCTTCGCCGCGCTGATGGGCATACTGGGCGGTGTTTGCCTACGGGATCGGAGGCTGGTGGTACCGCCTGCGCCTGAGCTGGTGCGGCGCAGACAACCCGATCCCTATCTTGCGCGCCGTGTCTACATCTTCTCCGCTCAGGCCTACGTCATACCCTATCTGCTCTACACGGCATGGGAGGTGACGGCCTATCCCAACCCGGCGGCTGCTGCAGCCGGTGACGATCTGACCAGCATTACGATTGTAGCCGCGATGTTTTGGTCGGTCTACGTCAGCTACCGCGGCGTCCGCACTGCCTTCGACGTGCGGCGCTGGGCCGCCCGCATCTGGTTCGCGATCCTGCCGACAGCGGTTTACGCTGTAGTGTTTGGCGCCGTGGTTGCCGCATCGCTGATGACCGACCTGCTGGTTTCCGCGCCGGATCTTCAGAATACCCAGCGTATCGAACGCGAGGGGTTTGCCTTGAACTACCCGGGCAACTGGGAGGTCGATCGGATTGACGAAGATTACGATCCGGACGGCAACTTCGCCATCGAGCCACCTGTAGCAGACGCGCTGATCCGGTTCTCCTTCTATGAGGAAGCCATGGACTCGCAGGACTGTGTGGACCAGACTCGCGACAATCTCTCGGACGCCTACACCCTCTCGGATCTGATCGGTGTCGATCACTGGGGCGACTACGATGGGGCCGGGTATCTGGGAAGCGTGAACATCATGCTGGGGGACTATGATATCTTGATATTCTGTTCCACCGAGCGGGCAAGACCGTTCGAGATCTTTCAAATCGTAGAAGAAAATGCTGCAGACAAGCTGCAGCCCGGCTTCGATCTTATGCGTAACTCTCTGGAGCTGTATCCCGTGGAAGAGAGGCTGCCGAGTTTCCTGCCGAGGAACCCTGAGCCGAAGGGGGGGGCCATGAACGATCGCGAACAGACAAATGAATCCGTCCCGACCGAGAAAGAGGCTGCCGAAACACGGCTCCTGACAACCGGCTGCTCCCAAACGATCGCCAATGGTCGACGGCGAGGACCATCACGTCGACCCCCGCTCGGTGCACGTCATCCGGATCATTGCCATCCCGGTGATCCTTGCCGCAGCGTTATTGCCCCTGGGGTTTCTTACCCTGGGCTGGGCTTTGGACGGGATCCCGACCCGCGTTTACCTTCCCCTCCTCGTTGCCTTGCTGGTCCTCGTCAGCCTGGCCCTGATCATCGCCTTCCGTTTCCCCGCCGCTCGACACCGTCACCTGCGCTACCGGGTGGACCCGGACGGTCTGTGTATCCGGCGCGGCGTGTTCTGGCGCAAGACGGTCTGGATCCCCATCACCCGGGTGCAGCACACCGACGTCTCCCAGGGACCGCTGCAACGAAGGTACGAGCTGGCCACGCTGACCGTGCACACCGCCGGCACCGTGGGGGCGTCGATACCGCTCCCCGGTCTCGAGCACGGCATCGCCCTCAGGCTGTCCGATCATCTGCAGCCGAACCGGGAACACGATGCAGGCTGAGGCTCGCCGGCTGAATCGCTGGTCCTGGATTTTTATCACTGCAGGGACGATCCGGGCGTTGATCGTACCGATGATCGCGGCGATCGTCGCCAGCGGCGGGGTACTGCTGTGGCGACCCGAGCTGCTGTTGCTCGTCATCGTGCCTTCGGGCATCTACGCGTTCATCCGGCAACGGGTTTATAACTACCGCTTTACCGACGGTGAGTTGATCGTGCGCGACGGGCTGCTGTTCCGCAACCTCCGGAAGATCCCCTATGAGCGGATCCACAACGTCGCCCTGGTCCGCAATCCGCTGCATCGGGTGTTGGGCGTCGCCACGGTGCGGATCGAGACCGCCGCCGGTGGGAAACCCGAAGCTCTCCTGAAGCGTTCTGTCCATCGACGCCGCGGAGGAGCTGCGTCGGATCACCCTCGACGAAACGCGCCAGGCGGTGGCCGATAGTGACGAAGAGAAGGCCGGGGATGAACCGCTGGTCAAGACGCCGGATCTGGAGCTGGCCCGCCTCGGCCTGATAAGCAACCGCGGCCTGGTGGTGGTTGCGGCGGTGGCCGGCGTTCTGACCCAGGCGGACTGGTGGCAGAACCTGCTTGAAGAAACGGACTGGCTGCGCTTCTACGAATACGTGCGGGACCATGGTCCCGGCTGGATGCGCTGGCTGCTGGAATCCGGTTCCATCACCGCCAAGCTGCTGGTGGGACTGGCGGTGGTCCTGCTGTTTCTCGGACTGCTCCGGTTACTGTCCATCGCCTGGTACCTGGTCCGCTACAGGGGGTTCACACTGCAGAGGAAAAACGACGACCTGCAGGCGGAGTACGGTCTGCTGACCCGCATCCAGTCGGTGATTCCGATCCACCGCATCCAGCTGGTGACGGTCTCGGCGACCTTGCTGCACCGCTGGTTCCACCGCGAATCCATCGAGGTCGAGACAGCCGGCGCCTCCGAGGAAGGTTCGGACCTGACCCAACAGCTGGCGGCCTCGGGTGTCAAGCTCACCCGCCAGTGGCTGGCGCCCATCGTTGCCAGCGAACGTTCCGCCGGGCTGATCCGGCAGATCATGCCGGAGATCGACCTGGATGCGGTGGCCTGGAGACCGATGGAAGCTCGGGCGGTGCGTCGAATCGTCCGGAGGTTTGCGGTGATCCTGGTGCCGGTGGGCCTGGTGGTGACGGCAGTGCTGACCTTCGCTCCGATCCCGGTACACGGTCTGCACGGCCTGTGGCTGCCGGGCCTGGGACTACCGTTGGTCTGGTTGATCGCCCGCCGCTGGGTGCACAGCGCCGGCTGGGCGCTGACCGATGATGCGATTCTCTTCCGCAGCGGCTGGCCGGGACGCAGCACCAGCATGGTGCGTTTCGTGAACATGCAATCCGTCTTGATGCGGCAGTCACCGTTCGATCGGCGACACGGCATGGCCAGGCTGGTGGTGGACACGGCGGGCGCGAGCAGCATCGGCCACCGGATTGAAATCCCGTATCTCGATGCAGAGGTCGTCGCAAAGACGCTGCGCCTGCCTCTACGCCGAGAGCTGCGCCACCGAGTTCCCCTGGTAGCAAAAGGCTTCCCACGGTCGGTGAGGAAAAACCGGACCCAGTGCGGACCGGCGTGTTCCAGGAAGACCTCATAGTTTCCCTCGTCATCGGTGCGGGTCATATCCGCACCCGGTTCTTCAATGGTGGCGCTAATCGCTTCGAATGTCAGGTTCGCCAGTGGAATCGTCTCGTCACCCAGGTAGACTTTGCCGCCAAGTTGAATGACTCCACTGAAGTCGAAATCAACCATTGTGGTCCTTCCCGCGGAGACTGCAACACGCTTAATGCGTGTCTTGCTGTCAGTCCCTTCCGATTCCCGGACATAGAGCTGAATGAAGTGTTCCCCCGGAGGTACCGAACTAAAATCAAAGTTGCCGAATTCGTCTACGGCCTGCTCGACGCTAGGTGTAGTATCGAACATTGTCGCAGTCGCGTTCTGGCCTGGAAGTAAGCCGTTAACTAGGCCTTGTACATGACCGACCTGCTCGAGACGGAATTCGTACTCCGTGGTGCCGGCAAAACGGTTTACCGAGATCGATGCATCGGCCGCAGCGTATCCGGGCGCGAAGGCACGGAGTCTGTGCTCACCTGGTGCAACGCGGTCGAATCGATACCGTTCGTCTTCGTCGGCGGATGCGAGATACGTGACTCTCGACGGTTCGGAAGATTCCGCCGGACTCAACTCCACGAGAGCGGAATCAATCGGCTCCCCGGAGTCCGCAGAAACCACCGTGCTGGAAATGGCTCCCGTAGGCGGCAGGGTGACATCGACCGCGCTGACGTCTGCTGCAATCGCCGAGGTGGCGGTGGATCCGGCCGGCTCCGGAACTGCCACGGTGATCGACAGCGGCAAACCCTGGCTTGAGCGCAGGGAGAAGCGACCGTCCTGCAAGGTGACGTAGCAGATTTCCGCTTGAGCCGGTGGCTCGTGCTGTAAGGTCGCAACAACATAGAGTGGTGGCTCGAGTCTGTCTTCCCGGGCCACGGTACCCCGTACCACTCCTCCATGATTCGTAGCAACCTCGGCAGGATGTACGTTTCCATGCCCCCCTTTAATCGGTCCGGCACATAAGCTAGGATGGCGAAATGAGCGTACATCCAGGCAGGAGTTTCAAGGGGAGTACATGCAGACAAACGGAGTCGCCTTCGACAACGAGAAGTATCTTAGAGACCAGACCGACGCCATTCTGAAGAGGATCGACAGCTGCGGCAACAAGCTTTACCTGGAGTTCGGGGGCAAGCTGTTGTACGACCACCACGCCTCCCGCGTCCTCCCCGGTTTCGACCCTAACGTCAAGATGCGTCTGCTCAACAAGTTGGCCGACAAGGCGGAGATCATCATATGCATCTACGCCGGCGATATCGAGAGCAAGAAGATGCGCGCCGACTTCGGGATCTCGTACGACGCCGACACGTTCAAGCTGATCGACGATCTCCGGCACTGGGGCCTCCTGGTCCGCGCGGTGGTGATAACCCGCTTCACCGGTCAGCCGGCGGCGGCGGCGTTCAAATCGAAGCTGGAGCGCCGCGGCCTCCAGGTCCACACCCACAAACCGATCGAGGGGTACCCGTCGGACATCGAGCGCACGGTCAGCGACGAGGGCTACGGCGCAAACTCGTTCATCGAGACTAAGCGCTCACTGGTGGTCGTCACCGCCCCCGGCCCCAACAGCGGAAAGATGGCGACCTGCCTGTCGCAGATCTACCACGAGCACCGCCATGCAACGGACGCCGGATACGCCAAGTTCGAAACCTTCCCGATCTGGAACCTGGCCCTCAAGCACCCGGTGAACGCCGCGTACGAGGCGGCGACCGCCGATCTCCGGGACGTCAACCTGATCGATCCGTTCCACCTCGAGGCTTGCGAGATCACGGCGGTCAACTACAACCGCGACGTCGCGGCGTTCCCGCTTGTGAAAAGAATCCTCGAGAAGATAACGGGAGCGCCCTCCATGTACCGCTCGCCGACGGAGATGGGCGTCAACTGCGCCGGGTTCGCCATCATTAATGACGATGCCGCCAGGGAAGCGGCAACCCAGGAGATCATTAGGCGCTTCTTCCGCTATGCGTGCGAGTACGTCTCCGGGCAGGCCGACCAGGAGACCATCAAGCGTATCGAAGCGCTGATGGAAGAGTACCAGGCGAAGCCGGAACACCGTTCCACCGTGCTCCCGGCCAGGGAGGCTGCCGGTGAAGCGGAGCAGAAGAATGAAAAAGGCCACGACGGAGTGTTCGTCGGCGCCGCATTGCAGCTTCCGGACGGATCCATGGCAACAGGAAAGAACTCACCGCTAATGCACGCCGCTTCGAGCCTGGTGGTCAACAGCATAAAGAAGATGGCCGGCATCCCGCACAACCTGGAACTGCTCGGCGACAACATCATCGGCTCCGTGGGGAACCTCAAGAAGGATATCCTCGGCGGCCACTCGGTAAGTCTCGATCTCGGTGAGGTCCTGGTCGCCTTGAGCATCGGCGCCATGACCAATCCCACCGCCCGGATGGCGTTGGAACAACTCCCCAAGCTGCGCGGGTGCGAAGCTCACATGACCCACATCCCCACACCCGGGGACGAGAAAGGCCTCCGCCGGCTCGGGGTCAACCTGACCAGCGACCCCCAGTTCGCCTCGGATAAGCTGTTCGTGGCGTAGGAGCGGACGAGATGGAGGAACGGTCCCATGGGGCCTGTTTGTAGATCGGTAGCGGTGCTCGTTCTTGCGGCATCCCTGGCCGGTTGCGGAGAAACCACTCCCCAGAAGGTGGAGCTTCCGCCTCCTGAAACCTTCACCTGGACCACCGGCCAGCCGATCTCGTTTTCACCGCCGCCGGAAGCGTGGAATCAATCCCGCTATCAGAACGGTGGCACGGAGGGCGTCAGCTTCGTCCTGGCCGGATCCAAGGGGGAGCAAATCTTCGTCGCCGAGCAGTTCTTCCTGGGCAGGCGGGATGGTTGCGGGAAGCTCCGGGAGATCCTGGAGAACCTCGAGGAGTTCGACCGCTCCAGCTTCCGTCGCGCCATCGGCAAGGCACGGCTGTACGCCCCGGAACCGTACAACGCCCACGAGGAACACACCGTCGACGTTGTCAACGAGCTGTTGGATCATGCCGCCGAGGCGTTCTCGTGGGGGAACCTGGCTATTGCGCATGACCACATGCAGGAGGCGCTGGAGCAGGCCGGTACGATCCGGTATACCGTTGAGGAGACGGTGGATCAGGTCCTGTTCACCAGGGAGAGGAACACGGTCTACCCGTCGCTCCAGGTCGACGAGCCGGTGGCCGGCGAAGTCTCCGGCGAAACGGCGCGGATCGTGAAGTTCACGTTCGAGGGGCACGGAACCGCGATGATCGGAAGGCGTGTTTACGTGGTCAAGAACAACCGCATGTTCGAGTTCGGCTTCCAGGGTATTCCGGAACACCTTGCACTGTTCGAGAGCATCCTCCAGTCGGTGACCTTCCCGCCGGGGAGTTGCGAGCATTGAAAACGACGTTGTGCGCTGCCGCCCTGACCGGCCTGCTGTGGACCGGCTGCGCCGGCGCGCCGGAACTCCCGACCTTGACCTCAACCGATATCGGCATCCACCCCGTCTCGTTCCAGACGCCCAAGGGCTGGGTCCACCTGGACCACGGCAGGGAGCACCGCTTCCACCGGGAACTGGCCCAGATCTCGGCGGCCGACCTGGGCCCGGTAACTGCCGCAGGGTACCTGCGGGAGCTGCGCCACGCCCACCGGCTGTTCCGCGACTACCGCTACGAAGATGCAGCCGCCCATCTTAAAAGTCTGGACCTGTTGCCGGCGTTCCCCGACGAGCACCTTCGGAAACGGTTTTTCCGATCATGGCGGAAGGCGATGAACGGCGGGCGCTCCGACGACATTACCCATGCCGATGCGGTTGTCGCCTGGGAGTACATCCTGGAAGAGGTCGAACGGCTGCCTGAGCCTGACCTGGCCGTTCTGGTACAGAACCGGTTTCCGGCCATCGAGACGGCGGCGCACCGGGAGATTGCAGAGCGGACTGAGCTGGAGATCGATGGTCGAGCGGCGATCCGGCTGGAGAGCTGGGACCGTTTGAGCCACGACCACCGCCAGGCGTTCCTGTTCGTGCTGAACCAAGGCAACCTGCTGATGTTCCGGATGGAGATCGGGGAGTATGCCGAGCTGAAGACGGCGTTCGAAACCCTGGCAGGCTCGCTGACGTTTCAGTCCGCCGACGCCACCTCGTAACGCAGCAGCTGCTGGGACCGGTCGTCCGGACCTCGCCGTTGCTGCCGGCCCACCGCCCAGGCGTGCCGTTCGTCCAGGACGAAGATGGATCGTATCTCCTCGGACCCGACCCGCGCCTGGGTGCTCCAGGCCGTTCCGCCGTCGGTGGTCCACAGCACCACCGCCGTGCCGCCGGTGCGTTCGAAGCCAACCACCCAGCCCCGCTTCCTGTCAATGAAAGCGACGTCCATAAGGGTGTCCAGGACGCTGCTGTTCTGGCGCTCCCAGCTTTTGCCGCCGTCTGCGGTGTGCAGGATGGTGCCGCCCTCCCCCACCGCCCAACCCTCGTTGTAGTTGACGAAGTCTACACCCCACAGGTGCGGCTTTTCCGACTCCGGTGCCTCCTGGACAACCCAGCTCTCACCGCCGTCGTTGCTGTACCGGATCAGCCCGTGCCGCCCGACCAACCAACCCCGGTACCGATCGACGAACGATACCGCCTGGCCCGCGGCATCCTGAGGCTTCTTAGCATCGGGATCGAGTTTCAACGGCCCGCGCCAGGTCTCCCCACCGTCCTCTGTCCGCACCATCCCCCCGCTGCCGATGGCCCAGCCGTACTGATCGTCCACGAACTGCAGGTCCCGCAGGTGGGCCCAAACCCGGCCGCTGGAAATCCGATGCCAGTGCTCGCCGCCGTCCCGTGTGCGGAGGATCTGGAAACCGTCCCCGACGATGAAGCCGGTACGCTCGTTCACAAACCAGACGCCGTTCAGGTGGAAGCTGGTCGCCCTCCCGGAAGGCGATGTCAGCCCGCTGTCGAATTTCCATGTCCGGCCTCCGTCGTCGGTCCGGCCCAGGATCCCGCCCTGGATGTTGATGCCGCCACCGACGATGAAGCCGCGCTGCTCATCCAGGAAGAACAGATCCTGGAACTCGGCCCGGGTGCCCAGCTCCTGTTGTATCCAGAGCTCCGGAGGAAGTTCGCCCTGCTCTCCAGCACACGCCGTCAACAGGAGGGCGGCGACCACCGCGATCATTTTCCCCTTGTCCATGAACCCTCCGAATGCCGTACCGTGAGAATGTCGTCCCCGGTCCGGCAAAAGGCAAGATCCCCGGAGCCAGGAAGGTGAGGCTGCGCTCGTGGTTGATGGTGAGACCGATGCCGATGGCGCCGATACACCGGTTGACAGGATCCGACAATAGCTCTACTCTGCCAGCAGGTCCCCGGTCGCAATCAATCGTACAGAAACGAATTTTTGCTGGTCCGAAGCGGTACCAGAAGTGTGCCGCCACTGGACATCGATCCTGACCCGTTGTTGGAGTCACGGACCGGGAGCCCGACTATATGCTCTCCACGCGGGAGCAAGGAGTTTGAGAGATGGGAAACAGAATTTACGTTGGCAACCTGCCCTTCAGCGCGGACGAAGCCTCGGTGAAGTCACTATTCGAACAGAACGACCGTGAGGTCACGGAGGTCAAACTGATCACCGACCGTGAGACCGGACGACCCCGTGGTTTCGGATTCGTCGAGATGAGCAACAGCGAACACGCCGACAAGGCGATCAGCGACCTGAACGGCTACCAGATGGACGGCCGGGCGCTGACTGTCAACGAAGCGAAAGAGCGCAGCGAAGGCGGCGGCGGACGACGCTACTAGTCGAACGCAGATACAACCGTTAATGGCAAGGGACGCCCCCTGTGGGCGTCCCTTTTTTTCCCCGCAGATGCCCCGGCGTGGTACCGACCCAGCCAGTAACATACGGGCCGGTCCTTTCCGACGACGACGGCAAGCGGGTCGCGGAGTTCGTGTTAAGGTTGAAGGGTGGAGGCCTATATGGGGAGACATATGCAGCTCATCGCTCTTCTCGTCGCCGTTCTGGCGATCGACCCGATCCATGCCGGCGCCGATCGGTCCGCCTCGATGAAGACTGTGGCCGAGGTCGATCTTGAGCGGTACGTCGGCCGCTGGTATGAAATCTCGCGCTTGCCGAACCGTTTCCAGAAAGGTTGTGCCGGCAACGTCACCGCCGAGTACGCCGTTCGTGACGACGGTCGCATCGACGTCGTCAACCGCTGCAGGACGACCGCTGGAGAGGAGATGAAGGCGGTGGGTGTCGCCCGGATCGTTGACGCAACGACCTGCGCGAAGCTCAAGGTGCGCTTTGCGCCCGCGTTCCTCTCGTTCCTCCCGATGGTCTGGGGCGACTACTGGATCCTTGATCTGGCGCCGGACTACCGCTACGTCGTCGTGGGCGAGCCGTCCCGCAGGTATCTTTGGGTTCTGGCCCGCGAGCCGACGCTGGACGACGCGACCTACCGGGGCATTCTCGAACGGATCGAGGCGCAGGGATACGATCCGAACGACCTGGTCCGAACCGCGCACGACAACCTGTAGGGCCTCGTTCCACAATATGGATCGCACCGGCAGAGGAGTAGTCAAGAAGATGAAATCCGAATGGACCGAAGTCGCAGCGGAGTGGTGTGGTGAACAGGCTTTCACCGGCAGGAACGAATCCGGCGGAACCGTTGCGATGGGCACTGTGGAGGAGGCACAAGCCTGCATTGCGCCCATGGAGATGCTGCTGCTCGGGCTGGCCGGCTGCACCGGAGTCGACGTAGTCCTCATCCTTCGGAAAATGCGCCAGCCTCTCGCAAGAGTGCGTGTCGAGGTGCGGGCGAAACGGGCGGACAGCCATCCCAGGGTTTACACGGAGATCGAAATTACCTACCTGCTCTCCGGAGAGGAACTGAGCAAGCAGGCGATCGAAAAGGCAATCAAACTGTCGGAAGAGAAATACTGCTCAGCCAGCGCCATGTTGGAGATGACGGCGAAGATCCGTTCATCGTATCGCCTGGTCTCTGAAAGTGACGACACCAAGGGGACGGCACTTCACTCGTAGGCCTCGACCCTGTAAAAGCCGGCCGGGCTGCCGAGGGGGTCGTACGCGGACATAAGCGTCCCGTCGCCCACGACACTCTGGAGGAGGGTCCAAGACGACTCGCTGAGGTCCGTCTTGTAGAGCACATCGTAATTCAAACCTACCTGTGTTTCGAACGAAATCTGGACGTCCGTCTCCGTGCGATAGAGCTGCAGCTCGATCTGCGGGCCGATGCCGCCAAGGGTCGTGAAGCCGTTGTCGTAGATCCTGATCCAGTCCACCCGGTATTCCGCCGGAAACGGTGCGGTGATCAGGCTGCTGTCTCCGGTGATGCCGGTGTAGTTGCCACCGACGGCCAGGTTCAGGAGGAGGAAGTGCGGCTGGTGGAACTCCTCGCCGTCGAAGCTCGCCGGGTCCGAGATGTCCATGGTCCAGATCCAGATGCCATCGATGTAGGTGGAAATATAGGTCGGTGTCCATTCCATGCGGTAGATGTGGAACGAGTCGTTCAGATCGGTGGCCGACGTGTAGCTCAGTCCGTAGCCGGCGTAGTTGTCCTGAAATTCCCAGTGCGCCGCCGATCCGACACGCCGGTTGACCACTCCATCTGCGATCGCCGCTGCGCTCCCCATCTCGACGATATCGATCTCACCGCAGTCGGGCCAGCCGACGGTGGAGACGTTGTTTCCCAGCCGCAGATCCCCTCGGCACAGCCGTCGCCGATGGCGAAGGTCCAAACCGAGTTTTGGAGGGTCGAAACGGAACTGAATTCCTCGCTCCATAACAGCGTCTGGGCGCTGGACGGTCCGGCCAGGAACAGCGCGACGGCTGCAAGAAGCAAGGTTCGCCCCGGGCCAGGCCGCAGATATTCACATATCTTCATAGTGCCCTTGAATGTACCGTGATCGCTTGAAAGCTGCCAGCGACCCCTGTTTGCGGTCGGTCTGCCTGATTATCGACGTGAGTTGTGATGAAGGCATGGGGTTCTATTTCGCCAAACCCACGACGTTCAGGGAGCCCATTTTCAAGGTCGGGCGGGCCGACTACTACGCGGTTGATCATACGCCCACGTATCTTTGGGAAAGCGCGTCGCGCGCCATCTCCGCCGCCCTGATCGTGCACATACCCTCGGTGGTGGCAGGCCGGGAAAGCTGGCAACAGAACGAGACGATTCGGAGGGCCGTAAACATCGACGCCGGCGTCGTGGTGAAACCCGCCATCCTGTCGTTTCAACACCGGCAGCCGAACTATCCGCACGCCTCGTTGTGATCCTGCCGGTTCTGCGCGATTCACCGGACTCTGAGTCCGATACGGGAGTCCGTGGTTGCAAGATTTCTGCGGAATGACTGTGTTTTTCGTGTCCGTAGAGTCCGCTGCAGTTTGGCTGTTTCATCCTCGATGTCAATTTTTGGCCACTCCGGAACTGAGGCGGGCCTTACTTCGGCTCGTTAGAAACGCCGGCTATAATTCCTATCCGTTTTCATGCCGGTGGTGGCGAGTGTGGTGTTGACATATTATCTCTGACCGGACAAAAATCTAAATTCGCAGCTCGAAATGCTTGTCCGCTATGAGGCAGTGACTTTGAATCCGATGAAATTGCGCCAACTTAGTACCGTTTTAAACTGCCTTATATGGACCTTGCTCCCCTTGATTATTGGTCTGGTAGTTACCGGTTTCGCCATGGGACCGATCTTCAAGATCCTGCCGCACGACCTGATGCGCGTCAATACCATCCTGCGTGCCCTGGACAACGATAATCACGAACCACAGGGAGTGCTTTTCGGCAATAGCGTTGCCATGAACGGATTCGACACTCGGCGTCTCGGTGAATTACTTTCTGATGGAGGTGAGATACTAAACCTGAGTTCAACCGGGCAAACGCTTCCCGAGAGTCTTTTGTATTACCAGGAACTCCCTTCTTCCGTCACACGGATCATCCAGGTCGTCATGCCGATGACACTGGAGAAGCAACAAAAACTCAGAGAAGATACATATAACGCCTTCTATTTTTATGGATACCGCCCAGAAAGTGCGATGTCGGAGATGATACGGGGAAGTGCCGGTGAGGCTGCGTATGAACTGTTGAACCGCTCTAATATATGGCATCGCTTCCACGGTCGGTGGGTGCTCCGACAATGGATCGATACCGGGGTCAGGAGTTTCCTGCGAACTGACCTGAACCTCGGTCGAGCAAGGAATGATCTTTATTATCCCGCTCCTTACACCAGGAGAATCCCGCCCCAGAAAACTGCCAGGCTGCTTGAGCTTTGGAAGGAGCCCCGTGAGGATGAACGACTCCGGGTGTCGCCTTCCGCACGCAATACACTCCGGATGATGGCGGATTATGCCGCCCGTACCGACCGGGAATTCTACCTGGTGGTGGCGCCGATGCACCCGGAACTGCGGGAACACTTCGGCGAGAGATTCTTCCGGGATATCGGTGAATTGCGCAGGTACCTCGGGTTGGTTTCCAGCGACGGCATAATCGATGCAACGGCGTTACTGCAGGAGAGCCAGTTCATCGATCACGCCCACCCCACGGCCGAGGGGGCCAGGCTCCTGGAGGCGATGGTCGCTTCCTCAATCGAGGATGGCGCCTGATGCTGTTCTATTCTCCGGAGTTCCTGGTATTCTCCCTGGCGCTTCTCGCCTTGCTGGGGCTTATCCACCGCCAGGCGCCAAGAAAAGTTCTTCTGCTGGTAAGTAGCTACATCTTTTACATGTGGTGGAATCCCGCCTTCATCCTGTTGATCATATTTTCGACTGTAGTCGATTACCTGGTCGGACGCAGGATGGCGGTCACCGATCACACGGGGAAAAGAAGGCTGTTGCTGGTGACCAGCCTGGTCGCCAATCTGGGCCTGCTCGGTACCTTCAAGTACGCGGGGTTCTTTCAGGAAAATCTCCTGGCCGCTCTTAGGCTTCTCGGCACCGAACCTGGCTGGACTTCGTTGCATATCGTTCTTCCAGTAGGAATCTCCTTCTACACTTTCCAGACCATGAGTTACACCATCGATCTCTACCGGCGGGAGATCGGTGTCTGTCGTTCGCCTCTCGACTTCGCACTGTTTGTGGCGTTCTTTCCACAACTGGTGGCCGGTCCGATCGTCCGCGCCCGTGATTTTCTTCCTCAACTACTCGAACCAATCAAATTGTATGTGGATCGCAAGACACTCCTCCTGATTCTCAGGGGATTGGCCAAGAAGGTCCTTATCGCCGACAACATCGCAGGATTCGCCGATGTCGTGTTCGAGAACCCGGGCAGTTATCCGAGCACGGTTATCTGGTTTGGCACCATCTGCTTCACAATACAGGTCTACTGCGACTTCTCGGGGTACTCCGACATAGCCATCGGTGTGGCGCGGATCCTCGGTTTTCGCCTGCCCCTTAACTTCAACCGGCCCTACTTCGCAAGCAACCCGAACGAATTCTGGAAGAGATGGCACATAAGTCTTTCTACATGGCTGCGGGATTACCTGTACATTCCCCTGGGCGGGAACAGGGGCGGTACCGTCAAGTTGTACCGCAATCTGATGCTGACAATGCTTCTGGGCGGGTTATGGCACGGTGCCAATTGGAACTACATCCTGTGGGGTTTTCACCACGGCCTACTGCTCGTAGGGCACCGACTGTGGCGTGGTTTCAGAGTGAAATATTTCGGTGAGAGTAAAGGTTCTCCCGGTCACTTTACGACAGTAATCTCCATTCTGTTCACGCAGTATTGCATAATGCTTACCATGATCACCTTCCGAGTCTCCGACCTGAGTCAGACGCTGCCGACGCTTAAGAAGTTCATCTTCTTCGACTTCGATTTCGGATTGACGAGCATAGGGATCGGGTCGATGTCGCTGTTCAGCACGCATCGTCCTGGTGGCGTTATTCCTGGTCCTGCATGTGAACGCCAAGTTCAAAGGTGATTTCGAAACAAGAATGTCCAGGTTGCCGAACCTGGTCTACGCGGTGCCGTTGGTCATAATCGGGATAGCCTTTTTTATCCTGTGGCCGATGCAGGAGGCGCCGTTCATATACTTCCAGTTCTGAGTCAAACGCCACTGCTTAATGGGCCCGGAAGGACTCCCTCCTCCGCTAACGCTTCGGAGGGCAGGCGACGCCGAAGGCGCGCGGAGCAACCTGGGACCGACGGATTATGAGTCCGCTTCAGCAGTGCGTGGTTGCAAGGTTTTTAAGGAGCAAGGTTCGCACCGGGCCAAACCGCTGATCTCCAAAGATCGTCGGAATCTTCATCCGCCATGCTCCTGTAGCAGCCGACAGATAGCAACATGGACCCTACAAGTGTGATCGTCACGAAACGAAGAAAGAACTTCCTTGGGGATCAGCTTTGTGGCGGCCAAGGCAAAAAGGCGCTGGTCCTGCGAGCGTACGCGCCGTATTCCGGTTTCGTCTCCGACAAGCTTTTCTCCAGCAGGCTGACTCCCGAGACCTTGAGCAGCAGGAAGGTCATCAGGATCGGGCTGGCGATCGTCCATAGCGAGCCCGGTGCCGAGAGCGCAATCAGGAATAAGCCCCACCAGACAACGGTGTCTCCGAAATAGTTCGGATGCCTGGTGTAGCGCCAGAGCCCGCTCTGCATGACTCGGCCGCTGTTGCCCGGGTCGTTCTTGAACCGGGCCAGCTGCAGGTCTCCTACCGTCTCGAACAGGAAGCCGATGGCGAACAGGACGGTGCCGGCCGCGTCGAGCCAGGTTAATTCGTCAGGTTGGACCGCGTGCTGCGCAACGAGAAGGGGCGCGGAGACGAACCAGAGTATCGATGCCTGGAGCAAAAAGATGGCGAACAGGCTCCAGAGGGCGAAGTTCCGGGAATGTCTCTTGCGCATGTCCTGATAGCGATAGTCTTCGCCGCGGCCGATGCTTCGCACCAGGATGTGAAGCGACAACCTCAGCCCCCAGAGGCTGACCAAGGCGACCGTGAGAACCTTGCGTACGGTCATGGCATCGGAAGTTAAGAAATAGAACCAGGCCACCACCACGAAGCCGAGTCCCCAGAATATATCGATGATGCCGGCATCACGCCGGACCAGGCTGAGCAGCCAGACCAGCGTCATCATGCAGAGGGCGAGAAGCAGGGCGATGGCAAATGTCGTCAGCATGGCAGGTCAGGCTGCCTTCCTTAACAGCAGTTTCTCGATCAGCGTGACTCGCATTCACCGGCTCCTTTCGAACAGGTAATGGCCGACCATCCACTCCTCGCCGCCGCCGTAGGCGAATAGTTCCTCGCAGGCCATGAAGAACATACGCCAACGACGGATCCAGCGACTGGCCCGGGACGCCCCGTAGACCGAGCGGAATATTTCCAGGATGTGGTCATGCCGGGTGTCGAACAGATCCAGCCAAGCCCGTAGGGTTTTGGCGTAGTGGTTGCCGTTGACCTGCCAGCGATGCGTGACAGAGAGATCTTCCGTAAAGCGATCGAACAGATCCCAAGAGGGCATCATGCCGCCGGTGAAGAAATATCTCGCCATCCAGTCGTCATCGCCGTCGATCTCGAAGAAATAGGGGATCGCTCGATGGCAGAAGATGTGAACAAACAGCTTGCCCTCCGGGCTCAGCCAGGAAGCGATTTTTTTAAGCAGCAGCCGATAGTTCCGCATGTGCTCGATCATCTCCACCGAGACGACGCGATCGAAGCGCTGGTCGGTGTCGAATTCGTTAATGTCCGCCGTCAGGACCTCTATGCCGGCGAGTCCCCGCCTCTCGGCCTCCGCCTCGATGAACTCTTTCTGGGAGGATGAGTTCGATATGGCGGTTATCCTGCAATCCCTGTACATCTCGGCGACCCAGAGCGTCGTGGAGCCCCAGCCGCAGCCGAGATCGAGAACCTTCATGCCGTTTTCGATCCCGGCCCGCCTGCAGGTCAGCCGGAGCATCGACTCTTCGGCTGCGTCGAGATCCTGGACGCCCTGTTCCCAGAGGCAGCTGCTGTACTTGAGCCTCGGTCCCAGGACCCGCTTGAAGAAACCGGCCGGGAGCTCGTAGTGTTGCGCATTGGCCAGGTCGGTCCCGAGCGCGAGTGGGCTCTCGAGCATCTTCGGAACCAGGTCGGCCGCGACACCGCTCTCCTTCCGCAGACGTCCACGCAGCAGTCCGCGGATCCCCAAGCGGACCATGAAGTCGGGGAGGAGGCCCCGTTCGGCGGTCTCGGCACTCCAGTTCATTTCAGATCCTCAACGGCTTGGCCAGCAGCAGCTGGGCATTGTCGACCGTGCGTTCGAGAAAACCGCCTTCGCAGTAGCAGAGGTAGAACTCCCACATCCTGATGAAGCGGTCGTCGTACCCGAGCCGGCGTATCCGATCCAGCCTGTCGAAGAAATTTCGGCGCCAGTGCCGGAGTGTAGTGGCGTAATGGGGGCCGATCTCCTGCAGGTCGGCCACCTTCATGTCGGTCACCCGTCCGAGCGAATCGCGCATTGCGGAGACCGAGGGCAGGAAGCCGCCCGGGAATATATAACGCTGAATGAAATCGACCGAGCGCCGGTAGCTTTCGTACAGGCGGTCGGCTATTACGATCGCCTGCAGCAGCATCACTCCGTCCGGTTCCAGCAGCTCGCTGCAGGTCCGGAAATAGTGATCGAGATAGCGCTCACCCACCGCCTCGATCATTTCTATGGATACCACCTTCCTGAAGCGCCGGTTCAGGCGCTTAGGCAGATCGCGGTAATCCTCGAGCAGGACGGTGATCCTGTTCGCCAGACCGGCCTGGCGGATCCGCTCCATCGCCATCTTGCGCTGCTCGCCGGAGATGGTCGTTGTTGTGACCCGGCAGCCGAAGTTGCGTGCTGCATGAATCGCAAGGCCGCCCCAGCCGGTACCGATCTCCAGTAGCTCGTCCTCCGGGCAAAGTTCCAGCTTGCGACAGACCAGATCGATTTTGTGACGGGAAGCCTCTTCCAGAGGGCTGCTTTCACACGGAAAGATGGCGCAGGAGTACATCATCGCAGGATCGAGGAATGTTTCGAACAGTTCGTTGCCGAGATCGTAGTGGCGGGCGATGTTTCTGCGGCTTCCGAGGCGGGTGTTGCTCCTGCTCCAGTGCAGGAATTTCCGCAATGGTGCGGTCAGCCGCGCCGTGCCCTTCTCCATGCCCTGGTTGAGCTCCTGGTTGCAGGCGATTATGCGGACCACGCTGGTGAGATCATCGCTGCTCCAGAGGCCGTCCATGTAGGCCTCCCCCGCTCCGACGGAACCTCCCAGAACGACGTCGGCGTAAAAGGCCGGGTCATGCACCTTGATGGTTGCGGTCAGCGGGCAGCGGTCGGTGGGAGAGCCGAAGGATTCTCTGCGGCCGCCATCCTCCAGCACGATGCGACCGTGTTGCATTGCTCTCAAGCCACGGCGAAACAGGCTGTGCATCGGGTTCATGATCCGCTCCCGGCGGTGGTCCCCGGATGCGGCTGGAATGGCACTTTCTTGAGCCAGAGCCTGACCGCCTGATAGTAGATCGCCAGGAAGACCTGCAGCGTCATGAGGGGATAAAGGAAGAGAACGCTTGCCAGGGAGCCGCCGTTGATCTCTCTCCGTTCCAGGTTGAGGGTGGCGTCGAAATGCTTTTGGCCGGTCCGCCGGTTCTCGATGTGTGCCGTCAGCCGCTTCCCCGGCGGCGTCAGCGCGAAGGAATACTCGAAATCCATTTCCATGAATGGTGAAACATGGAAGCTTTTGGGCCGGCGGCAACGGAGGCTCGCGCCTTCCTTCCGGGGCTCGAAATCGGCCAGGACGTAGCAGTATCGTTCGTTCCAGGGGGTGTTGTGCACCTCGGCCACGATCGCTTCCACCCTCAAGCCGGAGCGATCGAAGCAGTAGAAGAAACTGACCGGGTTGATGCAGATACCGAAGTACCTGAGGTGGGTGAGAACCCTGATCGGGCCCTCCGGCCGCTTGCCGGTCCGCTCTTCCACCAGATTGCACACCGTGTTCTGGAGGGAAACGGCGGGATCGCCGAAATGGTCTTTTCTACGGAACCAGGCCAGCGCCGGCCGGCGCGCCGACCAGAACCACCTCTTCCTGAACAGCTCACCCAGCTCTTCAAGATCGAGGTACATCATGAAAAGCGGATAACGGAAGGCATGCCGGACCGGTGCGATGCGGTGGTGCCGTACGTGGCCTCGGTAGATGGCGCTGTCTCTCTCGCGCATCATTCCAGCCCGCAGCCGAAATGGCGGCCGACCCTGAGTGCGCTGACGACCCCATCCTCGTGAAAACCGTTGCGCCAGTAGGCACCGCAGTAATGGGTCCGGTTGACACCGCTGATCTCGCCATGCCTCTCCTGCGCCTCCAGCGATTCCGGGGTGAAGAGCGGATGCGAGTACTCCATCCGGCGGATCACCTGCGATGGATCGACTGCGCCGTTCTCGTTCAGGCTGACGCAGACGGGACTTTCCGTGCCGAGGTTCTGCAGCCGGGACATGTCGTAGGTCAATGTGACCCGGTCCGCTTTCATGGCCGGTATCCTGTAGTTCCAGCTGGCCCGCGCCCTGCGATTGACGGGGAGCATGAACCCGTCCGTGTGCAGCACCGCGTCATTCTTCTGATACGGGATGACCGCAAGAAGCCGCCTCTCGCTCTCGGTCGGATCGGCCAGGAGCTTCAGCGCCTGGTCACTGTGCGTACCGATGACGACTTCGTCATACAGCTCCGGTGCCCCATCGGCAGGAATGAGCTCGACGCCGCCGGGCAGCCGCCTGACCGAGCGGACCGGGGTCGAGGTCCGGATGCGCTCCCGGAAAGATCGGACCAGCGGCTCGACATATCGTTGCGAGCCGCCGCTGATCACGCGCCATTGCAGGTGGCCGATCATTCCGAGCAAGCCGTGGTTCCGGAAGAAGCGGATGAAGAAATGGGCCGGAAAGTCCAGCGTCCGCTCCGGTCCGGCCGACCAGATCGCGGCAGCCATCGGCACGATGTAATACTCGACGAATCCTCTGCCGTAGCGCTGCGCCTGGAGGAACTCGCCCAGGGTGGGGGCCATGACGCCCTGATCCAGCAGAATGGGCGCTTCCTTGTTGAACCGGACGATGTCCCGCAGCATCCGGTAGAAGGCGGGGCGAACCAGGTTGCGCCTCTGGGCGAACAGTGTGTTGAGGGAGGTTCCGCAGTACTCCAGGCCGGTCCGTTCGCAAGAGACGCCGAAGCTCATACTGGTCGTCTCGCTGTCGACGCCCAGTTGATCGAGCAGCTTGACGAAATTGGGGTAGGTGACCTCGTTGTAGACCACAAAACCGGTGTCCACATCCAGCTCCCGACCCTCTAGCTCGATGCCGGTCGTGCTGGCGTGGCCACCGACCCGGTCGGCCGCCTCGAACAGCGTGATGTCATGCGCCTGTTGGAGCAGATAGGCAGAGACAAGCCCTGAGATTCCTCCCCCGATGATCGCTATGTTGGAACGTTTGCCGCGCCCGCGTCCCATTTCTGCTCCAAATGATAGAAATATATAGTGCTTGTTCGTTTCTATGCCTGCGATGATAAAGTATGGGGCGCATCGTGTCAATGTTTTGTATACTACATGTTATGGACAAATGTCACTTTCCGGCGAACGGCCGACTTCATAGGGTTTATTCGATTATGCAGGAACTCTCTTTAAACAGGAGCATAACGTTCCGGCCGGCGCGGATGTTCGTTCTCCTTGCGCATCTCCTCATGGTGCTGGGGGCGGCAGGAGGACAGGTCCGCGCCGCGGATATCACCGTCAACCTCGATCAGGCGCCACAGGGAGGAGAAGTCGTCTTGCTGCTGTTCGACTCGGCCAATGCGTTCGGCGACTTTCGGGACCCTGTGAGGTCCGAGCCGTTTGCGGCCGACGGCCGGACGAGCTTCACGCTGGGTGAGGTCCCGGCCGGGGACTACGCACTGCTGGTGCATCACGACGCCAACGGCAACGGCATCATCGACAAGAACTTCATCGGTATCCCGACCGAGCCGATCGCGTTTTCCAACGGATACCGCCCGAAAGGGCCACCGAGTTATCAGCGCGCGCGGTTCACGGTCGGTCCGACCGAAGACGTGGAGATCGATCTGGAGCTTTTTCAGGCACTGGGCAGGCGGGGACAGGTCGGTGTGGGGCTTGGAGCGATCGGTCGCAGCAGCCCGTACCGGGACTATAGTGGCGGCGTTTATCAGGTGATCCCGGCGATCACCTACAACGGCGACCGCCTCCAGCTTTTCGGCCCCAACCTCCAGGTCGGTATCGTGGGCAGCGGCATGCTGCGGCTGGCCGGGACCCTCTCCTACCGGATCGGGGTGTACGAGGAGTCGGACAGCCCCTTTCTCGCCGGCTTGGGTGACCGCAAGAGCGCGATCATGGTCGGCCTTGCGATGGAGGCCGAACTGCCGCAAGGCATCGATCTTTCCCTGGGATACGAACACGACATCTTCAACCGGATCGGCGGAGGCGGCGCCAAGCTGAGCCTCGACAAGGCGTTCTCCCTGGGGATCTTCAGGATCACACCGGAAGTCGGAGTGAACTGGCTATCCTCCGAACTCTCGAACCACGACTTCGGCATCCCGCCGGCAGCAGCAACCCTTGAGCGACCCGCTTACGAACTGGACGATACCGTCAGTTTCGAGGTCGGCCTGTCCTCGCTCATCGAGATCTCTCGCGATTGGCTCATTGTCCTGAACCTCGCGGTGGAACAATTCGACGATGAGGTCAAGAACAGCCCGATCATGGTCGATAATCAGGTCGTCAAGGGTTTCTGCGGTCTGAACTACGTCTTCTGATGTCTCCTGAACCGACGGAGAAGAGATGAAGGCGGCGGGTGTCGCCCTGATCGTCGACGAGGCGACTTATCGGGGCATTATTCAGCGGATCACGGCCCAGGGCTACGATCCTAACGACCTGGTCCGAACCGTTCAGGACAACCGCTAGCTTCCGATCCCCAGCCAACGGCCGATGCCATACCCGGCGCTGGAGACGAGCGCCGACAGGCAGCTGCCCCAGATCATGTCCACCACGACCACCACCACCGGGAAATTCTTGAACAGCGCGAGGCAGGTCAGGTCGAAAGCGGCGTAAGCCACAAACCCCATGAAGGCTCCGAGGGTTATGGCTTGCCACAACGATCCGGCCGACAAGCCGGGCTGAACCGCGAACACCAGTAGTCCGGCGATGAAGATGAGATAGAAAAGGATCGCCGGCACCCATCGCACTTGCCCGGCAAGCAGGTGACCGAGATGACGATTGTAAAATTCGACGGCGACGACGCCAAGCCAGACGAGGTCGATCACGAAGAAAACGATCGCCGTCAACAGATAGAGCTTCAGGAAGTCGGTCACGCCCATGGTCTCCTCCCGGTTACTGCCGCCCTTACCCTATCGCGATTTTTTGCTGACGGCCATGAGAATGATCTGCCCCCTTACAGGCCCAGCAAGAGAGGCAGGTCAACCCGAAGCCTTCGCCGTCGTGCTCGCGATCGGGCTCTTTGTACCCTTTCATGTCGTCGCGTCCTCCAAAAACCGTCGCGCCAGCTCACGGCCCGACCGCCAGGCGGCCTGCATGCCCCCGCCGGGAGAGAAGCTTTCGCCGGCGAGACCCAACCGTCTCCCGCCGGACAGAGCGATCATCCTCGGGCCGGCCAGTTCCCCCCCGCTTGCGACCCGCGCAAAGCGCCAGCGATGGGTTTGAACCGTCTCCGGCTTTGCAGCCCAGGAACCGGCCACCTTGCTCACTTCCCCGAGCATGGCGGCGGACCATTCGGTCTCGGGCCGCTCCCACTGCCCGTGCGACCAGGCCGGCAACGCCTGCAGCACCAGGACGGTGCGATCGGTTTGCTCACGCTTGCTGGAGTCGTGACTGATTCCTTGGATGACATCCGAATCCGCGGGGAACGACATATCCCAGTCGGGCGCCGGACCGTTCTTCGGGTAGAGCGCGATCACGGTCAGCGAGGAAACGAAGCCGGTCTCGCGGAGCAGCAAGCGCAGGGACTCGAACTCGCTGGACTCGTCCCGGCAGGAATTCAGCAACTCCAGGGCCTGAGGCGTGGGGATGCTCAGCACGAGATCGCGGGCCGTCAATTCCTGCCCCACCTCGTTCACGATTCGCCAACGTTCGGCCGTGGAGCCGACGGAGACCACACGCGAGTTCAGTCGCACGTCGAGACCGGCGGCAAGCCACTTCGGAAACACCGTCAAGCCCTTCGTGTAGGTTAGACGCCAATCCCCGTCGCGAAAGGCGCTCGGCTGAAAGGGAGTTCCCGTCCCGCGGATGCGTCGGGGCCATCCGGCGATGATGTCGTCACCGGCGGCGGATTCCAGCGATGCCAACAACGCCGCGTCACTGCCGTGGAAGAAGGTCAGCCCATGATCGACCACGCAACCATCTACACGGCGTGTTGCACAGCGCCCACCGACCCCGCGGCTCTTCTCGAGCACGATGACGCGCAGGCCCGCCTCGACAAGTTGCCGGGCGCAGGTCAGACCGGCGATACCTGCGCCCACGACGAGAACATCGGCATACATGTGACCTGTCCCCTATTAACCGGTCCAGCGTGTGAGTTAGGATAGCGCGCTTCGAACTTGAGAGTAGGTGGTGTTCAAATCAAAGTGGTCACTTTTTGGACACTTTTTGAATTCGGACAGACTTCCTACAGCGTAGCAGTGATCTGTAAGGATAGTCGCTGCAACGACTTCGAATGGTGGGCCCACCAGGACTCCCTCCTCCGCTGACGCTTCGGAGGGCAGGCCCTACCCTGCATCACCTCCTCTGTGCAGGGACACGGCCTTTGCTGCGGCGGAAATCGAACCCGATCACGCCTTTGTCGAGATCCTTTTTGGCGAGTTGGCGCGCTAAACTGGATGCTCACAAAGCCGCGGGAAGGCAGGGTTCAGCAAGCGACCTTGGGTTCCGCGAACACTTTGTCCTCCGAGCGCATCTATACGGACAGGAGGAAGCGATTGTGAAACTGCAGGAGAGCTGGCTGATCTGGCGGCTGCAAAGTGGGGACCGGGAGGCATCCCGGGAGCTGATCCGGACCCACCATCAGGCCGTCTACAGCTATCTCCGGCGGTTGTGCTCCGATGCGGCGCTGGCGGAGGACCTGACCCAGGAGACCTACACCCGGGCCTGGTCCGCCGTGAGTGGGCTGCGGCGAGTGGTTTCGCTGCGAGCCTGGCTGCTCACGATCGCAAGAAACCAGTTTCTCCAGCGCGTGCGCAGGCGCAGAGTGCAGGAGACCCCGATTGACTACGCTCCCGATCCTATCGATCCGGCGCCAAGCGCTCTGGCGGCCGCGGCGGACGCAGAGCGCGACGCCCGGCTCCACGACGCGGTGGACCGGCTCGAGTCCGGATTGCGTGAGACCGTGGCACTGCACTACTTCCAGGAGCTGAGCCTCCGGGAGGTCGGTTCTGTGCTCGGACTGCCCACGGGGACCGTCAAGTCGAGGTTGAACCGCGCCCTCCGTTCCCTGCGATGTGTGCTGAATCAAAAGGAGGCGAATCATGAAAGACCGACGGCTCGAAAAGAAACTGCGGGCGGCATCTGATCGACCCGCACCGGCGGATCTTCAGCGGCGCCTCGATGCGGCGATCCCAGAATCCTTCGGACGCCCGAGGACCGTGCGGATCGCGGAGGGAATCTTTGCCATGACCAAATGGGGAATGATCGTTGCGGCGCCCACGGTGCTCGCTATGTGGCTGGTGGGCAGCATCATCTTGGGTCCGACTGCCCCCGTCGCCTTCGCCGGGGTTCTGGAACCGGTAGTCGCAGGAACGTCCGATGCGGCCCTGGTGCACTACATCCTTCACAGGCTGACCCGCGAGGGAGAGGACTTCTCCTTCGTTGAACTCGACGGCCCGGGTTTGACCGTGGAAGTGTGGGTCGAAGCGCCCCAACCCACAGGCGAGCCCGCGCGCTACCGCATGGGCAAATCCGACCGCGTCATCGCCTACGACGGGCAGCAGACGGTGCTGCATATGACGAAAATGAACGATGCTTACCGCTACGAGGGCGTCAACACGCGCGGCGCCGCACTATGGCCGGCGGGCTGGATCCGCGAGCTGCGCGAGCATCCCGGAGACGACGTGAAACAGCTGCTCTATGAAGAGGCGGAAGGCGAGGCTCGCCTCGTCTACAGCGAATCAGGTGTGGACACCTCGCCGCTGCCAAAGGCGTTTCTCGGAGACTACGACCGGGAAACCGAGCTGCGGTGGTCACTGGACACCCATGCCATGACCGGCCTGAAGACCTGGGTCCTCATCGGCGGAAAGCGCGTGCTTTACTCCGAGCTGCTCGCTATCGAGTATCTGCCTCCGGCAAAACCGGAATCGTTCCAAATCGTGCTGCCGGACGATGTGCGCTTCGGCGGCGTGAAGGAGGGCACCGCCGAGGAAAACGCTTTGGGACCGGTGGATGTGGCCCGGGGCCTGTTCGAGGCGGCCCGGTGGAAGGACCAGCACTTCCTGGAGACCTACGTCCCGTCGCCGGCCACCGTTGACTGGGCGATGCAGGCACCGGAATTCGAGATCCTCTACATCGGCGAGCCGTTCCGGACCGGAGGCTACGCCGGTGTGTACGTGCCCTACAAGATCCGGATCGATGGAAAGATCAAGGAACGGCAGCTCGCGCTGCGAAACGACAATCCTGAGCGTCGCTGGGTGTTCGACGGCGGGATCTGATACCCAACCGGGGGGCAGGCATTCTCCTGCCCCCCGATTCCTTGATAGCACCGTATCTGCGCCTCCAGGAATCGACTCTTTCGCATACCCTCAAGACCCTCCCTTTATGAGATATCCTCACTATAAGCGGGCCAGGATAGTGGGAACACGTCACAATCACATAGCTTGGTGGGCCCACCAGGACTCGAACCTGGGACCGACGGATTATGAGTCCGAAACGGGAGAACGGGGTTGCAAGGTTTTTGCTGAATGATTGTGTTTTTCGTATCCGTAGAGCCCGTTGAAGTGTGACTTCTCCATCCTCAATGTCACTTTTTGGACACTTTTCAGGGATGACGGTCCGGTCCGCAGGAACGGCCCGCAGAGAAAGGTTCAACACCAACTTCAACCGACGCGGAGTCCACTGCATTACTTTTGCCTGTTCTTCATGACTGATTTGATCATCTTCCCAAAACTCCTGTCCTGCTTTCTCTTTTCCAAATATGACATTTGGTTGAATTCCGATTCTTTTTTCATCTTCAGGTAATTTTGATAGCGTTGTTCGGACAGATCCCCTGTATTTATAGCCGCCAGTATTTCACAGCCTTTTTCATTGGTGTGAGAACAGTCACTGAACCTGCATCTCTGGGCATAGTCCAGTATTTCCGAGAAAGTTTCATCCAGGCCGTCATCTGCCGACATGGTTCCAAGCTCTCTCATTCCCGGAGTATCTATTATCATTGCCCCGCTTTCCAACCGAACCAGGTGACGGCTTGCTGTAGTATGTCGGCCTTTGCTTTGAATTTTACTTACAGGCTGCGTTTCAAACTTTTCCTCGCCCAATATGCAATTGAGCAAGGTAGTCTTGCCAACACCAGATGATCCCAACAGGCAATATGTAGAGCCACTCTGCAATGACCCGATAATCGAATCGATATTCTCTCGGTTCAGATTGCTGAACTCCATCACGGCGGTATGAGGAGCGATATCCAGCACACTTTTTTTAATGTCCGCAACTTCTTCCTTGGAAATCAGGTCGCTCTTACTCAGCAGGACCATCGGTTCGATGCCACTTTCATGGACCATAACCAGATAGCGCTCCAATCTTCGCAGGTTGAAATTGTCATTCAAAGATTGAAGAATGAAGGCAACGTCAATGTTTGCGGCTATCAACTGGAAATCAACCAGCTTGCCGGCTGTTTTTCTTTTTAGAAGCGTTTTTCTGGGGAAGACACCATAGATAATTGCGTGGGTGTCATCGTCATAATAATCTGCATATACCCAGTCACCGGCAGTGGGAAGTTCACTGGCAGACGCGATACAATAAAGAAGGTTTCCAGACAATTCGGCAAATATCTCCTTCGTTCCTTGCGTCACGGTGTAGCTGTCTTTATGCACAGAAACTACCCGTGCAACTCCATGAGCGGCAATCTGTTCATCGTCCGCTCGACTCTTGAACCAGTCGCTGTACCCTATGCTTTCCAAATTGCTCATGATGCACTCTAGGTCTCTTGCACCTGACGGGGTTGGACACGCCAGCTTAACTGCCGGTGGGCTTTATTCGTCCGGCAATTACCAGACCTACTAAAGTCCAGGTGATGACATTGTTGACTGCCAGAAACACCAGGTAATCTTTGGGTTGGGGCCCAAAGCTCATCTGCAAAACATCATCGTACAGAGACACTATCAAACCGATGAACAGTACGAACAAGACCCGCCTGGAGTATCGTGCCATTATCGTTGCGGACGTTACGGACAGCATCCAGGCGGCGATCAATGGAACAACAAGTATTACCAATATCGGGATCAGGAACGAGACCGAGGCTGGATCTCCGTGAGTGCCGCCTGAATACATGATCGAAAAAACCGGCTGACTCCTGTAATCAGGCAACAACTTTTCCTCTTCCCGGGATAAATAGGGGCAGGCATAGGTGCCGGCTTCTTTGATGTTGTCTTTGAGTACTTTATGGATTTCCAGCTGGTTGGGCGCAATCCTGTGCACCATATTGCTCTTCAAGGGGATCATGGCGTTAGACAAAAACAGCCATACAAACATGACTGCACTCCCTAGCAATCCGGCGATAATCACGTCTTTTCTCACGGGGCACCTCACTATGGTTCAAGCCTGTCAAATCTGTCTTTGGTTATCTCCGCTTTCACCTTTCCCGTGTGAGCAATGCCTGCGGGCTCAAACAGCATCAGCTTGACATGCCCCCTAGGAACTACACGATGTTCTACACCACTCTGAACGATGTAAAACTCCCCTTTCGCGCGCACCTGATCAGTGTACTCCATGTATTTTGATCCATGAAGATACGTTCGATATTATGGGTTCTTCCAGCATAGGAGTGACCCGCAAGATAAAACCTGAATGGCCCGAAGTCGCCGCGGAATGGTCCGGTGATCAGACTTTCACCGGTAGCAGCGCAACCGGTGGAACCGTCGAGATGGCCCCGGCGCAGGAACGGCACGACTGCGTTGCACCGATGGAGATGCTGCTGCTCGGCCTGGCCGGCTGCACCGGAATCGACGTCGTCCTCATTCTTCCAAAAATGCGCCAGCCTCTCGAAAGTCTGCGTGTCGAAGTGCGGGCGAAACGGGCGAAAAGCCATCCCAGGGTCTACACGGAGATCGAAATCACCTACATGCTTTCCGGAGAGGAACTGAGCGAGCAGGCGATCAAAAGGGCGATCGAACTTTCGGAAGAGAAATGCTGCTCGGTCAGCGCCATGCTGGGCAGCATGGCAAAGATCCGTTCGTCGTATCGATTGATCTAGGGAAGTGACGCCGTCAACGGTTCCCCGATTCACTCATAAGACTCGACCCTGTAGAAGCCGGCCGGGCTGGTGAGCGGGTCGAACACCGACATGACGGTCCCGTCACCCGCGACACTCTGGAGGAAGGACCAGGATGACTCGCCCAGGTTCGTCTTGTAGAGCACGTCGTAGTTCATGCCTGCCTGTGTTTCGAACGAAATCTCGACGTCCGTCTCCGTGCGTGAGAGGTGCAGCTCGATCTGTGGTCCGATACCACCAAGGATCGTGAAGCCGTTGTCGTAGATCCGGATCCAGTCGACCCGGTACTCCGCCGGGAACGGCGCGGTGATCAGGCTGCTGTCTCCGGTGATGCCGGTGTAATTCCCGCCGACCGCCAGGTTCAGGAGGATGAAGTGCGGCTGGTGGAACTCCTCGCCGTCAAAGCTCCCAGGGTCCGAGATGTCCATGGTCCAGATCCAGATGTCGTCGATGTATGTGGCGATATAGTCCGGCGTCCATTCCATACGGTAGACGTGGAACGAGTCGTTGAGGTCGGTGGTCGACGTGTAGCTCAGTCCGTAGCCGGCGTAGTTGTTCTGGTATTCCCAGTGCGCGGCAGACCCGACGCGCCGGTTGACCACTCCGTCCGCGATCGCCGATGCGCTCCCCATCTCGACGATGTCGATCTCACCGCAGTCGGGCCAGCCGGCGGTGGAGACGTTGTTTCCCAGCGTCCAGAACGCCGGCCACAAACCGTCGGCCAGGTCGGACAGCTGAATCCGCGCCTCGATGGTGCCGTATTGCACCGTGAGCCGGTCGGCGGTCTTGATCCGGCCGGAAGTGAAGCTATCGCCCTGCCGCAGGGCGGTGATGATGAGCTGCCCTCCTTCCACCCTGACATTGTCCGGGTCGCTGGTATATACCTGGAACTCGTTGTTGCCCCAGCCGCAGATGCCCACAGCGCACCCATCGCCGAGGTCGTAGGTCCACACGGAGCTTTCCAAGGCCGAACTGGAGCTGAATTCCTCGCTCCATATCAAGGTTTGGGCGCTCGATGTGCCGGTCAGGAATAGAGCGACCGCTGCAAAGAACAAGGTTCGCTCCGCGCCAAACCGCATATATCCAAAAATCTTCATATTGCCCATAAATGTACCGTGATCGCTGGAAAGGTGCCAGAGACGGACCAGTTCACCGCTCCGGCGGGCATTAGACCGGCCACGTTCGTTTGACCTCAGGTATTTAGCGGCGGAACGGGAATCCAGATTCAAACAATCCCTTTTAACCGCGCCCCGCCGGTGCTTCCCCAAGACCGGTCTTTGTGGTTTCATCTATCCATGCATCACGAGCGCTTCATCCCGGCTGCCTCCGGTCCGGCCTTGGTCCGACGCGGCGCCGTCGCGCTCTTACTCATCGGCGGGATCTGTTGCCTGGTCGCCGGCTGTTCACAGATCGGAACCGATAGAGCCCGGCAGCGCTTGCTTGCGGACCTTCTCCTCGAGCGAGCGGACAACCTCGACCGCTCTGCTCGGCTGACCATTGCCGGTTCGCTGGTACACGCTGAGGCCGAGTACTCAGTGGACGCCCTTCTCCTGATGGCGGTCGTCGAACAGGAGAGTCACTTCAGGCCGCGCGCGGGGAGCAGGAAGGGTGCGCTGGGGTTGATGCAGATCCGGCCCGCAACGGCGAGCGACGTCGCCAAGCGCCACGGGATTGCCTACCGCAGAGCGAAGGACCTCTACGATCCCGCAATAAACATTGATATCGGTGCGGCCTACCTGGCGGAACTCGAGGAGTCTTTTGGGTCGTGGGAGCTGGCACTGGTCGCTTACCACCGCGGCCCCCGGAATTTGCGGAAAGCGAGCGCAGGAGGAAAACCGGTGCGTTCCCGCTATGCCACGCGAGTGATGAAGCGCTACCGGCGCTTTCGGGAACTTTGTAGTTCCGAATTCTGAATGGTGGGCCCACCAGGACTCGAACCTGGGACCGACGGATTATGAGTCCGTTGCTCTAACCAACTGAGCTATAGGCCCGGAAGCTGCGGTTGCATTCTAGCAAAGGTGGCTATCAGGCGTCCGGAGGATCCTGGGGCTCAGGCTCCTGCGGCAGCATGGCCTCTTGAGCGGTCTTTCCGAACGACGTCAGCCCACCCAGGGCGCCGAGGCCCATGGATTCCACGGCGGAGGACGGGACAATGATCATCGACCCTTTGCGGCGGAGCCCCTCGTAGACCATGTTCATCGCCCGGAGGTGCAGGGCCACCGGGTTGTCCTTGTAATGTTCCGATGCGGCGGCAAATTTCTCGGCGATCTCGGTTTCGGCGGTGCCGAGGATGATGCGGCTCTGCCGCTCCCTTTCCGCCTGGGCCCGGCGGGACATGGCGTCTTCGAGGCCTTTGGGAATAATGATGTCCCTGATCTCCACTGCCTGGGTGGTAACGCCCCAGGCGGAGGTTTTCTCGTCCAGGACTTTCTGGATCTCGGAGCCTAATCGGTCCCGTTCCGAGAGCAGTTCCGCCAGGTCGTGCTTGCCGATGGCGTTCCGGAGGGCGGTCTGGGCCGACAGCACCACCGCTTTCTGGAAGTCCTCCACCTCCAGGACCGCTTTCTCCGCATCCCACACCAGCCAGAAGCTGATGGCGTCCACGTTCACCGGAACGGTGTCGGCGGTCAGGGTGGTCTCGGCGGAGAAGTCGCTCACCCTTATGCGCTGGTCGACAAACTGGGCGATCTTGTCGATTACCGGCATGATGAAGAACAGGCCGGAAGGTTTCAGCTTGCGGAACTTGCCGAACCGCAACAGCACCGCCCGCTCCCACTGGTAGGCGATCTGGACCGTGGTGGACAGAACCATGGCGGCCATCGCGGTGAGCAGCAGCACCTCGCTCTCCGGCCTCATGGTCAGGTAGATAATCAGGCAGTCGGCGACGCCCAGGATCACCACCGCCTCCCAGATCTGGGCCATCCGGAAGGAAGCGGCCATGACCAGGGCCGAGCCCAGGGCCAGAACCACCGCAGCCACGGTAAACGGGTACATGGAGAGATGGATCACCAGGCCGATCACGAAGATCGCTACCAGCAGCAACGCGTTCAACGGGGCGAACCGGAAATCGGCCCGGTCGCTCATGGCGAACTTCTCCAGGGAGAGGTTGGCCAGGCTGGAAGTGAATTCCTTCGGTTTGGCTTCTGTCTTCATGACGACTCCTCCTTCAGCTGGCGAAGGCCGTCCAGCAGATCGTGCGGTGTAAACCCGTAAGACGATGCACGGGCCAGCATGTCGGTGAGGATCTGGTCCAGCATCCGCTGCCGTTCCAGCTGGTCGATGGCAGGGGCCCTGGTTCCGACGAAAGTGCCGGACCCCTGCTGGGTCTCGATAACCCCCTCGATCTCCAGCTGGCGGTACGCCCGGACCACCGTGTTCGGGTTGATGGACAGGTCCACCGCCAGTTGCCGGACCGTGGGAAGCCGGTCGCCGGGGGACAGGTCTGACCGGGCAATGGCGTATTTCACCTGTTCGATAATCTGACGGTAGAAAGGAACGCCGCTCTGGCTGTCGATAACCGGTTTCACGGTACCTCCGTGTTCTTGTTCTATTGTTATAGAGAACTAGTACACTAAAACAAGACGATTTTCAAGATAAAATGGAAATTTCTAAGAATCAGCCGAAAAATAAAGCTTTTTTAGCGCTCGATCTGATGCCCAGCCCGCTCCAGGACCCGGCAGGCGTCGCCCAGGTCCCCTTCCCGGACCAGGAGGAAATCGGTGGACCAGGTCGCCATGGGGAAAATGCTGATCCCGGCGGTGGCCAGCGGGCCGGCCAGGGCGGACATGATCCCGGTCAGGCTGAAATCGAAGGTCCCCAGCAGTTCCAGGCAGCGCCAGCCCGGCTCCGCTTCCCACGCCGGGTCGACGTGGGCCGACGACACCACCATCGACCATTCCTCGGAGGTGCGGGTTAGGGAAAAGAAGTTGCCGGCCGGTTCCATCCCCGGAGCAGGCTCGTCCGCCGGCAGGCGGCAGACCGACAGTTGGTCCGGAAGGATTTTGAGAGTCAGGCGTCGCATCGTATCCCCTCTATGCAATGATATCGCCGATGAATGTACATCAGGAACAACAGGAAGCCGAGCGTTTGCTGGCGGGGCTGGAAAACGGCGGGATGACCACCGAGTCCGCCCAGGTGATCGCCCAGGATCTGGACCCGGTGCTGATCTATGTCATCGTCCGGTTTTTGCGGGAGACCTACCCGGCCTCCGACACGGCGGCAACCGCAGTGCTGGAACGCGTGGTGGCCATGACCTCCAACCCGGCCATCATAAGGAACTGCAAGATCGGAGAACAGGACCCGATCAGCCGCTGGTTCGTAATGGACTACACCTTCCGGGAGTTCCGGGGCCGCGGTCCGGAACTGATCGCCCTAATCGCCGACAAGCTGGACAGCTGACCTAAAGGTACTTGGCCAGGAAAGCGTAGATCGCCCGGCGGGATTCATGGGCCACCGGGGTGTCCATCCGGTTGAAGCTGTGGCCTCCCGGTACATCTTCGTAGATCTTGTATTCGAATTTCTTGTCCGCCGCCTTGAGCTGGGCGATGAGGTGCTCCACTTCCAGCACGTGGACGTCGTTGTCGTTGGTATTGGTGTGGATCAGCAGCGGCGTTTGCAGCTTGTGGGCGTTCCAGGCCGGGGAGCGGCGGCGGTACTCCTCCACGTCCTCGAAGGCGGTCTTGCCGATGTGGTAATCGACAGAGTACAGGTCCCGGTACCCCTGGTCCTGGTACCCCATTCGCGCGACCAGGTCGGAAACCGGCACCCCGGCGTAGGCTACCTGGAATTTTTCCGGGTGGTCGAACACCGCCATCAGCGCGATCAGACCACCGTGGCTCCAGCCCAGGATGCCGACCCGGTCCGGGTCGGCGAACGGCATCACCGACAGCGCCCAGTCCCGGGCCGCTACCGTGTCGTCCACCTCGAGACCGCCGTAATCGATGGATTCGTAGTAGTCCTGCCCGTAACCGGTGGAGCCGCGATACTCCGGCGCCACCACCACGTACCCCTCGGCCATCAGTTCGCGGACCATATGGGTGTAATAGGTGCCGAAGTCGGAGTGAACGCCGCCGTGGGGGAGCAGGAGCAGCGGGTGTTTCTTCCCCTTGTCCAGGTTCTTCGGGACGAAGGTGTACGCCCACATCTTGAACGGGTGCCGGGCCGGTTCGATGCCGTAGCCGACCTCGCCGTCGGGATCCGGCACCGTGGGGATGAACACCTTGTCGATCTCCGCCACATCCCCCACCCGCTGGAACCACAGCAGGTCGTCGACCTTCTTGCCGACGGAATCGAGGGTAAAAGACAGGGATTCGAGCTTTTGCTCCAGCTTGTCGATCCGATGGGCGGCGTCATCGGCAACGACCGGAAATACGAAAAGCAGCAGGAGCGGTGAAACAGGCAGATGGCGATGCGTTTCATGGCAGATCTCCCCCAAGACAAGAGTACCGATGTCAATTTTAGTCCGACATCCTCCGTTGAGGTACAATCTCACCCATGTCATGGAACGATATCGGAACTTGGTTCACCGGTGAAAGCGGGATTCCGCCGGAGATCCTGGATAAACTGATCCTGTCGGCGGTGGTGATCGTCGTCTTCGTCGTGCTGCGATCCGTCACCGCCTGGATCGCCCACAAGCGGATCGAGAGCGTCAAGGCCCGGTACCATACCGGCAAAGTCGTCACCTATACGATCACCGTCCTGGGGATCCTGTTCCTGGGCTCGATCTGGTTCTCCGGCTTCCGCAACGTCAGCACCTACCTGGGGCTGCTGTCCGCCGGCCTGGCCATTGCTCTCAAGGACATGCTGGCCAGCATCGCCGGGTGGTTTTACATCCTGGCCCGGAGACCGTTCGAGGTCGGCGACCGCATCGCCGTCGGGGAGCATTCCGGAGACGTCATCGACCAGCGGCTGTTCCGGTTCTCCATCCTGGAGATCGGCAACTGGGTCGGATCGGACCAGAGCACCGGCCGGGTGATACATATCCCCAACAGCCTGGTTTTCATCAGCCCCATCGCCAACTACACTTCCGGCTTCAACTACATCTGGAACGAGCTGGCGATTCAGGTCACATTCGAAAGCAACTGGCGCAAGGCGAAAGAGATCATCGGCTCCATCGCCATACGGCATTACTCCGAGACAGGCCGTTCGGCGGAGAAAGCGATCAAGCGGGCGGCCAGGTCCCAGATGATCGTCTATGCAAATCTCGACCCGAAGGTCTGGACCAGCGTGGCGGACAGCGGTGTGCTGCTGACGCTGCGGTACCTGTGCGACCCGCGCAAGCGGCGGAGTACCTCCGAGGTGCTGTGGGAGGAGATCCTGGACGCCTTCGGCAAGGCCGACGACATCGACTTCGCCTACCCGACCATCCGGCGGTACATCAACACCGAGGAAGGGAAGTCTGAAACCGGCGGGCCGCAATAATTGAAGGAGCCGGCTTGAAAGGGATTCTGCGCCTGTGGGCGCCGATGGCCGGTACGTGGCTGATGATGTCCCTGGAGCCGCCGTTCCTGGCGGCGGTCATCGCCCGCCTGGCCGATCCGAAGGAGAACCTGGCCGCCTTCGGTGTGTCGTTCGCCGTGGCGGTGCTGGTAGAGGCGCCGATCATCATGATCCTCAGCGCCTCCACCGCCCTGGTGCAGGGACCGGTGTCGTACCGCCGGCTCCGCAATTTCACCTACGGGATCAACGCAGTCCTTACCATCGCCATGGTGGTCATGCTGGCGACGCCGCTGTGGCGCTGGCTCGCCACCGACCTGCTGCGGCTCCCCGGAACCGTAGCCGGCCTGACCTGGACCGCGCTCCTGATCCTGGTCCCCTGGCCGGCGGCCATCGGGTACCGCCGGTTTTACCAGGGCCTCCTGATCCGGCAGGGCAGCACCCGTCTGGTGGCGTACGGCACGGTGGTCCGCATGGTGTCGGTCACCCTGACAGTCATCCTGCTGTTCCTGTTCTCCGATCTCTCCGGAGCACTGGTGGGAGCCTGGGGACTGACCCTCGGTGTTTCCGCCGAGGCGGTGGCCAGCCGGTTCATGGCGAGGTCGGCGGTGCGGGAGTGCAAGGATGCGGAGGCCGATACGATCTCGTATCACCGCATCGCCAGGTTCTACTGGCCGCTGGCCATGACCTCGGTGATCGGTCTGGCCGCCCATCCGGTTGTGACCTTTTTCATGGGACACGCCCGGTTCCCGCTGGAGTCTTTGGCGGTGCTGCCGGTAGTGAACTCGCTGTCGTTCATCTTCCGCGCCGTGGGGATCTCGTACCAGGAGGTGGCCATCGCAGTGTTGGCCCGGGATCGCGGGAGCTTCCCGCTGGTGGCCCGGTTCGCCGGCTGGCTGGCCGCCCTCGCCTCCCTGGCCATGGCGCTGATCGTGTTCACGCCGCTGGCCTCGGTCTGGTTCCGGACCCTGTCCGGTCTTTCGGCGGAACTCACCGGTTTCGCCCTGACTCCGGCCAGGATCCTGGTGCTGCTGCCGGCCATGTCGGTGATCCTGTCCCTGCAGCGGGCGATCCTGGTCCACGGCCGGCACACGGCGCCGATCACCTGGGCCACCGTTCTCGAGATCGGCGGCATCGTAGCGGTGCTATGGTTCGGCACCGCCCAGCTGAACCTGGTGGGGGCGACGGCGGCGGCGATTGCGTTCATCGCCGGCCGCGTCGCATGTACAGTGGCGCTGATCCCGTCAACCGGTGCAGCCGCCCGGGCTGCGATCACTAGTTGAGTTTTTTGCTCTTCCAGTACTTGGTGCCGGCGATGTCGGCCTGCAGCATCAGGCCTGCCTCGGTGATCTGGTACACCGCCATGCCGTTCTTGAACGTGGTGCCGGCGGAGGCGCCGGCGGTGCCTGCCACCGCGTTGGCCTGGGCGTCGGCCTGCCAGCCATGCTCAACGAAATCGTTGAACCGCTTGGAGTCCTGGAACAAGAACACCAGCTGGTACTTCTGGCCGCCGAGTCCGAGGTTCAGGCCGACAGTCCCCATTTTCATGAAGGTCCGGGCGCCGGTGGACTTGTTCACCGCCACGCCCTGGCCTCCGCCGCCGGAGATCATAAGCGACAGTTTCAGGTTGTCGAACACGGCATAGCCGTACGCCTTGTCGAACAACTCCTGCGCCTTCGGTTTCTCTGCCAGAAGCTCCTGGATAGTGGCGTCTGCCATTTCGTTGATCCGGGCCCGCTTCTCGTCCTTGCTGACCATCTTGGTGCCCTTGGACGCGGCCGGGAGGATGCACAACGCAAACATCACAAGCAGAATGAGGGTCTTTCGCATGGGAGGGTCTCCTTAGGTTACCCCTTTCCCTTGCATTGTACATGATGGGACAGTCCCCTGCGCAGAAGGGGACAGTCCCCTGCGGGGACAGTCCCCAATGACGGGACCATCCCCTGCGCAGAAGGGGACAGTCCCCTGAGGGGACAGTCCCCCCAATCAGAGTCCCTCCTGGTCGCAGGCGTTAACCGCCAGCACCAGGTAGTAGTAGCTGTTGAGGGTGCCGCCCTCGCCGGTATCCTCATGGCTCAGCCGGTCGGTCTCCGCCAGCAGGACGAACGTGGCCGGATCCGGCGATGTGGAACGGTAGATGCGGTACAGGACGGCGTCCGCCACCGCCGGCCAGCTCAACCGCACGTGGGCGTAGTTCACCAGATCGGCCTGCACCGGCGTCACTTCCCCGGGGATCCCCTGGCTGCTGGTGTTGGACGTTGCCGCATAGGCGGTATTGGAGTCGGTTACCCCGCTGTTGTTCGGCCCGGATCCGCAGGTTTCATCGGTTTCGGCCCGGACCAGGTAGGACAGCGGCACGCCGTCCGGCGCCGTAACATCGACGTACGACAGGGCGGCAACACCGGAAGCGACCATGTTGAGGGTGGACGGCGTAAAGCCGGGAGTAGTGTCCCGGTACACGGCGTAGGTCCCGCTCCCGCCGGAACCCCAACCGACCGCTTCGTCCCAGGAGACGATGACGCCACCGGCTCCGCAGGCGTCGCCGTCCAGCGCCGAGAGAACGCCGTTGAACGCAGGCGGCGTTACGCAACCGCCGCAGGCGGCGAAGTCCGGCAGACTGCCGTCCTTCAGGATGACGTCATCGATGTTCCATCCGGAGGAGACGCCGTCGTCGCCAAAAGGTCTCTGGTTGTCGCCGATGATGCCGAATGCGATGTTAACCGCTCCCTGGCCGTCTATCTGGGCGGAAACATCAAACACGCTGACACTGTAGGCATCGTCGGTGATGTCGGAACCGATGCTGTTGAACACCGTGCTGCCGCCGACGGTGATGGTGGCGTCGTCATCGCTGCGGACGTTGAGGTAACGCATGATCCGCAACTCTGAATCGGTCCAGCTTGCCGCGTCAAGGGTCGGCGATGTGGCGGTGGGGGACAGTTGGTGCTCGTAGTCACCGTCGTAAGAGTCCAGCCCGCTCAGGTCGTTCCCCAGCACACCGGCATTGTTGTACGCCGCGGTGGGGTCGGCGTTGCCGTCGCTGCCCCCTAAGCCTAGGGGCAGTCCGATTTCGAAGTCGCCCCCGAGATCCCAGCCGTTGACGCCGTTTTCAAAAGTCTCCCGGTAGTACAACCCCGGGATATCCCAGGTGCTGAACGGGTGGGGCGAGCCTGCGGCGTCGGACACCGCCGTGTTGCCGTTGGCGTCGGTGGAGCTGACTCTGAAATACAACTGCTGGCAGATGTCGGCGCTGTTGACCGCCACCGTGTGCAGGGTCGTCAACGTTGCGCTGCTCTCGACATTGCCCAGGGCGGTGGTCGTTCCCCACTCCACCACCGTGTCTCCCGGCTCCAGGGTCTCGAAGCTGACGGTGAAACGCTGATCGGTGAGGCCGGCGACCTTCAGGTTCCGGATAACCGGACCACCGCAATCCATGGTGGCAGAAGAGAATGATACGGCGGTGGCGCCGGCGCCGTCATCCTGGTCCCGGTAGGTGCCGGTGACCAGGTCGCCATGGGTGATCTGCAGCATGCCGTCGTAGGCGGGAGTGCCGGTGGCCAAAATAATCGAGCCGCCGAAAAAGGCGCTGTTGGCGTCGAGCTCGGTGGCGATTACCGTTTCCGGATCGGTCTCCGTGCTGCTGCTGAAAGTAACGGTCACCGTCTCCACCAGCCCCGGATCGGTGTTCAGGTCCAGGTCGGCCAGTTCGAAGGTCAGGGTTTCGCCGCAGGCGTAGGACGCTGCGTCCAGCATGATCCGGCCGGCATGACAGGGCTGCGGCCCCTGGCCGAAGTCCCCGTAGGTTTCGAAGTAGAAGTACTGGCCTCCGTTGTTGTCGGAGGCGGTGTTCCCCGATGGGTCGGTGGACAGTACCTCGTAATAGTAGATGGTGCAGGATTCCAGACCGGACAACAGGACCTGATGCGCGGTGACATCGGTGGCGCCGTCCACCGGATTGGCAGGCGGCGTGCCGTCGCCCCACCGCACCGTGCTGTTCGCCGGCTCGGAGGTGGTCCAGCTCACCGTGGCGCCGGTGTCGGTGATGTTCTCTACGCCGACGCCGGAGATGATCGGGCCGAGACAGTCGGCCGATGCCGTGCTCTGCAACACCACGTCGATGCCGCCCTCACCGTCGTCGGCGTCGATGTACTCGGCGGTGATGACGTCGCCGTTGGACACCGTAAGCAACCCGTCGGCTGCCGCCGCCGCCGCTGTTGTCGGGATGCTGCCTGCGTACTTGCCCGAGCCGGCGGCGTTTCCGTGAGAATCGCCGTTTCCGGTGCGGTCTCGGTTTCTGACCAGATCGTCACCGTCAGGGTGCTGTCATCATGGTTGAGGTCCTGCACCCGCATCTGAATGTCGAAGTCCTGGCAGGCGTAGGTCGGCTGGCTGAATATCACGTGGGCGTCAATCTGTTGGGCCGACGCCCTCCAGGCATGCGGACAGCGCTCCGGTGCAGACCGGGTTCGATCCGATCGGCTCCACCCGGTAGAATTCGGGAAGACCGTTCACCAGCCCGTCGTCCAGGTAGGTGGTAGCGGTCACTTCTGCCAGAGGTACCTGGGAGCGGTCACAGCCGTGCTCGTTGCGGTAGATCCGGTAGGAGGCTGCGTTGGCTACCGGGTTCCAGTTCAGCTCGAGGCCGTTGGACCACGGCTGGGTTGTGACCACCGGGGCATCCAGGACCGGGCAGGACCCGTTGCTCTGGTTCTCCGGATCCGATGCCGCACCACAGGCGATGTCATGCCGGTCAAAGGCGGAAAAAATCGCCGCCGCATGAGGGGTGCCGTTGTTCAGGTTGCCGTCGTCATCGTCCTGCAGCCGCAGCTGGTGGTACCAGGTATCGACGCCGCAACTGTCCGAATCCGGGAGTGTGCAGTTGTACACATTGCCGCCGGAGCCGGGGCGGGATTCGTAGAACAGCCGCTCCGCCAGCTGCCAGGAGGTGGCGGCGTCCAGCCCCGAAGCCGGCAGGTCCCGCATCGCCAGGTCGAACATCGCCTCCGCCGGCACGTAGCTGCCGCAGTGTATCTCCTTGCCGCAAGGATCGCTGCCGGTCGGGCAATAGGACGGCCAGGAAACCGGTGGGAGTGGCCGGGGTATGGGCGATCCGCTTGTCCCAGTCCATGTCCCGGACGCCGGTGCAATCAGACAGGTGTCGCCATAGCCGGTGCACTGCACCGCGGCCGGAAGCCCCGGCCGATGCAGGATTCATGGTTCTCGAACAGCGCCACCACATCGGCATAGACTCCGACGGGTTGTCGTAGCCACCGCCATCATTGGCGTCCAGGCCATGGCCCCACTCGTGGGCAATGATGCTCTGGATCTGGCCGGTGTTGCCGCAGCCGTTGCCGGCGCGGTACATGTTGAGGGTTGCCGCCCCAGGTGGCGTTGCAGGTGGAGTTGACGTTGGTCCGGATCTCCAGGGTGTTCTGGAGCCAGCTGTTGGCAGGCAGCCAGTATTGGACCTTCTGGATCAACCGCCCGATGTTGTAGAACGCCGACCGGGCGGCGTCGGTGTTGCCTAGCGAGGCGCCGGGCGCCACTTCGCAGTTGATCCCTGCGGAGACGCCGAGATCCAGTTCCCCGTCGCAGGTCACCGTCGCCGCAACCGGGCCACACTGGTCGTTGAGAAAAATGTACGGTCCATGCAGATTGGTCTCGATGGTGTCGCCCGGGGTAGCGCACTCGTAAAGGCCGGACCCGTTGGTTATCTGGTCTGCGGCGCCGTTGATGCTGTAGTCGGCGAACGGCATCGGGTAGTTGTCGGTGAGGCAACCGTCGTTGGCGCAGTCACCGTTGTCGGTAACCGGGCTGAGCCAGCCACGAATACGGCTGTACTTGGTATCGTTGAAAAACGCTACGATCTCGCCAGTGTGGGCGTCGACTTCGCCGACCCAGGTCGGATCGTAGTCCGGGTCGACAAAGGTGAAGCGGTAGATCAGCACATGATCGTACCCTGCGCCTATCTCGCCCTGCCAGGCTCGGCCGGATGCGCCGGCAGGATCCAGGGTCACCAGGTGCAGGGACGGCTCTTCCAGGTCGACGTACAGGTGGGGACCGCCGATCCCCAGGTAGGAGTCCAGGTTCGCCCGGGCTTCCTCCACAGGGATCGCCGGCACGGCACTCGCCCGTACCCGGTCCCAGCCGGAGGCGCCGAACGATACCAGGTTGCCGTTTGAGATATGGAAACTGAAGCGGGCGCCGTCTACCGGAACGCTGTCCACCACCTGGCGGAAAGCGATCTGCCAGACCTGTTCAGCGCGCTGCACGGTCGCTTCCCGGTCCAGGACCAGTTGGCTGCCCCAGTTCCCAAGGAGTTCCGGCCGGGCGGCCAAGAACTCACGGGCCAATTTTTCCAATTGAGGCAGACTCGCCGCCGCGCCTTCCAGGTCGTTGCCGGCGCCGGGGATCCACGGAATCCCCTGGCCGCTGGCCAGGGCCGGCAGGCCGGAACGGGTGTCCAGCCGGACAGTCCAGCCGCCGTGCTGCTCGTCTATGAAAGCTGCCCAGCCGACACGCAGAGGGTGACCCTGGGGCAGGAAGCTGCTTTGCATGGTGCCGACGCCGATGGCGCCGCCCGATCTCGCCTTGGCAAAAATGGAGAGTTCGTGGCCTGGCCCGGGATCCGGCACCTGGACGGCCAAGATGGCCGGGGCCAGGATCAGGGCGAGGACGAGAAAGGCACACACCGGTACGAACATGCGACAGATCATGCTGGTTGCTCCCGTGGTCTGCTGAACCGGTATGTATGTACACCATAAATGGCGTTTTGGCAGGGATTAGTACATTTAGCTGGAAAAAGTGCGCTTTTTAGCGCGATGATGCATCAATGCATGGGCGCTATCTGGACCGGTTCATCCCCCCGGCAGATCCCGGAGCTTCACCCGCTGCAGCTCCCCGTTCCCCCAGCGACGTTGCAAGTCGGCCAGCTGTTCCTCAGAGGGACCGATGACCCAGCACGATTCCCGGGGCAGATCCTCAAGCGGCTCCCCTTCTTCGTTCAGGGGGCAGATGTCCCGGAACTCCCGGACGGAGCCATCGTCCCGGGTTTCGGTCCAGCTCAACGGGAGGCCCTGGGTGCGGCAGACGTACGGCCGGCAATCGTAGATCAGGCAATTGTTCTCATCGTCGAGGAAAGCGCACGCCCCCTTAGGGTGGGGGGTCATCACCGACAACAGAACCTTGTGGCGGCGGCGAATCCGCTCCGCCTCCACTTCGAACACCGCAAAATCATCCACGCAGCAGTCGGCGCAGCCGGACCGGCACTCCATGCGCTCGGCGTGGATCTTCGCGACCCTTGCTGCTGCCCGGTCCACTGCGGCGTGGAACGCTTCCAGTTCCTCCAGAACCTGGTCCAGGTCGCCGCGCTGGGCCACCTGGCTCAGGATTCCTCCGGCTGATCGGTAAACACCCGCAGCGATTTGCAGCGGGACGGGTGGCGCAGTTTGCGCAGCGCCTTGGACTCGATCTGACGGATCCGTTCCCGGGTGACGGCGAAGGACTGTCCGACCTCTTCCAGGGTGTGTTCCGAACCGCCGTCGACGCCGAACCGGAGCTTCAGGACTTTTTCTTCCCGGGGGGTCAGGGTTTTCAGCACCCCCTGGGTCTGCTCCCGCAGGTTGACGTGAACCACCGCGTCCACCGGCGACAGGGCGTTCTTGTCCTCGATAAAGTCCTTCAGGTGGCTGTCTTCCTCTTCGCCGATGGGCGTTTCCAGGGAAATCGGCTCCTGGGCGATCTTCAGGACTTTCCGGACCTTCGACACCGGGATCCCCATCTTCGCGGCGATCTCTTCCGGCAGCGGTTCACGGCCGTACTCCTGCACCAGCGACCTGGAGGTGCGCACCAGCTTGTTGATGGTTTCTATCATATGCACCGGGATCCGGATGGTGCGGGCCTGGTCGGCGATAGCCCGGGTGATCGCCTGGCGGATCCACCAGGTGGCGTAGGTGGAAAACTTGTAGCCCCGGCGGTACTCGAACTTGTCCACCGCCTTCATCAGGCCGATGTTCCCCTCCTGGATCAGATCGAGGAACTGCAGGCCCCGGTTGGTGTATTTCTTGGCGATGGAAACCACCAGCCGCAGGTTCGCCTCCACCAGCTCACTCTTGGCGTCCTTCGCCTTGCGCCGGCCGCGGCGGATCATCCGGACCAACTCCATCAGGCTGTCCCGCTCCTGGCCGCAGGCCTCTTCCAGGGACCAGATGTCTTCATGGTGCTGGTCGATCTTGCGGCGGATCTCCTGCCGCACACCCTGTTCCTTGTAGATCTTCAGATTCCGTTCCAGATCCTGGACCGTCCGCTCGTGACCCCGGATCTTTTGGCCGAAATCCACCACCGCCCGGGCGAACAGATCAATCTGGCTCATGACCAGTTTCAATTTGCGGAACTCCCGCGCCCTTTTCACACGGAACCGGGCCAGTTTCCAGGAAGTCGCCTTGTGCAGTTTGCTGCCGTCTTTCATCCGGCGCATGCGCTTCTTGAGACCTTCGATATCGGTGGTCAGACGCTTGATCCGGGTGATGCCGCGCTTGGCGTTGTCCAGCTTCAGCGCCGGAATCTGCTCCGGCTCTTCGTCTCCGGTGCCGGAGAAAGAGAACAGACTGGCGGAAACCTGATTCTTCCGGATCCGGTCACCCAGGGACCGCAGCTCGTCGACAACGAAATGGCTGTCAGCCAGGGCGTTCATCACCGTCCGCTCACCCCGTTCGATGCGGCGGGCGATCTTGACCTCACCGATCCGACTCAAAAGGGGGACGGTCCCCATCTCCCGCAGGTACATCCGGACCGGGTCGTTGGTTTTCTCCAGCAGGGTTCCCGGCGCCGCTTTGGACTCGGCCTCTTTGACCGGCCGGGGCCGGGCCGGCCGGGAGGTCAGGTCGTCCCGGGTCTCGGCATCGATGACCTGAACGCCGTTGGCTTCAAAGAGGGCGTAAACTTCCTCGATCGCTCCTGCGGAGCCAAGAACCGCCTCCGGGAGTCCGGTATTGATCTCGTCCAGGGAGACATAACCCCGGTCCCGGCCCCGTTTGACCAGGTCGGCCACTTCACGCACCGACTCGATGCCGGCCTTTTTCTTCCCGGCTCCTGCGGTTTGTTCCGTTTTCATTTTACTCATAAGAGGCTATCCCTCTCGACCTTGCGCGCTCATGCAGTGCGATCACGTAAGGGCGTCGATCTGTCTGGCCAAATGCGTTTGTTGCATCAACAACGCGTCCAACGTGGACTGATCCTGCGTTTTTCGAATCGCTTCCTGCACTTCCTTCCGTTGCCGAACAAGGTGTTCCCGGCGCATCGTTTTCAGGCACGCATCGGCCTCTTCCATACCGCCGGACGGCTCGTCGTCAAACGCGAGTTGCGTCAGAAGCTTCTGGTCCTCGATCCCCCCCGTCTTCTCCAGGGCCTCAAGCACCGCCGGATAGTCCACGTATTGTCCGCTTTCCTCCAATTTCAGGATGGTCTGTACAATACCTGAAATTCTCGATCCTTCCAGTTCGGCCTCGTGGCCGCTCTCCAGCATCTTCGCCCGAATGTCGTGCGACGCCAGCAACAGGGCCAGCAGGCGGCGCTCCACCTGGCGCACTTCCGGCGCTCTCTCTGATTTACCGCGATAGCTGAGATCTGGCCGGGCCTGTTTCAGGGCTGCGCGGAGTTCTTGCAGCACAAGGTCGTCATCTATGCCCAGGGTGTCGGCCAGCCGGCCGGCCCAGGAGACACGCTCAATCGGGTTCGCCATCCTGGCGATATGGGGCAGGACAGCATTCACCGCCTCGATTTTCTCCCGAGCCGAGCCAAGGCTCCGCCCCCGGCTTTCCCGGTTCACCATCCACTCGATGTACTCCGGCGCCTGCCGGACCAGCCCGGCATAGGTTTCCGCACCGTGCTCGCTGATGACGTCGTCCGGATCCTGCCCTTCGGGCAGATCGACCATCCGGACCTCGAAACCCTGCTCCAGCAGCAGATCCAGGGACCGGACCGCCGCCTTGGAACCGGCGGCGTCGCCATCGTAGGAGACGATGACCCGCCGGGTGTACCGTCCCAGCAACCTAGCCTGGGCTTCGGTAAAAGCGGTACCCAGGGAGGCGACCCCCTGCTGAAAACCGGCCTGCACCAGGGCGGCCAGATCCATGTACCCCTCCACCACGATGGCGTACCCTTCCCGCCGGATCGCCTCCCGGGCCAGATGCAATCCATAGAGGTGCTCCCCCTTGGTATACGCAGCTGTTTCCGGCGAGTTCAGGTATTTCGGCTCCCGTTCCTCCACCGGCGGGATCGCCCGGCCGCCGAAAGCGATGATTTTGCCGTACAGATCCTGGATCGGGAAGATGATCCGGTTGCGGAACCGGTCGTATTCGCCGCTGCCGTCCTTCCTGGGGGAGGCGAGACCGGCCTCAACCAGTTCGGACGGGGCGAACCGTTTGCCGGTGAGCTGGTTACGGAGGTGATCCCAGCCGTCGGGAGCGAAACCCACCGACAAGGTGTCCAGGGTTGCGGCGGACAGGTTCCTGGATTCCAGGTATCGGCGCGCCTGGGCGCCGGCGCGCTCCTGCAGCATCTTCCGGTAAAAGTCCCGCGCCGCCTGGTTCGCTTCGAGAATGCGCACCTTGCGGTCGGTCTGCACGGAGCCGGAGCGGTCGCCTCGGGTCACGGGGATCGGGATGCCGTTCTGCTCCGCCAGGATCCGTACCGCCTCGGGGAACTCCACCTGCTCGTACAGCATGACGAACTTGAACAGGTCGCCGCCGGTCTGGCAGCCGAAGCAGAAAAACAGCTTGCGTTCGGGATCAACGTGAAAGGAGGGTGTTTTTTCCTGGTGGAATGGACAAAGACCCCGGAAGCGGGAGCCTGCAGGCTTGAGAGGAACGTATTCGGAAACGACGCGAACGATGTCTACCGCACTGCGGACGGTTTCAACGAAATCACGAGTCAGTGTTCCCGACAAGCCGCCCCCTTCCCTTGTCGATCCGGCCGGACGGCCGTGGTGGCCCGTCCGGCCGGCATGAACAGCGGTAACTGCTACGCGTTCATTTTCCGCTCCTGGGCCAATCGCTTCAGGAGCTTCTTGCGCGCAGCCAGCGTCTTGCGTTTCCGTTTGACACTAGGCTTCTCGTAGTGCTGCCGTTTCTTGATCTCCGTCAAGATTCCGGATTTTTCACACTTACGCTTGAAGCGCTTCAGGGCATTTTCGAGACTTTCGTCTTCCCGTACCTTGATAAGCGGCATCGTATTTACAGTCACCCCGCTTTCATACCTGTATTGACTTCCACCCTATGCCGGGGGAAACCGGGTAAACCAAACCATTATTCTATCGGTTCAGCGGGAAATCGTCAAGATTCCGGGGTGTTTTGGGGTTGCGGAGCGAGAACGGCGCCTTTCCCACTACAGGGTGCTTATGGGTGTTTCGCGGCGGAATCCAGCCGTTAAGTGTCATTGTTCGGTGCAGGTTGACCAGGGTCAGGCAGGTCAGCGGGCCGGCCGGCGGTTTATCAGGGCGGCAGCGTACCCCCCTCCAAAGCCGTTGTCGATATTGACCACGGTCAAACCGGCAGCACAGGAGTTCAACATGGAAAGCAGGGCCGCTTCACCCCGGCCACCGTGACCATACCCGGTGCTGGTGGGGACCCCGATCACCGGGCAATCAGTGAGTCCCGAAACCACCGACGGGAGCGCCCCTTCCATCCCGGCGACCACCACGAGCACCCTGGCGGTGGTCAACTGCTCGCGGTAGGCCAACAGCCGGTGCAGCCCGGCCACGCCAACATCGTAGATCCGCTCAACAGCGTTCCCCATGACCTCGGCGGTAAGCGCCGCCTCGGCGGCCACCGGAATGTCGGCGGTGCCGGCGGAGATGACCACGATCCCTTTCTTGCCCCGGGCCCGCTTTGCCGGGCGCCAGATGATAGCCGAAGCATCGTCGTGATACTCGGCGCCGGAGTGCGCCGCGGCGACCAGGTCGTACACCTCCCGGTGGACACGAGTCACCAGAACGGTCTGCCGTGCCTTTTTGACCCGGCCAACGATCTCCACGATCTGCTCCGGCTTTTTCCCCGGCCCGTAAATCACCTCGGGGAAACCACGGCGGATCGCCCGGTGCAGATCCAGGGTAGCGAACTCAAGGTGCGCCACGTCGGCCTGGCGGATCTGCCGGATCGCTCCCGCGATGCCGAGAGAACCGGCGCGGACCTGTTCCAGAAGTTGCTTGAGTTCCTTCCGTTCCAATGCCGTATCTCCTTGACCTTACTGCCAAAAACGCCCTAGGATAGGCGCTTCAGAAGGGAGCACCCGTGTCAGATCACCACTCGGAACGCCGCACGCACCAACGGATCGAACATACCATCGAGTTCGAAGGGGTTCACGGCGAACACAACGCCGTCGCCCGCATGGTGGCGAGCAACCTCTCACTCGGCGGGGTCTATTGTACCTCGTGCACCGACTTCCCGGAGATGACACGGCTCGGCGTCAAGATCGCTCTCCCGGGCAACAGCGAACTGAATGTGGAAGCGGTAGTGGTCCGACGCAGAGCACTGCCGTCCCCAAGTGGCGGCGACGAGCGGTATGAGCTGGCGTTGTTCTTCACAAGCATCACCGAGGACGAGAAGGCGCTGTTGTCCGACTACCTGCAGGCGACGTCACAGCCGGCACAATCGAAAAATTAATTCGTCGAAAACCCTTAAGGCCCTTGACACTCCGCGCGGTTCGCGCTGTAATCGCTGTGGTGGTGCGGACTTTCCGCGACCACTCCGTGAAAAACCGTGTCAGGGTTCTTCAATTGTCGCTTGAAGATTCACGGAAGGCAACTGTTGGCATCCTTTAGAAAGAGGTGGAAATCGTGAACAAGGCAACACTCATCGACATGATCGCCAAAGACGCCAGCATCACCAAGACTGCCGCCGCCACGGCCGTGGACAGCATGACTACCGGCATCACCAAGGCTCTGAAAAAGAACCAGCGTGTCACGCTGGTCGGATTCGGCACCTGGAGTGTGACCAAGCGGAAAGCCCGCATCGGCCGCAATCCGCAGACCGGTGAAGCGATCAAGATCAAGGCGAAAAAGGCCATCCGCTTCAAAGCAGGCAAGCAGCTGGACAAGGCGCTGAACAAGTAGCAACCCACCAAGAGATCGCACCAGCCCGGGATGATCCTTCGTCCCGGGCTTTTTTATATGGGGACATTTATATATGGGGACATTCTGCTTTATCTTTCAATAATCGAACCGGCCTGTCCCGTTTGGCGAGAAGGAGCGACGGCGGATAATTATTGAAAGATAAAGCAGAATGTCCCCATTTAATGTCCCCATTTAATTTATTCCACGACGACCAATGCGCCGCCGGATTCCACCGTCTGGCCCGGTTCGACTTTGACGGCTGTAATCTTGCCGTCCTTCGGTGACTCGATCTCGTTCTCCATCTTCATCGCTTCGACGACGACCAGACCCTGGCCTTCGGTAACTGCGTCGCCTTCCTTCACCAGTACCCGGACCACCCTGCCCGGCATCACCGACTCCACCGTCTGGGGTCCTTCCCGGGCGCCGCTCATTTCCCGGGCCTGGCGCCCGGCGTCGGTGAACTGGACCTGCTGCTCCGAAGCGCCGTGACGGATAACGTACCCGTCGCCGGCTACCTCCACCGAGACCTCGTAGGACACGCCGCCGATCAGAATGGAGTAGAAATCCCCTTCAAGCTTGTCGGCGTTCACCAGCTTGCTCGCGCCGTCGATCTCCACCAGGTAATCTTTATCCTGGCGTTCGATGTTGACCTCGTGGATCTCGTCTCCCGCCCTGGCTGTGATCTTCATGATCTCCACGCTCCTCCGCGATGCACCCACTTCCAGTACGAGCGGGTTCCGCCGCCCTTCATCTCGGACGCCCGGGCCGAACGCTGTTCCAGTTCACGGAAGTGGGCCACCGACGCGGCGATGACGGCGATCTCCTTCAACCAGGTGTCCTGCCCCGGCGTCAGGAGCTCCGGATGCTCTTCCAGGTAACCGGTGTGCAAATCGCCGGCCACGAAATCCTCCGAGTCCATCAACTTGCGATGGAACGGCACCGAAGTACGGATGCCGTCGGCGCGAAACTCGTCGAGGGCGCGGCGCATCCGTGCAATCGCCTGCGGGCGGTCGGCGGCCCAGACCACCAGCTTGGCCAGCATCGGATCATAGAAGATCGGGATCTCGTAACCGGCGTAGACGCCGCCATCGTACCGGACACCCGGCCCCTGGGGCGGCCGCAGGCCCCGGATCGTCCCTGGCGATGGCATGAAGTTCCGTGTCGGATCTTCGGCAATGATACGGCACTCTATAGAGTGGCCCCGCAGCTCGATGTCTTCCTGGGCGAACGGCAGCTTCCCGCCGGCGGCGATCTCGATCATGGTCCGCACCATATCGATGCCGGTGACCATCTCGGTTACCGGATGCTCCACCTGCAGGCGGGCGTTGACTTCCATGAAATAGAAGGATCCGTCAGCGCTCCGCAGGAATTCCACCGTTCCGGCGGAACTGTAGCCGGCCGCCTGGGCAGCTTTTACCGCCAGTTCTCCGATCATCACCCGATCTTCGGGCGTCACCACCGCCGACGGGCTTTCCTCAATCAGCTTCTGGTGCCTACGCTGGATGGAGCACTCCCTCTCCCCCAGGTGGACGCAGTTGCCGTGCTGGTCCGCGAACACCTGGACCTCGATATGTCGCGGCTTCACCACGAGCTTCTCGAGGAACACGGTGTCGTCGCCGAAGGCCGAGGCCGCCTCGCCCTTGGCCTGGGCCAGAAGGGAAGGGAGTTCGTCTGCGGCATGCACTATCCGCATCCCCTTTCCGCCGCCTCCGGCGGATGCCTTCAGCAACACCGGATAACCGATCTCCTCGGCCTGGGCCAGCACCTGGTCCTTGTCGTCGGTCAGGGGAGGTGTACCCGGCACCACCGGCACACCGGCGTCCATCATCAGCTTCCGGGCCCGGACCTTGTCGCCTATGGCTTCCATCGACTCGGCGGTCGGACCTATGAACACTATTCCGGCCTCTTTACAGGCTCTGGCGAAACCGGAGTTCTCCGACAGGAAGCCGTACCCCGGGTGGATCGCTTCGGCGCCGGTCTCTCTGGCCGCATCCAGGATGCGGTCGATGCGCAGATACGACTCGGTGGATGGCGGCGGGCCGATACGGACAGCCTCCATCGCCATGCGAACGTGCAAAGCGTCCCGATCGGCGTCGGAATACACGGCCACCGTCCGGATATTCATCTCGTGGCAAGCTCTTATGATCCGGACCGCGATCTCGCCACGATTGGCGATCAAGATTTTTTTAAAGGGGGATGTTGCCATGTTTCTTCCTGGGGTTTTCGTCCCGCTTGTTTTCCAGGAGGCGCAGGGAGGCGATCAGTTTGGACCGGGTCACCGACGGCTCGATCACTTCGTCCACGTACCCGCGCTCCGCCGCAATGTACGGGCTGGCGAATTTGGTGCGGTACTCGTCCGCCAGTTCCCGGCGCACCGCATCGGGATCTGTGGCGTCGGCGATCGCCCGGCGGTTGATGATGTTTACGGCGCCGTCGGGTCCCATCACCGCAATCTCCGCCGTGGGCCAGGCGAAATTGAAATCGGTGCGGATGTGCTTGGACGCCATGACGCAGTACGCGCCGCCGTACGCCTTGCGCGTAATCACCGTGATCTTCGGCACCGTCGCCTCGGCGTAGGCGTACAGCAGCTTGGCGCCGTGAACGATAATGCCGCGGTACTCCTGGTCGGTGCCGGGGAGGAAGCCGGGTACATCCTCGAAGGTGATCAGCGGGATGTTGAAGCAATCGCAGAACCGGACGAAACGTGCGCCCTTCACCGAAGCGTCGATGTCCAGCACGCCGGCCAGCACCGCCGGCTGGTTGGCGATGATGCCCACCGCTTGCCCGCCCAGACGGCCGAAGCCGACAACGATGTTCCGGGCGAAATGCTCATGGACTTCCAGGAACCGGCCGTCGTCCACCACTGCGGTAATGACCTTCTTGATGTCGTACGGCTGGTTCGGGTTCAGCGGCACCACCGAATTCAGAGTGTCCTCCCGGCGGTCTTCCGGATCGTCGGTAGGCGCCGGCGGCGGGTCTTCCATGTTGTTGGACGGCATGAACGACAGCAGTTCCCGTATCAGCAACAGGGCGTCCCGGTCATCGTCGGTGGCGAAGTGGGCCACCCCGGATTTGGAGTTATGGGTCATCGCCCCGCCCAGCGCTTCCTTGGTGACCTCTTCGTGGGTAACCTGGCTGATGACGTCGGGACCGGTGATGAACATGTAGGACGTGTCCTTCACCATCACGGTGAAGTCGGTGATCGCCGGGGAATAAACCGAACCGCCGGCGCACGGACCCATGATCGACGAGATCTGCGGCACCACGCCGGAGGCGATGGTGTTCCGCAGGAAGATATCGGCATAGCCGGCCAGGGAAACCACCCCTTCCTGGATCCGGGCGCCTCCGGAGTCGTTGAGCCCGATGATCGGGGCGCCGACCTGCATCGCCATGTCCATCAGCTTGCAGATCTTCTCGGCGAACGCCTCCGAGAGGGAGCCGCCGAACACTGTGAAGTCGTGGGCGAACACGAACACGGCCCGGCCGTCGATCCGGCCATGGCCGGTAACCACGCCGTCGCCGGGAATGCGCTGGCTGTCCATGCCGAAGTCATGGTTGCGATGAACCACCAGCGCGTCGAACTCCTGGAAGGAACCGGGATCCAGGAGGGCGTCGATGCGCTCCCGCGCGGTGAGTTTGCCCGCCGCGTGCTGTTTCGCGATTCTGGCTTCGCCGCCGCCCTGGCGGCTGTCTTCGTAGCGCTTCCTAAGCTCTTCCAATCGTTTCGCTTCCATGGTTCCCTCAGGAGGACATCGTTTTCCAATCGGCCATGAATTGCTCAAGACCGCTATCGGTTAGCGGGTGCTTGATCATCTGGGTCACCACCTTGTACGGGATAGTGGCCACGTCGGCGCCGGCCAGGGCCGCTTCCACCACATGCATCGGTGACCGGATGGAGGCGGCCAGGATCTCGGTCTCAAAATCGTAGTTGTCGTAGATCACACGGATCTGCCGGATCAGGTCCATGCCCTCATGGGAGATGTCATCCAGCCTGCCTACGAACGGACTGATGAACGAAGCGCCGGCCTTGGCCGCCATCAGCGCCTGGTTCGGCGAGAAGCACAGCGTGACGTTGACCTTGATCCCCTTGTCCCGCAGTTCCTTGCAGGTCTGCAGGCCTTCTATCGTCAGCGGCACCTTGATGGTGATGTTCGGGTGGATCTTCGCAAGCTCAAGACCCTGCTCCAGCATGCCGTCCCGGTCCAGGGCGACGACCTCGGCGGAGATCGGACCGTTGACGATGCTGCAGATCTCGCGCAGCACCTGGTGGAAGTCACGGCCTTCCCGGGCCACCAGGCTCGGGTTGGTGGTTACGCCATCCAGGATCCCGAGGCTGGCCGCCTCCCGGATCTCGTCTACGTTGGCCGTATCAATAAAGAATTTCATGCGTCGTCCTCCTCTGCTTCATCGCTGGTCCGGGTGGCCGATACCACCGTGTCGCCCTCGTTCAACTGGATCAGCCTCACGCCCTGGGTGGCCCGTCCGATCCGGCTGGCGCCGGAAATGTCCATCCGGATGATCTTGCCTTTCGCAGTGACAATCATGACATGATCGGTATCCTCGACTTCCATGCTGGCCACCACCTCGCCGATCTTCCGGGTGGTGCGCATGTTCAGGATGCCGGAGCCGCCCCGCCCCTGGGTGCGGTACTCCGCTTCGTCGGTGCGCTTGCCGTACCCGCAGGACGAGATGGTCAGGATGTCCGGCTTGCCGGACAGCACCTCCATGGCCACCAGGCGGTCGGTCTTGGCGGTGCGGATGGCGATGACGCCCCGGGTGGTCCGCCCCATCGGCCGGACGTCGCTCTCCTTGAACCTGATCGACTTCCCGGAGGCGGTGGCGATGAAAATCTCGCTGTTGCCGTCGGACAGGCCGGCAGACAGGACCTCATCGCCCGCTTCGATCTTGATGGCGATGATGCCGGCGGCACGGGGGTTGCTAAACGCCGACAGCGCCGTTTTCTTGATGAAGCCCCGGCGGCTGGAGAGAACCACAAAGCGGTTCTCGTCGAAGTCCCGGACCGCCAGGATGGCGGCCACGGTCTCGTCTTTGACAATCTGGATAAGGTTGACCAGCGCCTTGCCCTTGCCGTCGGCGCCGACCTCCGGGATGCGATACACCTTCAGCCAGTGCATCTTGCCGGCGCTGGTGAACACCAGGATGTAGTCGTGGGTGGAGGCGACGAACAGGGTGTCCACCAGGTCCTCCGCCCGCGGGGTCATCCCTTTGCGCCCCTTGCCGCCCCGTTTCTGGGCCCGGTACGCCGACAGGGCGGTGCGCTTGACATAGCCGGTCCTGGTGACGGTAATCACCATGTCCTCTTCGTGGATCAGGTCTTCCAGGGAGATCTCCTCCTCACTGTCCACGATCTGGGTACGCCGGGGGTCGGCGAACTGCTCCCGGATCTCGTCCATCTCCTCCATAATTATCCGGTACTGCAGGGCGTCGCCGGCCAGGATCTCCTTCAGGCTGGCGATCAGCTTGATGATCTCTTCGTATTCGTCGATGATTTTCCGCCGCTCCAGGCCGGTCAACCGCTGCAGGCGCATGTCCAGGATCGCCTGGGCCTGCCGGGCGCTGAAGGTAAACCGGCGCCTCAACCCTGCCTTGGCCTCCGGCGGCGTCTTCGATTCCCGGATCAGCTGGATGACTTCATCCAGATGGTCGATGGCGATCTTGAGCCCTTCCAGGATATGGGCCCGATCTTCCGCCTTCCGCAGATCGAACACCGTGCGGCGCACGACAACTTCCTTCCGGAAGTCGATAAAGTGCTGCAGCATGTCCCGGAGCGGTAGAGTCTGGGGCCGCCCGTTGACGATGGCCAGGGCGTTGATGCCGAAGGTGGACTGCAGCTTGGTGAACTTGTACAGCTGGTTCAAGAGAACGTGGGAGTTCTCCCCCCGCTTGATCTCGATCACTACCCGGATGCCGTCCCGGTCCGACTCGTCCCGGATATCACTGATCCCCTCGATCCTCTTGTCCTTCACCAGGCCGGCGATATCCTTCACCAGCTGCGCCTTGTTGACCTGGTACGGCAGTTCCCGAATGATGATCCGCTCCCGGTCCTTCCGGTTCGGGTGGGGTTCGATCTCCGCCTTGCCCCGCATCACCACGCGGCCCCGGCCGGTGGCGTACGCCTGGTGGATGCCGACCCGGCCGTAGATGTGGCCGGCGGTGGGGAAGTCGGGACCGGGCAACACTTCCAGGATCTCCGGCAGGCCGGCGTCCGGGTTTTCGATGAGCAGCTTGACGGCGTCGGCCACCTCCGCCAGGTTATGGGGCGGGATCTTGGTGGCCATGCCGACGGCGATACCGTCGGAACCGTTCACCAGCAGGTTGGGGATCGCCGCCGGCAGAACCGACGGCTCCCGCTCGGAGCCGTCGTAGTTGTCGATGAAATCGACGGTTTCCTTTTCGATGTCCCGGACCATCTGGGAGGCCAGCTGCTGGAGCCGGATCTCGGTGTACCGCATCGCCGCGGCCCGGTCACCATCCACCGAGCCGAAGTTACCCTGGCCGTCCACCAGCGGGTAGCGCATGGAGAAATCCTGCGCCAGCCGGACGATGGTGTCGTATGCAGCCGTGTCGCCGTGAGGGTGGAACCGGCCGATGACCGCACCGACGGTGCGGGCCGATTTCTTGTACGTCTTGTCGTGGGTGTTCCCGGTGTCGTACATGGCGTACAGCACCCGGCGATGAACCGGTTTGAGGCCGTCCCGGACATCGGGGAGAGCCCGGCCTACGATGACGCTCATGGCGTAATCCAGATAGGACCGTTTCATCTCCTCTTCGATACTTATCGGTGCCTGACGTTCTGGTGCATTCATGATGTTTCCGATCAAATATCCAGGTTCTGGACATCCAGGGCGTTGTCTTCAATGAATTTGCGACGGGGCTCCACCGCGTCACCCATCAGAATGGAGAACAGCGTGTCCGCGACCTGGGCGTCTTCGATCCGGACCTCGAGGACGCGCCGTTTGGCCGGATCCATGGTGGTCTCCCAGAGCTGGCCCGGGTTCATTTCGCCGAGTCCCTTGTAACGCTGGATATGGAGCCCCTTCTTGCCCGCCTCCATGAGGTGGGCCAGCAACTCTTCCTTCGAGTCGATGGAGATCTCCTCGTCGCCCTGCCGCACCAGGATAGGTGGGTCATGCAGCGTCCGGACCGCTTCCTGCAACAGGCGCAGCTTGCGCATCTCCACCATCTGGGCGGTCTCAAAATTAACCCGGAACTGCTTGCGCTGCTGGTCCAGTGAGCGGATATCGATCCCGTACAGGCCGGTATCCTGCCGCTTGTCCACCGCCAGCACGGCGTAACCGTGCCCGGCCAGCGCCTCCGCCAGCTGGTCCAGGTTCTCCTTGCTTTCGAAAAATTCCCGGTTCCGGGAGTCGGAGACCTCCAGTAGCGTTTCCACTACCCGGCGCCCGACCCCGTAACTTTCCATGGTCTCCTGCAGGCGGTCGTAATCGATGAGCTGCTGCAACAGGTGGTGCAGTTCGTTGCCGCCCCAGGTCTTGCCGGTGGCCGGGACCTCCACTTCCTTCCCTTCGGTCGCCTTGCGCACCACGTAGGCGGTGAGCTCCTGGTCGTTGGCCAGATACGCCTCGTCTTTCCCCTTCCATACCTTGTAGAGCGGCGGCTGGGCGATGAACACGTGACCCCGCTCGATCAGCTCCCGCATCTGGCGGTAGAAGAATGTCAGGAGCAAGGTGCGGATATGGGCGCCGTCCACGTCGGCGTCGGTCATGATCAAAATCTTGCCGTACCGCAGCTTGGCGATATCGAACTCGTCGCTTCCGATACTCGTGCCCAGGGCGGCAATGATGGTCCGGATTTCCTCGTGGGCCAGCATCTTGTCGAACCTGGCTTTCTCCACGTTCAGGATTTTGCCCCGGAGCGGCAGGATCGCCTGGTACGCCCGGTCACGGCCCTGCTTGGCCGAGCCGCCGGCCGAGTCACCCTCCACCAGGTACAGCTCGCACTTCGCCGGGTCCCGTTCCTGACAGTCGGCCAGTTTCCCCGGCAGGCTGCCGGAATCCAGGACCCCTTTGCGCCGGGTCAGTTCCCGGGCTTTCCGGGCCGCATCCCGGGCCCGGGCAGCGTCGGCCACCTTCTGGATGATCCGCTTGGCGACCTGGGGGTTTTCCTCGAAATACGCCCCCAGCCGCTCGTTGACCATGGTTTCCACGTGGCCGCGGACTTCCGAGTTCCCCAGCTTGGTTTTGGTTTGTCCTTCGAACTGGGGTTTGGGGATCTTCACCGAGATCACCGCAGTCAACCCCTCCCGGCTGTCGTCGCCTGTAATGGAGAGATCTTTCAACTCCCGGGGCAGGGTGGCGGTGGAGATGTACTGGTTGATGGTGCGGGTCAGGGCAGCCTTGAAACCGGCCAGGTGGGTGCCGCCCTCGGCGGTGTTGATTGAGTTGGCGAAGGAGTAGACCGTTTCGTTGTACGAATCGTTCCACTGCATGGAAATCTCCAGGAAAACATCTTCCCGGACCCCCTCCAGGGTCACCGGCTCCGGGTGCAGCGGCTGCCGAGCGGCGTTCAGGTGCTGGACGAACTCGCTGATACCACCCGCGTAACAGAAGGTGCTCTCCCGGGGCTTTTCGCCCCGCTCGTCTTTCATAACGATCCGGAGCCCCTTGTTCAGAAACGCCAGCTCCCGCAACCGCTGGGTCAGGGTGTCGTAGGAGAACACCAGGTCTTCGAAGATTTGAGGATCCGGCTTGAAGGTGACCTTGGTCCCACGGCGATCGGTGGTGCCGCTGGCGGCGAATTCCGTGACCGGGACGCCTCGCTCGTACGCCTGGGACCAGATTCGTCCGTTCCTGCATATTTCCAGATCGAGCCGCTCGGACAGGGCGTTCACCACCGAGATGCCGACGCCATGGAGACCGCCGGAAACCTTGTAGGCGTCGTTCTCGAATTTGCCGCCGGCGTGCAGGACGGTCATGACCACTTCCGCCGCCGGTTTGCCTTCCTTCTTGTGGAAGTCCACCGGAATGCCCCGGCCGTTGTCCACCACCGTCACCGAGTTGTCAATGTGGATCGTGACCTCCACCAGGTCGCAGTACCCGGCCTGGGCCTCGTCCACCGAGTTGTCCACCGTCTCGTAAACGAGATGGTGCAACCCGGTAATGCCGGTGGAGCCGATGTACATGGCGGGTCGCTTGCGCACCGCCTCCAGCCCTTCCAGGACCTGGATCGTACTGGCGTCGTAGGCGGCTGCGTTGTCGGCGCCGCCAGGCTGTTCAGGGGTTTCTTGTTCGCTCATTCACCGTCTCTGCCGCGCGTCACCCCATCGCCGGCCCCATCGGGCCTGGGCGCGGGATCCCGCCGGGAACGAAAGGGCGGTGAGTAGGGGGAACCGCCCGGTCTCTAATACCACGGGACATTAAGATGATATTCTAGCGCGAATCAGACGATGACGGAAACGGTCCCGTCCTGCACCCGGACATGGCGGAACGGTACGCCCAGGCGGAGGGCGGAATCCTCCTTGGAAGTAGCCACGATCGCCTGGAACCCCCCTGAATACAGATACTTGGCAAGCACCGCGCCCCGCTCCTCGTCCAGATCGGCATCGAAGTCGTCCATGAGAAAAACCGGAGCTTCCTCCAGGACCTCCTGGAGACGAGCCAGCTTGGCCAGTTTCAGGGCGACCATCGCACCCCGGACCTGGCCGGCGGACCCGAATTTCCGCAGATCGATGCCGTCCATCTCCACCACCAGATCATCCCGATGGGGCCCCGAAGCTGTGAACCCGAGGCCGACATCCCGGTCCCGGTTTTTCGCAAGGGCGGCCAGCAGGCTCTCCTCGTACGCCGACGGGGCCGCCTCCCGGCAGGAGGCCGGCGAAGGCAGATAGCGCAGGGTCAGGTCGGCGCCGTCGGGATAGAGGCGCCGGCAAGGGTCTCCCAGCTTGCCGGCCAGGAGAACGGCGTACTCCCGGCGAAACCGGTGGACCCGGCCGGCCGTCTCGGCCAGCCGCTGGTCCCAGGCCTGGAGTTGGCGTGAGGCAGAACTGCTGCCGGCCATCCCGCGAAGCAGTGCGTTGCGCTGGGCCCGTACCTGACGGTACTCACCCAGCACCCGCAGGAAAGACGGGGTGAGGCTGACGATCCCGCGATCCAGGAACCGGCGCCGCTCGTCGGGACCGCCGCGCAATACCTGCATACGCTCGGCGGTCAGGTCCACCAGGCCGAGACGGCCGATGTAGTGCTCGAACTGCAGGTGAAGTCCGTCGGCAAGCAGAGCCCTGTCCGGGCCATCCTGAATCACCGCCAGGCTGGACTCGCCGCCGCGCCAGGCGAAGGTTCCGGCCACCCGCATGGGGCCGCCGGACCAGGAAACTAATTCATCCGGTTTCCTGGTTCTGAAGGAACGGCCGGTGGCCAGCAGATAGATCGATTCCAGGATGCTGGACTTACCCTGTCCGTTCCGGCCGGACAGGACGGTGAGACCTGCATCCAGATCGCAAGAAACTGCGCGCAGGTTCCTCAGGCGATCGGATTCGACCTTCCTGAGCCACACCCGATCGGGAACCTACAGGAGGTGCATCGGCATGATGACGTAGCGGTAGTCGGTGGTCCCCGCCGGTTCGGGGCGCAACTGCCCCGGCTTGTCGCCGGCGCTGCCGCTCGGTCCCTCGCCTTCCTTCACCGGGTCGAGTTCCAGCAGAACGTTGGCGGTGCCGACCACGTTCAGAAAATCCTGGAAGTACCGGGCATTAAACCCTATGTCCACCGCGTCTCCGTCGTAATCTACCGGCAGCGCTTCCTGGGCGTTGCCCATGTCCGACTCATAGCTCAGTTCCAGTTTGCCGGCGGCAAGGGAGAACCTCACCGCCTTCCCGTAACGGTCACTGGCCATGAGGGAGACCCGGCGCACCGCAGCAAGCAGGTCCGCGGTAGGCACCGCCACCGAGAGGGCGCACGACTCCGGCATGACGTTCTCAAAGCTTGGGAACGGACCTTCCGGAATAGTGGAGACCATTTCATGGCCGGCCAGCCGGAAGAACACGTGGTTACCCTTCATCCCGAACTCTACCTTTTCTTCGTCTGTAAAATCGGCAGACAGTTTCATGACCTCGGCCAACGCCTTGCGAGGGACTATGACCTGAATCTTCCCCCCGGGAACGTCCAGATCCATCTGCTGCTGGCAATAAGCCAGACGATGGCCATCGGTGGCCACCAGGAGGATCCCCGATGATTCCACCCGCAGCAAGGCGCCGTTCAGGGAGTACCTGGGGTCTTCCATGGTGATTGCAAAAGAAACACGTTCAATCATTGAGCGCAGGAGTTTGCCGGGCAGACTGACCGGAACCTTCCCCAGTTCGGGGAAGTCCGGGAAATCGTCCGGCGCATGGCCGGCCAGTTTGAAACGGGATCGTTCGCAGGAAATAGCCATCTGGTTATTGTCCTGCAATTTGAACTGGACCTCGGCGTCGGCCAGGGACCTGGCGATGTCCAGCAACTTGGCGGCAGGCAGGGTAACTGTGCCATTCTTCACCACCGTGGCCGTTACCGCCCCCCGTATGCTGACTTCCAGGTCACTGGCCCGGATGTGCAGTCCATCTTCTTTCGCTTCCAGAAAGAGATTGGCAAGGATCGGCAGCGTCGCTCGTTTTTCAACGACACCTGCGATGGTCTGCAATTCGTGAACGAGATCGTTCTTTCGGATCACGAACTCCATGATAGGTCCTTCTCTCCGATCTATCCCTTCAAACTATTCATCAAGAGATAGAGACAGTAGTAACAGTAACGGCGTGGAAACTGCGGAAGGAAGCACAACCACCTTGTTTGCTATCGGTTGTCAAAAGCTCCCGATGCGGATGGATTGCGGATGCCTTATCGCGTTGGTCCACTCCTTCTCATTCTTCCTCAGGATCTGTCGAATGTCCACAATCGTTCCACCGCTCGGTTTGTTGAAAAGTAGCAAATCTAATTCAGGTTCTGTTCAAAATTTTCCAGCAGGCGCTGAAACTCGCTGTCCTTCTTCTTACGAAGTTCTATCTTCTGAATGGCGTGGATCACCGTGGAGTGATGCTTGCCGCCGAACTGGCGTCCGATCTCCGGAAGAGAGCAGTTGGTCAGTTGCTTGCACAGGTACATCGCTATCTGCCTGGGGAAAGCGATGCGCTGGCTGTTGTTCCGGGATTTGATTTCGTTGTTCTTTAGGTTGTAATAATTACAGATTACCCGCTGGATCTGTTCCAGGGTCACTGCCGGGGAGTTGGGCGCCAGGAACTCTTTGAGGGTTTCACGGGCCAGGTCCAGATCGATTTCCCGTCCGGTCATGGAGGCGTAAGCGATCACCCGGATCAGCGCTCCCTCCAGTTCCCGGATATTGGATTTACAGTTGGATGCGATGAGCAGGGAGACGTCGTCAGGGACGTTGGCTTGTTCCGCCTCCGCCTTTTTCAGGATGATCGCGACCTTGGTTTCCAGGTCCGGCGGCTGGATGTCGGCGATGAGTCCCCACTCGAACCGGCTGCGCAGGCGTTCTTCCAGGGTCGGAATATCCCGGGGCGGGACGTCGCTGGTGAGTACGATCTGCTTCCCGCCGTCGTACAGGGCGTTGAAAGTGTGGAAGAACTCCTCCTGGGTGCGCTCCTTGCCTGCGAGGAACTGGATGTCGTCAATAAGGAGAATATCGATGTTGCGGTACTTGGCTTTGAAGTCCAGGGCTTTCTCGAAGCGGATCGAGTTAATCAACTCGTTCATGAACTGTTCCGACGACAGGTAGACCATCCGGGCCGCCGGGTTCTGCACCCGGACCCGGTTGCCGATGGCCTGCATCAGATGGGTCTTGCCCAGGCCGACGCCGCCGTAGATGTACAGGGGGTTGTAGCTGTGGGTCGGCTGGTCGGCCACCGCCATGGCGGCGGCATGGCTGAACTGGTTGCAGGACGAGACCACGAAGTTGTCGAATGTGTACCGGGTGTTCAACCGTGGCTGGAGATGGCCCGGGCCGACTGCCGGCTCCGGATTCTTTCTCAGGAGCGCCGTTTTCTTCATCGCCGGACCCTCCGGCAGGAACTGTACCGACAGCCCGGAACGTTTGAGATCTTTTAAAACATTTTGAATTATTCCGTTGTAATTGGTCCGCAACCACTCGGCGAACCAGCTGTTGGGAACCCGCACCGATATGCTGGAAGGATCCTCGCTGATGAAGCGGGTCGGCCGGAACCAGGTGTTGTAGGAATGGGTGTTGACCTTGGCGCGTACACGCTCCAGGATCTGGTTCCAGGTGTTGGTTTCCGTGGTCACTTCCAAGGCTTGAATCTCCCGGCCCGCCCTATGTGTGGCGCCGATGGAACGCCTATTTGCCAACAGGTTTTCCACACGTGTGGAAAACCCACAAAACCGCTAAATCTCACATTTGCATGATGTTCGGAACACGGGCTCGAAACAGGGCCCGAGAGTTATGTTAACTGAAAAGGAGGTGCTCTGTAAAGTGTTGAGAAAACAGACGTTTGTCGCAATGACCAAGGTGGCGTCCACAGCTTCAAAGCCCCCACATGGCCTGGGTTGAACAGGCCGACCAGTAGCCGGAAACCGATTGCATTGACCCGTGCAGAGTCGAACAGACGGGCGAGGTTAACACACGGTGGAAACCGTCCACAATGACGAAAAAGGTCTGTGGGGTGCCACGTGTCCGGTGCACCCCTAAAGCTGCCCTGTGTTCTCGTTGCAGACAAAGCTGTTAGGCGCCCGCAGGCTGTCGTCCGACCCGGCTGAAAAATTTTTCCTCCACCCCTCCCAGCCGCCCGGATCGGCCTCCCTGAAAAGGGGACATTGCACATTATCTTTAAATTCTTAGCCGATCTTAGGTGCCGCGTGTATCACTCCCTCCCAGCTATAAGAATTGCAGTCTAGCGTGTAATGTCCCCGGTTGTGGTCCCGGCTTGACAGGTTTCTCGCACCTAAATAAGATGTCGGTTTGCATACGGCCGATTCCGAGAGAAAACGGATACCGAGGGATAGCGATCATGAAACGTACGTTTCAGCCGAACAACCGGAAGCGTCACAAAAAGCACGGCTTCCTGAGCCGGATGAAGAGCAAGGGGGGCAAGTGTGTCATCGCCAGGCGGCGCAGAAAGGGACGGCAACGTCTCGGGGTGTAATTCTTTCCCGCCCAAGCTTCGACTCACAAGCCGCCGTCAGTTTCAGGCGGTTTATAAACAAGGCCGCCGGACCGGGACCGCGTCATTCACCATGTTCGGGCTCTCGAACGACCAGGCCGGTCCTAGGCTCGGCATCACCGTTACGCGGAAGGTCGGGAACGCCGTCAGACGGAACCGGATCAAACGAGTGTTCCGTGAAATCTTCCGGCAAAACTTGCACCAGCTCGATGCGGCCCTGGACCTGGTGATCAATGCTCACCGGGGGATCGATGCCGACGGGTTCCGCAATCTGGAGAGCGAGTTCCTGCTCAGTTTCAGGCGTCTCGCCCGGGGGACCAGGATGTGAAGGTCAGGACTCCGGTCATCGGACTCCTCCGCTTCTACAAGGCGGCGATCTCGCCCTACCTGCCGCCGGCCTGCCGCTTCGAGCCGACTTGTTCCGTTTACGCCGCCGAAGCCGTGGAACTCCACGGCGTTATGCGCGGCAGCTATCTGGCCGTCCGCCGGCTGCTCCGTTGCCATCCGTTCCACAAGGGCGGTTTCGATCCGGTCCCTCCGGCCGGTTCCCCCAGCGCCGGTCCAGCCCGGTAGAATCAGGGCCTTCAGCCCGACGAGAAGAATGACCCGATGGAAAAACGTGCACTGATCGCCATAGCCCTCTCCTTCCTTATCATGCTTGCATGGCAGGCCTGGTTTGCTCCGGAGCCCGCCCCGGTGGGCGCCGCCCCGGCGCAACCGGCGGATACGATCCACCGGCCGGCTTCCGACACGGAGACGTTACCCGCCGCAGAGCCGGAGATTACCGGGGAGCCGGAACCGTTGCTGGAGGCGATGGCGGATACGGCGGAACGGCAGGTGCGGTACGAGAGCGATCTGTTCGACATCACCCTGTCCAACCGCGGGGGGCGGGTGCTGTCCTGGCGACTAAAGGAATATCTCAGCGCCGAAAATGAGCCGGTGGAGATGGCGGCCTGCCTGCTGGGCGATCCGGAGTTCTTCCCCCTGGCCGCCGACATGGATGATCGCGCCCTGGCCGCCCTGATCAACCAGGCGCTGTTCCGGATTCAGGAAGAGCCGGTCCCTGCCCGGGACGACCTGGCCGCCGGCACGCGGTTCCGGTTCACCTGGTCCGATGGCAAGGGTCTGGCGGTGGAGAAGGTCCTGACCTTCCGTCCTTCCGAGTACCTGGTGGACTACCGTTTCCAGGTAGAGGACCGGGGTCGGCGGTTGCCGGTCCGTTCCGTCTGGGGGCCGGGCTTCGCCGCCCACAACCCGGGCGGTGGCGGCGGTCGCATGTCGTACTACAACTACAACAACAAGATCCTGTGGAACATCGGCGGCCAGGTGACCCGGGAGAACGGCCGCAAGGTGGATGACCGGCTGGAGGCCGGCAGGCTGCTCTGGGGCGGCCTGGGCGACCAGTATTTCGCCGCCCTGATGATACCGACCACCGGCGAAGGTTCCATCCGGATGTGGCCCCAGGTTGTGACGGCCTGCCCGATCCCGGGCAGCGAACCGGAGGAAGACGATGACGAACCGGCGCCGGTCCCGGGAATTGCCGTCTCCGTCCCGGAACAGGGCGCCCTGCTGTTCGTCGGCCCGAAGAAGTACGACCTGCAGAAAGGCCTGGGCTTCCAGCTCGACAAATCGGTCTGGTTCTCCAGTTACAGCCTGTTGTACCCGATCTCCAAGTTCCTGTTCCAGGCGCTGATCTGGATCGAAAAACATACCCTGCCGAACTACGGCCTGGCCATCGTCCTGGCCACCTTCTGTCTGCGACTGGTGTTGTTCCCCCTGAACCAGTTCTCCATGGTCAGGATGCGGAAGACCCAGGTGGATATGGCGCGGCTGCAACCGAAGATCAACGCCGTCAAGAACCGGTACAAGAAGCACAAGGACGCCGAAGGCCGGGCCAAGATGAACAAGGAGATGATGGCGCTGTACCAGAAGGAAGGGATCAACCCGATGGGCGGGATGGTCGGCTGCCTTCCGATGTTGATCCAGCTGCCGATCCTGATCGGGTTCTACAACATGCTGACGGTTGCCATCGAACTGCGGGGCGCGCCGTTCTTCGGGTGGATCAACGACCTCTCCCTGGCCGACCCGTTCTACATCCTGCCGCTGGTCATGGGCGTGACCATGTTCTCCCAACAGAAAATGTCCATGGGCAAGACATCCGATCCGACACAGAAACAGCAGCAGAAGATCATGATGTTCATGCCGTTCTTCTTCACCTGGATCTGCATCAGCATGCCCAGCGGACTGGTGCTGTACTGGTTCGTCAACAACCTCCTGGGGATCGGCCAGCAGTGGCTGGTCAACCGCAAAATCAACCGGCCCGCCGTCGCCGGAAAAAAGGCCTGACACCCTATGAGCAATACAAAAGAGTTCACCGGAAAGGATCTGGCGGAGGCCCTCACAAGGGCCGCAGCCGACCTGGGGATCCACCAGGACGAAGTGCACTACCGCTTCATCGACGAAGGCCGCCGGGGGATCATGGGGCTGGGCGCCCGGGCCGTGCATATCGAGGTGGTGTTGCCTGCCGCGTCCGAAGGGCAGGCGCCGGCCACGCCGAAGCCGCAAGCGAAACCGAAGCCGGCGCGGAACCGGTCCCCGCGTCGTCAGGCCCGGGCGAAGAGCGCGCCCTCCCCTGCCCCCGTGGACGAGACGGCGGCGGACCGGCCGGTGGATCGCGAAGACGGCAACCGGGGACGGCAAGGGAAGCGCGGCAACCGGGCTGGTCGCAAAGGCCGCAACCGCAGCGACCGCCGTTCCGGACGTGAGTCCGGCCGGTCCGCGAACCGGCCGTCACGGAACGGCTCCCGGACGCCCCGGCCACCGGTGGAGGCCGATCCGGCCCAGATGGAACAGTTGGCCGCGACGCTCCGGACCATGCTCGCAAAACTGGAACTGGAACTGGAGGTTGCACTGGAGCCGGTGCGCACCGGTGTCCGGGTGGACCTCACCGGCGACCCTGACCTCCTGGCGCGCAACGACGCCGAGTTCCCCCAGGCGCTGCAGTTCCTGTTGAACCGGATGAGTCGCCGGACCTGGCCCGACGTGGGACGGATCCAGTTGATGTCCGACCGGTTGAGCAACGACCAGGACGAGGAGTTGGTGGAGGAGATTCGCGAGGTGGCCGGCCAGATCGCCCACACCGGCCGGCCGAAAGCTCTCCATCCGATGAACCCGTACGAGCGCAGGATCGTCCACATCACTGTCCGGGAGTTCCCGGGGCTGCGGAGCGAATCCACCGGGGAAGGGTTCCGCAAGCGGATCACCATCTCCCGGGCAGATGAGCAACCGGCTGCGGACGATGCATGATCTAGATCGAACGGTAGTGGCGGTTGCCACCCCGCCCGGGCGGGGCGGTGTCGGTTGTTTCCGCCTGTCCGGCCCGGATGCTCACCGGCTGTCCGACAGTCTCTTCCGGGCTGCCGGCCCGCCTGCCACATATGCCCGGGCCGAGTTCGGGCGGTTCCTGGACCGGGACGGCCAGGTGGTGGACCATGGGTACCGTGTAAGGTTCCAGGGCGCCGCCTCGTTCACCGGTGAGCCGGTGACGGAACTCTGGACTCACGGCAGCCCGCCGGTGTTGTCCGCACTGGTGGAAGCAGCCGTGGCACTGGGCGCGATGCCGGCGGAGCCGGGTGAGTTCGCCTACCGGGCGATGGTCCATGGTCGCATCGACCTGGCCCGGGCCGAGGCGATCCGGGATCTGGTGGACGCCACTACCCGCTACCAGGCGAAGCTGGCCCACGCCCAGGCGGAGGGTGCTCTTTCCCGGACCCTGGCGCCGATCCGGGCAGCTCTATCCGATCTGATCGTGCGCACCGAGGCGGCGGTGGAGTTCGAGGACGAAACCGAAACCCACCTCACCGCAGGAGCCCTGACAGGCGGCCTGGCCGACCTTTTGGAATCGTGCCGTCGGTTGATCGCCGGGTTCCGCACCGGCCGGGTAGTTCGGGAAGGGGCCTCCCTGGTTATCACCGGCCTCCCCAACACCGGCAAGTCCTCCCTGTTCAACCGGCTCCTGGTCCGGGAGCGGGCGATTGTCACCGCTACGCCCGGCACGACTCGGGACACCCTGGAAGAGACCCTGGACCTGGATGGCGTGCCGGTGCGGCTCACCGATACGGCAGGACTCCGGGACGACGCCGGCCCGGTGGAGCGCGAGGGGGTCCGGCGCGCTCAGGAGGCGCAGGAGAGAGCCGACCTGGTGCTGCTGGTCCTGGATCGCAGCCGGCAGTTGACGGCGGCGGAGCGGGACGGGCTGGCCCGGGCGGTGGCCGCTCCGACCCACACGGTGGTAGTGCTGAACAAGATCGACCTGCCCGCCGTCCCGGGCGGTCCGGAACCGACCGGGGGGACCGTCCCGGTTTCCGCCGTGACCGGGGAAGGGTGCAACCGGCTCAAGACCGTGATTCGGGAGCGGCTGGTAGGGCCGGCCGGTTCCTTCGAGGATCCACGGGTCACCAATGTCCGCCACGCTGAGGCGCTGGAAAAAATGGGACAGGCCCTGACCCGCGCAGCGGAAGCGGCGCAGTCCGGCATTCCGGAAGAGCTGGTGCTTGAGGATCTCAAGGCAGCCATGGCCCAGCTGGGCGCCATTACCGGCGAGTTCACCACAGGCGATCTTCTCGACAGGATCTTCTCCACTTTCTGTATCGGGAAATAGGCGGGGCGGTGAAACGGTACGACGTCATCGTGGTCGGCGCCGGCCATGCCGGATGTGAGGCGGCGCTGGCTGCGGCCCGGCTCGGCTGTCGCACCGCCCTCATCACTCTCAGGCGTAACGCCGTGGCCCGCATGTCCTGCAACCCGGCCATCGGTGGGCTGGCCAAAGGTCACCTGGTCCGGGAAATCGACGCCCTGGGCGGGACCATCGGACGGATCGCCGACGCGTGCGGGATCCAGTTCCGCCTGCTGAACCGCAGCCGGGGCCCGGCGGTGCGGGGTCCCCGAGCCCAGCAGGACAAGGACCGCTACCACCACGCGATGCTCCGTGAACTGCTGGCGGTTCCCCAACTGGAGTTGCTGGAGGACGAGGTTGCCGAACTGGTGGTTGAAGATGCCACCGTCCGTGGCGTGATCCTGGAGCACGGCGGGGAACTGGCGGCGGCGCAGGTGGTGGTGACCACCGGCACGTTCCTGAGGGGTCTGATGCACACCGGTGAGACCTCCGTTCCGGGGGGACGGTTTGGCGAACAGGCGGCCGGCCGCCTGGCTCTGTCTCTCCACCGGCTGGGGTTTCGCATCGGCCGGTTCAAGACCGGCACCCCTCCCCGACTGCAGAAGGACAGCGTCGACTTGTCCCGGTTCGAGGTTCAGGCCGGCGATGAAGAGCCGGTGTTCTTTTCCGACTGCACCACCTCCGTCAGTCTGCCGCAGGTCCCATGTCATATCGCCGCCACCAACACAGCGGTGCATGAGATCGTTCGCCGGAACCTGGACCATTGCCCGCTGTACACCGGCGCCCTGTCCGGAACCGGTCCGCGCTACTGCCCGTCCTTTGAGGACAAGGTAGTCCGGTTCGGTGATCGCAACGGCCACACCCTGTACATCGAGCCGGAAGGGCTGGACCATCCGGACCTGTACCTCAACGGGTTTTCCACCTCCATGCCGGCAGAAATCCAGGAGCGGATGGTGCACGCCATCGCCGGCCTGGAGGATGCGATCATCGCCCGCGCCGGTTACGCGGTGGAGTACGATTACGTTGACCCCACCGAGTTGCGACCAACCCTGGAGACGCGGCGCGTGGCAGGCTTGTACCTGGCGGGACAGATCAACGGCACCACCGGATACGAGGAAGCGGCCGCCCTCGGTCTGCTGGCCGGCATCAACGCCGCCGCCGTCGTGGAGGGGAAACCGGCGTTCGTCCCGGCCCGGCACGAGGCGTACCTCGGAGTGCTGGTGGATGATCTGGTAACCCGGGGCACCACCGAACCGTACCGGGTGTTCACCTCGCGAGCGGAGTACCGCCTGCTGCTCGGCGTGGATACCGCCACACGGCGCCTGTCTCCCCACGGGGAGCGCATCGGTCTCCTGGACCGGTCACGGGCGGCGGCTTCCGCAGCCCGGTGGCGGGCCATCGATCAGGCGGTTGCCGACCTCGCCCGTGAGCGCATTGAGCTCGCCGGTATCGGGCAAGCAGGAGTAGGGATCACAGCCGATCTGCTGAAGCGGCCGGAACTGAACGGCGACCTCCTTTCGGAGCTGAGCGCTACGCTCCGCAACATGGAACCGGCGGACCGCCGCGTTGCCGCCGAATCGATCAAATATGCAGGCTATGTGAACCGCCAGAGGAAAGAGGCGCAACGGGTGGCCAAGGCCGGCGCCCGCAAGATCCCCGCACGGTTCGCCTATGCCCAGGTCCCCGGTCTTTCCAGCGAACTGGTGGAGAAGCTGGGCCGGGCCTGTCCCGGCACCGTGGGCCGGGCCTCACGGGTGGACGGCATGACCCCGGCGGCGCTGGCGATCCTGACGGTCTGGCTGGAGAAGACGGCTCAGAACCGGTAATCGTGCCAGGGTGTCCTGATCGGCGTCTTGTCCGGTTCCACCTTCCGGAACGCCATCCCCACCAGGCAGTACCCGGCGATCAGGACCAGCGCGGAGACTACCAGGTAGGCGCCACCGGAGATCCCCGCCGTTGCTGCAAACCTGCCGAGGAGCAGGAGCGGAAGTGCGTCAATCGCCTCCATGGAGGTTACTCCGTACGCCGGGCCGACCAGCATCGCCAGAATCACCAGCCCGACCAAGCAGCCCATGGTCGGCAGAAACGCCGCCAGCAGGAACCGTCCTGTTTTTCTTCGCGGTTGCTGCAGGCAGAGCATCAGTCCCGCCGCCAGAAACAGGCTGTTCAGGAGGAGTCCCAGGCCCCAGGTGCGGTGGTGCAGACGGGACCGCGCGCCAGGCGGTACCCGGGGCTCGTCCAGGTCGGGCAATTGTTCCAGACTGTAGACCGCCTGGATCGCCCGGGCCTGTTGCCAGGCGATGAACCGGTCCGAACTGTCTTGACCCACCGCATAGGGGTTGAACACTGTCAGGCCATCACCTCCGGCGACGGTGTGCGCCGGGAGTTGCAGCTTCTCGCCCCAGGGCGCAACCGCTTCGGGAGACTCCCCTGCCCGGCTGGTCTCCCAGAACTCGTACGGCACCTGCAGGTCGATTCCGTGGCTGTGCTCCAGGTGCACCAGACCCGGTTGCGCCCCGCCGATGACCATGAGGCCGAAGGTTCCGCCGGCCAGGATCGGCAGAAACAGGGCCCCGACGACATACCGGTAGATCAGGATGCGACGGATCGGAAGAGGCGCCAGCGGTCCGATCCATCGCGGCGATTGCTGGAAGTGGGCCAGAATCCAGATCGCTGTGTAGGTTAAAGGCAGCCAGTTGCCCTGTTCTGCGGCGAACTCATAGACGATCGCGAAGCTGACGAACACCATGACCAGGCCGATGAACCAGACCTGGAGCCGGTTGACCACGGTGCGAAACAAGGTCAGGTGCAGCACCTGCCGGTAGCTCAACGGCGCCGCCTGTGGGTCGGCGTCGGCGGCCGGTTCCGAGGCATCCTGCGCCTGGTCGGGGCCCGGTTCCCGGTCCGGAGGCTCCAGCCACTGCCACCATGCCGCGCCTTCGGATTGTCCGGGAAGGTTCGGCGCCGCCAGAAACCCACGGGGAACGGCGCGGCCGGTCAGGACGAAGATCAGCAGCGCCAGGCCGGCCGGGAGCAGGATCGTGGCCAGATTCGACGGCGTGAGCAGCAGGTAGATCAACGCAAGCAACGCCAGGAACAACAAAAAGACGATGTACACACCATTGACCGGCACCCGCAACAGTTTCGGGAACGGACTCTGGCCGATGGCCACCAGCAGCAGCAGCACCGCCAGCGCCTTGCCGCCCAGCAGGAAGATCAATTGATTTGCCCCGGCGCCGAGAGCGAGAGTAATCCCGGCCACCGGCAGGGCGACGGCAACGGCTACAGCCAGGCTGCGAACGATCCAGAGTTTACGTGCCGGGATCGGCAGGGACATGGCCATCCGGTTACCCCGCGACCAGAAGCCGGTGCCGGCGGCATGAAACACCATCACGCCCCAGATCACCGCGAACATGAAGACGGTGAAGCCGGACCAGCCTGGTCCGGACAGCTCCCCTGTCTTCTCCCCGGCCGTAAACCGGATCGCCAGGCCGATGGCGGTGAGAATCGGCACGGAGGCGAGCAGTCCCTTGAGGGCCGGATCCTTGAGGAACAGGAACAGGCCGGGTCCTTTCATGACTGGCCCTCCAGCAGTTCGATGAACATTTCTTCCAGGGGGATGTTTTCGGACCGGATGTTGTGCAGCCCCGTCGCCTGCCGCGTTGCCGCCAGTCCCTCGTTCTTCCCCATCCGCAGGATGGCGTGGATCGACCCGTTCCGCCTGCGCACCGCGATGCAGCCGGGCAGGGACCGGGCGCGCTCCTCGGTCATGCCGCCGTCCAGCGGGAACAGGACCATGGAAAACCGTTCCTGGAGGTTATCCAGGGAGTCGTCCACGAGCACTTTGCCGCCATGGAGCATGATAATCCGGCCGGCCAAGCGCTCCACATCGGTCATGTGATGGGAGGAGAACAGGATGGTGGAGCCGGCGTCCAGCAGCAGTTGAATCGATGTTTCCAGAAACTCCCGTCGCACCGCCGGGTCCAGGCCACCGGCCGGCTCATCCAGGAGCAGGAGCTTCGGCCGGTGAGCCACAGCGCACAACAGGGCGACCTGTCGCGCTTCCCCCTTGCTCAGTTCCTTGATCTTTGCACCGGTGCGGATGTGGAACCTTTCGAGCAGCTGTTTCTCCAACTCGACATCCCAGCTGGGGAACAGCCCGCGATGCAGGGTGAGTATTTCGTTCACCTGCAGGAACTCCGGCAGGATCTGGTCCTCTGCGACGTATCCGATCTGTTGCTTGACCTGCAGCGGATCGGTGGCCGGGTCGATTCCGAACACCGCTACCGAACCGCGCTGGGCATGCAGAACGCCGAGTGCGATCTGGATCAGGGTTGTCTTGCCGGCTCCGTTTTTTCCGAGGAGGCCGACCACTTCCCCGGCGCCGACCCCAAAGTTGACCCCGTCCAGCACGTTGCAACCGTGACGGTAGTACCGGACGATATCTGTAAACGCAAGGACGCTCATGGCGTATCCTCCTCATCGATTTCGGACAGCATGACGCGGAACAGGCTCATCGCCTCTTCCGGATCGATCCCGAGTTGCCGGACCATGGTTACGGTTCCCCCGAGCCTGTTGCGGAGCAGTTCGATTCCGGCGCCGGTGGTTCCGCGGCCGTTCCCTTTCACCACTACCGGCCTGCCCGGCCTCCTTTCCACAATGTTTTCCTTTTCCAGGAAGCTGTAAGCTTTGCTGATGGTCATCGGGTTGATGCCCAGCTCGGTGGATAGCGCGCGGGTGGAAGGGAGCTCATCCCCCGGCGCCAGCCGCCCGCAGGCGACCTGCAGCTTCACCTGGTCCATCAGTTGCCGGTAAACCGGAACACCGGAGCCTGGGTCTACCACGATTAACATCGTTCGCTCCTTGAAGCATAGTGCATTAGCGACGTAATACACTATACACCGTTTCTGTCGCAACGAAAGGAAGAAAAAGTATGGAATCGATCCAGAACCTTGAATATCAACAGGTTACAGGTCACAATATCTGCCATGGACCAGGATTCGTACCGGTTTGAGGATGCCATTGCCCGGCGCGCGGCAGCGTGTTCCCTCACTGTCCCCGAAGCCGGCCTGAGCGGGCTGGCGACCCATGCCCGGCAGGTGCTGCGGGGCAACGAGCGTTACCACCTGACCACCATCACCGATCCGGAAGAGTTCGTTGAAAGACATTTCGGGGAAGCGTTTGAGGGGGCAACCCTGATCAGTCCGGATGCAGGTGGCGTGATGTTCGACCTGGGCAGCGGCAACGGATTTCCCGGGCTCCCCTTCCATGTGGCGCGCCCGAAACTGAATCCGGTTTTGGCAGAGGTCTCCACACGGAAAGCGGCGTTTCTGTCCGCCTCCTGCCTGGCGGCCGGGTTCAGCCGGGTGCAGGTTCTGCAGCGCCAGATCCAGCGGCCCACCGATCTTCCGGAAGGGATGCATCCGAACTACCTGCTCACCCGCGCCATGGGCGGCTGGGACAAGATTCTCCCCCGGTTCGCCCGGGAACTGGGGCCGGAAGACCGGATTCTCCTGTGGGCCGGCGATGAGCTGGAGAAGGTATCAACCCGGAAAATCTGGCAACGACTCAGGGTTTTGCACCGCCACCCATTGCCCGGCCTGGATCGCGGCTGGATCTGGGTCCTGGGGAACGCCGAAACATCCTGATGTTCCACGTGGAACATTCAACCGAGCGCTTCCATCTACCTCTCCACAGTTTCCCCTGAAGCAACTCCCCCGGTCTTCGATCATCACCGTCTTGTTATCAGCCGTCGTTTCTGTCGAGTAAGAAAAGTTGGGTTGCGACCCAACTTTTTTTACTCGACAGAAACGACGGCTACTTGCAAGAAGCTGCCAGGTTGGGTGATTACACTTGAAAAGTGCCTCCAGGCTAACCAAAATCAGATCCGATGCTCCCAATGTTCCACGTGGAACATTCCCAAGTCCCGTTTCAGCGTGGTAAAGTACGCCGGTCCTCTTAAGACAGTTGCGGGAGAACCCCTTGGGACGAATCATCGCCATAGTGAACCAGAAAGGCGGCGTGGGGAAAACCACCACCGCCGTCAACCTGGCAGCCGCCCTTGCCATTGCCGAAAAGCCGACTTTGCTTATCGATTCCGACCCCCAGGCCAACAGCACCCGGGCCCTCGGCTTTGATGACGATCCGGAACGGGCCTCCCTGTATGACGCCTTGCTCGGTGCGGCGACGCTGGATGAAGTCCGAATTCCGGTGGACGCCCTGCCCTCCCTTGCCATGATTCCTGCGGATCGGCACCTGATCGGAGCGGAAGTGGAACTGGTTGGTGCGGACGGACGGGAGTTCCGGCTCCGGGAGCTTATGGAGGGGTACACCGGTTCGTTCGAGACGGCGCTCATCGACTGCCCTCCCTCTCTGGGCCTGCTGACAGTGAACGCACTGGCTGCCGCAGATGCTGTTCTGATCCCGGTGCAGTGTGAGTACCTGGCCCTGGAAGGGGTCCGCCAGTTGGTGGATACGATCCAGCGGGTCCGGGCGGTGCTGAACCCGGGCCTGGAGATCCAGGGGTTCGTCATGACCATGTACGACGACCGGGTCAACCTGTCCCGGCAAGTGGTGGCTGAGGTCCGTTCGGTTTTTAAAGACCAGGTCTACACAACGATGATCCCGCGCAATGTGCGGCTGGGCGAGGCGCCCAGCCACGGGCAATCGATTTTTCTATATGACATCCGATCTCGTGGCGCGGAAGCCTACCTGCAATTCGCCAAGGAGTTCCTGAGATATGAAGAGAAAAGCATTGGGGAAAGGACTGAGCAGCTTGATCCCGGAACCACCGGCCGGCAAGCCGACGAGCCGAACCCGGTCCGGAGAGACCGAGGGCCGGCTCCGGAGCCTGGACATTGATCTGATCCGGCCGAACAGGAACCAGCCCCGTAGTGATTTCGATGAAGAGGCTTTGTTTAATCTCGCTAATTCATTGAAAACAAAGGGCGTTATACAGCCTGTGGCGGTTCGGGAATCCGGCGACGGCACCTATGAGCTCCTTGCCGGTGAAAGGCGCTGGCGCGCCGCCCAGCAGGCAGGCCTGCTGCAGATCCCGGCCCTCGTCCACCAGGTGCCTGATTCGGAACTGCTGGAGTTCGCCCTCATCGAGAACATCCAGAGGGAAGAGTTGAACCCGATGGAGGAGGCCACCGCCTACCGCTCCCTGATGATCGACCTGGATCTGACCCAGGAGGAGGTCGCCCGGAAAGTCGGCAAACGGAGAGCGACCATCGCCAACATGGTGCGGCTGCTGACCCTGGCGGCCAAGGTCCAGGACCGGGTTCGCCGGGGCGCCATCGGCATGGGGCACGCCCGGGCTCTAGTCGCCCTTACGGATCGACGGGAACAGGAGCGGTTGGCCGCCAGGGTGGAGAAGGAAGGGCTGTCCGTCCGCCAGGTGGAGAAGTTGGTGGTCAGGCTGAACCGGGGACCGGCTGCGGCCCGGGAGAAAGTGACGAGGACAGCTGATCCGAATGTGGAGGCGGCCATGGAGGCGCTGCAGTCGGCCCTGGGAACCCGGGTGCGGATCGTGCAGGGCAGGAAGGGCGGCCGCCTGGAGCTGCATTACGGTAGTGACGAGGAACTGCAAAGGATCTACAACCTGATTTTTGACGCGTCAAAAGGCGGTTTTTCCTGATGCCGACAAAATTGTCGGCGGAGGCGCGTTTGCCGACAAATGTGTCGGCATCGTCCTTTCTGCCGACAATATGGTCGGCGGTCCCGTTTCATTGAAGCTTTCCGGTGGTTGTGATATTTTCCGCGATCTTCAGCACCTGATGCGACCCGTTTAATAATGTCGCCTGGAAAGTTGGCTCCGGCCCCAAGACCGCTCCATGCGAGGCGCTCATGAAAGACAGGAAGCTGGCCATCCGCTACGCCAAGGCGCTCCTGGCGGCAGTGCCACCGGGTGAGACCGCCAGACAGGTGGAAGCGTTTCTCCTCGGCATCGGCGCAGCGATGGCGCAGGTCCGGGAACTGCGGGAACTATTGCTCGACCCGGCCGTCTCCAAGCCGGAGCGGGTAAAAGTGCTCACCGGTATGGCGGAGCAGTATGACCTTCCAATCGAGGTACACCGCTTCCTGGTCACGGTGATCGACCACCGTCGCATTGTGAACATCGCTGAAATAGCCGAGATGTTTCGTGCACTGCGGGAGAAGGCCGCAGGTATAGTGCCGGCTTCCATCACCACCGCGACGCCGCTGGACGAGTCCATGACCGCAAGGGTGCAGTCGGCGCTGGAGAAGATGACCGGCAAGAACATTCGCCTCGAGGTTAAGGTCGATTCCGGCCTGATCGGCGGAGCGGTAACCCGCATCGGATCGATGGTCTATGACGGCAGTCTGGAGACCCAGTTGCGCATACTGCGTACCAGGTTGATCGAGGGGTAGAGATGGAAATCAAAGTCGACGAAATCAGTAAACTCATCCGCCGGCAGATCGAGGGCTTCGATCGTCAGACCGACATGGCCGAAGTCGGAACGGTGATTTCGGTGGGTGACGGCATTGCCCGGATCTACGGTCTGGAAAAGGCGATGGCGGGGGAATTGCTGGAACTGCCCAACGGCGTAATGGGCATGGCGCTCAATCTGGAGGAGGATAACGTCGGCGCCGTGCTGCTGGGGGAGACCACCCTGATCAAGGAGGGTGACCAGGTCCGCCGCACAGGTCGCATCATCGAGGTGCCCGCCGGTGAGGCGATGCGGGGTCGTGTGGTGGACGCCCTGGGCCAGCCGCTGGACGGCAAGGGCCCGATCAGCACCTCCCGGTCGATGCCCATCGAACGTATCGCCCCCGGTGTGGTGGAACGGCGGCCGGTGACCGAGCCGCTGCAAACCGGACTCAAGGCCATCGACAGCATGATCCCCATCGGCCGGGGCCAGCGCGAGCTGATCATCGGCGACCGCCAGACAGGCAAGACCGCCATCGCCCTGGATACCATCATCAACCAGAAGGGGAACGGGGTTGTCTGCATCTACGTGGCGGTGGGCCAGAAACAGTCCACCATCGCCAATGTGGTCAAGACCCTGGAAGAATACGGCGCCATGGACTACACCATCGTGGTGGCCGCCGCCGCCTCAGCGCCGGCGCCGCTGCAGTACATCGCCCCGTACGCCGGCTGCGCCATCGGCGAGTATTTCCAGTTCTACGGCGAGAACGGCGAACCGGCCGGAGCTGACAACCCGGGCCGGGCGGTGCTGCTGATCTACGATGACCTCAGCAAGCACGCAGCGTCCTACCGCGAGATCTCCCTGCTGCTCCGCCGGCCCCCCGGCCGCGAAGCGTACCCCGGGGATGTGTTCTACCTGCACTCCCGGCTCCTGGAGCGAGCCTCCAAACTGAACGACGCCAATGGCGGAGGGTCCCTGACGGCGCTGCCGATCATCGAAACCCAAGCCGGCGACATCTCGGCCTACATCCCCACCAACGTCATCTCCATCACCGACGGCCAGATCTTCCTGGAGGGGGATCTGTTCTACTCCGGCATCCGTCCGGCGGTGAACGTCGGCCTGTCGGTTTCCCGGGTCGGCGGCAACGCGCAGATCAAGGCGATGAAGTCCATCGCCGGCACGTTGCGGCTTTCCCTGGCCCAGTACCGGGAGATGGCTGCGTTCGCCCAGTTCGGATCCGACCTGGACAAAGCGACCCAGGACCAGCTCAGCCGGGGCCGGCGCCTCACCGAGATCCTGAAGCAGGGGCAGTACGTCCCGCTGCCGATTGAAAAACAGGTCCTCCTTATCTATGCCGGCTCCAGGGGTTATCTGGACACAGTGGAGGTTGAGGACTGCGGCAAGTTCGAGACCGACCTGTACCAGTACATGGACTTGAACCACCAGGATGTCCTCGCCGCTATCGTGGAGAAAGGCAAACTGGACGACGCGCTGGAAGAGCAACTGGCCGCCGCCCTCAAAGCGTTCACGGAACAGTTCGTCGTCTGACGGTTCTGGAGCTGATCGATGTCGAAGACCAGGGATATCAAGCGCCGCATCCGTTCGGTATCGAACACGATGCAGCTGACCAAGGCGATGAAAATGGTGAGCGCCGCCAAGATGCGCCGCGCCACCGACAGCATCGTCGCCGCCCGGCCGTTCGCCCACAACATGCGGGACGTGCTGCGGTCTCTGGCGGCCCGGGCCAACACCGAGGCCCATCCGCTGCTCCGGACCGGCGCCACCGAGCAGGTGGAGCTTCTGGTGGTCACCGGCGACAAGGGGCTGTGCGGCTCTTTCAACACCAACATCAACAAGACCGCTCACAATTTCATGAACGAGGCGCAGGACAAGGACCGGCGAACTTTCAGCCTGCACACCGTGGGCCGGCGGGGCACGGACTATTTCAAGCGCCGGGGGTTCACCATCCACCGGGCCTGGATAGAAGTCCTGCGGCAGGTGGAGTACGCCACCGCCAAGGAGATCGCCCGGGACATGATGGAGCGGTACATCAGCGGCGAGCTGGATGCCATCTACCTGGTCTACAACGAGTTCAAGTCGGCCATCTCCCAGCGACCGGTGGTGGAGCGCCTGCTTCCCATCGCTCCGATCGAAGAGGCGCGGGAGGGGTCCAAGGAGGACTACCTCTACGAGCCGAGTCCGGAAGCGTTGCTGGACACCTTGTTGAAACGGCACGTGGAGGTGCAAGTCCACGCCGCCTTGCTGGAGTCGGTGGCGGCGGAGCACGCGGCGCGGATGACCGCGATGGATTCGGCCACGAGAAACGCCGGAGACTTGATCGACCGGCTGACCCTGCACATGAACCGGGTACGGCAGGCGGCGATCACAACGGAAATCATTGAAGTCGTATCGGGAGCGCAGGCCCTCGGTTAAGGAGCAGAAGATGGGCAAGGCTGGAAAGGTCGTACAGGTCATCGGTCCGGTGGTGGACGTGGAATTCGACGATGAGAACCTGCCGGCGATCTATAACGCGGTCCGGATCACCGATCCCGGCACCGACACCGGGGTGCCGGTAGACATCATCGCCGAGGTGGAGCAGCACCTGGGCGAGAACCGGGTCCGCACCGTGGCCATGGAGCCTACCGACGGCCTCGTCCGGGGAACCACCGTCCTTGACCTGGGCCAGCCGATTTCGGTTCCGGTGGGCGAGGCGACCCTGGGCCGGGTGATGAACGTCATCGGCCAGCCGGTGGACAAGCTCGGCCCCATCGAGGCCGACGAGAGATGGCCGATCCACCGGGACGCCCCGGCGTTCAAGGACCAGTCCACAGAGACCGAGATGTTCGAGACCGGCATCAAGGTCATCGACCTGCTGGAGCCGTACCTCAAGGGCGGCAAGACCGGCCTGTTCGGCGGCGCCGGCGTGGGCAAAACGGTGCTGATCATGGAGTTGATCAACAACGTGGCGCTGAAGCACGGTGGCTATTCGGTGTTTGCCGGTGTAGGCGAGCGTACCCGCGAAGGGAATGACCTCTGGCTGGAGTTCCAGGAGACCGGCGTGATCAACCTGGAGGATCCGACCAAATCCAAGGCGGCCCTGGTATACGGCCAGATGACCGAGCCTCCGGGAGCCCGGCTGCGAGTCGCTCTCACCGGCCTGACCGTGGCCGAGTACTTCCGGGATGTGAAGCAGCAGGACGTGTTGCTGTTCGTGGACAACATCTTCCGGTTCACCCAGGCCGGTTCCGAGGTGTCGGCGCTGCTGGGCCGCATGCCGTCGGCGGTAGGCTACCAGCCGACCCTGGCCACAGAGATGGGAGAGTTGCAGGAGCGGATCACTTCCACCCAGCACGGTTCGGTGACCTCGGTGCAGGCGATCTACGTGCCTGCGGACGATTACACCGACCCGGCCCCGGCTACCACCTTCGCCCACCTGGACGCCTCCACCAACCTGTCCCGGCAGATCGCCGAGCTCGGCATCTACCCGGCGGTGGACCCGCTGGCCTCCACATCCCGGATCCTGGATCCCCGGGTGGTAGGGGAGGAGCACTACAAAGTGGCCCGCGACGTGCAGGTGGTGCTGCAGCGCTACCGGGACCTGCAGGACATCATCGCCATCCTGGGCATGGATGAGTTGTCGGAAGAGGACAAAATCACCGTGGCACGGGCGCGGAAATTGCAACGGTTCCTGTCCCAGCCGTTCTACGTCGCTGAGCAGTTCACCGGCATGCAGGGCAAATACGTCAAGATTGAGGACACCATCAAGGGGTTCAGGGAGATCCTGGAAGGCAAGCATGACGACCTCCCGGAACAGGCGTTCCTGTACGTCGGCACCATTGAGGAGGCCCGGGAGAAGGCGGAACAGCTCCAGGCCGCAACCGCCTGATTCACCCCTTGTAAAGGACGGGACGGGGTACAATGATTCCCGACAAGATTGAACTCGAGATCGTGACGCCGGAGAGGAAGGTCCTCTCCGAAACGGTGGACTCGGTGGTGCTCCCAGGCAGCGAGGGGTATCTGGGGGTGTTGCCGGGACACACGCCGCTCCTGACCGGCCTGATGATCGGTGAGTTGTCGTACATGCAGCACGGCAAGGAGCATGTTCTGGCGGTGAGCCGGGGCTACGCGGAGGTGCTCCGCGGCAAGGTATCCGTTCTGGCGGAACGGTGCGAAAAGGCGGAGGAGATCGACGCCGCTCGTGCCGAGAGATCGAAGAAAAAGGGAGAAGAGGTTCTCCAGCGGAAAGATATCCCGATGGATGAGTTCCGGAGAGCCGAGCTTAGAATCAAGCGGGCGATCGCGCGGATCCAGGCCAGGAATCACGGTCTGGGCTAGCGGCAGCCGGGTTGCCCCGCGAAGGAGGTCAACGGCCGTGAGCATTTATTACCGTTACGCCATCGCGATCTTCCTGGTCCTTGGCCTGGCCGGCCTGACCGGTTGCTCGCAGCCGGTGGAAATCGGTGTCGTCACCTCCGAGTCCGGGGCGGCCAAGATCTACGGCGACGAGGTCCGGAAGGGGCTGGATCTGGCCCTGGAAGAGATCAACGCCGCCGGCGGGTACAAGAACAAACCGATCCATCTGATATTCAAGGACGATCAGACCAAGCCTAGTGTCGGCCGCGAGGTGATCACCAGCCTCCTGGAAGACGACAACGTCCGCCTGCTTATCGGCAGCATCGCCTCGCCGGTGATGCTGGAGATCGCCCCCATCGCCAATGAAGCCGGCGCGGTACTGCTCTCCCCCACAGCCTCCAGCCCGGCCATCACCCAGATGGGACATTACATTTTCCGGATTCACCCCTCGGACATCCTCGAAGGGACCAACATGGCCGAGCTGGCCCGGGACCTGGGGATCGAGAAGATCGTTGTATTCGCCGTGGACAACCAGTTCGGCGTCGGCCTGACCGAGGTGTTCGCCGACCGTTACCAGAGCAAGTACCGCAAGATCATACAAACGTTCGTGTTCCCGGAAAGCGGTTCCATGGCGTTCGCTCCCATGGTGGAGGAAGCCAAGGCACTGCAGCCGGAGGGTGTCTACATCGTCGGTTACATGAACGATGTGGCGGAGATCACCCGGATGCTGCGGGACGCCGACGTGGACGCGGCGATCATCGCCAATTCGGGGGTTACGGGACGGATCAGCGAGATGATCGGCGACGCAGCCGAGAACCTGATCTACCCGCAGCCGAGCTTCGACCCGGATTCCGACGACGAGGCGATACGGCGTTTCATCACATCCTACCGGGCCAAGTACGGCGAAGCGCCCCAGCGTTTCGCCGCCCTTGGGTACGACAGCCTGCGCCTGATCTATGACGCCATGGTACTGGGGGGGACGGCCCATCCGGACACGGTGCGTGCCAGCCTGCGTCAGTTAAAGGATTACCATGGCGCCTCCGGGCGGATCAACTTCGACGAGAACGGTGATGTTGTGCAGTACCCCCGGTTGTTTATCATCCGGAACGGGACGCCGATCCCGTACCAGGATTTCCTGGATGAAGGCGGTACGCTGCTGATCCCGGGGCGATGAACCCGGTGGACCAAAGCCCGGCCGGTAGAACCTATCTTTCCATCGTCATACCCTCGTACAACGAGGCACAGCGGCTGGGCGGCACCCTGGAGAAGATCCAGGCGTTCACGGAACGCAAGAACCTGAACGCAGAGATCCTGGTGGTGGACGACGGCTCCGCCGACGGCACGGTCCGCCTGGCGGAGGGGTACCTCAGGGGCCGCAACGGCCGGGTGCTCTCAAACGGCAGCAATCGAGGTAAGGGGTATTCGGTGCGCCATGGCGTGCTGAAGGCTTCCGGTCGCTGGGTGCTTATCACCGACGCCGACCTGTCCACACCGATCGAGGAGTACGACAGTCTGGCGGCGGTAGTCCGGAATCGGGACCTGGATGTGGCCATCGGCTCCCGTGGTCTGGCCGACAGCCGTGTAGAAATTCCCCAGCATCGGTTGCGGCAGTTCATGGGCAAGACGTTCAACCGGATGATCCGGGTCATGACCGGCCTGCCGTTCAAGGACACCCAGTGCGGCTTCAAGCTCCTGGACCGGGAACGTTGCTTGCCGTTGTTCCAGCGGATGCAGGTGGATCGCTTCGCCTTTGACGTGGAGTTCCTGTTCCTGTGCCACCGCTACGGCTTGCTGGTGGCGGAGGTTCCTGTGATCTGGAGGAACGACGAGGCTTCCACCGTCAGTCTCCTGGCCGACCCGGCCAACATGCTCCTGGATGTGGCGAAGGTGCGCTGGCGGTTCAGGAAAGGACACTACGACCCGACCCGGGCCGGAGGCGACCGGTAACCGGCCATGCCTGTGTTTCAACGCCTGCTGGACTCGTCGTTCTACCGTGACCTGGAAACCCGACTGGCCGGGGACCGGGGCAGGGTGGAATTGTCCGGCCTGGTGGAAGTGTCCCGGGCCCTGGTGCTGACCCTCCTGGCCGCGCGGCTGCGCACCGGCATCCTTCTGGTGGTGCCTGATGACGCCGCCCTGGGCAGGTGGCACAGGGACCTGGCGGCCATGGCCGGCCTCACCGGCCGGGACCGGCTGCGGATCGTGGACTTTCCCGCCATGGACGCCGACCCGTACGACGACATCCCTCCTCACCCGGAGGTGGTCCGTGAGCGGGTGGTCGCCTTGCAGCGCATCGCCGCCGATGATCTGGATTTTCTCCTGGCGCCGGCCAGGGCGCTGTTCGGCCGGCTGCCGTCCCGTCAGGAATGGGAGCAGGCGAGCCGCCGGATCCGGGTCGGCGACGACCTGCCTCCGGACCGGTTCATCCTGTCCATGATCGGCTATGGTTACCGCCGGGTGGACACCGTCAGCGGCCCGGGGGAGATCTCCCGGCGGGGCGGCATCATCGATCTGTTCCAGTCCGGCGCCCCCGAGCCGGTGCGGATCGAACTGTTCGGCGACGCGGTGGATTCCCTCAGAACTTTCGATACCGACCACCAGCGCTCTACCGGACAGATCGACACCCTGACGGTGGGCCCGGCCATGGAATCGCCCCCTACCGACCAGGCAGTGGCCCGGGTGGCGCAGTACCTGGAGGAGGGAGGCGACGGCCGGGAGTTCCGGCGCAAGCTGGAAGCTCTTACCGAGGCGGGCTATTTCCCCGGTTTCGAGACCCTGGCCTGCCTGACCTCTGCCAAGCCGGTTGATCTGTTCGATTACACCGGCCGGCTGCTGACGGTGGTGGACGAGCCGGAGCAGGTGGACGATGAGATCCTCCGCGCCGACCACGACAACCGGTCCTGCTGGCAGCAGAGCGGCAACCGCACTTTGCCGCCGCCGGCGGTGCTGTATGTGGAACCGCAAACAGTGCAGGCGCAGGTCGCGGCCGGCCGTCTCGCCCTGCGGGAACTGATCGGGGAGGAACCTGCCGGCGGCACGGTGATCCACGTCGCGGCCCGCACCGCCCGGTCCTATGCCGGCCGCATCCAGGAACTGGCCGCCGATCTCAAGGCGGCCGGGACCGCCGGGTCCAGGACCCTGTGCGTCATGCGTTCCGAGGGCAGCGGACGCCGTCTGCAGGAGATCCTCGGCGAGTATGGCATCGCCGCTTCCGATGATCTGATCCTGCGGGAAGGGAACCTCCGAGCCGGGTTCGAGCTTCCTGCCATCGGCCTGACGATGCTCACCGAAACCGAGATTTTCGGCGAGCAGAAGAAGGTTCCGAAGCGGATGCCACGGGGGAAGGCGGCGTTCCTGTCCGATTTCCGGGACCTGAAGGAGGGCGACCTGGTGGTCCACGTGGACCACGGCATCGCCTCGTACGCCGGCCTGGGGCGGCCGCAAGGGGGCAGCCTGAACCGGGATTTCATGGTACTGGTGTTCTCCCACGGCGACCGGCTGTTCGTCCCGGTGGACAGGCTGGACCTGGTGCAGAAATACTCCGGCGTCGCCGGGAAGAAACCGCCGCTGGACCGGCTGGGCGGCCCCGGGTGGGCCCGGGTCAAGGTGAAGGCGCAGAAAGCGGTGGAGTCCATGGCCCGGGAACTCCTGACGCTGTACGCTCGCCGGAAATCGATCCAGGGACACCGCTTCCCTGAGGACACTCCGTGGCAGGCGGAAATGGAAGACGGGTTCGCCTGGGAAGAGACTCCGGACCAGCGGCGGGCCATCGCGGACGTGAAGCGGGACATGGAATCGGACCTGCCGATGGACCGGCTCCTGGTGGGAGACGTCGGGTTCGGCAAGACCGAGGTCGCCGTACGGGCGGCGTTCAAGGCGGTGATGGACGGCCGGCAGGCGGCCCTCCTTGCGCCCACCACCGTACTGTCGTACCAGCACTACAAGACGTTCCAGCAGCGCTATGCCGCTTTCCCGGTCAAGGTTGAACTGATCTCCCGGTTCCGCACCGCCGCCGACATCCGGAAGGTGCTGGTGCAGGTGGCAGACGGCGCCGTGGACGTACTGATCGGTACCCACCGCATGTTGTCCCGGGATGTGCGATTCCGGGAACTCGGTCTTCTGATCATCGACGAAGAGCAGCGGTTCGGCGTCGCCCACAAGGAGAAGCTGCAGGCGATCTCCATCGGTGTGGATGTGCTGTCCATGACCGCTACTCCGATCCCCCGGACCTTGCAGATGTCCCTGGCCGGGGTCCGGGACCTCTCCATGATCGAAACGCCGCCGCCGGGCAGGATGGCGATCCAGACCCGGATCCTACCGTGGAGGACCACAGTGCTGGCCCAGGCGATCCGGCAGGAACTCCGCCGCCGGGGCCAGGTTTTCCTGGTGCATAACCGGATCGAAACCCTGCCGGCGCTGGTCCGGGCGGCGCGGGAGATGGTGCCTGAGGCGAGGGTGGTTATGGCCCATGGCCGGATGCGGGAGCACCAGCTTGAAAAGGTGATGATGCAGTTCGTCAGCCACGAGGCCGATATCCTGGTGACCACTACCATCATTGAAAACGGTCTGGACATCCCCAGGGCGAACACCATCATCGTGAACCGGGCCGACCGCTTCGGCCTGGCCCAGTTGTACCAGCTCCGGGGGAGGGTAGGCCGGTCGGAGAAGCACGCCTATGCCTACTTCCTGGTGCCGGGCCGCGAAGTGCTTACCGAAGTCGCCCGGAAACGGCTGCGGGCCCTGCAGGAGTTCGGAGAACTGGGTGCCGGGTTCCGGCTGGCTGCCGCCGACCTGGAGATCCGGGGAGCCGGGGAGCTGCTGGGGCCGAGGCAGCACGGCAATATCGCCGCCCTGGGGTTTGACCTGTACTGCCAGATGCTGGAACGGGCGGTGTCGGAGATGGGCGGGGAAACGGTTCCGGAGCGGGAACCGGTGAGTCTGCACCTGGGGGTGGATATCAAGCTGCCCGACAGCTACCTGGCCGACGCCGGCGCTCGTCTTGCCCTCTACAAGCGGCTGGCGGGCATGGCGGACGAGGAAGAGATCGTCCGGTTGCAGGCGGAAACCGAGGACCGCAACGGCCGCCTGCCTTCCGCAGGCCGGACCCTGTTCGACATGGCCCGGCTGCGCCTGCTGGTGGACAGGGCAGGCGCCCGGCGGGTAGATGTGGTGGAAGGGAAGTTGCAGATCCGGTTCCGTCCCGACGCCGACCTGGACCCTGCGCGGATCGTGGCTCTGTTCCGGAAAGAACAGGGCAGCCTGACTCCGTCCGGCCTACTGATCGTTCCGGCGCCGTCCCGGGCCACGGACCGCATTGCGGCGGTTCGGGATATATTGAAAAAGATCATGACTACTATCGAGGAGCAGGGATGAATCGTACCTTCCGATCGTTGTTGTCGGCCGCGTTGTTGCTGGCCGCCTGCTCCGGCCCCCGGCCGTCTCTTGCGCCGGGACAGGTCGCCTCCCTCAACGGGGACCTGGTCACCCTGGATCAGGTTCTGGAGTACCTGGACGAGTCCCTTTCCCCGGAGGACGAACCGGACACAGCCCTTAATCGCACCGATCCGGACGAACTGGACCGGGTCCGGAGCCGGCTGTTCGACAGTTTCATTGACGAACGGCTCCTGGCCGGAGAGGCGGAGCGGAGGTTCGGCACGGAGCCGGACGCTTTCGACCGGCTGTTCGGGGAACTGGCCGAGGAGGCCGGTGAGCCGGACCCGGAGGCGGTGGACGAGCTGGTGGCAGCGCGGTCGGCGGAGTTCCGTGAGGACCGCGCCCTGGTGCTCCGGGCCCTGATGTTTCAGGACCGTGCAGTGGCGGACCAGGTCCACGATCAGATCAGGAGAAGGCGCATGACGTTTCCCGAGGCGGTGGTGGCCCACGAGTCGACCCCAGGGCAGGGGATGCCGATGGAAACCACCCTGGGGTCATTGCCTGTGGAGGTCCGCACCGCCATCGCCGATCTGCCAGTGGGCCGGGTCAGCCGGCCGGTGGAGGTTCACGGCATTATCTACCTGTTCGAGGTGGAAGCCTGGCGGGACAGTTCCGGTCCGGCGGACAATGGTGAGTTCCAGGAGGAAGCCCGAGCTGAGCTCCGCAGCCGCATGATCCAGGAAGCGACCGAGCGGCTGTTGCGGGAACTGCGGAAACAGCCGCAGGTCCGGATCGAGACCGACCGCTTGCCGTTCCGGTACGTGCCGGAATCTACGGTTCAGGTACAATAGAACGATGAAATTCCAAGCTGCTGCAATCGGGATTGTTCTGGCCTGTCTCGCCTCGCCCCTGGCCGCCGAGGTCGTCGAGGAGATCGTGGCGGTGGTGGATGACGAGATCATCACCCGCTCCGAATTCGAAGAGGAAGAGCAGGCGCTGCTGGCCGAGGCGTACCGCCAGTACACCGGCGCCGAGCTGGACCAGCAGGTGGATATGATTCGCAAGCAGGTTCTTACCCAGATCATCGACCGCAAGGTGCTGATGCACCGGGCCGCCCGGCTGTTTGATCTCACCGGCTACGAGGACATGCTCATGGAGCATTTCAAGAAGGAAAACAAGATCGAGTCGGACGAAGAACTTGCACGGTTGCTGGCACGGGAAGGGATGCGGATCGTGGACATCCGTCGCCGGTTGATCGAGCAGGAGGCGCCCCGGGAGATCATCCGCGCCGAGGTCGGTAACCGGGTAGCCAGCAGCGACGCCGAGATCGAAGAGTACTACGAGGCCAACCAGGACCTGTTCCAGATCGTGGCCGAGTACACCCTCAGCGAAATCGTGATCCTGGCAGGCGACAACGACCGGGAGGAAAAGCGGGAGCTGGCCGCCCGGGTCCTGGAACAGGCCAGGGCCGAGGACGCCGACTTCGCCGCCCTGGCCCGGGAGCATTCCGGGGCCGGCACTGCCGAGGGTGGCGGCGTTCTGGGCACAATGCCTGCCGGGGATCTGAATCCGGACCTGGCGGCGGCGGCGGCAACGATGCCGGTGGGCGCGGTGAGCGATCTCTTGGAGATGGATTACGGCTTCCACATCCTGAGGCTGGAAGACCGCCAAGAGGCCGGCCTGCAAGATCTGGAGGATGTGCGGGAGAAGATCCGGATCTATCTCGAAAATACCCAATATGTCGAAAAATTAACCGATTTCCTAGAAAAAGCCCGCAATGAAGCGGATATTCAGATCCGCCCCGGCTATAAGGACCGTTACATCCAGGCTGAATGAAGACCCCACCCATAAAAACCCAAATACCTGGAATCTGAACCAATTAGAGTCTCGACAGCCGAGAATAATTATAGAATATTATAAATATAGACCTGGAAGCTCCTGAATCATTTTACGAATACTTGAATCTCTGATAGAGTGACCGTATTGATGGTTCCCAGATACTAAAAATCTTTTGACAGGCCGCAGCAACTGGCGAGGGGTGGAGAACCGGGAATGGTGAACAGAAAACTGGTTCGACCGAATCTGCAACAGATCAAGGATAAGTACAGCGGCAGCACGATGCTCAAGGAGGCGCCGGAGCCGCCGCGGGAGCCGCGCGGGCCCTCCCGCTCCCGCCCCCGGGACAACGGCCAGTCCCAGGCCAACGGCCGGCGCCGCGCCGTGCCGCCGGAAGTCAGCAACGCCGAAGCGTTCTACTACCTTAAACAGATGAACAGCCAGACACCGATGGTGGTGGAACTGGACAACGGCGAGAAGATCCGTGGCTGTATCGAGTGGTACGACCGCCAATGCCTGAAGGTCAACCGGGAGGACGGTCCGAACCTGCTGCTGTTCAAGCATGCTGTCCGCTATCTGTACAAGCAGGAAGAAGAAGACGCCTAGCGTTCACCCGGCGAACTGTTTCTTCACCTCACCCAGCATCTGTGCGTGTACCACCGGTCCCCCGGCCACGATATCGCCGTCCCACAGGTAGCGGTCTCCTCCGCTGAAATCGGTTACCGCGCCCCCGGCCTCCAGGATCAGGAGGGCGCCGGCCGCCATGTCCCAGGGGGCGAGGCCGGTTTCCCAGAACCCGTCATACCGGCCACAGGCGGTGTAGGCCAGGTCCATGGCGGCGGACCCGGCCCGGCGGATGCCGGATGTTCCTTCCATGAAACTACGCAACACCTTGAGGTAGCCGTCCACCTTGTGGAACTTCCGGAACGGGAAACCGGTGGCCAGCAAGGCGTCGTCGAACCGGGCCGGAGCACTGCACCGGATCGGCTCCCCGTTGAGCCGGGCGCCGGTGGATCGGGAGGCGTGGAACATCTCGTCATGCACCGGGTCGTAGATCGCACCGGCCAGCAGCCCGTTGCCGTCTTCCAGGGCGACGGCAACGCCGAACATCGGGATACCGTGGATGAAGTTGGTGGTGCCGTCCAGAGGGTCGATGATCCAGCGGTATTCCCGGCGCTCCTCCTGCGGTGACCCTTCCTCGGCCATGATTGCGTGGTCAGGGAACTGCTCGGCGATGTACCTGGTGAGGATTGCTTCCGACTCGCGGTCCACCTCGGTGACGAAATCGTGGAACCCTTTTGCACGGATGTCCAGTTGCCGTCGGGAGCGAAAATGGTCCTGCAGCACCTTCCCGGCCAGTCGCGCCCCTTCCACTGCCGCCTGTTCCATGGCCCGAGGATCGCTCATTGTGGTTCCTTCTTCCGCATAGCCCGGGGATGGGCCTTGTCGTAAACCTGCATCAATGAGTCCGGTGTCACGTGGGTATACCGCTGGGTGGTGGACAAAGAGGCGTGGCCCAGCAGTTCCTGAATCGCCCGGAGATCGGCGCCTGCCCCCAAAAGATGGGTGGCGAAGGAGTGCCGGATGGTGTGCGGCGACACTTTCAGATGCAGGGCGGCGTCGGTGATCCGCCGGTTCAGGATCCGCCGGACCGAGCGATCGGTAAGCCGGCCGCCCCTCCGATTCAGGAAAAGCGCCTCCGGATCACCGGCTTGCTCCCGCCTGTCCTTCGTCACCTGCATCCAGGCCCGCACCGCCTCCCTGGCCTTGTTGCCGAACGGGACCATGCGCTCTTTCTTCCCTTTCCCCATGACCCGGACCACCCCGGCGGCAAGGTCGATGTCGTGCAGGTCCAGGGAGACCAGTTCCCCGACCCTAAGACCGGTGGCGTACAGGAACTCCAGGATCGCCCGGTCCCTTATAGCGGCCGGTTCCCGGCCTGCGATGTGGTCCAGGAGAGCAAACACCTCATCCACGGTCATGTCCCGAGGCAGTTTCTTCGGCAGCTTGGGCGCCGAGATCGACTCCGCCGGGTTGGTGGGGAGGTAGCCCTGCCGCACGGCATGGCGCAGCATCGACCGGACCGCCGACAGCCTGCGGGCGATGGACGACCGTTCCAGGCCGGAACGGCTGAGCCCGGCGACGAACCCCCGGATCGCCACGGCGTCGATCTTGCCCGGTGATGCGGTGAGTTCCGCCATGTTCGTCTCAATGTACGCCCGGAAGATCGCAAGGTCCGAACCGTAAGCCCGCACCGTCTCCGGGGAGGCGTGCTTCTGGTCGGTGAGATAATCCAGATACTCCCGGATCCAGTCCGCCAGCGTCCGCCCCCTGCTCATATCCCGGTGTCCTGCAACCAGGCGTCCAGGGAGTTCAGCGCCCGTTCCGACCGCGCCCGCTTGCGGTCCGCCTTCTTCCGTACGCCGGCGGGGGCGGGGGGCAGCAGGCCGAAGGCGGAGTTGGTCGGTTGATAGGCCGCCGTATCGGCGGAGGAGATGTACTGCAGCAGGGAGCCGATCATGGTGTCCACCGGCAAAGTGACCGGTCCGTTCCCTGCCGCCAGGCGGGCGGCGTTGATGCCGGCCACGAGACCGCCGGCGGTGGACTCCGAATACCCTTCCACCCCGGAGATCTGCCCTGCGAACAGCAGGGTCTCCCGGCTCCTGGTCTGCAGGGTCGGAAGCAGCACGGCAGGGGAGTTGATGTAGCAGTTGCGGTGGATCTGGCCGAGCCTGGCAAACACAGCATGTTCAAGACCGGGGATGAGCCGGAACACCTCCTTCTGCGCCGGCCACTTCAGCCGGGTCTGGAACCCGACCATGGAATAATGCTCTGCTGCGAAGTTGTCCTGGCGCAGTTGCACCACGGCGTGCGGCCAGCGCCCGGTGCGGGGATCGGTGAGCCCTACCGGCTTCATCGGCCCGAACCGTAACGTGTCGGTTCCCCGCGCAGCCATGACCTCCACCGGCAGGCAACCCTCGAAGAACGGGGTCTTGTCGATGTCGTGCAGATCGGCAGTCTCCCCGGCCAACAGCGCGTCTAAGAACTGCCGGTATTCTTCCTTGTTCATGGGGCAGTTCAGGTAATCGTTGCCGTCCCCCTTGTCGTACCGTGAGGCGGCGAAGACGATCTCCCGGTTGATGCTGTCGGCTGCGATGACCGGGGCGATGGCGTCATAGAAATACAGGTAGTCCTGGCCGGTGAACCGTCCGATGGCCGCGGCCATGGTGGGGGAGACGAGAGGACCGACGGCCACTACCACTATGCCGTCCTGCGGGATTGCGGTGACTTCCTCCCTGACCACGGTGATATTGGGATGGGCTTCCAGCTCCCTGGTGACGGCCTGGGGAAACGCCTCCCGGTCCACCGCCAGGGCGGCGCCTGCCGGAACCCGGTTTTCCCGGGCGCACCGCAATATGAGGGAGTCGAACCGTTCCATCTCCGCCTTGAGCAGGCCGTGGGCGTTCATCGGGTCCAGGGACTTGAACGAATTGGAACAGACCAGCTCCGCCAGGTTCCCGGTTCGGTGCACCTCCGTCGCCGTATCGGGCCGCATCTCGAACAGCCGGACTTTGACCGACCGGGAGGCGGCCTGCCAGGCGGCCTCGCTGCCGGCCAGTCCGCCCCCGATGACGGTGATGCAATTTTCCTGCATGCTGGTCATTTTAGCCTATTGCAGCCTGCGGACCGGTGTCTGGTTGGACGGGGTTCGGGGCCGCAGGTATTATGACGGGCGACAAATCTCAATATTTCCTGGAAGGATATGCCATGCGCCTCGCCACTATGACTCCCGTTTTGCTTTTAATCGCACTCCTGTTGTTCGCCGTCGGTTGCGCCCCGGGCGAGGATACTGCCGACGCGCCGGAAGCGACCGGTGAGATTGCCGCCTATCTGGGAGACGAACCGATCACCCTGGCGGAGGTAGACGATTTCATCAAAGCCGACTTGACCCAGATGCGCCAGCAGATCTATGAAAAGCGCCGCAGCACACTGGAGCAGCTGGTGTCGAAAAAGCTGGCGGACCAAGAAGCCGAAGCCCGGGGGATTACCACCCAGGAGTACTACCAGCTGGAAGTGGCGTCCAAGGTGGTGGAGCCGACGGCCGAGCACGGCATGGCGTTCTACGAGCAGAACAAGAACAGGATCAAAGAGTTCCAGACCAATTCGTATGAAGATATGGCCGAATTGATCAAGCAGAACCTGATGAATCTCAAGGCCAATGAGATCCAGAAGGAACTGATCGCCGGCCTGAAGGAGAAGGCCGGATTCCGGCTGGTCCTGGATGCGCCGCGTGTGGCTGTCACGATCCCGCCAGGTGAACCGGAGAAGGGCGCAGGCGCCGATGCGCCTGTGACGATTGTCGAATTCTCCGATTACGAATGCGGCTACTGCAAGCGGGGCCACCCTGAGATGATGAAACTCATGGCGGAGTACGGCGATCGCGTGCGGCTGGTCTACCGGGACTTCCCGCTGGCCACCCACGCGAAGGCCCGCCCGGCCGCAGTGGCGGCCCGATGCGCCGGTGACCAGGGCAAGTACTGGGAGTACAGCGATGACCTGATGACCAGCGCCGGCAGCCTGGATCGCACCAACCTCCTCGCCCGCGGCGAGAAAATCGACCTGGATACGACCCTGTTCGCCGCCTGCCTGGACTCCGGCTCCCATGACGCCGCCGTCGAGACCGCCTTCAAGGACGGCGCCGCCCTCGGCGTCACCGGCACCCCGACCATGTTCGTCAACGGACGGATGATCGTCGGCGTCAAACCGTACGAACTGCTCAAGGCTCTCGTGGACGAGGAACTGGCTCGAGCCGAACCTGTTCCTGCTTCCTGATCACACCTGAACTCTCCGCACTCTCCCCGGACGGACCAAACTCCAGTCCTCCGAGGAGAGGTGTATGCGTCGGCGGGACAGGTAATAGGCGCGACAGTGCGTCTAAGAGTTGTTGGAGAGGGGGGAAGCCTTGTCCGCCTTGTGGAACAGGGTCAGCTTCTTCTACCAAGCAGCCAGGGGAACTGCACTAGGCGCACCAGGGACATTCAGCTGCAAAGATCACGCATCCAAACAGGTCTCGCCTGAGTGAAGGGACTTCTAGCCTGGGCGACTGCCTGTCAGCGATGCCCAGCGAGGAAGAAGTACAACCAACAATAGCCCGGGAATGTTCGCTTGATGGTGTTCATTGCTCATATTGCCTCCACTCCGAGTTTTAGGTTACTGCACATAGGAGTACTCCTAAAGAGATCTAGAGCCAATGCGTGTGAGAGTCTTCGGGTTGCAATGTATGACAGTGTAGGTTGCGGTTGCGCAACGACCGCAGACCCGCGAAGTTAAGGCCCTATTGTTTTTGATCAGCGCCCTGTAGGCTAAAACATCGTCTAGGGATTGTGGCAGGAATGGGGCAAGGCGTGCTAGCCGTTTTTGCGCATTGCGTTTTTGAGGCTCAAGTACCATTGTTCGATAGCTTGCTCGAGACATACAGAGATCTGCTTGAAAGAAAGAAGAGAGTTATGCACGCAACTCGGGCTTGTCCGTTTGGCTGCACGCCAATACTCCGCTGCGTTTGCGGCATGATTGCCTTTTCTCTGCTCCAGCTTCCCCAAATGTATAAGTAGCCCAGAGACCGATGAGTCCTGGTTGCTCAATCGTTTTGGCCTCGTCCAGCGCAATATGAATGCTTTGCGCGCTGCTGACAGGCGATTGTTAAGCAAGTAAGCCGAACCCAGGATGTAGAGCGCAATCGCTGCCCCTCGTTGATTTTGGTTGGCCTTTGCTAGGCGCTGTGCTTTTTGTACAGATCGATAGCCAGTGTCCGCATCCTCCTCATCCATAGCGATAACCGCACGATTGATCAGGAAGTAGGCGAGGTAATTGTTGAATCCCCGATATCCCCTGGCAAGTTGAATGGACTCGATCGAGTAATAATTCGGGCCTCGATGTAGTTTCCGGCATATCTTGAAGCATTGGCCATTCTGTTCAGAAGAAAGCACTGAATATTAGGCGAGAGATAGGTGGCAGTTAATCGATGCGCTTGAACTCAATGTCGCGTACCGGTTCTTACTCAGCCGCATTGCGGCTGTTGCGCAGTTCAGGCTGCGATCAGAGCTTGTTCTTCCGGGTCCTTATAGGATGTTGACAGGTTGCCTCGACGGGCTAAAGGGATCGCTTCCCGGTAACAGGCGTATCCCGGCCAATAATCTCCCTGCTCAATCGACTTGACGCCCAGATCGATGAGTTGCTCATAACTCATCTTCTCCGTATCAGGTCCGCCGAGCTGTTCCAGTTCCAGGTCGAGTTCCATTCGCTCTAGGACGACGTCGGATGGGATGCCGTAGATTTTGCAAAGTACGGTCATCTTGGCGAGGGCCAGGCCGAGTTGGCCGTTCTCGCAGCGGGAGAGGTAGTTCTTGCTGATCGGTCCGGGGGTGTTGCGGGCGAGGTCTTCCACCTCCTGCAGGGACAGTCCGGCCCGGTTGCGGAGAGTCCGCAGGTACAGGCCGAACGCTTTGGCTGCGCTGACCGCCATTTCTGTGGCTCCTTGCTCCGGATGCTGTTGTTTTCTACAACGGTCCGGTGCGGGGGCGCAAGGGAAGATTGTTGTCGCCGGGCAATACGGAGGGTTCCCATCGGATACACTACAGTCGTAGTCCAAGGAGGTGTGCCATGACAGGAGGATCCGGAGCAGGTGCAGCTATCGCACAGGCGATCAAGGCGTCCGGGGCGATTGTCCGGGTGGATCCGTCTGAATTCCAGAGGATCCTGGAGAAACAGGACGAACCGCTCGTCGTCGTTTCCAACGAGTGGTTGTTCGGTCAGCATTATAGGTATCTGACCTCCTACAAAGGGTTGACTTTCTTCACGAAATCCACCGAGCCGCTCCATATCTCCGGCCGGTGCGAAACCGTCGAGAGCAAGAAGATCTGGATCCCCATGTAGGTTTTGTAATCGTTTATGAGGAGGACGTCGCATGAAGCAGCAGTCGTATTTGATTATTTCCGCCGTCATCTTCGGGCTCGTCGGGATCATGCATCTGGTCCGGGCGATCAATGGATCGGTATTTCAGATCGGCGGATGGTCGGCGCCGGTATACGTGTCCTGGGTTGCCGGAGTCGTTGCCCTGCTGTTTTGTATCTGGGGGTTCACTCTGGTGGCCAGGCGCTGAGCATCTTCCGCCGGTGGTGTACTATCCCGCAGGTGATTTGGCCGACAACTCGCAACAGGAGAAAACGGGCGCATGGCACGTACAGATAGAAGAAAATGGATGTTCCGGTTCCTCATGGTCGGGGTGCCGCTTGTTCTGATCTACGGCTGGATGGTTCTGTTCCATGCCGGCGACCCGGCAGTCATCACCATCGATCCGGATCTGCCCGCCATCGGTCGGGCCACACCGGTTAAAATTCTGGTGGAGCAGACCTCCCGCGGGTTCGGGGACGTGAAAATCGAGTTGGTCCAGAGGGGGCAGACCACGGAGCTTGCCAATCTTGAATCAACCCCCCGTGCTCCTTACAAACTGTGGGGCGACGTTAACGGGGTGGCGGAATGGACCCTCAAGGTCGGCCGGGAGCAGGTCAAGACCCTGCGGGAAGGGGAGGCGACCATCCGGGTCACCGCGGAGACCGCCGGTGCCCTGCTGCGGTCGCCACGACCGGCGGAGGCGAGTGTCACCCTGCCGGTATATCTGGTGCCGCCGCCGTTGGGGCGCAGCTCCATCCGTACCTACGTCAACCAGGGTGGTTGCGAGGCGGTAGTCTACACCGTGGGTGAGCGCTCGGTTCGGGACGGGGTCCAGGCCGGGGAGTATTTCTTCACCGGCTACCCGTTACCCGGAGGCGGACCGCAGGATCGGTTCGCCCTGTTTGCCGTGCCGTACGACATGGATGATGTCTCCGGTGTGCGCCTTGTCGCCGAGGATCTTGTCGGGAACCGGTCCGAGGCCCGGATCATTGACCAGTTCACCCGTAAGCCGCCGAAGCAGGACACCCTCCGGATTTCGGACAGTTTCATGGAAAAAGTGGTTCCGGCGATCCTGGCCAACACGCCGGAGATGGAAGACCAGGGCGATCTCCTGAAAAACTACCTTGCCATCAACACCGATCTGCGGGCGAAGAACGCCGCCGCGTTCAGCGCGCTGGCGAGCGGCTCCCGGCAGGAGTTCCTGTGGAACCGGCGGTTCCTCCGCCTGCCCAACTCCGCCACCCGGGCCGGCTTCGCCGACCGGCGGACCTACATGTACCAGGGGCAGGCGGTGGATTACCAGGACCATCTCGGGCACGACCTCGCTTCGGTGCGGAACGCGCCGATCCCGGCAGCTAATGACGGGGTAGTCGTCATGGCCCGCTATCTCGGGATCTACGGCAACGTGGTCGTCATCGATCATGGTTACGGTCTGATGTCGATCTACGGCCACATGGCGTCCATCGGCGTGAGCATGGGGCAGGAGGTCGGGCGTGGTGACACCATCGGCGCTACCGGGGAGACCGGCCTGGCCGGCGGGGACCATCTGCATTTCGCCATGATGCTCCAGGGTTTGCCGGTGGATCCCAAGGAGTGGTGGGACGCCCACTGGATCCGGGACAGGCTGGCGTCCAAGCTGGGGCCGGTCCTGAACTTCAGGGACTAGCCGCAGGGAAGCCGCTGCGCCGGGCCGCCAGGGAGGCCAGGACAACGCCGGCCACCACCAGTCCGGACCCGGCCCAGGTGCGGGCGGTCATCGGTTCATCCATCACCTGGGTGCCGACCAGAACCGCTACCACCGGTGTGAGGTACGCGATCAGGGACAGGCCGGTGGCGGAGACCTGCCGCAGCAGCCAGTAGTACAGGCTGAAAGTAAGCGCCGTTCCCAGCACCGCCAGGTACAGCAGGGCGCCCACCGAAACGGCGTTGAGTTCGACGCTGCGGTCGGATTCGAACGTCAGGGCCACCGCTCCCATGATCCCTGCGGTGATCCCCATAGGGATGCCGGAGATCGACAGCGGGTGGATAGCCTTACCCCAGCGCTTGATTGCCACGCTGGTAATGGCGCAGGCCGGAGGGGCCAGCAGCGCGACCCCGGCCGCCAGGTATGCCTTGTCCGTTCCCACCAGGGTCAGGTCCTCGGAAAAGATCACCACCACGCCGGCGAACCCCAGAACGGTGCCGGTCAATTTCCAGAAGGACAGCGGTTCTCCCGGCAGCATGTAGTGAGCCAGGATCGCCACGAACAGGGGGAAGGTGGCGAACAACACCGCCGTCAGCCCGGAAGGGATGTGCTGTTCCGCCCAGTACACCGCGCCGTAGGTCAAACAGAACGCCAGCAGACCGTTGAGGAACCAGAGCCTGATTTCATAGGGCTGCCTGCCCAGGGGGACCCGCTGCTGCCGGATCAGGGCCAGGAGGAACAGGAAGGCGATGGCGAACCGGGCGGCCACGCCGGTGAACGGCGGGATCCCCTCGAGGCCGATGGCGATGGCGGCCCAGGTAGTGCCCCAGATCAAGGTGAGGACGGTTACCGCCAGGGCGATCCGTGTGCGGCCTGCAGTCAAACGAATTCACGCTGTTTGCTCATGGCGGCATTATACTGTCGCCATGCTGAACTGGGTTGAAATCGACGGGTCCGCCCTGCGCAACAATCTGGAGCTGTTCCGGCGCAAGGTCGGGGAGAAGGTGGAACTGGCGCCGGTAGTGAAATCCAACGCCTACGGCCACGGCATGCTCACCGTTACCGGTCTCTGCCAGGATCTGGCGGACCGGCTGTGCGTCAACTCTTTGGGGGAGGCGGCAGCGCTCCGGCAGGCCGGGGTGGAGCTTCCCATCGTGGTTATGGGATATGTGGAGCAGGACGATCTGCCGGACGTGGTGGAACTCGACCTGCAGCCGGTAGTGGTGAATCTCGAGACCCTGAACCGGTTGTCCGAGGAAGCGGAGAGGCAGGGCCGGACGATCAAGGTGCATCTCAAGGCGGAAACCGGCACCCAGCGCCAGGGTGTGAGCCGCCGGGATCTGCAGCCGTTCGTCGTCCGGATCAACGCCGGACCGGGCCTGGCGCTGGAAGGGCTTTCCACCCATTACGCGAACATCGAGGACACCACCGACCATTCCTTCGCCGTGGCCCAGATCGCCACCTTCGGCGCGGCCAGGAAGGCGGTGGAGGGTTGGCACGGCAGGGAGGTGCCGGTCTGCCATACCGCCTGCTCGGCGGCGACCCTGTTGCTGCATGAGACCCACATGAACCTGGTGCGAATCGGTATCTCGCTGTACGGCCTTTGGCCGTCCCGGGAGACCCTGGTCGCCTGCCGTAATGCAGGGGGCGACATGCCGGACCTCCGGCCGGTGATGGGGTGGAAGAGCCGGATCGCCCAGGTCCGCACCGTGGAGGAAGGGTCGTATATCGGGTACGGCTGCACCTACCGGACCACCCGGGAATCGAGAATCGCCGTGCTGCCGGTGGGATACAACGAGGGTTACGACCGGCGGTTGTCCGGGGTCGGGCATGTGCTGGTGCGGGGCCGGAGGGCGCCGGTCCGGGGCCGCGTCTGCATGAACATGACCATGGTGGACGTCACCGACATCCCCGGCGCCGCGCTGGAAGACGAAGCGGTGCTTCTGGGAGCCCAGGGCGATGAACGGATCAGCGCCGAACAGCTGGCCGGGTGGTGCGGCACCATCCCGTACGAGGTGGTCACCCGGGTGAACCCGGTGCTGCCGCGCATCGTTGTGAACCCTGGAGACTGAACGGGGCCATGGATACCGTCGTGCTGCTTCACGGCCTCGGCCGCACCCGGCTCTCCATGGGCTGGGCGGCGAGGCGGTTGCGGAAGGCAGGGTTTGAAACCGCGTGCATCGGCTACCCGTCCCAGCGCCGGCCCATCGAGGAACTGGCGGCGCATGTCGCATCCCGGTTGCCGGATCCCGGCCCTGGCCGGCTGCACTTCCTGACCCATTCCATGGGCGGAATCGTTCTGCGCTGCCTGGTCCACCTCAACAGGCCGGAGCAGCTCGGTCGCGTTGTAATGCTCAGCCCGCCGAACCGGGGCAGCGCCGCAGCCACCCGCCTCCGAAGCCTGTCGCTGTATCAGTGGGTCACCGGTCCCGCCGGCCAGCAGATCGGCGACGACAACGGCTCGGTCCCCAACCGGATCGGCCCGGTGGATTTCGCACTGGGTGTGATCACCGGCAACCGGGGCGCCACGCCGCTGTCCTTGTTCCTCGAGGGTGAAAACGACGGCGCCGTCACCGTGGAAGAAGCGCTGGTGGACGGTACGGTTGATTTCCGGGTGGTCCGCCGGGGCCACACCTTCATCATGAACAGCGCCGAAGTGCTGGAACAGGCGACGCACTTCTTCCGCAACGGCTCATTTAAATAATTAAATAGGGACATTCTGCTTTTACCTACAATTCTTGCTAGCGCATACAAAGCTGTAGCTGCCTCTCAAGAATTGTAGGTAAAAGCAGAATGTCCCTATTTACTATTTAATTACTGGCAGCAGGGGCAGAGTTTGCGGAGCAGTTCAAAGGAATAAATGCCTGTGTCGTGGCGGTCGGACCAGCTGATGGCGATGCCGTAGCGGCCGACGCCGTGGATCTGTTTCGCCTTCACCGCCCGGGCGACCGACTCGTCTTCCAGGATTTTCTCCCCGGTCATCTCGTCGATGCAGGCGGCGCAGTTGCAGTTGCAGCGCAGGTAATAGCCGGTATAAATCGACTCGTGACCGTCCTCCCAGACGATGCCGATCTCCCCGTTGGGGAAGGCGGTGATGTCACGAGGTGTGTGCCGCTTCGATGAGCTCATCCTTATCAGGCGTCTACCATGTCGGCGCTTTCCATGTACTCGCAATTGTCGGCGTCACACACCAGCTGGTGGCCGTTCTTCTTGGTGACACGCTCCACCAGGTACGGCCGGCTGCATTCGGGGCACGGCTTGTTCACCGGCTTGCGCCACAGGATGAAGGTGCAGTCCGGGTACTGGTCGCAACCGAAAAAGATCTTGCCCCGCTTGCTCCGCCGCTCCACCAGTTTGCCTTTGGCGCACTCGGGGCAGTGCACCCCGGTTTCGTTCATCTTGACGTAGCGGCACTTGGGGTAGGCGGAACATGCGGTGAACTCGCCGTACCGGCCTTGCTTGAGCGCCAGCCGGTTCTGACAACGGGGGCATGTGTCATCCAGCAGCATATCCGGCTTCGCCTTGGCATTGCCGTCCTTGTCGATGGTGACCTTGCGCGTGTTCCTGCAGTCGGGATAGGCGGAGCAGGCCAGGAACGGCCCGAACCGCCCCCGGCGCAGGACCATCGCCTTGCCGCACCGCTCGCACGGCTCCGCATCGGTTTCCACCTTGGCGGGACCGGCCGCTTTGGCCGCCGCCGGCATGTCGGAGCGGTCCACCCCGTCGATATCGGCCACTTCCCGCGTGTTCTTGCAGTCGGGGTAGCCGGAGCAGGCCAGGAACTTGCCGAACCGGCCCCACTTCAAAACCATCATCTTGCCGCATTTGTCGCATACCTGGTCAGTCTCGATCGCCTCCTGCTTGACGTTCCGCATTTCCCTGCGGGCGACTTCCAGGTCGGCCTCGAACTTCTTGCTGAACTCCCGGACCGCGTCAATCCAGTCCAGTTTCCCTTCCTCGATCAGGTCCAGCTCTTCTTCCATTCTTGCGGTGTAGTCGGTGCTAATGATGTTGCCGAACGCTTCCACCATCAGGTCGTTCACCAGGAAGCCGAGTTCGGTGGGGGTGAAGCGGCGCTTCTCTTTTTCCACGTAGTCCCGGCCGGTAATGGTGCTGAGGATGGTGGCGTAGGTCGACGGCCGGCCGATCCCTTTCTCTTCCAGGACTTTCACCAGGGCGGCCTCGGTGTACCGCGGGGGCGGCTGGGTGAAATGCTGTTTCGGGATCAGTCCGGTGGGATCCAGGCTTTGCCCCGCCGTGAGTCTCGGCAGCCGCCGTTCCTTCTCCTCATCCGCTTCCGGGTCTTCCCGCTCCCGGCGCCGGGTCTCTTCGTCCTTGGCCTCGTGGTATACAGCCAGCCAGCCGGCGAATTTCAGCACCGAGCCGGTGGCCCGGAAACCGAACCGGCCGGCCTCGATATCGGCCCTCACCGTGTCGAACACGGCGGAGGCCATCTGGGAGGCGACGAACCGGTTCCAGATCAGGCTGTACAACCGCCACTCATCGTTCCCCAGGAACGGTTTGACCATCTCCGGCGTGAACTCCAGGCTGGTGGGGCGGATCGCCTCATGGGCTTCCTGGGCCGCCTTGCCGACCTTGAATTTCCTGGCTTCCGCCGGAAGCGACTCGCTGCCGTATGTCCCGGTGATATAAGTTCGCACCGCGTCGATGGCCTCATCGGCCACCCGGGTGGAATCGGTACGCATGTAGGTGATCAGACCGACGGTGCCATGGCTGCCGATCTCCCGCCCCTCGTACAGCCCCTGCGCGACCCGCATGGTCTTGGCCACGTTGAACCCGATCTGCCGGGCGGCGTCCTGCTGCAGCTTGGATGTGATGAACGGCGGCAGCGGGTGCTTCCTTCTTTCCTTGGCCTGGACCTCGGTGACCGTGAACCCGGCCTTGCCGCTCTCCGGCTCCACATCCAGGATCAGGGAGCCCTCGGCGCCGTTCTCCCGCTCTTCCCGGCCGTCTCCGGTGATCTTCCAGCCCAGCTCGGCGAGGACGGCGGCCATCTCCTCCTGGCGCGTCGCCTCGAATTTCTCCCCGTCCCGGGTCAGCAGCCTGGCGGTGAACGCAGGAGTCTCGCCGGAGTCGAGCCGGGCGTTCAGGGACCAGTACTCCCTGGTCTCGAAGGCCAGGATCTCCCGCTCGCGCTCGCAGATGATCCGGAGGGCCACCGACTGCACCCTGCCGGCGGACAGGCCCCGGCGGACCTTGTCCCACAACAGCGGGCTGAGCTTGTACCCCATCAACCGATCCAGGATCCGGCGGGTCTGCTGGGCGTCCACCCGGTTCAGGTCGATCTCCCTGGGGCTCTCGAACGCCGCCAGGATCGCCTTCTTGGTGATTTCGTTGAACTGCACCCGGTGGAAAGTCGCTTTTGAAGTTTTCCGCAGCACTTCGTGGAGGTGCCAGCAGATCGCCTCCCCTTCCCGGTCCGGGTCGGGGGCGAGGTAGATATCGTCTGCGCTTTTTGCGGCCCTTTTCAGGTCGGACAGGGTTTTCTTCTTCTCGGGGAGGATTTCGTAGGTCGGCTCGAACGACTCCTCGTCCACACCGAGGTTCCGCTTGGGAAGGTCGCGCACGTGCCCCATGGACGCCTTGACGACGAAATTCTTGCCCAGGAACTTGTTTATCGTCTTCGCCTTGGCCGGCGACTCGACGATGACCAGCGATTGCGCCATCGGTCAGGACTCCTTTCGAGGGCGTCGAAGATAGTACCTGCCCGGTAGTTGGTCAACCAGCCCCCGGGCCACAAGACCGAACAGGGCGACCTGCATGGGAGCGATTCGCATCGGGATCCCTTCCGCCATGTCGTCCAGTTGAGAAGCGGTTACCGGGTCCAGATATTCCAGGACCTTCGCCTCGTCAGGTGGCAGTTCAGCGAGAATTTGCTCCAGGCTGCGCACTTTTTCTTCCTTTAAACCGGGACGGTCCCCCTTTTCCAGGAGGTGGCCCCAGGCCGGTTCCAGTTCCTCGAGGATGTCTTGGGCCGACAGCGCAGGCCGTGCGCCGGACCGCAGCAACAGGTTGCACCCGGTGGAGGTGGGGGAGGTGACCGGTCCGGGCACCGCGAGCACATCCCGGCCCTGCTCCAGGGCATGGCCGGCGGTGATGAGGGAGCCGGATCTCTGCGTCGCCTCCACCACCACCACGGCGGCGGAAAGGCCGGAAATCAGCCGGTTTCTCCGGGGGAAATGGCCCGGGGCCGGCTCCATCCCCAGCGGGAACTCGGAAACCAGGCAGCCCCGGCCGGCGGCGATCTTCTCGAAAAGCAGTTTGTTTTCATAGGGATAGAACATACCCAGGCCGCATCCCATCACCGCCACAGTCTGCCCCCCGGCATCGAGGCAACCGTTGTGGGCGGCGGTATCGACCCCCCGGGCGCCTCCTGAAACCAGTTCGACCCCGCTCCCGGCAAGATCGGCGGCCAGTGCACCCGCCGCCTGTTTGCCGTACCTGGTGCAGTTCCGGGAGCCGACCAGGGCGACCCGCAGCCGGTTTTCCGGCAGTTCCCCCCGGAGGTACAGCAGCACCGGCGGGTCGTGGATTTCAAGGAGCGGTTCCGGATAATCAGGATCATTCAGCGCCAGCATCCGGCCCCCCAGGTTCCGGCAGCGCTTCATTTCTTGATCGACACGCCTCCGAAGATCTTTCCGGACCTCCCGCACCCTGCTCGCGAACTTCGGACTCTTCAGTCCGGTCAGGCCAAGCAGCTTCTCCGGAGTCACCCTGTACGCCAGATCTCCCGGCGAGTACCCGGACTCCAGCGCCTGGGATATACGGATCGGGCCGAGAAAAGGGATGAAATTCAGTGCGATCCAGTCCGGCAGATCACCGGCCGGCAGGTCTCGGGGCATAGCTTGTCTCCCCGAGGAGGCGAACTGATTTTGGAGGAAGGTAGAGTTTTCGTCAAGTCCAGGCGGAGCATACACAATTGTGCCCAACCGACAATATTTCATAGCCGATCTGGAAATTTGCTTGATTTAACGTCTCATGGTCATTAAATCCTACTATGCATATGCGTCTTGGTGATCGCATAGAAGGACAGTAATAGATGATTCACGACAAACGGATCCTGGTGGCGGAAGATGATCCGGTTACCATCCGCTTCGTCCAGTCCCTGCTGGAAGAGCAGGGGTTCGAAGTGCTGATGGCTGAGGACGGCAAGCATGCCCACGAACTGGCCGTCTCCGGATCTCCCGACCTGATCATCAGCGACCTGGTGATGCCATACAAGGATGGGTTCGGACTGATCCGCGCCCTTCGCAGGGTGGCAAAGCTGGCACGGGTTCCGATCATCATCCTGTCAATGAAAGATCGTGAGGAAGATATCGTCCGTGGCCTTGAAGATGGCGCCGACGATTACGTGGTGAAACCGTTCAACGCCCGGGAGCTGCTGGCCCGTGTGCGCAAGCAACTGGACCGACCACGAGGCTGATCATGCAAACCGCTCTGATCTATTCGATAGTGACCGTCCTGTTGGTGTTCGCCGGCCTCACCATCGTGATCATCCTGGGGAAAGCGTGGCGGGAAACGGTGGAGGCTTACCACCGCGGGCGCCGCCAGGAGATCGAGCCGGTGGTGCTGGCGTACTCACACGCCGAAACCGTTTCGATTCTGCCGGGGCTCGGCGGCCAGGTCCGGCCCCGGGATCGCAACGTCGTGGAGAAAGTCCTGCTGGAGTTCATCCAGCAGGTCCGTGGGATCGAGCGGGACCGGCTGGGCCGCGCCTTCGATGAACTGGGCTACGTGAACAGCAATCTGGAACAGCTCCAGTCGCCGCGATGGTGGTTCCGGGCCGATGCGGCCGAGAAATTGGGGTTGTCCGGCGCCCGACGGGCTACCGAACAACTGGCGTCGGCGCTGAATGACGAAGTCCCCGAGGTCCGGATCCGGGCTGCAAACGCTCTCGGCAAGGTCGGAGGGCGCGCCTCGGTGGTCCCCTTGATCGCCGCCCTGAATGAACCGAATCGCTGGTCCACCATCCGGATCGCCGACATCCTGACCGGAATGGGCACCGAGGTCGTACAGGAACTGGTGAACGGCTGGGACGATCTGAACCATACGGGCCGGCTTGCGGCCATCGACATTTTCGGACGGATCCGTCACCTGGACGCTGTGCCCTGGCTGAGGGAACGTCTGTCGGACGAACATGCCGACATCCGTGCCCGGGCCGCTCACGCCCTGGGCGCCATTGCCGAACCGGGCTCCGCCGAACTGCTGCAGCAGGCAATGCACGACCAGGAATGGCCGGTTCGGGCGATGGCGGCCAAGGCGCTGGGGAGGATCCGGGACCGGGACAGCATCCCTGTCTTGTGTTCCGCTCTAAGGGATCCGGAATGGTGGGTCCGGGCCAACGCCGCCGACGGTCTCCGGCTCATGGGGCCGGACGGGATAGAGGCGTTGATCGGCATGCTGGACGACGACGATAACTACGCCCGTCACCAGGCGGTTCTGATGCTGGGAGAGGCCGGTGAGATCGATGCCTGGGCCGAGAAGCTTGCAACCGGTGACGAAACCGCCCGGGACAGGATCCGCAGGGTGGTCCGGTCAGGCCAGACCGGCCGTTTGGAAGAGCTGTCCAGGCGGCACCCGGATCCGACGGTCCGTGACAGGATAGCCGCCGTGCTGTCGGAGGAGACGCCATGAACTGGACCGGTGTCATCGGGAACCTGATCTACGGGTTCAACTGGTTCGTGCTGGGGTACTTCGTCGCTTTGAACACGATTTACCTCCTGCTGTTCATTCTTTCGCTGTTCGAGGTGCTGAAATTCGTCCGGCGGACCTTCTTCTCCGATTACCAGCAGATCATGCAGTCGGACATGACCTGGCCGGTCTCGATCCTGGTTCCCGCTCACAACGAGGCAACCAACATCGTCGACACCGTCCGGTCCCTGATGATGGTGAACTACAGCGAGTTCGAGATCATCGTCATCAACGACGGCTCCACCGACGGCACCCTGGATGCGCTCATCGACGCTTTCGAGTTGCGCCAGATGGACCGAGTTTACAAGGTCTCTGTGAAAACCGCGCCGGTCCACAAACTCTACGGCTCCCTGATCCACCGCAACCTGGTTGTGGTGGACAAGGAAAAGGGCGGCAAGGCCGACGCCCTCAACGTCGGTATCAACGTTTCACGTTACCCGCTGTTCTGTTCCATCGACGCCGACTCGGTGATCGAGGACAACGCCCTGCTCCGGGTGGTGAAGCCGTTTATGGAAACACCGCGAGAGACAGTGGCCGCCGGCGGCATTGTGAGGATCATCAACGGTTGTACCGTCCAGGACGGACGGGTGGTGAAAATCGAACTGCCGGACAGCCAACTTCCGATCTTCCAGGTAGTGGAATACCTCCGGGCGTTCCTGTCCGGCCGGGTCGGCTGGTCGGCGCTGCAGTCGCTCCTGATCATCTCCGGCGCCTTCGGGGTGTACAAGAAGAAACATGTCGTTGACATCGGCGGTTATTCCGGCGACACCGATACCGAAGACCTGGAACTGGTGGTCCGCCTGCATCGCCACATGAAAAAGCTCGGCCAGAAATACCGGGTTGTGTTCGTACCGGACCCGGTCTGCTGGACCGAGGTTCCGGAGACGATGCGAAGCCTGGCCCGGCAACGCAGCCGCTGGCACCGGGGCTTGTTCCAGACCATGTGGATGCACCGGGGCATGGTGTTGAACCCGAAATACGGTTCCCTGGGCATGGTGGCTATGCCGTACTTCTTCATCTTTGAGATGCTCGGGCCGTTCGTGGAGACGTTCGGCTATGCGGTGGTGCTGCTCTCGGGACTGTTCGGCCTTTTGAACCTGAAGTTCTTCCTGCTGTTCCTGGCCATGGCGATGTTGTACGGCACTTTCCTGTCCATCGCCTCGATCCTGCTGGAAGAGGTTTCGTTCCGGCGTTATCCGGGTTGGCTCGACCTGACCAAACTGCTGGCGTTCAGTATCCTGGAGAATTTCGGGTACCGCCAGTTGCTTTCGCTGTTCAAGGTCAAGGCGTTGTGGGACGTGCTGCGTCGCAAACGTGGGTGGGGCACAATGGACCGGTCCGGATTCCGGCGGAAGGATGAGCCGCATATTCAGAAGGAGGCGGTAGGATCATGAGAGCGATGATGCGGGGGATCGTCCTTCTGGCTCTGACCGGCCTGCTCTTGCTGCCTGCAGCCCTGGCGGAAGATCCGGAGTTCTCCCGGACCGATATGTTCGAGGCGGCGCAGCAGGCGGCCTGGTCCGGTGAGCGGGACCAGGCGATGGAGCTCTGTCTTCAGATTTTGGAGCGGTACCCGGAAGATCTCGACACCCGGGTCCTTCTCGGACGGATTCACGCCTGGGAGAAACGGTTCAACGAAGCGAGGAGGGAACTGAACACCGTCCTGGAAGCGAAACCGGATTACCTGGATGCACGGGTGGCACTGATCGATACCGAGTTGTGGGACGGCCGGGCCGAAAAGGCAGAGCGCCTCTGCGAAGAGGGGCTCGAGATGCACCCGGACGATCCGGAACTTCTGGACCGGCAGCGGAAGGCGATACGACGGCAGGCGGACCGGATGAAGCACAAGCTGTCGGCCTGGTACCGCTATGAAGATTTCGATACCGATCTGGATCCATGGCACGAGACCGGGTTGCAGCTGTCCCGAAAGATGAACTGGGGCGATCTGATCGGCCGTGTAACCCACGTCGAGCGGTTCGACGATTCCGGTCAGCAGTTCGAAATCGACGCCTATCCGAAACTGCCGAACCGGTTCTACTTCTACCTGAACGCCGGCTACTCCGGGTCGGACCTGTTCCCCGAGTACCGGTACGGGGCCGAACTGTACAAGAACTTCGACGACGGCTGGGAAGCGTCCCTCGGGATGTTCCGGATGCATTTCGAAAACAGCACCGCGACGTTGTACACCGGGTCGGTGGCGAAATACTGGAAGCAATGGTGGTTCTCCCTGAGGCCGACCCTGGCGGACTGGGAACTGGACGACTCGCTCTCATGGCGTTTTTCCTCCCGGCGGTATTTCAACGATCCGGAAAGTTACATCGGCTTCAGCGTCGGCGACGGGGACCAACTGGAGCAGAACCTGTTCACCGGAGTGGAGAACCGCCTGAACTCCGGCCGGTTCCAATTGGAAGTGCAGCATCGGCTGGGCAACCGCTGGATCCTCCAGGCCAGCGCGGGAGTGAACGAACAGGAATTCTTCATCGCCGAACCGGGGGAAAGCTGGTTTGTCCGCGCCGGCCTGGAATGGCTGTTCTGATAACGGGGACAGGCACCTTAACCCGGGTTTCGGGGACACCCATGAGTGCATCGATCTGAATGTAAGGGTGTCCCCGAAACCCGGGTTAAGGTGCCTGTCCCCGTATATAATCGTTCTCCACCCTGACACCTGCCGGAGGTTTACCATGGACTGGGGAATGAAGAATCGATTGAGCCGGATCCTGCAGCCGGAATCCGGACGCACCGTCATGCTGGCCGTGGATCACGGCTATTTTCTCGGCCCCACATCCGGCCTGGAGAAGCCGGGAGAGACCATTGCGCCGCTGCTGCCGTACGCCGATTCCCTGATGCTGACCCGGGGGGTGCTGCGCAACTGTGTCCCGCCGGAATCCAAAATCCCCATCGTGCTCCGGATCTCCGGCGGCACCAGCATCCTCAAGGACCTGTCCGGCGAGGGGCTGACCGTCTCCATGGACGATGCCGTCCGCCTGAACGTCTCCGCCATCACGCTTTCGATCTTCGTCGGCGCCGACGGCGAGAGGGAGACCCTGCTTTCTCTGGCCGAGGCCATTGACTGGGGCGAGACCTACGGTTTCCCGGTGCTGGCTGTCACCGCCGTCGGGAAAGATATGGTCCGGGACGCCCGCTACCTCGGCCTGGCCTGCCGCATCGCCGCCGAACTGGGCGCCCACATGGTGAAGACCTACTTCTGCGACGGTTTCGAAAACATCGTCCGGGACACCCCGGTCCCCCTCGTGGTGGCCGGCGGCAAGAAGATCCCGGAGAAGGACGCCATCCAGATGGCCTGGAACGCGGTGAACGCCGGCGCCCGCGGCGTTGACATGGGCCGCAACATCTTCCAGTCCGATTGCCCCACCGGCATGATCCAGGCGGTGCGCGGTGTGGTGCACAACAACCTGTCGGTGAAGGAGGCGTACCAGCTCTACCGGGAGATCAAGGGATAGCCTGATGCTGGCCGCCGTCTATCACAACAACCACGATCTCCGCGTGGAAGAGATCCCAAGGCCGGTCGCCGGCCAAGGCGAACTGCTGATGCGGATCGAGGCTTCCGGCATCTGCGGCTCGGACATCCTGGAGTGGTACCGGATCAAGAAAGCGCCCATCGTCCTGGGCCACGAGGTTGCCGGCCTGGTGGAGCAGGTCGGCGAAGGGGTCACCGATTTCCACCCCGGCGACCGCATCGTCGCCACCCACCACGTGCCGTGCAACACCTGCCGGTACTGCAGCACCGGCCGCCATCCGGTCTGCGAAACCCTTCGCACCACCAGCTTCGATCCGGGCGGCTTCGCCCAGTACGTCCGCCTCCCGCCGATCAACGTGGACCGCGGCGTGGTCCGGATCCCCGACACACGTTTCCTATGAAGAGGCCTCCTTCGTGGAACCGCTGGCCTGCGTGGTTCGGGCCTTGCGCATGTCCGGCCTGCAACCGGGGATGAGCGTCGCCGTCCTCGGCAGCGGCATCTCCGGCATCCTGATGATCCAGGCGGCCAAGGCGATGGGGGCAGGGGAGATCCTCGCCACCGATCTTGCCGATTTCCGTCTTGAGCAGGCGGAACGGTTCGGGGCCGATCGCACCGCCAGAGCAGACCATCTGAACACGTCCGCCTTCCAGGCCGACCAGGTCCTGGTCTGCACCGCCGCCACCGCCGCCGTCACCCAGGCGCTGGAACTGGCGGACAAGGGCGGCACGATCCTGTTCTTCGCCCCGATGGAACCGGGCTCCACCTACCCGATGCCGATGTTCGACATCTGGAACAAGAACCTCCGGATCGTGCATTCCTACGCCGGCCCACCCGCCGACATGGCCACCGCCATGGACATGATCGCAGCCAACAGGATCGATGTAGCCGGCATGATCACCCACCGCCTGCCGCTCAGTGAAACCGCTCGAGGTTTCGAAATGATGCTGCAGGCCGGCGACTCCCTCAAGATCATCATCGAGCCGTGGCAATAGAAAGGCGCGCCATGCGACTGCTCCACACCATGATCCGGGTCGGCGACCTTGAGAAGTCCATCGACTTCTATACCCGCATCCTGGGGATGAAGCTTCTCCGTCGCAACGACTACCCAAAGGGGAGTTCACCCTGGCGTTCCTGGGGTACGGCGACGAGTCCGAAACGACCTGTCTCGAACTGACCCACAACTGGCAAACCGACTCCTATGATCGCGGCAACGGCTTTGGCCACCTGGCCATCGAAGTCGATGACGTTCACCGGGCGATCGAAGAGATCCGGGCCAAAGGGGCAAAATCCAGCGTGAGCCCGGAGCCATGACAGCCGGAACCACCGTCATCGCTTTCGTGGAAGACCCGGACGGGTACGCCATCGAGCTTCTCAATAAAAAGTAGCCTGCTCGACTCCATAGCTTCCGGGCCTACATTCCCCATGTCCCACCCAAGGCCTCCTCCTGCGAGGCCCATGTGCATCACTTGACAAGTGTTACCTCTGGAGGTAACATTTCATGAGCAGGATCAAGCGGGGCGGGTACGTGTTCATGACTTGGAAGAACGACCACGCCCCCGAACATGTCCATGTGTACGAAGACCGGCGCCTGATCGTGAAATGGAACCTTGAGAACGATTGTGCGATCCTCGGCTACGCCAGTCGAAGAATCCAGCGCCTGATCGCGGAGCTGGAAGCGGAGGGTTCATTATGAAAATCAAAGCAGTCCATGCGAACAACCGCAAGAGGGAGTTCGTCGTCACCACACGCAAAGGCACGCTCACCTTCCCCTATGCTGTGGCCGACTTGAAACCGACTCCGGAAGACAAAATTGTTGAACTGTACATCGACGACGAACTGGGCCGGGAAGCATTCACTTTCGTCCTGGAGTCAGGTCGGGACGACAGCGTCCATATCGACCATGTCCTGCATTACAACAGGGATCCCGAATACCTGCATCATCTGTTGATCCACAGGCTAAGCGCAGAAGCAAAGCGTCTAGTCAAGGAGAGCAACCTGAGCAAGCGGGAGATCATCCGCCGCATGGGCACTTCCCCGACCCAGCTCTACCGCATCCTGGACACTACCTATTACGGCAAGACCGTGGACCAGATCCTGAAACTGTTCCACGTCCTGCAGTGCGAGGTGGAGGTGAAAGTCACCGCAAGAATCCGCATAACCGACCACAGGTCCCACCTGAAGGCCTTCTCCCGAGAGGCACGTCATGGAAACCCGCCTGCTGGACCAGGTGCAGGACAAGATCCGCACCCTGCATTACAGCCGCAGAACCGGCAAATCGTACCTACACTGGATCCGGAAGTTCATTCTGTTCCACAATAAAAGGCACCCCAAGGATCTGGGCGCCCATGAGATCGAACAGTTTCTGACCTACCTGGCGACCGATCGCTTCGTAAGCCCGTCCACCCAGAACCAGGCGTTCAGCGCCCTCCTGTTCCTGTACAGGCAGGTGCTGAAGATTGAACTGGATCGGATCCAGGACGTACGGCGGGCCAAACGAACGCCCAACCTGCCGGTGGTCCTGACACGGGAAGAGACCCGCCTGGTCCTCGATCAGCTTCCGGGAAACCAGCGCCTGATGGGCATGTTGCTGTATGGATCGGGATTGCGTCTGCTGGAATGCCTGCGGTTGCGGATCAAAGACATCGATTTTGCCAGACGGGAAATCACCATCCGCCAGGGGAAAGGTGGAAAGAATCGCAGAACCGTGCTTCCGCTCGATCTTGTACGGCCGTTACAGGCCCACATCGGGCGGGTGCGCAAGCAACATGAAACGGACCTGTTGAATCGAGCAGGGTACGTCGAAATGCCCCATGCCCTGGCCAGGAAATATCCCAGGGCATCCAATTCGTGGCTATGGCAATGGGTATTCCCCGCCACAAGACCCTACACTGACCGCCAGACCGGAGAGCGGCGCCGGCATCACTACCATGAGACAGCCCTACAGCGAGCTGTCCACCAGGCGGTGCTGAAAGCGGGTATTCCGAAGCGTGTGACCTGCCATACCTTCCGGCACTGCTTCGCCACACACCTGCTGGAGGACGGCTACGACATTCGAACCGTTCAGGAACTGCTGGGTCACTCCGACATCTCAACCACCATGATCTACACCCATGTCCTCAACAAGGGACCCAACGCGGTTCAAAGCCCGCTGGATAGAAGATGACCCCCAAAAAACCAATGGACCAATCCGGTACACTTACCATCAAGGCTCGCAGTATAATCAGGGGAGATACACAGAACGTGCGAAGCAATTGAACCAAGCGACACAACGTCGCCCAGACAATTTCGGAGCGGATTGAAAATGTTTTCTCCGGCCGTGAGGACCAATAGGCATAATCGAAAAGATTCCTATCCTGGATCACGAGCCATGTCCATTTCACGTTAGCCAGACAAGGTGAAAGACCAAAGAATATCAAGCGAACGTAGCCCCATTCCGCTGAAATGCTGAGCGCGAGGCGCAAAGGCAACTGAAACAGTCGAATACTCCGATTCAGTTCGGCGTAAAATACGAGGCAGGAAGTAAACCAGAAAGGCTGGCTAACAATGTGCCGCAACAGACACATGCAGCTGTCACGCACCGTGCATGGCACGGTCCGCGCCAGCTTTTGTGCTGTTGATCACAAACGTTAGCCGGACGAGAAATATCTGTGTGAACACGAAATATGAAGATCATGCGGTTCGGCGAGTCGCTGTGGCTTGTTCGCCAGTGCTGCAGTGATCTTCCTATCTGATGTTCTGGATTTATATTTTAGCCGTCCCAATTCCGTATTGGTTGCAAGAATCTTCGGCCCCCCAATCTGGGTGTATGTCGCTGGTGCATTTGCTTTTGCGCTTTGTGTATGGCGTGTTCGACGCAAGACAATACGAGCCTCGGTCCTCATGTTGCCAATAATGCTATTCAGCTATGTCCTGCGTTGGGCGTGCTACCAGCAAGAGATCGTCATGCATATGTGCCCGATATGTGGGTAAAATAGTTACGAGGTAGCGAAACGATGCCGGCTAACAATCGAATGAGCCCGTCAATCCACCCGTCACAGTCCGTGCGTGCGCACGCCCTGTGCCAGGTTGTATCGCGGGCTATCCTCAACGTTATGCGGACATTGAGATGAAAACCGTGAAACGTGCAAAATGGTCACCTGCTGTCGCATCTGCGTGGTTTGTCGTGATGGTAGCTACGACATGCCTTGCAGAGAGTCCAGAACCACGAGGCATAGTGCCTGTGGTTTGTGATGCGTCTGTTTCTGTCGAATACGAAAGTGGCGACGTATCCGTTATCTGGAGCGACGGCACACCCCCTCCAGTTGTGCGGATCGACGCTGATGAATTGAGCCGTGCATCTACCGTAGAAGTCGTCTTGCTCAAAAGTACGTCGCGACACGTTATTGATCGTGGCGCATTCGACGCAACTAGGCGCTATTACTATCAAGTGTACGATGCTAACTCTCCTCCTCATATATGCTACTTTTCACCTGACGGAGGGCTTCCAGGCACAGAAATATGTGTCAAGGGTGTCAGCTTCCCTTCTAACTGTGATGAACTCCAGATTCACCTAGCAGGTGTAGAAGCGACAGAGATCAATGACTGCAATTTCACTGGATTTGTATATCGTGTTCCCGAAGGTACAATTACAGGCTATCTCGCCCGGGTTGCGCACCGCTCCCTACCGGGGGTCACTACCTCGCTGGGCTCACCCAGGAGGAGTATTGCAATGGCGTACCGAGCGAAGCGGTATCTTGGTAGGCCTACCTATTGGCCGCATAACTGAGAGATAAAAGCAGCCGGCCGGAGGGGGCACCCGCCTTGCAATGCAAGTCGGCCGCCTCCACATGGCTGCTGCTTAGCAAGACGTTAGGCTTACAAGAGCAGTGATTTGAGAAATCGACGGATTGCACGCGTGGTTTCATTGGGAGTTCTCTCGGGCGGTGGACTTCTCGCTATCGTTGGCCGTGGGCCGGCGGCGGATCCCTCGCCTATGAGCAGGCCAAGAATGCCTGGAGTTTTCTTGTCGACGATGCGCCCATGACTCCGACCGAGCTCGCTTTAGAGCGATTCGATTTTGCAGGACTTCAACCCTCTAACCCCAAGGTCTCGTCTTTGGATAGGGAAGGGGATCTAGTTTCATTCCTTATCGAAAGCCGCGGCTGCCTTGGCTATCACACTGTCTACCGCCTTGATATGCAAGGCCCTGCGCCTCCTTGGGTCTCCGTTCATCGGCTATCCGTAGAGCACCGCGCGCGAGGAGACTAACTCCTCCGTCACCTCTCCTCGAGCGAATCCGATACTTCGAGACTTGATGCGGCGCTATCATTTCTACCGAGACTCTAGGTCAAAGCAAATGGTTCTGCACGACGGAGGTCGATATCGCAGTCGAATGGAGAATTGCCGGACACTCTAGCTCGGAAACGTTCGTGGACCACTCCGGCTTGCTGACCTATGAAAATCCGTATGCGCTAGCTCCCGGTTTGCTCGCACTGAAGCATCGAGGTGCACCGGGAAGCCTAACCAGCGCGTGAACCTGCCAGGCGCTTTGTCATTTCCTTCGCGGGGCGAAGGCCCCGCCAAGACGGCTACGCCGGCCGCGCCCGCAGGTTACGCACAACGTTAGGCGGAATGAGGTCGCTGAGGGAAAAGTCGCCAAACACATCAGTCTACTCCTTTGCTTAACCTTGCTGGCCGGTTGTAGCACACCTCGCTCCCCATCCGATGTTCTTAAGGCGTACGAGTATGCTGCCAATGAACACGACGTTGAAGCTGTGTTCTAGCCTTGTCTCCGATGACGCGCAGTTCGACTTCGGACCAATTGGTGTTCTTAAGTGGGAAGCAGGCGATTCGAGGTGTTCACGAGTATGATCGAGCACTAAACACGCATCTCCGATTCGAAGGAGATCCGGGGTAATAAGGGAACTCAGGGAGGTATCTGCCTCATTATTCAGACCAATGACTGGCTTAACACGGCCGGTATCGACGAACTCGTATTCAACAAATCGATAGATTGACAATTGATCTACTCTGGTTTGATCACCAAGATGGCGGCAACAATGACCCCCGAATCGAGTTCGCTGCTTCTAGAGAAGCTTGGTCAGTTCGCAGCTGGGGCCAAAAAACACCACCCGGAGGCCTATTCGGGGCTTTTCAATGGTGACGGATCATTCAACTTCGGTTTCGAAATGGGGGTAGAAGTGCTGACACTTCTGAGGCAATGGCGTGCTGCGACCTCATAGATCAGGTTCCGACTAACGGCTGCATGAACCTGCCAGTCCGTCCTCACACGTCCCTGGCTTTTGAAGGAGATCGTCCAGCACGCGCCTCTAGCTTCGCCAGGGTCGCGCCAGGCTACCCCGCATCTTACGCACAACGTTATCCGTACAAAACACTCCTTGACGTATAACGTTATGCGTTATATATTCTACAATCTATGCACTCGGACTTTCGCATGCGCAGATACAGAGAAGTTGTTTCAGCGTGAGCGACCGAGAAGTTTTCCGGCGAGTATTCACCGGGTAGCACTCAAGAAACTCCGGATGCTTCATAGGGCAAAGACTCTGCAGGATCTTCGCGTACCTCCTGGAAACAGGTTGGAGATCCTCAAGGGAGGCCGAAAAAGGGCAGCACAGCATTCGCGTGAACGCTCAGTATAGGGTTTGCTTCGTGTGGAAGTCTGGTGATGCATTTAACGTAGAGATTGTGGACTATCACTAGGTGGTGAGACTATGACAAAAAAACTAGCACCTATCCATCCGGACAAGTATCCTGCTTGAGGAATTCTCCGGAGCCCATGGGTATGAGTCAAAATGCTTTAGCGCGGGGAATCGGGGTCCCGCCTAGACGCATCAATGAGATTGTTCATGGTACGAGGCGTGTAACTGCTGTGATAGCTCTACGCCTTGGACGGTCTTTAAGATGTCTGCCGAATTCTGGCTTGGTCTACAAATGGACTACGAACTGGACACTAAATGGATCGCCTCAGGCTCTACAAAGAAGTCGGCGAGTATCGGCAAGTTGGGTAGGCGGGAATGACGGATAACAATCCGCCCAAGCTGCCTGCACGCCCGTCATGGCCCTTGCTGGTGCACGGCCCACGCCAGACCATCCCGCAGCTTTGCGGAAACGTCAGGCATCTGGAAGGAGGGCGTGATGGCCATGAGCAGACTAAACAGATTGTGCTTTATGGTCTTGACCCTGTATTATGATCGTTGCAGCGAGTAGCATCACCATCGCAGAAGATCGAATCATTGACGACGAAGGGCAAAAAAGCCGGCCTCGAGCGCTCAGCTAATGATTACATCGCCGTGTTGATCGAATCTACTGGCGATAATCAATGTATTGAGATCGGTTCCGAAGAAGTATGTTTCTATGTGGCCACAATTATGGAGTTGTACGCGGGAAAAGGAAATCACCTTAGAGTCGGAAGCACACGTTCGCTTCTTGGGATCTGCGCACAAAAACCAATAGGGCTCAAGCTTCGCGATACCAGCAGTACCGGAGCCGATAATATATGGCGGCTCGTACGCAAGCGCCAAAGTTGGGGCAGAGGATAAGGCAATGTTCCTGGAGGCACTTCATAAATTAGGGCTTCGGCCAGATGCCTGACAATTGTCTGAAGCATCCGGCCGGCTATGGCATGCAGCTTTGCCAGAACTTTAGGCGAATCAAGATATACTACACGCCGAGCACCAGGAAGCATATTTATGGCATCGTATTTATTCGCAGCTGGGTGTTTGTCATTGGCTTTAGGCCTCATTCATTCAGTTATGGGTGAAATTCTTGATTTTTCGGCGTATGCGTAAGGGGCAGATCATACCGACAAATGGTACAGCCTATCCTTAAAGAAAGGCATGTACGCATTTTATGGGCGAGTTGGCATCTTGTAACTATCTTTGGATGGGGGCTGGGTGTATCCTTATTACTGTACTCTTTGCCCAACTCCGAACACACATATCAATTATTTGTCGAAAACACTGTCTTACTATCCATGCTTTCAGGAGCTTTGCTAGTGCTCCTGGGCACCAAAAGCAAATACTCCGCGATGGGTAGTGTTACTAGCTATTGCAATTTTGTTGGCGATTAAATGAATTTCGTAGCCATGATGATGTGACAAGAATCGGCTGCCTCAAGGCTCTCCGTTGGCGTTCGAGCCATTCAGGAGTGATGATCTGTATGGGAAAAAAGTACATTAGGTGAAGAAGATATTCCGAACAAGCAACGTAATAATCGCCGTAAGCGTCGCCTTGGGCTTCCTGGCCGGTGCAGGACGTAGGTTTCCAGCTACACCCAAGTCTTGTCATCTTTTCGTATTCTCTTGCAGGAAGCACACGTGGAAAGCAAGTCCCTTAGCGTCTTGATCTCTTCGCTAGCCTTTTCAAGTCGCGCAGCTACTTCTAGATACAAAAACACCAACAACGACTGCAAGCGTTAGCATAGTTCCGCGGACGTACACCTCAAAAGCTATCGCAGCAACTGATCAAGAATGCTGCCTTCACCAAATACTATTGCATCAATGAAAACATCAAGTGCACCGGCCAGGGAGCCGAAGGCGACGCTTACGGCGATTATTACCTTGCTTGTTCGGAATATTTTCTTCACCTAATGTACTTTTTTCCCATACAGATCATCACTCCTGAATCGCTCGAACGCCAACGGAGAGCCTTGTAGGCAGCCGATTCTTGTCACATCATCATGGCTACGAAATTCATTTAATCGCCAACAAAATTGCAATAGCTAGTAACACTACCCATCCAGGATGTTTACCTTTGGTGCCAAGGAGCACTAGCAAAGCTCCTGAAAGCATGGATAGTAAGACAGTGTTTTCGACAAATAATTGATATGTGTGTTCGGAGTTGGGCAAAGAGTACAGTAATAGGATTACACCCAGCCCCCATCCAAAAGTAATAGGCTGCAAAGACGCCAACTCGCCCATAAAATGCGTACATGCCTTTCTTTAAGGATAGGGTGTCCATTTGTCGGTATGATCTGCCCCTTACGCATACGCCGAAAAATAAGAATTTCACCCTATAAACCGGAAAATCGGTAACTAGGCCTAAAGCCAATGACAAACACCCAGCTGCGAATAAATACGATGCCATAAATATGTTCCTATGGCGTGTAGTATATCTTGATTCGCCTAAAGTTCTGGCAAAGCTGCGTGCCATAGCCGGCCGGATGCTTTATACAATTGTCAGGCATCTGGCCGAAGCCCTAATTTATGAAGTGCCTCCAGGAACATTGCCTTATCCTCTGCCCCAACTTTGGCGCTTGCGTACGAGCCGCCATATATTATCGGCTCCGGCAGCGGCCGGTATTGCGCGAAATATAAGCCGCGATTGGTTTTCTGCGCAGATCCCAAGAAGCGAACCGTGTCTCCGACTCTAAGGTGATTTCCTTTTCCCGCGTACAACTCCATAATTGTGGCCACATAGAAACATACTTCTTCGGAACTGATCTCAATACATTGATTATCGCCAGTAGATTCGATCAACACGGCGATGTAATCATTAGCTGAGCGCTCGAGGCCGGCTTTTATGCCCTTCGTCGTCAATGTCAACATTCGATCTTCTGCGATGGTGATGCTACTCGCTGCAACAATGACAATACAGGGTACGACCATAAAGCGGAATATGTTTTGTCTGCTCATGGCCATCACGCCCTCCTTCCAGATGCCTGACGTTTCCGCAAAGCTGCGGGATGGTCTGGCGTGGGCCGTGCACCAGCAAGGGCCATGACAGGGCGTGCCGGCAGCTTGGGCGGATTGTTATCCGTCATTCCCGCCTACCCAACTTGCCCATACTCGCCGACTTCTTTGTCAAGCCTACCTTTGAGGCGATCACTTTCCGTGTCCAGTTCGTAGTCCATTTGTAGACCAAGCCAGAATTCGGCAGACATATTAAAGAACCGTCCAAGGCGTAGAGCTGTATCAGCAGTTACACGCCTCGTACCATGAACAATCTCATTGATGCGTCTAGGCGGGACCCCGATTCCCCGCGCTAAAGCATTTTGACTCATACCCATGGGCTCCAGGAATTCCTCAAGCAGGATCTCTCCCGGATGGATAGGTGCTAGTTTTTTTGTCATAGTCTCACCACCTAGTGATAGTCCACAATCTCTACGTTAAATGCATCACCAGACTTCCACACGAAGCAAACCCTATACTGAGCGTTCACGTGAATGCTGTGCTGCCCTTTTCGGCCTCCCTTGAGGATCTCCAACCTGTTTCCAGGAGGTACGCGAAGATCCTGCAGAGTCTTTGCCCTATGAAGCATCCGGAGTTTTCTCAGTGCTACCCGGTGAATACTCGCCGGAAAACTTCTCGGTCGCTCACGCTGAAACAACTTCTCTGTATCTGCGCATGCGAAAGTCCGAATCATGGGTAGAATATATAACGCATAACGTTATACGTCAGGGAGTGTTTTGTACGGATAACGTTGCGCTAAACACGCGGGGTAGCTGGCGCGACCCTGGCGAAGCTAGAGGCGCGTGCTGGACGATCTCCTTCAAAAGCCAGGGACGTGTCAGGACGGACTGGCAGGTTCATGCAGCCGTTAGTCGGAACCTGATGATGAGGTCGCAGCACGCCATTGCCTCAGAAGTGTCAGCACTTTTATCTCATTTTCGAAACCGAAGTTGAATGATCCGTCACCATTGAAAAGCCCCGAATAGGCCTCCGGGTGGTGTTCTCTGGCCCAAGCGTCGAACTGACCAAGCTTCTCTAGAAGCAGCGAACTCGATTCGGGGGTCATTGTTGCCGCCATCTTGGTGATCAAACCAGAGTCATCAATCTCAAATATCGATTTGGAGAATACGAGTTCGTCGATACCGGCCGTGTTAAGCCAGTCATTGGTCTCAATGATGCGGCAGGTGGCCTGAGTTCCTTCTACCCGGATCTCCTCGAATGGGAGATGCGTGTTTAGTGCTCGATCATACTCGTGAACACCTCGAATCGCCTGCTTCCCACTTAAGACACCAATTGGTCCGAAGTCGAACTGCGCGTCATCGGAGACAAGGCTCAACACAGCTTCAACGTCGTGTTCATTGGCAGCATACTCGTACGCCTTAAGAACATCGGATGGGGAGCGAGGGTGCTACAACCGGCCAGCAAGGTTAAGCAAAGGAGTAGACTGATGTGTTCGATTTTTCCCTCAGCGACCTGATTCCGCCTAACGTTGTGCGTAACCTGCGGGCGTGGCCGGCGTAGCCGGCTTGGCGGGGCCGTCCCTCCGCGAAGGCCGTGACAAAGCGCCTGGCAGGTTCACGCGCTGGTTAGGCTTCACGGTGCACCTCGATGCTTCAGTGCGAGCAAACCGGGAGCTAGCGCATACGGATTTTCATAGGTCAGCAAGCACGAGTGGTCCACGAACGTTTCCGAGCTAGAGTGTCCGGCAATTCTCCATTCGACTGCGATATCGACCTCCGTCGTGCAGAACCATTTGCTTTGACCTAAGTCTCGGTAGAATGATAGCGCCGCATCAAGTCTCGAAGTATCGGATTCGCTCAAGGAGAAATGGCGGAGAGTAGTCTCCTCGGACGCGGATGCTCTACGGATAGCCGATGAACGGAGACAGAAGGAGGCGCAGGGCCTTGCATATCAAGGCGGTAGACAGTGTGATAGCCAAGGCAGCCGCGGCTTTCGATAAGGAATGAAACTAGATCCCCTTCTTCATCCAAAGACGAGACCTTGGGGTTAGAGGGTTGAAGTCCTGCAAAATCGAATCGCTCAAAAGCGAGCTCGGTCGGAGTCATGGGCGCATCGTCGACAAGAAAACTCCAGGCATTCTTGGCCTGCTCATAGGCGAGGGATCCGCCGCCGGCCCACAGGCCAACGATAGCGAGAAGTCCACCGCCCAGAAGAACTCCCAATGAAACCACGCGTGCAATCCGTCGATTTCTCAAATCACTGCTCTTGTAAGCCTAACG
>CAWBPP010000008.1:0-166072 GCA_963790785.1 Candidatus Polarisedimenticolaceae bacterium
TAGTCCCGCCCAGCCCGGGCGGTGTCGTCCAGAGTAGTGTAATCCACTGTAACGGCGCCGTCGCTTGGAGAGTTCAGAGCCACCTCGAACCGCGCCTCCACCGGCTCCACATCCCCCTCGGTCACCGAGACGTCTCCCAAGTCGAGTTCCAGGCTGATAGGCGACTGGATCCCGGTTCCGCGGAGGCTTACCCGCAGCGGCTCAGCATCGGCGCTGGTATCCACCCGGAGTTCCCCGGTACGGAGTCCGACAATCTCCGGAGTGAAAACGATATCGAACGTGCACGACTGTGACGGATCGACAAACTCACCGCAGTTATTGGACTGCTCGAAATCACCATCGATGGCGACGCCTGTGATGCCGAACGGCGCCTGGCCGTCGTTCCGAAGCTGAACGCTCGCAGAACCGGATGGGTCCCGACTTCCTGGTCCGGGAAGGTCAGCACAGGATCGATCACCGGAATCGATTCCGGGCCCTGGTCCACCGGATCAGACGAGGTGATATAGATCTGCAGCCGGGCGGAGTTGACGGACACCCCGATCAGACGGTCGTAACCGTCGGCAACGGTAATACCGGCCGGGGTCATGAACTGCCCGAGGCCGTCTCCGTATCACCCAGGGTCTCCCGGACGGTCCCGTCCGGATTGAATGCCTGGATCCAGGACTGGAAACTGTCGCTACCGTAGATGACATCGTTGGGACCGACCGCAACATCCACCAAGCTGATGAACTCGCCGACTCCGGCCCCCACAGCCCCAAAGGAAGACGTCAGGCTGCCGGCTCCGTTGTAAACCTTCATCATCCCGTGGCCGGTGTCGGCCACTACCCAATGGGTATCGGGCCAGTACCCTCCGGCCGGTGTCGCCGCCAGTCCGTGCGGGGTGCGGCACTGCTCCGCGCCGTCTCCGTTGGATCCGAAGGAAACGACCTCCGTGCCCAGTTCATCGAAGACGGTAACCTTGCCGGACCTCCGGTCCAGAACCCCGTAACGACGGTTAGCATGATCGGAGGCAACATCGATGATATCGCCCGGAGCTTCCATCAGGGTCATAATCGGGTCGCCGGACCGCTCCATACCTCTGCACCGGTTTCCAAACCGACCAGGAGGTTGTCGTTCCAGTCCACTTCTACACTGGTAACCCCGTCCGCCGGCATCCGGTACAGGACCGTTCCCGAAAACAGGTTCAAAACCACGATTCCTCCTGCGGAACCGTCCAGTACGAACAGGCTGCCCATGGAGTCGGCTGTCACGCGCTGCGGCTGTGAGAGGGACCGATCCAGCCATTTCTCCGCCTCGGCGCCGATGACGGAGATGTTGATCGTATCGGAAGCAGGTCCACCGGAAGGGTCGGTCACGGCACAGGTAACCACAACGGCGCCTGGAGGTCCGGCGACGAACACTGCGGCGCCTGCTGTCCCGGGCGTTACCGTGCCGGAATCGGCGGACCACTCGTAGGTCAGCGGGTCGTTGTCCGGATCGCTGGCGATGCAGTTCAGGTCGGACGTTTCACCGGCGTACAGCAGGACCGGATCGGCTGTCAACGATTCGATCACCGGCGGCTGGTTCGGATTCAGGGTGACCAGGATCTGGATGTCCTGCATGGTGGTCAACCGCCCGCCGCACATGAACCCGCCGCTGTCCGAAAGGATTGCCGTGATGGTGTACAACCCTTCGGTCATCGGTGCGCGCCAGTCGGTGGTGCTGGTGAACGGAGACCCTGAAACGCCGTCGTCCGTATTCTCGAAGGCGCCGCCGTCCGCAGACCAGTGCCCAAGATCGGCACGGATGTACTGTCCGCAATCGGCGCTGCTGTCACAAATGTCGGGACAGTCCGGATCGTGACCGTCTACCTGCAGAGCAATCACTCCGCCTGGCGCTACGGCGGCAGTTGAAGCAGTGCGACTGTCTACGACCGGGGCAACGTTGGCCAGGACGGCGGCGGGAAACAGCAGGAGGCATAGTGGCGACAACCAGCGCATTGCCGACGGACCGATGCAGTCCGATGTGCGTCGGCCAGGAATGCGCAAGCTGGTACTCATGTCGTTCCCCGTTCCGCGCGGGATTTTGGCGGGACGACCCCCCCATCATCGTTACGAGTCCAAATTGAATATAAGTCCCGAAGATCGGGCATTTAAAGGAGAACGAGCGACACTCTGGAGTGGTTTGATCCACAATGCAAGGACTATCGCAAGTTTGACGAAAAGGATCCTCCTGCGCAGGATCGAAAACGCAACCGTTTGCAGACTCAATATAAAATAAGCCGATGTTAATGAGACTTCTAGCCCGCTGGAAAACATGGCAAGCATTGTCGACGAATCGACGGATATTTTCCGGTATGGCGGTGGTTGCCGTGATGACCTTGTTGGTCAAACTCACCGGGGCAGCCAAAGAGCTCGTCGTTGCCGGCTATTACGGTACGGGCGACGTCGTGGATGCATTTCTGTTTGCCTATCTCTTGCCCTCATTTGTCATCAGTGTATTGGCCGGCTCGTTTAGCGCAGCCATGATGCCCACCTATATCCGCATCAGAAACAGCAAGGGTGAAGAGGCTGCGCGACAGCTATTTACATCGCTATTAGTCATCGGCGTGCTGTTTTTGCTGATTTCAGCGGCTATTTTGGCGGCCCTCGCACCAACCCTGTTGTCACTGCTGGGTTCAGGTTTCAGCAAACAGACCATGGAGCTTACGCAAGCACTCTTTTACTGGCTTTTGCCGGTTGTTGTCCTGACAGGTAGCGGTCACCTCTTTGCCACCATTATCAATGCAAGCGAACGCTTCGCCATTGTTGCGCTGGCGCCCGCCATTACACCATTGTGCGCTGTTATTGCATTAATCACTTTAGGAACCGAATGGGGCATCTACGCCTTGGCGTTCGGGACTGTGCTGGGCGCAGGTATTGAGTTACTCGTTCTGATAACGGCGGCGGCGCGCAAGAACATCCCGGTGCTGCCTCGATGGAACGGTATGACGGAAGAACTGCGCACAGTCATTGGTCAATATTCCCCAATGATTGCCGGTGCGTTCCTGATGAGCAGTACAGTACTAGTGGATCAATCCATGGCGGCAATGCTTGAGCCGGGGAGTGTCGCGACGCTTAACTACGCCAACAAGGTGGTTGCGATGCTCCTGGGTATCGGTTCCATGGCGCTAGGCACAGCCGTGCTGCCTCATTTGTCACGTTTGACAGGCAGTGAAGATTGGGCCGGCCTGCGGCATACATTCAGAACTTACACACGGTTAATTATCTTTACGACCGTGCCGATCGCCGCGCTATTGTTTCTTTTTTCGGAGCCGATGATTAATTTGCTGTTTGAACGAGGCGCTTTCACCGCACAAGACACCCGGCAGGTGGCGCAAGCACAGGCGTACTACCTGCTGCAACTGCCTTTTTATATGTTGGGTATATTAGCGGTCAGGCTTATCAGTGCCGCAGCAAAGAATGTTGTATTGATGAAGGTTGCAGCGGTGGGGCTGCCATTGAATATTGTATTGAATTATATATTTATGCAGCGGATGGGGGTGGCCGGAATAGCCCTTTCGACAACACTTGTTTATGCATCCTCGGCCGCTTTGATGTTTACATTTCTGCATACAAAATTACTATCAAGGTAAATAATGAAATTACTAACAGCACTGCAATATCTATACAAAGCATTTATCAAGAAGGATGAATATTCCCGCTACGTCCTTTCCGAAAAAGTAGTTAACATTATTTACCCAAACCATATATTCAGTGAATACGGTCGCTCTTTCCTGAACGACAACGAATTTGCCGCTTTCTACAAAAAGCATGTCGGCGATAATGTGCACTCGTATGATCGCAAATATTTTTTGTCGCAACTTATCAAGCTAACAAATAATTTAGAAGGTGATATCGCAGAGTGTGGCGTTTTCAAGGGTGCGAGCGCATACCTTATGTTTGAACGAACAACAAACAGACAAAAGAAAATGCACCTGTTTGATTCTTTCGAGGGTCTATCGACTCCGGAAGCCATAGACGGTAACTACTGGGTCAAAGGCGACTTGAGTATTAACGAGAAACTCGTAAGAAGAATCTTCCCGAGTCAAATCGAATACTATATTATAAAGGCTGGATCCCGGAAAAGTTCGAGATGGTTGCCGACAGCAGGTTTAGTTTTGTCCACCTGGATGTTGATCTTTATCAACCGACACATGATTCATTGGCATTTTTTTATCCAAGAATGGTGACCGGCGGGATCATCGTTTGCGATGATTACGGCTTTGATTCCTGCCCAGGCGCAAAGAAAGCCTTGGATGATTTTTTCCTTGAAAAGGAGGAAATAATTAATGTGCCGACAGGTCAGGCATTTATTATTAAAAAGTAGACTATGAATCAAGACAAAATATGGGAAGCTTTCCAAAACGATGAATCATTGCTGGATATCGGTTTTCCAGCACGAAGACGATTTGAATTTCTCGCCAAACGCATCCCAAAGGACAGTGCGGTGCTGAATATCGGTGTGGGCAATGGTTACCTGGAAAGCATCCTTGTCCAAAAAGGGCTGAGTGTCAGCTGCCTGGACCCTAGTGCTTCCGCTATTGAAAAAATCCGGGCGCGGCTGGGGTTGGGTGCGATGGCGCAGGTGGGATACTCGCAAGCGATACCGTTTTCCCATGCCTCATTCGACTACGTCATTATGTCTGAAGTTCTGGAGCATTTAGATGATACGGCAATCAAAGAATCACTTAAAGAAGTGCAACGAGTGCTCAAGAACGGCGGAAGGCTCATGGGTACCGTACCGGCAGATGAGAACCTTAAGGAGGGGATTGCCGTCTGCCCCAAGTGTGGTGAATATTTCCATCGCTGGGGACATATGCAATCTTTTTCGCAAGAAAGACTATTGAATATGCTAAGTCATGATTTTACCGACGTCAGCATCAAGCGCGTAATATTGAACGATTTCAAACAACTTAATTTGAAAGGGAAGGCGCTTGCAGCTTTGAAAATGTTGCAGGTACTTATGAACTTGAAAGGCAGTACGCAGAATTTGTATTTTGTTGCCAAGAATCAAGAATAGATGAAACTCCTGCTCTTCATTCACAGCCTCTCATCAGGAGGCGCAGAGCGGGTAACAGTAAACCTCGCCAACTACTGGGCGGGAAAAGGCTGGAATATTACCATTGTCACCATATCGGGTCGTGATCTTGATTTCTACGAAATTCATCCGAACATTCATCGTATCGCTTTGTGTCTTGCTCGTGACAGTACGAATCTGCGGACAGCACTCAAATACAACTATCGCCGCATCAAGGCCCTGCGCCACACGCTTAAGCAACAGCGACCTGATGTCGCACTGGCCGTTATGACTACTGCCAATATTTTGCTTGCACTGGCGGCAAGAGGGCTCAATATCCCCGTGCTGGGCTCTGAGCGTATTCATCCACCCATGATGCACCTCGGAACAGTATGGGAGTGGTTGCGTCGACGAAGTTACCGACACCTGGACGCTGTTACTGCGCTCACTGAAGAAACGGCCGCCTGGCTGAAAGAACAGACCAACGCGCAATATGTACCGATCATTCCCAACGCCGTCAGCTATCCGATCGCCTCACACGCCCCCAGAATCAGCCCCGGAATGTCGAGCGACACCAGCTTCAACCTTCTAGCGGTAGGGCGGCTGGAACCTCAAAAGGGGTTTGATCGTCTACTACTCTCTTTCGCAGCGCTAGCCACCCGCTTTCCCGATTGGCATTTAACAATTCTTGGGGAGGGTTCCTGTCGTGATGCGCTTGAAAGAATGCGGGCGGATCTGGGGCTTGAACAAAGGATCTCCTTGCCAGGAACGGCAGGCAACCTCGACGAATGGTACGAGGCGGCAAATTTATATGTGATGAGCTCCCTCTATGAGGGATTTCCCAATTCACTGGGGGAAGCCATGGCCTATGGCCTGCCTGCCGTTAGTGTCGATTGTGACACCGGTCCGCGCGATATTATTCGACATCAGGTCGACGGGCTGCTTGTTCCGCAAAATAATCACGAAGCATTGGTCGAAGCATTGGCGACATTAATGAGCGACAAAGCATTACGACGGCAATATGCCACACGAGCCGTTGAAATCAGAGAGCGGTTATCTATAGAAACTATCATGTCTATGTGGGAAGCAGTATTTACGAAAACAGCGAACTTAACACAATGAAAATCGCCTTCCTCGCCCGCTCGCTGGATTATGGAGGGGCCGAAGGGCAACTGGTGAACCTGGCCTCGGGGCTCACCGCCAGGGGACATGAGGTCCGGATCGGCGTGTTCTATCCAGGCGGACCTCTGGAGCAGGTTCTGGCCGAACGTTCGATCCCGGTCCATCATTTTCGGAAGAAGAGCCGTTACGAGACGATCCGGTTCCTCCTGAGGGTCCGGCGCTGGCTGCGCTCCTTCGACCCGGACGTGGTCCACGGCTACCTGATCGCCCCGAACCTGGCGTCGTCGTTCCTGAAACCGTTCCTGCGGCCGGCCCGGATTGTTTGGGGCGTCCGGGCCTCCTTTATCGATTTCGACCGTTACCCCCGTCACGAGAAATGGTCGTTCCAGGCCGGACGGTTTTATTGCCGCAGTGCGGACCTGGTGCTTGTGAACTCCCGGGCCGGGTACGAGCACCACATCAAGCTCGGTTACCCACAATCCAGGATGCGCATCGTTCCCAACGGCATTGATACGAACAGATTCCGTCCCGATCCGGAGGCCGGAGCCGCCTTGCGCCGGGAATGGGGCATTGACCACTCGGCGAAGCTCATCGGCCTGGTGGGCCGCATCGATCCGATGAAAGGCCACGAGAAGTTCCTGGAAGCGGCCGCCTCCTTCACCGGGGGAGACCCAACCCGGTTCGTCTGCATCGGAAGCGGCCCGGCAGGGTGTGAGCGCGAGATGAAGGGCCGCGCAGAAGAACTGGGCCTCTCCGGGTCTCTGTTCTGGGTTCCTTTTCGCGCCGACATGGTCCCGGTGTACAACGCCCTCGACCTCCTGGTCTCCTGTTCCTCCGGCGAGGGGTTTCCCAACGTGGTGGCGGAAGCGATGGCCTGCGGCACTCCCGGTGTCGTCACCGACGTGGGCGACTCGGCGGAAATCGTCGGCAGCCTGGGAGCAGTGGTGCATCCCGGCAAGCCTGCGGCCATGGCCGCAGTCTGGCGGCAGGTCCTGGACGATCCGCCGGCGCCTCCCCTTCTGCGGCGTTCCATTGAGGAAAGATACTCCCTGGCCCGCATGGTGGATGAAACCGAGCGGCTGCTCACGGGACTGATAAAAATGATTGAACCGACCGTCCTGTTCATCACCACCGGCCTTGCCGCCGGCGGCGCCGAGCAGGCCCTGCTGCGGCTGCTCCAGGGGCTCCGGAACGGATCCGTCAGGCCGGCGCTGGCCTCGCTGCGCTCCGGTGGCTCCCTGGCGGAGATGGCGGCGGGCCTCGGACTGCCGTTCATCGAACTGGACATGGAACAGGGGGTTCTCGCCCGCACCGCCGGGATGGTCCGGCTGGTGCGGTTCGCCAGGGCGGTCCGCCCGGACATCCTGCAGGGCTGGATGTACCACGGCAATGCCGCCGCCTCCTTACGGCGCTGGCAACTATGGGTCGCCGGGTGTTCTGGTCGGTGCGCCAATCCCCGGGCGCGCCGGAAACCGAACAGGCCGGTACTACCCGGCTGATCCACCAGGCGAAATGGCTCCGCCGCAGGCCGAGCCGGATCATCTACAACGCGAAAACCGCCGCGACGGAGCATGAGGAGCTTGGCTATCCGCAGCATTGCCGCGTGGTGATCCCCAACGGTTTCGACACCGATCGGTTCCGGCCGGACCCGTGCGCCCGGAACAGGATTCGTGAGGAACTGGGGTTGTCCCCCGCCACCCGCCTGGTGGGCATGATCGCCCGCTACCACCCGGTGAAAGACCACGCCGGGTTCCTCCGGGCCGCTGCCCTCCTGGCCGCTAGGGCACCGGACGTTCATTTTCTGCTCACCGGCGCCGGCGTCACCGGGGACAACAGGGAACTCGGCGACCTGGCCCGGTCCCTGAACCTTGAACCCTGCTGCCACTTCCTGGGTGAACGTCACGATGTCCCGGCGGTCACCGCCGCCCTGGACGTCGCAACCCTCACCTCCCTCAGCGAAGGGTTCCCCAACGTCGTCGGCGAAGCGATGGCCTGCGGCGTACCGGTGGCCGCCACTGCCGCCGGGGAGGCGCCGGAACTGCTGGACCGCATCGGCGCCGTGGTACCCTGCGGCGACCCGGAACGGATGGCGGCGTCCTGGCAACTACTGCTGGAACTGCCGGAAGACCGGCGACGGACCATTGGTGCTGAAGGCAGGGACAGGATCCTGGACCGTTACAGCATCGACCCGCATGGTGTCGGCCTTCGAAACCCTGTACCTGTCTCCGGAATCGGGAGGGTAGACGGCAACCGATGTGCGGCTTCGCCGGAGCGCTGGAACGGGACACCCCTGCCGACCTGTGGCAGGAGCAGCTGGCCGCCATGGGCGGCACGCTCATCGCAAAGGGGCCCTGACGATGAAGGCGCCTGGTTCGATGCGGAAACCGGGATCGGGCTCGCCCATCGCCGCCTGGCGGTTATCGATGTCAGCCCCGAAGGGCGCCAGCCGATGGCCAGCCGTTCCGGACGGTTCGTCATCGCGTACAACGGCGAAATCTACAATTACGAGGCGCTGCGGAACGATCTGGCTGGCGAGAACATCCCCTGGCGCGGCCATTCCGACACGGAGGTCCTGCTGGAGGCGGTGGAGGCCTGGTCCGTTCCGGAAGCGGTCAGGCGGGCGGTGGGGATGTTCGCCTTCGCCCTGTGGGACCGGCAGGAGACGGGTCCTGCACCTGGTCCGGGACCGGCTGGGGATCAAGCCGCTGTACTACGGCTGGTGCGGCCGGTCCTTCCTGTTCGGCTCCGAACTGAAGGCGCTCAGGGCCCACCCCCGGTTCAACAACCCGATCGACCGCAATTCGGTAGCCGCGTTCCTGCGGCACAACTACATTCCCTGCTCCATGGTCGGTTCACGAGAACGATTTACAAGCAGCGTCCCGGCACCATCCTCACCTTCGACGGAAACCGGTTCGAGCACCGGGACGACTGTCGTGAAACCGTGTACTGGTCCATGGAAACGGTTGCGGAACAAGGAATCGCCGATCCGTACACCGAGGTCCGACGATGATGCAGTGGAAGAGTTGGACAGCATACTGCGGGAGGCGGTGGGCTGCCGCATGATTCCGACGTCCCGCTCGGTGCGTTTCTCTCCGGCGGCATCGACTCCTCAACGGTGGTGGCGCTGATGCAGGCGCAAAGCACCGCACCGGTAAAGACGTTCACAATCGGGTTCGAGGAAGAGGGTTACAACGAGGCGGATCACGCCCGGGCGATCGCACGGCACCTTCGACACCGATCACACCGAACTCACCGTTACGCCGGAAGAGGCCCGTGAGACGATCCCCCTTCTCCCCACCATGTTCGACGAGCCGTTCGCCGATTCCTCCCAGATCCCGACCTGGCTGGTGAGCAAGCTGGCCCGGCGGACGGTCACCGTCTCCCTGTCCGGCGACGGAGGTGACGAGCTGTTCGCCGGTTACATACGGTACGGAACCTTCCGGGATCTGTGGAAGTTGATCGGCTGGTGCCCGTCGCCGGTTCGCCGGTTGGCGGGCAGAACCCTGGGAGCGATACCGGGCGGACTCCTGGACGGCGCACTGGGTCGACTGCCGCTGAGGTTCGAGCGGTACGGCAGCAGCGGCAGGCCTGGAGACAAACTGCACAAGATGGCGGAGATGCTGAGATTCAGAACCCCGGCCGATCTATATCTCGACCTGCTGTCGCACTGGAAACAACCGGCGGAACTGGTGCCCGGATCGAGGGAGCGCCCCAACATCCTGTGGGGTGACGAACCGGTGCCGGACTTCTCCGACCGGACATCCTGGATGATGTACCTGGACAGCCTGACCTACCTGCCCGACGATATCCTGACCAAGGTGGACCGGGCCAGCATGCAGGTCAGCCTGGAAGCCCGGGTTCCGGTGCTGGACCACCGGGTAGTGGAGTACGCCTGGCGGCTGCCCCTGTCCCTGAAAATCAGGAACGGCGGGCTGAAATGGGCCCTGCGCCAGGTGCTGTACCGTTACGTGCCCCGGGAACTCATCGACCGGCCAAAGATGGGGTTCGGCATACCCATCGACCGCTGGCTCCGTGGCCCACTCCGGGACTGGGCCGAGGCGTACCTGGCCGAGGACCGCCTGCGCCGGGGCGGCTGGTTCGATCCTGCTCCGATCCGGCGGAAATGGTCCGAGCATCTCTCGGGCCGGCGCGACTGGCAGTACTACCTGTGGGATGTGCTGATGTTCGAGACCTGGAGAGAGGCTTTGTAAACATCACCCCGTGCAGGGTCTCGAAATTTTTCTTAGTGCAGTTCGAACTCCGCGATCACCGGCAGATGATCGCTGGCGACACGGGAGGTCTTCATGCGGCAGCTGCGGGAGCCGCTGAGCCGCAGGCCGCCGCGGTAGTAGATCCGATCCAGGGCGCCGGTGGGCGAGAACGACGGGTAGGTCCTGATCGCCCTTTCCGAGCCGTACTTGCGATAAGTGGCGGAGTTGAACTCCAGGATCTCGGTGAACACCGGCTCCAGGAGGGAGCGCCAGTCGTTGAAGTCACCACCGACGATGCAGGTCCGGTGATGGCCCAGGGCGGCGAACTCGGAGGAGCGCACCAGCCGGCCGATCTGCATTGCCCGTTCCCTGGTGGACAGTCCCAGATGGGTATTGAACACATCCAGCAGGTAGCTGTAACCGGACCGGGCCTGGGCCTGGATACTCGTGTGCAGGCATCCGCGCCGCTTGCGGTTCTCGATGGTCAGGTCGATGTTCGACTCCCGGACAATCGGATACCGGCTCATGGTGGCGTTGCCGTACTTTCCCCGGCGCAGGTGCACGTTGTGGCCCATGGCCAGGTGGGGGTAGCCGAGGGCGGAGGCCAGCTCCCGCCCCAGGTTCATGCCGCGGGATCTCGGCACGCCGTCGTCCACCTCCTGGAGAAGTACCAGGTCGGCATCGTGGTGTGCCAGAATCTCCACGATCCTGTCCGGCCGGAACCTGCGATCAACCCCGATCGCCCGGTGGATGTTGTAGCTCACAACCTTCAAACGCATGCAGTGTCTCCCGGCATGTATCGCCCCTGCTATCATAGCCTTGATGAATAATCCGATCCCGATCCTGATCCTGGGCGGAAGCGATCCAAGGCCGGCCTCCCTGCCCGACGCCGGCAGCGACAAGCACGCCCTCTCCGGCTACAAGGGCCGGGATCTTTCGATCCACGGCCGGCCGATGATCCAGGTGCTGGTGGAGCGGCTGAAGGAGTCGGGCGGCTTCGACCCGATTTACGTTGCAGGTCCCGAGGAGGTCTACCGCGGAATCCCCGATCTCAAGATCGTAGATACCGCCGGATCCCTGGGGAAAAACCTGCGCACCGGCCTGGAGAGGCTTCGCATCGCCCACCCGGGCAGCTACATCGGCATCACTACCTGCGACATTCTGCCGGAACCGGACTGCCTCCAGACCTTCCTGGAGCAATCCCGCGCCCACATGCCGTTCGACGTCTGGTTCCCGCTGATCCGGATACCGGAGAACCGGGAGCAGCTCGGCGCTTCCTCATGGAAGCCGACCTATACGGTGGTCCCGGAGGAGGGCCGGGAGGCGGCGGCGATCCTCCCCGGCCACCTGCTGGTGATCAATCCGGAAGCTTTCCGTCTCCGATTGAGTTACCGCCTCATGCAGATCGCCTATCGCACGAGGAACCGGCCGATCCAGGTGCGGCGCAAGGAAATGATACGGGACACCGTCAAGGATCTGCTGTTCGAGGATGTCCGGCATATCTTCGGCATGCGCGTGCCCCGGCTGACCTGGACGGTGGTGAGCAACGGCCTCAAGGTCGCCAGGGACCTGAAAAACGGAACGATCACCACGGAGCGCCTGGAAAACTCGATCCGCAGGATCTTCATACGGTACCGCCACCAGAAGGAGTTCCCCGAACGCCGGGTCCACCTCCCGGTGATGGACGCCCTGTCTCTTGCGAAGGATGTCGATACGGTGGAAGAAGCCCGGGAACTGGGCGGCGATCTGGCCGATCCTATTCCAGCCGGATCGAATCGATCCACAGAGTGAGCGGCTCCTCCGGACTTTTGGTGTAAAGCATCAGAAGGGCAACCTGGTCCATCTCGAGGGGGCGGGAAGGCGGCGCGCTCCGGATTTCGTCCAGCCCGATCCTGATGGCGTTCCGGCCCGGCTCCACGGTAAACCGGACCCTGGCCCGGTCCCCGGATCCGGGATGGTGACGGCGGTCCTCCGCCATCAGCGTCATCGGAACCGGCCGATCCAGTCCGGACCATATTTCGAATCGGATGGCCCTGTAGCCGGTCCAGTCCGGAACCGGTTCCTTGATCAACAATCCCGGCCAGGGCCTGGCGTACAGCCTCCAGCGGCCGGACCGGCGCCCGGCCGGCTCGCCGAAACCGGCGGGTAGAAAACCAGGTTCCAGACTGGCCGCAACCGGGAGAACAAAGGTGCGTTCCCACCGTGCTTCACACTCGTACAGCACCGGAAAGCTGTTGTCCCTGGCACGGTAATCGGCCATCCGGACCGCCACCGGCGCAAAGACCGCCAGCAGCAGGGCGGTGGCCAGAACCGATGCCACCACGCGCATACCACCGCGCCCCTTGTCCAGCACCCACCTGAAGGTCAGGAAGGCGGCGGCCCCGGCGGCGTTACGGAAGAAGTCGCCCAGGTCCGCATCCCGGGGTCCGAAGAACTGCGCCAGTTCGGTGGCCGCCCCCAACGCCGTCGCCATGGCGAAGGCGAACAGGTACAGCCTCGGCCACGGCTTCCCGGGGAGCATGATCCGGAGCAGGGAAAGGATGCATAGCGCCACGAACCCGAACAGCGGCGCGTGGCCTGCATCATAGATCGCGTCCCACAGCCGGGTGTCCGCCGATGGCAGGCCCCCCAGAAGCCAGACTGCGCCCACCAGGGCCAGGACGCGAATCAGAATCCGGGATTCGGACCGCACCGGGGATCAGCCTCCGCCGGGGGTATGTCGCCGTTCCAGTTCCCCGAGGAGTTCCCGGTACCGGTTTGTGAACACGAGGTCCTGGCCGGCGAGCATCTGGCGGTACCGTGCGAACTCCCGGCCCGGATCCAGGCCGTACGGGTTGTACCCTTCCTCGATAGAACGGTCCAGGATCAACAGGACGTAGAAGCCGGCCAGCGCCTCGATCCTCGCCGGCCGGCGGCGGAGATATGCCTGCCCTCCCAGGCTGTTCAGCAGAAAGGCGGCGTAATCATACTGGGCATGGATCCCGGGGCCCCGGTCCAGCGGATCTCCGCAGCGGTCCCGGACCCGCAACCAGCGGAACAACGCCATCGCCATCGGTTCAACCATGTCCGGCTCTTCCCGGATCAACCGCAGGATCCGCTCCAGCCGGGACCGGCCCAGCACGAGGTAACCATGGGAGACGTTGGCCAGCACCGTGTCCAACCGGGTCAGTTCGCCCATAACCAGGGGCCGGTTCCCGGCCAGGTCCAGGGCCGACCCGGTCAGCAGGCCGTAGACCCCGCCCTGAAGCTCCCAGCCCTGGACGTAGCCCCGTTGGTCCAGCCGGCCGGTCAGTTCCTTCAGTTCCGACACCACCCGGCTGCAGTCCGAAGGAGATTCCAGATCCTCCGGCCATTCAGGCGGCGCGCCGGTGGCGGTTGTCCAAGCCTGTTCCAGGTCGGTCATGGAGGGAGCCGTTCCCGCCGGCTCCTCGATATTTTCCCGGGCCGTATCCGGCGCCGGCGCCTCAGGGCCTTTGTCACCGAACCAGGCGTCCCGGTTCGACCAGGCCAGAATCACGAGGATTACCGCAACCAGGATCAGAACCGGCGCGAACCGTATCCAACTGGATCCCCCCTTGTCCATGACTATCTCCTCCAGCCCTCCTGTTACCGGGCTGCGTCATTGTACTCCCGTCCGGCCGACTCCGGCGCTGTGTTACTCTTCCGGTCGGTGAGGCAATCATGAAAAAACCACGTCGTCCCAAGGTTCTGAGCGAACGCAGTGGCCGCCTGCTCCTGAACTTCTTCCCTCCGTTCCTGTTCAACCGGATCCGGATCGAATCCATCGGGGACCAGTTCCGATCCTGCCGGGTCCGGGTCAGGCGAAGCCTCCTGACGCGCAACCTGAACGGCACAACTTTCGGAGGGTCGATCTTCTCCGCCGCCGACCCGTTCTACGCGGTTATGTTCTGGCAGATCTTCGGCAGGCGGGGCATGAGGGTGCAAACCTGGCTGAAGAGCGCCTCCATCGAATACCTGAAGCCGGCCGCCGGAGACCTTGTGCTGGAATTCGAGCTCACCGAAGAGGATATCGAGGGAGCGGCGACGATCCTTGCGCGGGACGGACGTTACACACGAACATTCGAAACCGGTGCCCTGGATTCGAAAGGCCGGGTCTGCGCTCGAATCAGAACCGAGGTCTACCTGAGGATCGAGACCGGAGAGCGCCAAGCGAAGTCCACTTTTTAAGGAGCACTACCATGTTCGAATCATGGATCCGGCGGGGCGCAGCCGTCCTTATCGTATTCGCCGTCATCCCTGCGATCCCGGCCGCCTTCAACGACGATTTCACCGGCGAGACCTTGCGGGTCGATTACTTCCACACCGGCACCGCCCACCGGGAATTTTTCAGCCTGGACCGGATGCGGATCGAGGGGAGCTGGCCGGGCAGCAGGGTTTGGCTCCTGGACCAGACCGATCTGGGGAAGTACATGGTCGAACTGGTGGACGCCGCCACCCACCATGTGATGTTCAGCCGGGGGTTCGCCAGCATCTACGGGGAATGGGAGACCACGGGGGTTGCCGCTTCGGGACCCTTCCATACTCTTGCAGAAGCGATACGCGTCCCCGAGCCAAAGCGCACCGCCCAGCTCCGGCTACGGAAAAGGACCGCTGACGGCTCCTTTCGGGAAGTCTGGAGCGTGAAAATCGATCCGGCCTCCCGGTTCGTCGACCGGGCTCCCCTGCCTGAAGGTACGGTCCGCACACTGTTGGAGAACGGTGACCCGGCGATCAAGGTCGACCTGCTGATCCTTGGGGACGGGTACACCTCAGGGGAGATGGGCGACTTCCGGAAAGCGGCGGAAGGGGTTATGGAAGCGCTGTTTGCGGTGGAGCCGTTTCGATCCAGGAAGTCCGATTTCAACGTCCGGATCATCGAAACCCCGGCGGACCGTTCAGGGGTCTCGAGGCCCCGGGCCGGCGTGTTTCGGAACTCGCCTCTGGGCGCCCGTTACAACTCTTTCGATTCGGAACGGTACATCCTGAGCCTCGAGGACCGGGCCTGGCGAGATGCGGCGGCTGTCGCCCCCTACGATGCGGTGATCATGGTGGTGAACGACCGCAAGTACGGCGGCGGCGGGATCTTCAACCTGTACTCCACCGCCGCCGCCGGGTCGGCTTTCGCTCCATATCTCTACGTACACGAATTCGGCCACCACTTTGCCGGCCTGGGGGACGAGTACTACACCTCATCGGTGTCCTATGATTTAGAACACAGCATCACCACGGAGCCGTGGGAGCCGAACGTCACCGCCCTGCTGGATCCCCGGAACCTAAAGTGGCGCGACCTGGTGGACGATGGCGTCCCGCTTCCCACACCCTGGGAAAAGGAATCCTACGACCATGCCTCCTACGCCTTTCAGAAGCAGCGGGCCGAACTTCGGACGTCAGGCGCCCCGGAGGAATCCCTGGAGAAATTGTTCGTGGAGGAGCAGGACCATTTCACGAAACAGCTCGCGGACGAGCGGTACGCCGGCAAGGTCGGAGCGTTCGAAGGCGCCGGTTACATGTCCAAAGGGCTGTACCGGCCTTCAGCCGACTGCATCATGTTCACGCGGGACGAGGTCGGGTTCTGCCCCGTATGCCGCCGGGCGATCAACAGGATGATTGATCTCCATACGCAACGCTGACGATACAAGTTCAGTGGCGGCCGGGATCCGGCTTGCACACACCGGCTCCCGGCCCCCAATCAGGAAACGTGCTGATCTATTCCAGGAGCTTGGACGGGTCGAGCTCGGGCAGCTCCATCGTCGTCAGCGTTTCCACCGGGTTCTCGTTGAACTTGGTCAGGCACTCCTCGTTACAGAAGTGCAGTTCGTACTCGCCCAGTTGAGCGGCGTATTCGGCGTTGCCGTCCATGGTCAGACCACAGCTCACGCACTTGGTGACAATCATGTCCTTAGTGCCGTCAAGAGCGTCAGCCTTGGCCAGCACCATCACCGCCGCCTCGTTCAGTTCGGCAGCAACCGCTTCTCCGGCATCTTCCACGGCGCCTTCCACCGCGTCTCCGGCTTCGGCAGCCATCTCATCGGCGGCTGATTCGATGTCGGTCTCCCCGCCACCGCAACCGGTCATGGTTGCCGTAATCAGGATGGACATCATCAGGATCAACAGATAGCGCACAGCCTTCGAATCCATTTTTCTCTCCTTTACAGGTCCGGCTCGAATCGGATTCCCCAACCGGACCGTCCTCAGATTTTGACATACTACATCGGATCAGGACCGGGGAGGGTACTCTCCCGAGACGACATTCTTTAATGTTTTCAGGTGATCATTATGCACTATTTCAATCTACTAAACCGGGTAATAGATCGGTATTCGCACTGAATAAAGCGCTCTGCCGCAGGTAATTGGTAATGGAAGCTATCAAAGTGATATCATTTTGGTATCACCGCCCAGCAAGGAGCGATGACATGAAACAAGAATGTTCAAAAAAAGCGATCTCGGGATACCCGATGTTGCTGGTCGCCGTGCTGCATACTGGCCGGGGCGGTGTACAGCCTGGTGCGGATCATTCAGACGGAAAATCCGTGGATGGCGATCCCCCTGGTCTCCTGCATCCTCCTGTTCGTCCTGACCCTGGTCGGTCTATTCATCGTCAATCCCAACGACGCACGGGTGCTGGTGCTGTTCGGAACCTACAAGGGCACCGTGAAAAGCTAACGGTTTCTACTGGGCCAATCCGTTCCTCGTGAAGAGGAAGATTACCCTGCGGGCCAGGAACCTGAACGGTGAAAAGCTGAAGGTCAACGACAAGGCCGGCAACCCGATCGAGATCGCCGCCGTGGTGGTCTGGCAGGTGGAGGACACCTTCAAGGCCTGCTTCGACGTGGACCGTTACGAATCGTACGTCATCGTTCAGAGCGAGGCGGCCGTGCGCCACCTCGCCGGTGCGTACCCGTACGACACCTTCGAAGACGATGCCGAGGAAACCCTGACCCTGAGGGCCGGCAAGGAGCAGGTCAGCACGGAGCTGGAGAAGGAACTGGCCGAACGGTTCGAGCGGGCCGGAATCAAGGTCATCGAGGCCCGGATCAGCCACCTGGCCTACGCACCGGAAATCGCCGAGGCGATGCTGCGCAGGCAGCAGGCGGTGGCGGTGGTGGCGGCACGGACCCAGATCGTGGAAGGGCGCCGTCAGCATGGTGGAACTGGCCCTCGAGAAACTGGCCAGAAACAGATCGTGGAACTGGACGAGGAAAAGAAAGGCGGCCATGGTCAGCAACCTGCTGGTCGTGCTGTGCAGCGAGTCGTCCGCCTCACCGGTGGTCAACGCCGGCACGCTGTACCAGTAGAGAGACGCCATGGCCCAGCGCAAGAAGTTCCTGCTGCGGATCGATCCCGCCCTGTGGGAGGAACTGAACCGCTGGGCCTCGGCGGAACTGCGCAGCGTCAACGGTCAGATCGAGTTCATTCTGCAGCGGGCGGTCAGGAGCCGGAGAACTCCTCCAGAAAAAGAGTCCCGATCATCCGATCGTCCGCCTGAATGACCGACCGGGTCAGTGCTTCTTGAATCGCTCCACTGCCTGACCACGGTTGTGAGAGGCTATCACCTTCTGCATCTGTTCAATGGACGAGGGACGCTCCGCAGTCTCGCCAGCCCCTGCCCCGCTCTGAGCCGAGATCCAGTTCAGGAAAGCGTCCAGAACATGGTGCCGGTGTATACGACCGACCAGTTCCTTGCCTTCCACCACCGGCATGCAGGCGAAATTGTTCTCCAGGAACTTCCCGGCCACCACCAGAAGGTCCATGTCCGGCGCGATAGGGGCCCGGATCGGCGACATATAATCCCGGACCTTGCCCCCGGGCACCTCCTCGTAGATCCACCGTGAAATCGCCCGGAGACAATCTTTTTCGCTCAGCAGGCCGATCACCGTGTTGGAGTCGTCCACCACGGGAATCGCCGCAAACTGGTCACCTGCAAGTAGTTGGATCGCGGACGCCATCTCCTCGTCGGGCCTGATCGTCACGCTGGGCGGGGCCATCCAGTCCCTGACCAGCGGTATTCCTTGCTGCATCGTCGTCTCCTATATATCAACGCCATCGGTTGTCCACAATTGTAGCATTCCCGGTCTTTCCTATTACTCTTCGTCTGCTATCCTTTCCGTTCAAAGTGGGAGGATTGAACACCTTCCGAGGGAGACACCATGGCCCTGCATGTCATCAAGCGCGGCCTGAACCTGCCGATCACCGGCGATCCCGAGCAACGGATCGACGGCGCGGTGCAGGTCAGCCGCGTGGCCGTCATGGCCGAGGATTACCCCTTCATGAAGCCGCGGATGCATGTCCATGTCGGCGACGACGTGAAGCTGGGTCAACTGCTGTTCGAAGACCGGAAAACCGACGGGGTGCGGTTCACTTCCCCCGGCGCCGGCAAGGTCGAGGCGATCCACCGGGGCGAGCGCCGCGCTCTGATTTCGGTGGTCATCCAACTGTCCGGCAACGACCAGGTCTCGTTCCAGCACTTCAGCGGTGATGCGCCGGCTTCCCTCCGCGGCGAGGCGGTTCGCAGCCTGCTGGTGGAGTCGGGACTCTGGACCGCACTGCGGAGCAGGCCGTTCAGCAAAGTCCCGTCCCCGGAAGAGAGCTGCCATTCCGTGTTCGTCACGGCCATGGACACCAACCCCGGAGCGCCCTTGCCCGAAATGGCGTTGAAAGGGCGGGAAGCGGACTGGAGCGCCGGCCTCCACGCCGTCAGCAAACTGACCGAGGGCAAGGTTTTCCTCTGCACCGCCGCCGGCTCCTCCATCGGCACAGGTGATATTCCCCGGATATCCCTGGAACGGTTCAAGGGGCCCCACCCGGCCGGACTGGCAGGCACTCACATCCACATGCTGGATCCGGTGCACCGGGGAAAGACGGTTTTCTACCTGAATTACCACGACGTGCTGGCCATCGGCCACCTGTTCCGGACCGGCGAGATCGATACCACCCGGGTCATCGCCCTCTCGGGGCCCCAGGCCGCGAACCCCCGCCTGCTCAAGACCCGGATCGGCGCCGCTGTGGACGAACTGGTACAGGGCGGGATGAAAGATGGAGAAAATCGCGTGGTCTCCGGCCCGGTGCTTGGCGGCCGGACCGCCTCCGGAGAGGCCCACGGCTATCTGGGCCGGTACCACGCCCAGCTCTCGATCCTGGAGGAAGACAGGGAACGGAGGTTCGCCGCCTGGCTCGCTCCCGGAAGCAGGACATTCTCCACCGTCAACGTCTACCTGGCCTCCCTGTTCCCCGGCAAAAAGTTCGGGTTCACCACCACCACACATGGAGCCCCGAGGGCGATGGTTCCCATAGGGATGTACGAACGGGTCATGCCGCTGGACATCATCCCGACCTACCTGCTGCGGGCCCTTTTGATGAATGATCTGGAGAACGCCGAGGCCCTGGGCTGCCTGGAACTGGACGAGGACGACCTGGCGCTGTGCTCGTTCGTCTCCCCCGGCAAGGAAGATTACGGTGTCGCCCTGCGGCGAAACCTTACCCAAGTATGGAAGGAAGGCTGATGCGGTTCTTGCAGAAGCTCCTCGACGCCCAGGGCAAGATGTTCCGGAAGGGCGGCAAGCTTGAAAAATTCTATCCATTGTTCGAGGCGATGGAGACTCTGGCGTTCACTACCGGCAAGGTGACCCGGGGAACAATCCACGTCCGTGACGGCCTGGACCTCAAGCGAATGATGATCGTCGTGGTAATCGCCCTGATGCCGATCGTCGTATTCGCCATGTACAACACCGGCTATCAGTCCCACCTGGCCATGGAACAGGGGGCGGTGCCCCTGGACGTGTGGCAGAACACCGTGTTCGACGCCCTCGGCCTGCATCACGATTCCTCGTTCCTGCCCAGTTTCGTCTACGGCGCCCTGTTTTTCCTGCCGGTGTTCATAGTCGGCTTCGCGGTGGGCGGCGGCGTCGAGGTCATCTTCGCCATCGTCCGGAAGCACGAGATCAACGAGGGGTTCTTCGTCACCGGCTTCCTGCTCCCTCTGACCCTGCCGCCGACCATCCCGTTGTGGCAGGTCGCCCTGGGTGTCGCCTTCGGCGTGGTCATCGGCAAGGAAATCTTCGGCGGCACCGGTATGAATATCCTGAACCCGGCGCTGACCGCCCGGGCGTTCCTGTTCTTCGCCTACCCGGCGGCCATCTCAGGCGACATGCCGTGGCTGGCGGCGAACTTCTCGAAGGTTGACGGCTTCTCCGGCGCCACCCTGCTGTCCCAGGCCGCAACTGAAGTGGGGGCTCTGGGAAATTTCGGCGGTGAACAGTGGATGGACAGCTTCCTCGGGTTCATCACCGGCTCCATGGGCGAGACGTCGGCGCTGCTCTGCCTCATCGGCGCCGTAATCCTGATCCTGACCCGGATCGGAGCCTGGCAGACCATGGCCGGCGTGGTGGTCGGGACCATCGGGATCTCGCTTCTCTTGAACGGCATCGGATCCGAGACCAACCCGATGTTCGCCGTTCCGTTCTACTGGCACATGGTCCTGGGCGGCTGGGCCTTCGGCACCGTGTTCATGGCCACCGACCCGGTTTCGTCGGCGTTCACCAGCAAAGGCAAGATGATCTACGGGCTGGGCATCGGGATCCTGGTGGTTCTGGTGAGAGTGGTCAACCCGGCCTACCCGGAGGGCATGATGCTCGCCATTCTGTTCATGAACCTGTTCGCACCGGTGATCGACCACTTCTTCATCAAGGCGAACATAAAGCGGAGGCTGGCGCGTCATGGAGCGTAGCACCGGATACATCATCGGCTTCGCCGCTGCGGTCTGCCTGGTCTGCTCCGTCCTGGTCACCAGTTCGGCGGTGTCCCTGAAGGATCGCCAGGAAGAGAACAAGCGGCTGGACCGGCAGAAGAAGATCTTGGCCCTGGCCGGACTCATGGAAAACGGCGCCGACATCACCTCAGAGGAGATCGACAAACTGTTCGGCGACAACATCGAAGCCCACGTAATCGACCTTGCGACCGGCGATTACGATACCTCGGTGGATACCGCCGGCTTTGATCAGCGCAAGGCGACCAAGGAGCCGGCTAGCAGCAGGGAGGCGCCGAAAAACCGATCCGGTATAAAGCGGGTCCCGAACAGCGCACTGATATACCACGTCATGGAAAACGGCGTACCGGTCACCTTGATCCTCCCGATTGAAGGGAAGGGGCTGTGGTCCACGCTGTACGGCTTCCTGGCCCTGGACACCGACACAACCACGGTAAAGGGGATTACATTCTACGAACATGGGGAAACGCCCGGCCTGGGCGGCGAGATCGAGAACCCGTCCTGGACCAGACTATGGCCCGGGCGCAAGGCGTATGACGACGCCTGGAGCCCGGCCCTGGAGGTCATCAAGGGCACGGCAGGGCCGGCGGAAACCGATCCGCACCGTATTGACGGTCTGGCCGGCTCCACCCTGACCAGCCGGGGCGTCTCCAATCTGGTGCGGTTCTGGCTGGGAGAAAACGGGTTCACACCGTACCTGGAACGGTTCCGTGCAGAAAGGAGCGCCTCATGAGTTCCAAGGTGAACCAGGCGCTCCTGGACCCGCTGTTCAACAACAACCCGATCGCCCTGCAGGTTCTGGGGATCTGCTCCGCTCTGGCGGTTACCACCAAGATGGAAACCTCCCTGGTGATGTCGGTGGCGGTAATCGCCGTGATCGCCCTCTCCAACCTGTCGGTGAGCCTGATCAGGAACATGATCCCCGGCAGTATCAGAATCATCGTGCAGCTGACCATCATCGCCTCCCTGGTGATCATCACCGACCAGATCCTGAAGGCGTTCATGTTCGAGATCAGCAAACAGCTCTCGATCTTCGTCGGCCTGATCATCACCAACTGCATCGTCATGGGCAGGGCCGAGGCCTACGCCATGCAGAACCCGCCGTGGCTCAGCTTTCTGGACGGCATCGGCAACGGCGTAGGCTACGCCATCATCCTGATCATGGTCGGGTTCTTCCGGGAACTGCTCGGCGCCGGAAAACTCATGGGGCACGTGGTCCTGCCGCTGGTAACCGAGGGCGGCTGGTACCAGCCCAACGGGCTCATGACCCTGGCGCCCGGTGCATTTTTCCTGATCGGCATCTTCATCTGGCTGCTCCGGACCTGGAAACCGGAGCAGGTAACGGAGGATTAGGCCGTGGAGTATTACCTCAGCCTCGCCGTCAAGGCGATCTTCGTCGAGAACATGGCCCTGGCGTTCTTCCTGGGCATGTGCTCCTTCCTGGCGGTTTCCAAGAAGGTCGAAACCGCCATAGGCCTGGGCGCCGCGGTGACGTTCGTCCTGACCGTCACGGTCCCGCTGAACAGCTTCATCTACAACATCGCCCTCAAGGAAGGCGCCCTGGCATGGCTCGGGGATAAATACGCAGGCATCGATCTGTCGTTCCTGTCCTTCCTGGTGTTCATCGGCACTATCGCCGCGTCGGTGCAGGTAGTGGAGATGGCCCTCGACCGTTACGTCCCGGCGTTGTACACCGCCCTGGGCGTGTTCCTCCCGCTGATCGCCGTGAACTGCGCCATCCTGGGAGCATCACTGCTGCTGGTGGAGAGGGACTACGGTATGGCCGAAGGCACGGTGTTCGGATTCTCCTCCGGTATCGGCTTCGCCCTGGCGATGATCGCCCTGGCGGCTATCCGGGAGCGGATGCGTTACAGCAACGTTCCGGCCGGCCTTCGCGGCCTGGGCATCACATTCATCATCACCGGCCTTATGGCGATCGGATTCATGCTGTTCGCCGGCATCCAACTGTAGGACTCACCGAAGATGATAACAATCGTAATCGGAGTCGCGGTCTTCGTCCTGGTCATCGTCGCCCTGGTGATCGTCCTTCTGTTCGCCAAGTCCAAGCTGGTCTCCAGTGCGGACGTTACCATTACGGTGAACGACGACCCGGACAAGGCGATCAGCACCCATGCCGGCGCCACGCTGCTGAACACCCTGGCCGACCAGAAGATCTTCATCCCGTCGGCCTGCGGCGGCCAGGGCACCTGCGGCGTCTGCAAGGTCAACGTCAAATCGGGGGGCGGAGCTATGCTGCCGACGGAGGTCGGCCATATCAGCCGCGGAGAGGCCCGGGAAGGCGCCCGTCTGGCCTGCCAGGTCAAGGTCAAGCAGGACATGGCCATCGAACTGGAACCGGAGATTTTCAACGTCAAGAAGTGGAAATGCAAGGTGCGGTCCAACGCGAATGTCGCCACCTTCATCAAGGAGCTGATCCTGGAACTCCCCGCCGGCGAGGATGTTCCGTTCCGGGCCGGAGGCTACATCCAGATCGAATGCCCGCCCCACGTGGTGAACTACAAAGATTTCGACGTGGAGGAGGAGTACCGCCAGGATTGGGACAGGTTCGACATGTGGCAGTTCGTCTCCAAGGTCGATGAAGACGTTATCCGGGCCTACTCCATGGCGAACTACCCGGAGGAGAAGGGCATCATAATGTTGAACGTGAGGATCGCCTCACCACCGCCCGGCAAACCGAATGTGCCTCCCGGACAGATGTCGTCCTACATCTTCAATCTCAAACCGGGGGACGATGTCACCATTTCCGGACCGTACGGGGAGTTCTTCGCACGGGAGACGAACAACGAGATGCTGTTCATCGGCGGCGGCGCCGGCATGGCTCCAATGCGCTCCCACATCTTCGATCAGCTCAAGCGGATCCACACCGATCGCAAGATCAGCTACTGGTACGGCGCCCGCTCCAAGCGGGAAGTGTTCTATGGCGACGAGTTCGACCAGCTCCAGGCCGACAACCCGAACTTCACGTGGCACCTGGCGTTGTCCGACGCCCTTCCGGAAGATAACTGGGACGGCCTGACCGGGTTCATCCACCAGGTGGTGCTGGATGAGTATCTCAAAAATCACGAGTCGCCGGAGGACATCGAGTTCTACATGTGCGGCCCGCCGATGATGAACGACGCCTGCACCCGCATGCTGCTGGACATGGGCGTAGAGCCGGAAAACATCATGTTCGACGACTTCGGCTAGGCCGTGCAGGGGGCAACCCCACTTCGGCGCTTTGTTGTTCCTGCGCTGTTCGTCGGCGCCCTGTTCCTGGTTCTGTTCCTGCGAAACCAGGGCGACACCGCCGGCTCCGGCGACTGGACCTTCCGGGGACCGACCATGGGCACCGCCTGGACGGTCAAGATCGCCGACCCCGGGCTCGACGGCAGCTCCCGTGACACGGCCGCCGAAACGATCCAGACGGTGCTGGACCAGGTGGACCAGCGCATGTCGACCTGGAAGGACGATTCCGAACTATCGCTGTTGAACCGGCATACGGACGGACCGTACCAGGTCTCCGATGAACTGATGGACGTTCTGGTCCGGGCCGCCGAGATCCACCGGCTCACCGGCGGGGCGTTCGACATCACTGTGGGGCCGCTGGTGAACGCTTACGGCTTCGGGCCGGATGCGCCGCCCCAGGTACCGACGGGGGAAGAACTCCAGGACCTGATGGGCCGGACAGGACAGAACAAGCTGATCCTGAATCGCAAGGACGGTACGGTCTCCAAGAAGAACTCCACCCTGTACTGCGACTTGTCCGGCATCGCCAAAGGTCACGCAGTGGACCGTGTCGCACTGGCGCTCGAGGAATTGGGACACACCAACTATATGGTTGAGGTCGGCGGCGAGGTCCGGACCCGGGGCCGGAACTCAGCCGGCGAGATCTGGAGAATCGGCGTGGAGCAGCCCGATCCTGCCCGTCGCCAGGCCGGCCGGGTGGTGCCGCTGCTGGACACTGCCCTGGCGACCTCCGGCGAGTACCGCAATTTCTACGAAGTGGACGGCGCCCGGTATTCCCACACTATCGACCCCAGAACCGGAAGGCCGATCAACCACCGTTTGGCCTCGGTCAGCGTCCTGCAACCATCCTGCATGTCGGCGGACGCCCTGGCCACCGGCCTGAATGTGCTCGGGCCGGATGAAGGGTATACCCTGGCGATGACCCATGGCATCGCAGCGCTGTTCATCCTGGAGCACGGCAACGGATCCCTGATCGAGCATGCCACACCGGCTTTCGATGCGGCGATGCGAAAAGCCGAAGAGGCTGAGGAGACAGACCCGAAATGACCACACTGCTGTTGGCCGCATTACTGATCGGATCCGCCATGTTGCTCATGGCGGTAGGAGTCATGGTGTCGGGGAAAAGTCTCAAAGGTTCCTGCGGAGGGAAGGGTTGCGAGTGCTCGGAGAACGGCTTGCCTCCCAAAACCTGCCACAAGGACGGAGCGCCGCCTTCCGAGTCCGGCACCCTGACCATAGCTCCCTGAGGAGGAAAGAATGAAACGACTGATCCCATTCATAGCCGGTGTTGTCGTCGGTTTGGTCCTTGCCGGGATTATCGGCTGGTTGTCAATGCCGGGCATGATGCTGGTGACGCATGAAAGCCGGTATGACAGTATCGAGGAAACCTGCAACCATCTTAAAGCGGCCATCGAAGCCAATGGCTGGGTCAGCCCCGGGATCCGCGACATGAATATGTCCATGGCCAAACAGGGTGTTCAGATGGAAAAACCTGTGAGAATTATTGAACTGTGCAATGCAAGGTACGCCAAGGATATTCTTATGACGAATCCCGAAGTTTCCACACTCATGCCCTGTGCCTGGGGTGTCTATGAAGGAGACGACGGCAAGATTTACATTTCAGGAATGAACATGGGGCTGATGGGAAAGATGTTCGGTGGAAACATCGCCAAGGTCATGGGGACAGAGGTATCCAGGGATGAAAAGACAATGCTTAAGGGCGTTATTACCGAATAGGACAAAACGAACCACTTAGCTCGACGACCTATGGCAGACATCGCATACAAGGAATCCATGCCGGATGCCCGGCTCTACCTGGCGCTTTTCGAAACCACCGGATGGAATGCCGTTTATCAAGCCGATATTGACGACCTCATCCGGGCTTTGAACAGCAGTTGGCATGTAGTAACCGCATATCAAAACGACGAACTAGTCGGATCCGGGCGCATCGTGTCAGACGGCGTACTCTACGCAATGATTTACGATATGATCGTCAAACCTTCGCACCAGGGTCAAGGGATAGGAACTGCGATCCTGAACAAGCTGATCCTGCAATGCGAAACAGCCGGTTTGCGAGAGGTCCAACTTTTTTCGGCGAAGGGGAAAGATGCCGTTCTACCGCAAACGAGGCTTCGTCGAAAGACCTGCGGATGCGCCTGGAATGCGTCTCGTCCATGTGATTGATATCCGTAAAGAATTTTCGAATTGGACCGGGAATATCCCTAATTCACATCGGTACGGCTTGACCAATCGCCGAACCGGTCGTACGATCCGTTGATTCAAATGTGCAGAGTTTATAAGGATAAAAGACATGAAAACCAAACACATTCGAGCCGCGTTCATTCTTCTGATCGTGACCGCCCTGGCGGCAGGCGCCGTTGCCCTCGCCAAAGGGACTCCAAACAAGCCTGATCCCGAAGAGAAACCATGTAAATGGGAAGATCTTAATTGCCTGGACGTGTACATTCCGGTCATCTGCAATGACGGCGTGGTCTACCCCAACGCATGCTACGCCATGCGCGACTGCGCCACCGGCTGCGTTCCCTTGGGTGACCCGATTCCCATACTGAAGTAGCGCCATTCCTGCTGCGATCTCGTCCGTGCATCGCGGGCGAGGTCGCCGGTTGCTTTATCACTTCTCGCAAGACACCTGCTCCCCTCCACGGTTTTTCCAAACACGATATAATCCGGCTTGATTGACCCTTCGACCGTGGCAGTCCGTCGATAGAGTTTCTCTGCGTCCTGCCCACTGTGGTGCTGATGATGAAGGTGATCATAACCGGCGCTACCGGCTTCATAGGGCGCAATCTGGCTGCAAGCCTCCGCGAAGACGGCCTGCAAGTCATCGCAACAGGACGCTCCCTGGAAGTCGGTAATGCCTTGCGAGAGAAGGATATCGACTTCAAACCGGCCGACATGCTGGATTCCGGGCGCCTCACCGAGCTGTTGTCGCCTGCGGACTGCTTAATTCATTGCGCCGGCAGATCAGGCGATTGGGGAAGCTACGAGGAATTTCATCAAGCCAATGTGATCGGAACCCGCAACGTCATCAAAGCATGCATTCATCATGGCATTGAAAAGTTTATTTTCATTTCATCACCGAGCATATATTTCAATGGCGAGGACCGACTCGACATCAAAGAGGAAGATCCTTTGCCCGCAAGCCCGGCGAATCACTACGCCAGGACAAAACTGCTCGCCGAGGGTGAGCTATCGGCCATACGACAAAAGCGATGCCAGGTGATCATCCTTCGACCCAGAGCCGTCTATGGACCGCACGACACTACCTTTCTTCCTCGTATCCTGCGGCTATCCGAGAACAGGACATTTCCCCTCATCAACAATGGACAGGCGCTGGTCGACATCACCTACATCGACAATTTCATGGACGCAATTCGCAACTGCCTGAACGCTCAGGACAGCTCATGGAATGAAACCTACAACATCTCCAACGGAAGCCCGATCACCATAAAGGAATGGTTCGCGCAGATGCTCGACATCCTTGATCGGCCGTTCAAACCGAAAAACGTCCCCCTGCCGCTGGCTGGAGCCGTTGCCGGAGTGATGGAGCTTATCTGCTCCCTGCCATTCGGTCCCACACAACCCTCGATGACACGTTTCTCGGTGGGGTACATGGCGAAGTCCATGACCCTGTCCATTGCAAAGGCGCGGCTCAGACTCGGCTATACACCACGTTTTGACAACCGGGAGAGTTTCAGAAGGTACAAGCGCTGGCATCAATCGAAAGAAGCCCGGGACAACGAATAGAAAAAGGGACAGGCTGAAGCCTGCCCCTTTATATTTCGATCCGCTGGCGAAATTCTCAGTTCTTCTCTTTCTTGATTATCTTGACTTCCTTGGCTTCCGCTTCCTTCACCATGGCGATCAGCTTCGCCTTGGATTTCTCGCAGCCGTTCTCGGCGTTGGCGGCCAGGGCGGCGGTCTTATCGCAGCCGGTCTTCTTCGCCATTGCAATCAGGGCGGCGGTGGACTTCTCGCAACCGTTCTCGGCGTTGGCGGCCAGTTGGGCCATGGTCGGCTCGCCTTCGCTCCCGGCGCCGTGCTCCTTGACCGCGGCGGCAAGCTTCGCCTTCGACTTCGCGCAATCGTTCTCGGCCACGGCAGCCTTGGCCGCCTCGGCCTCGTTCTTGGTGCCGCACGCCTTGACCTCGGCAATCAGCTCCGCCTTCGACTTCTCGCATCCTTGCTCGGCTTTGGCTGCCAGGGCGGCGGACTTCTCGCAGCCGGACTCCTTCATCATGGCGATGAGGGTGTCGGCGGACTTTTCACAGCCGGCTTCGGCTTTGGCGGCGAGTTCGGCGGCGGAAGCAGCTTTGTCGGCTTCGTCGCAGGCCAGGGTCGCCGGGGCCAGCACCAGGGCCAGCATGGCGAGAATAATTATAGCTTTGATCAGTTTCATGGAATTCCTCCGGTTAAAACCAGTATGACTTCGATCTCGAAGGATTCTACGGCTCGATGAGAGGTACCGCAACCAGTCCCGACCAGTCAGGCCTTCCTGGGGGCGACGACCATGCTCAGGTCCCGGTTGATGATACCGCCGGGGGCGCTCTCCACCACGGCGATCTCCGCCAGGATTTCCGTTACTTTCTGGAGTAACTTGTGACCGTTTTCCGGCCGGCGCATGTCCCGGCCCCGGAACATGATGGTGATCTTGACCTTGTCGCCCTCGGCCAGGAACCGTTTGGCGTGTCCCAGCTTGGTCTCCAGGTCATGGTCATCGATATTCGGACGCAGCTTGACCTGCTTGATGGCAATGCGGGTTTCTTTTTTGCGGGCTTCTTTCGCTTTCTTCGCAACCTCGAACCGGTGTTTGCCCCAATCCATGATCCGGACCACGATCGGCCTGGAATCGGGGGCCACCTCCACAAGGTCCAGTCCTTGCTCGTAGGCTTTCGCTTTCGCTTCTTCCAGGGTGATAATGCCGACCTGTTCGCCATCTGCATCGATGAGACGGACCGGGCTGATTCTGATGTTCTCGTTGATGCGGATTTTATCGTCGATCCGACACTTCCTTTCTAGGCGCTTTCTTGTTGACACACAAACACTTCGACTCGAAATCCACAAGTCGAACAACGGGAATATAACACTCCGGCGCTCCCCCGCCAACCCCCGGAATCCGGTTCCTGAGGGCTATCCCGGGTACTCGGCGGTGACGGTGGTATGGATCCCGCCCCGGATGTTGAAATCGCCCTCGACCTGCATTTCCCGGGGTTCCAGCAGCACTACCAGATCGTCCAGAATCCGGTTGATCACCGCCTCGTGGAAGTGGCCTTCCCCCCGGAAAGACCACAGGTAGAGCTTGAGGGACTTCAGTTCCACGCAGAGCTGGTCCGGGACGTACCGGATGGTGATCAGGGCGAAGTCGGGCTGGCCGGTTTTGGGACAGACACAGGTGAATTCCGGGCATTGGAACTCGATGACGTAATCCCGGCCCGGCTTCGGGTTCTCGAATGTCTCCAGTTCCTGTTGAGGTGCGGTGGCCATATCGTTCCTCCTGGAAGCAGGATATTATCCGAGCTTATGGCTTTCCTGCTACCCGGCCGTATCCTGCCGCCTCTGCCGGGCACTTTCAGGGCTCTCAGGCATCGGGATTTCCGGTTGCTGTGGATCGGCCAACTGGTGTCCCTCACAGGCAGCTGGATGCAGTCCGCCGCCCAGGGCTGGCTGGTGCTCCGCCTCACCGACTCGCCGTTCTACCTCGGCCTAATCGGGTTCTGCACCTTCGCCCCGGGCCTGCTGTTCGCCCTCCCCGCCGGTGTGGCGGCGGACCGGTTTCCCCGCCGGACCATGCTCCTGATCCTGCAGTCCGCCGCCCTGATTCTGGCGGCGGCGCTAACCGTGCTGACCGCAAGCGGTACGATCCAGGTCTGGCAGATCGCGGCCCTGTCCGCCCTGTCCGGCACGGTGATCGCCTTCGAGATACCGATCCGCCAATCTTTTCTCCAGGTCCTGGTGGGGAGGAAAGACCTGCCCAACGCCATCGCCCTGAATTCACTGGCATTCAATTCCGCCCGGATGCTGGGACCGACCCTGGCCGGGTTCCTGCTGGTATTCCGTGACGAGGCGACCTGCTTCCTGTTGAACACCGTCTCCTTCGGTGGGGTGCTCATCGCCCTGGCGATGATGAAGACCCGGGGAAACCCGGAAGGTGACGATGGAGAAACCTGGACCACCGGGATCCGGAACGGGCTGTCCTACGCCGCAGGGCACCGAACGGTCAGAACGCTGTTGTTGCTCATTGTCCTCACCAGCATCTTCGCCATGCCGTACTCGATCCTGATCCCGATCTTCGCCCGGGACGTCCTTGAGGCCGGCTCGGAGGGCCTGGGGCTGCTCATGGGCGCCGCAGGCTTCGGTGCGATGGGCGGCGCCCTGTTCATGGCCACCCGTCAATCGATTCGTGGGGCAAGCGGCACCGTCGCCTGGGCGCTGGTGGTCATCGGAGTCGGGCTGACCCTGTTCGGCCTTTCCCGGCACCTGGCGCTGTCCATGGTCTGCCTGTTCCTGGTGGGAGCAGGCACCATCGCCCAGCTGGCCACCAGCAACACCTACATGCAGCTGACCGCACCTCCGGCGATGCGGGGCCGGGTGATCAGCCTCTTCATGCTGTGCCCTCATCGGGATGGCGCCTTTCGGATCGTTGCTGGCCGGAACAGCCGCCCGGGGCATCGGCACGCAGACCACGGTGGTTGTAGGCGGCTTGATATGCCTGGGGGCCGGTCTGGCCTCCCTGCGGCGACTCCGGCATTGATCAGCGATTGATCTCCTGCAGCCGAACCTGGACCTCCCTCAGCTCGCCCTGGTTCTTCAGGGTCAGACTGATCTCGGCTCCGGCGCCCGCCGTCTCGAAGGCGTCCAGGAGGTCATTGGAGGAGGCCACCTTCCTACCATTCACCGCCACGATAATGTCCCGGACCACCATGTTACGCCGGGTGACCTGGATCGGCTCAATGCCGGCCTCTTCCGCGGGCCAGCCCTCGTAGACCTCTTTGACCACCACACCCTCGAGGCCGTAACGACGGGCCAGGCGGTCGGGGAGGATCTGGATACCGATGCCGGGGCGAATCGGTTCGCCATACTTGATCATCTGGGGAATCAGGCGGCGAACGGTATCTACCGGCACCGAGAACCCGATGCCGGCGAAGGCGCCGGAAGGGCTGATTATCGCCATGTTCACGCCGATGAGCCGTCCGCGGGAGTCCAGCAACGGCCCTCCGGAGTTCCCGGGGTTGATGGCGGCATCGGTCTGGATGACATCCTTGATCGTGCGGCCGGTTGGAGAGGTCCATTCCCTCCCCAGGGCGCTGACCACGCCGACGGTAAGGGTGTGATCAAGGCCGAACGGGTTCCCCACCGCCATGACCTTCTGGCCCACAGCCAGATCGCCGGAACTGCCCACCGGGAGCGGAACCAGCAGTTCGTCCGGCGCGTCCACCTTAAGCACCGCCAAGTCCTTGTCCGGCGCCACGCCCACCACCTTGGCCGGGTAGGTCCGATCCCCACCGAACGTGACCATGAATTCCCGTCCGTTCTCAATCACGTGATAGTTGGTGACAATGTGCCCGTCACTGTCCCAGATGAAACCGGAACCGGAGCCCTGGGGGATCTTCTCGACATTCATGGAGAAGAAGTCCCGCCGGTACCCGACGTTGGTGATGAACACGGTGGAGCCCGACGCAGCGCGGAAATTCCGGATCTGCCTCTCCTCGTCCTCGGTCAGACCGTCCGGGAGCGGTTCGTCCTGCAGACCGGTGGTGGCCAGGGCGGTGTCCGGCGGACCGGCGGCGGGCCGGGAGTTGCCGTCCACGGCATACCCGGTAGCCACACCGGCCAGAAAGACGGCGGCAATCAGCATCATCGTCCGGTACTTCATGGGCTTCCTCCGTAACTGAGGTTAACACCTGCACCGGAGGACGGCATCCTGGAAACGGGCTGTTTGAGATCTAGCGGCGGTACGCCACTACCTTGCCGCCGGCATCTTCCGTATCCGGCATCCGGACCGGTTCGTTCCGGCGGGCCCTGCGTGCTTCGAACCATGCGGCCGCCACCACCGCCAGAAGCACCAGAAAGAAGCTGAAGAAAAAGCCGACGACGAACCCGCGACTGTACGCCGAGCCCACCGCCAGGTAGTACGTACTGGCGGACACACCGTCGGTCCAGGGCAGTTCGTTGTTTACGATAGTCAACAGGAATCCGCCCACCACCGCGGTGCAGACCACAAGGCCGATCACGGCGATTAGAGTGACGCTCCAGCGGGTTAGCGAATTCATGATTCCAACATCTCCCTATTCCCCCAGGCCGGGTGTTTACTATGATATCCGCTGACATCGGGATTCGCGCCAGTGACAATATCCGACACGGTGTCGCCGACAGGCCGCAGCAGGATGCGGCTGGTAGAATGCAGGATCACCATCGGAGACCTGTTTTGAGCCTGTACACATGGAAATCCGGGCCGTTCACCTACAGGCGGCGGCCGACCCGGGAGGTGTTCGTCGGCAATGTCGGGGTGGGCGGGAACCATCCGATCCGCGTCCAGTCAATGACCACGCCGTCCACACGGGACACCCGGGGGACCGTAGACCAGATCATCCGCCTGGTGGGCGCCGGTTGCGAAATCGTAAGACTGACCGTCCCGACCACTGCGGATGCCGACAACATCCCGAATATCCGGTCCGGACTCCGGCGCGCCGGCATCGACGTGCCGCTGGTGGCTGATATCCATTTCACTCCGGCCGCAGCCCTTTCGGCAGCCGACTATGTTGAGAAGATCCGGATCAACCCGGGCAATTACGCCGACCGCAAGAAGTTCGCCGTCCGGGAGTACACCGACGAACAGTACGGCGAGGAACTGGAGCGAATCCGGGAGACCTTCACCCCTCTGGTTCGAAAATGCCGGGAACGGAGCCTCTCCATGAGGATTGGCACCAACCACGGCTCTCTCTCCGATCGGATCCTGAACCGGTTCGGCGATACGCCGACAGGGATGGTGGAATCGGCCCTGGAATTCGTAAGGATCTGCCAGGAGCTGGACTTCCGTGAGCTGATCCTGTCCATGAAGGCGAGCAACCCGGTGGTGGTCCTGGAAGCGTACCGCCTGCTGGTGAGCGCCATGGACGATGAGGGCATGGACTACCCCCTGCACCTGGGGGTCACCGAGGCGGGAGACGGGGAAGACGCCCGGATAAAGTCGGCCATCGGCATCGGCGCCCTGCTGGAGGAAGGGATCGGCGACACCATCCGGGTCTCCCTGACCGAGGACCCGGTTCAGGAGATTCCGGTGGCCCTGGCGATGGTGGCGCCTTACAACGGACTGGACCTGGTGACTGAAACCGGCTCCCGGGTACCGGCGCTGCCGGCGTTCGAACTGCAACCAGCCGGCTCCCGCAAAAGGGGGACCGTCCCTGTTGAGGTTCCCCTGCCCTGCGGCAAAGAGCGGGTAGAGCTGCAACGCCTGCTGAACTCATCTACGGAAGAGATGCCGGTGGAAACCGTGTCCGTCACCCTGTCGGATCACGGTCCGGACCTGGCCGGGTTGCGCCGCATCCTCGGAGAAAAGGCGCCGGGCGCCCGGCTATCGGTGCAGGTTACGTCCGACCGGCTTGCGGCGATGGAGGAAACGGAACTCCATGGTCTGCTGGAAGAGGCCGACCGGTTGCACTGGACCGGTGCGGAGCTTGCCGATGAAGAACTGTTTCGCCGGCTGGCATCCACCGGCACCGCCCTTCTCCTGGAAACCGGCACCACCGACGCCGACGCCGCTTCGTCCACCGCAGTGACCCTCGCCGAAGCCGCGGTGCAGGCCGGCGTCCCCGGCGTGAGCGTCGCCCTGAATCCAACCTGCCTGCCGACCCCGCTGCTGGCGGTCCGGCTCCTGGCCGGCCGGCTGGACCGGGCCGGCCTGGACGTCGGCGTGGTCCTGCTGGACCGGCCCCTGGACAGGAGCGCCGATCCCAGGCTCGGCCCCGGCTCAGCCCTGGGTGGACTGTTGTGCGAGAGAATCGGCGACTCGATTCAGATCGCGCTCCCCGATCCGGTGGAGAGCCACCGGCGAGGGTTCGACATCCTCCAGGCCGCCCGGGTCCGGATCACCCGAACCGACTTCATCTCCTGCCCGTCCTGCGGACGGACCCTGTTCGACCTGGAAGAGACCACAGCCCGGATCAAGGCCCGGACCGGCCATCTCAAAGGGCTCAAGATCGGGATCATGGGCTGCATCGTCAACGGGCCGGGGGAGATGGCCGACGCCGATTTCGGATACGTCGGCTGGGGCGAGGACAATATAGCCCTCTTCGTCGGCATGGAGATGGTGGCCAGGGACATACCGATCGCAGAGGCGGACGACCGGCTGGTGGAACTGATCAAGTCCCACGGCAAGTGGGTGGAGCCCGCCTAATCCGACCGGCGGCTGAACATCTCGTCAAATGCGCGCAGAGACCAGGAAGCGACGCCTCCCCGGATGAGCGGAAAACTCTCGGCGGTTGCCCTGGCATCCAGGATATCCTTCGCCTCGAACACCGCCAGGAACCCGTCGTCCTCTCCCAGCCTGCCGGCCAGGCGGATCCGCCCCGCCGACTTCATTTCGAGGAACCGTTCCTCCTGGGCCTGGAGGGCCGGGGACGCCTCTTCCGGGACGGCGGTGATCCGGATAGTGACTGCATAAAGCGGCATAGGCCCATGATAGCTCAACTCCAGACCGCGCTTGGTCACCAATGGAGTCGCTTGGTAGGATAAGACTCTGGCAACACGATCCCGGGGGAGGGAATAATGAAGATTCAGATCGAATACTGCATGGAATGAAACTACGAACCTGCAGCGGCCGGTCTGGCCGCCGAACTGCAAGCAGCACTCGGTGTTGAGACGGAACTGGTCGCTTCCGGGGGCGGAGTATTCGAGGTGACTGTGGATGGCCGTAAGATCTTCTCGAAAAACGCGCTGGGCCGGTTTCCCGAAGACGGGGAGATCCTGAAGCTGATCGGGTAAGCCGGCGGCGGCGCCCTGGAGAAAACGTACTATGGGGTTTTTTGACCGGCTGGTCAGCCTGACGCTTCCTGTCGTACCGCAACCGATCGTCGGCTATTTCTCCAGGCGCTATATCGCCGGCGAAACGCTGGACGAGGCGTTCGGGGTGGCCCGGCTGCTGCTGGACCAGAACGCCATGGTCACCCTGGATATCCTGGGCGAGTTCATCGAGGACCTGGCGGAAGCCGAAGACAACACCAGGCAATATATCGACCTGATCCACAGGATCGCCCGGGAAGAGATGCCCCGGACCAATGTCTCGGTAAAACTGACCGCCCTGGGGCTCGAGCAGGACAAGACCGTCTGCCTTGACAACCTTTGCAAGCTGATGGACGCGGTTCGGGAGACCGGCAACTTCCTGCGGATCGACATGGAAGATTCGCCGTATACCGACGCCACCCTGGAACTGTACCGCATCCTCAGGGACAGGTACCCGGGAATGGTCGGAACGGTCCTGCAGTCCAGGCTGCGCCGGTCCATGGCGGACATCGATGCCCTGGTCCATCCCCAGGCGAACTACAGGCTTTGCAAGGGGATCTACCTTGAACCGGAGGAGATCGCATTCACCGATCCGGATCCGATCCGCACCAGTTTCACCGCCCTCCTGGACCGCATGATCGAGACCGGCGCGTACGTCGGTATCGCCACCCACGACGAACTGCTGGTAGACGAGGCGATCGGCCTGATCGAAAAGCACAACCTGCCGAAGGATCGCTACGAGTTTCAGATGCTTCTTGGAGTGACGGAAAAACTGCGGCGGAGGATCCTGGATGCCGGCCATCGTCTCCGGGTGTACGTGCCTTACGGAGTCCAGTGGTACCCCTACTCGGTCCGCAGGCTGCGGGAGAACCCGCAAATCGCCGGCCATGCATTCAAGGCGTTGTTCAACCGCAAGTAGTCGGCTCAGCCGGACGGGTTGCGTTGCCGGAACTGTTCCAGAAGTTCCCGGGATTTCTTGTCCAGCTTGTCAGGCGGCCAGATCTGGATCACCGCCACCAGATCGCCGGCAGGAGCGCCCCCGTTGGCCGGCACGCCGCTTCCCCGGATCCGGAACTTCTGGCCGCTGCGGGTTCCCGGCGGAACGGTAATGGTGGTCGACCTGTCCAGGCCGGGAACCTCCACCGTCCCACCCAGCGTCGCCAGCACAATCCCCACCGCGACATCGCAGATCAGATTCCGGCCATCCCGGGTAAAGGTGTCGTCAGCCTCGACCCGCACCTTGAGGTAGGCGTCTCCCGGCGGCCCACCGTGGGTCCCGGCGTTCCCTTTCCCGGACAACGACACCCTGCCGCCGTTGTGGATACCGCCGGGGATCCGGACCCGGAGCTTTTCCTCGGTGCCACGCCTCCCCGATCCACCGCACGGGGTGCAGGCTACCCCCGGCAGGCGGCCGGTGCCACGGCATCGGGGGCAGGGCATGGCGATGTGCATCCCACCCCTGCCCTGGGCGATCCTGCCGCTGCCGCTGCATTCGACACAGCGGCCGCCTCCGGACCCGGGAGTGGCGCCGCTGCCGGAACAGGATTCGCAAGGCGCCTTCCTGGGCAGCCGGACTTCCAGGGTCTCTCCCAACACCGCCGAGCGGAATGAGATCCCGATCTCGAATTCTATATCCTCGCCACGGCGCGCTCCGCCGCCCCGACCTCTGCCGGCGCCGCGGCCACGGCCGCCTCCGGCAAACATATCGAACAGCTGGCTGAAATCCATGCCGCCGAAATTCATGTTGTTGAAATCGAACCCGGATCCGGCAAACGGGTTGAAGTCGGCGCCGAACGCCTCGTGGCCTCCGCGATCGTACTGCGACCGTTTTTCCTTGTCCGAAAGTACCGCGAACGCCTCCGCAACTTCCTTGAAATTGCTCTCCGCCTCCGGGCTGTCCGGATTCCGGTCCGGGTGGTACTTCATGGCCAGCTTGCGGTAGGCGGATTTGATCTCTTTCCCGGTCGCCTTGCGGCTCACGCCGAGGATCTCGTAGTAGTCCCTTTTAGTCGCCATGCCATCCTAATAAAATTGATACGGTCCCATGTCAAGGCTGGAGGGCCGATGTAGAATAGTTGCGTGAAAATAGATCTCCCCAGGCCGCTGATCGCCACGGTGCTGATCCTGGCCCTGACCGCCGCGAGCGGCGGCATGGCCCAGGTTCCAGGTGATCCGATGGGGGATCCGATCCCGGACCCGCTGCCCAGCCGCCCGAAACCGAAAAAAGAAGACGGTGAAAAATCGAAACCGGCCTGGGAGGAACTATACCGGGAATCGGACGCACCCTGGGAGCTGACGGAAACCATCAGCAGGACCCTGGCCTCCCGGGCCGACGCCTACCAGGAATTTGCCCGGAAATTCACCTGCACGGAGACCGCTCGCTCCGCCAAGTATCGGGACAACGAAGCATCCAAGGAGCTTAACCGGAAGTATTCCTACCTGCTGATCACCGAACCGTCGGTGGGATCGTTTCAGGAGAGCCGCCATAAGATCAAAAAGGACGGGAAGGTGCAGCGGGACGAGGTCAAGGACGAAGAGAAATTTCCCCCGGCCTACGCCTGGGTGTTCCTGTTCAGCGACTTCAACCAGGGATACTTCGCCTATCGGGACCTGGGAGATTACTTCGACGGGTTCGACTGGATCCGGGAGATCCAGTTCAAGGGTTCATTCCGGTTCACCGACGGCAAGGACATCCGGCAATGGGAAGGGATCGCCCTGGTGGACGCCGCCACCCTGACTCCCCTGGAGATCCGGGCTGAACCGATAGGCCAGCGCGACCATATCCGGGCTCTTTACCGCAAATGGTCCACCGCATTCAACCTGGCCGGGTTGCGTTTCGCGCCGCGGCCGTTCGGCTACAGTTGCCAAGTGAACTTCCGTCTGAGGAAAGCGAGACTGACTTTCCCGACCCAGTTGCGCTACGACACCTACCGGGTGGTGTCCAAGGACCAGACCATACCGTGGAAAGCGTCCACCAGGGACTACACCAACTACCGCTTCTTCAACGTAGGCACCACCGAAGAGGTCGGGGACACCGCCGGCGAGGCTCCTTAAGTTCCATGGCTAACGAAAACAGGCCGCGGGAGATCCCGGAAGAAGTGGTGGTGCCGATTGAGGACACTATCGATCTGCACACGTTCCGCCCCCGGGAGATCCGGTCGGTGGTGGAGGCCTACCTCGAGGCCGCCCTGGCCCAAGGGTTCCGGGAGGTCCGCATCATCCATGGCAAGGGGATCGGAATGCAGAGGAAGACGGTCCGCTCGGTCCTGCGGAGCCACCCGGATGTGGAGCAATTCGGCGACGGCGGCCACGGCGCCGGCGAGTGGGGCGCAACCCGGGTCCTGCTCCGGCGGTCAGGCGATGGACCGGACCAGCTTTAAAACCAGCGGCGCGCAGACCTGGTGGTGACACTCCAGAGGCACCGGCGGCATGCTGGTCACCTTTCTGGCGCTGTGATATGCATTGGCCAGGGCGTGGTACCGCGGACAATTGGCGCACCGCGTGATACGGGACAGGGCCAAAAGCCGGAGATCGTCCAGATCCTCCACGTCCCATTGCACTGCAGTTTTCAGCATTTTGTTCTCTCCCTCAATTCCTGCTTCGTAAGGATTAAACGCGGCAGCACTCGATTTGGTTCACATCCTGAAGTAAAATTTTTGTGAAGGAGAGACTAAAGCGATGTCCGACGATCTAAATATCACCTGTCCCTGCTGTGAAACCAGGTTGCTCCTGGACCGTGAAACCGGTGAAATCCTCTCGGAAGAGCGGCCCGCCGTGGATCACGACAAGACCTTCGAGGACGCCATGCAGGACGTCAATACCGGCGCCGACCGGCGGGAGAAGGCGTTTTCCGATGCGTACAAGCGGACCACGAACCTGGACACCCTGCTGGAGAAGAAATTCGAGGAGGCTCGCAAAAAGGCGGCCAAGGACAACAGCAAGCCTGTCAACCCGCTGGACTTCGACTGATCAGTTCTCCAGATTATCCAATCCGGGCAGATTCAGAGATTCTCCCAGTTCCTCCAGTTTGGCCAGATCAATCGTGCCGTCGATGTTCACAAAGACAATTTCTCCGTCCTGTTTGCCGCGGATCAGGACCGTGACTCCATCCACCGTGTCCTCGGTGCCGAGAATCCATACCGAGAGGTTGCCCTCGTCGTCCTGAACCCGGGCGATCCGATCCCAGGCCGACCTCCGCAGTTGCTTCTCCATGGATCGCACCAATTCCTTCCCCCGAAGCTGCTTGGCCTCGGTATCCAGGGAAAGAATCACCGCGTGAATTGAATGCAGGCCGGCCACCGTGTCTGCCATGTCCTGATCGGCGCCGGCCAGGCTTTTGGACATCAGGTTCAGCAACGCACCGGAAATGTTGATCTCAAGGGTGAGGTCGTCCTCCCCGCCGAGATCGATGAACAGTTCCGGGTCAACGTACCCCTCCCCGGCCTGGAGAGGGGAGAACCCTGCCGCCGCCAGCAGGCAGACCGCGAGGCTCAGGGCGATGGTCAGGAAACCGGACTTTCCCATGCTTGTTTCTGTTCGTACTCATGCTCCTGTCCTCCTCTACTTGCCGCTACCCGCCTCGGGCAGACCGATAGTGATTCTCTCCAGGGCCGGCGTGACCTTTCCGCCCAGCACCTTCTGCGCGGCGGCGTCTTCGCTGCGCTGCAGCGCATTCCCCACCAGCCCCAGCGCCGCTCTGGCTTCCGCCGTCGCCCTGGCGACCTCGGTGGGACTGTATTCCGGCTCGTCGTTCCAAGGTCCGAACAGGCTCCCTGCCAGCGCCACCAGCAGGACTGCCGCCACAGCGGCAAGCCACTGCCAGTTGCCCCGGCCCCCGGCCGCCTGCTTCCGGATCGTCCGGTCCCAGACCTGTTCCAGGGCGTCTTCGGGGAACTCCAGTTCCGGGAGCGCGGCCAGCCCCACATGGATCTCCGTCATCTCCGTCCGGAACCTTCGGCAATCGGCACAGGACACCAGGTGCCGCTCCATCGCTTGCAGTCCGGCGCCGTCCACAAGCCGGCCGTCGATGCGGTCCTGGATCCATACCTGTGCTTGTTCACAGTTCATTTTCATGGCGTCACTCCCGCCTCCATAAGTTCACGTCTCAACCGGATCCGGGCGCGATGCAGCCGGGCCTTCACCGTGCCCAGGGGCTGACTCAGAATCCTGGCGATCTCCTCGTAGGACGTCTGGTGCACTTCCCGCAGAAGCACCACCGTCCTGTCCTCCTTGCGCAGCCGGCAGAGGGCGGCTTCGATCGCCCGGCCCAGCTCCCCCGTGGCGGACATTACTTCCGGATCGGGTGTCCGATCGGGCAGCGGATCCAGCACCGTGTCGCCGAAAACTTCCGCCCGCACCTTCTTGCGGCGGGTACGATCCACACACAGCCGGTAGGTTGTCCGCAGCAGCCAGGCCTTGCAGGAGCCTGCGACTACCTTGTCCCTGTTCTCCCATAGCCGGATCAGCACCTCCTGCGCCGCATCTCTGGCGTCCTCCCGGTTTCCGAGCATACGGCACGCGTACCCGTGGACCAGGTTCTTATGCCGGATCACCAGATCCTGATAAGTATCGGTATCCATGGCTCCAATTACAGAACGGACCAGCCGCGGGGAAGTTGCATCTCTATTTGACAGGGAGCGATCCCCCTTCCAAAATATCATTCTCACACAACGTTTTCCCTACGAGGAGATACCCTGATGCGGACGATGCTCCCTGCCGGCTCGCGATTCGCTTTCTGCCTGATCCTGCTCGCCGCCGTTACAATCGCAGTCACACCCCTTGCCGCCCAGACCAGCAGCAGGACGCCGACCACCGACCGGCTATTCCTCGGTTTTGCCAAAGACGCCTCTCTCGCGGACCAGCAATGGTGGGAGGGACAGCTGGAGATCAGCAGTCACGACATCCTGGACACGGTGGCGGCCAAACTCGTATTCGCCGTAAGGCCGGTGGAGCGGTTCGAGTTCGGCGGAATCGTCGGCTTCGCCGACTCCGACCTGCCGACCCCGCTCAACAGCCTGGAAGGGAGCGGCGCCACCGACCTGGACCTGTGGGGCAAGTATGAGCTCGGTTCCCTTGAAGACGGCACCGACCTGGCGGTGGGGTTGACCGTCACCATCCCCACCGGTGACGATTCCGCCGGTCTGGGACGGGATTCCTTCGACGCCGGCGTGTTCTTCTCCTCCAGGAAGGCGATGAACGGCTTTGATCTGGTGGGACACGTGGGAGCCAACTTCCACGGCGACGGCCGGATCCTGGGCGTCGACCTGGACGGCAAGGTCTCCGCCGAACTGGGGATCGGATTCATCTTCCCGATGTCCTCAACGATCAGCCTGGTGGCGGAAGGGCACCTCGAAACCAAACAGTACAAGAACACCGGCGATCTCGGGGACACCGACACCCGGATTCTGGGCGGGGCGGACTGGAAACTGGGAGGCAACGGCATGTTGCGCGCCGCCCTCGCCCTGGGGCTCACCGACGGGGCGCCGGATACTCAGCTGATCCTGGGCTACGCCGCCCGGTTCTGACCGTCGCCTGGCGGCGGAGCCAATCCGGAAGGTCGGCCACCCACCGGATTCGGGGAACGTCCACGTCATGAAATAGATCGTGCCGATCCACAAGGATCGGCGCGATCCCTGCCAGCCGCGCACCGGCCACATCAACTGCAGGAAGGTCACCGGCGAACAGCGCCGTCCGGGCTTCCATACCGATCCGATCCAGGGCGATGGCGAAAATCGCCGGATCCGGCTTTTCCACCCCGACACGGTGGGAGTCCACAACCGTATCGAACAGCCCATCGTAACCGGCCGCGTTCAGGTCCTGTTCCACCCTGCCTTCGGCGTTGCTGACAACGCCGACACGATACCCTTCCTCCCGCAATCTCCGAACCGCATCCAGCGCCCCCGGAATCGGTTCGACCCAGAGACCCTGGCGATGGTGGATCGCCCAGAGGTCGTCCACCAGTTCATCGTGCTCCATGCGGTCCAGGCCGGCCATGTCCAGGATGGTAAAGAAATATCCCCGCCAGGCATCGGAAGTCCGGCCCCCGTGCCGGACCTTGTTTTCGATCTCGACCCTGGCCCGCGCTTCGTACAGCGAGAGATCCTCCCGGCTGGAGGAGCAACCCCGCTTCTGCAACATTCCTGCCAGCAGGTCATAATCCAGGTCCAGGAGCACCCCTCCCGCGTCCAGCAGCACCGTCTCGAACCTGCCCATCAGTCCCCGGCTCCGCAGTGCGGGCAGAACCGCTCCTGCCCCGGCAGGTCGACGCCGCACCCGGAGCACCGCCTCCCCTCCTGCCCTGCCCCGGTTTCCAGACCGTCGTCGGTATGCTCATCGAACCCGAGCAGGCCGATAACCGTCTGCACCTGCTTGGCGGGGACCCGCAACCAGAACTCTTCCTTCAGCCGGGCGCCCGGCAGGCAGCCGCTGGCGGGACGGATCACTATTTCGGACGGAACGCCGTTGTTCCACAGCAGGTCCCTGGCCTCCCGGGCCTCGGTCATCTCCAGGAAGCCGCAATAGTCGGCTTTCGGCCCGGACATGTCAGGCGCCGGCGAACCGGAAGGCATGCCGGTTTCGGAGCCGGAGTCCAACCGCTCCACCAGGTCGGCATCGCAACCCTCGCAACGAGTGAACCCGGGGCGGAATTCGTCGTGACAGACAGGACAGAACATGTGCATCTCCTCAGGAACAGGCCAGCCCGTAGATCGGGCGGAGCTTGTCGCCCAGGTACTTCATCAACGGCTCATGGCTCAGCCGTTTGCCGGTGATCCGCTCAACCAGTTTCTCTGCCGGCCACCGCCGGCCGTGACGGTGGATCTTCTCCCTCAACCAGGCCAGCAACGGCTGGAAATCCCCGGACGCCATCTGCCGGTCCAGGTCCGGCAGATCCCGGCGGACCGCCTCCCAGATCTGGGCGGAATACAGGTTACCCAGTGTGTAGGTCGGGAAGTACCCCACCGCTCCCATGGACCAGTGAATATCCTGGAGGCAGCCCCGGGCATCGTCGGGAACCGTAAGACCGAGGTCGGACCGGATGCGATCGTTCCACGCAGCGGGCAGATCGGAAGGGTGCAGGTCCCCACGGAGCATGGCTCGCTCCAGGTCGAACCGCAGCATGATGTGGAGGTTGTAGGTCACCTCATCGGACTCCACCCGGATCAGACCCGGGGTCACGATATTCATGGCCCGGTAAACCTGATCCGGGGTCAGACCCTGGAGGCCCTGGCCCAGAACTTCCACCGCCCGGGGGAGGGCGAAGGACCAGAACGGACGGGATCGGCCGACCTGGTTCTCCCACAGGCGGGACTGGCTCTCATGAATTCCCAGGCTGGCCGCCTCCGCCAGGGGTTGGCCGTGGAACTGCTCCTTCGGCAGACCCTGCTCGTAGAGAGCATGCCCCGCCTCGTGCATGGTGGACCCCAGTCCATCGGCGAACGGCGCTTCCTGGTACCGGGAGGTGATCCGTGTGTCCCCGGGAGCCAGTCCCTCGGTAAACGGATGGGTGGCGACGTCCAGTCTCCCGGCGTTGAAATCGTATCCGATCGCCTCCGCCACCTCCCGGCTGAATCTGGCCTGGAGATCGACCGGTATCGGAAGCCGGTGAATCGCAGGGTCCGGCACGTCCGGCGCGTCGGCCAGTTCCTCGAGGAGCGACACCAGTTCCAGGCGCAGTGGCGCAAACAACGCTTCCACACGGGAGCTCTTCATCCCCGGCTCGAACTCGTCCAGGAGGGCGTCGTATATCTCGCCCCCTTTCCCATCATTGAGGCACATCGCCTTGCGCCGGTTCAGTTCCAGGATGGTTTCAAGATGGGGACGGAAGATTTCGAACCGGCTTTCCGCCCGGGCCTGCTTCCAGGCAGTCAACCCCCGGGTGCCGGCCAGGGTCAGTTCCGCAACCAGTTTGGTGGGGAGCTTGCAGGCGTTCTCGTAATCCCGGCGGATTTCCCGGAGATCGGCACGAAGGATCTCATCTTCCCGGACGTCCGGTTCCTGGGTCGCAGCCTGCACCAGATCTCCGATTTCCGGGTCGGTTGCGCGCCTGTGGATAATGGAAGACAGCAGCGCCATCTCCTCACCACGGAACTCGGCGGCCGCCGGGGGCATCATGGTCTCCTGGTCCCAGCCCAGGGTCGCCTGAACCGACCGCAGGGTACCGATTTCCCGCAACCTGGCGATCAACACGCCGTATGGGCCGTCGCAACTCCCCAAACTAACGTTCATCATGATCCAGCAGGACCTGAACGATCCTTTCCGCCGCCTTGCCGTCCCAGAGGTCCGGCACCTGGTACTCCCGCCCAGGCTCAGCCAGCACGGCCCTCGCCGTGGACAGGATATCTTCTTTCCTGTTGCCGACGAGAACGTTGGTGCCCATTTCGCATGTGATCGGTCTTTCGGTGTTGAACCTGAGAGTTATGCAGGGCACTCCCAACACCGTGGCCTCTTCCTGGATACCGCCACTGTCGGTCAGGATCATCCTCGCGTGCATGTTGAGATGCAGGAAGTCCAGGTAACCTGTCGGCTCGATGATCCGAAAGCCGCCGGAACCGCCGTCGTTTTCGAGATAGTGCTCCAAACTGAACCGGCGCACCATTTTTTCCGTTCTCGGATGAACCGGGAACACAATCGGAAGCTCTTCGGACACCGTGGCCAGGGCGTCCAGGATCCCCTCAAGAGTGTCCCGGTCATCGACATTGGACGGCCTGTGGAGGGTCAGGACCGCGTAGTTGCCCGGCGTCACGTCGAGACCTTCGGGGAACTCAACTTGCGATGCCTTGTCCCTGTGTTTCAGGAGAGTATCGATCATCACATTCCCGACGAAGTGGATTTTCTGTTGCGGTACTCCTTCCCGGATCAGGTTCCGGTCGGCCAGGACATCGGTAGTGAACAGGTAGTCGCACAACACGTCGGTGCAAAGCCTGTTGATCTCTTCAGGCATGGCCATGTCCCGAGATCGCAAACCGGCCTCCACATGGGCGACCCGGATGCCCAGCTTCTTCGCTGTAATGGTGCACGCCATGGTCGAATTCACATCCCCGACGACGATGACCAGATCGGGGCGGACTTCCCCGCACACCTTCTCAAACGCCATCATGACCCTGCCGGTCTGTTCCGCGTGGGTGCCGGAGCCTACCTCCAGGTCGAGGTCCGGCCGGGGCATGCCGAGATCCTCGAAGAAGGCCTTGCTCATCTTCCGGTCATAATGCTGGCCGGTATGGACCAGGAGATGTTCGATCTGGTCGGGGAATCGGTTCATCGCATCGATCAACGGCGCGATCTTCATGAAATTGGGCCGTGCTCCGACTACGTTGATGATCTTCAGCATCGCGTCCTCAATCGATTACCGACTTCAGGATTTCCAGCATCTTCCGGGCCAGGGCGGTCCGGTCATACAGTTTCGCCGCTACCGCGCAACTTCGTTTCATTGCCTGGTACCGCCCATCGTCCCGTTTCAACGTCAGAATTTTTCCGGCCAGTTCCGAGGCGTTCTCCGGTTCGAACAGCTCTCCCACACCGTTGGACTGGACAATATCCGCCGATTCCCCCTGAACGCCAAGCAGAATCGGCAATCCCATGCCGATGCTCTCAAATATCTTGGACGGGATCACCGTCTTGAACAGATCGGTTTTCTTCAGGTGGATTATCGAGACGTCCAGCAAAGACCAGTACCGCACCACTTCGCTTTTTGGAACAGAGTCTACAAATATTACGTTTGTCAGGCCGATCTCCGACGCCTGGGCCACCAGGTTGTTCTTGTTGGCGCCATCACCCAGGAAAAGAAACGAAACTTCCTGCCCATCCTGGATAGCGGAGATCTCACGGGCAGCCAGAAGCAATGTCTCCAGGCTGTGGGCCATGCCGTGTGTTCCGATGTAACCGGCAACGAAGCGACCCTCCAGCCGGTGCTTGCGAAGGAGTTCCAGGTCTTTGTCCAGCGGCATGAACCGGCCCGCATCGAGACCGTTGGTGATGACGTGGATTTTGTCCGCGGGGACGCCACGTTCTACCAGGATTTCCTTGAACGACCTGGTTACCGAAACGACAGCCGCCGCTTTTCTGTACAAGAAAAGCTCCAGTCTTTCCAGAGACCGGAACAGAAACGAGTCCTGCATCGCCCCCACCGCCCTGATCGACTCCGGCCAGAGATCCCGCAACTCGAATACGAACGGAATCCGGCGCAGACGGCTGACCAGCCAGGCGGCGCAGGCGGTGAAGAACTGGGGGGACGTTCCAACCACCAGATCCGGTTTCCGCACGAACGGCGAAGCCAGGGAGGCGCTGATCATGTAACTGATGTAATCCAGGGTCCGCTTGATGAACCCCTGGTTGGCCGTGATATAGCTCCAGACCCGCAGGACCCGGATTCCATCCATTTCGTCCCACTGCCAGAGCCGGTTGCGGTAACCGGGGTAGACCTTTCCGGTGGGGAAGTTCGGAACGCAGGTAACCACGGTGACCTGGTGGCCCAGGCGGACCCATTCCCTGCAATGTTCATAGGTCCTGCTGGCCGGCGCATTCACTTCCGGCGGAAAATTGTCTGTCAGAAAAAGTATGTGCATGCTAGCGCCAACTGAATTCGGTTACGACATCCGGCCCCTGGAACTCGATCATCAGCGCCGTTGCGGGTACGCTGAGGCCGAACTCCGGGTGCCAGGTCGTTTCCACGAGCCGGGGGGCGGCCCCGTGAACGACTATGAGGACTTCCTTGCCGCCATCAAGTGACAATATCACCCTGCCGTCCTCCCCGTGAATGGTGGCGCGAACCGCCGGATGCAGATGGAACATAGCCCTGGCCTGCCGGAACTTTCCCTGGATGCGGTCCGTCACTGTGAACCGCGCCTGTCCGGCCCGCCAGTTCCTGTAATGCACCGGCCGGCCGGGCAGGCGGCTGTAACCGTCATGGGAAGCCTGAACCTCCACGGTCTCCGAACCGTCTTCCCGACAGGAAACCGGACCGGGTAAAGCCCTCCGGGCTACCCGGAAACCGCTCCAGACCTCGCTGGAGTCTTTGCCGTCGATCACCACGGTGTTGTGGGCCGCCGTACCGCGTTGGCGCAGCCGCTCCGCCCCGGTTCCGTAACACGAGGTTCCGCTATCCACCACCACCCGCTGCCCGAACAACGACATCTCGAATGTCAGAGAATCGGCATGGGCGTGGCCGGGAAGGTAGTCGGGCCCGATCCGGCCTACATCCAGCAAGGCGACCATGTCCCCGGACATCAGCCTGATGTAGCCGCTCGCCGCCCTGAAGTCGACTGCAGGAGGTCCGGACGCAGCTTCACAACCGAGTCTCGTCGCATATGCGTTGAGCTCCCCGGGACTGCCCGAGATGCCGAACGCGGCGTCATTGAATAGGGAGATCTCCCCGTCCGGATGGATCATGGTCGTCAGCCAGGAGACCATCCTGCCGGCAAGCGTCGAGGACCGCCTCACCAGATCACCGGGCAACACGCCGGGATAGACCCTTGCCAGATTCAGGATGTCGAGGACGTCTTCGAGGATGATGCCGTGATACATCGGGCTGAGCTCGAAATGCCCGCCGTCCTCGAGCACCTGTTCCCCAAGTTGGGATTCCAGAATGTGGACGCCTTCCTCCCTCCAGGACGCCGCTTCGGGACCTTCGAAATATACGCCGGCGAACAGGAGAGCCTTGGCGTTGGCCATGAGATGGTTTCCCAGCAGATGCCATTCCACCTTCCGTTGCAACCACCGTGCCTGAACGGCCAGACTGTGCGTCCAGTGTGCAGCCGGTTCGTGACCTTCCAGGCAGTACCGGATCCAGTTAACGATTCTAAGGGAGGCCGGGTACGGTTCCCAGCCGTTCCCCTCCCCCGGCCGGTTGTTCTCGATCCAGCGGTCGATCAGGCTGCGGTGCCATACCGTGCGGTCCTCCCGTCCCTTGGCGTTGAGATCGTCGAAATAATGCAGATTGTACAGCCAGAGCTTTTCCACATCGGGATGGTTCCAGTCCCTCGCATCCGGCATGCTGCGTGTGCAGTTGAGGAAGCGGAACCGATCAGGCCCGACCATTCGGGCCGGACGCCGGACACCGGCTGTCCAGGCTCCGTCCTGTGACCGTACCGGCGGAGCCATGGAAAGGTCAGGCCTGACTCTACGGAACCGGTTCCATACCCGGGAATAGACCTGGATCGGCCTCAAATAACGGATGGAATGAAAATAAAGATGCAGTTTATCCGTCAACTGCGGCATACCTTCTTTCAGGCCATGGCCGCCAGTTCGTCGGCGATGGCGATGGTCACCCTTGCGACCTCTTCAATCTCCTCGTACGGGATCGGAGCCGGGCCGCCCCGGCGCACCGCATCCAGGAATGCGGAGACGGCAGCGTCCTGGCCCTTGTCCTGGTTCATGAGCTTCATCCTGCCGCCGCCCGGCCATCCGAAACCGGTCATGCGCCGGAAATTGTCCAGTTGAAGAATTCCGCCGTCACAGAACACTTCGATCCGTTCCTTGGGGAACGACTTGTCGCCGTTGGCCAGGTAGTGCACGGTTCCGAACGACCCATCTTCAAAGGACAGGGCGATGGAGGCCTTGTCATCTCGGATCCCTGCGGTGGCCGCACCACCCATCCTAACTGCGTGCCAGGACGCGATGGGCGAACCGGCCAGGTGACGCATCAGGTCGATGAAGTGGCACGCTTCCCCGACGATCCTGCCGCCGCCGACTTCCCGGTCCTGAGTCCAGTGCTCTTCCGGAATCTCCCCGGCGTTCACTGTCATAATGAAGCTGGCCGGAGCGGTGCGTCCGGCGAGCAGTTTTTTCATCTTCCGTATATGGGGCGCGAACCGGCGGTTGAAGCCGACCATCACGATCCTGAGTCCATCGGCGCCGGATGCGGATGCCTCGCGGGCTGTCCGGATCCTTCCAGGTCCTCCGCTACCAGGGCAAGCGGCTTCTCAACGAAAACATGCTTCCCGGCCTGCAACGCCTGCTCGACCTGTTGCGCATGCAGATTGTGGCGGGTGGCGATCACCACGGTATTGACCGCCTCATCAGCCCAAACCAGGTTCTCGTCACTAACTGCCTTCCGGAACCCGGATTTGCGGCCATGGTGCACACCGCTGACCCCGGAGCTGCTCACCACTGTTTCAAGGATGGCGCCATGCTTGCGGAATGCAGGCATGAGAACTCTCGAACCGTAATTCCCGGCGCCCAGGAACGCCACCCGCGGTTCCGCCGGCCCGGCCACGTCGGCAGCATCGGGCTGCAGCACCACCGCGCGATCCGTTGCTGCGATGCAGTCGGAGCGCTCCGGATAGTCGATCACGATCCCCAACGTGCCCGGCCGGTTCAGTCCGGCGTAAGCCTCCTCTGCGCGGTCCACCGCATACCGGCTCGTAATCAACGGTCCGACGTCCAGCGCGCCGGAAGCCATCATGTCCAGCACAGCCTGAAAATTGCGTTGCTCGGTCCAGCGCACGAACCCGATGGGGTAATCGTTCCCTTTTTCCTCATACTCCGGGTCATAGCGTCCCGGTCCGTAGGAGGCGGACACCTGGAAGGACAGCTCCTTCTCGTAGAAATCGTCTCTGGACAGCTTCAGGCCGACCACGCCGACCAGGACGATCCGGCCACGCTTGCGGCACATATCGGCCGCCTGATGAACAGGATCGTTGCTTTTGGTGGAGGCTGTGATCAGGACTCCATCCACGCCGTGTCCCCGGGAGAACCGCTCCGCCCTCGCCACAGGATCCTGGCCCTCGGACAGGTCCACCACCTCGGCGCCGAACCCGGCGGCCAGCCTGCACCGTTCCGGATCGGGATCGATACCGAGCACACGGCAGCCACTGGCCTTCAACAGCTGCACGCACAACAGGCCGATCAGGCCGAGCCCCGTAACGACGACACACTCGCCCAGGGTCGGACGCAGCAACCGGATGCCCTGCAGGCCGATGGCGCCCAATACGGTAAAGACCGCCATGTCCTCGGCGACACCGTCAGGAACCCGGGCTGCCAGGTTCCGCGGAACACGAACGACCTCGGCATGGTGGCCGTTGGACACTACCAGATCACCAGGGGCAAACCCCTCGGCGTCCGACTCCAGCACCGTGCCGACGTTGCAATAACCCATCGGCAGCGGCTGATCCAGCTTGCTTCGCACCGCCTCTATGGTCGGCGCCAATCCGTCGGTTTTGATCTTGCCGATCACCATCCGGACCTTGTCCGGCTGCTGCCTCGCCTTCTCGATCCAGCCTGCCTTGCCGAAGTCCACCAGCATCCGCTCGGTGCCGGCCGAAACCAGGGTCCGCCTGCTGGCGATTAGAAGATGACCCGGCAGATTCACCGGAACGGGGACATCCACCAGGGAGGTCTCGCCGTTTGCGAGATTCTGGAGTATCTGCTTCATGAAATGATCCACTCCACCGGTTTCTTACCCGGATATGATATTCAGGTTCCTGGCCGTATTCGCAATATACCGCATGGTCTCATTCGCGGCTTTCACCCATGAGTACTCGCCGGCTCTCCGGAACGCCTTGCTAGCCAGGGACTGCCTGTAGCTATCGCTATCGATAAGACTTTTCACTGCATCCGTGATTTCGCCGACATTCTCCGGATCGAAATAGGTGCCACAATCCCCGAGAATCTCCGGCAGCGTCGTACGGTTTGAGCAAGCGATCGGAAGCCCGGAGGCCATCGCCTCCAGCAAGATCAGGCCGAAACTCTCGCAGCTCGATGCGAACAAAAAAATATCGCAATCGCGGTACATCGCAGGCAAGTCATCATACTCGGCCTTGCCGAGGTAACGGATGAACTCTCCGGCAGGATCTACCCGCGAGCGAGCTTCATCCAATTTTCTCAGCGCAGGAGGGTGCGAGGGACCGATCAGCGTCAACTCCACTGGATATCCCTGGCGCCGCAGTTCTCCGATCGCATCTACAACATTCCACTGGTGTTTATAGACATTAACGATGGAGATGTACTGCACCCGTATCGGGTTGAGGGCATCCCGGTCCGCAAACACACCATCATCCTCGGGCGCATGGAAGAACATCTTCTCCACCCCGTGGGGAATAACGGCCGCTTTAGAAACGACATTCGCTGGTAACAAGCCGTCACTTAGAGTCTTAAGACAGAAACGGCTCAGAAAAATCAAACCTTCCGCATTCCTGAATGATCGCAACTGGCCATATCGCAGAAGAATGAATCGCAAGGACATGTACGACACACCGTACCGCCGGAGCTCCTTCCACATGTACGGCAGCAGGTTACTGCACATCGTTATGTAGGGCACACTCCGCACGCTGCACAAGCCGCCAGGGGCGAACAGCAGGTCGCAGGAATTGGCGGCAATCCGGTTCAGCGTTTTCGTTTGCCAATACAACCTGGACAGTAGATTCCGATCCAGCGCCGGCTGATCCGATTTCTCTAGCCATGGGCGGTCCTCGATCAGATCCATCTGGTTTCGACCGGCCCAAAGTACGACTTTCTCGATGCCAAACCGTTGCGGCTCACCATACCGCAGGATATTTGCAAGATGGGTAACACCCCCCCCTCTGCGGAGATTGGATGCATCAATTCCCAGTCGCATAACACTCCTCAAGGTCAAGAACCGTGTACCCGGGTGATATTCAGATACTTTCGAACCCGTATGCGGCCTGCGCAGGAAAGCCTGGAATAGTCGAGAAATCCGGCCCTCAAATCATTGCCAATCAATACCCTCATGTCGGCGAATCATAGCAGATATGCCGGTTCCCACTGCCGGGAGCTCTTTTTCAACCGTAGTCACCGGAATCGGTTCAAGCTATGCTGAGCCATGGTCGCAAGGTTCAGGAAAAGGGATTCTTCCAGGAGCAGGGATCCCCTTTTCGAAACCAGCGATCTGGAAGACCAGCTGTTCGCCGGGAAAAGCTCCATCCTGTGGCTGGGTCGTTTCCCCCGCCGCAAGATCCTGGAGGCGTTCGAACATCACGGCATCCTCCCCCATCTCAGGAACCTGGGGTTCCCGGACATCCGCCTCGCATTGTCCCAGGTCGAGCCGTTCCGACAGTCCCTGCGGCTCTATGACCGCACGGAGAATCCGGCCCATCTCCTGATGGAACTCAGGATCCATGACGGAACATTGTGGCCGGCGACCCGGCTTGCGGATGGCCCGAACGATGCGCTTCCCCGGGTCCTGACCATCGACTGGCTGACCATGCAGAACCCTGGGGGCCGGTTCACGGCCCAGCGGCCTCCATTTCCCGGACAGGAACATCCCGGCCTGGGAATGGCCCGTCCGCTGGTAAAAATGCTCATCGCGCTGGCGCGGAGCATGGACCTGGAAGGGATCGTCAACCACCCCAACTATTTTCACAACGCCTGGCTCTACCGGGAAGGGTTCCGATTCTACGATCCGGTGAACCAGGCCCGGATGCAGGCGATCCACCGGGATCTGATCTGCCTGCCGCTTGCGGAAATCGCCTGGGCCATCGAACTCGGTTGCGTTCGCGCACTGGCCACCGACCGCTGGTTCCGCTGGGAGTCCGGCCTCCAGATTTTGCCGATTTCAAGCAGGATGAAGGATCGCATCGATTCCGAGAACCACCGGCAGCGGACGGCGGAACTGTTCCAGGACAAGCATTACGCCCTGGACGAGGACCGGTTCCGGAATCTATACAGGGAACGGATGTTACGGTTTCGTGGCAGAATTGACGAGTCATCAGACGATTCCGGCAAGAAGGCCGCATACAGGCCGGGAGGTGGGAAAATGAAACATGCGTCCATCTACGACATGTTCAGGGAAGTGTGCGATTCAACTCCTGACAAGATCGCCTACCGCTACAAAAAAGAGGGCACCTGGTACGATGTAACATGGAGAGAACAGCACGAGGCCTGCTCCAGGGTTTCCCGGGCCCTGATCGCCCTCGGCCTGAACAAGGGCGACCGCGTTTGCGTCTTGAGCAATACCCGGCTGGAGTGGGTACAGGCTGAATTCGGCGCCAACGCTCCAGGATTCGTAATTGTCGGCATCTACCCTTCGAACCTTCCGGAAGACTGCGCCTTTATCATTGAACACTGCGAAGCCCGGGCTATCATCGTCGAGAACCAGGACCAGATGGACAAACTGTGGTCGGTCAGGGATCGGACCATATCCGTCGACAACTACATTCTGCTGGACGGTCCCTCGGACCCGGATCGGAACATCCTGTGCTGGGGCGATTTCCTTGCCCGCGCCGAAGAAGTGGAACCCGGTCGCCTGGAAACGATGGTAGCCGCTGTATCCGGGGACGATCTGGCTGCGCTGGCGTATACATCCGGCACAACCGGCTCACCCAAAGGGGTCATGTTGTCCCACACCAACCTGCTGGCAGGCAGCGAGTCCGCCGCCAATGCGCTGCCCCTGGAGCCGCATTTCGAGAATCTGCTGTTCCTGCCACTGGCCCACATTTTCGCAAAATTGATCGTGTTTTTCTGCGCCCGTGAAGCCCTGACCATTTCGTTCGCCGAGAGCATCAATACGCTGGGCGAGAACCTGAAGGAGATTCGGCCGCATCTCATCGCCAGCGTTCCCAGGATCTTCGAGAAAATCTACGACAAGATCATTTCCGGGGTTCAGGATGCAGGAGGCATCAAGGAGAAGCTGTTCAACTGGGCGATCGGGTACAGGCATGGAGGCCGGAATCTACCGCCAGGCCGGCAAACCGCTGCCGGGATGGCTGTCGTTCAAGCACAAACTGGCCCACAAGCTGGTATTCGCCAAAATCCAGGCAGGCCTGGGCGGCCGTCTGACTTTTGCCATATCAGGCGCCGCTCCCCTCAATAAATCAATCGCCGAATTCTTCCATGCCTGCGGCATCCTGATCCTGGAAGGGATCGGCATGACGGAGAACAGTTCCTTTTCCAACGTGAATCGGATCGATCATTACAAGTTCGGGACAGTCGGCCCGGTAGGGACCGGTATCGAAATGAAACTGGCGGATGACGGCGAAATCCTGTTCCGAGGCGACAATGTTATGAAGGGTTACTACCGCAACCCGGAGGCTACCGCCGAAACCATCGACAAGGACGGCTGGCTCTATACCGGAGACATCGGCGAAATCGATGAAGACGGCTTCCTCAAGATCACCGACCGCAAGAAAGATCTGATCGTCACCGCCGGCGGCAAGAACATCGCTCCCCAAAGGGTGGAGCAGGTCCTGACACAATCCCGGTACATCAACCAGGTTGTCGCATATGGAGATCGCCGCAAATACCTCACCGCGCTGGTTACACTCGATATCGACAACGTCAAGACCTGGGCGGCGGAACGCGACCTGGAATACAACGATCCTTCGGAACTGTGCACAAATCAGGTGGTCCAGGCACTGATCGAAGGCGAGGTCGAGACCCTCAACAAGAGCCTGGCCTCTTTCGAAACGATCAAGAAGGTCCGGATTTTGCCAGGTGAATTCACGATAAAGTCCGGGGAACTAACCCCTTCCCTGAAGATCAAGCGCAAGGTGGTCCTGACGAACTACAGGGCGCTTCTGGACGAGATGTACGAGGAATAAACCCTCGGCGAATATTTGTAAAAGTCCTGGTATTTAAGCCTATTTTACTGCATTCGGGAGTAAAAACCGGGACGGTCCCCCTTGTTGTTAATCATTTCTTCTGCGAGGCGTTGTTATGGGTGAGAACGAACAGAAGGAGAAGGCAGTGCAGGCAGTAGCCCAACCAGTAGCCGCCTTGACCCCGGCCCAGGAGATGGAACAGATCTTCCGGGAGCACCATAAGCGGGTCTACCAGGCGGCCTACCGTGTTTGCGGCAACGCCATGGACGCCGAGGATGCGGTTCAAACCGTGTTCATGCGGCTGGTCCGGAGACAGGACCGTACGAGGCTTTCGGAAAACCCGGGGAGCTACCTGCACCGGGCGGCGATTAACGCCTCCCTGGACATCATCCGGGCGAAAAAGAACGCCCGTGCCTCCTCCATCGAGGAGTTCGCCCCGGCAATGCCGGACCCGACGGCCACCAACCCTGAACAGGATCAAACCGACCGGGAGATCCGGGAACGGATCCGGGCCGCCCTGACCATTCTGAACCCGCGCACTTCCGAGGTATTCACATTGCGTTATTTCCAGGGTTACAACAATCACGAGATCGCAGCGATGCTCGGTACGTCCCGCAGCACCATCGCGGTCATGCTTCATCGGGCACGCAATTACTTGAAGGAAGAGATCCGGTCCCTGGCAGGAGACACGATATGAGCACATATGAAAAAGACCGCTTCGATGACGTCCTGGACAAGGCCCTGGACCAGATCAAAAGCGAGGAGCCGGAGCAGGCCGCCATCGAGCGTTCCGCCAGACGTACCTGGCAGGCGATGAGCGAGTTCCTCCAGGACGAGGAAAGCCGGTCGCCTCAGGCCATCGAGCTGCGCGGTTGCGACGATTACCGCCGACTGATCCCGGCATTCCTCGCCGGCGAACTCAACGAGGACCGTGCTCTCCTGCTCAAGGACCACAGCCGGGACTGCCTGCCCTGCCGCAAGGCTCTGAAGTCCGCAAGGAACAGCGCAACCACCGTTTCCGCCACGCAAAAACCGACGGTGAAACCGACAGGCGTCAGGCGTTGGAGAACCGAGTTGACCTGGAGCCTGGCGGCTGCGGTGGTCATCGGTGTCGCCCTGATCGGGTTCGCGGTCAACACCGACTTCTTCTCCCTGCGAACCGACGGCATGCTCCGCGTGGAGATGGTGGACGGCGCTCTCATGGAGGTCTCCCAGGCCAGCACCAGCCAACTGGCGGCAGGCCAGACCCTCAATGAAAGCGAATGGATCCGGACCGCCAAAGGATCCGGCGCCAAGGTCTCCCTTAAGGACGGATCGATCGTCGAGCTGGCGGAACGGTCCGAAATGTACGTGTCCCGCACGAGAGGCGACGACACCATCCACCTGACCCGGGGCAGCATCATCGTTCAGGCTTCACAACAAGGCTCAGGCCATCTGTTCGTGGAAACCGACGACTGCAACGTGGCGGTGACCGGCACGGTATTCGCCGTCAGCAACGGCCTGAAAGGCAGCCGGGTTTCGGTGATTGAGGGTGAGGTGGTAGTGCACCATGGTTCCCGCACCGATATCCTCGCCTCGGGGGAGCAGGTCACCACCGCCGACAACCTTTACCGCATCCCGGTGTCCCGGGATATCGCCTGGAGCAGCGATCTCGACAACCACCTGACATTGCTCTCCGAGATAGAAAAGTTCCGGGCCGACCTGTCCGATCGGCTGCCCCGGAACAGGCTCCGGACCGATACTTCCCTGCTGGACAAGGCGCCGGCGGGCACGGTTATGTACGCTGCGATTCCGAACCTGACCGAGCACCTCAGAGAGGCCCACGAGCTGATGCAGGAGCGGATCAGCACCAACCCGGGACTGACCCGGTTGTGGGATTCCGAAATGGGCGGTAAAAAGGTTGAAAACATCATCGCCACCATCATGGACCAGGTGGCTAAATACGGGCCCCAGATCGGTGAGGAGGTCGCAGTTACCTTCCAGCGCGGCGCTGACGGTGAGATCACCGGCCCGGTAGTGCTGGCCCGCCTCGATTATCCCGAACGGTTCCGGAAGGAACTGACGTCCGATCTTGGCCAGTGGAAGTCCAACACCGGCTCCGAAGCTCCGCTGGTTCTGCTCTCCGATCCCTCCGGCGGTACCGCGCCGGACGGCGACAGGTTGCTGGTTTCCATCCAGGAAGACCTCCTGGTGGTCTCGCCCGATCTGGCAGCCCACCAGGCGCTCACCGGCCGCTTCCGTGGAACCCCGTTCCACAACAGCCTGGCGCAGGTTTACGAGGAAGGGGCCGGCATCGTATTCGGCGCCGACCTCAAAAGCCTCTTCCAGATGGACGGTCATGACGACCAAGCCAGCACCGTGCTCGGAATCGACAACATCCGGCACCTGGTGGTCAACCGCAGGGAGATCGGCGAGAAGACCCTGACCGAGGCGGCCCTGACCTTCGACGGCAGGCGGACCGGCATGGCGGCCTGGCTGGCCGATCCGGGACCGATGGGCGCCCTGGAGTTCATCTCCCCCGACGCCACCGCCGTCGGCGGCTTCGTGGTCAAAAACCCGTCCTCCCTGGTGGAAGAGCTGTTCGCGATGATGCCGATGGAAGGGCGGCAGGAGTTCCTGGACAGCTTCCGGCAGGATACTGGCCTGGATCTTCTGGACGACGTGATCGCCCCCCTGGGCGGCGAGGTCGTATTCGCCCTGGACGGACCGGTCCTTCCCAAACCGGCCTGGAAGCTGGTGCTGGAGGTCTACGACCCGGAAGCGATGCAGCGGACCATCCAGGTTGCGGTGGAGCAGCTCAACAGTTCCGGGTCCGGCGAGGAACAGGCCGCCCTGAAGCAGACCGACCTCAAGGGTCAGAAATACTGGGCCCTGGTGCCGACTACCGGCCCCCAGGTGCACTACACCTTCCTGGACGGCTACATGATCCTCGCACCGCGGCGAGTGTTCCTGGACCGGGCGATCCGGTACCGGGATTCCGGCCTGACCCTGTCCTCGGACAACAGGTTCAACGCACTCCTGCCTGAGGACGGCCGGATGAACTTCTCCGCCATGTTCTATCAGAACCTGGGTACGATTCTCGGCCCGCTGGTGAACAGCGCTTCCGGGATGACCGGGCAGTTGTCTCCGGAACACAAGTCCGGGCTGCAGAAACTGGTAGAGAACATGGAACCGAGCCTGTACTTGGTCTACGGTGAAAAGGATCGGATCATTTTCACCGGATCGGACCGGGGCGGCCTCCTGGGCAACAATTTTGGCCGCCTGTTCAACCTGGACAGCATCCTCAATCTGGGGGATATGATGGAACAGGCGGAGCGCGAATCGGCCGACCCCGTGTATGATGACAGCTCCGGCGGCGACGTTTGACCTGAATCCGCACGGCGGGGAGGCGATGAGCGCGGTCATCGAACTGAACAAGCTGGGGGTGCGTCTGGCCGGCCGGCAGATCCTGTCGGACCTGACGGTTTCCATCTCCGGCCTTTCCATCGGTCTCCTCGGGCCGAACGGGGCCGGCAAAACCACTCTGCTGCACACCCTGCTCGGTTTCCACAAGGCGGCTTCCGGAACCGCCCACGTGTTCGGCAAGGATATAGGCGCCGACGCCAAGGCCCTCCGGGCAATGACCGGGTATATGCCGGAGAACGAATCGTTCATCGCCGGTGTCTCGGCGGTAAAATTCGTCCGACTCATGGCCGAACTTTCAGGTATCCCGCCCTGGGGAGCCCTGGAGCGGGCTCACGAAGCGCTGTACTACGTCGGGCTGGGCGAGGCGCGCTACCGCAACCTGGAAACGTTTTCCCTGGGCATGAAGCAGCGTGTCAAGCTGGCCCAAGCGATTGTCCATGCCCCGAAGCTGATCATCCTCGACGAGCCGACCAACGGCCTGGATCCGCCGGCCCGGCTGCGAATGATCAAGCTGATCCGTGAGATACGGGAATCGGGCAAGGTCAACCTGATCCTGTCCTCCCACCTCCTGCGGGACGTGGAGGAGTGCTGCGATGAGGCTCTTGTCCTGAAATCCGGCCGGATTGCCGCCTACTGCAACCTGGAAGAGGAGCGCAAGGCAAACAAGCAGTTCATCGAGCTGGAGGCCCACGGCGGTTCGGACCGTCTGGCGGAGGCGTTGGGAGACCGGAGTATCGAGTGGGCGTACAGCGGGAGAGACAGGATCAAGCTGATCCTCCCGGAAACTATGCGGATCCACGACCTGTTCCGGATCGCAGACGAACGCGGGATCGAGATCCGACGTCTGGACCACAAGCGGGACTCCCTGCAGGACATCTTCATGAAGGCGATGGAGGGCGAGCCCGTTGGCGGTCTATGAGCGCAGCTACAAGGGGTATCAGGGCTCCCTGACCCCGGAGTGGTCCCGGTTCCTGGTGCTGCCCTGGTACACCTTCCGGCAGGTGTTCGCATCGAAGATGTTCCTGGTGTACTTCATCGTCTGCCTCCTGGTGCCGCTGGTGATGGCCGCCTGGGTCTACCTCAGCCACAATGCCCAGATCCTGGAGAAAGCTCTTGGAATCCCGATGGAAGGGTTCCTGCCGGTGAACGCAGAGGTTTTCCTGGGATTCATGGGCGGTCAGATATTCCCCCTCGGGTTCATCCTGGTCCTGGTGGTGGCGCCCCAGTTGATATCCGCCGATCTGGCCAACAACGCCCTCCCCCTCTACCTGGCCAGGCCGTTCAACCGGACCGATTACATCCTGGGGAAGATGTCGGTACTCCTGATCCTGCTGTCTGTCATCACCTGGGTGCCCCACGGGCTGGTATTTCTGCTGCAGTCGTATTTTTCGGGATGGAGCTGGTTCGTGGACAACATCCGGATCGGGATGGCGATTTTCGTGTTTTCCTGGATCTGGATCCTGACCAGTTCTCTGGTCGCCCTCGCCTTGTCGGCCCTGTTCAAGACCAAGCGTGTGATCCGGCTCAGCCTGTTCGCGGTGTATATCATTCTGGCCGGTTTCAGCGGTTTCCTGTCCGGCGCCCTCAATTTGAAGTGGGGACTGAACCTGAGCCTGCTGGTGACACAGCAGCGGGTGGCGGAAGGGTTGTACGGCATCCAGCCTGAATTTCCCCAGTTGTCCCTGGTTTCCTCCCTGGCGACGATTGTGGTGTTCTGCGCCCTGTCGATCTACGCCCTGTACAGGAAGATCCGCGCCTATGAAGAGGTCAAGTGAGAACTATGGCCGCTGACGGCAACAACCTGGTCGTCTTCCGCAACGTCTCCAAGTTCTACGGCGACGTCCTGGGGGTCAACCGGATCGATCTCGCCATCCCCGCCGGCATCACCAGCCTGGTAGGCCCGAACGGTTCCGGCAAGACGACCTTGATGAACCTGATGACCGGACTGATCCGTCCGACCCAGGGCGAGGTCGAGATGATCGGTTACCGCCCGGACCAGACGGAGCACTGCTTCCGGCATATCGGTTACTGCACCCAGTTCGACAGCTTCCCGGCAGGAGTGACCGGCCGGAAGTTCATCCTGGGCTACCTCCGAGTGTTCGGCTACGAGGCCGAAGAGGCCGGCCCGCTCACCGACGAGGCCCTTGCGCGGGTCAACATGACCGCGGCAGCCGATCGCAGGATCGCCGCCTATTCCAAGGGCATGCGCCAGCGGATCAAGCTGGCCCAGGCGATTGCCCACCATCCGGACATCCTTATCCTGGACGAACCGCTGAACGGTCTGGACCCGATGGCCAGAGCCGAGATCATCGACCTGTTCCGGCAGCTGGCCGAAGAAGGGCAGCACATCATCATTTCCAGCCACATCCTCCATGAGGTCGACTTGATCTCCGACCGGGTGCTGATCCTGAACCAGGGCTACGTCATGGCCGACGGCGACATCCATGCGGTCCGGACGGAGATCGACAGGCACCCGCTGCAGATCCTGATCCGTTGTGACAAGGCTATCCTGCTGGCTTCCTCCGCCCTGCAGTTCAACCACGTGGTGGAAATCAAGATGCACGAGGACCGGCAGGGGGTGCTGATCAGCACCCAGGACGCTGAGGCGTTCTACCAGGTTCTGAACCGTATCGTTCTGGAACACGACATCAACGTCGAGAGCGTCACAGCCGCCGACGATGACGTTTTCGCGGTCTATCGCTACCTGGTAAGCGAGGAAGGAGAAGATCCTTGACCAGCCCCGGCGAACCGGGATCGATGGCGCTGTGGATGCGCCAGGTCATGGCGGTGATCTCGCTGGAGTGGCAACGGTACCTCATCGGGCGCCGTGCCATCCCTCTGTACCTGCTGGCCTTGATGCCGGTGGCGGGGTTTCTGGCGAACTACGTCGCCCTGGCCGTCTCGGGAGAAGCGCTGGAAATCAACAACGCCATGACCGTGTTCGCGTGGTCGTTCAACCTCCTGACCCTCCGGTTCGTGGTGTTCTTCGGATGCGTGACGATCTTCACCAACCTATTCCGCGCGGAAATCGCCAGCAAAAGCCTGCACTTTTATTTCCTGGTGCCGATCCGCCGGGAGGTGCTCACCGTCGGGAAGTACTTCGCAGGACTGATCGGCGCCATGGTCCTGTTCGCCCTCTCAACGGTGGTATCGTACCTGCTCTTGTTTGCGTCCACCGGCGGCGACGCCATGTCCATGTGGTTCACGGATGGGAGCGGCGTATCCCACCTGATCACCTATGTAGGGATCACCCTCCTGGGTTGTCTCGGCTATGGAGCGGTCTTCCTGGGCATCGGAATCTTTTTCAAGAACCCGGTGATCCCCGCGGTGCTGTTCTACGGGCTGGAATGGGCCAATTTCCTGCTTCCGCAACTCCTGAAGAAAATCAGCGTCGTGCACTACCTGAACTCGCTGATGCCGGTGCCGATGGCGGAAGGCGGGTTCTTCGCGGTAATCGCCGAACCGACACCGGCCTGGATGGCGGTGAGCGGCATCCTGCTGTTTACCGTCCTGGTGCTGGCGGCCACCGCCCTGGTGGTGCGGCGAATGGAAATCAAGTACACCACCGAGTAGAACGGCCGCTCACTCCCTGCACAAATCCATGGAGGCGGTGAACCGTCTCACGGCCGACGGATCGGCCGGACCGCCCAGCAGCGCCGCAAAGGACGGCATCGGGTTGACCGGCGACCCGGCCGGCACCGTATGGAACCAGATTGCGGCCCGTTTCCGCCCCACCGCAACGCAGCGGAACGACAGTTCCGCAAAAACGCCGTGAAGGCGATGGTGACCGTTGATCAGAACCCCCCTGGCCGATGTGTAATCGATCTCTACGTCTCTTTGCCGGATGGTGCCTTTCCGGAGCCGGTCTCCCGGCTCAAGTCCCAGATCCCCCGGCCAGATGTTCAAGAGATCGTCCAACGTGATCTCCCCTCCCCGGGACTCCAGGTATAGAAACAGACCTGTCTCAAACCGGTCGATCCGTCCGTCGACGCCGGGTGGCGAATCCGAGAGAACCACCGCCCTGAGCATACCGGCCATGGTCAAGGCCGCCATGGCGTGGTAACCGTCAGGCAGCCTGCCGCCCAGGATCTCCAGAGCCTGGGCCGTCCGGGCTTCCGGATCCCCGGCGTGGATGCTGTGATCGCGATAAGAGCGCCAGGCTTGAACCGACACCACGACCAACACGCCAAGGAGGAGGAACACCAGGATCAGGCAACCGGCTGTAGCCAGCTTCCGCCGAAAGCCGCGATCAGCCATCGCCACAACTACCGGGCAGGCCCAGCCTGCCTTTCCGGACCTGAACGTATACGAACACCAGAACAAACAACAGCACCAGGACCATCACCGGCGGTACGATCAGGGCCAGCACCGAACCGCCAAGAGCGGCCGTGTCTTCCGCCACCGACAGCACCGGGTTGGCCGCACCGGCGGTGGTGACGGTGGAGACCAGCCGGGTCTTGGCCTTCATCACGTGAACAGTACCGGCCGTTCCGCTCCCCAGTATCAGCGCCAGAACGGTGGTCTGGAGGGGCGAAAGGTCGATGACGACCGCAGCCACCAGGATGGTGCCGGCCACCGGCTTGACGAACACCTGGATCATATCCAGGAAGTTGTCTACTGCGGGAAACTTGTCCGACAGCACCTCCACCAGTACAGCGACGCCCAGCACGATCAGCGCCGGCCAACCTGCCAGCCACGCAAAGTTGTCGGATAACGGCACCCAGCCTGCCCGGCCGGCGATCCCGACCACCAGCAGCGGCAGGAACGCCCTCAACCCTGCGGATGCCGCCAGGCCGATCCCCATGAGGATCTGGAAGAAGAGTTGGGGAAAAGAATCCATGGCATCACTTTAACGCAGATGTCCCAATCTGGAGACTACGGTTTCCACCTGCTTCCGGAATGTCCGTGTGTCGCAATCCAGAAGCGCCTGCCGGGCCAGGCCCAGGCGATCGCCCAGGTCCTGGTGCCCCAGTTCCCGGCAACCCTCCTGCGCCTCCTGCAATTTGGCAAGCAGGCCGTCCAGTTCCCCTGTGGAGAGTGCGTTCAGCATTGCGATCAGGCCGGATTCATCCATGGCAGGCAGGATAGCAGAGCGCAGGATCAGATCGCCTCGGCACGGTAGGAGTCGTGGGACATCGCCCGGCAGATGTCGAGGGAGGAAACCATGCCGGAGAGACGGCCCGCTTTCACCACCGGTAACCGATGAATATGAAGCTTGCACATCATTTCGGCCATGGCGTGAACCGGTGTCTCCTCGTTGGCGCAGATCGGAGGGGAGGTCATAACATCCCTGACCTGGATCACTCCGAGATCCCCGTCAGCATTCCGGGCCGATCCCGGCAGGGTGCGGCTGCCGAAAAACGCATCCACCTGGCTGATGACGCCAACCAGCAGACCTTTCCGATCCACAACCGGCGCGCCGGAAATATGCTCCTGCATGAGCAGGTCCAGGACCTCCTCCAGTACCGTATCGTCCTGTACCGAAATCACTTCAACTTGCATCAAGTCTCTGGCAACCATCATTCCGACCCCAGTATCCCCCCTGGACGTCAGGTTATGGACTTAACTAACGATTAAATACCATTAAGTAACAATTAAGACAAGTATTATATGTTTTCTTGCAGCAACGTTGCGGACGATCTGTCCGCCCTTTGACGCAGCTGCCAGCTTCCGATATCCTCAGTAACTGATGAAATTCGTTACACACCTGCCTTTAGGGCAGGATCTTCCAAAGAACCGGGAACCTGATAGCTGCTAATGGGCAAATCTTGCTATATTATCGGCCTACAGCATGCTGAATACACTTCGTAGACTCCTTGGCCGGAGAGGGAAAAAATCTTCCCGCCCCTCCGTATCCTCGAAACAACCATCGACCTCGGCCGGGGGCGGGTATCCAGCGGTCCAGGCCGGGCCGACGGTCACTCATGCGCCGATCCAGGAGGCCGACCTGGATCCGGATGCGGTGAAAATCCTCCGACGGTTGACCCGGTTCGACCATACCGCGTACCTAGTGGGTGGCTGCGTTCGGGATCTCCTGCTGGACCGCCGCCCGAAAGACTTCGATATCGGCACATCGGCAACACCGAGACAGGTCAAGCGGATCTTCCGCAACAGCCGAATCATCGGTCGCAGGTTCCGCCTGGCGCACATTTACTTCCAGAACCGGAAAATCATCGAGGTCGCTACCTTCCGGGCACTAGCCGACCAGGACCAATCCGGAGAGGACGGGGACGCGAAGGATCTCCTCATCCGGGACGACAACGTATTCGGCACTCCCGAGGAAGACGCCCTTCGCCGGGATTTCACCATTAACCAGTTGTTCTATGACCTGGCGGAACAAAACATCATCGATCACGCCGGCGGACTGGCCGACCTGAGGCGCCGGTACGTCCGGACCATTGGGGACCCGGCTGTACGGTTCCGGGAGGATCCGATCCGGATCCTGAGGGCGATCAAATTCGCGGCACGCCTCAACTTCACCATCGAGGACGGTACCCTCCTCGCCCTGAAGGACGCAGTGACCGAGATCACCAAGGCGGCCCCATCCAGAGTGCTGGAGGAGATCAACCGGTTCTGCGCCGGAGCAGCGGCGCGGCGATCCTTCGAACTCCTCCGGGAAACCGGGGTGTTCCAGGTCATCCTCCCGGAGTTCACCGGACCGTACCGTCAGGATCCGGAGGCGGTGACGACCCTGGACCGGCTACTGACCGCCATGGACCGGCGCACTGCCGATGGCCGGGAGGTCACAACCGGCGAGATCCTTGCAGTCCTGGTGGTGCCTGTCCTGTTCGACCGCCTGGGCTGGAGCAGGAACGGGACCGCCGCCTGGCCCCAGGGCGTGGATATGCACAAGGTGGTGGACGATCTTGTGAAACCGATGGCGCAACGCCTTAGGGTTTCCCGCAAGGACCAGGAACTCTGCCGCGCCCTGGTGATGACCTTGTTTCGCATGGTCCCCCACAGGAAAGCCCGCCCCAATGTGCGCCGTGCAATCCTCAGCCGGGAATGTTATCCGGCAGCGGTCTGGATCCTGGCCGCTCTTGGCGAGATTATGGGCGGCGAATTCAGCAATGCAGCGACGTTCTGGCAAAGGCAACCCCGGGAAGCCGGGAAGACCGAAGAAAAACAACAACCCGAGAACCTGCAGCGCGGCGCCGGGCGGAGTCGATCATCCCGACGAAAACGCTCACCGTCCGATCCCCGGCAGAAGAAGAAACCTGACGGGGAATCGGCGGCGGCGAAACCGGATCCGAATATGCCGTCACCCTGGAGCGACAACTATTTCTTCGCCGCCCTGCCCACCGTTCCCGAGGGAGCGGATGCTCCGGTTCCCGAACCGCATGAAGAGCCGGTGTCCGACGGTCCGGCCGACGACGGCAACGGCCCGCCCACGAAGAAAAAAAGACGGCGTCGGAGACGAAGGCGGAAACCTGCCGGAGAACCGACTGATCAGGACTGAATCCCGACCCGGGGCTGAGGTGGTCCGGACACCAGCACGCGGAACAGGATCGGAGCGAACACGGCGGTCACAACCGCCAGGAGGATGACCTGAGCCTCCAATATCCGGTCCAGCAGGCCCAGGCGTGAACCTAGTTCGGCCATGGCGATGACGAGGCTCATACGGGTGGACAGCAACAGCCCGGCCGCAAGCACGTTTCTGGGCGATAACCCCCGGAACACCAGCACGGTGGCGGCCAGCAGTTTCACCAGAACCGCGGCCACCAGCAGCTTCGCCGCCGCCAGCAGGATCCCCGGCTCCAGCAACGCCCGCAGGTCGAACTCCACCCCTACGTGGATGAAAAAGATCGGTACCAGGAAGCCGAAGGAAAAGCCGGACATCTTCTGTTCCAGGTGGCCCCGGTTCCGAAACACCATCGCAAATACCGCGCCGGCCAGGAAAGCTCCCAGGATCGGTTCCACCTTCAGCGGGTAGGACAGGCCGATAAATACGAACATCAGGGCCAGGCAGGCCCGTATCCCGATCTCTTCCGGGTCGTCCCGGGCGAACAGGCGCTCGACTTTTTCCGGGTACCACCACGCATATCGGCGCAGAGCCAACAGCACCAGTGCAATGACCAGGAAGAGCACCGGGAAATTCAGCAGGTGCCAGCCAACGCCGTGCTCCGTCACCATGGCGAAGACCGTCGCCGCCACGAGGGTGAGGAAATCGGCCGCAATGGCGGACATCAGGATCAACTGACCGAGAGTTGTGGCTGACATCCCGGTAGTGCGCAGGGTCGGAACCACCAGACCGACGGACGTGGTAGCCAGCAGCAGGGTCATGAACGGGCCATAGCCGAGGATTCGGGCCGAGAGGTGTGCCAGGAAGAGAGTCAGGCCGAACACGATCAGCGAGGTCAGGATCTGGACCCTGCCCTGCCGCTCCATCTGATGCAGGTCGATCTCGAAGCCGGCCAGAAACATCAGGAGGAAAAACCCGAGTTCAGCCAGAAAGGCGAACACTTCGCTGTTGTGGATCAAGCCCAGCAACGATGGGCCGACCACGATCCCGAACATGATCTCAAGGACAATAGCGGGGATGCGCAGGTGATCGGCGATGAACGGCAACAGGAACGCCGCCAGGGCGATGGCGATGATACTGACGGCGCCTTCCATCAGGCCGGTTCCCTGACCGGCACCAGCAGAACCGATATGTCCGTCATGCGGGCGAGCATGCCGGTGATCACCAATCGCGGCCACGGGCGCCACGCTTTGCGGTCCAGGGCCAGGATCAGCAGATCACACTCCCCCGTTCTGGCCAGGAACTCCCGCACCGGGTTCCCCCGGACGATTTCGCTATCCACCTTCACATCGTGGACCGCAGCATCGTCCTCCAGCCAGATGACGGCATCCCTGGCTTCGGTGGAAACCTCGGGCCCGGACATGAATACCGGGTCCATTACCGCCAGGGCCCGGAGGTCCGCCCTGGTGTACTGTGCCAGATCGATGGCCGCCCTGGCGGCGGCCCTGCCTCCGGCGGTGGTCCTCGCCGGCACGAGGATATGGCGGTATGGATGGCTGCCCCGGGCAAGCAGGACCGGTTTCCCTGTCCTGTGCAACAATCGGAGCGCCATGCCTCCTCGCCACCATCCGATCGCCCCCTTGCCGGGAGTCGCCGGAACCACAAGCAGGCCGACGCTTTCCTCCCGGGGCATGAGGTGCATCTTGCCGGCCGGCCGTCCCCGCACCGGCCGGGGCCGGATCTGGACTCCGTCCGCCGACTTGATCGCCTGCACCAGAATCTCGGCGCTTTGCTTCGATTTTTCCGGGTCGGAGATGGAACCGGGATCCTGGTGGAGGATAGCCACCGAGGTCGCCTTGCTGTTCCGGGCGACGTACATCGCCTCGGCCAGCACGCCTGACACGTCCGGCGACTTCTCCACACACACCACAACCCGCTTGCCGAAATCCAGGGGGAACCGGCCCTGGCCCGATGTGAATGTTCGAACGATATCCGAGAAATCGGCGCTGGCGCCCACCACCGTAACCCGGTCCCCTGTTGCCAGCCGGGTTTCGCCGTGGGGGATGATCAGTTCTCCCGGCGCAACAGGGCGCCGAGAATCCAGGTATGGGAGTGAATTTCGGCCAGGGTCTTGCCCCGGACCGGCGAGTCTTCCGCCACCAGGAACTCGATGGCCTCCGCCTTGCCATCGGCGAACGCCATGGAAGCCAGCCGGCGGGATTCGAGTTGCAGTTCGATTCTCCGCGCCGCAAGAGTGTCGGAGATCACCACCGGCACTCCAAGCCGGCGGTATTCGTCCTCTCGTTCCGAATCGGCGCAGACCGCTACAATCCTGGAGATAGAGGCGCCGGCAGCCAGGCGGCATGCTTCCAGATTGGAATCGTCATCGGCGCCGGCCGCAATGAGGGCGTCCGCCGACTCCAGTCCGGCCCGTACCAGTACGACCCGACTGGAGCCGTCCCCCTGGTGGGTCTTGACCGGGCGGATCGTCTCTACCCGTTCCAGAAGTTCCGGAGAGAGGTCGACGACGGTGATCTCCCACCGCTCCCCGAGCCTGCGGACAAGACCCCGGGCGATTCCTCCCGCACCGACAATGATCGCCCTCACGATAAACCCTCCGGAGGTCGAGGGCGTAGTCTAACCTACAGCGGCTCCAGGCGGGCGCTGAAATGCCGCAGTTGAACCGGCGCCTCCACCACGCGGAACCCTCCTAGCCGGTCTTTGTTCTTCGCCACTTCCCGGGCGACCTCCACGACGTAATCCACATGGCTCTGCGTGTACATACGGCGGGGGATCGCCATGCGATAAAGTTCCAGGAGAGCCTGATTGTCGAACATCAGGCTGCCGATCTCACACCCCCGGATGCCGCCTTCAAGGTAGAAGGCGCAGGCCACGGCATGGCCGGGGAACTCCTCCGGCGGGATATGGGGCAGGAACGCTCCGGCGTCGACGTAGATCGCGTGACCACCAGGCGGTTCCACGATCGGAATGCCCGCCTCCAGAAGACCGTTACCAAGGTAGTGGGTGGAGGCGATCCGGTAGTGCAGGTAATCCTCCTGCACCACTTCCTTCAGCCCGATGGCGATCGCCTCCAGATCCCGGCCGGCCAGTCCGCCATAGGTAGGGAACCCCTCGGTCAGGATCAGCAACTCCTTCTCTTGTCGCGCGAGGTTGTCATCGTTGGCGGCAAGGAATCCGCCGATGTTGGCCATACCGTCCTTCTTGGCACTGAAGGTCGCCCCGTCGGCCAGTCGGAACATTTCACGGGCGATGGACTCCACCGTCCGGTCGGCTTGACCCTCTTCCCTTTGCTTGATGAAAAAGGCGTTCTCGGCAAAACGGCACGAGTCCAGATAGAACGGCACCTCGTACTCGCGGCAGATCCGGGACGCCCCACGGATATTTTCCATGGAGGCCGGTTGCCCGCCGCCGGAGTTGTTGGTTACCGTCAGAATGACGCACGCCACGTCCATTGCGCTGTCCGCGAGAATTTCCTTCAGGCGGTCCAGGTCGATGTTCCCCTTGAACGGATACCGGTTGCGGGGGTCCCGGGCTTCCGCTATCGGGATATCAATCGGTTTGCCTCCCAGGTACTCCACATTGGCCCGGGTAGTATCGAAATGGGTGTTGCTGACCACCACCCGGCCCGGCAGGTTCAGGCAGGAGAACAGGATCCGTTCCGCCGCTCTGCCCTGGTGGGTGGGAATCACATTGCGAAACCCGGTAAGCTCTTCGACCCGCTCTCGAAAACGGTGCCACGAACGAGCCCCTGCGTAGGATTCATCGCCCCGCATTATCCCGGCCCACTGCTCCGAGGACATGGCGCCGGTGCCCGAGTCGGTGAGGAAATCGATCAGAATATTCTCCGCATCGATCTTGAACAGGTTCCATCCGGCGGCCTCGAGCACCGCCTCCCTTTCCTCACGTGTCGTCATCCGGATCGGCTCTACGCTCTTGATCCGAAACGGCTCGATAATCGTCTTCATGGGAACGCTCCATCCCAGGGAAAGCAACTGGGTCCGGACTAAGGTAGCATGCGGAAAACCTGGTGCGGTCAAGAACGTTCCCGGCACACAAAAATGCCCGGACGGTACGGATCGTCCGGGCATTTCAAACCGTTCAGATTGGATCAGAACCGGAAGCCGACACCTGCGACGAAACCGTCGTTGTCGATGTTTTCGGTCGGCCCGCCACCCAGGAACTGGAAGCCCATGTTGTGGGCGCGGTACGCGGCGTAGATGTCCACGATCTTCACCGTGAACCTCACGCCCAGTTCGTACTCGCTGCCGTCGCCATCATCAAAAACACCTTCAACGAAGCTGTCCAGGCTGGGGATATATACATAGTTGATGTACCCCTGGATGAAGTCGTTGAAGCCGAGGGCGCCTTCCGCGACCAAACGGAAGCCGGAGGTGTCGTAGGATTCAAAACCTGGATCCAGGCTGTTGTCCTGGTACCCGGCTCCGACTGAGATGTAGGTATTGTCGCCCGGGCTGAACACCTTCCACTTGACGTCCAGGGACATGTAGTCCATGTCCAGACCGTCCAGCATGCCGCCGCCTGAAGTCGGATAGTACATCAAGGTGACACCCAGCTTGTCGATGAACCAGACGTCCACGTCGAGACCGACACCTTTCATATCGTCGCTGGTGCCTTCGATCTCCAAATCACCGAGCCAGTACATAAGCTTAGCGTCCACATCCGCCGGGCCGAGGGCCAGGGCGGTGGAGGGCGCAACCAGGCAGACCACCATCAGGGCGGCCAGAATCCAGGCAGTGCGTTTCATTTCGAGTCTCCTCATGAGGTAAAAGGTGCTTTATTTATACATTTTGTGCAATATTTATAAAAGAATAAATGCCCGGACGGAATCTACCGTCCGGGCATCTCTAAAAAATCGGATTTGATCAGAACCGGAAGCCGGCGCCTACAACGAAACCGTCGTTGTCCATATTGTAGTCCGGACCGCCACCCATGAACGGGAACCCCATGTTGTGAGCGCGGTAGGCGGCGTAGATATCCACTATCTTCACCGTGAACCTTACGCCCAGTTCGTACTCGCTGCCGTCACCGTCCTCGAAGACACCTTCGACAAAACCGTCCAGGGTGGGAAGGTAAACATAACTGGCGTATCCCTGGATGAAATCGTTGAATCCGATGGCGCCTTCCGCAACCACCCGGAAACCGGAAGTGTCGTAACTGCTGGAACCCATACCAATCTCAGTGTCCTGGTACCCGGCGCCGACGGCGATGTAGGTGTTGTCACCCGGGCTGAACACCTTCCACTTGACGTCCAGGGACATGTAGTCCATGTCCAGACCGTCCAGTATTCCGCTGCCCGAGACCGGGTAGTACATCAACGTCACGCCCAGCTTTTCGATGAACCAGAAGTCCGCGTCGAGACCGGCGCCTTTCATGTCACCGCTGACGCCTTCGATCTCAAAGTCGCCAAGCCAGTACATGACCTTCGCATCCACATCAACCGGGCCCAGGGCCAGGGCGGTGGAGGGTGCAACCAGGCAGACCACCATCAGGGCGGCCAGAATCCAGGCAGTCCGTTTCATGTCGAGTCTCCTCATGAGGTAAAAAGTGCTGTATTTATACCTTTTATGCAATATTTATAAAAGAAAAAATGCCCGGACGGAATTTCCCGCCCGGGCTGCTTAATAAGGAGGAAAACGAATGAACTAAAACTCAAAACCGACGCCGGCCACGAAGCCGTCATCCTTGAGACTCACCGACCCGGGCCCATCGGTGAAATCGAACTCCATGTCATGCATGCGGTAACCTGCGTAGATGCCGACCACGGCGAACTTGATCTGGACCCCGAATTCATATTCCATGCCGCTGCCGTCATCGAACTCATCGTCGAGCTGGTCCAAGATCGGCATGTAGGCCAGGGTGCCGTATCCCTGCAGGATGCCGACCAGACCGACGTTCCCTTCCACCACCAGGCGGAAACCAGGCGTATCGAAGGTGCCGAACGGGGTTCCCACATCGGTGTCCTGGTACCCGACGCCCACCGCAAGGTAGTTATGCTCGGTAGGGCTCAGAAGGCGCCACTTGACGTCCAGGCTCATGTAATCTTTTTCGAATCCTTGCAGCATGTCCTTGCCTTCAACAGACCAGAAGTTCGCCGTAACGCCCAGCTTGTTGGTGAACCACAGGTCGAATTCGGCGCCGTAGCCATCCATGTCGGCGCTACCTTCATCGATGGAGGCATCACCCTTCCAGTACATAACCCTGGCTTCCACATCCACCGGGCCAAGGGCCATAGCGGAGCTCGACACCAGGAGGAACAGCACCGTCAGCGTCAGGGTTGTCCAGACATTCCGTTTCATTTTCCATCTCCTTACGGCAGCCGTGGGGTGGCTGCCGGTTGATCTCCATAAACATGGAAAACATTGAATCCGATATCGGAGAAGGCAAGTTTCAGGTGAAAATAATTCCGAGTGTGATTTCTCCCGGTAAGCCGGTGGGCCGCAGCATATTTGTTGCTATTGGGCCGGAATTAGCCTCCGGCACGGAAATCTAATATAAACTCCACCTCATGACTGCACGATTGATCAAGCAGAAGGTCGGGTTCGGCACCGCGCCGGTATTCCTGACCGCCATCTCCACCATCCTGGGCGCGATGATGTTCCTGCGGTTCGGGTACGTGGTGGGGAACGTCGGCTTCGCCGGGGCGGTGGTGATCATCCTGATCGGCCACGTGGTCACCATCCCCACCGCCATGTCCCTGGCGGAGATCGCCACCAACCAGAAAGTGGAGGGTGGCGGCGAGTACTTCATCATCTCCCGTTCCTTCGGCCTCGAGATCGGCGGCGCCATCGGCATCGCCCTGTTCCTGTCCCAGGCGATCAGCGTGGCGTTCTACGTCATCGCCTTCGGCGAGGCGTTCAGCCCGGTGTTCGATTTCCTCCGGGATCAGTTACGGCCTGGAGATCATCGACAAGCGGATGGTCACCTTGCCGGCCACCCTGTTGCTGGCCATGCTGATCATCCGGAAAGGCGCCAACGTCGGCATGAAGGTGCTGTACATCGTGGTGGGGACCCTGTTCCTGTCCCTGCTGATGTTCTTCCTGGGGCATCCCGATACCGGGGTCGGAAACGGCTTCGAGTCGCTGGTCCGCCGGATCGACGATCCGGACGCGTTCTTCCTGGTGTTCGCCATCTGCTTTCCTGCGTTCACCGGCATGACCGCCGGCGTCGGGCTGTCCGGGGATCTCCAAAACCCGAAGAAGTCGATCCCCATCGGCACCCTGGCCGCCACCCTGACCGGCATGGTGGTGTACATCGCCCTGGCGTACAAGCTGGCGATATCGGCCACGCCTGAGGCTCTGGGCGGCGACCAGTTGATCATGTCCCGGATCGCCCTGTGGGGGCCGATCATACCCATCGGCCTGGCCGCCGCCACCATCTCATCCGCCCTGGGCTCGGCCCTGGTGGCGCCCCGAACCCTGCAGGCGCTGGCAATGGACCGCATCCTGCCGTCTCTCCCGATGAATCGATGGCTGGCACAGGGGAAGGGCGAAACCAACGAGCCGGTCAACGCGTCGGCGCTGGTATTCGCCATCGCCATCGTGTTCGTGGCCATGGGCAACGTCAATTTCGTGGCCCAGATCATCTCCATGTTCTTCATGGTGACCTACGGCTCCCTGTGCACCATCTCGTTCCTGGAACACTTCGCCGCCGACCCGTCCTACCGCCCGTCGTTCCGATCCCGCTGGTACATCTCCCTTCTGGGCGCCCTGATGTGCTTTTGGCTGATGTTCCAGATGAGCACGCCGTACGCCATCCTGTCCCTCGCCGTCATGGCTGGGCTGTACCTCACCATCGCCACGGATCAACCCGGACCGGAACGGCCTGGCCAGGATCTTCCAGGGAGCGATCTTCCAGATCAGCCGGCAGTTGCAGGTCTTCCTGCAGAAATCATCGCGGCAGGTTGACGATGAGGAGAGCTGGCGCCCGGCGGTGGTATGCATGTCCACCTCATCCTTCAACCGCCTGGACGCCCTGGAACTGATGCGCTGGATCTCCCACCGGTTCGGGTTCGGTACCTACATCCACTTCATCAAGGGCTACGTGTCCAGGTCCACACTGCAGGAATCCCGGGAGGTTCACGAGCGCCTGGTGCGGCTGGCCGACGTGTCCGCCAGCAACATCTACATGGACACCTTGATCAACCCGTCCTACACGCAGGCGGTCGCCCTGGTGGCCCAGTTGCCGGGGATCTCGGGGAAAGAGAACAACCTCATCCTGTTCGAGTTCGACAAGTCGGCCCCTGATGAACTGGACGCAATCGTGGAGAACTACCAACTGGTAGCTTCCGCCGACTTCGACGTCTGCATCCTGGGCAGTTCCGAGCGGAGCTTCGGCTACTGCCATGAGATCCACATCTGGGTCACCCCCACCGACTACGACAACGCCGGGCTCATGATCCTGCTGGGGTACGTAATTCTCGGCCACCCGGATTGGAAAAATGGCCAGATGAAGCTGTTCGCAATTTTCCCCGAAGACGAGATCAAGGAGCAGAAGGAAAAGATGCTCTCCCTGATCCGTTCCGGGCGGCTGCCGATTTCCGCCAAGAACGTGGAATTGATCATCAGGAAGCCGGGCGTCAAGCGCCGGTCGATTATCCAGGAGCGGTCCAAGGATGCCGACCTGACTGTCATCGGGTTCGTCGGCCAGCAGATCCGTCATGAAAAGGCCGAGTTCTTCAAGGGGTACGAAGGGGTCAACAACGTCCTGTTCGTAAACTCCACCCAGGAGATCGAACTGTACGACGCGGAAGAAGACCAGGAAGCCTCACAACAGGAGGCGGCTGTGGAAGAGAAGAAGAAGGAGAAGCTCCGGAAGAAACAGGGCGAGGGCACTGACGAGCCTGAGGAGAGCGAAAATCCGGAGGAGACCATCAAAGTTACAGAGGCGGACAACAAGGAAGAGCCTGACGAACCAGGCTCATCCGGAGGAACAACATGAGCGAGGGCACCAGCACCTGGCGATTCCCCGCGCGTTCTGGACGGCGAACTCGGTGGAACTGTTTGAACGGGCGGCTTACTACGGCACGTTCATCGCACTTACCCTGTACCTGACCCGGGTGGTTGGCCTGGACGACGCCAATGCCGGTTGGATCGGCGGCCTGTTCGGCGCATTGATCTACCTGTTCCCGTTCTTCACCGGCGCCATTGCCGACCGGATCGGGTTCCGCAACGCGTTGATCCTAGCGTTCGCCCTGCTCACAACCGGGTACGCCATGCTCGGGGCGTTTCATGTATTAAGCCCCGTACTAATGGCGTTGTTCCTGATCGTGCTGGGCGGTTCGTTCGTCAAGCCGATCATCACCGGGACCGTTTCCAAATCCTCCGACGAGACCAACCGTGCCCGGGCGTTCAGCCTGTTCTACATGGTGGTGAACATCGGCGCGTTCACCGGAAAGACAGTGGTCAAAGGGGTCCGGCAGGACCATGGGCGTGGCCAACGTCCCGTACTTTTCCGCCGCCGCCGCCGGCATCGCCCTGGTGCTGGTGATCCTGTTCTACTGGCCCAAGGCCCGGGAAGACGCCCGTCCCCACAACCTGGCCGAAACGGTACGGGGCATGATCGGCGCCCTGAGCAACTTCCGGTTCCTGGGGCTGATCCTGATCACCGCCGGGTTCTGGGCGATCCAGGGCCAGTTGTACGCCTCCATGCCGAAGTACGTGCTGCGGCTGGTCGGTGAAGGGGCCGCTCCGGAGTGGTACGCCAACATCAACCCCCTGGTAGTTGTGATCTTCGTGGTGCCGGTCACCCATCTGATCAGAAAATGGAGACCGGAGACTGGCGATCCTGCTGGCCATGGCGATGATCCCACTCTCCGCCGTCAGCATGTCCCTGTCCCACTTCTTCGGGTCAAGCATCGACCTGTTCGGCTACCTGGTCCACCCGATCACCCTCATGATGGTCATCGGCATCTCCATCCAGGGCTTTTCCGAGTGCTTCCTCTCCCCTAAGTACCTTGAGTACGCCTCCAAGCAGGCGCCCAAAGGTCAGGAAGGCCTGTATTTGGGCTATGCTCATATGAACACCTTCTTCGCCTGGTTGTTCGGCTTCGTGTTCGCCGGCTATCTGCTGAAGTGGTACTGCCCCGATCCGAACACACTGACCATCGCGGAACAGGCCCAGCGTGAAGCGGCCCTCGCTGGTGTTGGCCAAATGCCGGAGGTCTACGCCCACGCCCATTACCTGTGGTACGCCTTCGCCGGTGTCGGGATCGTTTCGTTCCTGGCACTGTTGGTGTATATCAAGGTGACACGCATGGCGGACGCGCGAAAGGGCTGAAATGACCGTCTCCATGCAGCTCCACCTGGCGGCGGGAATCGGAGCCCTGGTGATGGGAATAGCCGGCCTCCTGGCCGATCCGGGCCGGCGCAGGAACCGGCTGTTCGCAGCGCTCTGTTTTTCCATGGCGCTGTGGACCCTGGGACTGGCGGCGGTGCGCAGCGATCTTTCCCTGGGGCCGCGGGACATGTGGGGAGTACGGCTTTTCCTGTTCGGGTCCTGCGCCGCGGCTCCCCTGGGATTGCATTTCAGCCTCGCTTTGTGCTGGCCGGGCCGGCGGATTCCGGGACTCCTGCTGGCCGCCGCATATTCCGCCGCCGCCGGCCTGTGGTCGATCACGTGGTTCCGCCCCGTCCTCACCGACCTGAACTGGAAAATCGCCGCCATACTGGTGCTGGGAGCGATCCTGTCCATCGCCCTGGGGCTCCTGGTGCGGAAGACTGCCTGCCTGCCGCCGGGGCCGGAACGGCGGGCGTACCGCATGGTCACCCTGGCCGCGATCCTCGCAGTATTCGGAGGGCTTTCGGACTTCGTTCCCCGGGACTATCTGGTTTACCCAAAATTCGGTCCTGTGGCGTTGATCCTGTTCGTGCTGGTCATCTCCGGCGTGGTGCTGCGGCACCGGTTCCTGGACGTGGACCGCTTCCTGGTGCAGGCGGCGGCGCTGATCGCCGGGGCAGGCGTCTTCGCCCTGGTGCTGTACGGCGCCCTCCAGATGTTCGGGGACCGGTTCCTGACCTTGCTGATCATTGCCCTGGCCGTCCTGTTCCTCGCCCCGGCAACAAGCCGTGCGCTCATGGCCGGGGCCAGGGGGTTGCTCGCGAAACCCGGACCGCTCACCGAAGCGTTCATGGAAGTCAGCCGCCGTTTGCCGGAAGCCGATTCCCCGGGCAGGATCTGGTCGATCCTGGAGGAGGGGCGCAAGCGGCTCCCGGATCACACGGAAGTGGTCCTGTATCTGCATCACGTCGGCAATGGGACGTACAGGCCCCGACGGTTTCGCAGCGACGATGCTCCGGCTATCGATAAAAAAGCGGTGCCGGAAGGTCACCCGGTTGCCGTTCTCCTGGAGAAGGATCGTTGCCCGGTGCACCCGCGTCAGCTGGAAGAGGAAATCCGGGAATCGGATGAGGGGCGGCAGCAGCTCGCAGAACAGGTCCTGGCCTGGTGCCTCGAGAACCAGTTCCGGATTCTGGCCCCGATATTCGCCGACGATGAGCTACGGGGCTGGATCGGTATCGGCGGCATCCCGCGCAGTTGGGTAACCGCCGAACTGGCCGGGTCGATCCAGGCTGTGGGAAACCAGGCGGTGGCAAGCCTGGACCGGCTTCAGGCGCTTGAGATTTCGAAACGCCGCCGGGCTCTGGCGGCGGTCGGCGAGATGGCCGCCGGCCTGGCCCACGAGATCCGAAACCCGCTGGCCGCCATCCGGGGTGCATCCCAGGCGATCAACCCGGACGCTTCAGCGGAACAGTCCCGGGAGATGCTGGCGGTGATCGACGAGGAATCGGACCGTCTCGGCCGGGTGGTAGGCGAGTTCCTGGATTATGCCAGGCCGGCTTCCCCCAGGCGCGAGCCGGTGGACCTGATCGCCACCGCCCGCACCGTCGCCCGGGACGCCGAACTGGCAGGTTTCGACCTTGAGATCGAAATCGTACCCAGCAGCCCGATGCAGGTTTCCGGTGACCCGGACCAGATCCGGCGGGCGTTGGAAAATCTGGTCCGGAACGTCTTCGAGGCCGGCGGGGCAGGGACCTCCCTGACCATCCGGACCGGCCGGCTTGCCGATGGCCGGCACTGGATCGGATTCCAGGACGATGGCCCGGGCATCGCTTCCGACGACCTGCCGAAATTGTTCCAGCCGTTCTTCACCACACGCAGTTCCGGCACAGGCCTGGGACTCGCCCTGATCCACCGGGTCATGGAAGCCCATGGAGGCGCGGTGGAAGTAAAAAGCCGCCCGGGCGAAGGAGCCGTATTCACCCTGCTTTTCCCCGGGGACAGGCACCTTAACCCGGGTTTCGGGGACACCCTTGATATATGAAATTGTTGTATTTCGATCCAAGGGTGTCCCCGAAACCCGGGTTAAGGTGCCTGTCCCCGGAATATTGGAGAGGCTATGCCGCATATCCTGATCGTCGATGATGAGACCAACGTCCGCAAGGTGCTGGGGACGCTGCTGGAGCAGGGCGGGTACCAGACCACACCGGCGATGGACGCCGCGCAGGCCCTGGACCTGATCCGGGCCCAGGACCCCGACCTTATTCTCACCGACCTGCAGATGCCCGGCATGGACGGCATGGAACTCCTGGCCACCGTCCGGGCCGACTTCCCCGAGATCCCCGTGGTCATGCTTACCGCCCATGGCAGCATCGAATCAGCAGTGGAGGCGATGAAACTGGGCGCTTTCGATTTTCTGACCAAACCGTTCGACCGGGAGGAGGTGCTGGCCGTGATCGGCAAGGCGCTGGGGCAGGCGACCCGGTCCCGGCTCGAATGGCAGGACGGCTGCAGCCAGGACGATTGCGGTCTGGTAGGCGGCTCTCAGGCGATGGAGTCGCTGCGACGCATGATCCGGAAGGTGGCCGACTCCCCCACCACCGTCCTGGTCACCGGCGAAACCGGCACCGGCAAGGAACTGGTGGCCGACGCTCTGCACCGCCTCTCGAAACGAGCCGGCAAGCCGCTGGTAAAAATCAACTGCGGCGCCCTGCCGGAAAACCTGGTGGAGTCGGAACTGTTCGGTCACGAAAGAGGCGCTTTCACCGGAGCCGATCGGACCAGGCCGGGACGATTCGAACTGGCCGACGGCGGCACCCTGTTCCTGGACGAGGTCGGCGAACTCCCTCCCCCGGTGCAAGTCAAGCTGTTGCGGGTACTGCAGGAACAGGTTGTGGACCGGGTCGGAGGCAGTACGCCGCTGAATGTGGACGTGCGGCTTGTGGCGGCCACCCATCGCAACCTGAAGGATGAAGTGCGGGACGGTGGATTCAGGGAAGACCTGCTTTACCGCTTACAGGTAGTGGAACTGCACGCCCCCGCGCTCCGGGAGCGATCGGAAGACATTCCTGATCTAACCGGATTCTTCCTGGACCGGCAGGCGGAACGGTTGCAGTGCCCCCGGCCGAATGTCGGCGAACCTGTGCTTGCCGCCCTGGCCGCCCGGGCATGGCCCGGGAACGTGCGCGAGCTTCAGAACGCGGTAGAAAGGGCTGTGCTTCTTGGTGACGGCCCGGAACTGAAGCTGGATGATTTCCTTCCTGCGGAGGACGGTGGGGCCGCTACTGTCCCCGGCGGCTTACAAGGGGGCAGCGATCTAAAAACCGCCGCTCGGGCGGCGGCGGCGGCAACCGAGCGACGCATGATCACCGAAGCCCTCAAGGAAACAGACGGGAACGTCACACGGGCGGCGGAGCAACTCGGCCTGTCCCGCCGGGGCCTGCAGCTCAAGATGAAGGAACTGGGGCTGCGGTAGCCTGCTTCGCGCCTGAACGGTCCCGGCGCGAAATGCGGTTCGCAGCGGTCGGGACCTTACGATCAGGAAATCTTCCGAAAACCGGTTTTTCTCCACCCCCGGCTTCCCGGCACACCGTTTGCGACTCATGCCTGCCGGGAGGTAACCATGAAACGCACAATCGTATTTCTGATACTCACCCTGATACTGACATCGGCCACCATGGCCGCACATGCAGGCTCCGGGGACTTGGGAGGCGGAGCAGCCGACTTCACCCTGGTCTGGCTCCTTGGCTCTGCCTATATTGTCGGGCGCATGCTCCGGAAGGGCCGGCAGGGAGCCGCTTTTCACGGAAATCAGCCGGTTGGGCGCCACCCTGGCCCTCCCGTGGACTAGACTTCCGGCAAATCGGAACATAACTATTAAAGTATGAAATCGACATCCAGCGGGACAGCCGGGAGGATCGACTCGGTGGGGACCCCTCGTCCGGTCCGTGTGGCGTTCCCTGTCCGGGTCCGGTTCGAGGGCGCCGATTTCAGCGTGGATGAGTTCACCGCCAACATGAGTGTGGGCGGTATCTTTCTGCCCACCCTCGAAACCATCCCGGTCCGGACGAGGGGTTCCCTGAGCTTTCGGCTCAGCCAGTGGGAGCAACCGTTCATCGTGCAGGCCGAAGTAGTCTGGAGCACGCCGTCGGACCACGCCCAGGAGGAAACACCTGTCGGCGTCGGGCTGATGTTCATAGATCTGTCAGACGACCATCGCCGGCGGCTTGACCGGCTGATAAACGGCATCCAGGACGGATCGGTTACCGAGGCGATCCGCCGTTCCCTTTCCCGTTCCGGGACGAATCTTTTACAGGAACTGCGGAAGCGGCCCACCGATCAGAAAGTGATGTTTGCGGTGGCAGCGCAGAGCATTGAGATCGACGCGCTGATCCAGGAAGGAACCCCGGCGGCGATCATCAGACTCCTGACCAATCCCCGGCTGCAAATCCGTCATGTGCAGAAGATCCTGCGAGACACTCGCACACAGGTCGGCGCCCTGCTCGAAATCCACAAGGAACTGAAATGGATGCAGGACGCCCGGACCCGGATGCTGTTCTGCGTGCATCCGCTGGCGCCGCTGGACAAGGTCCGGGATCTGCTCCCCCGACTGTCGACTGCCCAGCTGAAGCAGATGGCCCAGAACCGGGTTCTGCGAAAACAAGTTGTAGACGAGGCGAAACGGCTGCTGAAATCCCGTGCCGGCTGACCGGTCAGGAGGGGATGATCGGGTGGTCGGTCCCTTCCATCTCGTCCCGATCGAGTTCACGGATCAGGCCATGGACGAACCCTTCCACAATGCTTTCCAGCTTGACCCCACGATGCCTGGCCTCTTCCTCGAGGGCGCGGAACCGGGTGTGATCCAGTTGGACACGGATCCGAACCTCGTGCATCGGACCTCCCAGCATGATCAGACCCTCCCCTATCCGGCGGGTACCGCCTTGAAACCGTAACAGAGGATCCCGCTTTTCCCCTCGGAACGAATCTTGCGGAATTCCAGGTCCACCGCGGTGCCGGGCCGGATCTCCTCCGGATCGCAGTCGGTTACCTGCACCATGAGCCGGGCGCCTTCCGGGGTTTCCACCAAGGCCAGGACGTACGGCGCCTGATTGGCGAAATCATCCGGGGCGACATGCACCACAGTGGAAGTGACGACATCCCCCTTGCGGCTGAGCACGGCCGGTGCCCACTCTGTGCCGTGACAGTGCGGGCAGATCCTGCGGGACGGGTAGACGACATTATCGCAGGAACGACAGCGTACCGCCTCCAACCGGAGACGGGACGGGATCTCTCTCCAGTACCCTGGGCTCGGCATGATCAGACCCTCCCGAGGATGTGGACCACTGAGCTGGCTCCCGATCCACCCATGTTCTGGGCCAGGCCGATTTTTGCGCCTTTGACCTGGCGTTCTCCCGACTCGCCGCGGAGTTGCTCGACGATTTCGATAATTTGTGCGATCCCGGTGGCGCCCACCGGGTGGCCCTTGGATTTCAGGCCACCGCTGGTGTTCACCGGAACCTTGCCGCCCAGGGCGGTGAGTCCCTCTCTGGCCGCCGCTCCGCCCTGGCCCTGCTCCACAAGCCCCAGGGCTTCGATGCAGCAGATCTCGGCGATGGCGAAACAGTCGTGAACCTCCGCCAATTGGATGTCGGCAGGGCCAACGCCGGCCATTTCGTATGCGCGCACCGCCGAATCTTTCACCGCATCCAGAATGGCCGGACTCTTGCGATCGGCCAGGTTCAGGGACGCGGTGGCCAGCCCGGTGCCCAGGATTTTCACCGGCTTAGCGGTATACTTGGCCGCCTGGTCCAGGGGACAAAGCAGCACCGCGGCAGCTCCGTCGCTCACCGGTGAGCAATGCAGGAGACGCAGCGGCTCCGCCACTTTGGACGAATTCATTACCTCTTCCAGGGTCACTTCCCGGCGGAACTGGGCTCTGGGGTTCAACGCTCCGTGCCGGTGGTTCTTGACCGATACCCAGGACAGGTCCTCAATGGTGGTGCCGTAGGTCTCCATGTGAGACCGGGCGATCAGGGCGTACAGGGCCGGGAAGGTGGCGCCATGGTACGCCTCCAGTTCCTGGTCCGCTGCGGTGGCGAGGATTTCGGTGACATCGGCGCTATCGTTCATCTTCTCGACGCCGGCCGCCATCACCAGGTCGCTCATGCCGGATGCAACTTCCAGGAAAGCCATTCTCAAGGCGGCGCCACCGGATGCGCAAGCCGATTCGACCCGGGTGGCGGGGATGCCAGCCATGCCGATCTCGGAAGCCATCAACGGGCCGATGTGTTCCTGGCCGACAAACTGTCCGGCCGCCATGTTGCCTACATACAGGCTGTCGAGATGATCGACCCCGGCATTGGCCATGGCGCCGGAAGCCGCCTCTGCGAACATGCCGCGGAGACTGTCATTCCAAAGCTCACCGAAGCGGGTCATACCGACTCCGATGATTGCAACCTCTCGCATATCCCTCTCCTATCCGCCGTATCAATCGTTGAGAATGATCTTTTCCCGGAGCTTGGCGTACTGACCGTAGGTGACGTGACGCAGCGGGTTGTCCAGCATCGGCCAGACCTTCCTGCCGGTAGTTCGCCTCTCGGGCAACAGGTCGGTGGCCCGCAACACGAACGAGTCGCTGGCCGCCCCTGAACCGAACGAAGTCAACAGGATCATGTCCCCGGGATCGGCCACATCCAAAATCGCCGCCAACCCGGTGGGAGATGACCCGGAGTACGTATTCCCCATCTTCACCACCACCAGGCCGGTTTCCATCTGCTCCTTGGTGAACCCGAGTTTCTTCCCGGCCTGTTGGGGGAATTTACCGTTCGGCATGTGGAGGACTGCGTACTTGAAATCCTCCGGTTTCATCCCGGTCTTTTTCAAGATCCCCTGTGTGGCGGAAATCACGTGGCGGAAGTAGGCCGGCTCGCCGGTGAACCGGCCGCCGTGCCTCGGATAAAACTGCCCTTCCCGTCTCCAGAAATCGGGCGTATCCGATGTATAGCTGTAAGTCTCCACAACATCGACCAGGAGATTTTCCTTGCCGAAAATGTAGGCTGCTCCGCCGGCGGAGGCGGAAAACTCCAGGGCATCGTTCGGCGCGCCCTGTGAGGTATCGGCGCCGATGGCCAGGGCGTATTCCACCCGGCCGGACTCCACCAACCCCAAGGCAACGAACATCGCCTCGGTCCCCGCCTTGCAGGCAAACTCGAAATCGGCGACATGAACCTCCGGACCGATCCCCAGGGCGTCCACCACCACGGTGCCACTCGGCTTTACCGCGTAGGGATGGGACTCGGAGCCGATATAGACTGCGCCGATCTTCAAAGGATCGATGCCGGCCCGCTCCACCGCGTCCCGTGCAGCCTCAACGGAAATGGTAATGGTGTCCTCGTCCAGACCGGGAACCGACTTTTCCTCCAGGACCAGTCCGCGCCTGATGGCGGCGGCATCCTTGCCCCACTGGAGAGCGATCTCCTCGGAACTGATCCGGAGCCGGGGTATGAACGCCCCGTATCCCACTATGCCAGCCATGGTTATCTCCTTTCCCGAAGCAAACTAGCAGAGAAAGCGGCGGACCGCTGATATTACCATCTCCATCGGCATACCGTAAGTAGTCGGCATCAAATACCGTCTGGAGATCGGCTCGTGCAGGGTGGTCAGACCTTATGGCCCGGACCACTTCCGAATGCCGGAGATATCTCCCGCGGGGATACCCAGCGACTCCAGAAAATCCTGGTGCGCCTCCGGTGCGCTTCGCTCGAACTCCACATGCCAGCGACGCATGCCGGCCTCGTCCATGCCGGCGGCCGCCAGGAGCTTGACCCAGCGATCCTTGGTCATGACCCGCGTTCGGCGGAAGGCCCTACGGTTCTGAAGGAGTTTGATCAGGACCTGCTGCTGAGCCCGAAGACCCTGGATCTCCTGGTTTATCCGGGTCAGGCGGGCGTTCAGGATCTCTACGTGAACGCCCCCTGTGCCTGCCAGCAGGTCCCGGATCGCCTCCAGAGCCAGGCCGGCCCCCCGGTATTCCGCTATCCGCTCCATCCTGGTCATGTCGGCTTCGGAATACTGCCGGTACCCGGACGGACTCCGGCCCGACGGCTTCAGCAACCCGATGGAGTCGTAATACAGGAGGGTGCTCCGGGACAACCCGAACCGCTTCGCCACCTGGCCGATGGAACGGGTCAACGGCTTACGTCCTGGACATTTCCCGGATCTGGTCGATCTCGGAATCCGGCAACTCCAACCACTGCAGGAAAGCCTGGTGACTATCCGGGTAGCGCCGCTCGAACTCCCGGTGCCAGCGTATTCGCCCCTCGTGGTCGACCCCCGCTGCCTCCAGCACTTCAACCCACTGATCCTTGGTGATTGTAACCTCACTCATGGTCTTATCCTTTCCGTTTCGGCCAGGTGACCATCACCCGCCTGAACAAGACCTTAAAGTATGAAGCTATAGACAGGTCAAGGCGACATCCCGGCTACTGCCTGACCACCTCATCCATGAAGACCGCATTGGAAACCGAGATCGTCCGGCCGTCGGCCTCCAGCAGCGCCTGGGTCGGCGTAATCGCCTTCAAGACCCCGATCTGGCCATGGATCTCCATCTCCTCGCCGATCCGGAAAACTTTTCTGGCGTAGAACCCGGCGATGATGTTGCGGGTGATGTCCCGGCTGCCCAGCCCGAACGACAGGCCGAAGGCCAGGGCAAGGCCGGCCAGAACGCAGATAGTGAAGATTCGAATGATCTCCGTTTCCACCTGCAATTGCCCAATCGCCATGATTCCCACCACGAACAGGATCACGCCGGAAACCACATTCCCCAGGGAGGAGGCGAACTCGATCCCAGATTCCTCCGCCGCCTGTGTAACCATGCTGCCGGCGAACTGTCCCGCCAGGCTGCCCAGTATCACCAGCAGGAGGGCGGCGATGATGTTCGGCAGGTACGAGAAGAAAGCGCCCATCGCCCCGGAAATCGCATCCAGCCCGAGTACGTCGGCGCCGGTCTTCGCGAACAGCAGCAGAAGAAGGAAATAGGCCAACCTCGGCAACAAGATGGTCAGTGACTGCCTGATTCCGATCCGCTGCAGGGTCTTGTCAATCCCCACCCGGCCCAGCAGAGTGTCCAGCCGGATCTTGCTGAGGGACGCCCGCAGAAGCTTCTCAACTATTTTCGCCACCACCAAGGCGACTATCACCAGGACGAGGCCCAGCAGAACCATCGGAATGGCATCCACGATGGATGCCCCCATATCCTTGAACGTATCCACGATCCGCTCACCGATATTCAGCGTTTGTTCCTTCATTATTTCTCTCCCCTGCGTTCACCGCCGCCACCGAACAGTTGAAACACCATGCCGACAAACTCGACAAGGATCAGCACCGGAGCCAGCCAGACCACATCCATAAAACTGGAAGCGAGGGAACGGCGCTCGATCCTGCGCCGCAAGCGGTGGAAAAAATCGGGCCCCGTCTCATGGGACAGGTCCCGGAGTTCGGCGATCGGTTCACCAGGATCCTGATTTTCGTCGCCCATCATCCCTCCGCCTGAGCCGGTTGTTCACGGGATCCGAACCGTCTTCGGAACTCTTCCCGGCCGCGCTTGATCCGCATCTTTATCGCCGACAACCCAACCCCCAGCGTATCGGCGATCTCCTGGTACGAGAACTGGTCCACGTCACACATGACCAGGGGGATCCGGAGTGTATCGGGCAATTCGTCCAGAATCCGGGAGATCACATGGCGGGCCTCCCCCGACTCCGCCAACCGCTCCGCAACCGGCTCCACCGCCGGCTCCGGCTCGCCTTCGCCGGGCTCGCCGAACGGCAGGAAGGTCTTGCCTTCTTTCTTCTTCAGAAAATTCAGGCAATGGTTGACTTTGATCCGCTGGATCCAGGTTTTGAAACTGGCCCGGCCTTCGAACCGGCTCATTCCGAAGAACGCCTTGACGAACACCTCCTGGGTCAGGTCTTCCGCATCATCAGGCGAACGAGTCAGGTGCCGGCAGTTCGCCTGCACTCTCCCCTCGTACAGCCTCACCAGCTTCTCGAAAGCGCGCATGTCGCCGTCAGAGGCGTTCTTCGCCGCTTCCACCAGTTCTTCCACAGTGCAGGAATCCAGATCGGTCACAAAACCTCACTTCTGGTAAAGGTGCACATCCCTCTGGGGGAATGGAATGTTACAACCGTTCGATTCCAATTGTTCCTTGATTTTCTGGATCAGGTCCCAGCGAGTGGCCCAGTAGTCCTCCGGCTTGCACCATGGCGCCACCAGGAGGTCTACCGAGGAATCTCCCAGGCCGGTCACCGCCACGATTATATCGCGGTCTTTCAGTATCCGGGGTTCGCCGGCCAGGATCTGCCGGATGATCGTCTTGGCCTTTTCGATGTCGTCGCCGTAGGAGATCCCGATGGGAATGTCGATCCGCCGCACCGGGTTGCAGGTGTAGTTGCGGATCTTCGCCCCCCAGATCGCCGAGTTCGGCAAGATGATGGAAACGTTGTCCCGGGTGTCCAGGCTAGAGGCAAACACTCCGACTTCCCGGATGATGCCCTCTTCGCCGCCGGCCTCCACATAGTCGCCAACCTTGAAGGGCCGGAAGACCAGAAGCATCACACCGGCGGCGAAGTTGGAGAGGGTCCCTTGCAACGCCAGGCCGACTGCCAGGCCGGCGGCGCCCAAAAGGGCAATGAACGAAGTTGTCGGGATGCCGAATAGACCCAGAACGGCGATGGCCACGAATGCGACAATGACGTAGTAGACCAGGTTGGACATGAACGGGATCAGCGTCGTGTCAATGCTGGTTCGCTTCAGCGCCCTGGCTGACCAGCTGCGGAATATTTTCGCCACGATGAAACCGAGAATCAGCACCACCAGGGCGCCGACCACATTCAGTCCCCACTTTGAAACGAGATCCGCTGCCGTTTCTGTAAGTTTTCTCGATATCGATATTGTCCATATTCATGCTCCCTCCCGGGTCGAATATTTCTGCACCTCAGTTTGGACCGGTTTCCAACCAATAAGTCACATCCTGATATTATTCCCCACACAGGGGTAAGCTATTCTCTCAAGGTATCCTCATGAACGTGCTGATAATCGAAGACGAACCGGCGATTGCCGATGTCCTGAAAGAAACCCTGGCCATGGCCGGCCACACCTGCTTCCATGCGGCGGATCTCAAGAAGGCGGAACGGGTGCTCGAGAAGGAGTCCATCGAGGGCATCACCCTGGATAATATGTTGCCTGGAGGCCGCGGGATCTTCTGGCTGACCAGGTTAGCCACCCTCCATCCCGAACTGGTGGCGCGCACGGTGGTATTCACCGGCATCCACCTGAGCAATTTCGAACTGGATCTGGTGGAACGGTTCAAGGTCCCGGTCCTGGAAAAACCGGTCGGCCTGCCTCAACTGGCTGAGACACTGGCGGGGCTGGGGAAAGCTCGAACTACGAAGGAACGGGGGACAGACTAGAAAGTCTGCCCCCCGTATTCATCATTTGCCCGGGCACTGGGCGGCGATGGCGGGGTCGATGCCCTTGTCGCCGTAGGCCGTGTCGAACTTCTTCGCGAAGTCGCTGGCCAGTTTTTTCGCCCGCGTGTCGTAGTCTTTTTTGTTCTTCCAGGTGTTCTTCGGAGTAAGCACGTCCGAGGGGACACCGGGGCACTCTGTGGGAACACTGACGTGGAACAGCGGATCGTAACCGTATTCGACGTTTTCGAGACTGCCGTTCAGCGCCGCTTCCACGATGGCACGGGTCAGGGTGATGTCCATGCGACTCCCCTCCCCATAAGCGCCGCCGCTCCAGCCGGTGTTCACCAGGTACACATTGGCGCCGTACTTCTCCATCATATTGCCCAGCAACTTGGCGTAAACCTCGGGCTGGCGGGGCATGAACGGCGCGCCGAAGAACCGGGAGAACGTGGATACCGGCTCAGTAACTCCGGTTTCGGTGCCGGCCAGCTTGCTGGTATATCCCATGAGGAACCACAGCATCGCCTGGTTGGAGTCCAGCCTGGATACCGGCGGCAGCACGCCGTTGGCGTCGGCGGTCAGGAACAGGATCGTCTTCGGATGGTCGCCGGTGGGCGGTGTCTTGATGTTGCTCAGAGAGGCCAGCGGGTAGCTGCCCCGGGAGTTCGGCGTCAACCTTTCGTCATCCACGTCGAATTCGCCGCTGGGATACATCATGCAGTTTTCGATGATCGCGCCGTGCTCGAACGGGTCGTCTTTCTTGAATACTGCGTTGTAGATCTCCTCTTCCTTGACCGGATGGAGATTGATCAACTTGGCATAGCATCCGCCCTCAAAGTTGGCGATGCCGTCGTCGGACCAGCCGTGCTCGTCGTCACCCAGCAACGCCCGGGTCGCGTCGGCGGACAGGCTGGTCTTGCCGGTGCCGGACAGGCCGAGCAGCAGGGCGGTAGCGCCGTCTTTACCTTCGTTGGCGGAGCAGTGCAGCGGGAGAATGCCCTCGGCGGGGAGCAGGTGGTTCATGACGGTGAACAGCATTTTCTTCACGCTGCCGCAATAGGCGGAACCGAACACCACACCCATGCGCCGGTCGAAGTCCGCCACGATGGTCATGTTGGACGTTTCTCCGTTCTCCGTTTTCCGCAGGCGCCCGTCGTACCGGCTGCGTTCTAGCTTGTCGTACGGCAGAACCAGCAACTTGAACCCGCGATCCGCGAAACAGCTTTTTTTGATGTCCTTGGGAACTTCGCGGAACATGTTGTTGCAGAACAAAATAGTCAGGGCGTAGTCACCAACCACTTGCACAGGCAGGGCGTACTTGGAATCGGCGCCGACGACGTACTCCGACTGGTAGATCCGCTCCTTGCGCGCCAGGACCTCCAGAGCATCGCTCCAGATCATCTCGAAGGTTTCCGGATCCATCGGGATACAGTTCGGCGAGGTCCAGTCGACATCCTTTTCCGTTTCAGGGTGGCGGACCATGTAGGTGTCCTTGGGGCTCCGGCCGGTGGATTCCGGCGGCGTCCAGGTCGCCATGGCGCCGCAGGCCGCCTCGATCGCCTCGTTGTTTTCGAGGATGTCCCGGACCAGTTCCCTGCGGTTGAGGTTCCGAAGCACCTGGGCATGGCGCTCCGTCATCTGTTGGAGTTTCTTGGCGAGTTCCATCTGTTTCGTCAGCTCCATAGCAATTCTCTCCATTTCTTCACGCCGCCCGGTTCGAGCGGTAGGACCGGAGTACCAGGTTGGCGTGCCCCACCTGGAACCGGTTCAAATCACCAATCCACCAGTTTCGTAGCAAGCAGTATGCGCCTACACCGGTCCTCTCTCTAGATGGGAATCTTGAGGGGTTTCGTCCATAATGTTGACGGAGTTTCCGGTGCGCCGTGCCCCTGCTCCTGCATGGCTGACTGGACCGGAGGTCGAGATGAAATACGCCGGAATAGTAACTTATTTCCTGTGGCCACTACTCCTGGTCGGCTGCGGCGGTGGCGAGATCGACCAGGACGCTGCCCTGGAGGCGATGGTAGCCGAGGAGATTGCGTTCGGACAAAGATCGGCGGCGGAGGGAACCCGGGCGGCGTTCCTTGCATACCTGGCCGACGACAGCATCGTTTTCCAGCCGGAACCGGCCGACGGCAAGACGGTCCAAATGGAGTCCCCGGACAGCGGAAGCCTGACATGGGAACCGGCGTATGCGGAGATCTCCGCCGACGGCACCCTCGGGTACACTACCGGTCCCTGGACTTTCGAAAGTGGTGAACGATCCGGCAACAGTCGGAGCCATGGGCATTTCGTAACCATCTGGAAAATCCAGACCGACGGCGCCTGGAAGGTAGTCCTGGACATCGGAAATACCTACCCCGATCCGTTCCCGGTCAGTGGGCCGTTGGAGCGGCGAGCGACAGGTGAAGCGGCGGAGGGCGCCGATCCGGTGGTTGCCGGCAACGAACTCATGGCATTGGATCGGGCGCTGTCGAACGCGGCGGCCCCCATCGACTCCCTGATAGCCGCTACCGATCCGGACGTACGGGTATACCGTAACGGCGAACGACCCGCCCGGGGCCGAGAGGCCGCCCTGGAACTTCTGAATCTGACCCGGGACGGTGAGCCGTGGCCAACCGGCACGACACGCTGGGATCCGTTGGACGCAACTGTGTCCGGATCGGGAGACTTGGGGTACAGTTATGGCTATGCTGGCATCTCCGAGGACAGCACCAGTTACCTCAGGATCTGGAGACGCCGACCCGGGGGCGAGTGGAAGATCGTCCTGGACGTGGTGATCTGATTCGGTGATCTGATTCCCTGAAACCGAGTGGATCGATAGACCCGATCTGCACTGAAAGGAGCGAGACATGCCGGTGGCCGATTACAACACTTACTGCAAGATGCTGGACGCCGCCCAGGAGGGCGGATATGCGTACCCGGCCATCAATATCACCTCCATGATGACCGTCAACGCCGCCCTTAAAGGTCTGGCGGAAAAAAAGAGTGACGGGTTCGTTCAGGTTTCCACCGGAGCCGGCCAGTTCGCCTCCGGACTGCACCTCAATGACGTGGTAGCCGGCGCCATCACCCTGGCTGAACACATCCACCGCATGGCGGAACGGTACGACATCACCGTAGCGATCCACACCGACCACTGTCAGGCGGACAAGATCGACTCATTCCTGATCCCCTTGATCGAGGAGTCGGAAAAGAGGGTCGCAGCCGGCATGCTGCCGCTGTTCTCCAGCCACATGTTCGACGGGTCGGCGCTGCCTCTGGACCAGAATCTGAAAATCGCCGTTCCCCTGTTCCGCAGGATGGCGAAGATCAACCAGATTCTGGAGGTTGAGGCCGGCGTGGTGGGTGGCGAAGAAGAAGGCTCCGCCGGTTCCGAGGATACACCGGTGGAAGATCTTTACACTACGCCCGACGACATGGTGGAGGTGTACCGCAGACTGTCGGATATCGACGGGACTTTCATGTTCGCCGCCACATTCGGGAACGTCCACGGACACTACAAGCCGGGAGCGGTGAAACTGCGTCCCGAGATTCTGAAGAACGGCCAGGACGCCCTGCGCGAGGAGTTTGGAGAAGGTGCCCGGTTCCACCTGGTGTTCCACGGAGGCTCCGGCAGCCCGCTGGAGCAGATCAGGGAGACCCTGGAATACGGTGTGGTCAAGATGAATATCGACACCGATACCCAGTACGCCTTCACCAGGCCGATCGTCGATCACATGATGAGGAATTACGATGCGGTGCTGATGATCGACGGAGAGATCGGCAACAAGAAGAAGTACGACCCCCGGTCATACCTCAAGGCTGCCGAAGATGCGATGTCGGTCCGGGTCGCCCGCGCCTGCGATGACCTGCTCAGCGCCGGAAAATCAATCTCCGCCTGAATAATGAATAATGGGGACATTCTGCTTTATCTTTTAATTCTTCTTCTCAATCATTCGGTTGTAGCTGCCGCATTAGGAATTAAAAGATAAAGCAGAATGTCCCCATTTTATTATCTTGCTTTCAGCGTTACTTTGTCCTCGTGGCGTTGATCGTCCCGGAGCCAGACCAGGGAGACCTCGTCCCCCGGACTCAGGCTCTTCAGCACCTGGGAAAGGCTTTTCAGATCGTCCACCGGTTGGCCGGCCAGTTGCACCACAATGTCACCATCCTGGAGACCGGCCGCTTCCGCCGGGGAGCCGGGCACCGTACCGGTCACCCGTAGACCTTCGCCTTCCCAGGCAAAATCGGGGACCGTCCCCAGGCTGACCCTGCGGCCCGCCGGCTCCGCCTGCCTGGTAGCTGCATCCGGCTTCACCGCCCCGTCCAGGCGGGAGGTCATCGGTGTTTCCCGGGCAGCCAGGTACTCCGCGAACTCCTTGATGAAGGCAGCAACCTGCACCATACCGGCATAATCCAGTTTCTCCGGATCATCGCTTGCGCGGTGATAGTCCAGATGCGGCCCCGAGAAGAACTGAACGGCCGGAACACCCGCCTCCAGAAACGCCTTCTGGTCCGATGCCCCCAGATCGTCGGTAACCGATTTCGCCTTCACACCGGTTACGTAGTCGGCGCCGAACACGATATGCCGCCATTCGTCAGCCGATCCGGCTCCCAGCACCAGGACCGGCCGGTCCTCCAACCGCCCGACCGTATCTATGTTCAGGGCCCCGATAATCTTGTTCACCGGCCAGGCACCAGGGTTGCTGACGTATTCCCGGGACCCCTGCAGGCCGGATTCCTCTCCGCTCACTGCCAGGAACAGGACTGTCCGTTCCGGCATCGCTCCGGCGGCCATGACCCGGGCCAGTTCCAGCATCAACGCCACGCCGCTGGCGTTGTCGTCGGCGCCGTTGTACACCTGGCCCTGGTCATCCGCATGGCCTTCCGGCCAGCCCCTGCCCAGGTGGTCGTAGTGGGCCACTACCACCACCGATTCATCCTTGTATTTCTCGTTGACGCCCGGCAACACACCCAACAGGTTCACCTGGACCGCCTCGACTCTATTCGGCCCGCACTGAGCGGCCCAGGGCATACGGTAGCTTCCGGAGCCGGCGCCCGGATGCAGGCCGATGGATTGGAACCGGTTTTCGATATAAGCCGCCGCCGCCTCCAGGCCGGCGGACCCGCAACCCCGGCCTTCGAGTTCATCCGCCGCCAGAGCCGCAACATGCTCCCGCATCGCCTTCTCGGAAAAGACCGGAGGGAGAGTCGCCAGCGCCTGCCGCACTGGCCGGGTTCCAGGCGACGGCGAGTCGCCGTCCGGATCTCCGATAACTGCGTCCATGGGTGAACCGACGGCTGACCAACTTCCCTTGTAGGTATTGGACGGTTCGTTCCCCTCAAAAGCCAGGTAACCGTACTTGCCGTAATGAGGTAACTTCCGCCCCAGCCCGGGCATCGCCGAAACGTTGTCCGCTCCGAGGAACGCCACCGCCATCTCCGGATTGGCCGGATTCCCCACTGCCGCCACCACGGAACGATCGGAGCGGTCCAGTCGGTCGTTGCCCTGCGCCAGGCCTTCCGCGGTGAGAACAGCCCCGTAGCCGGACATGCCGTCCGCCACTGCCGGGAGGAAACGGTTGTCCCAGCCGAACACCCAGACCGCACGATCGGCAGGCAGCTCATCCAGTTCAGTGTCCAGCACCGTCTCCACCGTCCCTGCCGATGAGCCGCTCCAGGTTTCCGCCAGTTCCCGCAACCCCCGCAGTACGCCGGCCGCCGCCCTTGACGGAAGAACCAGGGTAACTTTTTCGGCGCCGAACGCCTGGCCGAAGGAGGGGGGGATTTCCCGCCGGTCCAGCCGCCGGAATAGATCGAAATCCGGATCGACCTGTACCCGGACCGGTTTGCCGGACAACGGTATGATCTGATCCAGCACTTTACCAACCATCGGCAGGTTCACCAGGTAAGCCTCGTCATGGCCCTCCAGGCTAACCGCCACCGGCACCAGGAGCGGGAACGGTTCCCCTTCCTGAACCTGACGGAGAACGATGTGCAGGCCATGGCCTCCGATGCTGGAGGCTTCCGCCGATTCGATAACCAGGGCCGGCGCTCCGACTCTCCGCACCCAGGAGTCGAAGAACGGATTCATCTCCCGGCCGGCCGCCGCTTCGAATGCCGCCTGGACGTCGTAGAACGAAGCGCGGCGAAATGCATTGTCTTTGTAGAGCTTGCGCAACGCCTCGACGAACGTCTCGTCGCCCAGTTCCATCCGCAGCATGTGGAACATCATCGCCGTCTTGCCGTAGCCCACCGCCTGGGTCGCACCGGAATGCCGGGAGCGGAAAGCGGTCAGGGGAAAGTCCTCGTCCCCGCTGACGTAGTCGGCGTACTTCTGGAGTTGATCCCTGCGGTAGGCGGCGCCCTGACCACGCTGCTCCTTGATCAGATGATCCGCCAGGTAGGCGGTGATTCCCTCGCACCAATTCCCGGTTTCGTACTCCACGAAAACGCCGTTCCCCCACCAGTTGTGGAGGATCTCGTGGGGGTAGGAGGAGTGCAGTATGAACGGGAACCGGATAACCCTGGGCCCAAGAAGCGTGAACGACGGCATGCCGTAGCCGGTCTCCCAGAAGTTCTCCACCAGGGCGAACTTGTCGTACGGATACCGGCCCAGGAGGCCGCGGTACATCTCCAGGTAGGCCGCAGTCGTATCCAGGTATTTCCTCGCCAGAGTCTCATCCGGGGTACGGAGGTAGGCATACACCGCCACGCTTCCGGCCTGGTCCTCGTACACGGTGAACCGGGCGGCGCAGAGATGGATCTCGTCCACCGGGCTTTCGGACTCCCATCGAACCATGTCCGGCCCGTTCACGGCCCGCGTACCCTCGGACAGTGCGTCCCAGCCCGCCGGCTTCTCCACCTCCAGGGAAAACGTCACCATTTCATGGTTGAACCACGGGTACCAGTAGGTGGACCCGGACAGGAACACGCCGTCTTCCTGGATCGTCCCCGGAGTCTGGGAAAACGATTGCGCGTACTCCTCCCCACTCTGTTCCAGAGGGTGATCGATCACACCGCCGTAAGCGAGTGTGACAACGCCGGGGAGAGCGCCGCCCCCCTTTGTCAGCAAGCGATACACCGAGACCTCGGAAGCTTCCGGAACTTCCATGTTCTTTCCGTCCAGCCCGAATGCGGCCGGATCCGGCCTCCCCGCAACCGGTTCCACAATCACTCCTGCGGTGACGGCCCGGGGCGCCAGCCCCGAGTGCAGAATGAACAGGATCCCGTCAGGCGCCGCCAGGCGTCCCGCAACCAGCGTAACCGTATCGCGGGCCTCGAGGGTATGCGCCGCAGGATCCAAAGTGATCCGGATGTCGTGGTGCACAAGGCGGGCCGGCGTTTCTCCCGAGGAGACCGGAGCCGAAACCACCAGGAAGATAATCGCGGGGAGAAGGACCAGGTTCCGGACTCGCATCGGATACTCCTTATCCGGAGGCTTCTCGCCGCCTGCCGGGTGGACAGTCTTGAATTGTGGACGGTTCTCGCCGTAGCGGCAAGGGGCGGCGACCCGGATCACGGACAGGATCCGGCCACTACCCTATACTTTCCCCGTATTCAAACCGGAACCGTACCCGCTAGGAGTTCCGCCGTGGAAGGAAAGACCAAAAGATTCATCTTCGCCGCCCTGTTCTATATGGCAGTCGGTGCGGTGGTCGGTCTGTTGCAGGCGATCAATCCGTCCTGGGTGAACACCCTCCGTTTCTCCCACGCCCACCTGCTCCTCCTCGGCAGCGGTGCGATGATGGTGTACGGGATCGGATACTTCATCCTGCCCAGGTTCGCCTCTGCCAACCTGCTGTGGCCCGGCCTGGTCAGCATCCATTTCTGGCTGGCCAATACAGGCCTGATCGGGATGGTTCTGTTCAAACCGCTGGGCGTCGCCCTGATGTCCCCGATGTTCACCGGCCTGTTCTACGCGGCTACCGTGATCCAGGTGCTGGGCATGTTCATGTTCTGCATAAACCTGGCGGCGACCCTGGCCACCGCACCTCCGCTTGCGGTCCACGAGCCGGCAGCCATGGTTCGCACGCAGCCCGCAGCCGCTTCCTTGCTGACCCCGGACAGCCCGGTGGCCGACTGGGTGGACGGGAAGGAAGGCGCCCGGGAACTGCTGGTGGCCGCAGGCTTGCGACCGCTGGCCGATTCCGAGCACATGGAACTGGCCCGCAAAGCGGGGGTCACCCTGTCCCACGCCTGCATGAAACACGGGATGCCCCTGGATGATCTGGTGGCGCAGCTTTTCGCCCTTCCGGACAAACGGTGGAGACTGTCGCCGGCGCAGATCACACCGGATACGATCATCGGCGCCATGGTGGACGCCTACCCCGAAACCGGGCCGGTCCTGGAGCGACGTTTCGGTTCAGGTTGTTTCACCTGTCCCGGGTTCCCCACCGAGACCCTGACACAGGGGGCGATGATGCACGGCATCGACGTGCATGACCTGGTGGCGGAACTCAAGGCGGCCACCGGGGAGCAGGACCAGGGCCGGAGTGTGGAGTAAAATATTGCATGCGCACCCGCCGTTGCTCTGCCGTCTTACAAGCCGGTCTGCTCCTGGCAGTCGTCATTTCCGGATTGCCGGCCGACGCAGAGGTTCCGAACCGCCTGGAGAGAGAGCAGGGCCGTAGCGAGACCCGTGTGCTGTCCGCTCCGTATCGCATCCGCCCGGGCCGCACCATTGCCGACCTGGAACTGTTGGAACGGCTGGCGATCCGCAACTACACGCGGGTTCACCACCGTCCGGAGAAAGCCGGGGAGTTCTTCTACGGTGATGAGGTGTTCTGGATATACCGGCGGGAGCACCGTACAGGAGGGGTCACTTACCCCCCATCACTGATCGGCCTGGCTCTTAAGGGCCGGGGCAGGACGATCCTCGGTCTTCGCAACGTGGACGGCAAGGTCGCCCCCATCGCAGCCACCGACGGGCCCCGACTGGAGCCGGTGCTGCTGTCCGAATCCTTACAGGAGGACCGGGCCGGGCGGATTCTCCTGGACCTTGACGAGCTCCCCGAACATGTCTGGCGTCCCCTGCTGGCTATCGAGGACAGCCGGTTCTTCCGGCACGACGGTCTGGACAGCCGCGCCATTGCCCGGGCCACCAGGGCCAACATGAAAGAGAAAGGGATCGCACAAGGCGGCAGCACCCTGACCCAGCAATTGATCAAGAACCGGGACCTGACACCGAAACAGACCCTGGGCCGGAAGATGTCCGAGGCGGTGCGCGCCCTCATCCTGGAAGCGACCTACTCCAAACGGGAGATACTCCAGGCCTACCTGAACCAGGTCTACATGGGCCATGTGGACGGTTTGGCGATCCACGGCTACGGCGCCGGCGCCCGGGCGTACTTCTCCAAAGAGGCCCGGGATCTGACGCTGGCCGAGGCAGCGCTGCTGGCGGCGATCATCCAGGGACCGAACAGATTGCATCCTGCCCGCCACCCGGAACGGGCAGAAAAAAGAAGAAACCTGGTTCTCTCGCGCATGGAGGATGAAGGCTGGGCGGAACCGGCGGAGGTGCGTTCGGCCCGGAGCAGCGACCTTGGATTGAACCCGGAAAAGCCGGCTGTAGGTGGAGCCCGTTATTTCCTCTCCTACGTCGCCGCCGTCACGGCGGACCGGACCGGTACAATGCTTCAGACCGGCCGGGGCGTCAGGGTGGAAACCACGCTGGATCCTCTGCTGCAGCGCCGTGCGGAACAAGCGGTGATCCGGGGGCTGCAACGGTTGAAGACCCTCAATCCTGACCTGCGGTCCGGTGGCCTGTCCGCAGCACTGGTAGCCCTGCACGCCGAGACCGGCGAGGTGCTGGCGTACGTCGGGGGCGATCCATCCATCGACGGCGACCGGTTCGACCGGGCCAGGAACGGGAGGCGGCAACCAGGTTCCACAGTCAAGCCGTTCGTTCTCCTGGAAGCGCTGGAGGAATGCGGAGACCGGCAACCGTTGACCTTGTCCACCCGGGTAGTGGACCAGCCGTTGACTATCGACCTGCCGTCCGGGCCCTGGCAACCGCTGAACTACGACCGGAGTTACAAGGGAAACATCAACGTCAGGACCGCCATAGCCGAATCCAGGAATGTGCCGCTGGTGCGGATCGCAAGACACTGCGGCATGGACGCGGTAGCCAACCGCTTCCGCAAGGCCGGGTTGCCGGTCCCCGACCCGGCGCCTCCCTCCTTCGTGCTCGGCTCGGTGGAAACTACACCACTGGAACTGGCCCGGGCCTATACGGTCCTGACTACCCCTGGCAGAACCCTGGAACCGTTGGCGGTGTGGAAAGTGGAGCGCCCGGGGGGACGCCCCCTCGCCGATCTCCGGAAGAAGAGCCGCCGGGTAACCCGGCCGGCATCGGCATGGCTGGTGCAAAACACCTTGCTTACCGCCGTGGAATCGGGAACCGCCCGGGCCGGCGCCCTGGACGATGTTCCGGTGGCGGCGAAAACCGGAAGTTCCTCCGGGCTGCGGGATGCCTGGTTCGCAGGCAACGCCGGCCGTGTCGTAACCGTGGTCTGGGTCGGGAGAGACGGCGGCAAGACATTGGGTTTCGGCGGTTCCCAGGCCGCCGGACCGATCTGGAAGGAGTTCATGGCATCCGCCGCGAACGCATTGCCTGCGGCAGAGCCGAAGCCGCCGGTCAATGTCGTGGAGCTTTACGTGGACGAGCGGACCGGATTGCTGGTACGGGAGCGGAATCCCCGCGCGGTTCGGGAATTCTTCCGGCGAGGCGCCCAGCCGCCGCGGGACCGTTTCTTTCGCCGGGACCGGCCGGTGCCGCCTGTGCACTGAACCGGTGGAATACCGGCACTATCCAAGGCGGCCGATCCAGATCCGGGTATCGTAGAGAATCTCCACCCGGTTCTCTCTCGACGTTTCCCAAAACAGTTGCTGCAACCGTTCCAGCATCCTGTGCCTCGCCGGGTCGCCGGGGCCCGGGGTGTAGGAAGATGACAGCAGCCGGCCCTCCAATCCCCGGTAATCCAGCAGTTGGCGGTTCGGGTACGACCTTACTTCGTAGTTGCCGTGTCCGAAGAACCTGGCGAACACGTCGTCCTGCAGGTTCCGGTGATTGACCTTGCGGTAGTCGGTACCGAACTCCTGCAGCAACGCTTCGTAGCCACGAAGGAACAGGCTGGTATCGTATTGCCGATCGTTCCATACCAGGGCGACGGCGCCGCCCGGCGCCAGGATCCTGTCGAACTCCGCACGGGCGCGGGCCTGATCGAACCAGTGGAACGCCTGACCGGCCACCACCCAATCCACGGAACCGTCCGGCAGGCGGGTCACCTCCGCCGAGCCGTCGATGCTGGTGAACCCCGGCAAGCCGGCCAGCTCCTCTTCGCCGGCAAGGCGCATCTCCCGGTTCGGCTCCACTCCATAGACACGACAGCGGGCGGACAGGAACAACCGCGCCAGGAGACCGGTGCCCGAACCGATGTCGGCCACTACGTGTCCCGGAGACAACCGGCCTGCATCCACCAGGTCCTGAACCATCTGTCCGGGATAGGACGGCCGGTAGCGGACATAATCCGCTACGCGATCAGAGAAACGCATGCTGACCATACCGGCCATTATAGCCACCGGTGATGGTTCGGATCAGAGGCGGAAATCCAGGGAAACCTGCTGCCAGACCTTGACCGCAACCCCGTCCTTCCTTGCCGGTGCGTAGACCCACTGCCGGACCGCTTTCACAGCCATCTGGTTCAGGGTTGACTTGGGGATCTCCCGAATCAGCTTCACATCGACCACCGCTCCGTTTTCGTCGATGAGCAGGTTCAGCAGCACCGTCCCCTGTTGCCCGAGCTTCCGGGCCATCGGATGGTACTTGGGAGCCACGTTCACCTGTTGCACCGGCTTGATATCCACCAGGTTCAGGGACACCAGTTCGCCCCGCTGGGCCAGAACCGGTTGGGCCGGCTCCGGAACAACCGGCTCGTTGGCCGGCTCGCTGGCCGGTTCGCTGAAAACGACTTCAGGCTCCACGGACACCGGTTCCTGTTCCAGGATCGATTCCGCATCGGACTTTGCCTCTGCCGCGGCATCGCTCACTGCAGGCTCCACCACCATCGGCTCCGGATCGGCGGTCAGCACCGGTTCGGTCTGTACCGGCTCGGCCTGCTCCGGTTCGGCCTGCACCAGCGGCTCGTCCCGAGGTTTAGCCGGCGGAGTCGTTTCCTGCTTTACCGTTTGTGTCGGCACCGCGCTGGCCACCACCTTGCTCGCCACCGGCGGCTTCGTCTCGGGCACCGGGTGCGCGCCCACCGAACTCTTGCCGGAGGTCGCTTCAAGCTTGCGGCTCGGCTCGGCAGCTGCCGGAGCCGGATCGATCTGCACCGGCACCGGATCCGTGCCGGCGGCCGGATCCGCCGTTTCCAGGATTATTGGAGGGGCGGGCTTGGTAACCGTCTCGGCGACAGCCACCTCGGTTTCCGCAGGTACGGTGACTCCTGCGTCACCCGACAAACTGAAGTACATCACGCCGCCAACCACGGCAACACCGACGGCTGCTGCGATTCCGATCCAGGCCGGGATGCCGAGGCCGAGGAACCGGGCTCCGGATCCCTTTACTTGCGCCGACTCGTCGGAAACAACGGGTGCGCTGAGAATATCCTCCGTGGTCTGGGCTTCGAAAGCCACCGCCGGGAGCACCTCGTCCACCTGGGCGATCAACTCTGCTTCGGGTTCCGCACACGGTTCGGGCTCGACCAACCGTTCGGCAGCCTTGATCTCCTGGTGCGTTTCCACAGGTTCCGGCTCAGTCTCCGGCTCCATTTCCAGATTCAGATTCAGCTGTTCCGCCTGCGCCACAACCGGTTCAGGCTCCGGCACCAGCTCCACCGGCTCGGCGCTTCCGACATCGTCCAGCAGTTCGGCCACCATGTCCCGATCCGATATCGACTCCTGCTCCGGTGGGGAAGCCTCTTCCGCATCGGCGCCCTTTACCTCGTCCACCGCCTCGCCGAATGAGCCCAGGATTTCGTCCAGTTTTTCGGAGATCTCCTTCTCGTTCATGGTGTCCAGATTGTTCAAGCCCTGCTCCGCAGTTCGCACCGGCTGCGGTTGCACCCTGGTTACCGGTGGCGCCTCGGGAGCTGCGGCCTCTTCCGCAATCGCCTGTTCCTCCACTTCCTTGAGGTACCGGCGGCAAACCTCCATCAGGTGCTCCCCGGTCACAGGCTTCTCCAGGTATTCGTCACAACCATAGTTCTTGAGCGCCTGATTGCGGTACTTCCGCCCTTTGTAAATCGACGTTGCGATCACCACGGGTGTGTTCTTGCCCTCGGGACTCTTCTTGATCTCCTGACAGACTTCGAAACCGTGCTTTTTCGGGATCATCGCCTCAATAAGAACCAGATCCGGTCGCATGTCCTTGAACGCCTGAAGCCCGGCCACCCCGTCGAAGACGACTTCAACGTTGTAACCGGCAGCCAGAAGAGGGTCCCTCAACTGTTCGATGCTGGCAGGTTCGTAATCGATCAATAGAACGGTAGGATTCGACATAGCCGCCATATCCCTCACATGACAATGCGGTATTTCCCGACCACGGGTAACAAAACCGTTGCTGCCCGTAACGGAACTTAGTGCCCGGAAAGAGCGACGGCAAGGAACGGCCCGTAACTTGCAATATAAAGATGCCGGGGGGGGTCCAATCGTGAGCCGGCGCGGCAGGGAAGCATGCCGGATCCGCCGAATAACAGGATGGAGGATGTGATTATGCGCGTGTTTCAGGGTCTGTGCGTCATGGTTCTGTTGATTCTATTTATGCCTCGAAATGTAAGCGCAAACACAATTTACGCCATCGACGGCGGTACTGACGAAATCGTAATTCTGGACCTGGCCACCGGTGTTGAACAAAATCGTTACCCTGCTCCGGAACTTTCCTCCGGCGGCCCCGACGGCCTGGCGGCCACTGGAGACTGGCTGTTCTTCATCAACGGCACCGGCTCCAACATGATCTTCCGCCTGGAGCCGGACACCGGTGTCGTTACCGGCTCGTTCCCCGCACCGGAAGTGCTGGGCGGTACAGACGGTCTTGCGGCCATGGATGACATCCTGTTCAGCCTGGAACCGGTCTCGGACATCATCTCCCGTGTCCGGATTTCCACCGGTGAGCCCCTCGGTTCCTGCACTACCGGCATGCTGGCCGGCGGCGGGCTCGCCGCCGAGGCGGGACGGTTGTTCTCCACCCTCAGCCTGGCGAGCATCGTGGAACTGGATCCGGAATCCTGCCAGGTGATCGGAGGGCCGTTCCCGATTCCCGGTGGAGACTTCGCCTTCGGGCTCGCATACGATGGCGAGCATCTCTATGCCGGATCCATCATCCAGCCGGGGATCCACACCCTGGATCCTGACACCGGCGCACCGCTGGGCTTCCTGCCCCTTTCCTACGCACCCACCGGGCTGGCGGCCGCCGCCATCGATCCGGCGCCGGCATGTGCCTTCGACGTGGATATCCGCCCCGGCTCCGCCGTCAATACCATGAACGCGCTGAGCTCCGGCCACCTTCCGGTGGCGCTGTACGGATCATCGTCCTTGGACGTGGGCGACATCGAACAGGGATCTCTGCTCCTTTCAACCGTTCCGGCGAATCATTCGTTCTTCCAGGATTCAGACGGCGACGGCATCCTGGACCTGATCCTGCACTTCCGGGTCCAGGAGCTGGTCACCGCCCTTGCGGCGGAGCACGGAGAACTGGAGGACGGCATGGTGCTGGATGTGCTCCTTCGGGGCTCCCTGATGGACGGCGCAGGTTGCCAAGGCGCCGACAGCGTGCGGATCCGGTATGTTGAGGCGGGACGCTGACGGGAGTCCGGGAATTGCCGCAACATGCGTGGAACCGGATAATCGGCACGGAACCGGTGCCTGGAGGCTGTTTTATGCGTTGAAGCCCTTTTCATAGACTCCAACCTCAGTCATAATGCCCAGCGTCATTTTCCGCCCGCCTGGGCGTTCAATACACTGAGTTAAGGAGTACCTGGAATGGCGAAGAAGAAAGCCACGAAGAAGAAAGCGGCCAAGAAGAAAGCAACCAAGAAGAAGGCCGCCGCCAAGGAAATGCTGCTGGTCGGAAGCAAGACGAAGGTCGCTCTCAAGAGCATGAAAGTCAACGTCGCCGGTGATGCCCTCGACGCTCTGAACGAGGTGGTGCACTGGTATATCTACCAGGCCGCCACTCGCGCCCAGGCCAACGGACGCAAGACCGTCCGCGGCCACGATTTCCACGCGGGATAAAAAGTCCGGACGGCCCGTTCCCTGCAGGGAGCGGGCCACCCGCGTTCCGCCCCCTTCATATCGTGTATGCAGAAGGAGCAACGTCTTGAAATACTTCAAGGTCCTCACCATTATGTCAATCGTCACTCTCACCGCCTCGGCGGCGCTCCCTGTGCTGGCCGAAGATGGCGCCGAGGAAAAAACCTGGTCCAACACCACAGAGCTCGCCCTGGTGAGCACCAGCGGCAACTCGGAAACCTCCAACTTCGCCCTAGCCAACAAGTTCTCCACCGCCGTGGGCAAGGGATCCCTGAAGATCAACTTCGACGCCTTGCGCAGCGAGACTTCGACGCGCACGGTCCAGAATATCGGTGGAGCCCTGGTCATCGATGAATCCACCCAGCTCTCCGCCGAATCGTACAGGCTGGACGGCCAGTACAGCCGGCCGATCAACGAGCGGCTGAACTGGTACGCCCGTGTCGGATGGTACCGCGACGAGTTTGCAGGCATCGACAACAGCTATACCGCCGGCGGCGGCATCGGGTACCTCTTTTTCAAGAATGACACCCACGCCCTGAACGGCGAAATCGGCGTCGGCTATGTCCAGGAGAAGTTCGTGGACGGTACCGATACCGACTTCGCCGAACTCCGCGGGTTCCTGAACTACGAGCGCGAACTCAGCAAAACCTCCAAACTGTTCTCGGAACTGGAGATCCTCGAGAACCTGGACGAAACCTCCGACATCCGAGCCAACGGCCTGCTCGGGGTGTCCGCCAACCTGTCCGATCGGATCGCCCTGGCGGTGAGCTACGCCCTGAAATATGACGCCGAACCGGTTGTTGTGCTCCTGTCCGACCCCGGTTTCCCGGATGTCGAGTTCGAATTCGACGATCTGGATACCATCTTCAAGGCTTCTCTCGTCATAAACTTCTGATCCGATCCACGGAGATTGACCATGGAAACCAACGCCGGATTTCAACCTGGCAACCTGATCGATACCATCACGGAACTGGTGACCCAGTGGGGATTGAAGGTCATCGGCGCCCTGGTGCTGTTCATCGTCGGCATGTGGGTGGCGAAGGCGATCCGCTCCTCCGTGCGCAAAGCGCTGGGCAGATCGGAGATGGACCCCACGCTGATCCCTTTCCTCAGCGGCATCATCTACTACATCGTCCTGGCGGTGCTGATCACAGCGGTTCTGGGCCTGTTCGGCATCGAGACAACCTCCCTCATCGCCGTGCTGGGCGCCGCCGGTTTCGCCATCGGACTGGCGATGCAGGGCACCCTGTCCAACTTTTCCGCCGGCGTCATGTTGTTGATCTTCCGTCCGTTCAAAATCGGTGACTTCATTGACGCCGCCGGCGTTGCAGGATCGGTCCACGAGATCGGCATCTTTTCAACGACCCTGAACACCGCCGACAACGTCCGCATTATTCTCCCTAACTCGTCGGTTTATGGCACCACCATCAAGAACTTCGCCACCAACGACAACCGCCGCAACGACATGGTCATCGGGATCTCCTACGAGGACAACATCAGCGTCGCAGTGGATACCATCATCGGTGTTCTCAAGGCGGACAGCCGGGTTCTGGCCGACCCCGAGCCTGCGGTGGGCGTGGCGGAACTGGCTGACTCGTCGGTTAACCTGAACGTCCGGCCCTGGTGCCGCAAGGAAGACTACTGGCCGCTCAGGGCCGATCTGAACCGGGCGATCAAGGAGAAACTGGAGGCCGCAGGCTGCAGCATCCCGTTCCCGCAGACCGATGTCCACATGCGCCAGGTGACCTGAGCGGGGAAACGATTTGGAGATTCTGCAGCATTTCGTCAGCGACGACGCACGCTGCAGCTATTTACCGGATCAAACGGCGCGACTGGATCACCTGCTTCTTCTGGACATCGCTCCGGATGTTCTGGAGCGGTTCCTGGAGCGAGGTTGGCGCCGGTTCGGTGCGATTCACTTCCGGCCGGTCTGCGTGGCGTGCGGGGAATGCGTGCCGATCCGGTTGCCCGCAGTCCGGTTCAAACCGACCCGCAGCCAGGCCCGGGCCCGGAAGCAATCCCGGCTCCGTCTTGAGATCGGCGCACCCCAGGTTACCGCCGACCGCATCGACCTGTGCAACCGATGGCAGGAGCACCAGGGCGCCAGGAGGTCCTGGGACAACCAGGAGATGAACGATCGGCGTTACTTCCTGGAGTTCGCCCTCCCCCACCCCGCCGCCAGGGAGTTCGCATATTACGATGACGACGGCGACACCCCCCGACTTGCGGCCGTCGGTCTGGTGGACCTGACGCCCCACTCCGTTTCGGCTGTGTATACCTATTACGACCCGGGCTACTCCGGCGAGTCACCGGGGACACGATGCATCCTGGACCAGGTGGAATACGCGCGAACCCACGGCAAGGATTGGGTCTACCTCGGTTACCGGGTCCTGAAATGCCGGTCGTCGGAATACAAGGCGAGGTTCAGGCCGCACCAACTGTTGGAAGGCAGGCCCGGCTTTGAGGATGAACCGCACTGGATCGAGGAAAAGTAAGCGGCGGTTCAACCGCCGTCGCCCTGATGCGTCAGGTTCAGCGGATACCGCTTCCAGATCTCAAGGGCGGTGGCCAGCGGCTTGATCATAGGAACGGTGTAGGTCTGGAACCCCCGTTCCGTAAGGTATTGCCTGGACCGGGCGACGTGGGCGCTGAACCCCCTTGGCGAGATGATCACCGGCTTCCGGAATCCGTTTTTCATCTCCGTCAGCCGTTCGGTAAGGTACTCCGACAGGTAGGGCACCTGGAAATACAGCGCCGCCAGGATGACATCGGTCTCCGGATCGTCGTCCAGAATCCGCAGCGCCTCCAGCAACCGGTTGTCGTCACAGTCACCGAATAGATCCACAGGGTTGGATGCGAGATGGGAATCACCGATTTTGCCGCCCAGGAGGGTGGCCAGACGCCGGCAGGTCTCCGGCGCGAACTCCGCCAGTTCCATCCCCTCCTCGGTGACCTGGTCCGCCAGCAGGATCGCCGCCCCTCCACCGACACCGACCACCGCTACCCGGTTGCCTCTTGCCCGAGGCTGGGTGGTCAGGATCGAGACGACATTGGTCAGGATCTTCGGGTCCTCGGTGAGTTCTTCGATAAGGAAGAAGCCGGCCTGCTCGCAGCAGGCCTTGAACGCTTCAAAACTGCCGGCCAGTGATGCGGTATGAGACATGGTGGCCGCGGCGCCGCCGGAGACGCCTCCCTTGATAACGATGATCGGCTTGTCCTGACTGACTTTTCGGCCGACCTCAAGGAATTGCAGTCCGTTGCGCAGCCCTTCCACGTATAACGCGATGATCTTGATCCTGGGATCGGCTCCCATGGAGGCCAGGATCTCCGGGATCTCCACTCCGCTGGCGTTGCCGCAGGAGACCCAGCGCCCCACCGACAGCTTGTCCCAGGCAAGCATTTCCAACAGCTCCAGGCCGATCCCGCCGCTTTGGGTAATCACGCCGAGTTCGCTAGGCTTGCCTGCGGTGGCGGTGCGCTGCTCCGGGATGAACATGGTGTTCAGGCCGGAGAAGTTGTCGATGACCCCCAGTCCGTTCGGCCCGATGTAGACCGCATCATATTTCCGGCTGGTGGCGATCAGTTGGTCTTCCAGATCCCTGCGGCCGATTTCAGCGAACCCGTCGCTGACGATCACCGCACCACGGCCGCCCTCCTTGCAGAACTCATCAAACAGGGCCGGTATCTTTTCGGCGGCGGTGGCGAACACGCCGACATCCGCCGGCTCGGGAAGTTCCGATATCGCCGGATAACACTTCTGCCCGTAGATACTTTCGTACCGCGGATTCACAGGATAGATCTTCCGAATGCGGCTGGAGTTCTTGAAGATAATCCCGCCTACCGTCCCCGGCTTGGACGCACCCAGAACCGCCACCGCCTTCGGGTTGAATACCGTCTCCAGGCTCGCCATCCTGGCCGGTGACAGGTCCGTGTACCTCGAGTGGCTCACCGGCTCACCCTGGATCAGCCGGGCATCCACCACGGCGAAACCGGATTCGTACACCAGCACCGGGTTAAGATCCAGCTCATGGATCGCCGGATGGCTGTCCATGAATCGGGACACCCGGATGGTCAGATCGATCGCCGCATCCCGGTCCAGGGCCGGCCCTCGGAAGCCGTCCAGTATTCGACCTGCCATGGTGCGGGAGAGCATCCGCTCCACGTCGATCCGCTCCAGCGCGCCGACCCCGGGAGCCACGTCCTGGAACAGCTCCACGAAGCGGCCACCGTGGCCGATCATGGTGACCGGCCCGAAGCAAGGGTCCTGTTTGGCGCCGATGAGCAGTTCAAAACCGGGTTCCGCCATCTTTTGCACCAGGATGCCGTCCAGATCATCCACACCGGCCTTGTGGGCATTCTCGATCAGGGCATCGTACGAGGCGCGCAGCTGGTCCTCGTTCTTGATGTTCAGGAACACGACGCCGACATCGGTCTTGTGGATGATTTTCGGTGTCACCGCCTTGAGGACCACCGGGTAGCCAAGTTCTGCGGCCGCCCGGGCCGCCTCTTTCAGGCCGGAAACGCACCGGCCCAGAACCGGGATCCCTGCGGATTCAAGCAACGCTCTCGATTCATTGAAGCCGAGTTGCAGACTGGCCATGATCCCACTCCCCATCCGGCGGGCAGCGCCGGACCGGTATTGTAGCGGTTTGCGGTAGGGAAGTCCGGATCCGGGAGCCGCCAGCGGCCAGGTCAACGGTCAGAGGTCGCAGATGTCTCCGATACCGTCGTTGTCGCCATCGATCTGGACTGGATTTGGATCGAGGGGGCAGTTATCACAGGCGTCGCCGTAGCGGTCCAGATCAGCATCCAGTTGATCAGGGTCGGCCACCGTGGGGCAGGAATCGAGATAGTCGTCCACACCGTCCAGATCGATGTCCACCCCTGTCTGAATGGAACACTCGTAGTCGTTGGGGCGCTGTCCACCGTCCCCATCCCCCAGCGAACCGGTCCCGCAGGCGTTACGGGCCGCCAGCAGGAAGTAGCGCAGTTCGCCGGAAACGCCGTGGGTCGAGTCGACGAACGAGTTCCCGACCAGTCCGGGGGCGATACAGGTATGGTTGTACACCGGCGTGAATCCGGTCCAGAAACTGCCCCGGTAAAGGTCGTAGACCGCGCCCTCGGGGATTTTATCCCAGGTCACCGTGCCGCCGTCGATGTCCAGAACATGCAGGAACACTTCGCCCGGTAGGGAGGCCACGGTCTGCTGGTCCGGTGCACAGTCGAGAATGTTGTCCACGCCGTCATTGTCCCGATCCGCATCGCAGACGTCCCCCACGCCGTCGCCGTCCAGATCAGCCTGGCTTTCATTGGCATCGTTACCACAGTTGTCGCACAGGTCGCCGATACCGTCGGCGTCGGCATCGGCCTGGGCCGGATCGGCCACCGCAGGGCATACGTCCAGTTCGTCCGGTGTACTGTCGCCGTCGGAATCCACAGGCGGGGTGATTTTCAGGTCGTACGATCCGTAAAACGTCAAGTCATTGAATTGGCTGACTTCTACACAAAACGTGCCGGTGGCTATCGCCACCCATTCGATGAACGAGGGAACACCGGCCACCTTGCTCTTGTTGCTATTGGCCAGTGAACCGCGGCCGGTTGCCTCGGTGATCCGGAGGACCGTATCAACGGCGGAGAGCAGGTTCAGGGTCTCGATCCGGTAGCGCCAGCCCTCCACAGCCTGGAACGAATACCAGTCATCCTCGTGACTGTCGTCCCCGGCGCCGTCCCCTTCCGGATCCAGGAAAAACGTGCCATGGTGGAGGGTGCCGTCCGCCGATACCGGAGTCGCCTCGCTGCGGACGGCGTTCGGCTCGTTGGAGTCCTGGAAGTATTCGATCTCCACTCCGTCGGCCCAGATGGAGATCATCTCCGCCAGGTGGCCGTTGTCCACCGGTGGCAGGAACCAGGTGTCCCAGTAATCTTCCGCGGTTATGTACGTCCTGCCCTCGAGGCCGTTGACCATGTTGTCCCAGTGATCGTGGTCCGACAGGTCCAGCGTGTCCATCGGGCCGTCGTCAGTTCCCGGCGTATCGTCCTGCGTGTCGGGGCCATCGAACATGTCCCACAGCAAGGTGTAGATCGCCACTTCCCCGGTACTGCCGCTGCACTGGAACGGGACCTCGTTCTCAAGGTCGAACCAGGTCCTCAGATGTCCCGGCCCGGCCCCACCGGTAGTCGCCACGTAAATGTTGGGGCGAGGGAGACCGAAGTGCCGCATGATCGAGTTGCCGAAGAACGAAGCATGGCCTTCGTCCCACGCCAGAGCCGGGTTCTGGTTGCAGTCCGCCAAGAGGTGTGCCACTCCCGGGTTACTGTGATAGGACCAGTTGATCACGGCGTAGTGTCCGTATTCGTGGAACACCACCGTATCGTCGTAGGCCCCGGTATCCCGGATATCAATGCGGCTGCCGGAGGCGCTGGACCATGCCCAGCCCCGGTCCGGTTCCCAGACCATGCGAAGAGGGTGGCCGGCGTCGGGACGGGAACCCTGCAGGTAAGCGATATAGTCGGCCCCGTAAACCCCCATGTCGAAACTGTTGAACGGCTCGCCGCCGGCGCCCACAGGAGCGATCACGACCCCCATGTCGATATCGGTGTCCGGGTTGTGCCCGGTGAATACCGGGCCGGCGATGGCGTACGGATCACCTTCGACGTTGGTGACGCTCAGGAACAGATCAGGGGTCTGGTTCGACCGGGTCAGGATCCGTATATAGATATCCCGGATCTCGGTAGCGGCAACTGTGACGGAGAAACCGCCATCGGCGTCGGTGGCGCCGGAGGCGAGCACCGCTCCGGTGCCGTCGTCAACGATCTCCACGTCGGCAAACCGGACCGGAAGGTACGGTTCCACACCGGTGAAACCGGTCTGATCGAACTCACGATCCTGGTACCGCACCGTACCGGTAGCGGTCCAGTCGGCCCAGGCCGGTATGGAAAGAGCCAGAAGGCAGAGTCCGAGGACCCAACTACGAGGCTTCCCCGGACGGATCATTGCGGCTCTCCCGGCAGAGATGCCGCCGGATATTCAAGGGCGCCATGGCGCCGGTCCGGTCGTGCCCCCGGATGTCCCACCGCCACGCCCATCGCCTCCTGAACCGTCTCTCCCTCATCGGTCTCACCTTCCAGAATGAACGAAACCACTCCGCCCCGGGCATGATGGCCCAACGGCAGGAAAGAAAGGCTCAGAGCTGACCGGGCAGGGAGCTCGCCCAGATCGGCCTCGAGGGTGCGGACCCCTTCCCGACCCACCCGGTCATGGAACCGGTCCCGAAACGGCCCGGCAGCCGGCTCCAGAACCAGCGCCTCAGGGATCTCAAGGCGCAGGGTGGCGTTCGCCAGGCTGCGGTACGGGAGGATCGTCAGATGGAGGGTTTCCCCGGTTTCATCCCATTCCGCGAGAATCCGGGCAACAATGAACGGCTCGGTTGCCTGAAGGCCTGAACACAGGAAAAAGGCCAGAAACAGGAGCCAAACCGACTTGGTTTGCCGTAACAACGACACCTGGCTTCCCCCTGATTGGAACGCATCAGCCGCAACCCGGAAAATGCTGCTAATGCCGATTACTAATGCGCACGCTGCAGTCTAAATACCCGGAAGAAGTCGCGTTTTCAAGAACTTTTCCTTTTAGAGAGTTGCAGCTCAGAAATATCTTGCTAATTGGTGCTTTTTTCGCCCAAGCCCCCCCTCCAAATTATCTTCAAACGTTCTGCGGCTCCTTGCTACTGTGATACACGGGACCTACCTTCATTGCGAAGGAGGTTCCATCATGGGGGCAGCACACAAAATTGACGGGAAAAATGCCGGCCGTTCCAAAGGAGGCCGCTGGAACAGGAACGGCTCGTTCATTATTGACGGCAACGGCATGGTCCTGGGGTTCGACGAGAGCATGGAAGCGCTGACGGGATGGAACGCCGCCGAGGTGGTGGGTCATGGACAACGCTCACGATCCAACGGCCATCTGGCCGATCTGCGCCACACCGATACCCGGCCCCGATTGTTCTCGGGCACGGTGGAGATCCCGAAGGAATACTCCACGACGCTCCTTCGGATCCATTGCCGGGACGGACACTCCATGGACGTGGAAGCGACGGTGCGCCGCCTGCAGGGCCAGGGCCGGAGGGCGCAGATCACTGTCCAGCGGGTGGTGGCCCGGTCCGGCCCCAACAAGGGAGATGGCCCCCGTGAGGAAATCGATACACTGACCGGGCTGCTTCAAGCCGACGCCTTCTCGGAACTGCTGGAAAAGGAGGTGGAACATGCCGGCATCACCGCCAACCCTGTTGCGCTGATCCTGGCGGACATCGATCACCTCCGGAGCGTCAACGACAAGCTCGGATATGAATCGGGCAACGATGTCATCCGCCAGGTGGCGGATATCCTGCGGGCAGCTGTGGGAGACTTCGGCACCCCCGGAAGACTGGAGAACGACAACTTCGCCATCCTCCTTCCCGGATCCGGACGGGGTGATTCGCGGCAGGTGGCGGCTGCAATACGGTCCACGGTGGAACGCTTCCGGTTCTTTCCCCGCAACCGTTGGCACGGCAAGATCACGCTGAGTCTGGGTGCAGCTTCCTTCCCGGCCGACGCCCTGAACCCGCAGGCCTTGATCGGCCGCGCACAGGAAGCACTGGACGAGGCACGCGCCCTGGGCCGCAACCGCGTATGGTGTTACCTCAGGCGGCCGCGGGTGCCGGTGCAGGTGCCGGTGTACTTCGAAGGGGCCGAATCCCTCCTGGTCGGCTACTCCCGGGACCTGTCTCCCAGCGGTGTATTCGTACAGACATCGGCGCCCATCGATATCGGCATGCGCTGCGCCCTCAATTTCCCCCTTCCCGGCCATCAGGGCAACGTCCACGTAATCGGCAAGGTGGTGCGCGCCGTTCCCACGGAGATGTCTCCCGTCTGTAACGCAATCATCCCGATTCCTGGGATGGGAGTGGAATTTGAACAGTTCGGCGGACCGGAAGATCAGCTGGCAATCGACACATTCCTGCACGAACGGGAGGAAACGACCAGCCGGCCCGAAACGGGCCCACTCAGTTTCTGAGTTTGTTCGCCATGCGGAATCGCCTATAATCCGGCCGTGAACGGCTGGACTCTTCTCATCGTTGTCGGAGCATGGCTCGTCCTGGCGCTGCTGTCGGTGGCGGCATACCGCTTCAACCGTTCCCGGGCGGACGATTGACCGGCGACGGCTCTATCCTCGCAGGCCTGCTGCTGTACCTGGCGCTCATGCTGACCGTCGGAGTGTTGTCGTCTCGTCACATGAAATCTCTGGACGACTACGTCCTGGGAGGACGGCGGCTCGGCCCCTGGGTTTCCGCCATATCGGAGCGCGCCTCGGGAGAATCGGCGTGGTTCCTGCTGGGCCTTCCAGGTGCAGCTTACGGCATGGGGTTCGTCGGTTTCTGGTCGGTGATCGGAATTGCCGCCGGTATCCTTTTCTCCTGGACGTTCATAGCGATCCCACTCCGCAGACAGACCGCCGCCATGGGCGCCCTGACAATCCCCGACTATTTCGAAATGCGCTTCGGCGACCGCAGCCACATGCTGCGGTTGTTCTCCACCCTTGCGATACTGGTGTTCTACACAGCCTACCTGGCGGCCCAGCTCAACGGCGCCGGGAAGATCCTTGAGGCCACATTCGGCATCCCTGCATCTCTCGGGATTCTGATCGGGGCAGCGGTGGTCCTGGTGTACACCATGATGGGAGGATTTCTGGCCGTGGCCTGGACCGACCTGATCCAGGGGATACTGATGACCTGCGTCGCCGTAGTGCTGCCGCTGGTCGGCCTGGTCCGTATCGGCGGAGTCGGCAAGCTTTTCGAGGCGCTGCAGGTCCGGGGCGAAGGGTTCCTGTCCATGAGCGGCGGCGAGGCCGGGGCGGCTTTTCTGTTCGGCGTGGTGGCGGCCAACCTGTCATGGGGCCTGGGTTACCTGGGCCAACCGCACCTGCTGGCCCGCTACATGGCGATCCGGAAGACCAGCGAACTGCCGAAGAGCGGCGCCATAGCGATGGGTTGGACACTGGTGTCCTACTGGGGCGCCCCGCTCATAGGAATCGTAGGTGTGGCGATCCTGGGGCCGGACCTGGCCGACCCGGAACAGGTCATGCCGCTTCTGGCGAAGGCGCTCTTGCCCGGCTGGATAGCCGGGTTGATGATCGCAGGCGCCACCGCCGCCATGATGTCAACCGCCGACAGCCAACTCCTGGTCGCCTCCTCGGCTGTGGTGGAGGACATCTGCGTCCGCCTGCTCCGGATCCGGGCAACCGCCGCCCGCCTGGTGTTGCTGTCCCGTGCCGCCACTGCGGCCATCGCCGGCACCGCCCTTTACCTGGCCTGGGCCTCCCTCGGCGATTCCCGGATCATCGACACCACCGTCTCCTACGCCTGGACCGGCCTCGGGGCTTCATTCGGACCTCCCCTGGTCCTGGCGCTGTGGTGGAAGCGTACGAGCCTCGCCGGAGCGCTGTCCGGCATGATGGGCGGCATGGTGGCGACCATTGTCTGGAAAAACGTCGATGCCCTCGGAGCTGTCCTGGACATCAAAGCGGCAGCGGTGCTGATCAGCGCAGCACTGGTAGTCGCCGTTTCATGGGGAGGAAATGTTGCCGGGGCGGAAAGGACGACGGGATAGAAAGGGGAGCTTGTTCCTGGGTCTTGAGGGTTCCGGTTACATCGGCTTCACTGGAGCACTCGCTTTGCACTGAACCATTTGGTATGCCGAATCTACCAGCCTGGTTCCATGTCGCATTTCGCTCGGTACTAGAACCTCAATTTTCAAGAACGAAGTTTTCCGCCCCGGCAAACTCTGTCTACGCGGATACTTGTACCATCAGCGTCGCATGTGGAACAGGAATTCCAGTACTCATTTTGGATAGATATGGACTACTAGCTGCCGAGGCGAACCCGCCCGCCGGTAGCCTCCACCAGGTCGCGCCTCAGACCGGCGGAGGCGGACCGTCTCACGGTGACTGCCAGCCGCGGTTCGTCCCGGAAATCCCGGTCCACGTCTCTGACCTGCCGCCCCGCCCTGGCGAGAACCGCTTCCACCGCTCCCACGTCGTCCCAGGAACAGGTCAGGCTCAGTTCGTCCTCCAGCAGGACGGTTTTCAAGGGGGCCAGGTCGAGGGCGGCAATCGTCGCATCGGAATACGCCCGGGCCAGCCCGCCGGTACCGAGCTTCACGCCGCCGAAGTACCGTGTCACCACCACCAGACCATCATGAATCCGGCGACCGGCCAGCGGCTTCAGGATCGGAACTCCGGCGGTGCCGGACGGTTCGCCGGCATCTTCGTAGCGCTCCTCCAGCCGGTCCACACCTCCGACCCGCGCCGCCCAGCAATGATGCGTGGCGGCATGGTGCCGCTTGCGAACTTCCTCCAGCCGTTCCATGGCGCGGTCCAGATCCTGTGCGTGAAACCCCTGCCCGATGAAACGGGATCCCTTGATTTTGATCTCCGCCTCGGGCCCGTCCATCAGGACCAGGTAGGCGTCGTCATCCGGCGCTACAGCCATCAGGCTATCCCGCTGCGATCCGCAGGAACCGGTTTTGACCGCAAGATCGCGCTCCACCGGTCAAAGCCGAAACGCAACACAACGCAAGGACGTTCGCCATCAGGCCGTACATCCCGGCATGGACAGGCCAGGGGCGCAGTTCCGGGACCAGCACAAAGATCAGGGTGGTGAGCGATCCGGCCAGGATCCCCGCCAGAACTCCCGGCCCGGTGGATCTCCTGACGTACAGCGCCGCCACCAGGGCCGGCATGAACTGAACCACCGCCCCATAGGCCGAAAGCAACAGCGCCACCAGGGATCCGTGATAGGAGACCGCCACGCCGTAGGCCAGCCCCATGACCACCACCACCATCCAGCGGATGGCGGTTTTCTCCCTTCCCGGGGCCAATTGCCGGCCCAGAGCGGAAACCCAGCCGTCCCGGACCGCCACCGATGCTGCGGCATGGACCATGGCGTCGCCGGAGGACATGGATGCGGCCAGGGCGCCGGCACAGAACAGACCCACCACCACGGCGGGGATCTGCATGTCCAGGATCATGTGCAGCAGGATCTGATCCGGACGCTCCGGAGCACCGGGGTACAACACCCCGGCAAACCCGATGAAGAACAGCGGGACCAGGAAGATCTGGAAGGTCGGGTACAGCACTACGGTCCGCCGGATGATGCGATCGCTCCTGGCCGTGAACGCCTTCATGAACAGGTGCGGCCATGCGGAGAACCCGATGATGGAGACCAGCACGGCAGAGGTGAACTCACCCCAGGACCAGGCTTCCCCGCCGGCGGCCAGTCCCGGAGGCGTCAACAGCTCCGGCCGCGTCGCGGCGATCTCACGGAACATTTCCGCGACACCGCCATAGAGTTTGCCGGCGGGTACAGCCCCAGGCCCCAGGCCAGGGCCATCATGAAGATGCCCTGAAACGTGTTGGTCCAGCCGACTCCGAGAACTCCGGATCGCAGCACGTAGATCAGCACGACCCCGTAGACCACCGCCGCTCCTGCCCAGTCCGGCACCCTGCCGCCGGTCACCGCCGACAAAACGTAGCCGGCCCCTTTCATCTGCAAGGCGAGGTACGGTACAAGCGCCACCACGCTGACAGCCGCCATGAGGCCGGCCACCGCCGGGCTGCCGTAGCGCCTCGCCACCATCTCCGCCTGGGTAACGATGCCGTATTCCCGGGCGACCCTTGCGGCCCGGGGCCGAGGAAATAGAACGGCACCAACCCCAACACCCGTACCCCAGGATGTAATACGCCGCCGCCCCCCGGGAATAGGCCCATCCCGGGCCACCCAGAAATGCGAAGGCGCTGAAAATGGTGGCACCGGTGATGAAGTACATCAGCACGGTGCCCATGGAGCGGTCCCCGGCCACGAAACCTGTGGCGCTGGCGCTGGAACGTGCGGCCCGGCACCATGCCCAGAATCAGACAACCCAGTAGGTACGCTCCGGCGATCCCAGGATCAGGACCTGGGAGGTCATCGGCGGGACGTTGTCCCGTCAGGTCGTAAGCCAGGGTCGCCAAAAACGACAGGAAAGCCCAGGCGATCATCCAGGCCAGAGAGAACGGCACCCCGAGAATGAGCGGTTTGGTCCGGGATCCCAACAGCGCGTAGAGCGGCCAACCCAGGGAAGCGACGCAGACCAGCAGGAAAAGTCCGTATGCCGAATTGCGCAACCTTCCCTGGTCATGGCATCGGTTTGGTCCAGCGGTCCAGCCAGCCCAGGACCGTCTCGTGCCAGAAGATGCTGTTGTTCGGCCTCAGGACCCAGTGGTTCTCGTCAGGAAAGTACAGAACCGGGACGGGATGCCCCTGCGTTGCAATGCGGTGAATGCACCGATGCCCTGAGTGTCCGGAACACGGTAATCAAGGCCGCCATGGATCACCAGCATCGGGGTTTTCCATTTGCCCACATGGAGCACGGGGTTGAACTCCTCGACACCTTCCGGATTTTCCCAGGGCAGGCCGCCGTGTTCCCACTCGTCGAACCACAGTTCCTCGGTCTCAAAATACATCGAGCGGGTGTCGAACACGCCGTCGTGATTCACCAGGCACCGGAAACGGTCCGGCCACATGCCGGCGATCCAGTTCACCATGTAGCCGCCGTAGGACGCGCCCAGGGCCGCCACGCGGTCGCCGTCCAGGAATTCGTACTTCTCCAGTGCGGCGTCCAGCCCTTTCTGGAGATCCACCAGCGGCTTGCCACCCCAGTCTCCACTGATGGAGTCGGTAAACGCCTGGCCATAGCCGGTGGAGCCGTGGAAATCGATCATGACTACGCCGTATCCGGCAGCGGCGTAATTCTGCGGGTTCCAGCGGTAATGGAAACTGTTGGCCGAAGAGCCCTGGGGACCGCCGTGGATGATGAACGCCACCGGGAACTTCCGGCCCTCCATGACGTCGATCGGTTTAACCACGTAGCCGTAGACCTTCTCGTCGTTCCACCCCTTGAAGGAGAACTGCTCATAGTCCCCGAGCATCACACCGGCCAGCCTGTCGGTGTTGACGTGTGTCAACTGGCTGATGTCCCCGCCCTTGAGATCGGCGCTGAACAGCTCGACTGGCGACTTGAAGGTTTCCAGTCCGTAGATCAGGCGCTGTCCCGACCGGGATGCCGATCGCACCCTGCCGCCGGTAACCAGTCGCTTGACTTTGCCTCCGGGCACCGAGATCGAAAACAAGGCGGTGTTGCCCAGATCGGAGGCGGTGGCGTAGATCGTTCTGCCGTCCGGCGACCAGAGCATGCCGCTGACGGAACGGTCCCAATCATTCGCCAGAACCTTCGTCTCACCGTCAGGCCAGGACCGCAACATGATCCGGAGGCGATCGGCCTCGAAACCGGGTCGTTCCATGGCCAGCCAGGCCAGGGTTTTCCCATCCGGCGAGAACGCCGGTGACGTATCCACGGCTTCGTTGCCGGGGGTCAGCACCTTCGGCTTCGCCGATCCATCCACCGGCGCCAGGTACAGATCCAGGTCGGTAGACCAGGCTTCATCCTTCCCTTCCCGCGCGGTGAACACCACGCCGGTTCCGTCCATGGTGAACGCAACCTCCTCCATGCCACCGAACGGTTTGGACGGCGAATCGGCCACCATGTCCTGCATGAGGTCCACATACTCATCGCCGCATGCCGGACCGGCGAACAGGTGTGAACGCCGGCCGTCCTTCCACGTGTCCCAGTGCCGCACGAACAGTCCGTCATAGATCCGTCCGGTAATGTCGCCTGCGGCCCGGGAAGCGAGGCGATCGACAGTGCACTGCAGAGTGGCGCAATCGGGGAACACCTCAAGGGCCAGAACCAGCCTGTCTCCCGATGGGGACTGCAGGAAACCGTTTACGTCCAGAGGAAGATCGGTAACCTGTTGCGCCTCACCGCCTCCCATCCGGATCTTCCAGACCTGGGAAGATCCCGACCGTGAGGACAGGAACAGGACCGACTCTCCATCCGGGGTCCAGGCGGCTGAATGATCCGCACCGGGGTGGGTGGTGAGACGCCTGGACTTTCCGCCGTCCGCCGGCACGGTCCAGAGGTCGGTACTCCCCCGATCCTTCTCGAAGTCGGTGGTACGGACGGTGAACACCACGGCGGCGCCATCGGGAGAGACCGCCGGGCCCGACAGGCGGTCCATGGCATGCAGGTCACGGGCGGTGAACGGATGCGGCTCGCCGCCGGACACTGCCCCGGTAAAGGCGATCAAGATGGCGAAGAGTGTGATCTTTACTTTCATGTTGCAGTTCCTATCAAGTTTATCGGACCGGGCGGATCTGTTCCCTGGAGAAATAATCCCGGGTCATCTCCCTCACTTTGCCGGCCAGGAGAACCAGGGCGATCAGGTTGGGGATCGACATCAGTCCCAGCGCCACATCCCCCCAGGTCCAGACAGCCTGCAGCGGCAGGAGGCAACCGAGGAAGAAGAACGCCACGAAAATCCAGCGGTAAATCGGTATCGCCCGGGGCCCGAACAGGAATTCCACGGAACGATCACCGTAGTACGACCACGAAATAGCGGTGGAAACCGCGAACAGGATCACCGCCAGGGTGACCAGGATTGAACCGGTATTGCCAAGCATTTTCTCGAACGCCAGGGCGGTCATGTCCGCCCCGGTGAGCAGGGCTTCTCCCTCCAGAAAGACCGGGTCGCTCCCTTCAGGCAAGGTCACCTCCCCTTCACGATCCACCTGGATGATGCCGTTCCAACTCGAGCCGCTCTCGTCCAGCAACCGGAGGTTGTCCACCGTATTCCGGAGGTACTCCACCCTGGCCTGGTCCAGAACACCGTCCTGCACCCTGAGTTCGGCCATCGGCGCCGAAGCCTGTTCCAGCATCGCGGACCGGACCGTAACGGCGTCGAGGTCCAGGGTCTGCGGAACCTTGTCCATCCAGGCGCCGCTGACGATGATCACCAGGCCGGTCATGGTGCAGATCACCAGGGTGTCGATGAACGGGCCGAGAGAGGCGACCAGCCCTTCCCTGACCGGTTCGTCGGTTTTCGCGGTGGCGTGGGCGATCGGCGCGCTGCCCTGTCCGGCCTCATTGCTGAACAGGCCCCGGCGGATCCCCCACATGACGGTCATGAGGATGGAGCCTGCCGCACCGCCGGCCAGGGATTTGGGAGCGAACGCCTGGGTAAAGATCGTCTCGAAGGCGCCGGGCACCAGGTTGAGGTTCATCATCAGGATTACCAGCGCTCCCCCGACGTACAGGATCGCCATGAACGGGGCCAGGATCGAGGTCACCCTTCCGATGCGCTTGATCCCGCCGATGATCACCATCGCCACCAGCGCCGCGAAAATGATGCCGGACCAGACCGCCGGAATGCCGAAATGGGACTCCACTCGCACCGCCAATGTGTTGGACTGATTCATGCAGCCGCTGCCGAAGGAGCAGACGGCGGCGCAGGCGGCGAATACCGCCCCCATGATCTTCCAGCGACCGCCCAGTCCCAGGGAGATGTAGAACATCGGGCCGCCGGAGACCGAACCGTCCTTGTGCAGGTGACGATACTTCAGGGCCAGGGTGCATTCGGCGTATTTCAGCGCCATGCCGAAGAATGCGGTCAGCCACATCCAGAACAGGGCGCCGGGACCACCCATCCGGATTCCGATGGCCACACCGGCTATGTTGCCGATCCCCACGGTAGCCGACAGGGCTGTGGTCAGGGCCTGGAAGTGGCTCAGATCGCCGGCGTCGTTGGGATCGTCGTAAACACCTCGGGCAATATTGACGGCATGCCGGAACCCTTTCACCTGGACAAAGGCCAGGCGGACGGTGACAAACAGGCCGGTTCCCAGAAGAAGTATGGCAAGAAGTGGCGCCTGTTCGGGCCAGTTCCATACATATTCTTCAAGGAAAGAGGCCAGGGGTCCCAGCAGTCCGTTCACTGCGTCGGCCAGGGAGGCAGAAGCGTCTTCGATCCAGCTCATCATCGGATTCCGGTCTCCTGTACTAAAAGGAAGCTGCATCCGGTTCAGGCGCGAATGCTACCATGAAACCGGCTTCAGACCGGTTGCCGGCGCCGGCGCCGGGAATCCGCCCGAACTACATGCCGAAGCCGAGCGTCCGGGAGTGTGCTGCACCATGTCAACCCAGACCGAAATCGCAATCTGGCTGGTCGCCGCCCTGGTCTGCGGCGGTGCCGCGGTCGGCTTTCTTATGGGCTGGCTTATCGCCGGATCCCGCAAGGCGGCGTTGGTGGCCGCCCTGGAAGCCGATCTGCGCAACGAGCGCAACACAGCCGAGCAGAAACTCCGGCTCCTGGAAGAAGCCGAATCCCGCTTCCGGGATGCGTTCAAGGCACTGTCCGCCGACTCCCTCAAGGAAAACCAGGCCTCCTTCCTCGGTCTGATCCGCCCGATGATGAAGTCGCTTCAGGAGGAGGCGGTTACCGACCTCCGCACCAAAACCAGGGCGGTGGACGAACTGATCACACCGATGTCCGAGTCCCTTAAAAAAGTGGAGCAGAAGCTGGGCGAAGTGGAGAAGGCCAGAACCGAAGGGTACGCCGCCCTCAGGCAGCAGATCGAGACCATGGCCGACACCGAAAAGCACCTTCGGGACGAGACCCGGAAACTGGTGCAGGCGCTACGGTCCCCTGTCGCCCGGGGCCGCTGGGGAGAGATCCAGCTCAAACGGGTGGTGGAGATGGCCGGCATGCAGGAGCACTGCGACTTCACCGAGCAGGACTCCGCCGAATCGGAAGGCGGCCGTTTGCGCCCGGACATGATCGTGCGTCTCCCCGGCGGGAAAAGCGTGGTGGTGGACGCCAAGGCCCCACTGGGCGCTTATCTTGAGGCGATGGAAACCGACGGGGAAGCTCGCAAGGCGAAGCTGCTGGAGCATACCCGGCAGGTGCGGGAGCGGGTACTGAGCCTGTCCAGCAAGGGATACTGGTCTCAGTTCGATCCATCACCGGAGTTCGTGATCATGTTTCTGCCCGGGGAAATGCTGTTCTCAGCCGCCCTGCAGAATGACCCGGGTCTGATCGAATACGGCGTGGACCGCTACGTCATTCCGGCCAGCCCCACCACCCTGATCGCGCTGCTTCGGGCGGTACACTACGGTTGGCAACAAGAAAAAGTTGCGGAGAACGCCATGCAGGTCCGGGACCTGGGACGGGAACTCCACGAGCGGATCCGGAAAATGGCGGAGCATTTCTCCGACCTGCGCAAGAACCTGGACCGCACTGTGGTGTCCTACAACCGCAGCATGGCTTCCATGGAGTCCCGCGTTCTGGTTTCGGCCAGGAAGCTCAAGGACCTCGGAGCCGGATCGGGAGATGAGATCGAGTCCCCGGGCCAGGTGGAGAAATTGCCCCGCTAGAACGGCCTTCCCAGGAACAGGTAAAACGATCCATCCCCGGCATCGGAACGGCCGTAACCGACAAAAAACGGTCCGAACACCGAGTCGGCCCCGAGGAACAGGGCGCCGGCAGGCCGCAGTTCGTCCCATGCAGGCTTCACACCCGCAGGCCACGCGTTGCCCGCCTCCAGGGAGCCGCCGACATAGATCCCCCGGCCCAGGCCGGCAGGCAGGCTGCCGATCTGCCGGAACAGCGCAAACATGACCAGGGCCGAGGTCTGCCCCCTCAGGGACTCAGGCGGGATTCCGGACAGGTTCAGGAACCCGCCCAGGGAGAACTCGGCGTACGGCGGCAATGTCGATCCCAGGTCCGACCCGTAGGACACGGAGGTAACCAGCGTGTTCCGCCCCCAGGTTCCGCCGTCCACCAGTTCCGTGAACAGTTGATTGTACGTGTGGTCGGCGCCCAGGTCCTGCCGGGACAGGAACAGATCGGATTGCAGCAGGAATCCACGGCGAGGGAAATTGGCGCTGTCCAGCTGGTCCAGAATGAGGGCGGAGCGGTACCCTCCGGTATCAACCCGTGATGCCCGTTCCAGAACGCCGCCAATATCCAGGTCGGTGTGCAACCTCCCCCTGCTGGCGCCGGCGCGGATCTCCCCGAATCGACCGAACTGGTATCCGATGTCCAGTCGGCCCTGAAACGAATCGACTACGTACCGGGAGACCGAGCCGTCCTCGTTGAACAGGTCTTCCCGTTCACGGCTGCTGATGAAACGGGGAGATACGAACCAGCGACCCTTGCTGTTCAGCGGTTGGTAGAGCTCGGTGGTCAGCAGGTTCTCCTCACCAATCGCCAGCAGAGTCCGCCACTCACCCCCCAGGCGGTTCACTCCGACCCGGGTCAGCTCGGCCAAAGCGGCGAACTCCCCGGCTCCCGCCAGGTCTGATTCCAGTTCCAGGCCGAATCGGACGAACCATGGGCCCCACGATTTTTCCGAAGCCTGAATCGTCAGCAGGTGGCCATCGTCCCCTGGCGTCAGGTCGAACCGGACCTGCTCGAAATCCCCCATCTCGTAGATCCGGATCAAATCCCCGCCCAGGAAATTGAGATCCAGCGCTTCCCCGGTCTGAACCTGGAGCCGGCTGGTAACGCGCTGCGGATCAACCCGTTCCAGTCCTTGCACGTCTATGCCGGACAGGACGATGTCCGTATCCCGCGCCTCCCTGAGATCGCGGCGGTTCTCCAGCATGCGCTCGAACCGGGCGCCGGCGGTGAACGGTTGCAGTTCCTCTCCAAGCGCCAGAACCGCCTCCCGGCCCCGGTTCACCGCTTCCGCCACCCGGTCAAAATCACCAGGTCCCATGTCCCCAAGGTCCGGCCGGATCAGGATGTCCCCCCGGCCGAGGGACCGCCGGGAGACATCCATGTTCTGCTCCATGAGCATGTTCAGCGTCCTGGATATAACTCCCAGGGCGCTGATCTCTTCCCCCTGCGGCCGAACCGGCGTCGATATATCCACGGCGATAACCCGGACCGCGCCCCAGTCCCGGGCCACATCCACCGGGAGGTTCCGGGCGATCCCACCATCCACCAGATCGATGCCGTCAATTGTCATCGGGCTGAAAGCCCCGGGGACCGACATGCTGGCCCGTATGGCGGTAGCCAGGTCACCCTTGTCCAGCACTACCATCCGTCCGGTGGCAAGATCGGTGGCCACCGCCCGGTACGGAATACAAAGATCGTCAAAGGAGTCGACATCCGCCGTATGCAGTGTCAGCACCTTGAGGAGGAAGTCCAGTTTCTGGCCGGCGATCAGGCCGGACGGCAGAACCAGCCCGGTCCGGCCCAGACCGAATTCGAACTCGAACAGCGGCAGGTGGTCAAACTGCTTCCTGCGGAACGGAATCCGTTCCCGGTCCGGTCTGTCGGTGAACATGTCGTTCCAGTCGGTGGAAAGCACGATCTCCCGGATTCGTTCCGGGGGCAATCCCGAGGCGTACAGGCCGCCCACCACGGCGCCCATGCTGGTCCCCACTACACAATCCACAGTGATCTCAAGCTCCTCCAACGCTTCCAGCACACCGACATGGGCCGCACCACGTGCCGAACCTCCGCTGAGCACCAGGCAGGTCGGCGGCTCCGCCGCCACTGGGAAGGCGAACAGCAGCACGAAAGCCACGATCCATGGAAGAAACCGTTTCACCGGCGTATCGTACCCCATCTACCGGCCTGCAGGACACGACATAGCGCAGCGTAGAACCGGTCAAGCCATGGAACGGCCAGCAGGTCACAAGGGTCAGCCGGTCGCCATCGTTTTCCAGCACAGAGGTATCACCGGCGTCCACGACGGATGTCGAGACGATACGGTACTCCCGGGTTGATTCGTAGGTGCGGACCACCACCGTGTCACCCTGCGCCAGATCTTCGAGGAAGGCGAACCGGCCGTCCCGGTGCCCGGTGACGACACAGTTCCCCGGCCGGTTGGGCTCGGCGGTGCCGTGGATGTGGCCGATGTCGAACGCCAGCGATTCGCCGGTGCCGCCGGTGAGAACATGCCGCTGGATGTTAAGGCCGGGAAATTCAAGTCTGGCGATGGGCGCCATGTCGGCCCAGGACCACGGCCGGTGCAACCGCCCGTCCTCCAGATTCAGGGCGAACGCCCTTGTGATTAGCACCCTGGCCAGGACAGCCTTGGCGTCAAGGTATAGATCGCCGGCCAGGATGGCGCCGCCTGCGACGAACAGGAGCAGGCCGCAGGCGATTCCGATCTTCCGGGACTGCATATCACCACATCCTGAACAAAAGCAGAGCCAGTCCTCCGCAGAGCACAAGCCCGATGCCGACCAGGCAGATCAACGGACGTGCAGTACCGCCCTGCCCCAGGAACCGGTCGCCCCGGGAGCCTTCAGGCGCCAGGCTCCGTACATTGCAGGTGTCTGCCTCCGCAACGGAACTGACAAAATCCTCCACCGCCACCATGCTGGTGTAGCGGGTCACAAGGCCGAACGCCAGGGCGACCTCCACCACCCGGGACCGGACGGTTTCCTCGGCGGCTCCTTCGAACCGCTGATCCATCAGGTCGTCTATCCTGGCCCGCGCCCAGCGCACGCCGATGCCGGTGGCCGGTCCGGCGCCAGGTATCGCGGCGATCTCGATATCACCGCCGGCCAGCCGGCCCCGTAGCACCGGACCAACGTCCGGCGCAACGGAATCCGCTAGCTTCACCGCAATGAACATCGGCTGTCCCAGATAGAGATCAGGAAGCTTAGATGGATACGCCTCCACCTCACCGCCGGACCATTCCAGGTCCAGGTCGGCCAGCACCGGTCTGGCCAGCCGGTGGAGAAACCGCTGCATGCGTTGCTCGGCATCGGAAGCGTCCGGAATGAAACTGCACAACCCCCGACCGAAACCGGCCATCTTCCTCATCAGATACCGGTTCGGGGCGGCGCCGATCCCAAGGACATGCAGCCGGACGTTCCCGAGGTCTTTATGGACCCGGCTGAACACCTGGTCCTCGTTCCCCACGGCGCCATCGGTGAGAAACACGATGCGGCGGTGTCCCGTATCGTCGTCGCCGTCGAACGCCGCCAGCCCCTCGGCCAGGGCGCCTTCAATGTCGGTGCCGCCTCCTGCCGCAAGGAGGTCCACCTGGCGGCAGACCTGCTCGGTGGTGGCGCCGTCGGCATACGCCCGGTCCCGAACCAGCCAGTGCATGTTGTCGTTGAACAGCAGGATCCGGAACCGGTCCCCCGGATCCAGGCTTCGCAGGAAGGTAGCCAGGGACCGCTTGGCGGCTAGGATGGAAGGACCTGCCATGGAGCCGGAAATGTCCAGGACAAAGAGCGTATCGGTGGGCATGACGGCGGCTTCGGCGGTTGCGTCATCCGGCGGCACCACCATCAGCATGGCGTAACGGCCATCGTCGCGGTGTTCCACGAAGGATGCCATGCGGGGCAACGGGCCGGCGGCGGGGGCCCACTCCAGGATGAAGTCCCGATTGGCCTCGAGTCCGTCGCCGGGAGACTCCACCACCAGGCTCGAACCTTCCCAGCGGGAGGTAACCGGGTGGGAACGGGATTCGACATCACCCAGCGGCAATCCGGTGTCGATCCGGACGGTCAGCTTCACGAACGGCGCCGTCCAACCTTCCAGAACGGCGCGATCCTCCGCCGCCGTACCGGTTTCAGCGTAACGGGGAGTAAAGGTTAGAGGGTAGACCAGCCGGAACTGTGCGTCCTCCCATTCCAGCTCCTGAAGGTATTCCAGAACGACGACCACCATTTCCCCCGGATTGATATTGGCGACGGACGTCGTGAACAGGTTCGGCCGGCCCTGATCGACCTTGGCAGCCTTCCTGCCCTCCGTTTTCGCCGCCTGGTAGATAAGGTCGGCCTGTTCCTTTTCCCGTACTACCGAGACGATGCGGCGGTCGCCGATCCTCATCTCCATAGCATGGAGGGTGGCACGCTCCGGAAGGGGAAACCGGTAGACCGCCTCGATTACATGGTCGGCAGGGTTCACGAAAGTCTGGGTTGTCCTGCCGTGGACCAGCATGCCGGTTACCTGCAGGTCCACCTCACTGGACTGGATCGGCATGGAGCGTTCCACTCCGGCGGACCGGATCACCATTTCGCCTCCACCTCCGCCCGGCGCCAGTACGGGCCGTGCGTCTCCGGGGAAACGGAAATTCACCGGCAGGCTGCCGGACAGCACAGCGACGGCGATCAACACCGGCACCGCCAGCAGCCACGCCCAGACCAGGCGGTCCAGTTGCCGATGGAGGCTGGAGTTCAGAAAATTGGATCGGATCATCATCGGCCCTCCTGCAGCTTGGGATACCTGCAACAAGGGCACGATCGGTGCCAACCCTCAGGGCTTTTATTTTGAGAGGTTTACGAGATAGCGCGTATCGGCGGGCCGTGTGCGGCCCGCCACACGCCGTGTCCTAACGGGTACGGCCGGGCTTTTCCTGCAGCTTCTTTATCTCCGCTTCCGTCAGGGCCAGACGCTCCTCCAGCATCCTGACCCGTTCATCGGCGCCTTTGCCATCTTCGGCCTTCTTCTCCTCCTCGGTGGGCGGCACCTTGGGGAGGAACGGGTTTTTCAATGACATGATCCGCCGCTGGAGCCTGTCCTGTTCCGTCTTCAGCTCGGCAATACGCTTCCCGCGTTCCTCTGCGGTCATCGCAGGCTTCGGCTTCGCCTTCTTCGACAGCGGTTCCCCCTTCGCAGCCTCCTGCGAGGGTTGGGCAGGCGCGGGATCACCGTACTTTTGCTTCAGGGTCTCGTTGGTGACGGTTTCCGTTTTCTCCGGCTCCTTCGGCTCCTTCGCTTTTTTCTTCTCCGGTTCACCGGCGCCGGCCGTGAGCCCGGCAAGAACCGCCACGAGCACCGACACTGCAAGGAATTTCATAGCTTCCTCCTTCCCGGGTCAGCCCAGGTGGAATCGTTCAGGGCACGGATCGAACGCGAGAGCCGGGCCGATAGGTACGACCCCGGTCGGATTGAGGGCGGTATGGGTCACGTAATAGTGCCGCTTGATGTGATCCATATTCACCGTCTCGCCGATCCCCGGATGGTTGTAGAGATCCCGGGTGTATCCCCAGAGGTTCGGGTACTCTTTCAACTGCCTGATGTTGCACTTGAAATGGCCGTGGTAGACCGCATCGAACCGGACCAGGGTAGTGAACAGCCGGATGTCCGCCTCGGTGAGCCGGTTGCCCACCAGGTAGCGCCGGGTGGCCAGACCTTCTTCCAGTAGATCAAAGGTTCGAAACAACGCTCGGCAGGCTTCCTCGTAGGCCGGCTGGGTGGTGGCGAACCCGGCCTTGTACACACCGTCGTTCACCGTGTCATAGAGCAGATCGTTGACACGGTCGATCTCATCGCGGAGTTCCGGCGGATAAAGTTCCACAGAAGCGTCGCCGTAATCGTTGAACGCCCCGTTCAGCATCCGGATGATCTCCGATGATTCGTTGTTCACGATGGTGCCGGACTCCCGGTCCCAGAGCACAGGCACCGTCACCCGGCCGTCAAAGTTCGCATCGCAGGCCAGGTAGGCCTCGCTGAGGTGCGTGAACCCGTTGACAGAGTCCGGACCATGCCCCTCGCCTTCCCGGAACGCCCAGCCATCCTCGTCACGAATCGGATCGACCGCCGCAAGACTGATCACCTCCTGCAGTTTCTTGAGATTGCGGACGATGATCGTACGGTGCGCCCAGGGACAGGCGTACGACACGTACAGGTGATAACGGCCGGGCTGCGGCGGGAACGGAGAGCGCCCACCGCCCTCCACCCGGCGACGGAAACGGCTTTCCTGGCGCCTGAACACTCCGGCACCTGTCGTTTCCTTCGGAAACTGAGATGCTGTGCTCACGGTGCTTCCTTCTTTCTCCGGACCGGACCGGTGCAGCCTGATTACCATTTTACATCTTCCTGTAAGTCAAGGCGGAAAACGTCGCGCAGCGGCCTTCCCGGGTCCGATTTCAGGTTGACTGAACCGGATACCGGAGCGTATACTTTCAACGTAACCTGAGAAGGGCGTGGCCTGTCATCCACAAGGCCCGCAAGGCCCCGCAAGCGTTGCTTCGCCCATATAGGCTGACGGGTCGCGTCCCACTTGGTTACATCCGGGAGTTATCTTTCCCGCACTCACTATAATAACCTTGTGGACATGAACCGACTCGTAGGCCATCGAGGCTGCCCGCTGGAATTTCCCGAGAATTCCGTTCCAGGCGTGAAACGCTGCCTTGACCTGAACGCCAGGTACATCGAGATTGACGTCCAGTTGACCAGGGACCACGAGGTGATCCTGCACCACGACCGTACACTGGACCGCTGCTGCGGCGTACCGGGAGCGGTTCACGAAGCGGTACTGGAAGAACTGGACCGTCTTTCGTTCTCAGAACCGGATTACTTCGGAAGCCGGTTCCAGGGTCTTCCGCCGGCGCGTCTCGGGCAGATCGTCCGGCTATGCAGGGAACAGGGTGAACCGACTCTGTTCATCGAGGTCAAGCCGGTGGCGGTGGAACAGTTCGGAATCGTTCCGGTTCTGGAGGCGATCAGGAAGACCATCCCCGAACCCTTGCTCCGGGAGGTCCTGATCAGCTACCGGCCGGACCTGCTGGAAGAGGCCAGACGATCAGGGTGGCCGCGCACCGGACTGATCCTCCATGCCTGGGAACAAGCCGTTGCTGAAGCCGGAGGTCACGAGTACCTGTTCTGCAATGTCTCACGCCTCCCGCGGCATGGCGATCTGACCGTAGCCGGCAGCAACATCGGAGTTTATGACGTCATCGATCCGGCCCTTGGAAGGGAACTTCTCCAGCGAGGTGTCGACCTGGTGGAAACGTTTGACTTCGCAGGCATGAGCGATCCCCACCATGGTTGACATGCTCATCATCGGCGGAGGAATCCATGGCGCCGGCGTGGCCCAGGCTGCTGCCGCCGCCGGGTATGACACCGTTCTGGTGGAGAGGAAAAACCTCGGCCACGGCACCTCCAGCCGCTCCAGCAAACTGATCCACGGCGGATTACGCTACCTGGAATCGGGACACTTCGGCCTGGTGCGGGAATCGTTGCGGGAGCGCCGGATACTGCTCCGGATCGCACCGGATCTGGTGAAGCCGGTGAAATTTTACATCCCGGTCTACGACCGCACTTCACGTCCAGCCTGGCAGATCCGGGCCGGCCTCAGCTTCTACGCCGTTCTGGGAGGTCTGGGAAAAGAGAATCGCTTCCGGTCCGTGCCCCGCTCGCAATGGGGCAATCTGGACGGGTTGCGGCCAGAAGGCTTGCGCACGGTGTTTCAATACTGGGATGCCGCCACAGACGACCTGCTGCTGACCCAGGCGGTGGCACGCTCCGCCGCCTCCCTGGGGGCGGTGATCCGGGAACAGGTCGAGTTCATCTCGGCAGTGCCGGCGACAACAGGCTTCAGGGTCCGGCTGCGCTCGGTTGACGGCGAAGAGGAACTGGAGTGCGGCACCCTGGTAAACGCCGCCGGCCCCTGGGTCAACCGGGTGCTGAAAACGGTGGATCCTGCTCCACCGCAGGTCGGGGTTGACCTCGTTCAGGGGACCCATCTGGTACTTCAGGAAGGACCGGCTCACGGGATCTATTTCACCGAGGCGATCCAGGACCGGCGTGGGATCTTCCTGATGCCCTGGAAAGGCCACGGTATGGTGGGAACCACCGAAAAAGTGTTCTCCGGGGATCCGGAGATGACGTCGCCGGGACAGGATGAAGTCGATTACCTGCTGGAAAACGTGGCGCACTATTTCCCGGAACTCGATTCCAGGATGATCGATAGTTTCGCCGGGTTGAGGGTCCTTCTGCGTGGACAGGGCGACCTGTTCCGGCGACCCCGGGAGATGGTGTTGCTGCCGGGGGCCGGCACGCCGCCCCGCCTGGTCACCCTGTACGGCGGCAAACTCACCGGCTACCGGGCGTCGGCGCGGAAGGTGCTGAAATTACTGAACCCGGTTCTGCCGGTGCCCTCACGAAGAGCCGACACTGCCGACCTGCCCCTGTAACTCCGCTTCCATGGTGCGCAGCCAGCGAACATAACGCCGGGCGACTGGCCGGTCCGGCTCCGGGAAAAACCGTTCCACCTCCTCACCCCGATCCCAGCTTTCCGGAAGTCCTGCTACCAGATACGCAAGACCGGCGCTGGTCGCCTCGTCCAGGTTCGGCCGGACCACCGGAATCCCGCACAGATCGGCCAACCGTCGGCAAACCGGGGTGGACCGGGAGATCCCTCCGGTCACCACCAGCCGGGTCGGAGGATCAGTTACCGCCATCCGGTCCAGGTTGGTCCGGATCAGGAACAGGACGCTCTCCACTACGGCGTCCCGCCGGGCGGCGGCTTCCCCTTCCCCGATGAACCGGGAGTTGAAATCGGGAGCCCACCACGGCGAACCGAGCCCAGAGATACCGTTGAGGTACAGCGGCGGGTCTCGGGATTCCAGCCAGGGTCCCGGCACATCGTTGCAACGGTGAACCGCCAGAGCGCTTCCGGCGCCGTTCACCGTACCCTCCAGCACATGAACAGGCTGTCCGCCACGATCCAGGATTACGGAGCGGAGCAACCGGTCCGGCGCCTCATCGCCAACCGGCATCAACCGTTGCAGAAACGCGCCGGTTCCCAGGTTGATGTAGACCGCATCCCGGTTCGGATTCCCCATGGCGAACGGAACGCAGGACTGATCGCCGTTTAGTACGGACAGGGGGACCGTGCCGCATCCGGTTTCGAACTCCCCGAAACGATGCAGCGTGGGCGCCGGGTCCGGCAGAACGTCTCTCGGTATGCCGGCCGATTTCAGCAGATCCGGATCCCAGTCCCTGGCGGCCAGGTTCCACAGCAAGGTGCGGCAACCGTTGGCCGGATCCACCAGGAACGGACGGTCCCGGACCAGGCGGAACAGGAGGAAACTGGCCAATGGTCCACAGGCCAGCCGGCCGGCCGTTGCGGCGTCCTGGACATCCCGATGCTCATCGAGACACCAGCGCAACTTGCCGGCGCCGTAGTGCGGGGAAGGCATCAAGCCGGTCTTGCGCCGTATCTCCTCGGAATCCGGGCAATCCGGGTCAGGGAAAGGCGGCCGGCGCCGGTCCTGCCAGCTGATCACCGGCGTCAACGGTGTCCCGGTAAACCTGTCCCAGCAGATCACGCTGGCCCGCTGGGTGGCCAGTCCGGCTGCGGAGGCGGAAACCTGCCTGTGGGCATCCAGCAGCTCATCCACGGCGGACCGGATCGATTCCAGGATCTCCTCCGGATCCTGCTCCACACGGCCGGCGGCGGGACGATGCTCCCCTACCGGCCTCTTTACGGAACCGATCAGCCGGCCCCGGCGGTCAAACAAGGCGGCCCGGCTGCCGTGGCCGCCCTGGTCGATGGTGAGATAATGCATCCGGCCTCCGCGTAACACTGATTTTACACGGAGAACTACCCGGACAATGAAAATGGCGGGGCCATCGCGGCCCCGCCATTATTTTGCCTGCAACCTGCTGCCGTTGATCAGTCGTCGGAAGCTGTATCGGTCCGCCAGACCGAATCGGGGGTGCCCGGATTTTCATCCGGGGTTGTGCCGCCACTGTCCGGATCGGACCCGGCCATAACCCAGTCGTCGTACCATTCCGCACCATCCGAGCCGCTGGCATCGGTGGCCCAGCTGGACAGGTTTAGCTTGCCGAACCCGTAGTCGGTATTTTGCCGGAGATTGACAGCGGTGTACTCGACTTTGAGGACATCGTCGACCCACAGCCTGAGGATCCCGTTGGAAACGCCGGGTGTGTTCATCCGTACGTAGACTTTCAGCTTGACCCACTGGCCCTGGATAACCGGTTGGGGAGCCCCGACATTCTGTCTTTTCTCAAAAAACTGCCAGGTGTCGATGTAACTGTGCTGCAGCGACCAGTCCCCTTCCGGCGCCACTTTGACGATAGCCTGGTACCGGCGCTGGCTGGTCGTCCCGTCGGTGGCGTTCAGGATCGCCACCTTCTGTCCGGCATTCGGCCAAACGTACCCGTTGTCGAATTTGACCATAAGGCGCAGCCAGACTTCCTCGACCTTGGGGTCGTCGACGGTGTAGAAATCACCGAAATAATAGTCCGCGTAATTGTCACTATTTGTGCCCTCGGTCAATAGCGCCCGGGCGCAATAATTACCGCTGGGGCAGCCGGGATCGGCAACTACCTGCAGCCCGCCGGGAGTCTGTTCCTGGCGGCCGTTCCACTCGGACCAATCGCCCCCTTCGAAATCGGATGTGAACAGAGCATTGATGGTAGGTTCTCCCGAGGAGTCAACGCAGCCGTCAGCATTGAAGGAACTGCAATCGGCGGCACAGGTCAGGTCACCGCTGTCGTAACCCTGGCTTTGGCAGGTCTGTCCGCCCAACAGCGTCCCGTCGCAGAGTTCATTACCGTCGATGGAGCCGTTCCCGCAGTTGTTTTCATTTCCGTCGGCAACGCTCAGGCATCCGGGGTCAGCCGGGTAATCGGTCAGGCCATCGCCGTCGTTGTCGGAGCCGTCGTCACAGGCCGCGGTGACGCTGCCACCGCCGGGATACCAGGCAGCATCAAAAGCACCGTTCTGCTCCCAGACCATGTCGTCCAGATAGAATCCCATGTCCTGGGGCAGGGCGTCGGTGATGAAGTCACCAATGGTTAGCATGCCGTTCCAGTTGGAAACGTCGGAATCCGTTATCGACGCGACTGCACCGCGACCTGCCGGGTAGCCGTAGGTCGCGGAAGCCGGACACTCCGCCGCGCTGCCGGTGCAGGCGTTCGGTTCGTTCTCGTCGTTGTTGTTTACCCACATCTTGATGTAGCCGTTGGACCCGGTTTTGATCTCGGTCTGCATGTAGACCCACTCGTCGGTGTCGAATCCGCTACCGGTCCCGGCATTGGCCGGGCCGGTGCATGGTGTCGCAATGCCGGCGCCTACCGTGAAAACGCCTTTGCCCTGGTAGGTGCCCTGGGGAACGCAACGGTATTGCACGTTCGACCCGGACACGCATTGCGCATACCCCCCGGAGGAACAATCCGAGCCGTCGTTGCCGCAACGCGGATAGGAACCCGAGCCGTACGGCCGGCAGTCCGAAGCGGTCCAATACCCGTCCCTCAAAAACAGGATCATCCGCTTGCCGCCCGTATCGTCACCCCAGATCATGAACTTGTTGTTCTGGCCACCTGTATCGAAGCTGTAACGGGAATCGAACTTGATCTTCAACTTGATCCGCATGATGTCGCCGTCGCTGGCCGACCAACCGCCACACTCAGCGCCCCAGAACCAACCCTGGTTGAACTGGTTCTGTCCGGAACGGGTGATGATGTGCGCCGCGCCGTCGCCGGCGCCGGTGTCGCCGCCGTCCGCCACGTGCTCCACACACCATTTGCTGCCGGAGTTCCAGGAGACCGGGTAGGAGCACGTACCGGTGTGCCGGTCCCCGCGCATATTCTGCAGGCCGTACAGCAGACCGTTGGATACGTCGAAGCTCTCGTCCGTGCAGATATCGGCCTGGACGATTCCCAGGAATCCGACCATCATGATCACCGGCAGGATGACCCTTTTCATATTGTTCGCTCCTCTCCCTGGCAGGACGGATTTCCCTGTTCTCCGAGCCGGGTGTCATCTTTATGTGCAACCGGGATGCCAACTATCAAGGTAGTCGCCCGAACGGACATGTGCACGCCGGTCCGGCCTTGAGTGCCATTATTGCACGCAACCGGCCGATTGGCCGGTTCCCGGCCCGGTGGGGCGATTTCAGATTCGTCAGCCGGGGAAGGTAATTGTTACCGGGGCAGGTCCCGGGACCGCTTATCCAGCAGGGAACGGTACAGTTCGACGTACCGGTCGGCGATGACGTCCAGGGAGTACCGCTTCTGGATGTCTTTTCTCGCCTTGGCCCCGATCCGGGCTCGCAGATCCCCATCCTGCATCAGGTCGGCGGCAACCTGCGTGAAACGATCTTCCTGCGCGATGTCCAGCACGTAACCGTTGACCCCCGGTTCGATGACATCCTCAATGCCGCTGATCCTGGAGACCACGCAGGGTAGCCCGCCGGCCATCGCCTCCAACAGCACGTTCGGCATCCCTTCCTTGCGGGGCGCAAACAGGAACAGGTCCGAGGCCCGGACATAGTCCTCTACATCGGGCCGGCGGCCAGTAAAAGTGACGTCGGCCTCCAGCCCCGCCTCCCGGATCATCGTTTGCAGGGAGTCGAAATACGAGCCGGAGAGTTCCCCACCCGGTCCTTCGCCGGGACCGACGATCAGGAGGTGCCCCGGAATCCCCTGCTTGCGGATGCGGAGGAACACGCGGACAACGAAGTCGACATTTTTCCGGGCCAGAACGATCCCGGTAAACAGTGCCACCGGAACCGGGGGCAAGCCCAGCCTGGCCTTCAGAGCCGCCTTCTCTTCCGGATCCGCCGCCGGGCGAAACTTTTCGGTATCAACACCATTGGGGATCCGCACGATCCGTTCCGCGGACATCCCTTCTTCCTGGAACTCTTCAAAGATCTGACGGCTGGTGGCGATGTAACGGTGGAACCGGCGAACGTAGAATCGATTGATCCGCCCCCAGATCCGGCCCTGCCTTGCGAATGCAATGTCGCTGCGGTGCATGGCAACCTTCAGAATCGATCCTTTTCCCAGGAGGCGCCCCATGATGGAGGCGGTGCCGTGCTGCAGGGTGCCGTGGGCATGGATGATGTCGTACGATCTGCGGCGCCGCCACAGGAACCATGCCAATCCGAACCAAAAGGATGGAATCTGAAGATCTCCTCCTCTTGCAACCGGGATGCGGCGGACCGGAACGCCGTGCACTTCCTCCAGGGGAAGCCGGCTTTCCAGCATGGCGGAAACGATGAACGGCTCCACACCCCGGCGCTGGAGATAGCGGGACAGGTTGCCTGCCTGGATTGCCGAGCCGCTGTAGTTCGGCTCGTAGTAGAAACTGACCATGCAGACGCGGATCGCCTTCCCGCCTGCCGGGGGGAGATCTCCCGACTCATGAACCGGAGCCGGCCACCTTGAGCCAGGCCGCCGCCCGCTCGGCTGATGAGAGGAGATCCAACGCCCGTTGCAACATAAGGGCATCAACCGCTTCCGGATCCACCCGGCGGGCCAGAACCCGGATCCCCTTGCGGTGTATGTTGACGTAGTAATCGATGGTCAGCGGCTCGCCGGCATCCCCGGCCAGGAGCAGCCTGGAGTACTGCGGCAGCACCTCGAAAAACATATCGGCGATAACCGCACGGCCGGTCAGATCCACTGCCGCCACAGCCGGCGCCCCGGCCAGCAACTGCGCCAGTTCCTCCAGGGCCGGTTCAGGATCGTCCGCCGGAACGTTCCATCCCATGACGCCTTCAATCCGGCCGGCGGCGGCGCCCAGAGTGATCACCGGACAGGCGCCGTGCCACAAAGCCGCCAGGCAGAAAACATCCGCCAGGGCGCCCTCCCCGGCCACCAGAGCCGTTTCGCCCACTTCCAGTCCGAGTTCCTGCCAGGCCTGGACGGCAGAGGCCAGGAGCGGGGTGAGATCGTTTGGTGCCATCGTTTCTCTCAATCACCCGACCTTGCGGGGTGGATCGGAACCTGTACGGCCTTGCCCTCTTCCATGGAACGGTACGCCGAAGTGATAAACGCCAAATTGTCCCAGGCGTCGAGACCCGACACCGCCGGTTCCCGGTTTTCATGGATCGACGTTGCGAAATCACGAACCCATTCGGCCGTCCAGCTCACGTCGGGAAATTTCTTGATGCGGTGGACTTTCCCCGGTTTGAGACCGTCCACCGGCCGGGTGGAATACAGGGTGATGCCGTGTTCATCCAGGACCATGGTCCCATTGGTCCCACTGATCCGCTCCTCATTCTGATCGACGCCCCGCATGATTGAACTGGCGCACAGACTGCCCACAGCCCCGTTTTCCAGCTTGCAAGCGATGCTGATGATGTCCTCGACCTCCGCCGGGGATCCCAGGGTGCCGTACTCGCTGTAAATCCTCTCGGTGCTAAGACCAGTAATGTAATGCACATAATCGATGATGTGGCAGGTGGTCATGATCAGAAAACCGCCCCCGCATTTTTCCCGCGAAGCTCGCCAGTCGTCCGGTGAATTGCTCCGGGCGCCGGTCCAGTACCCCGGATCCTTGTACTGGTGCTGGAGGATCTGGATTCCGGTGATCTCTCCCAGTGCGCCCTGCTCCACCAGTTGCTTTGCCCGCTGGATCTTCGGAAGAAACCGGAAGCTGTAGTTCACTGTCAGACCGACTCCGTTGGCCTTGCAGGCGTTCAGGATCGCATCAGCTTCTTCCAGGCTGTTGGCAACCGGCTTTTCCATCATGACATGCTTGCCGCACTCCGCCGCCTGAACGCCTAGCGGGCCGTGGAGGTGATGAGGCACGGAGATCAGGACCGTGTCCACGTTCGAACTGGCCAGCATCTCCTCAACAGAAGGGAAGAACGGCGCCGAGAGCTCCTTGGCCATGTTCCTGGCAACCTTGTGATTGACGTCGAAAACACCGGCCAGCCGGGCGACTCCGGAAGCAACCGCCTCCCTGGCATTCCGCTGGGCGATGGCCCCGGCCCCGACTATTCCGATCTTTAACGGTTCCACCGTTCTCTCCTTATGACTTCAGGCCCAGGCCGTTACTCCGGACTCCATTGAAAAACGATGCCGACATGGTTCGCTCCGCCGGCGGCCAGAACCTCAAACACATGGTTGCATTCCGATGGATCCGCTCGCCACGTAACGAGGTCCGAAACGCTTATGCGCCTGTCCTCCAGAAGCCGGAGGAACAACTCGCCCTCCTGCCGGTACGTCCAGCGGCCGGGGCTCGACTCCCCGTCCGGCATGGCGGAGATGTGGGCGCCGATGACATCGATGCGCCGGTCCTGGGCCAGACTCTTGAAATCCACCGCCCGGCCAATGCCCCGGGAAGACCCGAGAAGGATCACCCGGCCTCCGGGAACGGCGCACTGCAGGGACTGCACAACAGCCTGGGGTGTTCCCACCGCCTCGATGACAACATCAGCCCGGATGTGGTCCAGCGCGGAGGGGTTCTCCGCCAGCGCCACGTATTCGTCGGCGCCGCCCCGGCCTGTCGCCGTCGGTTCCCTCCGGCGGCTCTGGGCTACAGCGATCACCCGCCCCGCACCGGCCAGACGTGCAAACTTGTTGGACATCTGTCCGATCAGGCCCTGGCCCACCACGGCAACCCGGTCCCCCGGCAGAATCCCGGCCTTCCGGATTCCCTGGAGCACGATGATCCCGAGTTCCATGAAACTCGCTTCCTCACAGGACACCCCTTCCGGCACCCGGAACAGCCCTCCCGGAGGCAAAACACTGAAACTGGTGTGCTTCATGCGGCCCACCAGCCGGTCTCCCGGTTTGACGCCGGTAACCTTGCGGCCGACCTTCAACACCCGACCGGAGCAGGAGTAACCGGGCTGATAAGGGAACGACCGGCGGGCGCCCGGCAGGCCGGACAACACTGCCCGCTCGGTGCCTGGACTGACGGTGCTGCAGATCGACTCCACCAGCATCTGGTCCGCCGCAGGTTCGAGGGTTTCGAACGGCTCCAGGTGGGCGATCTCAAAATCGAGGAACTCCACTCGCGTTCCCTTGCGGATTCTGCGCAGAGTCACCAGGGATTGCAGCCGAAGGAGTGCGCCGAACACGGCCCACTTGACAGCAGGCCGATACTGGCGGGGAATTCGTGTGTAGATCGACCCCAGCAAATTTATGAATTTGTCTTTCACGAGACTCGACAACCTCATGTTCCGCGGGCAAACAGCCGGCGGAGTTCGCCCAGAAGAACTTTATCGGTCGGCAGTACTATACCTGCGTACGCGATACTAATAAAGGCGATGGCGGCCACCAGCGCCGGAACGCTGCCGGTCAGGCCGAACCACGACACCGCCTGGTAGACCCCAAGGACCAAAACAGAGGCCACCAGCGCCGGACGGATGAATGTCGCCAGCATAGAAAACACCGACAACCGGATCCGTCGGGCGATGGTGATCATCTCCATAGCCAGGACGAGGAGGTTCATCAGGACCATGGCCGCGCACATGGCGTTCAGGCCCAGGAAATACATCACCGGCGCCGCCGCCAGCAAGAGGAGCGCCAGTCGGACAATGACGTAGCGTTGCATCAGGTAAGGAACGCCGGTGGCCTTGAAAGTCTCATGAATGATGGCGCTCATGGAACGAAACAGGGAGTAGAACGCCAGCAGTTGCAAAGGTATGATCATCGGCGCCCACTTGTCGCCATAAGCCAGCCGGATCAACGGCGGGACGAACACCGCGATCCCAAGGGACATAGGAATTGCGATCAGGCTGCTGTACCGCACCATGTTCAGGAAAGTGGCGCGCAGGCTCTCGGAATCCTTACCCAGCTTGCTCATCACCGGGAACATGACCTTGCACACCACATGGCTCAACTCGGAAACCGGCAGGCTCGAAATCCTCATTGCCAGGGTGTAATACCCCAGCGCCACCACCCCGCCCCAGTGGCTGATGAACAGCTTGTCCAGGTTGTAGAACAGCACCAGGAAGACCGACGTTCCGACGATGAACTTGCCGTAGCTCAGCAGTCCCCGGGCGACGGAACGGCTGAATTTCAGGGACGGCCAGTGGCGGGCATAGTAGAACATCAGCAGAGTGCCGAGAATGTTGACGATCAGGGCCCGGATCACCAGGCTCCAAACCCCGTACCCGGACAGCGCCATGACGATGGATACGGCGGAGGCAATGAATACCGGGATGACATTCGGCGCCACCAGCCGCCGGAACTCCATGTTTTTCCTGAGCTTAGCCTCCGGCGCCGCCTTGAGGCCGATCCAGACCAGGTTCGACGAGAGAACCAGCACCACCGGCATCAGTTGCGGATTCTCGTAGAATCGGGCGATCCAGGGCGACGCGGCGGCGGCCAGCAGGAACAGCAACGTATTGATGCCGGTGACCAGGATCAAGCCGGTATTGACGCTGAGTTCCGAGTCCTCCTGGCGATAGATCAGAGCCTGGCTGATGCCCAGGTCCTTCATCAAGTACAGCATCTCGATGACCATGCTGGCCACGGCCACCATGCCGAAGTCTTCCGGTGTCAGCAATTTTGCCAGGATGAGGGTGGTGATGAACCGGAGAAACCGGTTGGAGTAATTCGCCAGGGCGACCCAGCCGAAGCTGGACATGACCTTATTGTCCCCGACGGTCACCGGCCGGACTCCCCGTCTCCTTCGGCAAGGGCGACGCCGTAGAACGCCTCCACCCTGCGCATCCGGGTCTCGAACCCGAACGCATCCTGGAGGGTGCGATAGCCTGCGTCCACCATCTCCCGGACAGCGGCGCGATCGGTCACGATACGCTCCATGCCGCCGGCCAGCAGGCCCGGTTGCATCGGATCCACCAGCAAGCCGCTGACACCGTTCCGGATGATCTCACCGTTGCCTCCCACCCTGGTCGCCACCACCGGCACACGGAACGCCAGGGCCTCCAGCAGCACATTGGACAGCCCCTCGGTCCTGGACGGAGACAGTAGCAGGTCCAGCGCCTCGAACCAGGGCTGGACCGGCGATTGATGCCCCGTGAAGAAAACGTTGTTCCCGAAGCTGCTGCCGTCCAGACGGGACCGCAATTCCTTTTCCAGAGGCCCCTCGCCGATAAATGCCAGACAGGCGCCCGGTATCCGGCGGTGGAACTCTTCGAAAGCCTTCAGCGCCTCCAGACATCCTTTCTCCTCGCTCAACCGCCCCACCACGCCGATCAGGAATGCATCGTTGCCGACCCCGAGATCGCGGCGGATTCCCTCCCTGCATCCGGACGGGACGTAGTCCTCCAGAACCAGGGCGTTGTGGATCAACTTGCTGAGCCTGGAATCCCGCACCTTTGTCGGGAGCCGATCCATCAACTGGGATGCGACGCAAATCACGCCGTCCATCTTTCGTGTCAGGGCGATGGCTATACGCGTGAACAGCTTCTGGGTGGCGCTGTTCTCGATCCAGCCGTGGTGGGTGGTAACCAGCCTGGTCCGGGGCAGCTTGCGGGTGGCCAGGAACCCCAGGATGTCAGGCTTATACCCGTGGCTGTGAAGAATGTCGAACCGCTCCGCCGCCAGCAGATCCCTTAGCACTCGGGCCTGGGTGAGATCGAACCGCCCGGTTTCCGCCAGACCGTGGTGTCGGATCCCGGCCGACCGGATGGCCCGGCCGAACTCGTCCAGACGGTCGTCCCGGGGAGTGAAGGAAGCGACCTGGAGATCGAAACGGCCGCTATCGATAAACCGGGCTGAATTGATAATCGTCTTTCCCGGACCACCGATCCGGTAGCTGTCGATGAGGTGCAGAACCTTGAGGCGCTTCTCACCCATCGGACCTCTGCCTCTTCGTGAACATCGCCCGGACCGCCGCACCGGGGAGGGAGGCCGCCCGACCGAGAAAATAGAAGGTATACACCAGCGCCAGGGCAGGGAGTTTCACCACCGGAACCGTCCTGCTTCGCACGACGGCAAACAGTGCAGGGATACCAAGGGCCAGAATCGCCGTCGCTGCGGGAAGGGTGAATCCGGTGAAACCGGCGGTGACAAGACCGGTGACCCCGGCAAGCAGCAATAACAGAAACAAGGCTGTCGCCAGCACCACCGGGGAGACCCTGCCGTCGGCATACCGCAACCGGACACCGCGGCCATGCCATTTCTCCCTCCGGAACACCTGCATCAAGGTTTTGGGCTCTCCCAGATGGATGCAGCGGATGCGGTCCCATTCCACGATCCGGTAACCGGCGGAACCGATCCGGTTGCACAGGTCCGGGTCCTCCCCGGTTTCCAGGGTCGGATCGAAGCCGCCGACTTGTAGGAACACTTCCCGGCGAACCACCAGGTTCCCCGCCGGAACATAGGCGACTTCCCGCGGACCCCCCCGATCTCCGGAGTGATGGGCCTGAAACCAGACCGCCTCCACCCAGGACGGGTTCTCCGGGATCACATGACGGCTGCCGGCGGCACCGATGGTCCCATCGCCCTCCAGGAGATCGACCACCGCCTGATACCACTCCGGGGTTATGGTGCAGTCGGAATCGACGAAAGCGAACAGGTCACCCGCTGCATGCCGAGCCCCGCTGTTGCGCACCTCCGAGACAAACACCCCCGGCGCCTGCACCACCCGGACGTTTTCTTCACGGGCGGCCTGACCGGTCCCGTCGGTGGAGCCGTTGTCCACGACGATGACCTCGGACGCTCCCTCCGGAAGGTGCCGCCGGAGGGCGCGGAGACAATCCGCGATAGTATCCACCGCATTCAGGGCAGGCACGACAACGCTCAGGAACGGAACTTTCTCTGAGCTGGCCATCCTGCCCCCTCCCGTTTCCGGTGAAGCCTGTTCCCACCACCGGTTCGAACCGTTCCGGCCGCCTGAGGAAGCTATATTATACTCGCGGTTCAGACCAATATTTTTTACGAGGGCCGGTCCGCCAGATGAACAACAGACTCCAATCCGCGGTCAGGCGACTGGGACCGTTCGTTCGATCCGGTACCGCCACCGCCCTGTACCGGTCCGGCGTCCTTTCCCGGAAGTTGCGAACGGCTCTGGAGGGTCGGGCCCTGGTCCTGATGTACCACCGTGTTTTGCCCGAGAACCGCATACCGGATAGCCCGTCTCATCCGGGGATTATAGTCAGCACCGGTGCCTTCGAGATGCAGATGCGGTGCGTTCGGGACCGATTCCACCCGATAACGCCGGAGGAGTTCACCACCTGCATCGAGATGGGGCAGTCGTTCCCGCCGCTGTCCTGCCTCGTAACCTTTGACGACGGCTGGGCGGACAACCGGGAATTCGCCCTTCCGATCCTGCAACAGTACGGCATCCGGCCCCTGATCTTCCTGGCCACCGGATTCGTAGGCACTGACCGTCGATTCTGGCAGGAATCGATGACCGAGGCGATCCTGGGCGCCCGCCGGGCCAGCCGGAACAACCCCGGTCTCCGCTCCCGGATCGAAGCCGATCCCGCCCTTGCCGGGGCCGCAGCGCTCCTGAACGAAGACGACGGCACAGCCCGGGACGAAATATCCCGGTTCGTGCCCGCATGGAAGAACCGGTCCCGGAAAGAGATCGACACCTGGGTGCAGAGGCTGGAATCCCATCTCCAGGAAGATAAGGCGCCGGATGGACGCCGGCGACACTTCCTGTCCTGGGCCGAAGTGGAGGACATGCGGAGCCACGGGGTGGTGTTCGGCAGCCACGGACTGGACCACCGTATCCTGACCCACCAGGAAACCGATGCCAAGCACGAAATCGTCGAGGCAGGCCGTCTTCTGGCGCAAAGGCTCGGCAGTGCACCGGAGTACTTCAGCTATCCCAACGGCAATTGCAATCAAGAGATCGCCGGCCTGGTACGGGACGAAGGCTACCGAGTGGCTTTCACCACACGGAGAGGTCATATTGCCCCGGGCGACGACCGGTTCATTCTGAAGCGGAACAATATCTACGATGGCGGGGCCCGCACGCTTCCGATGTTTCTTGCCCGCATTCTTGGTATTTGGTAATTTCGGCCCCGGTGGAGCATCTTATGAAAGTAGAACAACCGATCTTCATAATCGGGATCGGACGCAGCGGGTCCACGGTGGTTCACAACATCCTGGCACACCACCCGAACCTTGCCTGGCTCTCGGCGGTGGGCAAACGCTATCCGGAGAAGCCGGGCAGAAACCGGATGCTCCTGCGCGGCCTGGATCTACCGGTTCTGGGACCGATTCTGGCCAAACGGTTCACCCCCTGGGAATGCTTTGATTTCTGGGAGCACCATGCCAAGGGGTTCCGGCGATCCTGCCGGGACCTGGTCTCCGAGGACGTCACAGAGCGCAACAAAAAAAAGATGCGCAAGGTATTGGCGGAATTCCTGACTCCCAGGCGCAACCGGCTCATGCTCAAGGCCACCGGCTGGCCCCGGATCGGATACCTTCGGGAGATATTCCCCGATGCACGGTTCCTGCACGTGTTGCGGGACGGGCGGGCAGTGGTGAACTCCATGATCAACGTCGGCTGGTGGCTCGGATATCAAGGGCCCCAGAACTGGCGCTGGGGTGAACTGTCCCCGGACCAGCAGGCCGAATGGGAACGCCACGGCCGCTCTTACATCGCCCTTGCGGCGATTCAGTGGAAAATCGCCATGGAAGCGGTGGAGAACGGCCGCAAGGCCATCGGGCGCGACCAGTTCTTCGAACTGCGGTACGAGACGCTCCTGAGCGATCCGGTGCATACCATGAAGAAGGTGGCGGAGTTCGCCGGCCTGCCCTGGAGTTCCAGGTTCCAGCGATCCGTGGAGAGCTACGGCCTGCGCAACATGAACGTGCGCTGGACCAGCGAACTGACATCAGCCCAACAGCGGGTGGCCCAGGAGGTCTTGGCTCCCGCCCTCCAAAGGATCGGCTATGACTGACCTGGCCGGCGGCGGAGTGCATCCGACATGATCCGGGCGATCCGGTCGAGGATCAAGCAAATGATCCCCCGCAGCCTGTTGATCCGGTCGCTGGTGGACCCGTCCGGCCATCGCCTGCTCCTGACCTTCGATGACGGCCCCGATCCCCAGGTAACTCCGGGAGTTCTGGATCGGCTGCAGGCGTTTGACGCCCGGGGGATCTTCTTCGTAGTCGGCCGCCGGGCGGAATCTTTTCCCGAACTGCTGATACGGATACGAGACGAGGGCCATCGCCTGGGCAACCACACCTACAGCCATGAAAACGCAGGTGATCCGCCGTTCCTGGAGTACAAGAGGGACGTGGCCCGATGCCAGGAGGCGGTGCGGCAGGCGTCCGGCGTGACACCGGAACTGTTCCGCCCCCCCAAGGGGCACCTGTCCCCTACGAGCCTGGCGGTACCCAGATTCCTTGGGCTCCGGACGGTGAACTGGACTCTGGGGGTCAGGGATTGGGCCTGCCGGACCAGTGCAGAGGCGGCGGCAGCGGCGGAAATGCTCGTCGAACGATCCGCACCTGGGCAAATCGTGGTGCTTCACGACGACAACCACTATCTTCTGGAGATTCTGGATCGGGTCCTACCGGTGTTCCGGGAGCGGGGATACGACCTGACATCTGCGGCCGGGCAACTGTAGCCGGGCTTACGTTTGCAACAACTCGTCGTACAGCGCCTCGTACCGGCGGGCCATGACCTCCACTGTGAATCGTTGCCGGCAATCGGCTTCCGCCTCGGTACCGAACCGCTCCCGCAGCGCAGGGTCGGCGCACAGCTTCAGGAGGGCAGCGGTCATTCCGGCCACATCCCGGGGCTGGGTCAGTGCGCCGGTGCGGCCATCATCGATCATGAACCGATTATCTCCAACATCGGTTGCAACGATCGCCTTCCTGGCGGCCATCGCCTCCAGGACGACCATTGACATCGCCTCCCACAGGGAGGTCTGGAGAAAGATGTCCAGCGCCGGCAGGAAAGTGACGGCAGCATCCTGCACCCAGCCGAAAAAGTGCACAGTGTCCTGGAGACCCATGGCGTCCCGGCGGGCGATCATCTCTTGCCTGAGTCTTCCGTCACCTGCCACCAGAAACAGCGCCCGGTCCGTACGCTGCCGCAGCGCCGCCGCCACTTCCAGCAGGTCGGGGATCCCTTTCTGCTCGATCATGGTGGAAATGGATCCGATCAGCACCTTGCCGCTGTCCAGGTAGGGAGCCAGCAGTCCCCGGTCGATATCGGCGCGGTGTTCAACGACTCCGTTCAGAACCGTTGTGATACGTTCTTCCGGGATGCCGTAGGTCTCCCGAATCGCCTCGCACTGGCGGGCTCCCACTGCCACCAGGCTGTCGGGCCCCCTCCAGAAAAGGTTCTCGAGCCGCTTGTTCCCCGGCCGTATGTGGGGGTAGTTTCCGAAGTGGAAAGTGTTCATCACCCGGACCCCCGACATAGTGCGGCGGCACAAGGCGGCGTCCACCATCGCCTCCACACCGTGGGTGTGGACGATCCGGATCTTCTCGCGCTTGGCGTATTTTCGCAGGTTCAGGAAAGTCAGGTATGGGCCCAGGGGTATCGCCGGGGGGGGGATCGGATCCACACGGTAACCGTCGGCGATGAGCGCTTCACCGATCTCGCCCAGCTTCTTGATGTATCCGACCCTGACATCGAATCTATCAGGATTGATGGTTCTGGCCAGATTGGAAACGACCAGCTCGGCGCCGCCGATGCAGAGCGACGGGGCCAGTAGAAGCACTCGCGGCTTGCCGGCGCTGGGAGTTTGCTGATTTATGGTGATGTTGGTCATGGTTGTGAGCCGCGGCAAACCGTCGGCTGCCGCGCCCTGGAGTTTCAGTCTCCCCCTGCCGGGAAGACATCAGTGCGCCCGATCCCTCCCACGACACCAGGCGGCTCGGTAGGCGGCGGCTCGGTTCCGACGGCCGGGTCGGATACGGACAGGGTCCAGTTATCGTACCACTCGGCACCATCGGAGCCGCTGGCAGCAGTGGCCCAACTGGAGAGGATCAATTTCCCGAAACCGAATTCGGTGGATTCCCGGAGATCGACATCGACGTATTCCGCCTTCAGGACACCATCCACCCACAGACGAAGGATGCCGTCGTCGATACCCGGCCTGTTCATCCGGGTGTACAGTTTGAGCCGCACCCAGGAACCGAACGGCACCGGCATCGGAACTCCGACGTTCTGCGGCTTCTCGAAGAACAGCCAGTCGTCGATATCGGTATGCTGCAGCGACCAGTTTCCGGCGGGATCGACCTTCAGGATCACCTGGTACCGCCTTTGTGTGCTGTCGCCGTCGGTAGCGTTCAGAATAGCGATCTTCTGCCCCGCATTCGGCCAGACGTATCCCGGATCAAACTTCACGCTGGTTTCCAGCCAGAGTTCCTCCACCTTCGGTTCACCCACCGTGGGATAGTCGCCGAAGTAGTGGTCCGCATAATTGTCGCTGTTGGTGCCGGCGGTTAGACGCGCCAGTGCGCAGTAGTTGCCGCTGGCGCAACCGGGATCGGACACAACCTGGAGATCGCCCGGGCTCTGATCCTGGCTGCCGTCCCATTCGGAAAAATCACCCGACTCGAAATCAGAGGTGAACATCGCTGCGGTGCTGCCGCCACCGGAGGAACTGACGCAGTAGGTGGTATCGTAAGTTAGGCAGTTCCCCGCACAGCCCAGGACACCGTTCTCGAACCCTTGGGAGATGCAGGACTGGTCCCCCATCAGCGCGCCGTCGCAGACCTCGTTGCCGTCTATGACACCGTTGCTGCAATTGTTCTCGCCCGGGTCGTCCGCTGAACTGCAGCCCGGATCCGCAGGATAATCGGACAGGCCGTCGTTGTCATTGTCCCGTCCGTCGGCACAGGCCGGGAGCCCCCCGGGGTACCAGACCGCATCGAAAGAACCGTTTTGCTCCCAGGTCATGTCGTCGATGTAGTAACCCATGTCCCGGGAAACCGGATCGGTCCAAAAATCGCCAACAGTCTGTTCCGTATCCCAGCCGTCGACCCGGATATCGCCGACCGCTTCTCGTCCGGTGGAATAATCGAATTCAACCGAGCCGGGACAGGCGGCGGCGCTGCCGGTGCAGGCGTTGGGCTGGTCGTAGTTGTTGTTGTTGATCCAGATCTTCTGGGACCCGTCCGGACCGCTTTTGATTTCGACCTGAACGTAGAACCAACCTGTTCCGGACAGACCGGCCCCTCCGACGGCCGGGGCCGGCCCGGCACAGGGATTGCTGATATCGTGACCGGTCGTCAGAGCTCCGGCGTTGAGATACGATCCGGGTTCGACGCACATGTACTGCACACCATTCGAATCCACGCAATCCGCATCGTCGGCGCATTGGGTGCCATCGCTGGAGCACCGGTTGTAGGACCCGGAACCGTACGGCCGGCAGTCGGCCGAAGTCCAGTACTCTCCCCGAATGAACAGGATCATACGGTAGCCGCCGGTGCCCCAGATCATGAACTTATTGTTGTGGCTTTCGTTCCAGATGTACTGCTCATCAAACCGGATTTTGAACCGGATCCGTAAGGTATCACCGCTGCTCCAGGACCTGCAGGCGTGGCCCCAGAACCAGCCGGCGTTGAACTGACTCTGACCCGCCCGGAAGATGATGTGGGCAGCTCCGTCACCCGGACCTTCGGCGCCACCGGAGTCGTCGTGTTCCACGCACCACTGGCTCCCGCTTGTCCAGGACACCGGATAGCGGCAGGTCCCGGTGGAACGGTCATTCCGGATCGAATCCAGACCGTACGACAGATTCGAGCCAGGAACGTCGAACGGTTCCTGCTTGCAGATGTCGGCCACGGCCACGCTACCGCAGAGCAGGAAAACCAGCAGTTGGATCCTGCATACGACCAACGATTTCATGGGACCGTTCTCCATTCTGGAAGCATCCGGCCAGTCATGCCGTGCCTTTACGCCGCTTAATGTAGTCAGGATCCCTTGGCCCCGTCAACCTGGAAATCGTTCCTCGAGCCAGCGATCCACGATCCGCATCATCTCATCCTGCCACTCTTTGAAAGACATGATGTGGTTGGCGCCCTCGATAATATGGCGATCGATACGGTGGTGGAACTCCTTCAGCATCAGCTGATGCTTCCCGGCGAATAGTTCCTCGAACTCCCAGGAGATCCTGTCCGCCCCGCTGAATACCAGCAGCATCTCCCGGCCGCCGCGGAGGAAGGCATCGAACACGGCCGGAAATTGCGGGTTCAACGGATCCCCGCCGCCACGGGACGGAGCTGCAGCAGGTTGTCGGCTGCGAAAGACCGAACGGAGCATAGTCCGGAAATCGGACTGGAGCGTCAAGAATCTCAGCCAGGATCGAGGCTGGAGCAGCCTGGCCAGGTAGCCGCGCCGGAGCTTGTCTTTCTGTCCCTCGCTCACGAACCGCGCCTGGGCCGGATCGGAGGACTCCAGAACCACCGGGAGGCCGAAACTCAACAACCCTGCTACGCGGGGATCATCCTGGCCGGCGAACAATCCGGTTATGGCGCCTCCGCACAGACCGCCCACGATGAACCTGCGGGATCGCTTGTTGGCCTCCAACCAGTCCAGGGCCGACGTCGTATCCTCCAGGAAACAACCGGTCTGGATCGCCCCATACAGATCGGCGACCCACTGGAACTCACACTCACCTTCCGAATCTCCCAGACCTTCCGGGTCGAACCGGAAGACATCGTACCCTTCCTCCTGAAGGTGCCGGGACAGCTTGACGTACAGGCGGTGGGGCGCAACCCGGTTCTTTATGCCCGGACTCAGCAGAACAACGCAGATCTCTTTCCGCCTCCCGCCGGCCGGGTGGAAGATCCCGAACAGGTTCCTTCCTTTCCGGTTGGAGAACACCACCGTTTCCACCGTCATGCCGTTTCCTCCTGCAACCACCGGCTGGTGGCGTCGAATAACGGCCTGCAGGACGGGACGTACTCCTTGATCTCTTTCCAGAACGGTTCCACCCGGACCTTTTCCATAGTCACGTCGCCATACAGCGTTCCCAGTTGTTCCAGCGGCCGGGCCATCGTCTCTGCCTGACGGTGCAGGTGACTATCAGTGTTTTTCCGAGGAAAGGTCTTTTTCCCTCCAGGAGATCGATCCCTGAAGCCTCCTGGAACAGCAACCCTGTCAGACTGTAGCCGTCCACATTGACCAGCCCACCGGAAGCCATTGAGGCGGCCATCTCCTTCCGGTTGATCCGAATCTCCTTGTACGAGGCCATCTGGGTCGCCAGGTTGATCCGAAGCAGCTCCTGCATGTAGGCCGAGCCTCTCGGCAACGGCTCCCACAGAATCAGATCCCGGTATCTCTCCGGCGCCCGATCCGCCGCCACTGCCGCCAGGGTCGCTCCGAACCTGAGTCCCAGCAATCCCACTGCGTTCACACCCGGCAGGCGCAGGAGTTCACCTGCGGCGGCATCAATATCGCTCAACCTGGTCTCGATGCATGCGTCCTCAAAAGCCCCGTTGCTGTCCCCATGGCCCATGTAATCGAACCGCAGCACCGGATATCCCATGGCAGCCAGTTCCCTGGCGAAGTTGACGAACAGCCGGTGGGCCCAGAGCTTTTCTTCGAGCAGGGCGGAACAGAAAACGAAACCGGAATCCCGGGAGGGACCCACAGGCCGGTGCAGTACCCCGAACAGTTCACCGTCCCCGCTTTTGAAATACATTGGATGTTCGCTCATGCTTCTCCAAGTATCCGGAAAAACCAGATCTTCATAATCTCTTTAAGAAAATCCTCTCATCCGATACAAAACCAGGGCGCTCCCGGCCATCTGCCACTTTAATTCTCTACAAATACAGGACATAATCCAGCGCATCAAGCTATTCTGGTGAGTGCGCGTCGAACTCGATGGAAAAACATAAAGCACGGTTTACGAATTGGGCATTGCTGCCCATTGGAAGTAACTGTATTTTCAGGACATTCAGGCGGCTCGGTGATGACGGAACAGAACGGTTCGACGGAAGGAACCGGCACGCTCCAGATTCTTGTCTACACCGGGCTTGCCACGATCGACAGGTAAGCATAATGAATACACACCGGAGCTTCCGACGACCTGCTCCCGCTGCCCTGGTGTCGGTCGCCCTCCTCTTGCTCGTCATCCCCGCCAGCCTGGCCGGTATACTGGTCATCGCCCCCCACCCGGACGACGACATTATCACGTCTGCCGGTGTGATCTACTCCGCCCTGCAACGGGGCGACGCCGTCCAGGTCGTATTCATGACCAACGGGGACTGGGCCGGCCTGGAACGGGGGTTGGAGCGCCAGGACGAAGCCTGCACCGCTCAGATCGACTACCTGGGGATGACTGAGACCAATCTCATCTTCCTCGGATATCCCGACGGCTACCTGGCAGATATAATCGAAACTACCCGAACCTGTCGGATCAGCTGATGACCCACAACGGCCAATCCGTCACCTACGGCCAGAGAGGCCTGGGCGGCACCGACTATCACACCTTCCGTTTTGGCAGTCCGGCAGCCTACAACCGGCACAACATCCTCATGGATCTGCAGGACATCCTGGAAACCTACCTGCCGGACCACATCTACGTGACGTCGGAGTTCGAGATGCACTCGGACCACACCACGACCTACACCCTGCTGGTTCTCGCCCTCGATCAGGCGATCCTCAACGTGCCCGGCTACAACCCGACCATCCACAAGACCATTGTCCATCCCGATATCACTTCGGAATGGCCGAACCCACTGGATCCCTCCACGAATTTCGACGAAGTCCCCGACCTCGCCCCCACGGGACTGCTCTGGAGCGAACGGGAAAGCCTGGATGTACCCCTGGCGATGCAATCGGAGAACTTCGCGCTCAATCCCAAGTACCAGGCTGTGGGCGCCCATGGAACTCAAGATGCGGTGGACGGATACATCGGACGGTTTGTGCACAAGGATGAGTTCTTCTGGCCTGAGGTCCACACCGGCTCCAACAACCCGCCGGTGGCCGATGCCGGATTGGACCAGGCGGTTGCCGAGGGCGCGTTCGTCATCCTGGATGGCACCGGAAGTTTCGACTCCGACCTGGACCCGTTGACCTACACATGGACCCAGACCGGCGGTCCCCAGGTCGTGCTGTCCGATCCTGCCGCTGCCAGCCCGAGTTTCAACCGCCCCCACCGGACTGCCGGACAATGCCACACTGACCTTTGATCTGGTGGTAGGGGACGGCCTGCTCACCACCCCTCCGGACATGGTCCGGGTGGACGTCAGCGCTGCGCTGGCGCCGGTGTACGGAGCCAACGCCGGGCTCGGCGCAAGCGCCACCGCATCGACTGAGCGCACCGACTCCGAGGCTTTCAAGGCCATCGACGGATTCGCCATAGGCTATCCGGAAGACGAAACCCACGAATGGGTCACCAACCGTGAGCAAGCTGGAGCCTGGATCCAGCTTGACTGGGCCAGCCCGGTGACTATCGGCCGGATCGTGCTGTTCGACCGTCCCAACGTAGACGATCATGTTCAGGAGGCGACCCTCAGTTTCAGCGACGGTTCGACTCTGCCGGTGGGTCCCCTCGACAACTGGGGCCGCAGCAGCATCTATGAGTTCGGAGCCCGCACTATCGACCAGGTGCGGCTTACGGTGGATGCAACCAGCACCGCGACTCGCAATATCGGGCTCAGCGAATTCGAGGTCTACGAAGTCACGGGCGGCACCGCCAACCAACCTCCCGTCGCCGACGCAGGGCCGGACCAGTCCATAGGTGAAGGCACCACAGTCCAACTGGACGGTAGCGGGAGTTCGGATCCGGACAGCGATCCGTTAACCTACGACTGGCTCCAGACCGGCGGAATCGCCGTATCCCTGTCTGACCCGACCTCCGCGTCTCCCACTTTCGTTGCGCCCCGCCCCCTGACCGCCGACGAGTTTCTGACGTTCAGCCTGACCGTCAACGACGGAGAGGATGACAGCACACCGGACCTGGTGAACATAACCGTTCTCGATTATCCGGATGGCGACGGCGACACTTACTCCGCCAACATCGACTGCGATGACGCCGATCCGTTGATCAACCCAGGCGCTACCGAGATCACTTGTAACGGCATCGATGAGAACTGCAACGGCGCCGCTGACGATACTCCGGATCTCGATGGCGACACCTACTCAGTCTGTGACGAGTGCGACGATACAGATCCCCTGATCAATCCCGGCGCTACCGAGATCACATGCAATGGGATTGACGAGAACTGCAATGGCGCGGCCGACGATACGCCGGATATCGATGGCGACACCTACACCGTCTGCGACGAGTGCGATGACACTGACCCGTTGATCAACCCCGGCGCAACGGAGATCACCTGCAACGGCATCGATGAGAACTGCAACGGCGCAGCTGACGACACTCCGGACATCGATGGTGACACCTACACTGTCTGTGACGACTGCGACGACACCGACCCGTTGATCAATCCTGGAGCCACCGAGATCACCTGTAACGGCATCGATGAGAACTGCAACGGCGTCGGCCGACGACACGCCGGATGTCGACGGCGACACTTACTCAGTCTGTGACGACTGCGACGACACTGATCCTTGATCAACCCGGCCGCCACCGAGATCACCTGCAACGGCATCGATGAGAACTGCAACGGCGCGGCCGACGACACTCCTGACGTTGACGGTGACACTTACTCTGTCTGTGACGAGTGCGACGACACCGATCCGTTGATCAACCCGGGGGCCGCTGAAATTACTTGTAACGGCATCGATGAGAACTGCAACGGTGCCGCGGACGATACGCCGGATGTCGACGGTGATACTTATTCGGTCTGTGACGACTGCGATGATACTGACCCGTTGATCAACCCTGGTGCTACTGAAATCACATGTAACGGCATCGACGAGAACTGCAACGGCGCAGCTGACGACACTCCTGACGTGGACGGTGACACCTACACTGTCTGTGACGAGTGCGACGACACCGATCCGTCTGATCAACCCGGGGGCCGCTGAAATTACTTGTAACGGCATCGATGAGAACTGCAACGGCGCGGCCGACGATACGCCGGACGTCGATGGTGATACTTACACGGTCTGTGACGACTGCGATGACACGGATCCGTTGATCAACCCCGGCGCAACCGAAATCACCTGTAACGGCATCGACGAGAACTGCAACGGCGCAGCCGACGACACGCCCGATGTTGACGGTGACACCTACACCGTCTGTGACGAGTGCGACGACACCGATCCGTTGATCAACCCGGGGGCCACTGAAATCACTTGTAACGGCATCGATGAGAACTGCAACGGCGCCGCGGATGACACTCCTGACGTTGACGGTGACACCTACTCAGTCTGTGACGAGTGCGACGACACCGATCCGTTGATCAATCCTGGCGCCACTGAAATCACCTGTAACGGCATCGATGAGAACTGCAACGGTGCAGCTGACGATACTCCTGACGTTGACGGTGATACTTACACCGTCTGTGACGACTGCGATGACACGGATCCATTAATCAATCCTGGCGCCACCGAGATCACCTGTAACGGCATCGATGAGAACTGCAACGGCGCCGCTGACGACACCCCAGACGTGGACGGTGACACCTACACGGTCTGTGACGAGTGCGACGACACCGATCCATTGATCAACCCTGGGGCCACTGAAATCACTTGTAACGGCATCGATGAGAACTGCAACGGCGCAGCTGACGATACGCCGGACGTCGATGGCGACACCTACACCGTCTGTGACGACTGCGATGACACCGACCCGTTGATCAACCCTGGCGCCGCCGAGATCACCTGTAACGGCATCGACGAGAACTGCAACGGCGCTGGCCGACGACACCCCTGACGTTGACGGTGACACTTATTCAGTGTGTGACGACTGCGACGACACTGATCCTTTGATCAACCCGGCCGCTACCGAAATTACTTGTAACGGCATCGATGAAAACTGCAACGGCGCAGCTGACGATACGCCGGATGTCGACGGTGATACTTATTCGGTTTGTGACGACTGCGATGATACTGACCCGTTGATCAACCCCGGCGCAACTGAAATCACCTGCAACGGCATCGATGAGAATTGCAACGGCGTCGAGGACGACACCCCAGACGTTGACGGTGACACTTACACTGTCTGTGACGAGTGCGACGACACCGACCCTCTGATTAACCCGGCTGCCACAGAAATCACCTGCAACGGCATTGATGAAAACTGTAACGGCCTGGCCGATGACACCCCCGACGGTGACGGTGACACTTATTCAGTGTGCGACGACTGTGACGACACCGATCCGTTGATCAATCCTGGAGCCACCGAGATCACCTGTAACGGCATCGATGAGAATTGCAACGGTGCAGCTGACGATACTCCTGACATTGACGGTGACACTTACACCGTCTGTGACGACTGCGATGACACGGATCCATTCATCAACCCAGGCGCAACGGAAATTGCTTGTAACGGCATTGACGAGAATTGCAACGGCCTGGCCGATGACACCCCCGACGGTGACGGTGACACTTATTCAGTGTGCGACGACTGCGACGACGCTGATCCGTTGATCAACCCCGCCGCTACCGAGATTACATGCAACGGCATCGATGAGAATTGCAACGGCGTCGAGGACGACACGCCGGATGTCGATGGCGACACCTACTCAGTATGTGACGAGTGCGACGACACCGATCCTCTGATCAACCCGGCTGCCACAGAAATCACCTGCAACGGCATCGATGAAAACTGCAACGGCGTCGAGGACGACACGCCGGATGTCGATGGCGACACCTACTCAGTCTGTGACGACTGCGACGACGCTGATCCGTTGATCAACCCGGGGGCCGCTGAAATTACTTGTAACGGCATTGATGAGAACTGCAACGGCGTCGAGGACGATACGCCGGACGTTGACGGTGACACTTACACCGTCTGTGACGAGTGCGACGACACCGATCCATTGATCAACCCTGGCGCTACCGAAATCACGTGTAACGGCATCGATGAGAATTGCAACGGCGCGGCCGACGACACCCCCGACGGCGATGGCGATACCTACACCGTCTGTGACGACTGCGACGACACCGACCCTCTGATTAACCCGGCTGCCACAGAAATCACCTGCAACGGCATTGATGAAAACTGTAACGGCCTGGCCGATGACACCCCCGACGGTGACGGTGACACTTACACCGTCTGTGACGAGTGCGACGACACCGATCCGTTGATCAACCCGGGGGCCGCTGAAGTTACTTGTAACGGCATTGATGAGAACTGCAACGGCGCCGAGGATGACACCCCAGACGTTGACGGTGACACCTACTCGGTTTGTGACGAGTGTGACGACACCGATCCATTAATCAACCCTGGCGCTACCGAAATCACGTGTAACGGCATCGATGAAAACTGCAACGGCGCAGCTGACGATACGCCGGATGTCGACGGTGATACTTATTCGGTTTGTGACGACTGCGATGATACTGACCCGTTGATCAACCCCGCTGCAACCGAGATCACCTGCAACGGCATCGACGAGAATTGCAACGGCGTCGAGGACGACACACCAGACGTTGACGGTGACACTTACACCGTCTGTGACGAGTGCGACGACACCGATCCGTTGATCAACCCGGGGGCCGCTGAAGTTACTTGTAACGGCATTGATGAGAACTGCAACGGCGCCGCGGACGATACGCCGGATGTCGATGGCGACACCTACTCAGTCTGTGACGAGTGCGACGACACCGATCCTCTGATCAACCCGGGGGCCGCTGAAATTACTTGTAACGGCATCGATGAAAACTGCAACGGTGCAGCTGACGATACTCCTGACATTGACGGTGACACTTATTCAGTGTGCGACGACTGTGACGACACCGATCCGTTGATCAATCCTGGAGCCACCGAGATCACCTGTAACGGCATCGATGAGAATTGCAACGGCGCAGCCGACGACACGCCCGATGTCGACGGTGATACCTATTCGGTATGCGACGACTGCGATGACACGGATCCATTAATCAATCCTGGAGCCGCCGAGATTACATGCAACGGGATTGACGAGAACTGTAATGGAGCCGCGGACGATACGCCGGACGTTGACGGTGATACTTACACCGTCTGCGACGACTGTGACGACACCGATCCACTAATCAACCCTGGTGCTACTGAAATCACGTGTAACGGCATCGATGAGAATTGCAACGGCGCGGCCGACGACACTCCTGACGTGGACGGTGACACCTACACTGTCTGTGACGAGTGCGACGACACCGATCCACTAATCAACCCTGGTGCTACTGAAATCACGTGTAACGGCATCGACGAGAACTGCAACGGCGTCGAGGATGACACCCCAGACGTTGACGGTGACACCTACTCGGTTTGTGACGAGTGTGACGACACCGATCCACTAATCAACCCTGGTGCTACTGAAATCACGTGTAACGGCATCGACGAGAACTGCAACGGCCTGACCGACGATACGCCGGATGTCGATGGCGACACCTACTCAGTCTGTGACGAGTGCGACGACACCGATCCGTTGATCAACCCGGGGGCCGCTGAAATTACTTGTAACGGCATTGATGAGAACTGCAACGGCGCAGCTGACGATACTCCTGACGTGGACGGTGACACCTACACTGTCTGTGACGAGTGCGACGACACCGACCCGTTGATCAACCCTGGCGCCACTGAAATCACGTGTAATGGCATCGATGAGAATTGCAACGGCGTCGAGGACGACACGCCGGATGTCGATGGCGACACCTACTCAGTCTGTGACGAGTGCGACGACACCGATCCTCTGATCAACCCGGGGGCCGCTGAAATTACTTGTAACGGCATCGATGAAAACTGCAACGGCGCCGTGGACGATACGCCGGACGTTGACGGTGATACCTATTCGGTTTGTGATGAGTGCGACGACACCGATCCTCTGATCAACCCGGGGGCCGCTGAAATTACTTGTAACGGCATTGATGAGAACTGCAACGGCGCCGCGGACGATACGCCGGACGTTGACGGTGACACCTACACCGTCTGTGACGGGGACTGCGACGACAGTGTGGGCGATTCATGGGCGACACCGGGAGAAGCGGTCAACCTGTTAATCGACGCCGCCACCGATACGATCACATGGAATTCTCCCGTTGAATCCGGCGGCAACGCCCTCGTCTACGATGTCATCCGGTCGGGAGATCCGGCCGATTTCGTCTCCAGTGCCGACTGTATCGAATCCGGCGACGGCAGTGACACCCAGGCAGTGGATTCGGATCCCCTGCTGTCAGGCGGGTTCTACTACCTGGTGCGGGCTGTAAATGGGTGTCCGGCCGGCGAAGGATCGTTGGGCGACACAAGCGCCGGCACACCCAGAACCGCGACGGCCTGTCCCTAGCAGGGAATCGGTCACCGCCACGCACCGATGATGGCGCCCATGATCAGGAGACAGACCAACTGGTAGACCGTATCGATGACGAAGGACCTGAACCTTCGTTCGCTGAACATGTTGGCAATCAATCCAGTGGTGAATACGAGCCCGATCCATAGAAGCAAACCGAGCACCACGCCTTCCGACGCACTTGTCAGGCCGAGGACCGCCACCAGAACCGCCACCACCAGCGCCATCATGGCGTATCCGATTGCCGTTACTACGTAGGCCGGCCAAATACTGCTCCGCATGGCGGCGGATTGTTCCGGCGTATACCGTTTCAAGCGATACCACACCCGGCCGAACATCAGCGGCGAGTACCATAACGCGCCGAGACCGAGGGTGAGGCCCAGTGCGCATAAAACAGCCAGAAAATTGATGTCAGCCAAGTTCAGGCTCCTGTTCACTCACCGGACCCGTATAGCTTAGCCCGGATCAGCGCAGGAGAGCGAGCAGGTCGTCACGGGTCAGTCCGCCCCCGGCGCCTGCACCGGTAGCGGCCTCCGCCAGATCCCGTTTCTTCTCCTGGAGTTCAAGGATCCGCTCTTCCACCGTATTCTCCGCCACCATGTGGTAAACCAGCACCGGCCGGTCCTGACCGATACGGTGCGCCCGGTCAGCCGCCTGGTCCTCTACAGCAGGGTTCCACCAGGGATCCATGAGGAAAACATGGTCGGCAGCGGTCAGGTTCAATCCGGTTCCGCCGGCCCGGAGCGAGATCAGGAACACCGTGGGGCCGTCCCGGCCCTGGAATGTCGCCACTACCCCGGCCCGGTCCCGGGTAGATCCGTCCAGCCGTGTGTACCGGATACCGGCCCGGTCCAGGTGCGGTTCCACCAGGTCCAGCATTGATGTCCATTGGGAAAACACCAGGGCCTTGTGGCCGTCGGCCGCCACCGTGTCCAGGGCCCCCACCAGGACGCGGACCTTGGACGACGTATCGGCGGACTGTCCCGGCAGGAGGGCCGGATGACAGGCCGCCTGGCGCAGGCGCAGCAGCGCCTCCAGGGCGGCGATCACCGATCCGCCCTGATCCAGCCGCGCCACAACCTCCTCCAGGGTAGAGGCCCGCATGGCGTCGTACAGGTCCCGTTCCCCCTCGTCCAGTTCGGAATGCAATACCAGATCGGTTCGGGGGGGAAGTTCAGGGGCCACATCCCGCTTCAGGCGCCGCAGGAAAAACGGGCGGATCCGGTCTCGCAGCCTCTGCGCCGCCTGGTCATCGCCATCGGCCATCGGCCGGATGGTCCGCCCGGTGAAATCCTGCAATCCGCCCAGAAGACCACGGTTGAGGAAGTGGAACTGGCTCCAGAGATCCTCCAGCCGGTTCTCCACCGGGGTGCCGCTCATGGTGATCCGGAACCGTGCGGTAAGGCCGAACGCCGCCTGCGCCACCTGACTTTCCGGGTTCTTGATCGCCTGGGCTTCGTCCAGGACCACCGTGTCCCAGTGGACGGCCTGCAACCGTTCACGGTCAAGACGCAGAAGGGCGTAACTGGTCAGGGTCAGGTCGGCGGACCGGTCCAGGTCCCTGGCAGAGCCGTGGTAAACGCAGACGGAAAGTTCCGGGCGGAATTTCTTCGCCTCGTCGGCCCAATTGTGAACAACGCTGGTCGGTCCCACCACCAGGGTCCTTCCGGTGACGGCGCACAGCGCCTGCAGCGTCTTGCCCAGGCCCATATCATCGGCCAACATCGCCCCGAGGCCGGCATCCCGCAGAAAACAGAGCCAGTTGACCCCAACCTGCTGGTAGGGACGCAGCACCGCTTCCAGGCCGGGGTTCAGCGTCGCCCTGGGGATGCCGTCGAAATCCTCCAGGAGAACCGCGAGCCGTTCGAAGGAGGGGGGCGGGGGTTGGTCCAGTTCCCGGCACAGTCTGGCCAGGTCGGGAATGATCGATGGAGGCACGGCGCCTTCGGAATCTCTGGCGGCCAACAGGTCGACAATGGTATCCCCGAACCGGGACAGCCAGTCCGCCGGCAGCTCGGCCCAGCCGCCGCTGTCCAGTTCAACCAGCGGTACGCCGGATCGAAACGCCCGGGCTACAGCCTCGGCGGACGCGGTGCCTGCTCCCGAACGGAAAGTCAGGTCAAACCGGTCCCCCTGCAGATCGAGCCGCGGGAGGACCGGCGGTGCAGGGAAGAACGCCTGGTGGCCATCTCCCTGCACCTCCCCTTTCCACCGCTCGAGGCGGCTGTTGAATCCGATCGCCTGCACCGGGTCCAGCAGTTCCCGAACGCCGGGCGCCAGGCCGAACAGTTTCCCCAGCCTCTCGGACAACCGCTTCTCCTCCGGCTCGTCCCGGAGCGGCAGTTTCCCGGCCAGCGGAATCAACCGCCCGGATTCAACGGTGGCCCGGGGTGGATCGCCATAGACGATTCTGGCCATGACGCTCATGCGGTCACCTTCCCGGCCGGTTTCCAACACCGCTCGCGGCTTCTCCACCACCGTGTCCGGCAGCCGCACAGTCCGGACATCCACGTCGAACCGGCGACGGAGGGCCGGCAGGATCTCCGTCACCAGCTCAGCGGCATCGCTCTGGTTGAACAGTTTCCCCCGGCTCAGTTCTTCGGTTTCCCGTCCGGTGAGCGGCAAGGACCCCTCCGGTTGCAGGGTCCGGCCGCACAGGACCACTCCGCCGTCGAAGCGCTCGCCTATCACCGGGTTGTCTCTTAGCGAAAGCACAAAACCCTCGCCCCGGTCCTCCAGAACCACCTGGGGCAGGACCTCGTCCAGAGAGACCCGGACCGGCTCCCCTTCGAGGCGGACTTCCTCACACCGGGCCAGGGCCTTGAAAACCCGTCGCACCGAAGCTCGATCCAGCCTCCCCCTGCGCCTCGTGCCCAAAGCGACCTCCGCCTCCAGGTCGGCGCGGGTAGACAGAAACGCCGGTCCCCGGACCCGGCCGGACTGGACCGCGTCCAGAGTCGCTTCCAGCAGTTCGAACCTGTCGCCCACCAGCACTCCCCGCTCGAACCAGAGGCTGCCGGCACTCCGCAGGAACCGGTAGACGATCCTTCCCGGCTTGCCGGCGGTCTGCGAAAGATCGGATCCGTCTTTTTCCGCCTGCCGTGTGGCGATCACCGCCCCTGCAACATGTTCACACGGATCTTTCGGACCGGCGCAGTCACACTCCCACTCGGCATCGTCCAGATAGAGGATCACCTTCGGGTTGATCCCGCTTCGACGGGCGGCGATGCGAACCACCACCTCGTCTTCACCTACCTGTTCCTGAACGATCTCACCGGCCCGGGCGTACTCCACACCCCTGGACCAGGAGGAAGGATCGCAGGCCTCCCGGACCTTCCGGAAGATCCGCTCCAGTCGGCTTGTGGTCATAGAAAGGATTGTAATGCCTGGGAGGGACAAAAAAATACCGGGGAGAGCGGAAGCTCTCCCCGGCTATGAAAGTCGAAGAAGGGTTAGGGATTAATCAGCCCAGAGTGCTTGGTCGGACCACAGCGCCTGATCGGACCACAGCGCCTGGTCAGACCACAGCGCCTGATCGGACCACAGCGCCTGGTCGGACCACAGCGCCTGGTCGGACCACAGCGCCTGGTCGGACCACAGCGCCTGGTCGGACCACAGCGCCTGGTCGGACCACAGTGCAATATCGGCCCACAGCGCCTGATCGGCCCATAGTGCCGCGTCGGACCAAAGTGCCTGATCGGCCCACAGCGCCTGATCGGCCCATAGTGCCGCGTCGGACCAAAGCGCCTGATCGGACCACAGCGCCTGATCGGACCACAGTGCTTGGTCAGACCACAGTGCCTGGTCACAAAGCACGGAAGCGTACCAGAGAGAAGCATCGGACCACAGTGCTTGGTCGGCCCACAGCGCTGCATCGATCCAGAGCAATGTGTCAGACCACAGAGCCTGGTCGGACCAGAGAGCCTGATCGGTCCACAGAGCGGCATCGGCCCAGAGAGCGGCGTCGGCCCACAGGGCGCCATCGGTCCACAGAGCGGCATCAGACCACAGCGCCTGGTCGGACCACAGCGCCTGGTCGGCCCACAGCGCCTGATCGGACCACAGAGCCTGATCGGTCCACAGAGCGGCATCGGCCCAGAGAGCGGCGTCGGATATCACTCTGGACCCTTTGACTTTGATACTGTCGGACCAGAGTGCGCCGTCAGCCCACAGTGCCTGGTCGGACCACAGAGCCTGGTCGGACCAAAGGGCACCATCAGGCCACAGGATGCTGATCACGGTCTTCAACGGGATGACATGCCCGATAACCAGTCCCTTCTTGCTGGGACGGATCACCGGTGATGCACTGTCGAACCGAACGTTGTCGAACGGAGCGGTGAACGACAGGGCGCGAACCAGGTGAAGGTATCCGGCGCCGGTTTCAAACACGACGCTGTCTTCCTGCTTGTCTGCCGAGTACATCAGGATAGACTTGATCTGGTCAGGGGAAAGATTCCCGTTCCGTTCCAGGATCAGTGCAGCAGCACCGGAGACAACGCCGGTGGCCATGCTGGTTCCGGACAGTTCGAACCGATCGCCGTCCTGAATGTTATCCGGGAGCAACCCACTCAGGGTCGATCCGGGAACGTAGGTGGACACAATCCGGTTCCCAGGCGCCACCATATCCGGTTTCACCACCCAGTCACCGTATGACGGGCCGCGGCTGGAGTAGGTCGCGATGATGTCGTCGGAACGGTCAACCGTGTTCAGGTCGTTCATGGCGCCGACAGTCAGGACGTACGGACTGTTTCCGGGAGAATTAATGGTGAAGAAGTGCGGCTCGATCCGCCCGTTGTTTCCGGCGGAAACGATTACGGCGATTCCGGACGCCCAGGCCCTGGCGGCCGCCAGTGTCATCGGGTCGGTCTTGTACGATTCCATGGGCGGATGCCCGAGAGACATGTTCATGATCCGGATGCCGTATGCATCCTGGTTCTCAATCGCCCACTCGATCGCCTCGATCACGTTGCTGACCCGCCCCTCACCTTCATCATTGATGACCTTGAGGGAGACGAAATCAACTTCGGGGGCGATTCCCAGGACCGATCCGTCCGCTCCGGTCCCACCGATGGTTCCGGCGATGTGGGTCCCGTGACCGAAAACGTCATCGGCTCCGGACTCCGACCCTGTGAAGTCGATCGCTTCCAGAATCCGGTACGGTTCCACCTCTGCGGAACTGTGCAGCCCGGAATCCAGGAGAGCGACGGTGACGCCCGCCCCTGTATAGCCCAGGTTCTGCTGCACCGCATCGGCCTCCAGGCTCTCGAGGGCAACGTCCATGTTGCTGAGTACCTTCCGATCGGGAGAGATGGAAAAGACGGCCGGATCGTTGGCCAGACGTTCAATCTCCCGGGCATCCATGGTCCCTGCCAGGAATCGACCGCCTCGCAGGACCCGGACCCGGTCCCCGGACGCCCCGACCATATTCTGTATGTCGGAGGTGCGGACACCGGAAGTGAAAGTCACGATAACTTCCAGACCGGTTTCCTGGTTCTCCATGCTTTTCAGGAGATCCATGGCGATCTTGGCGTTTCCGTTGCCGCCTGCTGCGGCGACCACGCCTGAAACCGCTAAGGCTACCAGTACCAGGATTAAGGTGAATGTCTTTGTTGCTGTTCTGCTTTTCATTTTCAAACCCCCGAATCTTCAGCCTTTTTTGAATCCCTCTGCCAATCACCTGTTTGCCGGCGGTGGCGGGTTCTGGGTTACACTTATGTCATTCCCGTGAAGCCGGGGATGGTTCCCGAAATAATTACTTTTTTGAAGTTTTTCTTCCAATAAACCAAAAAAGGTTGAAATATTTGATGTTTTTTAAGTCCCATCGACTACTGGATCTGACGCCGGCAACCGTTTTTCTGCTTGTCGTCCTTTTCCAGCCGCTGAGTGGTGCCGGTTCCCGGCACCGAAAGCCAGGACGAGTTCGAGACCCTGAAAGAGATCATCGACGAAGGGAAAATACGCCGAAGCGGTGGAGATGGGGGACCGGATGCTGGCCCGGGCCACCGAAGAATTCGGACCGGACTCCCTGGAGGTAGCCGCCATCCTGAACCGTCCAGGTCGGAGCACTTTGGCAAAGCCGGGAAGATCGACGCCGAGGTGCAGGCGCTGGCGGAACGGGCGCTCCGGATCCGGCGGGACAAGCTCGGTGAAAACCATCCGAGCACACCGGCAGGCAGCATGAACTCCCTGGGAAACATCCAGACAATTCCGGGGGAACATTGCCGGAGCACTGGAAACCTACACCGCCGCACTGAAGATCCAGCAAGCGGTCCAGACGGAGGAGACGTGGGAATCTTGCCGTCACATACGACAACCTCGGCAATGGTGCAAATGCCAGGCTGGAAAACTACATGGAAGCTCGCCAGAAACTACGAGAAAGCGCTGGAGATCACGGAGAGGATTTACGGTCCGGGTGCACAAGAAATCATGCATGTCATTACCGCGCAACTGGGCAGTCTTGTACACCCAGTGAGGGTAACCGGGAGAAAGCACTGCACTACTACCAGCGCGCCCTGGAGATTGTGGAAAAGAACTACGGTCCGAACCATCCTGGAGCCAGGGCGATCCTGGCGAACATTGCGTTTGTGTACAGCCGAACTGGAGCGCTACGAAGATGCCCTGATCTTCAACCAACGTGCACGAACTGTGGCAGAGACAACCCTCGGTATGCAACATCCTCACACTCTTCATTTGCGTCATCAACAAGCTGGCTACATTTGGAGTCTGGGAGACAAGGACAAGGCAGCGGATCTATACAAAAAAAACCTTGCGGAATTCGAGCAGGCGTTGGAACCGGATCATACATCGCTGATCACCAAAAGAGCTATGGTCGCAATAGTCCTGGCAGAGGAGGGCAAGTTCCGTGAGGCCGACGCGATGTGCCGGCTCGCCCTTGATCAGAGTCGTCGGATCTACGGTGAAGAAGGAAAATGGACACATAAAATCCTCAGTATGCTTGCCGAAATGCACGCAATGGAAGGGAAGTATTTCACCGCAATCGAGGAGGCGGTGGAAGCGGAGAGATTACAGCTTCGAACCTTCCTAAGAATCGTAGGCGGCCTGACCGAGACCAATGCGCTGCGACGGGACCGGATCAGCGAAGACCGGTTGTTTATCGGTGCACCCTCGCTGCTGACGCTGAACGAACAACTCGCCTCCGGAAAACTGGAGCGAGGCAAAGCCGGCGCCGTTGCAACAGCCACCGGCAATTACTGGGACCAGTTGATCCGTTCCCGGGCGGCTGTCCTGGACGAGATCGGAGCAAGGGGCAGGGTTCTCCAGTCCGCCAAAGACCAGGAAACCAGGGAACTGTTCAACTCTGGAGGAGGCACAGGACCGGCTGGCCGGGCTTCTGCTCCAGGGTGAGACAGGATCAGGCGACCAGACCCACCTCGGGGAACTGGCGAAAAGCATTGAGACCATGGAAAGCGCTGAGAAAGCGCTGGCGGCGAAAAACCTGGAGATGAGAAAGAGAATAGCGGCACGGTCTGCCGACCTGGACGATGTGCGCTCAGCGCTCCCCTCTGGAACGGCACTAATAGCGTTCTTCGAGTACACAGAGTAGGACCTGTCGCCCCAGGGGGGCAATTCTTCCAGCGTGGACGTCAAACATTACTTCGCCCTGGTACTGGAATCCGGAACCTGGAATCCCTGGGCGATCCGGATCGGGGGCGGTAATGAACTGGAGCCCAGGATAGAGCGCTGGCGGAAAGAGGCCAGCACACCACCTCCCGTTCTTCCGATCCTGGCGAAAAAGGCGGAACAGCGGTACCGGGAGGCCGGTATAGCGCTCCGCAAAATACTCTGGGACCCGATCGCAGAAAGGCTCGGTCAGGAGATCGACCGGGTCCTGATCGTTCCGATGGATCAGATCAACCTGGTCAACTTCGCCACCCTGCCGGATGACCAGGAAGGCTACCTGGCCGAGTCCGGCATCAGCATGCACTACCTTTCGGCGGAACGGGACCTGGCCGGGTTCAAGGATCCCGGGAGCCAAGGGGAAGGTCTTTTTGCCGTAGGCGGCATCCGGTACCAGAAGGACGAAACCGGTGAAGCTACCGGTTCAGCCACGGATTGTAAAACCCTGGCCGATCTCTGGTTCACACCACTCCCCGGCTCCCGGTCTCGAGGCGACGGAGATCGCCTCCCTGTGGACCGTGACCAAAGGGAAGAATCCGGAACCGGTGGTTCTGACCGAATGCGAAGGCAACCGAATCGGCGTTCAAGAAGCAGGCACCGGGAAAAGAGGTGATTCACCTGGCTACCCACGGATTCTTCGCATCTGCAAGCTGCGAAGAGAAAGGTGACCGGATCTCAGAAATAACCGGGACCGATGCCGATCTGGAGATCCTGGTGGACGCCGATCTGAAGGCGAACCCGCTGCTGCTCACCGGCCTGGCGCTCTCCGGCGCCAACGACCGTCTGTCCGGCTTTCCGGACGACGGTCTGCTGTCGGCGGCGGAGATCGCAGGGATGCCGCTGCAGGGGGTGCGATGGGCGGTCCTGTCGGCTTGTGAAACCGGGCTGGGCCGGATCCAGGAAGCCGAGGGTGTGCTGGGGATGCGGCGCGCCTTCCAGATAGCCGGTGTGTCCACCCTGATCATGAGCTTGTGGCCGGTGGACGACCAGGCGACCCGGGAGTGGATGACCCACCTGTACAAGGCACGACTGGCCGGGGCAAGCAGCTCGGATGCGGTCCGGCAGGCGAACCTGGACATGCTGGAAAATCTCAGGAAGAAAAAACGATCGACCCATCCGTATACCTGGGGCCCGTTCGTGGCCGCAGGCGATTACCGCTGATAAGCATGGAAGAGGTCGCAGCATGAGATCTTCATTCGTCTTTCTTCTCATCCTCTTTCTCGCAACGTCAGCCGTCCCGGCTCCAGCGGCCGATTTCCAGGACGAGTTCGAGGTCCTGAAAGAGATCATCAACGAAGGGAAATACGTCGAAGGGGTGGAGATGGCGGACAGGATGCTGGCCCAGGCCGAAGAAGAATTCGGGCCGGAATCCCTGGAAGTGGCCAATATCCTGAACCAGCTGCTCAAAGCACGGGCTAATGCTGGGAAATTCGACGCCGAACTGCAGGCGCTGGCGGAACGGGCGTTCCGGATCCGGAGGGACAAGCTCGGTGAAAACCATGAGCTCACCGGTAGCAGCATGAACTCCGTGGGGAACATCCAGCAATTCCGGGGGAACCTTACCGGAGCACTGGAAACCTACACAGCCGCACTGAAGATCCAGCAAGTGCAATCGGAGGAGACTTGGAGTCTTGTCGTCACATACGGCAATCTCGGCAATGTGCAAATGGCACTGGAGAACTACCCGGAAGCCAGCCAGAACCTGGAGAAAGCGCTGGAGATCACGGAGAGGATCTACGGTCCGGGTGACAAGAGGCTGCATGCCCTGGCCACGAATCTGGGCGTCTTGTACAAAGTTATGGGTAACCGGGAGAAAGCGCTGCACTACTACCAACGCGCCCTGGAGATCGTGGAAAAGAACTACGGCCCAAACCATCCGGCAGCCGTAGAGATCCTGGAGAACATCGCATCTGAGTACAGCTACGCGGGGCGTTACGAAGATGCTCTGACCTTCAACAAACGTGCGCAGGTTCTGGCGGAGTCAACCCTCGGCCCGCAA
>CAWBPP010000009.1:0-351825 GCA_963790785.1 Candidatus Polarisedimenticolaceae bacterium
CGCTCGTTGACCCTCGCCACCGACCAGGCCAGAGCAGTCTCCCTGATCCGGACCGCCAGTTTCTCACGCCTCCTGGCTGACAGTTGCTTGGAGTCGTTGACCTCCGGAATGAACTCCCCCTTACGGAACATCACTGCCGCCGCCACCACCGGGCCGGCCAGTGGACCTACTCCGGCTTCGTCCACCCCGGCTATCCGAAGGAAACCTTGTTTCCACAAGGTTCGCTCACGCTGGAGGCGGTCGACTACCGGTTGTTGTCCCGCGGAACCCATGTTAATCTCCAGCTGCAGATGGAACTTATGGACGAGGAGAATACCAAATGACCTTCATCATTGCCGAACCATGCGTTGACACCAAGGACACGGCCTGCGTGGATGTCTGCCCCGTGGATTGCATCCATCCGACCAAGGACGAGGAGAACTTCGCTAAAGAGAAGCTTCTGTACATCGACCCGGACGAATGCATCGACTGCGGCGCCTGCGAGCCGGCATGCCCGGTGCAGGCGATCTTCGAGGAAGACTCCCTGCCGGAAAAATGGGCGAACTACCTGCAGATCAACGCCGACTACTACAAGAAATAGACCGGGGCATGCAGTTGTCCCACAAGGAACAGAAGGCGTCCTCCGGGGCGCCTTCTTCATTGCAAGGATGGCTCCTCCTCCCGGTAGCGGCGCTGGCGGCCGCCCTGTTCCTGCCCTCCCTGGGCAAGCTGTGGCCGCTGGTGGACGCCGATATAACACGGAACCCGGCGGAACTGACCGCAGCGGCTGCAACCTGCCTGGAATCCCTGGGATACGACACGGAAGGTTACTCCGCCTCCGGTGTGGTGATCGTTCGGGAAGGCCTCCTCAACTACCTGGAGCCGGCCTTCGGGAAGGAACAGGTCCAGGCCTGGGTCCGGGAGCGGCTGCCGCTGGTGGAGTATCGCATCGGCTTCAAAAAGACGGGGGAACCGCGGTCGCTCCATGTGTTTCTCCACCCGGACGGCGCCGTCCAGGGCTGGCGCAAGGAGATGGAGGAGGACGATCCCGGACCGTCCCTGCCTGAAGAGGTGGCGCGGAAAATAGCCCGGGAGGCGCTGGGTACCGGGCTGGGCATGGACCTGTCCGGATGGGTTGAGAAAACCGTCGCCGTCACCGAACGACCGCAGCGGCGCGATACGAGTTTCGTCCTGGAACGACTGGTCTCGAAGGATCCGGAGTTCCGGGAGCAGGTAGTGGCGGTAGTAGCCGGGGACGGTGTGGTTGCGGTCCGCCGCTTCGGATTGATCCCCGGCCCGGCGGGACGTGCGATGACTGCGGCGGAAGCCCCGGAACGGGCGATGCAGTCCATCGGATTCGGATTGCTCGCCATCGCCGTGGTGGCCGGGTTCTGGATCTTCCTGACGCGGCTGCGGGACGGCGAGGTCCGGCTGCTGCGATCCGCCCTGCTGGCCGGTTTCATCTTCGCCTGCTTGCTGGCGACCTGGCTGCTGCAGTCCGGCTATATGTTCAACCGCTGGGAGCCTTTGTGGCCACGGTGGATTTCGAGCCTGGAATATCTCGGCATGCGAGCCTCTTCCGAGGTATGGATGACCCTGATCCTCATGGCATTGATCGGCGCGGGCGACGCCCTGGACCGGGAGTCGGGGGCCGGCCGGGCCGACAGCCTGTGGGCGCTGTTCCGGGGGAGGGTGCTGGACCCTGCAGTGGGCGCCGCCTCATGGCGTGGATTCCTGGTTGGACTGATCTGCGGCGGCGCCCTCACAGGAAGTGTCCTGGTGCTGCAGGCGGTGGCCGGCGCCGGTACTGCCCTGCAACCCCGGGGGTTCTTCTTCTACGCCCTGAACTCCGCCTCCCCCGCCCTGTCCACTCTGCTGTTCTTCCTGAACATCGCCCTGCTCGAGGAACTGGGGTACCGCTTCTTCGCCGGGGCCTGGCTGGACCGCATTCAGCGGTTCCGGTGGGTAGCGATCGTGCTGCCGGCGACGATCTACGGCCTGACCCACACCGGACTGTCGTTCCTCCCTCCGTCGGACCCGTTCTGGGGGCGGGCGATAGTAATGACCCTGGTCGGATGCGTCTGGGGCTGGGCGTTCTTCCGCTACGACGCCTTGACGGTGGTGCTGTCCCACTGGACCGCAGACCTGTTCATCTTCAACTGGCCGAGGCTGGCCAGCGGGAAGACCGGACTGGTAACGGTGGCGGTGGCGACCATCGCCGTGCCGCTTATCCCCGCCCTGCTCTCCGGTGCGGCCCGGTTGATCAGGACTCCCGGGACTCCAGCCAGCGTTCGCAGTCGATAGCCGCCTTGCATCCTTCCCCGGCGGCGGTAACCGCCTGGCGATAGACGTGATCGTGGACGTCCCCGGCAACGAATACTCCCTCCACGTCGGTTCGGGAAGTGTTGCCGTGGACCTTCAGGTAGCCGTCCTCCTCGGGCATCTTCTCCCGGAACAGCTCGCTGTTGGGAGAATGACCGATCCCGACGAAGAAACCGCCGCACGGCCGGTCGGCGATCTTACCGGTTTTGACGTTCTTCACCTTGATGCTGGAGACCTTAGTGCCGTCGCCGGTAACTTCTTGCACTACCGTGTCCCACAGAACCTCGATCTTCTCATGGGCCACCACCCTGTCGCCCATGATTTTCGAGGCCCGGAACTCGTCTCTGCGGTGGATCACCGTGACACGCTTGCCGAACCGGGTCAGGAACAGCGCCTCTTCCATGGCGGTGTCGCCACCGCCGACCACCACGATCTCCTGGTCCCGGAAGAAGAACCCGTCGCAGGTGGCGCAGTAGGAGACCCCTCTGCCCGAGTATTCCTCTTCTCCTTTCACGCCGAGCTTGATGGGGGAAGCGCCGGTGGCGATGATCAGGGTTTCCGTCTTCAGGTCGCCGGAATCGGTGGAGACGGTAAACGGCCGCTTCGACAAGTCCACAGCGGTGGCGTCGCCGGAGATGAAGGTGGCGCCGAACCGCTCGGCCTGCTTGCGGAAGTTCTCCATCAGGTCCGGTCCCATGATGCCGTCGGGAAACCCGGGGTAGTTCTCAACGTCGGTGGTGTTCATCAACTGACCTCCGGCGCCCAGTCCTTCCACCACCACCGGTTTCAGGTTCGCCCGGGCGGTGTAGATCGTAGCCGTCAGACCGGCCGGTCCGGAACCGATGATCACTACCTGATGTATGTTCGCCATGCCGTCTCCTCGTTTATTTCCTGATCAGATTTCCAGCAGTTCGTCCAGCCGACCGTCGTCCTCCAGTGCGTAGAGATCGTCACAGCCTCCCACGTGCTTGTCGCCGATGAATATCTGGGGGACGGTGCAACCTCCGGCGGCGCGGCGGACCATTTCCACCTCCAGGCCCTGCCCGGACTCCACATCGATCTTGTTGTAGTTCACGTCTTTCCGGTCCAGGAGCCCGAACGCCATCCGGCAGTACGGACACCAGGACTTGTAATAAACCGTTACGTCCGCCATCGGTATTCCTTCCCCTGCCGGCCTCACGGAAGGGAGCATGATAGCTCCGAAACACCGGGAAAGCACGACTCTTTCATGCTACTGTGGCCTCCACAAAACATGGATGGGCGGAGGCCCGTGGAGCCGGAAACGATGGAAAAACAAGTAATGGAAATCTGGCCCGAACTCGACTGGATTGTGGATCCTGAACTCAAGGCCGCGGTTCTGAAATGCTGGGTCCTGGCGTTCGAGCGCAGCCCCCTGACCCCCGAGGACCTGGACGAGATCCCCTTCACCCTGCTGGTCCCGGACTGCCCGGCGACCTTCATGGAGCACAAGCGCTGCGTGGTGCACATCGCCCGCAAATCGGCGGAGGCGATGGAGGAGTTCCTGGGCCACGCGCTGCCCATCGACATGGACATGGTGATCGCCGGGGCGATCCTGGCCGACGTCGGCAAGCTGCTCGAGTACGAGAAGGTGGACGGCAAGGCGGTGCAGAGCGACCGCGGCAAGGCGCTGCGCCACCCGTTCACCGGCGTCGCACCTGGCGATGGCCTGCGGCGTCCCGGACGAGGTCTGCCACATCATCGCCACCCACGCCGGCGAGGGCGACATGGTCAAGCGCAGCACCGAGGCCTATCATCGTCCACCACGCCGACTTCATGAGCTTCGAGCCGTTCAAGAACCTGACGCCTGATCAAGGAGCGACACCATGCCTGCCGAACCGTGAGCGAGACGCATCACCGCGCGCATGTCCCGCTGGGCCGCCGACCTGAAGTTCGACGACCTGATCCGACGACGCGGTTCACGAGGCCAAGCGCTACCTGCTGGACTCGCTGGGCTGCGCCCTGGGCGGCTACCAGCAGCACGACGTCAAGATCGCCCTCGAGGTGCTTGGACGAGAACGCCGGCGCCGGGGCCGGCCACCGTCATCGGCACCGGGCAAGAGGATCGACCCGGTCTCGCCTCGCTGCTCAACGCGCTGATGGTCCGCGTGATGGACTACAACGACATCTACTGGAAGCAGGACCCGTCCCACCCGTCCGACATCATCCCCGCCGCGCTGGCCTGCGGCGAGCGTCGCGGCAAGGACGGCCGGGAGCTGATCGTCGGCATCGTGCTGGGCCACGAGTTCGAGATGCGGCTGTGCGAGGCGGCGTTCCCCGGCATCCGCGAGCGGGGCTGGCACCACGCCACGCTGACCGCCTTCGTCTCGCCGATCGTCGCCGGCGCGCATGCTCGACCTGGACTGGGAGAAGATGCAGCACGCCATCGGCATCTCCGGCTCGCGCATGGCCACGCTCGGCGCCGTCACCGCCGGCAAGCTGACCATGATGAAGAACACCGTCGATCCCGCATGGCGACCCAGAGCGGCGTGCTGGCCGCGCTGCTGGCCGAGAAGGGCTACACCGGCCCCGAGCACGTCATCGACGGCAAGGAAGGGCTGGTCCACTGCATGGGCCCGGAGTGGAAGCTGGAGATCCTCGACGAGGGGCTGGGCGACGGCTGGCGCATCACCGCAGTGCGGGATGAAGGCCTTCCCCACCGAGGCGCTGACCCACGCGCCGATCTCCGTGCACGCTGGACCTGGTCAAGGAGCAACGACCTGCAAGCCGGACGAGGTCGCAGAAGGTCCACATCCGCTCGCTGGCCCGGGCCGCGGACATCCTGGCCGACCCGTCCAAGTACGACCCGCGCACCAAGGAGACCGCCGACCACAGCCTGCCCTACGTGATCGCCGCGGCGATCGCCGAGCGGCAGGTCACCCCGCTGCAGTTCACCGACGAGAAGATCATGGACCCGACGATCCGCGCCCAGCTGAACAAGGTCGAGGTCGTGGCCGACCCCGAGATCGAGGCGCTGTTCCCCGAGCTGCAGCGGGTCATCGTCACGATCACGACCACCGACGGCCGGGAGTTCACCAAGCAGATCGACTACCCCAAGGGCGACCCGCGCAACCCGCTGACCGACCAGGAGATCGAGGAGAAGTTCGACGCCCTGGCCGAGCCGGTGCTCTCCGATGCCGCTGATCGCAGCAGATCAAGGACGCGGTCTGGAACCTGGAGAACCTTGGTCTCGATCAGCGAACTTGCTGCGAACTGACCACGAACCGATACCGGAGCGTAGCCATGGGCCAGACGGTCGTCGAGAAGATCGCCCAGGCCCACTGGCCGACGGGCCGACGGACCGGCCGCTTGCGCGCCGGCGACTTCCTGTCCGTCCGGCCGCGACCACGTCATGACCCACGACAACACCGCGGCGGTGATGAACAAGTTCCAGGCGATCGGCGCGGCGCAGGTCACACGATCCGGAGCAGCCGGTCTTCACCCTGGACCACGACATCCAGAACCGCAGTCCGAGGCGAACCTGGCCAAGTACCGCGCCATCGAGGAGTTCGCCGCGCGAGCAGGGCGTCGACTTCTACCCGGCCGGCACCGGCATCGGCCACCAGATCATGGTCGAGCAGCAGTACGTCGTGCCCGGCGTCCTTCGTGGTCGGCCTCCGACTCCCACTCCAACATGTACGGCGGCATGGGCGCCCTGGGCACGCCGGTGGTGCGCACCGACGCCGCGGCGATCTGGGCCACCGGCACGTTCTGGTGGCAGATCCCGCGCACGGTGCAGGTGGTCCTCGACGGGCAGCTGCCGGCCGGGCGTCACCGGCAAGGACGTCATCATCACCCTGTGCGGCCTGTACAACCAGGGCGAGGTGCTGAACGCCGCGGTCGAGTTCCGCGGGCCGGGCGTGGCGACCCTGTCCATGGACGAGCGGCTGACCATCGCCAACATGACCACCGAGTGGGGCGCGCTGGTCGGCTGGTTCCCGGCGGACGAGACGACGCTGCGACTTCATGCGCCGAGCGCCGCGAGACGCCTGGCCGCGACAGGGCGTCGAGCGCGTCACCGACGACGAGCTAGCCGCGCTGGACGGACGAGCCGCTGCGACCGGACGCCGACGCGGTCTACGCCGGCGCGGATCAAGCTCGACCTGGCCACGGTCACCCCCCACGTCGCCGGCCCCGACTCGGTCCAGGTGATGACCTCGCTGGCCGAGATGGAGCCGCAGGAGATCGCGATCCACAAGGCCTACCTGGTCTCCTGCGTCAACTCCCGCCTGGAGGACATCGAGGCCGCCGCCGCCGTGCTGCGACGGGCAAGAAGGTCGCCGACGGCGTCGGAGCTCTACGTCGCCGCGGCCAGCCGCGAAGTCCAGGAGCAGGCCGAGGCCAGCGGCGCCTGGCAGACGCTGCTCGACGCCGGCGCCCGGCCGCTGCCTCCGGGCTGCGGCCCCTGCATCGGCCTGGGCACCGGGCTGCTGGAGGCCGGCGAGGTCGGCATCTCGGCCACCAACCGCAACTTCAAGGGCCGCATGGGCTCCCGCGACGCGCAATGCTACCTGGCCAGCCCCGCGGTGGTGGCCGCCTCCGCCGCTGGCGGGCACATCGCCGGCCCGGCCGGCGTTCGAGCCGGCGTCCGCGAGCAGCCGCTTCGAGCCGCTGGCCGCAGCCCGGCCGGCCGACGGAGACGCGTGCGAGATCCTGCGACGGCTTCCCCGAGCACGTGCACGGGCCGGCTGGTCTTCCTGCCCCAGGACAACCTCAACACCGACGGCATCTACGGCAAGGACTACACCTACCGCGACGACATGACGCCGCGAGAAGATGGCCGAGGTGCGTGATGGAGAACTACGACCCGGAGTTCGCCGCCGCTGAGCCGGGCGGGCGACGTGATGGTCGGCGGCTACAACTTCGGCACCGGCTCCAGCCGCGAGCAGGCGGCCACCGCGCTGCAGGCCGCGGGCATCGCGCTGGTCATCGCCGGCAGCTACTCCCAGACCTACCTGCGCAACGCCTTCAACAACGGCTTCCTCTGCATCGCCTGCCCGGACCTGGTGCGAGCGCGCTGCGCGAACTGCTAGCCGACCGAGATCGAGGCCGGCGACAAGACGATCATTCCCGGCGACGAGATCGAGGTCGATTTCGCCTCCGGCATCGATCACCTGATCGGAGGCGAGACCTTCCGCTTCCCGCCGCTGGGCGCGGTGCCGCAGGCACTGGTCGTCGCCGGCGGCGTGGAGAACCAGGTGCGAGCAAACGCTGGGCCTGGCTGAGCCGACATCGAACTGCAATCAGGAACCGATCTACGAGTAGGAGAATGACATGGCCAAGTACACCGTCGTGAGCATGCCGGGCGACGGCATCGGCAAGATCGTTCTGCCGGAGGCGGTCCGCGTGCTGGACGCGGTCGGCTTCGACGCCGAGTACGTCCACGCCGACATCGGCTGGGAGTTCTGGATCAACGAGGGCAACCCGCTGCCCGAGCGGACCGTCGAGCTGCTGGCGAAGCACAAGCTCGGCCTGTTCGGCGCGATCACCTCCAAGCCCAAGGACCAGGCGGCGCGCCGAGCTGAAGCCCGAGCTGCAGGACAAGGGCTACGTCTACTTCAGCCCCATCGTCGGCCATGCGCCAGCGCTTCAACCTGGACGTCTGCATCCGGCCCTGCCGTTCCTTCACCGGGCAACCCGCTGAACTTCATCCGCCGCACCGCCGACGGCGGCTTCGAGGAGCCGAAGGTGGACGCGGTGATCTTCCGCCAGAACACCGAGGGGCTGTACGCCGGCGTCGAGTGGACCAACCCGCCGCAGCAGGTGCGCGACGCCCTGGCGACCCACCCGAAGTTCAAGGCCTTCGCCGACACGCCGCCGCGAGGAGCTGGCGATCACCACCCGCGATCTTCACCCGCAACGCCTGCCGCCGCATCGTCACGCGCCGCCTTCGAGTACGCCAAGAAGCACGGCTACAAGTCGGTGACGGTCTGCGAGAAGCCGAACGTGCTGCGCGAGACCTCGGGCATGATGGAGGAGGTCGCCGGCGAGGTCCAGAAGGACTACCCGGACATCCAGCTCTGGTCCACCAACATCGACGCCCAGATGATGTGGCTGACCAAGAACCCCGAGGACTACGGCGTCATCGTGGCCGGCAACATGTTCGGCGACATCATCTCCGACGCCTTCGCCGGCCTGGTCGGCGGCCTCGGCTTCGCCGCCTCGGGCAACATCGGCGACGAGGTCGCGGTCTTCGAGCCGACCCACGGCTCGGCGCCGAAGTACGCCGAGCTCGACCCGCCGATCGTCAACCCGATCGCGATGATCCTGACCGCCGGCGATGATGCTCGACCACGTCGGCGAGACGGACATGGCCAAGCGGATCCGCGACGCCGTGGCCGCGGTCGTCGACGAGGGCAAGGTGCGGACCTACGACATGATGAAGCTGCCGGGCGGGCCCGAAGTCCATCGCACAGGGCGCGGCGACCACGCATCCAGATGACCGACGCGGTCATCGCGAAGCTCTGAGCTGAGCCGAGACGGGAGTGACGACCATGGCCGAGCGGACACGGGGCGAGGCGAGGCGGGCCGACGGGCGAGACGTCCGCTCCGACCTGCTGGGTCGCGCGTCGAGCCGCGCCGAGACCGGCGGGCATCGAGCTCGACCTGCGAATCCAGGGTCGAGCCGTACTACGGCGACGCGATCCGCGAGCAGGTCGACCGGTATCCTGCAGGCGCTGGGCGTCGAGCACGCCGCGGTCGAGGTCGAGGACAGGGCGCGCTGCCGTTCGTCATCGCCGCCCGCGTCGAGGCGGCGGCGCGGCGGGCCGGGTCGACGGCAGGGCGACGCCCGGCCCGAGCCGGCGGCCGCTCCGCTCCCCCGCCCTCGCGAGCGGAACCGGCTGCGCCGCTCCCGGCTCTACCTGCCGGGCAACGAGCCCAAGTACTTCGTCAACGCCGGCCTCCACGGGCCGGACGGGGTCATCCTCGACCTCGAGGACTCGGTGCACCCGAGCGACAAGGACGCCGCCCGCCTCCTGGTGCGCAACGCCCTGCGCGCGTCGACTTCGGAGCGCGCCGAGCGGATGGTGCGGATCAACCAGCTGCCGCTGGGCCTCGAGGATCTGGAGGCGATCGTCCCCGAGCGGCCCGGACCTGATCCTGATCCCCAAGGTGGAGAACGGCCGACCAGGTCCGCGAGGTCGACGACGCGATCGACCGGATCCTGGGCGAGATCGGCGAGCGACCGTCCGCTCTGGCTGATGCCGATCCTGGAGACCGGCGCTGGGCATCGAGAACGCCTTCGAGATCGCCCGGGCCTCGCGAGCGGGTCGCGGCGCTGACCATCGGGCTCGAGGACTACACCGCCGACCTCGGCGTGCCGAAGACCGCCGAGGGCGACGAGTCGCTCTACGCCCGCGCCCGCCTGGTCAACGCCGCCAAGGCGGCCGGCGTGCAGGCCATCGACTCGGTCTACGGCCAGGTGGACGACCTGGAGGGCCTGCGGCGCTGGGGCGCGCGGTCCCGCGGCCTCGGGTTCGAGGGCATGGGCTGCCTCCACCCCCGGCAGATCCCGGTGATCCACGAGGCCTTCACCCGCCCGCGGCGCAGATCGACAAGGCGCTGCGGATCGTCGACGGCGTTCGAGGAGGCCGAGGCCGCAGGGCCTGGGCGTGGTGAGCCTCGGGATCGAAGATGATCGACCCGCCGGTGGTCAAGCAGGCGCAGCGCCTGGTGGAGCAGGCCCAGGCAGGCGGGCCTGCTGCCGAGGACGAGCGGAGACTGCGATGAGCGACGAAGGTCGAGCTCGGTCGTCAACGCCGCCGGCCGCAAGGTCCCGACCGTGGTCAACGGCAAGCCCCAGATCGCCGTTCCAGGGCGTCGGCGGGCATCGAGCCCGAAGGGCGCAAGCACGGCCCCGCCGGTGCGCAGTCTGCAGGGACTACCCCGCCGACGGCGACAAGCGGGTGCCGGACCTGCAAGACGGCGCTCGAGAACTGCGGCCTGCGCGACGGCATGGTGATCTCCAGCCACCACCACCTGCGCAACGGCGACCGGGTCGCGCTGCGAGGCGCTGCAGACGGCGGCGCGGACTGGGCGCCAAGGACCTGATGTGGTTCCCCAGCGCCTCGTTCCCCTGCCACGAGCCGGTGATCGACCTGATGGAGACCGGGCGTGGTGCACCACATCGAGGGCAGCATGAACGGCCCCCTGGGCGACTACTGCTCCGCAGGGCAAGATGCGCGGGCTCGGGCGTGCTGCGCTCCCACGGCGGCCGCTGGCAGGCGATCCAGGACGGCGAGGTCAAGATCGACATCGCCGTCATCGCCGCCCCCACCGCCGACGCCTTCGGCAACTGCCAACGGCTCCCACGGCCCCTCGGCCTGCGGCTCGCTGGGCTTCGCCCTGGCCGACTCGATCTACGCCGACCACGTCATCGTGGTCACCGACAACCTGGTGCCCTTCCCCTGCATCCCGTGGCAGATCCAGGGCAACAACGTGGACTACGTGGTCGAGGTGGACTCGATCGGCGACCCGTCCAAGATCGTCTCCGGCACCACGCAGATCACCAAGAGCCCCGACCGGCTGCTGATCGCCGAGTAGGTGGCCCGCCTGCTCCGCGACGCCGGCATCATGCGCGACGGCTTCTCGTTCCAGGCCGGCGCCGGCGGCATCGCCCTGGCCTTCGTCGACTACCTGCAGGAGATGATGCGCGAGGCCGGGGTCAAGGCCCGCTTCGTCCGCGGCGGCTCCACGAAGTACCTGGTGGAGATGCTCCTGAACGAGGGGCTGACCGACTACATCCTCGACGGCCAGACCTTCGACCTGGACGCGGTGCGGTCGCATCGCCGAGGACCCGCGCCACGTCGCCGACCTCGCCGTTCACCTCCTACAACTTCCACGGCAAGGGCAACTTCGCCTCGATGGTGGACGCGGTGGTGCTGGGCGCCACCGAGGTCGACGTCAACTTCAACGCCAACGTCGTCACCCACTCCGACGGCCGGCTGCTGCACGGCATCGGCGGCTGGCAGAACTGCCTGCACTGCCGGCTGCACGATCCTGGCGGTGCCCTCGTTCCGCGACCGGATCCCGGTGATCGTGGACGAGGTGACCACCCTCACCGGGCCCGGCGAGCTGATCGACGTCGTGGCCACCGAGCGCGGCATCGCCATCAATCCCCGGCGCACAGGACCTGCTGGACGCGCTGCAGGGATCCGACCTGCCGATCCGGCCGATCGAGGAGATCAAGGCCGAGGTGGAACGGCTCTGCGGCGGACCGCCGCAGAAGCCGCGGCTCACCGACGAGCCGGTGGCGGTGATCAAGTGGGTCGACGGAACGGTGATCGACACGGTCTGGAAGGTGGAGGACTGAGCCCGGCCGGGAAATAACTTGAAACCTTTTTCCCGACCGGGCCGTTCTGCTAACAGGGAGGGATAGGCATGCTTAAATTCCTGTTGTGGTTGATCCTGCTGGTTCTGTGCTGGCCGCTGGCCCTTCTGGCCCTGGTGCTCTATCCCCTGGTCTGGCTGCTGATGCTGCCGTTCCGGCTCCTGGGGATCGCCGTAGAGGGCGTGTTCCGCTTCATACGGGCGGTCATCTTCCTGCCCTCCCGGATCCTGCGCCTGGGAAAGGCGTAGACCGCGGCCCTGGAATGTCATAAGTTCTGACTATCCAGGAGGTCGCCGCCGTGGGAAAGAAAGACTCTAAAGAGAAATCGGAGGAAGAAGCCGGGACGAACCGGAGTCTGACCCGTAAAGTCTACGAATCGGAACTTACCCGGCTGCAGGTGGAACTGGTCAAGCTCCAGGAATGGATCAAGGACCAGGGCCTGAAGGTGGTGGTGATCTTCGAGGGCCGGGACGCAGCCGGCAAGGGCGGCGTCATTAAGCGGATCACCCAGACGCTGAATCCCCGGATCTGCCGTGTGGTGGCCCTGGCCATCCCCACCGAGCGGGAAAAGACCCAGTGGTATTTCCAGCGCTACGTCCCCCACCTCCCCGCCGCCGGCGAAATGGTCCTGTTCGACCGCAGCTGGTACAACCGGGCCGGTGTGGAACGGGTCATGGGGTTCTGCACCGACGAAGAGTACCAGGAGTTCCTGCGATCCTGCCCCGAGTTCGAGCGCATGCTGGTCCGTTCCGGCATCATCCTGATCAAGTACTGGTTCTCGGTGAGCGACGAGGAACAGGAACGCCGGTTCCAGGCCCGCCTCCAGGATCCGACCAAACGCTGGAAGCTGAGCCCGATGGACCTGGAATCCCGGGCGCGGTGGGTGGAGTACTCCAAGGCCAAGGACGAGATGTTCGCACATACCGATATCAAGCAGGCCCCCTGGTACGTGGTGGAGGCCGACGACAAGAAACGGGCCCGTCTGAACTGCATCCGCCACCTCCTCAGCATGATCCCGTACAAGGACCTCACGCCGGAACCGATCCAACTCCCGCCCAGACAGAAAAAAGGCGGCTATGTCCGCTCGCCCATGAGCGACCAGACCTTCGTGCCGGAGGTGTATTAGGGCGATTTGACGTCGCTGCTCCGGGAACCCATGTTTTTCCCGGGAGGTGCGCGTCATGAAACGAACACTGTTCGTTCTACTGATCCTTGCCCTGATCCCGGCGGCGGCATCCGCCGGCGATCTCCAGAAAAAGATGAAGAGCCGCTGGCTGGGCGCCTGGGTGGTCACCAACGTGGAGTCGTACTCCGACTGCCGGGGACGACACACCGCCAACCGGATCGACGGCAACCAGGTGGAGAGCTGTGGCATTTACAAGTTCGCCGCCGGTGAACTGGCCAGGCTGGAGAAGATCGAAATCGACGGATCGCAACTGAACCTGATGTTGACATTCGACGAACCGCTTCTGGTACAGGTCAACGATGGTCCGTTCACCCTTTACGATCAGCGATCATGCAAAGTCGAGATAGATATGGAGCTGCCCCGAGACCTGGTAAAGTCCGGAGACATGGAAACGATGGAGGACTTCCTCGGACAGGTTCTGGAACGGCACGCAAACGCGAAGGCGGCGCGTACATCGCCCAAGTGGAACATGAGGAAGGTGGAACCGGTCCCGGAAGAATACGAGTCCACCATTACGGAACACGCCGTTTGGAAGGCGGAGCAGTACAGCGCCATGGTCGGAGCGAAGCTTGCGATCGCCATGCAGGAAACAGCACGGGTCACCGAACGGGTAAAGAACGACCCGGACTACATGGCCCACTTCGTCAGCGGCGTGGAAACCGCCAGGGCGAACCGGCTGGGCAATTGCGAATCAATGATGGGATATATTTTCAGCGGGCGATACGGCGACACCAGCGACCCGGCCTGGCGAGACGGCCGGAACCTGGTCTACGGACTGGAACTGATCCGTGAACTGCCTGCATGCATGACGCAGGTGCCGGGACAACCGGTCATGGAAACCGCCAGGAAGTAACCTAAGCTTACGGCCGCCGCAGCCGTTCCTCCAGCACCGGAGCCAACGGGTAGTCCGGGTTGGCCTGGTGCAGCTTGTCCAGCCACGCCCTGGCACCGTCTCGATCCCCAAGCCTCAGGGAAACCTTGGCGGCGTTGAACAGCCCGTCCGCGTGGGCAGGCTCCAGCGCCAGGACCCGGAGATACGCCGCCTTCGCCCCTTCAAGGTTGCCGCTCTTCTCCTCAAGGATCCCCAACTGGTTCCAGGCGTCGGCCATGGCGGGCTCAAGCTCCAGCGCCTCCGACAGCATCCGCCTGCCCTCCTCGAGATCTCCCCGTTTCCCCAGAGTAACCCCGAGAGCGGCCTGGACCGCCGGCTGCTCCCGGTCCAGCGCCAGCGCCCGGCGGTAAGCCTCTTCCGCCCGCACCAGGTCCCCACCGGCGAACAGAACGTTCCCCAGGCCGAACCAGACGGACGGAACGTTCGGCTGCAGTTCCAGAGCGGCACGGTACTCCCGGGACGCACCGGCAATATCCCCTGCGGTGTGCAGGGCGTTGGCCAGGTTCCGTCGGATCTCCCAGTTCCCCGGCGCCAGCTCCGCCGCCCGGAGAAGATCGTCTGCGACCCGGCCCGCGTCGCCTTCCGCCGCCGCCAGCACACCGGACAGGGCCAGCGCACCGGGGTTGTCCGGGTCTCGGGCCACAACCGATCCGGCCACGGTTCCGGCTTGCCGAAAATCCCCCGACCCCAGCAGTTCGCCGGCCCGCACCACATCGTTGTGCAGCGCTACCTGGTCCTTGGGGTCGGCCGGATCGCCGTCCGTTACCTTCGGACTACCGCTGCCGGACACGTATCCCAGACTCATGAGGAGGCTGCGATCTTCATCTTCCAGCCCTGCTGTCCCGATCTCAGGCGGCGGAGGAAAACGGTCGACCAAAACGGCCAGCCTGCGCTGCCAGTCCCTCAACTGCTCCGGCCGACTCGGGGCAAGGTTGACCTGCTCTCCCCGGTCCGCCGCCATGTCATACAGCTCCGGTTCGGGAGCGGCTATGAACCGAGTGTCTCCGTCGTGGAGGGAGTACAGCGGCGCCCAGCCGTACGCCCGCATCGACAGTTCCGATTCGGAGTACAGCGGGCGCGACTGGACGGCTACGGCAACACTCCGGCCGGCAGCTTCCACCGGAAGAGTGATAGGCGCGACCTCCATGAGGTCCAGGACCGTCGGCACCAGATCTACCACGCTCACCGGATCGGTCCGGACCGCTCCTTTTTCCACGACACCGGGCATGTGCAGGATCAGGGGGACCTGAATGGTGGAACGGTAAATGAACAACCCATGGGTGGCCTCGCCGTGTTCCCCCAGACTCTCACCGTGATCGGCTACCACCGCTACCAGGGTGTTCTCCAGCAGTCCACGTTCCTTGAGTTCGGACAGCAGCCTGCCGATTTCCGAATCGACGTACGCCACCTCGCCCCGGTACAGATCCTCCCGGTACTGAGATGCGAACGGCTCGGGAGGCTCGTAGGTCGAATGGGGGTCGAAGTAATGCACCCACAGGAAATACGGCTGGTCCCCTGCCGGATCCAGGCCGTAGAGGGCCCGGTCGGTGGTCTCTCCCGCCTTCCGTTCCAGGATCTCCCGGAACTCCACCGAGCGCCCTCCGGGCATGAACTTTTCTCCGCTCCGCGGTTCGTCATACAGGTCGAACCCCTGATCCAGGCCGAAGATCCCGGACAGCACGAAGCTGCTCACCGCCGCCCGGGTACGGTAGCCGTTCTCCTGGAGATGCTCCGCCAGGGTCCGAACCCCAGGGGCGAGACGGAAGTTCGTGTTCTCCCTTATCCCGTGGGACGGCGGGTACAGCCCGGTCAGTATTGAGGCGTGGGACGGCAGGGTCAGCGGGGTGACGGTCCAGGCGTTATCGAACCGGACCCCTTCCGCCGCCAGTCGGTCCATGACCGGTGTTTCCACACTCCCGCCGTAGCAGCCGAGGACGTCGGCCCGTGTAGTGTCCAGGGTGATGAGCACAAGATTGGGACGGGATCCGGTCTCGCCTCCGCCGCAACCAAAGAGGCCGATCCCGAGGGCCAGGAATACGGTCAAAATGAAATGCCGCCGGATCATCCGTTCCAGTTTAGCAGAGGACTGATCCTGCGGAATGGCTAGACGGAACGGCGCGGTGAATCGTAACAATATCCTGAAGCTAGAAAAGGAGACGTTTCATGCGCAAGACCTGTCGTTCCCTCTCTCTGATCCTGTTTCTGGCATTGCTGCTTCCCGCCGCACCGTCATGGCCGACGGGGAAACCGGCCCGGCGGCCGATGTCCGACTCACCTTCCGGGTAGGCAACACGGCGGCCGACGGAACCGAGTCGATCCGCACATACCATTTGACCGTCCTTTCCGACCACGGTGAGGTCCGGTTGATCAAGGGATTCCGGGTTCCGATCCCCACCACCAGCTTCAACACAAAACGAGAGGATTCCGAAATCGTCCCGATCACCTCCTTCAGCTACCAGAACATCGGCTTGACCGTTGGTGCAAGGTCAAGGTTTCTGATGGAGACAGGATCCACCTAAAGGCAACCGTGGATGACAGCCATATCGCCCGAATGACTCAGGAAGGACAGCCGGTGATCGCAAGCGTGAGCCAGAGTGTGGAAGTGTCTCTGGAGAACGGCAAATCCCACCGGGTCACCATGACCGAAGATCCGGAGTACGGATCGATGTTCCTGGAGATTACAGCGGAAATTCTGGACTAAGCAGCGCTCCCACTCTCTGCTGCGATCAATCGCCGGTGGTGTCCACGATCTCCACCCACTGTTTTCCCCTGTACCTCAGCCCTGATCTCCTGTAGGTTTTTAGCTTATGCCGCCGGCAGGTTGACCGGCTCAGGAGGAAATTGTGGCTGAAACCAAGCAGGGTCTGCTGAGCACTATCCGGAGCTTCCCGCGCCAGTTCTGGGTCGCCAACACCATGGAGATCTTCGAGCGGATGTCCTGGTACGGCTGGTTCACCGTGATGGCGCTGTACGTGACCGGGTCGGTGGAGACCGGCGGGCTGGGCTTCACCACGGAGACCCGCGGCGCGCTGCAGGCGATCGTGCCCTTCTTCCTCTATCTTCCCGGTGTTCACCGGCGCTCTGGCCGACCGCTACGGCTACAAGAAGATGTTCATCATCGCCTACCTGGTGATGATCGTCGCCTACTACCTGCTCGGCCAGTTCACCTCGCTGCCCGACCTTCTTCATGGCCTTCATGTTCGTGGCGGTCGGCGCCGCGCTCTTCAAGCCGGTGGTGGTGGGCACCGTGGCCAAGGTCACCGACGAGTCCAACTCGGCCACTGGGCTTCGGCATCTTCTACATGATGGTGAACATCGGCGGCTTCGTCGGGCCCGATCGTCGCCGGCATCGTGCGCGGCTGGGGCTGGGAGTGGGTGTTCGTCGCCTGCTCGTTCTGGGCCGCTGGTCAACCTGCTCATCGTGCTCACTCTTCTACAAGGAGCCGACGGTACGAGGAATCGCAGCGCGCAGGGCGGCTTCAGCAAGGTCCTCGACAACATGGTCGAGGTGCTCGGCAACCTGCGCTTCTTCATCACCGTCTTCGTGCGTCCTGTTCGCCCTGATGTTCGCCAACCTCGACGTCTGGCATCTTCGCCGCGTTCACCTGGCTGGCTGCTGCATGGTTCATCGCCGGTCTGGCTCGTCGCTGAACTTCGTCTGGGACCGCCTGCTGCCCAAGGGCAGCGGCGATCCCGAGACAGCGGTCGCGGCGCAGCCCGCTCTGATGCAGCGGATGCACTGCAGCAACTGGCGCTTCGCCCTGTTCCTGCTGATCATGTCGGGCTTCTGGACCAGCTTCAACCAGATCTTCTACACCATGCCCGAGTACATCCGGGACTTCATCGAGACCCGGCCGATGATCGCGTTCGTCGAGAACGATCTTCGGCGAGAGCGATCCCGACCGATCCGACCGTCGGCGTCGCCAGCAAGGTCGCCACCATCAACGACTCGAGCGGGCCGAGATCGTCAACAACGTGCAGCGAGCTGGTCGACGCGCGGGCATGACCGCGGCGACGCTCGAGGACAGGCCTCCGCGAGCTGCTGCTGCAAAGCAAGGTGCGCATCGCGCCCGACGAGCTCGCAGATGCTGGTCCGGGCCGGACGGGGCGACGTGCGAGGCGATGACCGACCAGGTCATGATCCGAGGCGCGGCAGTTCAACCCCGAGTTCATCGTCAACATCAACGCCGGCGCCATCGTGCTGTTCCAGGTGCTGGTCTCGTTCCTGATGGCGCGGTTCCATCGCTTCACGACGATGATCGTCGGGCATGATCGTCGCCGCGGTCGGGATCGGGCTCTCCGCCTTCGCCGGCGGACCGAGGGCATGATCGGCGATCGGCGGCTCGGTCTGGATCGTCGCCGCTGGGACTGTTCATCTTCTCCTTCGGCGAGATGATGGCCAGCCCGACCAGCCAGGAGTACGTCGGGCCGGATCGCGCCCGCCGACAAGAAGGCGCTCTACATGGGCTACTACTTCGTGGCCATCGCCCTGGGCAACCTGTTCGGCGGCATCCTCTCCGGGGAGCTCTACGGCAAGCTGGCCCGCGACATGCAGCGGCCCGACCTGATGTGGCTGGCCTTCGGCGGGATCATGCTGCTCACCGCCCTCGTCTTCGTGCTCTACAACAAGTTCGCGCTGCCGCGGCATAAATCCGATTCACTGACGCCCTGATTGGCTGGAGAACAATTTGAAATATCCAATCCTGATCCTGACCTTGCTGCTGCTGGCAGGGTGCGGCTCCTCCTGCGAAAAGGAGACCGTTTCGGCGGAACAAATCGCTCGGGATACCCTGATCGTGGACACCCATCTGGACGTTCCATATCGCCTGCACAGCCGGGAAGCCGACGTCTCGCAACGGTCCGAGGGCGGTCATTTCGACTTTCCCAGGGCGGTGGAAGGAGGGCTGAACGCGCCGTTCATGGCGATCTACGTCCCGGCGGAGAAAGAGAACGACGGAGCGAAAGCGCTTGCGGACGAACTGATCGACCTGGTGGAGAAGCTTCAGACCGACTGGCCGGACAAGTTCGCCCTGGCCACATCCCCGGGCCAGTTGGAGAAACACAAGGAGCAGGGGCTGATCTCCCTGCCCATGGGGATGGAGAACGGTTCCCCCATCGAAGGTGACCTGGCCAACCTGCAACACTTTTTCGACCGGGGAGTTCGCTATATCACCCTGACCCATTCGAAATGCAACCATATCGGAGACTCGTCCTATGACGAGGAGCGGACCTGGCACGGCCTCAGCCCGTTCGGGAAGGAACTGGTGCTGGAGATGAACCGCATCGGGATGATGGTGGACATCTCCCATGTTTCCGACGAAACCTTCTACGACGTCATGGAGATCGCCCAGGCGCCGGCCATCGCATCACATTCCTCCTGCCGGAAATTCACTCCGGATTTCGAACGGAACATGGACGATGCCATGATCCGTAAACTGGCCGAGGGCGGCGGTGTGATCCAGATCAACTTCGGGTCGGCGTTCCTGGACGGGGAAGCCCAGAAACAGACCTGGGCGTTCTGGGACGCCTGGACCGAGTACGCCGAGGCCAACGGTGACGAGGACCACGGCGGCATGAAGGAGTTCCGGGAACAGTACTGGAAGGACAGGGAGAAGATCACCGGGGATGTCGGCACCATCGCCGACCATATCGACCATGTGGTCGGGCTGGCCGGCATCGACCATGTGGGGATCGGGTCCGACTTCGACGGCGTCGGAACCTTGCCGGTGGGTATGGAGGATGTTTCCAGGTACCCGAACCTGATCCGGGAACTGCTGCATCGGGGTTACTCTCCGGAGGATATCGAGAAAGTCCTGTCGGGAAACATCCTCAGGGTCTGGCGGCGCGTTCAAGATGTCGCACGGGAACTGCAGACGGGAGGAATAGGGGGACAGGCACCTTAACCCGGGTTAAGGTGCCTGTCCCCGAAACTTTTCGAAGCCGTATTCGACGGAACGGGAAAGGTCGTGGAGGGTTCGGGTCTGTCCTGTGCGGACGTACCCCACCGCCTCGTAGGCTCGATGGGCCGCATGGAAACGGGTATCGGACCAGCAGATCAGCCGGCAGATCCCCTGTTCGGCCGCATACGATTCCGGATGCTCGATCAGCAGACGACCCAGACCCCGCCCACGGCAAAAAGCTGACAGGTAGATCTTCTTAACCTCCAGAACCCGGTTCCCGGAACCGTTCCGGTGTACCCGGCAAGCGGTACAGCCGACGATCCTTCCGTTTTCCTCCAGTACCCAGAACCTTGTGTGGGCTCTGGCCGGCGCAAGCAGGCCGGCCTCTTCCTGCTCCACATCCATGACACAACCCGGGTACTCAAGGAACGCCCTGGTGATCAAACGGATGATCGCCGGGGAATCCCGGTTGCCCGCCGCACGCAGCCGTATCGAAACATCCATAGCTTTCATCATATGATGGACCCTATGGAAACGTACCTCAAACCTTTGCATCACCTGGCGAGACGTTTCGGCGTCTTCACCGAATATCAGGACGGCCTGGGTCGGGAGCGCAGCGCCGAACCGGATATCCTGGTATCGATCCTGAAAACACTCGGTTGCGCCATCGACTCCCCTGCCGGAGCCGGGGAGGCGCTCGAGCTGCTCGAGGCCAAGGAGCGGGGCAGGATCCTCCCTCCGGTCCTGACCGTGTTCGGAGGCGGCCCGGCCACTGTCGCTCTTGGCCGTCAGACCGGAAGCCGCCTGGCCGCCACACTGGAACTGGAGCACGGAGGCAACCGCACGCTGACAACAGGCAAAACAGGCATCGCCATCCCCGGTAACCTCCCTTTCGGGTATCACACCCTCACGGTGGAAGGTAGCGGTTCAATACAGTCCGCCACGATTCTCGCTTCCCCTGCCGCCGCATTCCCGCCTGACAGCCTGTTCCCGGGTCGATCCTGGGGTCTGTTTCTCCCGCTGTACGCCATGCGCTCGGAGCGGAGCAGCGGTGTAGGCGACCTTGCCGACCTGGAACGGCTCATGGACTGGACCGGATCTCTGGGCGGCTCCATGGTCGGCGTTCTGCCGATGAACGCAGCGTTCCTGGACCAGCCGTTCAGTCCCAGCCCGTACATGCCGGCAAGCCGGTTGTTCTGGAACGAACTGTACCTGGACCCGGAGATCACAGCCGGCCCCGCAGGAGACGCAGACGTCGATTACCGAGCCACCATGGCGGCGAAGCGGAAGGCACTGGAGGCGAACAACGATGCGTCGCAGGATAGTCGGAACCTGGTTCGGGATGACCCTTATCTGTTGCCATACGCCCGGTTCCGCGCAGAAACCGAGAGGCGGGGAACCGGCTGGAGAAACTGGCCGGAAGGGCCAGGCTCCGGGAAACTGACCGTATCCGATGATGATCCCGCAGTGCGGTACCACCTTAACGTCCAGTTGGCGTTTCACCGCAGGCTGCAATCGATCCTGGAGTCGGACAGACCAGGTCACGCCCTTTACCTGGATCTGCCGCTGGGAGTTCACCCGGACAGCTTCGACACCTGGGCTCACCGGTCACTGTTCGCAGACGACGTCACCGTTGGCGCGCCGCCGGACAAGATGTTCACCGGCGGGCAGAACTGGCGATTCCCTCCCCTGCTCCCGGAAGCGAACCGTCTCGACGGTTATCGCTACTTCGCCGAGACTATCAGGCGGCAGACCCGCTACGCCTCTCTTCTGCGGATAGACCACGTCATGGGGCTCCACCGGCAGTTCTGGATTCCCGACGGAGCGGACAGTTCCGACGGCACCTACGTCACCTATCCGCAGGAAGAGTATTACGCCGTCCTGGCCATCGAATCGCACCGCAACCGGTGCGCCGTGGTCGGCGAGGACCTGGGCACGGTCCCCCCGGGTGTCCGGGAAATGATGACGCGCTTCAACCTGCAGCGGTTATTCGTCGCCCAGGTCCAGGAGCCTGCCGACCAGCCGCCGGCCGCTTCGGTAGCATCCTTCAACACCCACGACCTCCCTCCGTTCGCAGGGTTCCTGAAACAGCTGGACATCGACGAACGGATCGAACATCACCTCATGGGAGCCGTAGGCGAGGACAAGGCCCGGACCGATCGCCGGAACCTGATCCGCCAGGCTATTGACACCCTCATAGAAGGCCGGTTTCTCAAACGGAACGATCCCAAGCCCGAGGAACTGCTGGAAGCATGGTTGCGCCGGCTGGGGGCCGGTCCGTCCCGGTTCATGATGGTCAACGCAGAAGATCTGTGGTTGGAGACCCGCGCCCAGAATATGCCGGGCACCAGTGACCAGCGGCCGAACTGGGTCGGGCGGGCTGCGCTGAGACTGGAAGATATGGAACAATCGGAACGGATCACCGGAATGCTGCGGAGGCTGGACGGAATCCGCAGGACCGTGGAGGACACCGATGAACCAGGATGACCTGAACAGGCTGCACGAGGGACGGCACGGGAAGCTGTACGAACTGCTGGGCGCCCATATCGAGGTCCGGGACGGGAAACCGGGCGTCCGGTTCGCTGTCTGGGCGCCTTCCGCCGAATCGGTTGCGGTGATCGGCGACTTCAACGGATGGAATCCGGAAACCGACAGGATGGAGAACCTGGACGGCTCCGGGTTCTGGCAACGTTTCATCCCGGGAATCGGCACCGGTGTGATGTACAAGTTTCATATCATCTCCCAGTTCCTCGGCCACATTGCCGACAAGACGGACCCGTTCGGTTTCCACCACGAAACTCCGTCCCGAACCGCCTCGGTGGTGCACGATCTGGGTTACGAATGGAACGACCGGTCCTGGATGGAAGCCAGGCACCGATACTCCTCAATGGACCGGCCGATGTCGGTCTATGAGGTCCACCTCGGGTCCTGGATGCGGGATGATTCAGGAAATTTCCTGAACTACAGGGAGATCGGGCAGCGATTGGCGCGGTACGCCCGGGAGATGCAGTTCACCCATGTGGAACTGCTGCCGGTGATGGAACACCCGTTCTACGGCTCCTGGGGCTACCAGGTCACCGGCTACTTCGCACCCACCAGCAGGCACGGCGATCCCCAGGATTTCATGGCCCTGGTGGACGAGATGCACCAGGAAGGGATCGGGGTGATCCTGGACTGGGTTCCGTCCCACTTCCCTTCCGACGGCCATGGTCTGGCGTTTTTCGACGGAACACACCTGTTCGAGCATGCAGACCCCAGGCAGGGTTTCCACCCTGACTGGAAAAGCTATATCTACAACTATGGCGTTGGATGGGTTCGGAGTTTCCTGATCAGTTCCGCCCTGTTCTGGCTGGACCGTTACCACGTGGACGGCCTCAGGGTGGATGCGGTGGCCTCCATGCTGTACCTGGACTACTCCAGAGAGGAAGGCCAGTGGGTTCCGAACCGGTACGGCGGAAGGGAGAACCTGGATGCGATCCAGTTTCTGAAGGACCTGAACAAAGAGGCCTACGGACGCTTTCCCGATGTGCACATGATCGCCGAGGAGTCGACCTCCTGGCCGATGATAACGAAACCGGTCCACGACGGCGGTCTCGGCTTCGGGTTGAAATGGGATATGGGGTGGATGAACGACACGCTTGAATACATGGTTCTGGACCCGATTCACAGACGATACCACCACAACAAGCTGACCTTCAGGATGATGTACGCCTGGTCCGAAAATTTCATCCTGTCCCTGTCCCACGACGAGGTTGTCCACGGTAAAAGGGCACTCCTGGACAAGATGCCTGGTAACCGGGAGCAGAAGGCGGACAACCTGCGCCTCCTGTACGGTTACATGTTCGCCATGCCGGGAAAAAAGCTGATCTTCATGGGTTCGGAGTTCGGTGAATGGAAGGAATGGAACCACGACACCGGCCTGGACTGGAGACTTCTGGAAGACCCGTTCCACTCAGGGATCCGCAACTGGGTGCGAGACCTGAACAGTACCTACGCCGGAGACCCTGCTCTCCACGCCCGTGAGATGCACCCGGACGGTTTTCGCTGGGTCGATTGCAGCGATGAACAGTCCTCGGTGCTGTCGATACTCAGAACCGGTGGTTCAGGCAACGAACCGGTTCTTGTGGTTCTGAATTTCACTCCGGTTGTCCGGCGAGAGTACCGGGTCGGCGTTCCGCTGGGCGGGACCTGGAAGGAGGTCCTCAACAGCGACGCCGCGGAATACGGCGGAAGCGGCGAAGGGAACCTGGGGCTGGTTCAGACGGACAATCTGCCCCACAATGGGATGGAACAGTCGGTCACCCTGCTGCTGCCGCCTATGTCCGCTCTGTTCTTCCGTCACCAGGAGACCTGATTTGCCCGAACAGGATCGTTACATCTGCATCCACGGCCACTTCTACCAGCCTCCCCGGGAAAACCCGTGGACCGGCAAGATCGAACTCCAGCCGTCGGCCGCCCCGTTCCACGACTGGAACGAGCGGATCACCGACGAGTGCTACCGGCCCAACGGCGAATCCAGGATCCTGGACGACGACGATCGGGAACTGGCAGTGGTCAACAATTATGCGTCCATCAGTTTCAACTTCGGCCCGACCCTGCTGTCATGGCTGGAGGAGCACGCTGGACCTACCTACGCCCGGATCCTGGAGGCGGATCGGGAAAGCGCCGAACGGTTCGGCGGCCACGGGTCCGCCATGGCCCAGGCGTTCAGCCATATGATCATGCCGCTGGCCGATCCCCGGGACCAGGAAACCCAGGTAATCTGGGGGATCGAGGACTTCCGCCGCCGTTTCCAACGGGACCCCGAGGGGATGTGGCTCCCTGAAACGGCAGTCAATCTCCCGACCCTGGAAGCGCTGGCGGCAAACGGGATCCGCTTCACCGTTCTGGAACCGGGGCAGGCCGCCAGGTTCAGGCCGATGGGAGGGGAGGCCTGGGAGAACCTGCCCGACGCCGGTATCGACCCGAGCCGGCCATACGCCGTGCCCCTGCCTTCCGGGCGGTCGCTGGCGGTCTTCTTTTACGATGCTCCGGTATCCCAGGCGGTAGCGTTCGAGAATTTGCTCGAGAACGGCGATTCCTTCACAGATCGGTTGCTCGGCGCCTTTGACGGAGACCGGGAACAACCCCAACTGGTCCATATCGCCACCGACGGTGAAACCTATGGCCATCACCACCGTCATGGAGACATGGCGCTCGCTTTCGCACTGCAAGGGATCGAGAACGGGAGCTTGGCCAGGATAGTGAACTACGGACAGTTCCTGGAACTGCACCCGCCAACCCATGAGGTGGACATCCGTGAGGATACCGCCTGGAGCTGCGCACACGGCGTGGAACGCTGGAAGAGCGATTGCGGTTGCTCCTCCGGAATGAACCCGGATTGGAACCAGGCATGGCGCGGACCGCTGCGCGATGCCCTGGACCGGCTCCGGGACAGGCTGCGGCCGGTTTTCGAGGAGGAGGCGGCATCCTTCTTCCGGGACCCGTGGGACGCCCGGAACGGTTACATCCAGGTTCTGCTGGCGCCGGGCCGAGAGGCTGAGGGCAGGTTCCTGGAAGCACACGCGTGCCGACGGTTGTCCGGCGTAGAACAGCGCAAAGCCCTCAATCTCATGGAACTGCAGCGCTATGCCATGCTGATGTTCACCAGTTGCGGCTGGTTCTTCGATGACCTGGCCGGTCTGGAGGGGGTGCAGATCCTGCGGTACGCCGGCCGGGCGATCCAGCTGGCGGAGGAACTGTTCGGAACCGGATTTACCGAACCGTTCCTCACCGACCTGGAACCGGCGCTGAGCAATGATCCCGAAGCCGGGACCGGCAGGCAGGTGTACGAGGAGAAGGTAGCCCCCCTCAGTTCTCGCTAACCGACTGCCGCACCGGCTCTGCAGGGATCGGCCGAACCGATTCCGGCGCTATCAACCAGGCGACCAGGTAGGCCAGGATCCCCGGCACAACGCCGGTCATCGCGGTGCCGAACACCCACACAAGCCGGATCAGGACCGGGTCCAACTGGAAATATTCGCCGATCCCGCCACAGACCCCGGCCAGCTTGCGCTCCTGGTAGCTCCGTGTCAGTTTCCGCCCTCTCAGATCCATGGCTGACCTCCCGGGGCGGATCAACCTGCCCCTGGTTGGTATAACGTACTGAAATTCCCACGGTTCCCACTTTTTCAAGAGAATTTCCGATTTCGAATCGTTCCACTTGATTTTCCGGTCGTCAGGGCCGAGCTTTCTATATGTTATGGCATTTTACGGCGATTTCAGATCGTTTCCGGTCACCGACCTGCTGCAGTGGGTGGAGAATTCCCGCAAAACCGGTGTTATTGAAATCGAACAACGGCACATCAAGAAGGTGATCGTCTGCCGGGATGGGCGGATTGTCGCCTGTACCTCCGACGACCCATCCACACGGCTGGGGCAATCGCTCCTGGCCCAGGGCAAGATCACCGAGGAACAGTTGCAGAAGGCGCTGGAGACCCATGAGTCCGGTGGCAAGATCCTGGGTGATGTGCTTGTGGAATCCGGGACAGTCGACCGGGAAGTTGTGGTGGAGCATGTGGCCGCCAAGGCGGAGGAGGCGATCTACGGCCTGTTCGACCAGGAGGACGCCTTCTTCTGCTTCGACGAGAACGGCGACAAGCCGGACTACCCGGTGGAGGTCGACCTGAATGTCCAGGATATCCTCCTCAAGGGACTCAATCGTTATGACGAGATGAAACAAATCCGGGACGTATTCACCGACCCGGGAATCATTCTGGCCCGCACGGATAAGGAACTGCCCGCCGAGCTGGCATCCCGCCGGGTTTCGCTCCGGCTGCTGGAGGCTGTAGACGGAGAGCGGACCCTGGAGGAGATCCTGCTTCACACACGGGGCTCCGAGTACCTGGTCACCCGGTTCCTGTACCATCTGTTTCGCAGCGGCCTGCTGGAGATACTGGGGGTGCGCCCGGTGAGCCCGCTGACCCAGCTGGAGCACCCGGCCGGGGACAAGAAAGACAAGCCCTCCACTCACAATGTGTCTGAGGAGATCGAGCTGGCCGGCCGCCTTATGAAGCGTGGCGAGCACGACGCCGCCATCGCGGTGCTGGAGGCAACCAGCCGGGCCTGGCCCGGGGCGCCCACCGTCCGGCAGATGATCAGCCGGGCCGAAACGGAGTACTTCGAGAAGATCAGCGAACTGCTCCCCGCCTCGGCTGTGCCGGTAATGACCACCGAGCTGAACGAATTGGTCTGCGAGTCCCTGTCCCCCGGTGAGGCGTACCTGACCACCTTGATAGACGGCAAGGCGGAAATCAAATCGATCCAGTGGATCGCGCCGATGCGGGCTCTGGATGTGCTCCGGAACCTGCAGCGGCTCCTGGACCGGGGAATGATCCGTCTGGCGGAACGGCCGGGGCTTGACCCCACCGTCTCTCTCCCTGAGGATGTCTCCACCGGAGGCATTCATGGCGGGGAAAGGTAGACCGTACCGCACTTATCCCATCGACCGGTTCGAGATCCTGGTCGGCAGGGGCGCTGCCGAAAACGATATCCTTTCCTTCGAAGTGGCTGAACCCGGCGATTTCTGGTTGCACGCCGCCGAATACGCAGGCAGCCACGTGGTCATCCGGAACCCGGAGCTGCTGGCCGATCCGCCTTCCGGGATACTGCAACAGGCCGCCCGCCTGGCAGCCTGGCACTCCAAGGCTCGGGGAAGCCGCGGCAAGGTGGAAGTGCACTGGTGCCTGGCGGCGGACCTTCGAAAGCCGGGCCGTATGCCGGCCGGCAAGGTGCTGCTGAAGCGGTGGGAGACAATCCAGGTCTATGCCCTTCCTCCCACAGTTGAGGAATCATGATCTACAATGGCTGTTCTCATCCAGGAGGTGTTCAGCGATGGCCGACGAACCGATCCACGAACAGCCCGAGATGGCCCCCTACGTTATTGAGCCGGCGCGATCCGGACGCTCCAAATGCAAGGCCTGCCGACGAAAAATCGAAAAGGGGCAAACCCGCATCGGGATCCTCATCGTCGGTCCGTTCGGCCCCGGCTACCTGTGGCACCACATGAACTGCGCCGCCCGACGCCAATTGGCCAGAGTGGAAGAGGCGTACGAGATGAAGGCCTGGGCCGACGGCGTGGAGGTTCCGCCGATTGAAAAGCTCCGGGCCCTGGCCGAGAAGGTGGAGAAGGATCGCGCGGAGCGCAAGACGGCGCCCCACACCGAGAAGGCGCCCACCGGCCGGGCAAAGTGCAAACATTGCGGGGAACCGATCGAGAAAGGATCGTACCGGGTCGTCCTGCTACGGGGGGTGGAGTTCGCAGGGCAGGTCCGGAGCGGACCGATCAACATCCATCCCGGCTGCGTTGTTCGGGAACTTATGGCGGTGGACTGCACCACCGAGCCGGAGGGGTTCGAGGACGCGCTCCGCGCCAACAGCACAGACGTACCACCGGAGGATGTGAACCGGATCCTGGCAGAGATCGGACCGATCCCCGGCTGAAAAACCGGGTAACCGGGACCGTCCCGGTTATTGGCCTTTGCCCAGGGTCCCTTCTGTATGGCGGTCCAGGATTTCCCGCAGGGCATCCAGGGGCAACGCGCCGGGGATCTGCCCGATCGGTTCTCCATCCGTATAGAAAAACAGCGTGGGGATAGACTGAATCCCGAACCGTCCGGCTACTTCCGGATTTTCGTCCACATTGACCTTGAGAATCCGGACCTTGTCCTGAAATTCCGACGCAATCTGATCCAGGGTCTTCCCCATGGTGCGGCACGGAGCGCACCAGGGCGCCCAGAAATCCACCATCACCGGCATGCCGGCCTCGGCAATTTCCTTGTCGAAGGTTGCGTCGGTGGCGTGAATGATTGCAGTACTCATATTGTCGTCCTCCATCTACACCTCAGAGATGCCATTCCCTCCATTTTGGTCACATAATGTAAAAAGGCCGCCCGGAGGCGGCCTTTTCGAAACAGCAGATCGTAGGATCGACGGATCTAAAGCTCCAGCTTGTCGCTCTGCTCCTTGACCGCACCTGCGGAGGACCGCAGCATTCCCATCTCCTTGTCGTTCAACTTGACCTCGTACACCTTCTCAACGCCACCTTCGCCCAGCATCACAGGCACGCCGACGTAGGTTCCGTTGACGCCATACTCCCCTTCCAGGTAGGCGGCGCAGGGCAGGATCTTTTTCTTGTCGTGGAGGATCGATTCCACCATCTCCACCGCCGCGGCGGCAGGAGCATAGTAGGCGGAGCCGGTCTTCAGGAGGGCGACGATCTCGCCGCCGCCCTTGGCGGTCCGCTCCACCAGGGCGTCGATCCGGTCCTGGGAAAGCAGTTCCGGCAGCGGGATGCCGCCTACGGTGGTCAGCCGGGGCAGCGGCACCATGGAGTCGCCGTGGCCACCCAGCACCAGGGCCGAGATCGATTCCACCGACACGCCGAGTTCCATGGCGATGAAGGAGCGGAACCGGGCGGTGTCCAGGATGCCGGCCATGCCGACCACCTTCTCCCTCGGCAGGCCGCTCACCGTCTTGGCCACGTAGCACATGACGTCCAGCGGGTTGCTCACCAGCACCAGGATGGCGTTGGGGGAATGCTTCATCGCCCCTTCGGTACAGGCCTTGACGATGCCGGCGTTCTTGCTCTGGAGATCATCACGGCTCATTCCCGGTTTCCGGGCCAGGCCGGCGGTGATCACCACCACATCGGATCCGGCGGTGTCGGCATAGTCGTTGGTCCCCTTCAGTGCCGAGTCGTAGTACTGCACCGGGGAGGCCTCGAACATGTCCAGGCCTTTGCCCTGGGGGAGGCCCTCGATGATATCGAGGAGCACAACGTCTCCCAGTTCCTTCATGGCGCAGCCCATGGCGACATGCTCACCAACGTGTCCGCCACCGATGACTGTGATCTTCTTTCTCATGACGTCTCTCCCGGCCCGGTCGTCACCGGGCTAACGCAAATAGGTTGGATAACGGGCAGAATCGCAGCCTACCACCGGCTCACAAGCCGGTCAACGGAACCGGAAGACCTGAAAAGGTGGTTTTTAGTATTGGACCAGGGACCCTTCCTGCTTGGCCTTGCGGATGGCGACCCGGGACAGAAACAGGCCGACCGGCAGCAGGACCGCCGTCAGAACCGCCAGGGCGAGCAGGTCGCCCTGCAACTCGGAGAACCCTTTCCCCTGGAGCAACGCCCCCCGCACCACCCGCAGAGCCCAGGTAATCGGCAGATAATCGGAAATCCCCTGCAGGAAAACTGGCAATTGCTCCGTCGGAAAGAACACGGTACCGAAGAAGGTCGTCATGCCGCTGAGGAAGAAATTGATCGGGTCTCCCCGCTTGAAGTACAGGATAAACGACGCCGACAACATCCCCAGGCCGACGGACGACAGCAGGGTCAGAATCACACCTATGAACAGTGCGGGGAAGCTGTTGAAGTGGAAGTTAATCCCGAACACCAACCAGGCTCCCCCCAGGTAGATCAGCACCCTGAAACCGGCATAGGTGAAGTCCCAGGCCGCCGAGGAGAAGATCACCATGCCGGTTGAAGTGGGTGAAACCAGCATCGCCTCCAGGGTCCCCATCATCTGTTCACTGCGAACCTTGGCGGAGAAAGCGTGCAAGGCGGTGGAGAAGTAATACTGGAACGCCAGACCGAGGAGCATCCACTCAAACGGGTTCATCCCGTCCAGTCCCCTGGCGTTCGGATCAATCATCTTGGTCAGGAAATAGAACGCTCCCAGGGACAGGAGCATACCCCCAATCTGAAAAAGGAACGCCAGACGGTAGGAGACCTGGGAGTAAAAGTCCCGCACTATAAACGCCCACAGTTTCCCGGCGGTGCTGATCATTCCGCCTCCAGGATCCGGGCAAACGCCCCTTCCAGATCGGCGTCCACTTGCGTACAACTTCTTATTGTCACCCCCTGTTCCAGCAGGAAGGCCAGCATCCGATTCAGACCGCCCTCTCCGGCGAGGGCGATCCGTACCCTGCGGATGTCCTCCCACGGTGACTCGGACAGCACGGTGCACCGCTCCCCGGCCTTATCCGGCCAGCGATCAACCTCCAATTCGTAGTTTCGGGTGTCGAGGCCCCAACGCCGGATCTCTTCCACCGTACCGACCTGCCGGACTTTCCCCTTTACCAGGATGGCGATCCGGCTGCACAGCGCCTCGGCCTCGTGGAGGTTGTGGGTGGCAAGGACGATGGTCTTGCGGTCCCGCCCCGACAACTCTTCCAGGATGAACCGCCTCAGGGAAAGAGCCGCCGCCGGGTCCAGCGATCGGGTCGGCTCATCCATGAGCAGGACCGGCGGGTCATGAAGCAGCGACCGGGCGATGGCCATGCGCTGTTTCATGCCGGAAGAGTAGTCGGAGAACGGGCGGTCGGCGGCTTCCGCCATGTTCACCTTCATAAGAAGTTCATCCACCCGGACTTCCCGGCGCTGGCGGGGCACATCGTACAGGGTGGCGAAGAATTTCATGTTCTGCCGCCCGCTGAGGCGCCAGTAAAACGATCGCTCATCGGAGTGCACCAGCCCGATCAGCGGCTTGACCTTCTGCTCCTGCTCGGTCTCGTAACCACCGATGACGGCTGTGCCGGCATCAGGCAGCACAAGGCAGGACAGGATCTTAAGAAGGGTGGTCTTCCCGGCACCGTTGGGGCCCAGAAGACCGAAGATCTCCCCTTCACGGATGGTCAGGTCAACGCTCCGGAGCGCCTCCACTACCTCCGCTTTCCGGAACGGGTGGAGCAGAAGATCCCGGACCGATCGTTTCCGGGTGAACTGCTTCTCCAGCCGGCGTACTGCCACGCCATGTTCCAACAACCTGATCCTCCAAGGGTTAGACTCGGGAAGGAGCGGAATTCTACCATGCTCCCCGCCTCCCTTTCCTCATGAATCCTGTATGCAATAATGAACGGTCACGCACCTCACGCAGTTTTGAGGAGATTCCAATGTCCAAAACCGCCGGCCTTCATCCTGCCCTCACAGTTCTTGCCGAGGACGAAACGATGTTCCGCGACGCCGTCCGAGGCTTTGCCGAATCCGCAGTCCTGCCCCGGGTCGGGAAAATGGAACAGGACGGCAGCTATGATCCTGAACTGCTGAAGCTGTTGTTCGAAATGGGGCTCATGGGGGTGGATATACCCGAAGAGCTGGGTGGAGCAGGCGGCACCTTCTTTCAATCGATCCTGGCGGTGGAGGAACTCTCCCGGGTGGATGCCGCCGTCGGCGTCATGGTGGACGTGCAGAACACCCTGTTCAACAACGCCATCGCCCGCTGGAGCAACGCCGACCAGAAAAAGACGTTCCTCAGCCGCGTAGCCACAGACACTGTCGGAGCCTACGCCCTGTCCGAGGCCGGTTCCGGTTCCGACGCCTTCGCCCTGAAACTCAAGGCGGAAAAAGACGGCGACCACTGGATCCTCAACGGCAACAAGCTGTTCATCACCAACGCCGGAGAGGCCGGTCTGTTCCTGACCTTCGCCACCATCGACACCGGCAAGGGTTACAAGGGGATCACAGCCTTTGTGGTGGAGCGGGACGATCCCGGCTTCTCCGTGGGCAAGCGGGAGTCCAAACTGGGGATCAGGGCTTCCAGCACCTGCGAACTGGTGTACGACAATTGCCGTATACCGGCGGACCGGCTCGTCGGCGAGGTCGGCAAGGGTTACAAGATCGCCATCGAGACCCTGAACGAGGGGAGGATCGGCATCGGAGCCCAAATGGTCGGCGTCGGCCAGGGCGCGCTGGAGGCGGCCTGCCGGTACACGAAGGAGCGGGAGCAGTTCGGCCGCCCCATCGCCGGTTTCCAGGCGGTGCAACACCAGTTGGCTCGCTCCGCCACAGAACTGGAGGCATCCCGTCTGCTGGTATACAACGCCGCCAGGCTGAGGGACGCCGGCCTGCCGTTCGCCAAGGAGGCGGCGATGGCCAAGATTTACTCCAGCGAGGCGACGGAACATATTACTTCCGCCGCCGTGGAGCTGTTCGGAGGGTACGGCTACACCTCCGAGTACCCGGTGGAGAAGTTCTACCGGGACGCCAAGATCGGTAAGATCTACGAAGGAACATCCTTCATGCAACTGAGCACCATCGCCAAGATCGTTCTGGCCGATTAGCCTGGGAGGAGACCGACCTTGAACGACTGTTTCCTGCGAGCCTGCCGGGGGGAGAAACTGGACCGTCCTCCGATCTGGATAATGCGCCAGGCCGGCCGGTACCTTCCCGAGTACCGCGCCATCAGAAAGAAGATCGACTTCGTCACCCTGTGCAAGACCCCGGAAATGGCGGCGGAAGTCACCATCCAGCCGGTGGACCGGCTGGGGGTGGATGCGGCGATCCTGTTCTCCGACATCCTGGTGCCGGTGGAGCCGATGGGGTTCAACATCTCTTTCAACCCGGGGCCGGTGCTGGACCATGCCGTTCGGACCCGGGAGGATGTGGACAACATCAGGATCACCGATCCGGAGGAGACCCTGCCGTTCGTTTACGAGGCGATCAGGATCCTGCGCCATGAGCTCGAAGGGCGGGTACCGCTCATCGGATTCGCAGCCGCGCCGTTCACCCTGGCCACTTACATGGTGGAAGGCCAGGGCTCCAAAAACTTCAGCAAGGTCAAGAAGCTGATATTCGCCGAACCGGCCACCGCCCATGCCCTGCTGGAGAAGATCACCGTCGCCACAGAAAAGTACCTGCTGGCCCAGGTGCAGGCCGGAGCCCAGGCGGTGCAGCTGTTCGACAGCTGGGCCGGACTGCTGTCCGCCGAGGACTTCCGGGAGTTCGGCATGCGCTACGCCCGCAGGGTCCTGGACACTCTGAAGAAAGCCGGCGTCCCCCGGATCTACTTCGCCCTGAACAACGTCCACCTGCTGGAGGAGATAAAGGGACTGCGGCGCCGAGGTAATCGGCATGGACTGGCGCATGGACCTGAGAGAAAGCAGCAGCCGCCTGGCCGGGGGCTACGTTCTCCAGGGGAATCTTGATCCCGCAGTATTGCTTTCCGGTTCGCCGGAAACTATCAGGGAGAAAGCCCGGCAGGTGGTGGCGGCGGGAAAGAGCCTGCCCGGCCACATTTTCAACCTGGGCCACGGCATCCTTCCGGAAACCCCGGTGGAGCACGCTCAGGCCCTGGTGCAGGCTGTGCAGGCATGAGCGAAGCCCTGGAACTCCTGAAGAAGTACAACCGTCCAGGACCGCGATATACCAGCTACCCCACCGCAGTGGAGTTCCGCGAGAGCTACGGTCACGACGCCTACGTCGAGTCCCTGGAAGACGTCAACCGCAAAGCCGATGAGCCGCTCTCCCTGTACATCCATCTCCCTTTTTGCGAGGAACGTTGCAGCTTCTGCGGTTGCAACGTGGTAATAACCAAAAAGCGGGAAGTCTCCCGCAAGTACCTGGACTACCTCCACCGGGAGATCGACATGCTGGCCGGGCGCCTGCCTGACCGGCGGCGGGTCAGCCAGTACCACTGGGGCGGCGGCACCCCGACCTACCAGAACACCGACGAGATGCTCGCCCTTCACAGCAAAGTCACCGAACACTTCGCCATCGACCGGGACGCCGAGATCGCCATCGAGGTCGACCCGCGGGTGACTTCAAAAGAGCAGGTCGATCTGCTGAAGGAACTCGGGTTCAACCGGATCTCCATGGGGGTCCAGGACTTCACCCCCCGGGTGCAGGAGGCGATCAACCGGCGCCAGACCGAAGAAGAGACCCGCAAGCTGTACGATTACTGCCGCACGGTGGGGATCGAATCGATCAATGTGGACCTGATCTACGGGCTGCCGCTACAGACTCCGGAGGCGTTCAGCAGCAACATGGATATCATGCTGGAGCTCAGGCCGGACCGTGTGGCGGTGTACTCCTACGCCTACGTGCCCTGGATCAAGGCGAACCAGAAAATGATTGACGCCGGCGAGCTGCCCTCGCCGGAAGTCAAGCTGGAGCTGTTCTGTATCGCCCGGGAGCGGTTCCTTGAGGCCGGTTACGCCCAGATCGGCATGGACCATTTCGCCCTCCCCGGCGACGAACTGGCCCGGGCCGCAGGGAACAAGCGGCTCCACCGGAATTTCATGGGATACACGGTGAAGATCGGTTCGGACATGATCGGCGTCGGCACATCGGCCATCGGTGACGTGGGCGGCGCCTTCGCCCAGAACGCAAAGAAGCTGTCCTACTACTACGAAGCCCTGGACGCCGGGAGATTTCCCATCGATCGGGGATACGTCCTGAACGACGACGACCATATCCGTCGGGAGGTAATCACCAGGCTGATGTCCAACCTGTACCTGCAGGTTCCGGAGATCGAGGAGCGGTTCGGGATCGACTTCAAGAAGTACTTTAAATCGGAGCTGACCGAGCTGGCCGGCACCGACGGACCGGTGGACCACGGCTTCCTGACCATAACCGACGATCAGCTGGCGATCCACGGCGACGGCAGCCTTTTCATACGGAATATCTGCATGGTGTTCGACGCGTACATGAAGGACAAGCGCGACGACCGGCCGATGTTCTCCCAGACGGTCTGACATGCAGAAGACCGTGGCGGTCATCGGCGGAGGCGTCGCGGGCCTCACGGTGGCCTACGAACTGCAGCAGTACGCTCACCACGCGCCTGACGGCATCCGGGTGGTCTGCCTGGAAGCTTCGGACCGCGCCGGTGGTAACATCCACACTCACAAGGAAGCCGGCTACACCTGCGAGTGGGGCCCGAACGGTTACCTGGACAACGTCCCGGCGACGCCGGCCCTGGTGCAACGGATCGGCCTCACCCACCGGTTGCAGAAGGCCGACGAGCAGGCGGCGATCCGTTTCATTTACAGGGCCGGTGCGTTGCGGAAGGCGCCTGCCGGCGCCGGCTCATTCCTGACGTCGGGAATCCTCTCCCCCCTGGGCAAGCTGCGCCTTCTGGCCGAGCCTTTTGCGAGGAAACGGGACCGGAACCGGGACGAGTCGGTTTACCGGTTCGCTGCACGGAGGATCGGCGCCGAGGCGGCGGAGGTGCTGGTGGGGGCGATGGTCAATGGGGTGTACGCCGGAAACGTCCGAGAACTCTGTCTCCGCTCCACCTTCCCGAAGATGTACGCCATGGAAACCGAACACGGCTCCCTGTTCAAGGCGATGCTGGCCAAGAAGAGGGGAAACTCGGGCAGGGACGATAATGCAGGCCCTGCCGGGCCCGGCGGTGTGCTGACCTCCTTTCGGACCGGGCTTGAGGAATTGATCCAGGGTCTTGTGAAGGTCAACGGCGACGCCCTGCGGTTGAACAGTCCGATTCAGGCGGTTTCAGATATGGGCCTCCGGGGGTTCCGGGTGCACCTGGCGTCCGGACCGCCGATGGATGTCCACGGCGTTGTATTGGCCTCTCCGTCCCAGGCGGCGGCGGCGATGGTCCGGGAGATGGACCCGGAACTGGCCGGAGCGATGGCGGCAATTCCGTCGGCCCCGCTGGCGGTGATTCACCTGGGGTATCACCAGGTGGCCCTCAAGGAGAAACCGCACGGGTTCGGATTTCTCGCTCCGAGGGGGCAGGGTGTCCGGATCCTGGGCTGCCTGTGGTCGTCCAACATCTTCCCGGGCCGGGCGCCGGAGGGGAAGGTCCTGCTCACCGCCATGATCGGCGGCGCTGAGGACCCCGACGTGATTAACCTCCAGGACAGTAAGCTGATAGAACTGGTCCGGGACGACCTCAGGACCACCATGGGGATTGGGGTGGCGCCGGAATTCGTAAAGGTGTTCCGTCACGAGCAAGGCATCCCCCAGTACACCCTGGGCCACCAGGAGCGACTCCACCTCATCGGGAAACGGCTCCAGAAGCACCCCGGCCTGCTGGTGTGCGGGAATTCCTACCGCGGTATATCGGTTAATCATTGTGTAGAAGAGGCTTCAGGCATCGCCGACGATATCGCCCACCACCTGGAGAGCTAAAACAGGGACATTCCGCTTTATATTTTAATTCTTATTTTGTGGCGAATCCCCGATTAAGAATTTAAATATAAAGTGCAATGTCCCCATTTTCTCCCCATTTTCTGATATGGTGCCCGGTCCGTTCGGACGACTGGAAAGATGCTCATGCAACATCACCTTAAGAACCGCATTCTCGCGCTGACCGTCTGCCTCATGATCGCTTCCACCGTGGGCGCCACCACCCGTAGCCTGGTGGTTGAGCCGGCGTATACGCGGATCGGGATCGCCCGGGTGGTGCTGAACATCGACCCGCTCACCTTCACCGAAGAGGGCCTGGTCGGCAAGTACGCCATCCGGATCCCCCTTGCGCCGTTCATGAACGATTCTGGCAAGATCGAGATCCCGATGACCGATCTGAACGATACGCTGGTCCCCGGAAGCACCATCCACGGCATTGCCAGCAGCCGGGAGGACGGCCGGGTCCACGACGTGGAATGCACGTTCAAGAGCGCCAGGAAGGTCCGGATCGTTATCACCACCCCGGACCGGGTACTCTCGTTCGAAACTCCGTACACAGTGAACAACTAGCTTTCCGTAAACTTTCGTGTAGCCATTTCTTCGTATGTATACTTTGCAGTACAAAGTACTTGACATCATGAAATTCCGAACGTATCTTGATTTCCATGAACGATCCACAGGAGAGTAAATCGGCTGAGGTCGCCGATATTCGTCACCAGGCCCACGAAAATCTGGGCTACATCCGCAGAGCCATGGAAGGAGCCGGATCGTTCACCGCGGTTCCAGGCTGGGGCCAGGTGGCCGCCGGCTGCACCGCGCTCCTCGCGGCGGCAGTGGCCCATGTCCAACCGGACCGGTCGTCCTGGCTTCTTGTCTGGGCTGCCGAGCTGGTCCTGGCGGTGCTGATCGTCACCTCCGCCATGGTGCTGAAGGCAAAACGGATCGGGCTCCTGCTCACCGCCGCCCCGGCGCGGAAGACTTTCCTGGGCATGGCGCCGGCTCTGGCCGCCGGCGCAGTTCTCACCATGGTGGCGGTGCAGAACGGCAACACTGCCAACCTTCCGGGAACCTGGCTTCTCCTGTACGGCGCCGCTGTCGCCTCCGGCGGTGTGTCCTCGGTGCGCATCGTGCCGGTGATGGGGGCGTCTTTCATGGTGTGCGGACTGTTCGCACTGCTCTCCCCTCCCACCTTCGCCGACCTGTTCCTGGCCCTGGGGTTCGGCGGCCTGCATATCGTCTTCGGGGCCAGAATCGCAAAGCATCATGGCGGTTGAGAAGAAGACCCGGACGAGTCCCGGCCCGGCGAAACCGCCGGCAGACCGTCCCCGGCTGGTGCAGGGGCTGGACCGGCTGGTCCATGAGAGGACCCGTCTCGGCATCGTCAGTTCCCTGGCGGTTTCCAACTCCCTGAGCTTCGCCGAGTTGAAGGCGGCTCTTGGGGTGTCCGACGGAAATCTCAGTTCCCACGCACGGAAGCTGGAGGATGCCGGCTACGTCACCTGCCACAAGCGGTTTTCCGGCCGCAAGCCGCTGACCACCTACAGTCTCACACCGTCCGGCAAGAAGGCCCTGGCCCGCTACCTGGCCCATATGGAGGCGCTAATCGACGCCACGAGGGAGTCATGAAGCAGGCCTCAGAGATCCTGGACCGGTATCGGCTGCTCCAAATCCGGGTCGAGGAACGGCTCCCCATACTGTTCGACCACCTGCCACGAAGCGGCCTCCGGATCGTCAGCGGATTCACCGGGAACGGCGGGACGACACCTCTGGCCTGGTACACCGCCCCGGGAACCGAGGGGGAACGGCCGGGAATCTTACACGTCAACCTGTCCCGCCGGGAGGAACACTCCCGGGAAAGAATGGAAACCCTGTTCCTCAGGGAAGGGCTGCCCGGACGTCATCTCCAGACCGGACTGGCCCGGGAATCGGACAGCCGGGAAAGCTGTCACCGGTTCGGCTGCCAGCCGGAGTACGTCGAGGCCTGGGCCGATTACGCCGCCTGCCTGGGAGACAGGTTGGGTCTCCGCCGGTTCCGCTCCGGCGACGGCGGGCCGATCCTCACCATGAGGGAGGCGGCGCGGAAGATCCTGGGCAGCCGGTTCGATATGAGAGAGTTCCACCGCCGGGTGTTGTGCCGGGGACCGGTCCCCCTGAACCTTCTGGAACGGAGCCTGGACCGCTGGGCTCGCGGTCAGGAGACGGTTAGCCGCTCCAGCCACTCCTCAAGGCGGGCGGTTAACTTTTCGTAATCGTATTTCCTCTCCGCCCGCTCGCGGCCGGCCCGGGCCATCCGATCCCGTCGTGCCGGCTTCTCCAGCAGCCCGCGAATCGCCGTACCAAGGGCCCGGGGCGTTCGCTCGGTGAGGACGCCGACATCCGGCGAGACCACCGACGGCACGCCGCCGCCGCCATACGCCACCGGTACGGTCCCGGCGGCCAGTGCCTCGGCGTAGATAATGCCGAAGTGCTCCTTCTTGTCCGGCGCCGCGGTCAGGATGGTGGCTGCATTCACCAGATGGGTGCGGTCCTCGGCAGGCACGAACCCGAGGAACCAACCCCGCCTGCCCAGGTCGGCCTCGAGCCGCTCCCTCAGGTCGCCGTCACCGATGAACACGGTGGTGGCCAGATCGTCGTACTCCCTGGACGCCTCCACCACGTTCTGGGGCCCTTTGGCCCGGGTCAGCGCCCCGGGACAGAGCACGAATACCTCAGGCAGACCGTACTTCTCACGAACGTTGCCGGTCTTCCCCGGGTGCGAACCCGTCCAGGTCAACGCCGCAGGGCAGCACCAGGAACCTCCGCTCCGGAAGGCCGACCACCGGCCTGACCAGGGAGTCACGGACGTACTCGGTGGTGACCAGGATACCGACCGCCCCTTCGATGGCGCCCTCTATCCGGGTCCAGACCCGCTCCTCGAAACCGCCCTCTTTCCGGGGCTCGATGCCGGTGCCGTGGATGAACAGCACCCAGGGTTTGCCCGCCTCCCGGCAGACATCCGCCACCGCCACCGAACTGAGGTTGGCATGGTGCCCGATGACGATGTCCATCTCGGGAGATAATCGGTTCCAGCGCCGACCTATAGGCCGGCAGGTAGGCCACCGCCTCTTCATAAGACATAAGGGAGACCGCTTTCTGCTCCTCTTTGGCCGCCGGCAGGTACTCGTGCACCGGCATGATGGAGGTCTGCAGCGGCACGTCCACGTTAACGGCGCCGGGGGCCCCGTCCCCCGACCCGGGGATGGATGTACCAGACCTTGTGTCCCCGGCGAGACAGATGGGCGGCGTGGGCCCGGGCTACCTCCCCGCTCCCCCGTCCCTGATTGAGCAACACGATGGCGATATTCATGCCTTGATCCTACCTGCGATGCCCTCAATTTCAACCAGGAGATCATGGCGGCACAGATCGGCGGGGCACAGTTCCACACGGGTCAGGTTCGGGTAATGGTCCCGGACCAGCCCCAGTACCGTCCCGGCGTCACCGTCCCTGACGATATAAACCCGCAGCTCGGAGTAGGTTTCCGGTCCGCCGGCCAATTCATCCATGTTGGAAAAAGTCTCCCGGCTCTGGGCTTCCACATCCCCAGGGTGCATGGAATCCTCCCCGACTACCGCTGCAGTGCCGGAGACGATGAGCGGCCCTGCGGCCAGCCGGGTGGCCCGGGCGAAACAGGGGGGCAGATCTCCGTAATCGTCGGAATAGCGGTACGCCGGGGTCTGTCTTGGGTTCTCAACCGAGTCCCCGCTCCCGGCGCCTGCCAGCCCCAGCACCACCAGGTCCTCCCCGCGATGCCCCACGCCGGTGGCTGCGCAGATCCTGGATGCGAACCGTTCTTTCCCGAACCAGTCGGCGAACGCCCGGTATCTCCCCCTATTGAACGCCTCGTACAACAGCCCGCCGGATTCGCCGGTGTCCAGTATCCGGGGCACGAAGTTCCAGAACCGCACCGGGTGGACGGTTGCGGTCCGCTCCACTGCCCGGGCGATCCTCAGATACGCTTCCTCCGACGCCCGTTCCAGGGAGCCGGCACCGCCGGCAGCAGCCCCGGCTACATGCACCTCCACCATGGCGAACCGCTTCCCCAGGGCGGTGCGGACGGTGACGCCGCCGTCAAAGAAGCACCGGTTCCGACAACGGCGCCCGGTCCAGCAGACGGTGGACCCAGGCCGGCGGTGAGGTTGTCCGCACCTCCTCGACAGGGAGGCCGGGAAACCGGCTTTTCGGCGAATCCTTCATCGAATCTGGCCTTCTCCATCAGTAATTCCTGCGCACAGCGGTAGTTTGCCACATTTATGTGCAAATTCAGACGGATTGACTCGATATTCCCCCTGCCGACGGTGATAGATTCCTGTTGGAGGAAGAACACCATGAAAGACATAAAGAAGCTGAAACCGAACTCACGACCGATCCACGCCGGCCCGGAAGCGGACCCGGTGAACGGCGCCGTTTCGGTGCCGATCTATCAGACCTCCACCTTTTCTTTCACCTCCCCGGACCAGGGTGCGAACCGATTCGCCGGCACCGAGGCGGGGTACATCTATACAAGACTGGGCAACCCGACGATCCGGGCCCTGGAACAGGCTGTGGCGGAACTGGAAGGGGGGCATGACGGCCTGGCGACGGCCACCGGCATGGCGGCGATCAGCACCACGTTTCTCTCCCTCCTCAAAACCGGCGACCATATGATCGGAACCGATGCCGTTTACGGCCCGACCCGGATATTGATGGAATCCCATCTGGCCAAGTTCGGCATCACGTCGGACTGGGTGCCGACGGAAGACCTGGACAACATCCGCAAGGTGATCCGCCCGAACACGAAATTGATCTATATCGAAACGCCGGCCAATCCGACCATCAAGATCACCGATCTCGAGGAAGCCGGCAAGATCGCCCACGAGGCCGGTGCGCTCTTCGCGGTGGACAACACGTTCAGTTCCCCGATCCTGCAGAACCCGTTCAAGTTCGGCGCCGACATCGTGATTCACAGCATGACCAAGTACATCAACGGCCATACCGACGTGGTAGCCGGCATCATCGTGGCGAAGGAAGCGGACCTGTACGCCCGGCTGCAGAAAAGCCTGCAGACCCTGGGTGGCACCATGGATCCCCACCAGGCCTGGCTGGTCCTCCGCGGCCTGCGAACCCTGGCGATGCGGGTCCGCACGGCCCAGGAGAACGCCATGAAGCTCGCTGCCTGGCTGCAGGAGCATCCGGCCATCGAGTGGATCAGCTACCCCGGACTCACCTCCCATCCCGGCCACGAACTGATGAAAAAGCAGATGAACGGCCCCGGGTCGATGATCAGCTTCGGCGTCAAAGGAGATCTCGAAACCGCCAAGACGGTGATTAACGCCATGGAACTCGCCACGCTGGCGGTCTCCCTGGGGGGTATCGAGACCCTGATCGAGCACCCGGCTTCCATGACCCACGCCGGCATGAGCCGAACCGAACGTGAAAAGGCGGGGATATCCGACGATCTCATCCGCATAGCGGTGGGCTGCGAGGACTTCGACGGATCTCAAGCACGACCTCGAACAAGCCCTGGCGAAGGTTGACACCGGGGTCAAGGTCGGCTGAACCGCTTTCCGCAGCAGTCTCCTAGACGCCGGAACGGATGTCTCCGTACCATTCCGGGCATTTGCCCCTATGACAGCAGGAGGAAACTATGGGACTGCTTTGGGAGATCGTTCAGTCAGGCTTCATTTACGGCCAGAAGAGGAAATCCGATACCGTTGAAGACCGGGTTGCCTTTCTGGAAGAGCAGATTCAGCGAACCCAGGCCACCATCGGGGAACTGGTCAGGAAGCTGGAGCAGATCCACGGCATGGACATCGATGGAGATGGTCGGATAGGGGCGCCCTGATGCCCACTGATGGCGTCGTCTATGAGATAATCCGGTCATGAAGGACAATGACAAGCCATCAGACGAGCTAATGTCGGTTTGTACAAAGCAGTCCTTGAGAATCCTGGAATCTCTTTCCGTCCCGATTCTGGTGATTGATCGCAACTATCAAACCATAGGCGTTAACAGTGCTGCCTGCACGGCGTTCTGTGTCTCGAGAGACCTCATTCTAGGCCGGAAGTGTTTTGATATTTCCCACAGACTTGACAAACCCTGCTGGCGCGAGGGCATCCGTTGCCCAACCAAAACCGCGTTTGAGACGAAGAAGCGAGTGAGGTGCATTCACGAACACACTCATGACGGCAAAACCACATTCGAAGAAATCATCGCCTCACCGATTTTCAATGATCGGGGAGAAGTCGAATTTGTGGTCGAGGAGTTGAACGACATATCGGAGTTGATGCAATCAAAAGAGATCACCGCCCACTTGAAGAAAGACATTAATACCCTGCATGGCCTGCTTCCTATCTGCTCAAAATGTAAGAACATCCGAGATGAACTGGGCTACTGGAATCAAATCGAGTCCTATATCTGCAATCACTCAGAAGTGCAGTTCAGTCATGGCATATGTGAATCATGCCAGGACGAAATTTATGGCAAAGAGGCGTGGTATATAGCGACGAAAAAGAAAAGGGAGGACGAGGGTGCATGATCACATGAAAACCATCCGATCTGGAGCCCTTTTCGCACTGCTCGGTATCCTGCTGGGGCCGGTCCTGGTAAACCTGGTCGGATTCATTTCACCCTTCATCGCTGTAGCGGCGGACTCGGCAGATGCGGCCAACGGCGGCATGAGCCTGTTGGTGCTCGCCAGGAAGATCGCTGCGCCGCTAACCCTGCTTATGGTCGTAGCCGCCTGGCTGCTGACGCCGCCTGAACCGGAAGAATCCAGTACGGTGCTCGTCTGGAGGATGCTGGTGCGGGTTTCTGCCCTGTCCTGGGCCATAACCTCCATTCTGGCCGCACTCGATATCAACTACCTGCGTCTTGGGCACATTACCTGGACTCTGTTCCTCGGACTCGGTATTTTCCAGATCGCCAGGATCTGCAGGCAAATGCAACGAGACCGGCTGGCGGCGGCAGCCGTTGTTCTGTTGGTGGTGGCCGTCGCCGCTGCCCTCCTGCCTGCGGGTGACCCCAATGCCGTGAAGCACCTTTTCGTCTTCACCGGCCTGCGGCTGGTGTTCTTCTTAACGGCGACCGTCGGGATCATGACCGTTCTCTGTGCTCTGCGCCGGAACGCAATTGCCGCATGAACATCAAAGAGCAGATGGATCGGATCTACCGGGAAATGTCCCTGGAGACGATCCCCTGGGTCCGGGACGAACCACCGCGCATTCTGGCCGACCTGGTAGGGTCGGGGACCATAGCCCCCTGCCATGCTGCGGACCTGGGCTGCGGAACCGGCAACTGCGCCGTATGGCTGGCGCGGCAGGGGTTCAACGTCACCGGGTACGACTGGTCCATGGAAGCGATCCGGCACGCCGAGCTACTGGCGGGGAATCGCAGGCTCCTGTGCCGTTTCGAGGTAGCGGACCTCACCAGGCCTGTCGATTTTCCGGAGCCGCAGTTTGATTTCGTCTACCACTGGGGCGTGCTGCACCATGTGTTTCCCGAAGACCGGGAACCGTTTGCGGACAACGTCGAACGGATGCTTAAGCCGGGTGGGAAGCACCTCTGCATGTGCTTCAGCGAGGAAGACCCCGGGTTCGACAGCCGGGAGAAGTACCGCACCACGCCACTGGGTACCACGTTGTACTTCTCTTCCGAGCATGATATCCGGGAACTGTTCGAGACCAGGTTCAGGATCCTCGAGCTCTACACCGCCGAGATCCCCGGCGAGCCACATCCCCACAAGGCGGTTGTGGCGTTAATGGAGAACTGAAAACCAGGAACGGGGCTTCTGAAGTTCAGACTAGATCGCAGGATCCGTCTCGTACGCCGATCCGGTCCGGCAAAGGCTGTGGAGGGCCTCGGCGAAAATCGCGTAAAGCCGTTCCAGGCGGCCCAGGTCGGCGATTTCACCTTCCACTTCCAGAACGATCTCATCCACACCGTCAGGGAATTCTTCCTGCCACCACACACCCGAGTCCCGGACGTACAGATGGGCGTCCGGCTCCTGCATCAGCAGTTCCCGCAGGCGGTCTTTTTCAAACAGGTCCTTGACCTTGTCCTCGTCGCTGGCGCGGATCCTGAAATTTTCGTCGAAGGCCGCATCTCCCACTTCCACGTCCTGGCCACCGAACACCGTGGACAGTTCATCCCACAGGCTCGCCTTGAATATGTTGAACCGGAAACCGTCCGAATTGACATACGGCGCCCTGAGGCGGGTGTGCATGACTTCGTGGGCGTAGGAAGCGTCGGCGTGAAGATCCAGGGTGACTGTCCATGGCCCTACCTTGGCCTTCACCGTATCGAACCGACCCTCGCCCTCTTCACGGTGGTTGAACCGGCCGCCGATCTCCTCGCTGAGTTTCTTCCAGACTTCTTGCTCGTGTTCCCGGAAATTCTTGTTCAGCATGACGCCCTTTCCTCTGCCCCGGATCTGGGGAACGGGGATTCTATCACCTGCAGACCGACTGGGACCGGTCGATTTCGGTTCCGGACCCATCCACCCCGGAAGGCGATTCCACGCCGTCCACGTGGCCGGTTAGCAGGAAATAGGCGTTCTCCACCGGCTGGTCCGCCGAACCGATGACCAGTTGCATCCTGCCGGTACCGAGGTCGGTCACTGGAACTTCGCAACCGGGGTCTGCAGGAGCCCCGGCACCGTGATCATATTCCGGCAGGGAGGCCAGCCGGCCGAAATACAGGTTGTAGCGCTCGGCTCCGAAAAGGGCGTCGAATTCCAGGATAAGGTCACCGGCAGACCGGGAGACCGTGATCCCCTCTATCTCCCCTGGTCGGGGCTTCACGGAGCCGTACAGATCAAGCCAGGCAGCATCAAGTTCCACCTGGTATTCATCGTTCCCGACGGTCCCAGCCACCGGCGCCGCCGCCACCCTGACTGCGGCGGCGGCAAGATCCTGGTGCTGGATCGCCGGCCAGCGGTAATAGCCGGCGCCTTGGTCCTGCACCGGGTTCACCGTAACCATGGCTGAAACCTCCCGGAAGGTCGCCACGTCCGGAATCGCCAGCAGTTCGGCATCGCCGTAGTCCGGGTTGGACGCCGGAGCGTTGGGGCCGCCTCCACCGACAATCGGTGTGTAGTAGTTCCAGTCGAACGGGGTATAGGCGTGGCCCGGAGGAGGCCGGAACGCTCCTGTCAGGGACGCCTCCATCCGGTAGTAGTCGTCACCCACCGTGCCGCTGGTCCGGTAACGCACTCCGGCGATCACCCGCACGATCTCGAACTCATCGAAATAATCGGGAAAACCGGACAGACGGAACTCCTCCTGGCCGGCGCCCAGGGTGATGGACGCCGTGGCGCCGCCATCGTTATCGTCAAAGGCCGCCTCCGGGTTCAGCGACTGGCCGCCGTTCAGATTCTCGAAAGTGGTGGGGAGAAGCCGTTTCACCCGGCGCAACAGACCGTAGTCCACGCCGGTCATTGATACCCGGCCCACAGCATCCCGGGAGCCCAGGTTGACCCCACCGGACGATTCCCAGACCTTCTCCCGGAGGATCTCATAGCCGTCATCGTTGGGATGAATGTTGTCAGTCGGAAATCCTCCCCGGCAGATCATGCCGTCGAATCCGGTACAGCTGGCCGGCGGATTGCCGTCCAGGTCTTCGACGGCGAACTCCGCCGCCACCTCGCTGATGGCAACCGGGCGGACCTGGCCCCAGGCCAGGTCCCGGAGTATCTGGTCCATGATCGGCACCCAGGTACGGTGGAAGGCTGAAGTCGACGTGCCGCCATAGCAGTCCCAGGTCAGGTTGTCGTACAGGCTGTTGAGAGCGATATCGGTTCCCGGAACCCCGGTGAGCATGATCGACAGCGCTTCCTGGAGGTTCTGCCGGGAGTCCAGCACCTCTTCCACGGCGATGTTGATCTCGGTCTGGCTCGGCTCCCCTTCCGGATCCACGTTCAGCAGGTCGTTTCCTATGATGGAAATGGTGATCTTCTCCGGTTGTCGCTCCATCACCGAGAACACGTTGTTGCCGTCGGATGCGCCGTCATCCACCAGCAGGTCATCGGTGTGTTCCCCCTTCACAGCATTTTCGTTTTCACTCCCCAAAATGATCGATGCGGACGGCGCCACGCATCGCAACCGGTCGGCTACCTGCCGGGTGTACCAGAAGGACGCAAAATAATTACAGGAACTCCAGTTGTAGGCGATGCTGTCTCCCAGGGCGGCGTACGTCATCGATCCGGCCCTGAGGTTGGCTATACCGTTTTCCATAAATCCGAACCTCGGCATCCCCACCGGAAACCCGAACGGTGTGGTCCCTTCCGGGTGGAGGTCCTGCCTGGTCCCGGTGAAACGGTAGTCCGGGCCCGGATCGATGTTCAACAGGTAGCAACCGTTCCCCGGCACGAACATATAATCTCCGCCAACTCCGGTGGACAGTGTCTGATCGAAAGTTCCCCCTGCATCGGGGCTGCCGTACAGGGTTACCGGCACTCCTGCAAGGAACTGCTCGCCTGCGTCAAGGATGCCGTTGCCGTTACTGTCCTCGAACAAGGTGCCGGAAACCGACTGGGCGAGAAGCGGCGACCCGGTGGCGGCGAGACAGGCCAGCGCCAGCAGGACCACGGCGGCCCGGCCTGTCACCGCACCCTCTCGAACCGGGAGGTCAGGATGAACGACCCCCGGGGTTCACCATCCCGCTCGAATGAAACGGTTATGGTTCCTTCCAGAGCCTTCCCGTCCGGCGTCAGTTGGTACTGTTCGGCAACCCGGAACACGAATTCGGGATCGTCGGGGGATACCAGGCGGAACCGGGCGGAGATCCTGCCATGGGCAAGCTCCACCGAGCGGGATTCCAGTTCCACATCCACCGGTGCACCTGATCCGATCCATGCCGGCCAGTCCGTAGCGGGACCACCCTCTGCGGTGATCGTCACCACCGGCTCGCCGGCCCCCGGACGGATCGACAACCGGACCGGCTGTTCGTTGTCGTAGATGTTCCTGGCGCCCTGGCCGTACCGCTGTTCCACCAGCACCCAGTCCCCTTCCAGGGAGGGAGGCAGGCCGGCGCCGATCAGGAGGACCAGAGCGAGAAGACCGATGGTTTGTCGCATGATTCTTTTATACTCTTGTTCCAGATCCGGAACCATATAAAGCGGAGTAAACGCATGAAAAGACTGGAAGGACAGGTTGTTTTCATCACCGGGGCCAGTTCCGGCATCGGCGCCGCCTGCGCCCGGGTGTTCGCGGCGGAAGGGGCCGGCCTGGTCCTGGCGGCCCGGAGGCTGGACCGGCTGCAGGCGATGGAGCCGGAACTTCATGAGGCCGGCGCGGCGGACGTCTACTCCAGCAGCCTGGACGTTAGGGACCCGCCGGCGGTGCAGACCATGGTTGACAGCCTGCCGGAAAAGTTCAGGAATATCTCGATCCTGGTGAACAACGCCGGCCTCAGCCGGGGGCTGGACAAGCTCCATGAGGGGGAACTGAACGACTGGGAGGAGATGATCGACACCAACGTCAAAGGGCTCCTGTACGTTGACCGGGCCGTGGTTCCGGGGATGGTGAACCGGGGTTGCGGTACGGTGGTCCATATCGGATCGATAGCCGGCAGCCAGGTCTACCCCGGCGGAAACGTGTACTGCGCCACAAAGCACGCGGTGCGGGCGATCTCCGACGGACTCCGGATCGACCTTCTGGGGACCGGTGTGCGGGTGACTCCATAGATCCGGGCCTGGTGGAGACCGAGTTCAGCCAGGTTCGCTACCACGGCAACAGCCGCAAGGCAAAAATGACCTACATCGGGATGTCACCCCTTACAGGCGATGATGTGGCCGAAGCGGTGCTTTTCGCCGCCACACGGCCGAGCCGGGTGCAAGTCGCGGAAATGCTGCTGTTGCCCACCGACCAGGCCGGTGCGGTGCATGTGCATCGCAAACAGGGGTAAGCCGGCTTGCCCTGCCGTTCCGGACCGGGGATATTGGACGTACGAGAAGGGGTGAAACCGGTGCAATGTCCGTTCAAGACTGGGCTGGCCGTACTATTCGCCCTCCTGCTATGCCTGCCGGCCATGGCCCAGGATCAGGACAAGGAGGACCCGACGGAGCTCGGCCTCCACACACGCACCGACAGCCGGTTGTTCCAGATCGATCTCTCCATCAGCGGTGATCCCGACGTCATTCGTTCCCTGGGACCTGAAGATTTCAAGTTCAAGATCGGTGTCCACAAGCTCACCGATTTCATCCTGGACCGGATCTGCGAGTACCCGGATGAGAATGCCGGCGGCGATGCCGACGCGGCGCCAGTCTCCCGACCCGGTACGTTTCTGTTCTATTTCGACCAGCCCCATCTGACCCTGTCCGGCCGGCGCAACGCCCTGACCCTGGTCAGGGAGCTTATTCCGATACTGATCCGGGACGGCAACCAGGCGATGATCGTTTCCAACGCCGACCGCCAGGTCACCCTCACCGGCTTCAGCAGCGACCAGGCCGAACTGCTGGCCGGGCTGAACCGGCTTGAGAACGACCCGACCCAGCTGAGCACCTGGGCCTCCATGGAACCGATGCGGATGGATGCGGTCATCTACGCCATGAACGAGATCGACACGGTAGAACACGCCGCCTCCGTGGCGAGGCGGTACCAACGGGAAGACCGCCAGCTCACCGAACGGAACCTGCGCCGCCTGGAGGTGACCCTCCCCAGGCTGGCCGGCCTGCCGCCGCCCAAGGTAGTGATCTATCTGGCCGACAACATGCGGCTGGACGCAGGAAGGCAGTACCTGGTGTTCTTCTCCCCGGAGGTGATCGCCGCGTTCCCTGCCCTGTCGGCAATGCAGGCCGACGCCCTGACCGCCCGGATCCCGTTCGACCGGGTGGTGCACCAGGCGTCCGCCAACAGCATCCGGTTCTACCCGATCCAGGCCGAGGGGCTGTTCTTCGACGTCCAGCAATTGGGGCTCACCGCGCAGGGGCTGGCCAAGGCCGGCGACATACCAACGGTTACTTCCGACCATAGCCGCATGGCCCAGGACACCCTGGCCAGCCTGGCAGTGGAAACCGGCGGGTCCTGCTTCATCAACGGACCGTCGGCACAGGTTATCGCCGATACCATCCAGTCCGACCTGTCCTGCCTGTTCATCCTCAGCTTCGACCCGTCGCCGTACTCCTTGAACGAGCCCCATCGGTTCCTGGCCAAGCTCAAGCGGAAGGGAGTGCAACTGCATTCCCGGGGACAGGTGCTGTTTCAGAGCGAGTCCAAGAAGCTGACCGATCGGCTGCTGGCCGCCTTCACGGCGCCGGGCTCCGACGATCCACAGATCTCGGTGATCGAGTCCCTGATCCCGCTGGATTACGAGGGAGGAGAGTTCAAAGCGCTGCTGCAGGTGTCGGTCTCCGGGGTGCCGGTTCCCGGGGCGCGGTGGGACGTGGGCGCCTCGGTGGTGGACAGCCACTCGGAAGTGGTGAACGCCTCGGGGCAGATGACTGTTTCCGCTGCCAACGCTCCGGTAATCTTAGAGCAGGAAATGTCCCTGCGTCCCGGACCGTTCCAGGTGGTGTCGGTAGCCCACGAACATGTCACCGGCCTGGTCGCCTCCAGCGAGAGGGACTCTGTCTGGCCGAAGCCTGACCCGAACCGGCCCAGCATGGGGCCGATCGCCCTGGTGCAGCCGGTGGAGGCGGTGTTCGTGCGGAACGGCAACGTTCGGACGCAAGGTCCCCTGGCCCTGGACAAGGACCGGGCAGTGCTCACCGACCGGCCAACGGCTCTGGTCGGACTGGTCTGCACCGGCAAGGGCAAGGGTCGTTGGGACGACACCAGGGTGGAGCGGCGGCTGATCGGCGAAACCTCGGTCTCGTTCCCCACCCTGGTGCCGGAAAGGAGTCGGGACCGCTGCATCCAGGTCCGGGACGTCATCCCGGCATTCAGCCTGGCGGAAGGGAGCTTCCGCTACGAGATCGACCTGTACCGCGGTGACAAGAAGCTGGCCGAATCGTCACGGGAATTCAATGCGGTGGGGCAGGAGGACATCGAGCAATGAGATTCAAGTGGCTGTTGTCTGGAATCCTGGCGCTATCCATCCTGGCGCCGGTCACCATACCGGCGCCGGACGAAAGCCCAAGGTCCCTCGACCTGGTGGAGCGGACCGGCAGCCGGCTGGCTCAGCTTGACGTCACCGTCACAGGCCCCAAAGGGTTCGTGGATGATCTCACCGCCGCCGACTTCGATCTCATTGTCGGGGGCCGGTTCATCGAAGAGTTCATCGTGGACAAAGTCTGCCCCTCCTCCTCCGCAAGCATTCCTTCCGAAACGCTTGCTACGGAGGACGGGTCCTCCGTAGCTTTAGCGAAGGTGGACGCCCGGACAACCTACCTGTTCTACTTCGACCAGCCCCACCTGACCATGGCCGGAAGGCAGGAATCCATTGAACTGGCGCAAGAGATGATCCCCGATCTGATGGACGGAACCGCCCAGGCGATGATCGTATCGGGAGCCCGGAAGCTGCAGGTGGTCCAGGAGATGACCTCTGACCCGGTCGCCCTGGCAGCCGGCCTGGACCGGTTGCAGCGCGACCGTGAACAGTGGTCGACCTGGGCGATGGAGGAGGACCGACGGATCCAGGAGGTGTTGCGCGCCCTTTGGGAAGAGGAAAATACCCAACACGCCCTTGGCATCGCACGGCTGCATCAGCGTTCGGAGATCTGGGAGGCGGAAAAATCGCTGCACCGAATAAGCATGGTCATGGGACGGCTGGCTGACCTGGACCCGCCCAAGGCGTTCCTGTACTTCGCCGATACCATGCGGAAAAACCCGGGGGAGCATTACCTGGGCTATTTCAGCAACGACATGCGCAAGGACCAGACCCTCGGCAACTCCCTGGCCACCAGCGCCATGATGTCAGAAAATTCCATGGACCGGATCATCAACGAGGCGTCGGCACTCGGAATCCGTTTTTACACGGTGCAGGGAGAAGGGCTGGTTTCCGAATCGATGGTCACCGCCACACCCACACCCCGGAGTGTTGATCCAGACAAGCTCAACGACCGCTTTGAACTGGAGCCGCATCGACCAGATGAAGGCTCTCCCTCCGGTTACCATGATGCCAACACCCCCAATCTGACACGGTTGCGGCACGCCCAGAACACCCTGGCCGAGCTGGCGCTGGAGACCGGCGGTGCCTGGTTCCTGAACGGCGTACGCGCCGGCAAGATCGTGAACCGGATACAGGACGACCTGTCCTGCCTGTACCTGGTCAGCTTCCCGCCGGAAGACTTCCCGGAAGACTATCCCCTGCCGGTGCGACTGACCACCTCCCGAAAAAAGGTTCGGATCCAGACCCGGGGACGACTGGTGATCCAGAGTGAGTCGTCCCGCCGCACCGCCCGGCTGCTGTCTACCTTCGCCACCGCACAAGCCGGTTCCATGGACCACAGTATCTCCGGCGTGGTGATCCCCACCGGCTATTACGACGGCCTGTTCTCCGCCCTGGTGCAAATCACCGTCCCCGGCAGCAACATCATGGGCGCCACCTGGGACCTGGGCACCTCCCTTGTTACCGAAGAAAAAGTCCGTGAAGATGCCTCAGGCCGGGTGCTAACCGCCACACCCGGCGTCCGTGTGGTGTTCGAAAAAGAAATGCGGTTCCCGCCGGGACCGTTTGAACTGGTGGCGGTAGGAAACGAGATAACCACCGAACAGGTGGTGTCCCGCAAACTTGAGGGGAACTGGCCCAACCCGAACAAGCTGCCGGTGACCCTTACCCCGGTGGTGGTCCTGCAGCCGAATACCGCCGCTTTCCTTCGCGACGGCATCCTGCGGGAGGAAGGGTCGCTCGGTTACCAGGAACGGGAACCTCTGAGCACCGCCCGGCCCACAGCCCTGGTCGGCCTTGTCTGCCGCTCCAAAAGAAACCGGAACCGTCTGACCGTTCTCAGGACATTGAGCGGCGACACCGAGGCCGAATTCCCGGCCCTGCAGTTCGAAGCCGACGGCGAAAGGTGCATACAGTACCGGGACGTGGTGCCTGCCGATGTCATGACCGCAGGTGAGTTCCGCTTCCTGGTGACGGTGGTGGAGAAGGGGGAGATTGTCGCTTCCACCGAACGAAGCTTTGCCGCTCTCCAGGATTCAACGGAATCGGCGGCGGGCAGGTTCGATAAGCCATAGACCGAAATGCTATGCTGCGCGAATGATCGTAGCGAAGCGTCTTGTGGTCAGCGGACTGGTGCAGGGGGTCGGCTTCCGTTATTTTGTCGTCCAGGCAGCCCGACGACTGGAGATCACCGGGTACGTACGCAACCTGCGGGACGGGACCGTGGAAATTGTCGTCGAAGGCAGTCCCATAGACGTTCGGGCTCTGGAAATGGACGTGCTTGCCGGTCCCCGCCACGGCCGTGTGGACCGGATCGAAACCGCCGACATGGCGGTATCGGAACAACACATCGGCTTCGACGTCCGCTTTTGATTCGTTGCGGAGGGGTAGCCCTCCATCACATATCAGAAACCGACGTCCGACAGCGGGATACTGGTTCGGCGGGGCTGCAGAACGTCGTTGAGAGCGTCAACGCAATCGGCGTCGAACATGTGGCCTCGACCCTGCCGGAGGTACTCCAGGGCGTCTTCCTGCGAAATCCTGGCCCGAACCTGGGAGTGGGTCATGGCGTCGTAGGTTTCCGCAACCGCCAGCACACGGGAAGTAATCGGTACGGAGCGGCCCGATTTGCCGTAGTAGCCGGTGCCGTCAGGACGTTCGTGATGGCACAGGATGGTGTGGACCACCTCTTCGTCCCGGTCCAGGGCCCGCATCAGGGCGGCTCCTTTCTTGGGATGGGTACGCATCAACCGCATCTGGTCTTCTTCCAGGGGACCTTCCTTCTGAAGCAGTTCCACCGGGATCGCCACCTTCCCGATATCGTGAAGCATGGCGGCCCTGAGGAGGGAGTTGGCTTGTTCCCGGGGAAGCCGCAGTCCTTCTGCGATCATGTTGCAAAACATAGTCACCCGTTCGGCGTGACCCTGTTCCAGACCGTCCCGGTGATCGGCCCAGTCGGCTACCTTGGCGGCCACCTCGGCGTAAGGCCCCAGAGGCTTGCTGTAGCGGGGCACCCGGGAGCCCAGGATCGCCGAAACCCGGCCGCCGATCCGCTTCAACGGACCGTCCCGCGCCACATCGTCTTCTTGATCTTCCATATCGGCCGGCGCCAGCATCTCCGCGCCGTTGCGACGGACCACCCGCAGGACCCGAATCAGGGCGTCAGCCCGGGCCAGTAACTCCTCCCGCATGAACGGGCTGGTGATCTGGTCCACCAGCCGCTCCGGCAGGTAGTGTTCCTGGAACAGATCGGTTTCGTGCCGGACGAACAACAGCGGAGCCGGGAAGCCTCGCAACTTCCTGCCCCTGGTTTGCAGCATCCGGTCGCAGTCCGGTTCCGCCGCAATCACCAGGTCCGGAAGGATCTCTCGCTCGGCGTCACGCCAGCTTTCCACCATGCGGGTCCAGACGACCCCATGGCCGTCTTCCTTTAGAAGGGAGCGGATCCCCGTGGCCCGCTCCCGATCGGTTCCTACCAGTAGTACCTCTGACACATGACCCTCCTTCGGGCCAATATAAGCAGGAATACACGGAAGTCACGTTATGAATGGACGGAACCGTTTCCCCGGTTACGAATCGGTAACCGGACACCTGAAACGTCTCCAGGCGCGCCATCCGGCGAAGGATCCGTAGAGCAGGCCGGACCCGGCGGCAACGTAGATGAATCCGATGAGCGGCATCGCAAGCCCCGACTTTCTCACCACCATGCCCACCGCCATGAAAAACGCGGCTATCGCCCAGGAGGACAGGGAAAAGGCGGCGCCAAGCCAGGCGGATCCGGGACCGGAACCGATCCGTCCGGCGTTATGGAGGACGATCGGCTCCAGCAGGAACCGTCCCTTGAGAAAGCCCAGGGCCAGACCGGAAATGATGGCGGCCGCAGCTGTCTTCCAGCCGGCGGTCCAGGCGAACCAGGCGCCCCCGGCCAGGAGCCCGGAGCCGACCATGCTCCATATCAGCGCGGCAACCGCCAGCCGAACGGACCGGCTCGTCTGCGGCCACATCGGCGGCGTCAGACCTTCCGGGCCACGAGCAGGGTGATGTCGTCATCCGGCGGCGCACCCGCAGTCCATTCCTCAACGGACTCGTTGACCTGTCGGATGATCTCTTCCGCCGATCGCTCCCGATGCCGCATCACCAGTTCCCGGAGGCGATTCTCACCGAACTCCTCCTCGGTACCATGCTTCATAGCCTCGGTAACCCCGTCGCTGTACATCACCACCATGTCCCCTGCGGCCAGGGTCTCAGTGCCGTCTTCATAGCCCAGTTCCGGAAGGATTCCGAGGACCGTGCCGGACGGCTTCAAAAGAGTATAGTCGCCGTCAGCGCGCACCAGGATCGCCGGGTTGTGGCCTGCATTGCAAAATTGCATCTCGCCGGTCGCCTGGTTTATTACGCTGTAGAACAGTGTGATGAACCGGTTCCGGGGGCACTTGGCCGAGATATGGCGATCCAGACGGGCCACCGTGACTGCCGGGGCTTCGTCCTTGTCCGCCATGACCTGCACCCGGGCCTGCAACCCGGTCATCATCAGGGCGGCCGGCATCCCCTTGCCGGCCACGTCTCCCAGGATCAGGCCGACCCGGTTGCCGCCGAACTCCAGGAAATCGTAGTAATCGCCACCCACGGTGCGGCAGGCGGCGTTGTAGCCGGCCAGGTCCAGACCTTCGATAACCGGCGGGTGCACCGGCAACATGCTGGCCTGGATCTCCGCCGCCTGTTCCAGGTCCCGGTGCAGGATCCGTTCGTTCTGCTCCACCTCAGCCAGCCGTTTGTGCTCAATCCGAATCGCCGCCACATTGGCCAGCACCGTCAACAGGTTGAGATCATTGGCCGTGAACCTCCTGGCCATGGAACTGGAATCGACATAGACCAGGCCGATCACCTTGACGTCGGTCTGGAGCGGCACGGCGATCACCGTCCGGATATTGTGTCCCAGCAGGCTGACCCGGGCCTTGAAGGCGTCGTCTGCCGAAACGTCCCGGATCAGGATCGAGGACTTGTCGTTGACGACCTGGTCCCTGACCGCCTTGCTGACCCGAAACCGTTCGCCGTGGAACCCGCGGGGCACCAGCTCGCCGTTCTCAAAAGTCATCAGAACGCCCCGTTCAGCATGCACCGCGTGGATCGAAAGATCCAGGATCAGGTCGAACAATTCGTTCAGAGGGCGGTGTTGCGCCAGTTCCCGGCCGGCGCGAATCAGGGCGTCGACCGCGTTGTGGCTGAATGGCGCCGACCCGCCGGACCCGCCCTCGGTCCTCCCGGAGCCGGGAACGGTGGCGTCGCTGGACAGAACCCCTTCCAGGCTGGCGACTATGGTGTCGCCGGCGCCTATCGGCGCATCGTCCCAGATAATGCCGCCGCCACCCACCGGCCCACCGGGCCCCTCCAGGCCGAGAACCAGGTGGCCGGCGGTGATGCGGTCGCCAGGCTGGATCCTGAAGCGATCCACGATCAGGGTGTCATTCACCCGGGTGCCGTTCTTGCTGCCAAGGTCCCGGACGTACCAGCGGTCCTCGGTCTTCTCCAGCACCAGGTGCTTCCTGGACAGGCTGATATCGTCCGGGTAGCTCAGGTCGTTCTCGTGGGAACGGCCCAGGCTCAACCGGTCCGAGGTCAACTCCATTCGCCGGTTGCCGCCGTCCGGCTCTTTCACGCTCAGGTACTGTTCCATCACTTTTTCTTCCTCTGGAACCGACATGATACTCTGCCCGGGCTTCTTTGAGGAGACGCATCGGTGTGCACCGTGGCGGTAGTGGCCTGTTCCGGCGCAGGATACATCGTGGCCCACAACCGGGACGAGAGACGGACCCGGTCCCGGGGGATCCCCCCGTCGGAGGCCGGCGATCCGGATGCCCGCATCCTGTGCCCCCGGGATCCTGACGGCGGCGGCACCTGGGTGGTGGTGAACCGGGCCGGCCTGACCCTGTGCCTGCTGAACGCCCGCGACCCGGCGCCGGAACGGCTGCCGGCGTCGCCGGTGAGCCGTGGGACCATCCCCCTGGAACTGACGGCGGCGTCCTCCCTGAAGCAGATCAGGCGTCTGGTGGCGGCGATGGATCTGACCCGGTACCGGCCGTTTCACCTGGTGGCGGTATCCCCCGGTAGGAGAGGGCCTGGCATCCTGGAACTGCGCTGGAACGGGTCCGGAACCGTCTGGACCACACACAGGCCGGCAGCGCTGTTCGTCGCGTCATCCCTGCGCCGGATCTCGGCGGACCGGGCCCGTGGACAGGCCTGGGACCGGTTCATCGCCGGCAACACCGAACCGGACATGGAGGCCCTGGCGGAGTTCATGGAAAACCACGAACCGGAGAAGGGTTCCCTGTCCACCTGCATGCACCACGAAGACGCGGTCACCGTCAGCCGGACCATGATCCGGGCCGACGCCCATCGAACCGTCATGGAGTACAAGGATGGTTCGCCCTGCGATGCAGCGGCGCCTGTCTCAGTCTGCTGCCTCGCGCGCACCGACTAGCCCCAACGTGGAATGAAGAATGTTGACAGGGTCGATTTATCGAGCCCGCTTACATCAGATAAATCGAAATAGATGATCAGGAACGGTTTCTAGAAGGCGTTCACCAGGTCATGGCGCCGGTTCTTCCCCACTGCCGGCGTATCCATCTTCATGGCGTACAGCCTCCGCTCCATTTCCGACAGGGTCTGCCGCCATGGAAACAGCGGCGGCTCAGCGCCTGCTTCCAGTCCCAGAACCGGTCGGTGAGGCCGATCTCCATCGCCGGCGTTTTGTGCTGGGGACAACGTTCCGATTTGTCCTTGGCGAAGTTGCGCCATGTTGTGAATCCGTACAGACGGAGGGTGATCGAGTTGGCTCGCCGACCATGGGCCAGGGTCTCCCGCTTGTGGTTGGCGCTGGAGTGGCGGATCAGCTTGTGCAACAGATCGACCGCAAACATCGCCCGGTCCCGCACCGCCGCCTGCTTGCCCCGCGGGACATGTTTTAGACGCCGAGGCGGATTCGGATATACATCCATCCGAAGTTTTCCGGACTCGATGTGCCGCCGTGCGGCTGCGAGGTAGTCCGGTTTCCCGTCGGTGATCAGGTGCAGTTGCTCTCCAGGAGGCGCCTTAGGTATCAGTTGATCCAGGATCCGTTCCGTCGATTGGCAATAACTTCCGGTCGGCAACGGCCCTACCCGTTTCTCCAGCGCTTTAAGGCGTTTGGCCCGGCCTGGCGTCATCGCGCCCCCCGCCCGGTGCGGCACCGGGTCCAACCCGTAGATAAACAGGGATTCCTTGCCCACTGCCGTGCCGATCCCGAGCGGCATCTCCTGACAGTACTGGAAGGTCTCTGCATGATCGAACACCAGCGATTCTCTTAAGTGCTTTATCCGCTCCAGCGCCAGTGCGTGCAGCAAGAGAGAATGTCGTCCGATCCGGTTCGCCTGATGAACCACGGTGGAGTGGGAGCAGCCGAAGCGTCCGTGCAATCTGTCGCGCAGCGCCGCAGGCTACGAGACCGGCGGCGATCGGCTGGATCAGTTTCGGTTTCTTCAGGTAGTACGTGCAGGCAAAGGTTTGTTGGGAAAACGTCCTACGGCAGGTAGCGCATCGGAATCGGGGGATGGTCCTGCGATCGCACTTCCTCCGATAAACGCCGAACCGGACCGCCCGGAAACCAGAACGACCATGGGAGGGGCAGGTCTTCCAGGGACAGAACGGCGGGTTGAAACGGTTTGCCGGGATCCTCTCCACCGGTGTGCGTGGCCAGTCCATGGCCCCGGATAGAGCGAGAAATGTGCCAGGGATTTGATCAGGGAAAATACTATAAAATCTGGACCGATCCGGTGTTGAAACGGATACGGCCGTACGCTTTCCCGGCTAACTCTGCCCGCCTGTGGACGGTGCGCTGCACCGGTTGGTGCTCTAAATACTGGGAAGGACGTCAGATGCTCTTGGATATCAACATTCTGGATTCCACGCTGGACTAGCCCAGATAGGTGTACCGTCCCAGGCGGGTGCGGTAATCCTGCAGGATGCGCTCCCGTTCACCGTCTCTGAGGTCCCCCCGCTCTTCCATCGCCTCGAGGGACCGGTCCAGGCAGGCGGCCAGGGCGTCGTCATCATGGCCGAAGATCCGGAGGGTGTCCCGGGCGTTGTGCCCCCGCCGGTGGTTCTGTACGCTCACCGAACCGTCGTCCTCCAGGAGGACCTCCGCCTCGTGGACCCGGCCGAACAGGTTGTGGTGGCAGCCCATGGTGTCCTGGTAGGCTCCCACCAGCAGGAATCCGATGTAATACGGCTCACCCGGTACCAGTTCGTGGACCTCCAGGGCGTCCTTGATCTCCCGCAGGTCGATGAATTTGTCCACCTCGCCGTCGGAGTCGCAGGTGATGTCCACCAGGCTGGCCTGCACCGTCGGCTCCTCGTCGAGGCGGTGCACCGGAACCACCGGGAACAGCTGATCCAGGGCGAAGTGATCCGGCAGGGACTGGAACACCGACAGGTTGCAGATATATTTCTTGCGCAGGCGGGATTCCAGGTCGCTGAATTCCTCCGGCAAGACTCGCGCCCGCCGGGCGAACGCCATCGCCTTGTCGGCGATGAACCAGAACAGGGTCTCGCCGTCGGCCTTGTCCTCCAGTTCCAGCATGCCGTGGTCGAACAGGGAATACATCTGGTCCCGGTACTCCAGGGCGTCGTGGTAATACTCCCGGTAGTTCTTGACGGTAATCCACTGCTCGATTTCCATGAGGTCCTGCAGGACCTTGGGCCGATCCTGGTTCAGGCGTACCTTCTCGGTATCGGTGCCGGACAGGGAGCCGCGGACATCAGCCACCAGGATGCTGTGGTATCCGGTGAGCATTCTTCCCGACTCGCTGACGATTACGGGATACGGAACCTCTTCCTGGTCGCAGATCTCGTGGATGCCGAACACGATATCGTTGGCGTATTCCTGGATCCCATAGTTCACCGAGCCGTCCGCCGAGGTCCGGGAACCGTCGTAATCGATCCCCAGTCCGCCACCCACATCCAGATACCGGATGCCTACTCCGGTCTTGCACAGCTTGGCGTAGATCCGGGCCGCCTCCCGGACTGCGGTCTTGATCTTGCGTATCTGGGTAATCTGGCTGCCTATGTGGAAGTGCAGCATGCTTATCCCTTCGCCCAGGCCGGCGTCCTGCAACCGCTTGATCTCCTGGAGCAGTTGCAGGGTGGTCAGCCCGAACTTGGACGTATAGCCGCTGGATTTCTCCCATAGACCGGAGCCCCGGGCCTGCAGTTTGACCCGCAGGCCGATGCCGGGGGCCTCATCCCACCCGCGAGCGGCATCCAGGATCTGGTCCACCTCGAACGGTTTCTCAACCACCACGATGACGTTGCGCCCCAAACGGGCCGCCATGGCGGCGGTGGCGAGATAATCCGAGTCCTTGTAGCCGTTGCATATCAGGAGAGATCCCGGCGGGGTGTCCAGGCCGATGGCGCCGAGCAGTTCGGCTCCGCTGCCGGCTTCCAGCCCCAGGCCGTACTGCCGGCCGTAGCGCAGCAGCCCCTCCACCACCGGCGACTGCTGGTTGACCTTCACCGGAAACACCGGTAGGTAAGGCTCCGGGTAATCGAACTCCCGGCAGGCCCGGCGGAACGCTTCCACCAGGGAACGGAGCTGAGCCTCCAGCAACTGGGGGAAACGAAGCAGGACCGGGGTGCGATATCCCTCGGTGTTCAGCCGTCTGATCGCCTCGAAGACGTCGATGGCGCCTCCGGACGCGCCCCGTGGCCGGACCGCCAGGTTGCCATTGGGGAGGACATGGAAATATCCCCGACCCCAGTCATCCAGGCGGTAGGTGGACACGGAATTGTCCACGGTGTAATGGTCTGTCTTTTCCCGCTTGGTCTTGCCCATGCCTTTTGTCCTCGAATCGATGGATGGGAACAGCCGATTATAGAACGGGACTTTCCGAATTACGCTACGCTCTCCTCCATGAATAAGAGCGGCATGCGAGGCGGGGACCGCATCCGGGCCCTGGTGGAGATGATCCCTCCTGGATCCCGGGTGGCGGACATCGGCACGGACCATGCCCTGCTCCCCAGGATCCTGCTGGAGGAGGGCAGGGCAACGTTCTGCATCGCCACCGAAATCAATCCTGACGCCCTGAACCGGCGGAGGACCAGGATCGGTGACCATCCCCTCCCCGGCTCCATTGAATTCCGGGCCGGAGACGGGCTGGCGCCGTTACGGCCGAATGACCGGCTGGATGTCATCGTTCTGGCCGGCATCGGGGCCCGGACCCAGTGCCGCATCCTGTCTTCCCCTGCTCTCGCCGGCCTCGGGGCCGGCCGGTTGGTGCTCCAGCCCCAGGGCGACCCGGCGGTACTCCGGCGCTGGCTGGCCGGGAATCGATACCGCATCGCGCAAGAGCGCCTGCTGCATCTCCGGGGGCTCTTCCATTTGACCCTGGCGGCGGAACCCGAGGACCGGACAGCGCCGGAAACCGATCCGGATCTGACCACCGCAGACCTGATGGCCGCCGGTCCCTGCCTGGTCCGTTCCGGCGACCCGGTGGTCCGGAAATACTGGGAGTTCCAGCTGCGCCGCCTCCTGCGGCTGGAGGCGGGAGATCCCGGCGGCCCCGGCGGAAAACAGGCGGTGCGGGACCGGGAGCAGGCGGAGCGGATTCTGGAAACCCTTCCTCCGGATAAGCTATAGTGTGTCCCATTGCGGGCCGTCGATCCGCCGGGAGATCAAGAGTGTCATGGGGCATCTTTCCAGGTTCCTGAAAGCCGGCATCGTCATCCTTGCCTGCTCCCTCCTAACCGCCTCCACCGCTGGACCGCAACCCGGTGGTGATCGGTCGTACCCGGACATCCTGCTGATCTCGGTGGACGCCCTCAGGGCCGATCATCTCTCCATCCACGGCTATGGCCGGGAAACCTCACCGACCATCGACAGGCTCATGGCCGCCGGGGCGATTTTCGACCAGGCCAGAACGGTGGAGCCGCTCACCGCCCCTGCCCTTAGCTCCATGATCACCTCCCTGCCACCCCACAGTCACGGCTCCACCCGGAACGGACTCAAGATGCGCGGCGGGCTGCCATCCTTACCAAAAATCCTGGCGGAGGCCGGGTATGAGACCATCGCCGTCGTGGGCAACTGGACCCTGAAGGACAAGCTCACCAGGATGGGAGAACATTTCCAGCATTACGATCTGGTGCTGAATCGCAAGCGCTGGTTCGGGCTGATGAAGGGCGAGGCCACCGCCGAGGATCTGAACGCCAGGGCGTTCGATTACCTGGAGCAACGTACATCCGCCACCGGCCACAGGAAACCGCTGTTTCTGTGGGTGCACTACGTGGAGCCCCACGCCCCGTACCGCCTGTGGCGGGACGAGGCAGACCGGCTGGGACTGCCGAAGAAGAAACTGTCGAAACTGGACCGTTACGACACCGAGATCAGTTTCGTGGACCGGCGGATCGGAGAGCTGCTGGATGGCCTGGGGAGCGGCGGGTACCTGAATGACCCGATCATCGTGTTCACTGCCGATCACGGCGAGAGCCTGGGAGAGCACAACTACTGGGGGCACGGACGGAACCTGTACGAGCCTGGTCTGCATATCCCGATGTCCATCACCTGGGATGGCCACCTGGAGCCGACACGGCTGGGTGAACAGGCGCTGAACACGGACCTGGCTCCGACCCTCCTGCATCTGGCCGGTATTCCGGTCCCCGAAGGGTTCACCGGGTTCAACTGGGGCGGGGTGCTGGTGGACGGGGATGACCGGCCCCGGGACCGGGTCACTACTTACCAGGCCCACAAAGGGGCCGTGATCTCGCACTCCGGCGCGGAAATGGCCCGACGATCCGGCCTACTGGAGGTAGGCATGATCCGCGGGCGGGACAAGGAGTTGTTCAGGATCGGCAACAACCGGCGGCGGCAGTTCGACCTTTCCAGGGATCCGGGGGAGACCCGGAACCTGAGCGCCCGGGATGATGATCCCACCGAGCGGCTGGTGGGCTGGATGGAGTCGGTCTACGAAGGGCTGCTGGCATTCAAAGACATGCCCCCGGAAGAGCTGGACGAGGAGAGCATCGAGCAGCTCAAGTCCCTGGGCTACGTCGACTAGAGACCGGGCGCATCGGGGAGACTGCCGTCCAGGGCCGCCTGAACCACTTCCTTTGAGTCTTCCGGGAAATCGGAACGCAGGATCCACTCGAGGTAACCCAGGTTGCTGTCACGGACCGAAGACAGGGTCCGGTCCCGGTACTTCCCGAAGGTGAATACGATCTCCTTACCTTTCCACAGGAACTTCCCCGAACGGTCCACCGCGTCCCGGGACACCGGGTTGCACCAGGAGTCCAGTGCCTCCACCGTGTCCGGCAGGTCGTCGTAGCGGGCCAGCTGGGCGTCCAGCACCTCGGCAGTAGCCGTCACGTCTTCCCTGGCGCTGTGGGCGCCTTCCAGTTCCCGCCCCAGGAAAAACCGTACGGCGGCCGACAGGTCCCGTCGTTCCTTGCGGTGGAAAATGGTCATGACGTCCACCACCCGCACATCGTCCATGGGAAGGTCCTGACCGGCGTCCCGCAGCTCCCGGCGGAGCAGGGGGATATCGAAACGTCGGATGTTGAATCCGGCAAGATCCGACCCTTCCAGCATCGCCAGGTACGCCTCGGCCCGCTCCCGGAATTTCGGGCATTCCCGGACATCCTGGTCGGTGATGCCGTGGACCGCCGTCGCCTCCTCCGGAATCGGCCGTTCCGGATTCAGCCGCTCCACCAGCGCATTCCGCCCACCGTCGGGGAACACCTTGAGGATGCAGATCTCAACGATCCGGTCCGAATCGGTATCGATGCCGGTGGTCTCCAGGTCGAAAAATGCCAGAGGCCGTGTCAGCTTCAGATGCTTCATGACGTTTCCCTCTCGGGGCAAGCCTATCCGCACCACCGCTCCGCCGCAACGACAGGAAGGTTCTTCGGGCGCGAATCCGGCTGCGGCCTGATATAGTCCCGAACGCAGATTCAGAATCATGGAGCGCGCGGATGAACGTGTTAGACATCCCGACCCTGGAGCCGTCGGAGCTGAAGATCCCCGAGGAACTGGACGGGCTGAGGGAACTCGTCTACAACCTGTGGTGGTGCTGGTCCCCTGAAGCCCATCTGCTTTTCCACCGTATCGACGGCCTCCGCTGGCAACATTACCGCAACCCGGTGGAGCTTCTGCTGGGACTGGAGCCCCACCGCTGGGAGCAACTCCAGAACGACCCGGTGTTCATGGGCGGCCTCCACGATGTGGTGGAACAGCTCCGGCGCTACCGGGATGGTGATCCCCTGCCCTGGTTCCGGCAGGCGTTCCCCGAGTACCAGGGCGGTCCGTTCGCCTATTTCTCCACCGAATTCGGCTGGCATGAATCGCTGGGAATCTATTCCGGCGGACTGGGAATCCTGTCCGGCGACCACTGCAAGTCGGCCAGCGATCTGGGATTGCCGTTCATAGGTGTCGGCCTGATGTACCGCAGGGGGTATTTCCGCCAGACCATCGACCGGGACGGCCTGCAGCAGCATTTCTATCCCGACTTCGACCTCAGCCGGCTCCCCCTGGAACCTGTGGCCGACGGGGGCGGCGGTGAACTCCGGGTCGGCGTCGATTTCCCCGGCCGCGAGGTTCAGGCCAGGGTCTGGCGGGCCCGGGTCGGCCGGGCGCCGGTGCTGCTTCTGGACACCGACGTACCGGAGAACCGTCCCGAGGATCGGCCGATAACCGCCATGCTGTATGTCCGGGGCCGGGAGATGCGTCTCTGCCAGGAAATCATCCTGGGGATGGGCGGGGTCCGGGCGTTGGAGGCGCTGGGAATCCGACCGTCGGTCTGGCACATGAACGAGGGGCATTCGGCGTTCCTCGGCATGGAACGGGTGCGCCGCCTGGTTGTGAATGACGGCATGTCGTTTCAGGACGCCCTCGCCTCCGCCTGCCGCAATGCAGTGTTCACTACCCATACGCCGGTTCCCGCCGGTAACGAATCTTTCCAGAACGATCTGATTCGGAAATACTTCGTCAGTTGCGCAGAACAGTGCGGCATCGACATGTCGACGGTACTGGCTATCGGGCGGGTTCACGAGGACCGGCCTGAAGACGAGTTCAACCTGACCGCCCTTGCGATCCGGACTTCCGGCACGGTAAACGGAGTATCCGCACTTCACGGCGATGTGGCCGACGGCATTTGGCGCCACCTGGGCCGGGATCTGCCGGAGGGCGGCCGGCTGGTGGGTTCCATCACCAACGGAGTCCATACGCCGACCTGGATCGGACCGGAAATAAGGGCCCTGCTCCAGGAACATCTGGGAAACGACTGCCTGATGCACCTGATGGGCCCGGATTTTGCCGAACGGGTCATGGCGATCCCCGACGAACAGCTCTGGGCCGCCCACCAGGAGCAAAAGAAAAGGTTGATCGAATTGACCCGGGAACGGCTGATGGAGCAGTTCGCAAGACACGGGCGATCCCCGGACGAACTGCTGGGGATCAAGAGTTTCCTGAACCCGGACCACCTGACCATCGGATTTGCCAGGCGCTTCGCCACTTACAAGCGGGCAGCCCTGATTTTCCGGGACATGGAGCGGCTGAAACGGCTCGTGGTGAATGACCAGCGCCCGATGCAGATCCTTTTCGCCGGCAAGGCCCACCCGGCGGACCGGCCGGGTCAGGATCTGATCAAGGAGATCTCGCTCAGCGCTCTGGCCCCGGACTGGAAGGGTAGAGTGCAATTCATCGAGAACTACAACATGCGGATCGCCCGGTTTCTGGTGCAGGGGGTCGATGTCTGGCTGAACACGCCTCGAAGACCCCAGGAAGCGAGCGGCACCAGCGGAATGAAGGTGGCCCTGAACGGCGGCCTGAACTGCAGCATCCTGGACGGGTGGTGGTGCGAGGGTTACAACCCGTCCCACGGCTGGGCCATCGGCGACATGCATAATTCCGACAACCACGACGAACAGGACCGCAACGACGCCGACGCCCTGTACCACGTACTGGAAGATATGCTGGTGCCGGCCTATTACGAACAGGGCGCAGGCTGGATCACCAGGATGAAAAAGGCGATCGCCGCACTGGCGCCCCGGTTCAGCACGGCCCGGATGGTGCGGGATTATACCGAGCGTTACTACATCCCTGCTTCCGAAAAATAAAAACCGGGGGACCGCCGATAGCGATCCCCCGGCCCCGCCTCCGGACTATGGAGCGACCGGCCTGGTATCGGTCCGCTCCACATTCGAGACGATATTCGGGCTGGCGTTCGTCTCGGTGGTGAATCCGATCGACTGGACCCAGTTGGCTTCCATCGGCTCACCCTCGGAGGTAAGAACACCGGCGGCGCCGCCGATGACCCGGATCTTGTAGTTTGTATCGTAGTCAAGGTCCTGTGCCGGCGTGATGGTCACCGTCACGCCATCGGCCGCCAGCACCGGCGAACCGGACGTTTGAGCGATGGCGTTGCCGGCCGGGTTCAACAGTTGAACCGTCCCGGATTGGATCGATGCAGGATCGATCGGGACGTTGAACGAAACTACCGGCCGGACCGTCAGGTCGACCCCGGAAGCACCGTTCACCGGTGTGGTGGAAATCACCATCGGTGGTGCGATCACCTCCACCATCAGCCTGGCGGCGTTGGACAGATCACTGCCTGAGGCGTTGGACACCAGGCAAGTGAATAACGCGCCGTCATCCGACGGGGTGGAGGGTGGCGTGGTGTAGTTCGGGTTTACGGCGCCGGCGATGTTCGCACCGTTCCGTTTCCACTGATACGACAACGGAGCAGTCCCTGCGGCAGTCACCGAGAATGTCGCGGTTTGACCCTCCTGCACCGTGATATCAGCCGGGTGGGACGTGATGCCTGCCGGGATCTGGGGCTCGATCACCGCGAACAGGCCAACCCCGGTTCCGAAGACCTGATCAACGTTGATCACGGACAGGTCGGTCGTTCCCAGACTGGCGGATGCGGCGATGCTGATGTTGGCAACCAGGTCGGTGCAGGAGTTCACCGTCACCGAGCTCACTGTAATCCCCGGTTCGGAGAACTCCACACCGGCCCCCGCCTGGAAATTGGTCCCTGTGACGGTCAGGGCATAGTCGCCTCCCTGCTGTCCGGCATTCGGCGTGCCGCCGGTGATCACCGGGCGGGCCCAGCCGGATACTTCCATGGAGTATTCAAGGCTCTCCAGGTCTTCGGTGTCGTACGCCTTCACTGCGAGGTACCACATGGTGCAATCGGCCAAGCCGGTGATGGTGTAAGAAGTAACGTTTCCAACATCCACCGACTGGTCATAATTACCCGTCACGTTTCCGTAATAGATACGGTATCCGTCAAGATCGGCGTCGAGAACAGGATCCCAGCGTATCGATATTGTGCCGGCAACACTCATTGTTGCGGTAACTATGAGGATCGTCAGTGCGACAACAACAAAACGGGACGGCAGAAGTTTCTTAAGCATGGCGAAGCTCCGATATATCTGGAACCTCTCGTCAGGTCCCTAAGGCTCGGAACTGACCAACAGCGAAATCCATGCCACCTAGTGGTTGCCCTGAACACCGGACAATTTTGATCTGGACCTTTGAAGTCCGCTATCCATAAGGGTTTTCGAGGAAGACAATCCTGTAATCAGGCGGGGCGATGCTCAATCCGACTTTCTGCTCCAGAATTTCCATGAACGGCGATTGCCTGGAGGAACCGCCTCATGCACTATGTCGTGCACCGGCACCTGGCGAATCTGCCCGCCGACTTTCTCCAGGAATTCCACCGGGCCGGCGCTATTGCCCGAGACCGGATCGTGAGGATTCAGCGCCACCGCCGCAAGCGGCGTGCGGTGCACGACCCTGAACTCACCTCCCCCTTTGATCCAGGCCTTGAAATAGATCGGGGCAACCCTCAAACGGGTGACGTCTTCCACTACGAAAGCGCCGGACATGCCGGCCTGCACCAGGCGCCGGACCAGCTCGTCACTCAACTTCCCCGGCACGATCACCGTCACCGTGGACGGCGCCTCTCCGCTGGTTATCCAGCGGGCGGCCGCCACCGGGTCCCGGGTGAGAGTTCGCAGGACACGACCTTCGGAATCGGTCACCACGATTTCGTTCAGGGACCGGGCGACCTTGCAGGAGGTCAGGTTTTGGGAATCGCACTCCGGAAGGTCCAGGGCCTCCACCTCATAACCAATGGCTGCTGTCGCCCGTTCTTCCGACGGGGCGATCCCCAGGCCGGCGCTCAGGATAACACCGTCGAACAGGCCGGCCTGGAGGAACGCCTGGTGATCACGACCGGCAGTCACCAGTTGAATCCGGGCGCCGTGCATCCGGAGGAGGTCGGTTACTGCCGGGACCGATTCCGGTTCCGACGGACCGAACAGGCCGACCTCTCCGTCTTCCCGGAGCCGGGCCACCACCAGTTCACCACGGGAACTATCGATGCCGGTCTCCTCAAGAACCTCCGCATCGGCGCCGCCTTCGGCAAGAACCTCCCGTGAACTCACCACTACCGTTCCGGCGGGCAGAGGGACCACCGTGGGCATCTCCTGGGAATAGTCATCGTCACGGACCAGACGGGGCGCCGCTGCGACTCCCAGGGGAGCACCGGCAGCCGCCGTCTCCCTGGCGAGACCTTCCACCACGGTGCGCTTGCCGGCGCCGCGATGGAGGCCGAGCACCAGGATCCGCGGAGAACTTCCGCTGGCGATCCTGTGCAGGAGTCCGGGTGGTGAAGGTGTTGCGCTCATCGCTGTTCGGTTTCGTTTCCGGGGATCCGTCCTGGAGGCGGCGACCGGATTTGAACCGGTGAATAAAGGTTTTGCAGACCTCTGCCTTACCACTTGGCTACGCCGCCCTATGCCGGCAGGAGGTGGAAATATAGACGTTTGTTCTGAGGCGGTCAAATATTCCACCGGTCCCGGCTGCGCAAGACCGGTTTTCGGTGCATCATAAAGACATGAAGCAGACACTGGCGCCAGGATTGATCATCGCCGTTCCCCAACTGCAGGATCCGAATTTCCGGCAGACGGTGGTGCTGTTGCTGGAACACAGCGAACATGGAGCGGTGGGAATGATCCTGAACCGGGAGAGCGAGATCCGCCTCGGCGACCTCTGCCGCGACCATGACATTCCGTTCGCAGGCGATCCGGAGAAACGGGTCCGGGTCGGCGGCCCGGTGCAACCGGAGCGGGGCCTGGTCCTGTATGGCGAACCAAACCAGGATCCGGAAGGGAACCAGGTACTGGACGGACTCAGTGTCAGCGCTTCCACCAACACTCTGGGGAACCTGTGCAATCTCAAGGACAGCCACTTCCAGTGTTACGCCGGTTACGCCGGATGGGGCGCCGGCCAGTTGGAGCGGGAACTGGAAGAAGGCGTCTGGATCACCGGGCCGGCGAACCCGGAGACCGTTCTCGACCTGCCCCCCGAATCGATGTGGGACCACGTCCTCAAAGACAACGGAATCGATCCGTCCGCCCTGGTCCCCGGCGGTTCCGCCGAAGCCTGACGTCTCGCGCACGACGATAGCGCAAGTAACATGTTGCGCTTGCGCGGATGGCCCATCCGCAGGAACAGCCGGACTCGGGTTGTCCGTGGCAAACACCCTCGGTACATTCAGGCCATCATAAAGAGCGCAGCACGAAGGTGATGGCATTTTTGCGATACCGGCTTGCTGCGGGGAAAAACAACACGGAGGAGGTACGGTAATGCACAAGACAACCTGGCTCAACGCGCGAGGCTTGGTGCTCTGCGCGGCCGCTATCATGATCGTCGCGTCGCCGGCGCTGGCCGGTGAATTCTTCGAGGGCTTCGAGTCCGGCACCCTCGGCCAGATGGAGCCGATGAACATCGACGCCGGGAAGTCCAGTCTGGCGGCGTCGGACGGTTACCGCTGCCAGTACAACGACCCGGACAATCCCAATGCCAATCTCTACGTCGAGCCGGGCCCAGGCAACAAACCAAGTGACTCCGATTGCTACCTCGGAGCCTCCCCGCAGCATGCCGCAGACTTCTTCTGGAACGTGGTCGGCGGTTACGACAGCGGGCTGGAAGGGCGTTCATACCACGGGGAGTACTCCGTGTGGATGGGTGCCATCGTCGAGACCGGTTGCGACAACAATAAGCCCAGTTGCGTCCCGGATCGCGCCATAACCGTACCGATGGCCACGCTGGAGGCACTGGTGACCTCCGATCCCATTCATCTAGGCCAAGACACTGCTGAGCTAACGTTCAAGCACCAGATCAGTTTGCCGGACTCCACCGTCGTCAACTGCGGCGAGGGCCTGACGTCTTCCGGCGGCGTCGTCCAGGCGCAGGTGGTGGATGAATACGGCAATCCCCTGGGCCCGTGGCGGACGCTGGTGCCCTCTGCGAACGTCTACGACGCGCAGCCCTCGGATGGTTACTACGAATGCGTCGTTCGACCCGATTGACGACGGGAGCACCGAAGACGATTTCTACGATCCCCTGGACCCGCTGCGCCGGCTCGGTCCATCCTCCCTGTGCTACGACCAGTGGGTCTTCGCGCGCCTCGGAGAGACCGGCGAGGACTTCGATGAGGCCAACGTGGGCAACGCCACCGGGCCGGGACTGGAAGGCGAATCGGGCCTCGGCACCTGGGTCGAGAGCAGCTTCGACCTGTCGGCCTACAACGGCTCGAGCATCCTGATCCGCTTTATCACCAACTCCATCAAGGCCGGGTCCGCCGAGACCTTAGAGGATCTCTTCTATTTGAACCCACACCCCGGGGACGACGGCTGGTTCATCGACGACATCATGGTGACGGGGACGGTGGACGCGCCTGAGGCATGGACCGCAGACGAGGCGGACACCAGCACAGCCGCCCGTAACATAAGGGATCTGCAGGCACGGTAGACGCCGTAGAGCCGGGATTCGAGGGCCGATCACGGCCCAATGAAAATGGGCCCGCCGTGCGAATCGGTAACGTCGCGGCGGGCCCGCCTGTTTCTTTCCCCACCTTATCCGGGTTGACTACGGCAGGAATTTGGCGGTCTGTTTGAGCTTGTTCGGCAGGTACTCGTCGATGACGTAGTTCAGGCCCCACTTGGCCAGGGCCTGTTGTTCGGCCCGAACCCCCATCTTGATCATCTGGCGCAGCGCCTTTCCCCAGGGCTTGTGTGACTGGAAGAACGGGTCGTTCTTCAGGGCGTCCCTGGCCCGCTTGACGTCAACATCCTTGAGAGGGTGGGTCGGCAGCTTGTAATCCACGATGTCCTGGGGAGTAACCCCCAGGAAACGGGTATTCGGCACGCAGAAGAACTGGTTGACGTGGGCCGCGTTCCCGGAACCGACCTTCAGCGTGCGATAGATGTTGGAGATGCCGTACGGGTCGCAGTCCACAAAGGCGTAGACCGGAATCCGGCACTGGTCCGACATCCTCCGTACAAACCGGCGGGTGGCCCGTGTCGGCACACCGGCCATGGAGATCAGGATGCAGTGCGCCTTCTTCCAGAACTTGTGGGACTGCAGCCGCTGGAACATGCCGCCTGTCTCTATGCACAGGATGAATTGCGCCTTCGTCTCAAAGGTCAGCTGCTCCACCAGGGACGGGATGGAGTAAGCGCCGGACCCGAACTTGGTGCAGTCGATCTTTTCGGTCTTTCCGGACTCGAGGTCGGTGTCGTACACGATCAGTTCCCCGGCCACTGATCCGCCGTGCTCGTCAGGCACATAGCGCAACTGCTCCCGGGAGACCCCGTGGACGGAGAACATCGCCTCAATATCGTCCATTACCGTGTCCGACTCGTTCTGCTCGTCGAACTTCGCCTCGTCCCAGTTCTTGGATTGGTAGTAAGCGTCCCGCTTGGTGGCGAAGTCGGAGGTCTCAATCAGTTCCTTGGACAACGCCATCATCTTCACGGTCTGGGCAAAGGTCTTGGCGGTGTTGACCATCAGGGTGCGCTGGGATCGACCGTCGCCGATCTGGAAATATCCTTTCTTCGGATCGTATTTCACGTTGGACAGGGAGCGCACCGGGAAGGAGATCTCCGGCTTCTGCTTCTTGTCGATCTTCTTCACAATCTCGGCGGCGGCTCCCTTGATCGCCTTGATCGTCACCCGGTCGAGCCGGGCCTTCTCGCTTTTCGGTGATTTCATCGCTCCCCCGTCGTCAAAGACCTGATGAGCGGTCATTATGACACGCCGGCGACCGGCGCCGCCTGGACTAGAATCACATCACAAGGCCGTCAGGACGCTCTTCCTCCGCGCCCGGGTTCACGGCGTGCCGGGCCAGGGCCCCTTCGAGCCAGGAGAGCAACCGTTCCGGCCCCGTGGCGCCTCGCAGGCGGGTGATCAGCTTCTCCCTGGAGTCGATCAGGGCCAGGGTCGGATAGCTGGCTACCTGGTACCGGGCCGCCAGTTCCTCGCCCTTGAACCCGCGAACCGGGTCGCTGCCTTCGGCATCGATACGCACCGGGATCACGTCCTGAAGGCCGGCCACCACCGACGGGTCCCGGAAGGTGACCTGATCCATGTGCTTGCACGGGCCGCACCACACGGCGTAGAAGTCCACCAGCATCAGCTTGCTTTCCGCTTCGGCCTTTTCCAGGCCGGTGGCAAAGTCGTTCCAGGTGACCTGGCTCAAGCCAGGTTCTCCGGGAGCGGGGCGGCGAGGCGGCGGGGCGGGGCGGCCAATCACGGATAGCGTGAACATTCCGGCGGCGCCGACCAGAAGGAGTACAGCAACCGCACCCAGGATCAGGCCAGGGACCGCAGGTTGCGCTTCTCCGTCCGGCAGGGTCCGGCGGACGGTTCCGGTGGCCGGTACAGCCAGCAGAAGCGCAAGAAGAGCACCGGAAAGCAGCACCAGAACATCAACCATCGAACCCCGGGAATTCGTCAGCACGAACCCGACACAGGTCAGGAGCAGACCGGCCGCCAGCCCGATCCAGCGGGCCCACCGCTGCCCCATCATGAGGCCGACGGCGATCAACGGGAGCTGGGCGCCGATAAGGATCTCAACGAAGCGTGGTCCGCTGCCCGAACCGGGAAGCCCCGCCAGAAACACGAAGGCCAGAACGATGCAGAGCATGGCGCTGAAAATCAATGCAAACGGCATGGCGTTTCTTCTTCTCCCTCGGTGTGGCCCGGGAGATATACTGCACTCCCGGTTCCCAAGCAATGCCAACCCGTCCCGGGGCACTGGTCATGATGAACCGTGGAGGCCGATCATGCCGATGCGAACCGTTCTGGCCGCCCTGGCTGCGATTCTTGCCGGCACTGCCGCCATGGCGGCGCCGGCACTGGAACTAGCAGTCCATGCCCGCCATCTTGTTCCCGGCGAACCTGTCCGTGTAGTGCTCCGTTCCGGAGAGCCGCTCCGGGCGGTGTCCGGGCGGTTCCTGGGACAGGACGTCACCCTGGCTCCGACGGAGGGACAGGACCGTCCGCTGATCTGGTACGGCTGGACCATGATCCCCCTGGATCAGGAACCGGGAACCACCGCTCTCGAGATCTTGGCGACTACATCCGCCGGGGAACCCCGGGGGGCAACCCGGGCGGTTACTGTGAACTCGAAGCGTTTTCCCGAGGAGAATCTGAAGGTTTCTCCCAAGTATGTGGAACCACCGAAGGAAGTTCAGGACCGCCTGGCCCGGGAGCGGAGCCGTTTGCGGGAAATCTACTCCCGGCGCTCGCCGTATCCGTTGTCAGGTCCGTTCCTCCTCCCGGTGCCCGGGGAACCGACCTCCGTTTTCGGCACCAGAAGGCTGTTTAACGGCAAGCCCCGGTCGCCCCACGGGGGAACGGACCTCAGAGCCGATACCGGTACAGAGGTGCAGGCGTCCGGGGGCGGCAAGGTCGTGCTGGCCACCGACCTGTATTTTTCAGGCAATGTTGTGATTCTGGACCACGGCGGCGGGCTGTTCACGCTGTACGCCCACCTGTCCCGCATCGACGTGGCCGAGGGGGATGAGGTAACCGCAGGGCAGTTGCTCGGTCTGTCCGGGTCCACTGGCCGGGTCACCGGCCCCCACCTGCACTGGGGCGCCAAGATCGGAAACAAACCGTTCGATCCCACCGCCCTCCTGGACCGTTCCCTTTGGGGACAGGCGCCTTAACCGCCAGGTCAGCGGAGCTAACCCTGGTTAAGGTGCCTGTCCCCGAAACTAATGCTTCTCGGCGGCTGAGAGAGCGGAGCGAATCGACGCGAGCCGTTTCTCCCGATCCTTCACAAACCGTTCGATCCCCTTCAGGATCGACTCCTGGTCCAGGTGAGCCTCGGCGATGATCTCGTCCAGGCTGCCTCCGGTTCTCCACCGGTTGTCCCAATCGGAACCCATGGAGTATTCCGCCACCACCGGGTGGCTGATCCAGTCGGAGCTGACCCTAAGGCAACGGTTGGTAATCATCATGGCGTCCCAGCGATCGCCGGTGGAGAACACGGTGTTGCGGTACGCCTCGCTTTGCAGAGCCAGGAGTTGGGGACTGATGGCCGCTACAATTTTCACGTTCAGGCCGGCCTTGTCCAGTTCGGGAAGCACCGCCACCAGATTGGCGGTTGACATGGTGCCCTGAACGTAGACGGTGCCCATCTTCGGTTGGTCGTCACGATAATTACGGATTATGTAAGCGCCTCTGGCGGCCTGGAAGTGGGAGTCCATCCCCAGCGCCTCCCGGTCCGGGATGGTCACCGGCGGCCGGGTCAGATGCAGCGCCACCAGGGGGGTTGGCAGCTTCAGGGCGGCTCCCAGAACAACCGGCACCTCGTTGTGCTCCCATGGGTGCAGGTCAATGACATGGCCTTCGGGGAACAGCTGGGTCACCCCGGTGGAGTAGATCCCGAAGTGGGTCCGGGAGTCCTCGGCGGTCTCCGGCCCGGAGTGGCCGGCGATCCAGATGACCTTGCCGATCTTGAGGTCGGTATCCTGGGCCAGCTGGCTCAAGAGGCGAAACGCTCCGTACTTCAGGTAGCTGAACGAACCGTAGGTGGAGCAGGCGCCCCAGAATCCGTTGAACGACTTCATCGGATCATCGGCCAGGTTCACCGTCGCCATGCCGGCCATGATCCCGGAGTTGGCGAACTCGGTGATTTCCTGGGGCAACACCGTCCCCCGGGTGTTGTCGGTCTTGTGATACCAGCCCCACCCTTCCTTGCCGTCCCAGTCCTTGCCCAGGCCCGAAAGGTTGGTGGAATCCGCCAGATCGGCGGAACAGCCGACTACCAGCGGGCGGTTGTACTTTTCCCTGGCGTACGTATTGACCCAGGCGCCCCACTTGGCGAAGGCGGAACGGTTGGGAGCCTTTTCGCCCGGTTTGACATACATCGACTCCGGGTAGTTCTCGAAATCGAAAATCGCCGGGTCGTCGAACAGGCCGGCCCCCTTGCCGCCCAGATTCATGCCGGGGATGGAATCGGGCACCGCAGCAGCCAGTTCGGCCAGCCGATCGGACAGGTAGGTCAGCGTCAGAGGGCGGCCGGCCAACACGCTCATGGCGATCTTGAAGTTGGCCTCCATCTGGGCGCGCTGTTCCGCCGGGTCCACCGGGGCTTCCTGGTCCACGCCGACGTACTCCACGCCGTACTTCTTCATGAACTCCTTGCGCACCGTCCAGAACTTCTCGCTGTTCATCGGGTGAGCCGCGCCGTGGGACTTGTTGTCGTAGGTCAGGTAACCTCTGCCTTTCCGGGTCTTGTGCCAGGAGATGGACGGCACGCCGTCGGGGTTTTCACCCCGGGACGCTTCCAGGATGGACCGGGTCACATCGGCCCAGTCGCTGCCGTTCCCGGTGCCGCTGACCTTCCAGCCGTACGGCCGGAACCAGTCATCGGGGTTGCCGTGGACCACCTGATCGATCGGTGTGTTGTCTATGCCGAAATTGTTCCAGTCGATCAGGAACACCAGGTTGGAAAGGCCCAGACCCCAGGCCGAATTCTTGGTTTCGTGACTCGCCCCGGGAGTCAGCCCCCCTTCTCCTTCCATGGCGAACACCTTGACCTCGCCGGCCCCGGCCATCTTCAGGGCCAGCGCCTCGCCGGCCGCCGGCGGCATGCCGTGGCCGCTGGGCCCGGTGTTGAACTTGATGAACAGGCTCTTCCCTTCCATCTCGGCGTGGCCGGCCAACCCCTTGTTGCACCGGAAGCCCAACAGATCCTCCCAGGTCAGCGCGTACTTCCCGTCATCGGGGAAGGCGAACCGCTCGTCGCCGTCCATGAGGTAGCGTTGCCGCATCGCCTCGTTCAGAACCGCCAGCGCGGAGTACACCAGGGGGATGGTATGGCCGGCGGAGAGAACGAACCGGTCGCAGTAGGTCCGCCATGGCCGCATGATGTCCCAGCGCATGGCGCCGGAGAGCATGGTGGCCAGCATGGCGTGAACCTTGGACCGGGACCCGCCGGGGTGACCGCTCTGGCGATAGTTCAGAGACAGGTCGATCATTTCGTCCACCAGATCCTTGGCGACTTCCCAGTGCTCGAAAGACTTCGCCGCTTCCTCGAATAGCTTGTCCGTTGTCATCAATTTTGGGTTGCTCACTGCTCCGCCCTCCCCGGGTGGGTTTCTACCGGGTATTCTTCTTCATGAAATCCTGGAGACGTTCCAGGCCTTCCTCGATCGCTTCGAAGGATGATGCGTAGGAGAACCGGATGTGCCAGCCGTCCTCCACCACAGGGGTGCCGAAGTGGATGTCCGCCAGAACAGCCACACCGGCCTCGTACAGCAGCCGCTTCCGCAACTCCTCGCTGTTTCCGGCGCCGGTCATACTGCACGCCTCGGTAACATTCGGCCAGACGTAGAAGGCGCCTCCCGGATTGAGGCAGTGGAAACCGGGAACCTCGTTCAAGCCGGCGACGATCTTGTCCCGGCGCTGCAGGAAGATATCCCGCATCTCCAGCGGTTTGTCCTGGGAACCGTTGAGAGCCTCCACCACCGCCCACTGGTTCGGATGGGCCGGACAGGAGTCGGTGTTGGTTACCCAACGGGTAAATAGCGGCGCCAGGGCCTTGTTTGCTGCATAGCCGATGCGCCAACCGGTCATGGCGAAGGTCTTGGAGGCCGAATCGACGATGATGGTCCGCTCCTGCATCCCGGGAACTGCGGCGATACTCTGGAACTCTCCGTCATACACCAGGTTGGAGTAGACCTCATCCGAGTAGATCCAGAGGTTTTCGTACGGCCGCACGATGTCGGCGATCCCTTCCAACTCTTTCCTGCTCAGGACACCACCGGTCGGATTGCCGGGGCTGCACAGGATCAGGAGCCGGGTGTTGTCGTTGACCTTGGATTTCAGATCGTCCAGGTCGAATACGAAACCTTTGGATTCCCGCAGGTTCAGTTCCACCGGCACAGCGCCGTGGGCCTTTATCTGAGACTTGTAGATCGGGAAGCCGGGGTTCGGGTAGATCACCTCGTGGCCGGCCTGGTAGTCGGTGAGGGACAGGATAGCGTAGGCAATGAACGGCTTGCCGCCGCAACCGACCACGACGTCTTCGGCATCGACACCTACGCCCCGGGTGCGGGTATAGAACTTCGCCACCGCGTCCCGGATCTCGGGGATGCCCGGCGACGGCGTGTAGCCGTGGTGGCCGTCACGGATCGCCTTGACAGCAGCGTTGCATATGTTGTCGGGAGTGGGGAAATCGGGCTGGCCGATACAGAAGGAAACAATCTTCTCGCCCTTGGCCAGAAGCTGTCCGACCTCACCCAGTACAACGAAAGCATTCTCGGTACCCAGTTCCCTGGACCGTCTTGAAATCTCACCCATCTGCCCTCCCTTCCCGCCGAACGGTCCGGCGGCCTCAGCGTCGCGGGCTGAAAATGTTTGAATGGCTGGGAATTGTAGCTGTACTAGGGAACGTGGGGCAACCGCAGTTAGCGACCGGGAGGGTCCGGTTCTCGGGCCGGTTCCGGGGCCGGAGCCCGCGCCTTCGGCGGCGGGCGGAGAGCCCGTTGCAACTGCTCCCGCACAGCTTGCAGGTGTTCCCTGAGGTCCTGTGACATTTCCTGGCTCTCCAGGCTGGATTCGATGGAGTCCAGGGCATTTTGAACCGCCAGGGACCGATGATCACCCCGCACCGCCCGCTGTGGCAATTCCACCGCCACCGTCCGGGGCTGGCCGTCCCGGACCAGATCGACCTGGAACGAGGACCGGTCGATGGTGTTCAACAGGATGACCCAGCCGTCACCGCCCCGGACCGGTCGGCCTTCCACTTCCACCACAAGATCGCCGGCTGTGATGCCGGCCAGCTCCGCCGGGGATCCGGGCCGCACAGTCCCCACCAGCAGACCGGCGTGTTGCGGTCCCCCAAGATGGCTGCGGAGTTCCGGGGTCACCTGGATCAGGTCCAGTCCGATCCGTGATGCCGGCGACAGAAAGATCTCCGGGAGTTCGGGAGCTTCCGGCAGATCGGCGAGGATCACTTCCAACCGGCTGCGGATCAACACTTCCGGTACCTCGGACCGTTCGCCACCTGCGATGACCTCTTCGAGGCTGCCTCTGGGCTCCGGAAACCGGATAGCTGCGGATCGGCCCAGAATCGCTTCGGTCTCATCGGGGCGGCCGTTGCGGACGAACCGGATCTTGACCCGGTTCCCGGGACCGGCGGCACGGATAATGTCACCGAAACAGTCCACACCGCAGGCGTTGCCCTCCTGGGGCGCCAGGATTCTGTCTCCGGCCCGGAGACCGGCAATAAAGGCCGGTGAGCCGGGTACTACCGCAAGGATGAGCACTCCACTTTCGGGCTGGCCCGAATCCCGGACAGTCACTCCCAGATATGCAGGTTCCTCCGGCTCGGCGCCGGAAACCACTCCAGCCAGGAATGCAACCACCATCAAGACTGCTGCGACCTTGCGCATCGGACCCTCGCACAGGGCCGGCAGGTCGGCCCTTTCACCATGGTAGTACGATCCGGCCCATAAAAAGACGGCTGGAGGCCTGGAAGCAGGTAACATCCTGCAGGACTGTGGACCGTTCCGTGGAAATCCTGCGGAATAGCCGTTGAAGGGCTGGGGAATCCGGAGGACCGCTCATGAAAAAATGTGGAAAGATCATGATACTGGCCCTGATGCTGTCCGGCCCTCTTGCCGCCGGGGACCGTGACGAAGGCGGCATGTTCACAACCCGGTCCATGGTGCACGCCCGGCATGGAATGGTTGCCGCCGCGCACCCGCTGGCAGTGCAGATCGGTCTGGACGTCCTCCAGGAAGGAGGTAATGCGGTAGACGCCGCCATCGCCGTGAATGCAGCCCTGGGGTTTCTGGAACCCACGGCCTGCGGCATCGGCGGCGACCTGTTCGCCATGGTCTGGGACGCCGAAACCGGCAGGTTGTACGGCCTGAACGGCTCCGGACGCTCCCCCCTGACCCTGACCGCCGACAAGGTCCCCCCGGAACCGGACGGCACCATCCCGGTCTACAGCCCATACTCCTGGTCGGTTCCCGGGACGGTGGACGGCTGGTTCGAACTGCACCGGAAGTTTGGCAAGCTGCCCATGTCCCGGCTCCTGGCGCCTGCCATCCGGGCTGCCGACGAGGGCGAGCCGGTGCCCCAGGTTATTGCCGCAGCCTGGGCCCGGTCGGTCCGTGTGTTCGGTGGCATGCCCGGATTCGCGCCGACCTTCCTCCCGGAAGGGCGCCCGCCGGAAACTGGCGAGATCTTCAGGAACCCGGATCTGGCGAAGAGTTACCGCCTGCTGGCGGAACAGGGCCGGGACGCTTTCTACAAGGGCGAAATCGCTCAGGCGATGGTTGCATTCTCATGTGAGCACGGCGGTTTTTTCACCATGAAGGATTTCACCTCACACCGGTCCGAGTGGGTGGAGCCGGTTGCCGCAGAGTACCGCGGCGCCACCCTGTGGGAACTGCCTCCCAACGGCCAGGGCATCGCCGCCCTCGAGATGGTGAACATCCTCAAGAACTTCGACCTGGCCGCCATGGGGAAGGACTCCGCAGAGTTCTGGCACACGATGGTGGAGGCCAAGAAGGTGGCGTACGAGGACCGGGCCAGGTACTACGCCGATCCGGCCTTTGCCGACGTCCCGGTGGCGGAACTTGTCTCGGAAGCGTACGGCCGCAAACAGGCGGAACGGATCGGCGAACGGGCCTCGCGGACACTGGAAGCAGGTGAGCCGGGCTTGTCCCGGGGCGATACCACTTACCTGGCGGTGGCGGACCGGTTCGGCAACATGGTCTCCCTGATCCAGAGCAACTACACCGGATTCGGCTCCGGCTACGTAGTGGACGGGTACGGCTTCGGCATCCAGGACCGTGGCGCCCTGTTCAACCTGAAGAAAGGCACCGCCAACTACCTGGAACCGGGCAAGCGGCCGTTCCACACCATCATCCCGGCGTTCATCACACGGGAGGGCAAGCCATGGATAGCTTTCGGCGTCATGGGCGGCGATATGCAACCCCAGGGGCATGTCCAGGTCCTGGTGAACCTGGTGGACTTCGGCATGAACCTGCAGGAGGCGGGAGACGCCCCCCGGTTCTACCACACCGGCTCGTCGGAACCGACCGGTACGATTATGACCACCGGCGGGGAGTTGAGCCTGGAGTCCGGCGTGCCTGACACGGTGCGGCGGGACCTGGTCAAGAAAGGCCACCGCCTGGTCCACACCCTGGGCAGGTATGGCGGGTACCAGGCGGTGGCCCGGGATCCTGTGAGCGGCGTACTGTCCGGGGCCAGCGAGTCCCGGAAGGATGGGCACGCCGCAGGGTATTGACCGCTACTTCTTCACAACCACGCCGCATCCGATCCGGGCGTCGTCAGCGTTGGTGTGGATGATGACCGCCAGGCCGACGATGTCATTGTCGTCGCCGGTGCCCAGGGACCAGACGTCGGTAGTCAGGGTGAGGGATCCGTAGCCGTCCTCACCGACCTCGATGTCCCCCAGGTCGCCGTAATCCGCTTCGGTGGGGTTCCATTGCCCGCCGGCCGACTCACCGTCATTGGAACTGCAGTCGCCGAATTCATGCAGATGGGCGGCGTGGGTTCCGGGAGGAGCTTTCTCAATGTCGACGGTGACTGTGACGCTCCCGTCGGTTTCGGAAACGATAGCCATGCCGGTCATCTCGCTGCCGCTCTTGCCCTCGATCATCGCCTCGGCAAAATTGCCCTCGATGGTGAAACCTTCAGTCTCCATACCCTCGGGCACCTCCGGTCGAGGTTCCTCCGTGCCGCCACCGCAGCCGGCCAGAAGCAGCAAGGCGGCAGCTGCCAGGATCCACAATCCACGTCTATTCATCGGCGTTCTCCTTAGTGTTCGAACCGGTCGAGGAGGCTGTTCTCCACCTCGTTCGGTAATGTGATTTTCATGTTCGGTTCTCGCTTCATCGCCTCCCGGATGGCGAATCCGGCCGGTTTGTTCCGGGCCCAGGCCCTGCGGGCGATGCCGTTGTTCACATCCCAGGCGATCATGGATCGCACCCGGCGGTCCGCATCGTCGCTTCCGTCCAGGAGCATGCCGAAGCCGCCGTTGATGACCTCACCCCACCCGACGCCGCCGCCGTTGTGCAGGCTTACCCATGTGGCTCCCCGGAACGCATCGCCGATGACGTTGTGAACCGCCATGTCGGCGCACAGGCTGCTGCCGTCACGGATGTTGGCGGTCTCCCGATAGGGTGAATCGGTGCCGGAAACATCGTGGTGGTCCCGGCCCAGGACGATGGGCGCCAGGATGCGCCCCTCACGGATCGCCTTGTTGAACGCCAGGGCGATCCGCTTCCTGCCCTCCTCGTCGGAATACAGGATGCGTGCCTGGGAGCCGACCACCATGGCGTGCTCTTCCGCCTGCCGGATCCAGCCCAGATTGTCCAGCAGTTGCTGACGGGTTTCCGGTGGTGCTTCGGCCGCCATCGTCTCCAGAACATCGGCGGCGATCCGGTCGCTGGCCTGCAGGTCCTCGGGAGAACCGCTGGTGCAGACCCAGCGGAACGGACCGAAACCGAGATCAAAGCACATCGGTCCCATGATGTCCTCGACGTAGGACGGGTATGAGAACGTTCCGTCGGGCCGGGTAACCGCGGCTCCGGCCCGGCCAGCTTCCAGCAGGAAGGCGTTGCCGTAATCCCAGAAATGCATCCCGCGCTCCGCCAGGACATTGATGGCGCGAACCTGCCGGACCAGGGATCTGCGGACCTCCTCCCGGAAGCGGTCCGGGTCGTCGGCCATCATCCGGTTCGATTCCTCGAAAGACAGGCCGACCGGGTAATATCCTCCCGCGAACGGATTGTGCAGGGAGGTCTGATCCGAGCCGAGATCAATATTCACGCCGTTCTCGGCCAGCTTCTCCCAGAGATCAACCACGTTCCCCACGTAGCCCAGGGAAAGCGGCTCCCCGGCTGACCGGGCCGACTCTACCCGCGCAAGGAGCTTGTCCAGGTCGGCTTCCACCTCCTGGAGCCAGCCCTGATCGTACCGCTTCCGGATCGCCTCCGGGTTGATCTCCGCTATGACGCCCACCGCACCGGCGATAACCGCCGCCTTGGCCTGGGCGCCGCTCATACCGCCCATGCCCGAAGTGACGAACACCCTGCCCTTCAGGATATGGTCACCCGATGCTCCCAGATATTTCCGGGCGGCGTTCATCAGTGTGATGGTTGTACCGTGGACGATCCCCTGGGGACCGATGTACATGAAGCTGCCGGCGGTCATCTGCCCGTAGGAGGTCACCCCCAGGGCGGCCAGTCGCTCGTAATCCTCGGGTGAGCTGTGGTTCGGGATGACCATGCCGTTGGTCACCACCAGCCTGGGCGCATCGTGATGGGACGGGAACAGCCCCAGGGGATGACCGGAATACAGCACCAGGGTCTGCTCCTCGGTCATTTCCGCAAGGTACTGCATGGTCAGGCGGTACTGAGCCCAGTTCTGGAACACGGTTCCGTTGCCGCCGTAGGTGACCATCTCGTGGGGATACTGCGCCACCGCCGGATCCAGGTTGTTCTGGATCATGAGCATGATCGCCGCCGCCTGGGCGCACTGCGCCGGGTATTCCCCCACCGGACGGGCGGCCATGGCGTAGTCGGAAGGACGGAACCGGTGCATGTAGATCCGGCCCTCGCGCTCCAGTTCCGCGGCGAACTCTGGCGCCAGGGTCTTGTGCTGGGAAGAGGGGAAATAGCGCAGGGCGTTCCGGAGGGCAAGTTTCTTCTCCGCCGGCGTCAATACCTGCCTCCGGGACGGGGCATGGCTGACCGAGGAGTCATGCTCTGGAGCCGGGGGCAGCCGGTCCGGAATCCCCTCCATCAGGCTTCGGGCAAAAGCTGTGGTTTCCGTGGAATCGCTCATTATTCGGTGCTCCGCTGGCCACTGTGCCGGCACCGTTGATCATAGCAAAGGTGCCGGGACAACTTCTTGGATTTGCGGTACATTCTGCCGGATGGACGACGAGAAACAGCAGGAGCATGCCGGCCCGGCGGAACTGCCGGAGAACCGGGACGGATACCCACCGGATGTGCGGATCGTCCGCAGGGACGGGCGGGAGGTAATCCTGATCGGCACCGCCCACGTTTCCCGGGAATCGGTGGACCTGGTGCGCCGGGTGATCGAGATCGAGCATCCGGACTGCGTCTGTGTGGAACTGGACGCCCAGCGCCACAGGGCGCTTTCGGAGAAATCCCGCTGGGAAAATCTGGACCTGAAGCAGATCATCCGGCAGAAACAGCTCACCACTCTGCTCGTAAACCTGCTACTCGGCTCCTACCAGAAGAAGATCGGGCAAAAGCTGGGAGTCGCCCCCGGGACAGAACTGCTGGAGGCGACACGGGCGGCCCACGATCTCGGCGTCCCGGTGGAACTGTGCGACCGCAACATCAGAATCACCATGCTCAGGGCATGGCGGTCGATGTCGTTCATACAAAAAATGAAGCTTCTGGTGGGGATTCTGTCAGGCCTGTTCGAGGACCAGGAGATATCCGAAGAAGACCTGCGCCGCCTGCGGCAACAGGACGTCCTCTCGGAGTTGCTGAACGAACTGTCGCAAACGATGCCCTCCCTTAAACGGGTGCTCCTCGACGAGCGGGACATCTACCTCACCGAAAAGATCCGCCGCTCCCAGGGACGCAGGATCGTGGCGGTGGTGGGCGCCGGGCACATGAGCGGGATCGTGGAGGCGCTTGAAAACCAGGACGACGACCAAGCGGTGGATCTGGAAGAGATTTCGGTCATCCCCCCCGTCTCTCCGATCTGGAAGATCATCGGCTGGGGTATCCCGGCGGTCATTGTCGGCTCCCTGATTCTCATCGGCCTCACGCAGGGCGGACGGGTGGCCGGGGACAACGCCTGGTTCTGGATACTGGCCAACGGGATACCGGCGGCCGTCGGCGCAATCATCGCCCTGGCCCATCCGGTCACCATCATCCTGGCCTTCGTCGCCGCTCCCATAACAAGCCTGACGCCGGTCATCGGCGCCGGTTACGTCACCGCCTTTATTCAGGTGCTGATGCGACCGCCTCTGGTAAAGGACTTCCAGACCCTCGCAGAGGATGTGGCCAAGGCGCGGATGTGGTGGCGGAACCGGCTGCTGAAGGTTTTCCTGTGCTTCCTGCTACCCGGCTTCGGCAGCTTCATCGGCACCTGGGTCGGCGGCTTCGAAATCATCAAGAACCTGTTTTCCTGATTCGGTGACAGGCACCTTAACCCGGGTTAAGGTGCCTGTCACCGAATTCCCACCGGTTCACCGAGGCGGACGAGAGTTTCCGTTTCTTCCGCCGTCTTCGCGAGTAGGTCGGCAGACGGCATCCATGCTCCAGGTTCACCAAACACCAAAACCGTCGAACCACCGAACAGGAACATCCCTTTCTCATCACCCCGCCCGAACGGTTCTTTCTCATCGTGGGACTGGACGATCCGCCCGACCCCCAGAGCGCCGACCTCCACATAGGCAAGACAACCGAAGATCTCCGTCTCCAGAATCGACACCCTCCGCTCGTTCCGTGCAAACACGTCACCCAGAGCATTCAGAGCAGCGGGGTTCACCGAGTGATACCTGCCGTGTACGGTCCAGGCCGCCAGTGTCCGGCCCCTGTCCGGGTAGTGGTAGCGGTGGTAATCGGCCGGACAGAGCCTGGCGATCAGCAGCGGACCTTTCAGGAACCGGTCCGGGTAGAACTCCACTTCGTCCGGAACCGTCAACATCCGGGCCGCCGACAGCGTCTCCCCTTTCACCGGGAACTTCAGATCCGGAGTCACCTGCTCATAGGCCAGGTACCGCGCCTCGGCAAACGCCGGCAGCGCCGAGTTATCCTCACCGAACGTTCTCGCACCAGGCCGGAACTTCCGTACAAAGAACTCGTTGAACGACCGGTAATCCTTCGATTCAAACTCCTCCATTCGGATCGCCTGGGCCCGGATAAAATCCGGAATCATCGCCCTGCTGAACCGAGAGCCGTACCAGGAGCCCATGAGCCGACTGACGATCCGCCGCGAAAGCAGCACCGATTCCAGCCACCGTCCGGGAACGGTCCGGTACAGCAACCGGACCCCGGCGCCACCGTGCACGTTTTCCTCAAACATGCGGCCCGCCGCCCGGTCCCAGACCTGGATCGATCTTGCCATCTGTAACCTTCCGGAAATGTGCACCTATTCGGCTCAGATCCTATTCCGACTATGAAATCGCAATCATATTGTAAACGACGGACGCTTGGATAAGACCGACCGAACGGTACGCTGAAGAGGGTCGAAGAAAGGAGCACTCAACAATCTCAGGCCACTCCTGAAATTCCGTATTTCAGATCAGCTTACCGGCAAACCTCCCGGCGTTGTGCACAAAGACCGTCGTGCAGAGACCGGAGGAAAGCTCGTCCAGCCTCCGGGCGTAATCCGCTTCCTCCCCGGGCTCGGGATGCTGCATACCAAGGAAAACGATGCTTGCTCCCACACTGTGGGTGCGTATGGTCTCGGCGATCGACTGAGACTCCGATTGCTTGATGACTTCGGTGTCTGCTTCTATTCGGACCTCCTCGAGCATCGCCCTGAGGCCCTCGTCCTGGAACTCTCGTTCCTTATCACTGCGGGCGATAGAGCGCACAACGATCTGCGAGTTACTCCACTCGGGATTGAGCTTCAGGAGGTGCGCGAGTAGAAGCATCATGTCTCCGTTGTTCTCAAGGCCACCCCACCATATGACAATCCTCTTGCGCTGCCCGGGTTCGTGTACCCAATTCAGCCTGGTGATCAGAGTGCTCTTGTTGATTTCAGAAAGGTTCCGCATGATCCTCAGCCATGCCTCGAGCCGAGCGGGCTTCTTCGGCCAGCCCACGAGAACAGTATTCGACTGCAATCCTGCGATGCCGTTGGCCTGTGCCGTATCGATAACTCCCGACTCGAACTCCTGAACGACATCGACCTCCGCAAAAGCCACGAGACCGTCTGCTGTCAGGGCTCGGTCCATCCCGCACCGGAGGTTGTCGACCTTGATGCCAGCCGTTCTCAGGTCACCTTCGATCAACTGGCTGGCAGTGACGATCCCGCGCCCTTGGCTAAACCAGTTCGCCAGCCGAACCAGGCCGATGCGCTTCTCGGGATCTCCCACAAAGACCAGTATATTAGGGCGCCAGTTGCGGGGATCGTCACCGTGCTCTTTAAGGCGCAGAAGAGCGAAGCGGGCAAGCGACATCCACACCCCTGCCCATGCGTCGCCCCACCGGCGCTGTAGCGCCCGCTTGCGAAGATAGATGTAGAGCACAAGCTCCAGACTGATCGCAATCACACAGGCCAGAGGGCTGATGAGGAACATGACGATGACGGCGGCCAGCGAACCCGCAAGCGAGAGTAGCCACGGAACGGTGATCTTCGGGCGGTACGAGGGATCGGAGCCCCATTTCTCCGCCGCCGCGCTCAGGTTAATGGCTACGTAGAGCGTCAGGAATAGAATGGTCACGAACCTCGCGACATCATTCAGGCCTCCCAAAGCGACGGCGGCAAGAGCTATGATCGCGCTCACCCAGGTGGCAATGACCGGCTGCCCGGCACCGGAAACCTTTGACAGAAAGCTCGGCGCCAGACCATCTTTTGCCAGCGCTTGCAGGACACGCGGCCCGCCAAGCGCACTGCCGAAACCTGAGGAGAGGATCGCGCCCCACATCCCCGGATACACCAACCAGGCGCCCAGAACCGCCACACCGGTCCACGCCACCAGACCCGGTTGGGCCATTTCGGCAAACTCTATACGACCGGTGACCGAGAAAAGTATCGGGATCAGAAGATACACTGCGCCGCCGGTTGCCACCGCCGCGAGGGTTCCGATCGGGATCGACCGCCGGGGGTCTTTCAGATCTCCGCTCAATCCAATGCCGGCGGTAAACCCTGTCACCGCCGGGAAAAAAACCGCAAAGACAAACCAGAAGCCCTCCGGTGCGGTACGATAAGTCGCAATGAGCTCGGGAGCCCGCGGGACTCCGGTCACCACTCCAACGACAAGGGCAAGCAGTGAAAGCCCGACCGCCATCATGATTGGAACCTGAAGCCGCAAGGCGAGACCGGCACTCTTTCCTGAGACAGCGGTCACGCCGACCACGGTCATGGCCGCGATGAGCTGTACAGTGCGCTCAGGCCCGAAACCCCAACCGGCCGGAAGCAGGCCGACAATCGATTCGGCAAAACCATAGCTGTAGAAGGTGATACTCAGCGTTCGGCAGAGGTACAGAGGGATGCCGATCGCACCGCCGAATTCGAGACCGAGACTGTGCGCGATCATGTAATACTCACCACCGACACCGACCCGCATATTGGTGGCGATAGCCGAAGCGCTCAGCGCCGTAATCACGGTCACGGCACTAGCGAGAAGGACGATCAGGAGCGTCAGCGGCAGACCGACATTCCCGACCACCCAGCCGAAACGCAGGTACATGATCAGCCCAAGGATGGTCAGAACACTGGGTGTGTAGACACCCAGGAAGGTTCCGAACTTCTCGGCCTTTGCGGCCCCCTGACCCTTTGCCAACGTCGCCGTCTCTTCCATCAGATCTTTCGCTCCTCCTGGCGGGGAATGACAATCGTATATCGGCCTGCAACTGAACTGGAGGGAAAAAGCAGACGCTAATGGCTGTCGCCGTGCAAGGGGGTCCGGCGCTCGCGCAGGATATCTCTATTCCGGTTGAACCTAAAAGAGGGAAGAAACGGCACAGAAATGGCGGCTTTTCCTCGAGACCGACCGCCGTATCCCCTCCCTGGAGGAGCGGCTGGTTCGGCTGTGGGCGCTGGGAACTATTCAGGCGAAGATCGCCGCCGGCTATCTCGCATTCTGGCTCAAGAGCACCTCTTGGAATGATCCTGGGGTTCGGTTGGTAGCTGCCCCAAGACCGCGACGATTTGCAGTATTCACAGGCAGGGGAACCTGTATATGATGAGGCATAAATAATCGGTCAAAGGAGGAGCCCGCCATGATCGATTCTGCTCACAATCCGACCTCGTCCAGGCTTTTCTGCCTCACACTGGCAGCTGTTCTTGCGGTTTGCGTCGGCTGTCCTCCGGGAGGAGGTGAACCAGAGCCGGCTCCCTCTCCGTTCCCGCGGGAATTGCTGGTGGCCAACATGGGAGGCAACAGCATCGTCGCCTTTGCGCTGGAGAACGACGGCACCCTCCAGCTTCCCCCGACACGCGTAATCCATGGGCCGAACACCGGCCTCCATGTTCCGATGTCGGTCTCCAAAACCCGAGGAGGAGAAATCTTCGTGGCCAACATGGGCGATGTCAACAACCTGCCCAGTGTCACGATCTACGCACCGGACGCCATCGATAATGCCGCACCAACACGCACCATCCAGGGCTCCCGAACCGGCCTGACCCTGCCGAACGCCATCCGTGCGGGACAATGGAACGGGATCCTGGTCACCAACCATGTAGACCCACAGGGTCCCGAGGGGATGCTCGGAGTGATCGAACTGTCTCTGGACCCGGCGGTGGTTACCTACACCGGCGGAGTCTTCGGCACCCAAACCACCATCGAGGGACCGATGGGGATCGCTAGGGACCTGGAGGGGAGATACTTCATCACCGAACCGGGCAGCAACCGGATTCTCGGGTTCCAGATCGTTGCCAATCAGGTGCACAACGAAGAACCGGATTTCGTCATCGAAGGACCGGATACGCTTCTGGACCAACCGATGGGGATCGCCTTCGACGGCCAGGGATTGCTTTACGTCGTAAACCGCGGGAACTCCAGCATTACGGTTTATCCTGAACATCCGAATGGGAACGTTGCCCCACTGCGCAGGATCGGAGGACCGGGAACGGATCGAACACTGTTGGTCTCCCCGGAGGCGATCACAGTCGACGATTGGGGCCGTGCATACGTCTCACAGGTGAACTCGATCCTGGTATTCGATGCTGGCGTCTACGGGAACGTGGAACCGGCACAGCGGATTGATTCGGTCGATGGGCCCCCACTGAACACCACCATGGGGCTGACAATCAGGTAAGTTCCGCGGAGGATTTCATGACCGATCCGGACAGAGGTGCGGCCTGCGTATTCAAGGCTTCCGGCGAGTTCGAGGCACAGCAGATCAAGGCGTTCCTCGAGGCTCACGGCATACAGTCGATCCTCCGCGGTGAGGCTTTGCGCAACACCCACGGTTTCACCCTGGACGGCCTCGGGGTGGTCCGGGTTGTGGTAACCTCAGGCGACGAGCAGGAAGCACGGGAACTGCTCCGCCAAGCGGAAGCAGGCGAAATCACGCTCGATGAGGAAGACCCTCCGGCCGATAAGTGACAAACGGACCGATTCCGTCTAGAATCCAGGTTCCAAGGCGGCGAGCAGGATCCTCCCGCTTCACACCATAGGTGGAAAAATCGATGAATATCGGTATTTTGAAGGAAACGTTCCCTGGGGAACGGCGGGTGGCGATTACCCCCGCGGTCCTCTCCCAACTGGGCAAGGCAGGGGTCACCGTCGTACTGGAACCGGGCGCGGGCGCTACCGCCGGTTACCCGGACGCTGCCTACGAAGAAAAAGGGGCACGCATAGCCAACTCAAGGGCCGACGTGGTTTCGTCCTGTGACATCCTGGCCATGGTCCGGACGTACGGCGCCAACCAGGAAGCAGGCAGGGCCGATCTGGCCGAACTGGACGCAGGCAAGACGGTGATCGGTTGCTGCGATCCGCTGGGAGAACCGGAGGCTGCGCAGGAGTTCGCCGGCACCGGCGCTACCCTGTTTTCCATGGAACTGATGCCCCGGATCACCAGGGCGCAGAGCATGGACATCCTGTCATCCATGGCCACCATCGCCGGGTACAAGGCGGTGTTGCTCGCCGCCAACCACCTGCCGAAGATGTTCCCGATGATGATGACCGCCGCCGGCACCATCAAGCCGGCAAAAGTGTTCGTTATCGGAGCCGGGGTTGCCGGGCTGCAGGCGATCTCCACCGCAAAGAAACTGGGCGCCGTCGTAGTGGCTTACGATGTCCGCCCGGCGGTAAAAGAACAGATCGAGAGCCTCGGCGGAAAGTTCGTGGAGATGCCCCTAGAAACCGAGGGCGCAGAAGATGCCGGCGGCTACGCAAAGGACCAGGGAGAGGAGTTCATCCGTCGGCAGAGGGAACTGATGGCCAAAGTGGTTGCCGAAAACGACGTGGTCATCACTACGGCGGCGATCCCCGGAAAGAAGTCTCCGGTCCTGGTCACCGCGGAAATGGTCCGGGGGATGCAGCCCGGCTCGGTGATCATCGACCTGGCCGCCGAGCGTGGCGGGAACTGCGAATTGACCCGGGGCGACGAAGTCGTCGTTGAACACGGTGTGACCATCCTCGGACCGGTGAACATCCCTACGGAGATCCCGTTCCATGCAAGCCAGATGTACTCCAAAAACATCACCACGTTCCTGCTTCACCTGATCGACAAAGAAGGCAATTTCACGCTGAACACCGACGACGAGATCACGGCCGGCACTCTGGTCACGCGGGACGGCAAAGTCGTTCACCCGCGTGTTCTGGATCTGCTCGGCCAGGATTCGGGCGCGTAAGGCGGGAGGGACCATGTTCAGTTTCATCGCACTGCTAACGATTTTCATCCTCGCGATCTTCATCGGGTTCGAGGTCATCACCAAGGTTCCGCCGACCCTGCACACACCGTTGATGTCAGGATCCAACGCCATCTCCGGTATCACCATCGTCGGGGCCCTGATCCTGGCCGGGAATACCTCCTCCCACCTCGCCCAGGTACTGGCCGGTGTGGCAGTGGCGTTCGCCACCATCAACGTCGTCGGCGGCTTCCTGGTCACCCACCGCATGCTCGGCATGTTCAAGAAAAAGAACTAGGGAGCCGGCATGATTTCCTCAAACATACAGAACATCGCATATCTCGTTGCTGCGGTCCTGTTCATCCTGGACCTGAAATGGATGGCCCACCCCCGCACCGCCGTGCGGGGCAACGCCATCGGCACCCTGGCCATGGGGATCGCCATCGTGGCCACCCTTCTGGGCGACCCACCGGAAAGCTGGACCTACATCCTGATCGGTATAGGGGTCGGCGCCCTGATCGGAGGCATCGCCGCAGTCAGGGTCAAGATGACCGCCATGCCGGAAATGGTCGGCCTGTTCAACGGGTTCGGTGGCGGCGCTTCGATCCTCGTAGCAGGATCGGCGCTGGTAGCGGCCTACTCTTACATAACCCAGGATTCCGGTGGCGAAGACATGCAGGCGCTTATCGCCATGGTCATTTCCGGGTTAATCGGATCGGTCACCTTTTTCGGCAGCTATGTCGCCTTCGGCAAGCTGGCGGAATTCCTGGCGGTGAAGTGGAAACTTCGCACCGGGCAGAAGATCATCAAGTACGGTTTCTCCCTGGCCTGTGTAGCAGGCGCTGCATGGTACGCGTTCCCCAACGCGATTCTGGCTGACGGTGCCACCGGTTCCGACAAGCTCCTGGGAGCCGGGATCTTCCTGTGCGGCCTGATTATCGGCTTGATCCTGCTGGTCAAAAAAGAACGCTTCCCGGGCATGGACCTTCTGAAGGGACTGGCCGCCCTCGCTTCCATCGCTCTGGGTGTTCTCGTGGTTCTCAACCCGGAGAACTTTCTTCTGTTCTGGCTGCTGGTTGCGGCCGGCGGCGTCCTGGGCGTTGTGCTGACCCTGTCCATCGGCGGCGCCGATATGCCGGTGGTGATCGCACTCCTGAACTCGTATTCGGGACTGGCGGCCGCAGCCACCGGTTTCGTCATCAGCAACTCGGTCCTGATCGTCTCCGGTTCTCTGGTCGGCGCCTCGGGGATCATCCTGACCATGATCATGTGCAAGGCGATGAACCGGTCACTGACCAACGTGCTGTTCGGCACCATGGGACCGACCGGGGACACGCCGGACGCCGACGAGGTCTACAAAACCGTCAAACAAACATCCGCCGAAGAGATCGCCATGATGCTGGACGGTGTGCAGCGTGTCTGTATTATCCCCGGCTACGGCATGGCGGTGGCGCAGGCGCAGCATACGGTCCGGACCCTGGCAAACCTTCTGGAGGAAAAGGGCGTCGAGGTCGATTTCGCCATCCACCCGGTAGCGGGACGGATGCCCGGGCACATGAACGTGCTCCTGGCCGAAGCGGACGTGCCGTACGAAAAGCTCCGGGAGATGGACGACATCAACCAGGAGATGGAGCAGATCGACGTCGCCATCGTGCTGGGCGCCAACGATGTGGTCAACCCGGTGGCCCGCACCGACCCAAACAGCCCCATCGCCGGAATGCCGATTATCGACGTGGACAAGGCCCGCACCGTGATCATGATCAAGCGCAGCCTGTCCCCCGGCTTCGCCGGCATCCCGAACCCGCTGTTCGCCGCCGACAACTGCATGATGTTCTTCAACGACGGCAAGAAGGCGATCCAGGACATCATCCAGGCGGTGAAAGAAGGATAGGAGCAGTTCATCCGGATGGAGATCCGCGCCTACCGGCAGGAAGATCGGGACCAGGTTCTCGACCTCTGGACTAGCTGTGACCTGGTGGTGCCGTGGAACGATCCCCGGAAGGACATCGACCGCAAGGTCCGAACCGATCCTGACGGGCTTGTGGTCGGCCTGCTGGATGACAGGGTTGTCGGAACCGTGATGGTCGGGTACGAAGGCCACCGGGGCTGGGTGAACTATCTCGCGGTCTCGCCTTCCTGCCGGGGGCGAGGTTTCGGCCGCGCTCTCATGACAGCGGCCGAGGAGTTTCTCATGGCCGCCGGCTGCCCGAAAATCAACCTGCAGGTCCGGGGGAACAACACCGACGTAATCAGGTTTTATGAATCGATCGGGTACTGCCTCGACAATGTGGTCGGGATGGGGAAACGTCTCTGTCATGACGACAAGTCCTGTTAAACTGCCGTATCCGTTACCTTGTGAAATTGAACCATGTTGGAGGCACGATCCGATGAACAAACAGAACCGACCTGTACAGAAACTCGCCGTGATCGGCGCCGGCAACATGGGCTCGGGCATAGCCCAGAAGATCGCCACCGAAGGGTTCCCGGTCATCCTGGTGGACCTGGACGATGACAAGGTCGCCCGGGGAGTGGAGATCATCCGAACCACCCTCAAGGAAGGGGTGGAACGCCGCATATTCAGGCCGGAACAGGCGAAGGAGATCGAGAGCAGGATCGAAGGAACCTCCGACTGGAGCCGCCTCTCCGATGTGGACCTGGTGGTGGAAGCGGTCTTCGAGGATGAAGCGGTCAAAAAGAGCGTCTTCACACGCCTCGAGGAGCACTGTTCCCCGGAAGCGATCCTGGCAACCAACACCTCGTCGTTCCTGGTCACCGAACTGGCCGACGGGATGAAAAACCCGGAACGGTTCGTCGGCCTGCATTACTTCTACCACCCGGCCAAGAACCGGCTGGTGGAGGTGGTCCCCGGCCGGGCGACATCGGAATATGCGACCCAGCGGGCCTGGACGCTGCAGGAGCAGATCGGCAAAACGCCCATCGCCTCCGCCGATGCTTCCGGATTCGTGGTCAACCGTTACTTCGTGCCGTGGCTCAACGAGGCGGTCCGACTGCTGGAGGAAGGGGCGGCGGACATCCCTACCATCGAGGCCTCCTGCAAGAAGACGTTCCGGATCGGCATGGGCCCGTTCGAGTTGATGAACGTTACCGGCGTGCCCATCGCCATGCATGCCGCGAACACCCTAGGAGAAAAGTTCGGACCGTTCTACTCCCCGACCAGAGCGCTGCGGGACCAGGTCGCCCTGGGAGAAAACTGGAAGACGGACGGCGAGGCCGACGAATCGAAATTCGCCGCCATCGAGGAACGGATGCTGGGGGCGGTCTACTTCGTGGCGGCCGGGCTGGTGGACGAGAAGGTAAGCACCATTGAGGACACCGACATCGGCGCCCGGGTCGGCCTGCGCTGGCCGGCAGGTCCGTTCCAGATGATGAACCGCACCGGTGTGGCGAATTCCGCAGCGCTTGCAGGCAAGATCGCCACAAGTGGGATATGGCGATGCCGCAAACCCTGGCGGCAGCCGGAGACAGGCCGTTCAGCGTTCCGAACTGGTCCGTACCGATATCCGAGACGGCGTCGCAACCCTGACCTTGAATCGGCCCGACGCCATGAACGCTCTGAACGAACAGGTGGTAGGGCAGCTCCACGACGCCTTCCGAAAAGTGTCCGGTGACGACGCCGTTCGCGGCATCGTCATCGCCGGCGCAGGAAAAGGGTTCATCGCAGGAGCCGATATCCGGTTCTTCGTCAAGAACATCAAAGCGAAAACCCTGGACCGCATCGTATCTTTCACCAAGGCCGGCCACGAGCTGCTGAACGACCTTGCGACCTGTCCCAAGCCGGTAATCGCCCGGATGCACGGCCTGGCCCTGGGCGGCGGCCTGGAACTGGCCCTGGCCTGCCACCGGATCATCGCCTCCGACAAAGCGGTAATGGCGTTCCCGGAAACCGGCATCGGTATCTGCCCCGGCCTGGGCGGCACCCAGCGCACTACCAGGCGGGTCGGTACAGGCCTGGCCTCATGGTTGGTCCTGACCGGCCAGATGGTGCCGGCGGCCCAGGCGGAAGCGATCGGCCTGGTGGACCGGGCGGTACCTTACGGCGAACTGGACGAAGCGGTGCTGGCGGCCATCGAAGAAGGTCCGGTACACGTGAGAACGCCGGGAGCCGTCCCGGAGAAGTTCGCTGCGCTGGCGCAGTTGTTCGACGCAGCATCGCCGGACGATCTGCTGACGGGCAAGGTGGATACCGGGGACGACAAGGCGATGGCCAAAGCGGTGAAGAAAGTCGGAGCCAAGGCGCCTGTTGCCGTACGGCTGTCGTCGAAAATGATACGCGAGGGAGCACAAGGCAGTCTCGAGGACGGCCTGGCCATGGAACTTGCCCACCTGGTGGAGATCTTCTCCACCGAGGACGCCTACGAGGGCCTGTCCACTTTGGGACGCAAACGGCCCGAGTTCAAGGGGCGCTGACCGGCATGGATCGATTCGTGGAGTGGCTCGCTGCCGTCATGGACGCAGCAGGCCTACGGGGCTCCCGGCTGCGCTGGAAATGGAACCAGCGTTACCGCACCATCGGCGAGAGCAAGTCGGCAGTGGACATGGCGACCCGGTCGGTCCGGGGAAAGCACAAAATGTGCCCCTCCTGCCGGGCGCTGATCCAAAAAGGAGCCTCCACCTGTACCGAATGCGGCGAGCGGACATCAGGAGTGACCGGCCCGGGAGCAGGGCGGGCGATCTCGGCCCTGTTCCCCGGCGGGGTCAAGGTTACCTCCCTGATCCTGCTGGTGAACGGGTTCTGGTTCATCCTCATGGCGATCCGTCTGGTGCAGGAAGGGCAAGGCGGGTTCGGTTCGATCCTGATGTTCCCCGGAGAGTTCGGAGAGAGCCTGGTCCGGTTCGGCGCGCTGTACTCGCCGTTGATTTCCGGACTGGGCGATTCCTGGCGGCTGATCCCGCCGATCTTCCTCCACGGCGGGCTCATCCACTTCGCCTTTAATTCCTACGTGCTGCTCCAGATCGGCCCGTTCGTGGAAGAGGAGTACGGCCGGAAGCGGTTGTGGGTGATCTACTTCGGCACCGGCGTCCTGGGGTACGTTGCGACCCTGGCCTGGAAAGCGGTTACCCCCGGCGACGCATTCTCGCTGGGAGCTTCCGGCGCGATCATGGGGTTGATGGGCGCCCTGATCGCCTACGGCATCCGGCGGGGCGGCCCGGCCGGACAACGGATCAAGGGCCAGATCCTGTACTACGTCGGATACATCTTCCTGGTCAGCCTGCTGTTCGACGGTATCGACCACGCCGCCCATGTGGGCGGCCTCATCAGCGGCTTCGCCCTCGGCTGGGTGATTCCGTACGGCGTGCTGAAGAGCCGTTCATCCAGTTTGTTCTGGGACAGCGCAGCGATCGCCTGTGTGCTGCTATCGGTGTACGCCTTCTACAAGGTTGCCACCGGCCTGATCTAGATCAGAAGAAAATCGACAGGCCGGCGGTAAGGCCGGTGCTGGCCAGGTCTGCCACCCTCCCGGATCCGGCCTTCTGCTCATGGAACAGACGGACGTTGAGCGCCGCCTTTGCGCCTGTCATCAGCCGCAAGCCGCCGTAGACCCGTACCCCTGCATCGTACAGATGCCCCAGATCACCGGAGTACAGTTCCACCCTGCCGCCGACATACGGAACCAGCATGTCGGAGATAATCGAGAAGTTGTAGTTATAGAACCCGCCCAAAGCGATCCCGTCCACAGTACTGCCGTCGTCCGGGTCGTCGCGGCTGTAGCCGATCACAGGTCCGGCCTGATGGTGGGTAGTGAGCACCCATCCCAGCCCGCCGGAGAAGGACACATTGGATCCGGTGCTGGAATCCACCAGAGAGAAATCGAACTGCAGTTCCTTCGTCCCTTCCTCGAGTTCGTCCGCCGCGACGATCCCGCACAGCAGCACGGCGGCCATCACGACAACCAGGGTTCGGATCTTGAAACGCATGGCTATTTCCTTCCCGCAGCCAAAAAGCCGCCACCCGGACATGGTACTTCAATGCTGGTAAACTCCGGACATGAAACATCCTCCGTTCAACGAATATCTGGGCACCAGGGTGGAGTCCATTACGGCAGGCACCGCCCGGGTGGTCCTGGACCTTAAGCCCCATCATTTGAACATGCGAGGCGTCGCCCACGGCGGCGTTATCTCCGCCCTCCTGGACTCCGCCCTTGGCGGGGCGGTGATCTCATCGATTCCGAAGGAGTGGTGGTGCGCCACCATCCACCTGTCCATCAACTTCCTGGACGGCCCCCGGGCCGGCCGCCTGGTGGCAACAGGGCAGGTGACCCGGAGGGGCGCCCGGGTCGCCTTTGCCGCAGGGGAGGTCCGGGATGAGAGTGGACGGCTCCTTGCCAGCGCCGAAGGGTCCTGGCACCTCTGGACACGGAAACCGGGTAGCGGACCCGATTCCCGGAAACCGTACGTTCAGGTCGAGGGTACCGGCGAGACGGTGGAAGTCGGCAAGATCCTGGCCATCGGACGGAACTACGCCGATCACGTAGCGGAAATGAACGCACCCAAAGCCGGCCCCCCGGTTCTTTTCTTCAAGCCGGCCTCGGCGGTGATCCACCACGGCGAAGCCATCGTGCTGCCGGCAGGCGGAGGCGAGATGCACCACGAGGTGGAACTGGTGGCGGTGATCGGCGTCCGGGGCAAAGGGATCCGGGAGGAGGACGCCCTGGATCACGTTCTCGGTTTCGCCGTCGGCCTGGACATGACCCTCCGGGATATCCAGGCCGAGGCCAAGGAAAAGGGAACTCCCTGGTCCCTGGCCAAAGGGTTCGACAGTTCGGCGCCTGTATCCGGGGTTACCCCTAAGGATCAGGTCGGCGACGGTTCCGGCCTTGCGATACGTCTGACGGTGAACGGCCAGGAGCGCCAATCATCCCGGACCGACCATATGATGCGTTCGGTGGCCGAACTGATCGCCTTTGCTTCCCAAACCGTCACCCTGGAACGGGGCGATCTGCTGTTCACCGGGACCCCTGCCGGTGTCGGCCCGGTCTCGCCGGGAGACACCCTGACTGCGGAAATCGAAAAGATCGGAACCCTGACAGTCCAGGTGCGGGCCGAAGAGTAGGTCCGGGCCGGATCAGGGTATTCTGTAGACCAGGATCGAGTCCCCAATCCGGGCGTCAGGCTTCCTGTTGTCCCGCAACCGAAAGATCCAGGTAGTAAGCAGGGGGGCCGCGATCCGGCGTCGCACTTCCGGACTGATCCTACCCTGTTCCACCAGTCGATCCGCCAGGCCGGGAGTCCTGTCCCCCCGGTCCCGGAGCTCTTCGCAATGCCGGCTCCACTCCTGCACCCACTCCCGCCGCACCGCGCCGGTTCGCAGCCCCTGCATGGCGAACTCCCGGTCCGGCTCCAGATAGGCGCCCTGCAGCAGCGTCTTGCTGACGGCGAACCAGTCACCGGGCGCCGGCCGCACTGCAGGAGCGTCAGGCCGGAAGTCGTGAACCATGATCACTTTACGGTAATCGATACCGTAGGCAGCCGGATCGGCGGTTCCGAAATAGGCCAGATCGACCTGTTGAACTCCCTCGACATCCATCCAGTCCCGGAGCCGGGGCAGGTCCTGGCCCCAGTCCAGGCTTGAATCAACAAAATACCGTTCACCGTGCCTGCCACCGCCGGCGACCAGGTTGAAGTAGGACAGGTACCGCGGGGCGGCCAGAATCGAGGAAACCGCCGCCAGTACAACCATCGCCGCCAGCACCCATTTTGCGACTCGTCCTTTCCACAGCATGGCCAGGGAACCGACCCCTATGAACATCAGCGGGTACAACGGCACCAGGTGGCGGTGGCCTATGTTCAGGTTCCCCGTAACCGCCACCAGCATGTAGAACCCGGCAGGCAAGGCCAGGAACCAGCCTGTCCAGCTTCTCCAGCCGGACCTCCGGATGCCGGCGAATGCCGCCCACAGCAGGAGTCCGATCACCGCCGGCGGGGTCTTGAGCAGAAACGCTACCGGGAAAAAAAAAGTACGGCCGGTGACAGCCAGTTCCCCGTGGAAATAGCTCAACCGCCGCAAGGCACCGCCCAGGGCGTAGGCCAGGCCGTAGAGGTAGCCTTCCGGCAGAAGACGGTACCGGTTCAGCCAGGAGATCAGCCCCCTGCCTTTGAATTCCTGGCTGATGATCGGATCCCACGGCAGACCGTACCAGCTGCCCGGTACCGCCTCGTAGCGGAAGCCGTAACCGGCCCACAGCACAGCCCATGCGATGAGGGCCACCATGGTTACGTGACCTGCAAACGGTTTCCAGCCCACCGGTTCCCGGTCCTCACGGGGCAGGAACCGCCAAGCCACCAGCAGCAGCACCAGGATCGGCGGCAGCAGGACGGTGGAGTACTTCGTGATCAGGGCGAATCCGAGGGCTCCCCCGGTGAGCGCCGCCCGGAACCAGGAAGGACGGCGGGTGTACCGGAAACACAGCCACAAGGTCAGGGTGTACCCCAGGGCTGCGGGCAGATCTGTGGTCACCAGCCGGGTATGGGCCAGCATGGTGGGGGAGAACACGAACAGGGTCAGGGCCAGCACCCCCCCCGGATCGCCGTACAGTTCACGGGCCCAGCCATAGACCACCAGACCGAGGATCAGGCCGAAAAGCACCATCATGGAGCGGGCCGGAACCACCAGCCTGCCCGGATCCAGCCGCGCCGGGTTACCGACCCTGCCGTTCAGCAGCTCAAAGCCGAAAGTCCACTGATCTCCCTGCTGCCACGAGGAGGACCGGTAGTCCGGCTTCTCACCACCGCCCAGGTAAACCGGGATGGCCGAGAACGCCTTTACCAGCGGCGGATGTTCCGCGTTCAGCCGCAGATCATGAGTTTGAAGGTAGGAAAGCCCGGCGGGGATATGGGCCGTCTCATCGAAAGTAACCGATTCCAGCCTCAGGGAGATCAGCGCAGTCGAAGCAAATATCAACAGCAGGACGACGACGGTCCCGATTCGGCTGAATTTCATGGGCGTATTCTACTATCATGCCGATATGCGGAACATCGATCAGGTTCCCGGCCTCAAAACCGGTCTCGTTGTTCTTCTACTGGCCATCCTGGCAGGGCAACTCCTGGCCGGGATGGCGCGAATGTCGGTGACCTCCGACGAAACCAGCCACCTGCCTGCCGGTTACACCTATCTGAAAACCGGCGACATGCGGCTCAACCCCCAGCACCCGCCGCTGATCAAGCTGCTGGCCGCAGTTCCCCTGCTGCCGCTACACCCCAAGCTGAACCTGAGGGATCCGAACTGGCTTTCCGATCCGCCCAACGAATGGGAGTTCGGTGAGGAGTTCCTCCATAGTAACGACGTAGATCGCTTGCTGTTCGCAGGACGGTTCCCCATCGTGCTGCTTTCGATCCTGCTCGGCTTCTTCGTCTTCCGCTGGGCCTCACAACTGTTCGGAACCGCTGCCGGGCTGCTGGCCCTGTTCCTGTACGTCCTGAGCCCGAACATCCTGGCCCATTCCCGGATCGTGACCATGGACCTGGGACTGTCCTGCTTCTCCCTGCTGTTCCTGTACAACCTGTGGCGCTGGAGCCGGGAGCGGAAGCGCAGTTCCCTGGTCTGGTCCTCCCTATGCTTGGGGCTCGCCCTGGCGACCAAGTTCTCGGCGGTGATTCTGCTTCCGGTGGCGGCAACCCTGGCTCTGGCGACTGTGGACTGGAAAAAACGGGAGCTCGACCGGGTTGTCGGCGGCCTGGTGGCCATAACGATCCTGGCAGGCCTCGTGGTCTGGGCGCTGTACCGCTTCCCTGCCGACTTGTCGTTCTATCTCGACGGCATGGCCCTGGTGAACGCCGACCACGACCCGAACCGGGCGTACTACCTCATGGGCGAATTCAGGGTCGGCGGTTTCCCGCACTACTTCCTGATGGCGTTCCTGTTCAAGACCCCGCTGCCGACCTTGCTGCTGCTGGCCGGCGCTATCATCCTCATGCGCCGCTATGGTGCGGACCGGAAGACCGACGAGCTTTTCCTGATCCTGCCGGCAGCCACGTTCTTCATTGTCACAACCGCCCTGGCCGACGGCATCGGCCTGCGCTACCTGCTGCCGGTCTACCCGTTGCTGTTCATTTTCATTTCCCGGCTGGCTCCAATGCTGTCCGCCGGTCACGTTCCCCGGATTATCGGCGCAGGTCTGCTGTTGTGGTACGCCGGATCCGCGGCCTGGATCTTCCCCCACCACCTGGCCTACTTCAACGAAGCGGCCGGCGGACCGGCGAACGGATACAAACTGCTCAACGACTCCAACCTGGACTGGGGCCAGGACCTGCCGCTCCTGAAACAGTGGCAGGACGAAACCGGCAGCGGCCCGTTACGGCTGTTGTACGCCTGGAACGGCCGGCCCGAAAACTACGGTATCGAGCATGTGCGCGTCACGCCGAAAGACTGGTACGAAAAACCTGCCCCCGGAACCTACGTGGTCAGCACTTTCTGGCTGGTACGCGGCCTCCATGAGCACCGCACCCGGGACGTCCCCACCAACTGGCTGGAGATGTACGAACCGGTGGACCGCATCGGTTACTCTTTCTTCGTGTACCGCTTCTAGAGGAGTATCGATGTCCTACGAATTGCAAGGGAAAAAGATCCTGGTCACCGGCGCCTCCGCCGGCATCGGGCTCGTCACTGCACAACGGTTCGTGGAAGAAGGATCGAACGTCTGGGCCCTGGCCCGTAACCGGGAACGGCTCGAGGCGCTGTCCGTCGAACTGGGCGGCCCTCCCCTGCTGGTTCCTATAGCCGCCGACGTGTCCAACGGCCCGGAGATGGAAACGGTTACCGGCCGGATCGTTTCGGAGCTGGGCATACCGGACGTCATCGTGGCCAACGCAGGGATAGGACTGGACGCCAGGTTCGAGAATACAACCGATGAAGACATGGAAGCGCTGTTCCAGGTCAACGTATTCGGACTGGTCCGTTCCATCCGCCCGTTCCTCCCCGGAATAAAGGAGAGAAACAGCGGCAGGATCATCCTGATCTCATCCGTAATCGGCAAACGGGGCATCCCGAACTACACCGCCTACTGCGGCAGCAAGTTCGCCCTTCATGGAATGGCGGATGCCCTGCGGACAGAACTGCTGAGCACAGGGATCAAGGTCGGACTGGTCTGCCCCTCGTACACCGAGTCGGAATTCAGTGCGCGGTTAAAACGGATCGGCCCGCCTCAGGGCAGCAAACGGCTCAAGAAGCACTCCGCCGCATCGGTGGCAGACGCCATCATCAAGATGGCCAGAACCGGAAAGCGGGAAATGGTCCTGTCCACAGAGGGCAAGCTGATGAACTGGATCAACCGGATCGCACCGGGGATAATGGACCGCATCCTGGCCAAGGCGCTGATGAAATAGACTGAGTCTATGGGCATTCAAGAGTATCTATAGTTCTTGTCGCTGCGCGATGATTTCCGTATAAACATACACAGCAATTGTTGACAATTGGATCCGGAAAGTGCTTCGGATCAGGAGGAGTTATGCGCCGTATCGCTACCAGGTCCATCACGCTGTTCGCAATACTTCTTATCGCTCTTGGCCTGCCGGCCATGTCGTTTGACGGCGACACGCTGAACTTCGAAGAGCGGGTTCGTTACCAGCGTCTGATCGAGGATGTCTACTGGCAGAACCGGATCTGGCCCGAGGAAAACCCGGGGCTCAAGCCTGCGCTGGACGAGGTCATGCCCGACGCGGTGATCCGTGAACGGGTGCAGTCGTACCTCGATAAAAGCGCGGCGCTGGAAATATTCTGGTCCAGACCGCTCACCGGCGAACAACTCCAGGCGGAAATGGACCGCATGGCGAGCCGGACGAAGAATCCGGAAATGCTGACGGAACTGTTCGCCGCACTCGATGACGATCCGTTCCTGATCGCCGAGTGCCTGGCGCGGCCGGTGCTTGTCGACCGGCTGACGCGGAACTGGTACGCCAGGGACACGAGGTTCCACGGTACGTTGAAGGAGCAGGCTGAATCGGCGCTGGCTGTTTACTCCGGTGACGTTGCCACGATGCCGGCTCTCGGAGGTCATTACGAAGGGACGGAATTCCGTCTAGTCATGGCTGAACCGCAAACCACGGACCTCGGCATGGAGCCCGCTGAACATTCAGCAATCGATCTAAATGCCGAAGAATGGCGAGAACTGATCGAACAAATCGCTATCTTGTTCGGCATCGAGCCGGATCTCGATGAAATTCCCCTGGGCACCATCTCCAGGCTTACCGAGGAGGACGACCGGTTCGTGGTCATGTCGGTACTGTCGATCGGACAGGATTACCTGAAGATCGCCACGGTGACATGGAGCAAGCGGCCGTTCGATGCGTGGTGGGCGGACGGTCGAATCGACATCAAATCGACCGACAACGACGATCCGGTATCGTCTCCCGATGACGGATACAAGATTCGGTGGCGTATCAACAGCGGATGTTCTGACGACACGTGGACCGAGCTATGGTACCTACCGGCAGGGAGGATAGGTCATACGGCGGTCTGGACCGGCGCGGAAATGATCATATGGGGCGGGAGGGACCAACATGGTTACCTGAACACCGGCGGACGATACAACCCTGCAACCGACAGTTGGACGGCGACCTCGATTGGGAACGGCGTGCCATCCGATAGGGTGTTCCACACCGCAGCCTGGACCGGTACGGAGATGATTGTCTGGGGCGGGAGGAGATACGACGCGGGGTTTTTCCCCCTGAACACCGGCGGCCGATATGACCCTGCTACAAACAGCTGGACGGCAACCTCCATCGGGGCGGGCGTGCCATCTGAGAGGTATAAACACACCGCAGTATGGACCGACTCGGAGATGATCATCTGGGGTGGGACCGATGGATCGGACCTGAACACTGGCGGCCGGTACGACCCTGCTACAGACAGCTGGACAGCGACTTCCATCGGGGACGGTGTGCCATCCGGGAGGAAAGCCCACACCGCAGTGTGGACCGGAACGGAGATGATCGTCTGGGGTGGGGCCGATGGATCGGCCCTGAACACCGGCGGCCGGTACGACCCTGCTGCAGACAACTGGACCGCAACCTCCATCGGGGCCGGTGTACCGTCTGAGAGGTACGAACACACCGCAATATGGACCGGCACGGAGATGATTGTCTGGGGAGGGGAAGAATCCTACGGCGTTTACCTTAATACAGGCGGGCGATACGACCCGACAACAAACGGCTGGACGGCGACCTCGATCGGGGAAAACTTACCGTCAGAGAGAATCTCCCACACAGCAGTGTGGACCGGCACGGAGATGATTGTCTGGGGAGGGGAAGAATCCTACGAAGTTTACCTCAATACAGGCGGGCGATACGACCCTGTGAACGATAACTGGACGGCGACCTCGATCGGGGCCGGTGTACCGTCTGAGAGGTACGAACACACCGCAGTGTGGACCGGAACGGAGCTAATAATCTGGGGAGGACAAGAATACTGGACCGGGAAGGGTAGTAATTACCTTATCAATGGCGGGCGATACGACCCTGTGAACGATAACTGGACGGCCACCTTCGCTGGAGGAGACGTACCTTTGGCAAGGAAGTACCACACCGCAGTGTGGACCGGCGCGGAGATGATCGTTTGGGGTGGGCTCAACGGCCCTGCCGGCAATTGGGGACTCTACTTGAACACCGGAGGCAGGTATGACCCTGCCACCAACAGTTGGACGGCGACCTCCACCGGGGACGGCGTGCTGTCGGGGAGGATCTATCACTCTGCGGTGTGGACCGGAACGGAGATGATCGTCTGGGGCGGTGCAATGATAAAGGAGATTACACCGTGGACGTGGGAGTACGTCCACCTGAATTCCGGCGGGCGGTATGACCCTGCCTCCGACAGCTGGACGGCGACTTCCACAGAGGATGGTGTGCCGACGGGGAGGTCTAGTCATACTGCAGTGTGGACCGGTACGGAGATGATCGTCTGGGGTGGGTACGGAGGATCGCACCTGAACACCGGCGGGAGGTATGACCCTGCCTCCGACAGCTGGACGGCGACTTCCACAGAGGATGGTGTGCCGACGGGGAGGTCTAGTCATACTGCAGTGTGGACCGGTACGGAGATGGTCGTCTGGGGTGGGCAAGGAGGATCGTACCTGAACACCGGCGGGCGGTATGACCCTGCGACAGACATTTGGGAGACGACCTCTGCCGGGGACGGTGTTCCCGTGGGGAGGATCGAACATACTGCAGTGTGGACCGGGACGGAAATGATCGTCTGGGGAGGGAATGAATCCTACAGCGTTCACCTTAATACAGGCGGGCGGTATGACCCTGCAACCGACAATTGGCTTGAGACCTCGACCGGGGCCGACGTGCCGACAAGTAGGTATCACCACACAGCAGTGTGGACCGGCACGGAGATGATTGTCTGGGGTGGGTACCAATACGACAATGGATCGTTCTTCTTCAATACCGGCGGGCGGTTTGACCCCGCCTCCGACAGTTGGACGGCGACTTCCACAGAGGCTGTTGTGCCGACGGGGAGGTCTAGTCATACAGCAGTTTGGACCGGAACGGAGATGATCATCTGGGGAGGTTTGGATGACCGTCGTGCTGATCTCTCCTCCGGTGGGCTCTATTGCGCCTGCGATGGTGTGCGGGAACGGGAATGGTATGAGATTCACGCACAACCTGACTCCTTCCACCTCCAGCTTGCTGAACAGGAGCGCGAAACGGATGTACAGGTGATTTCCGAAGTTGCAGAGCAACGACTGCCTGATGAACAGATGTTGCTCCGGGTGGAGAGGTTGATTCGTTTCACCGCACTATGGCTCTGATGAAGTAACCGGCGCTGCAACAGTGCATACGACACTTACCAGAAACTGTGTCCGGACGGTGCTCCGGATCAGGAGGAGTTATGCTCCGTATCGCTACCCGGACCATCGCGCTATTCGCAATCTCTCTTGTCGTTTTTGGCCTGCCGATCATGGCGTCCGATGACGGCGCACTGAACTTCGAGGAGCGGGTCCGGTACCAGCGTCTGATCGAAGATGTCTATTGGCAGAACCGGATCTGGCCCGAGGAGAACCCGGGCCTTAAGCCTCCGTTGGACGAGGTCATGCCCGACGAGGTCATTCGGGAGCGCGTGCAGGCGTACCTTGAGAAGAGCGCGGCGCTCGAGAAGTTCTGGTCCAGGCCGCTGTCTGGCGAGCAGCTCCAGGCCGAAATGGGCCGCATGGTGAGCCAAACGAAGAATTCGGAAATGCTGACGGAGCTGTTCGCCGCCCTCGATGACGATCCGTTCCTGATCGCCGAGTGCCTGGCGCGACCTGTATTGGTAGATCGGCTGACGCGGAACTGGTACGCCCGGGACAACCGTTTCCACGGTACGTTGAAGGAGCAGGCCGAATCGGCGCTGGCTGTTTACTCAGGTGACGTTGCCACAATGTCGGCTCTCGGGGGCCAATACCAGGAGATGGAATTCCGCCTTGTCACGGAGGAACCGCAAACCACGGACCTCGGCATGGAGCCCGCCGAACATTCAGCCATCGGCCTGAACGTCGAAGAATGGCTGGAACAGATTGAACGGATCGCAACGTTGTTCGGCATTGAGCAGAATCCCAATAATGTCTCCACTCAATCAGATCTTCTGGACAGAATCCCGCTGGGCAGCCTGTCACGGCTTGTGGACGAGAACGATCGTTTCATTGTCACATCGGTGTTATTGATTGAGCAGGATCTTCTAAAAATCGCCTCGGTCACCTGGAACAAGCGGCCGTTCGACGCTTGGTGGGCGGAAGAAGGTCGGATCGCCGTCCAATCGACTGCCGGCGACAACCCGGTTTCCTCTCCCGACGACGGATACAAGATTCGGTGGCGCATCAACGAAGGATGCTCCGACGACACGTGGACCGAGCTATGGTACTTACCGGCGTCGAGGTCTGGCCACGCCGCGGTGTGGACCGGCACGGAAATGATCGTATGGGGCGGGTCCGGGAGAGGAGTCCCGATTTCCGGAGGCCGATACGACCCTGCCACTGATAGCTGGACGGCGACATCCATCGGGGACGGTGTTCCGTCAGAGAGGACGAGGTACACGGTGGTATGGACCGGCAGGGAGATGATCATCTGGGGCGGATTCCATCGCTATACGCCCTATTTTAACACCGGTGGGCGGTATGACCCTGTTACCAACAGTTGGACAGCAACCTCCATCGGGGAAAACACTCCTTCCGGGAGGCAAATGCATTCGGCGGTGTGGACCGGCACGGAGATGATCATCTGGGGGGGATATGCAAACATCGACGGTGAAAATCTCTATTTGAATACCGGTGGAAAGTACGACCCTGTGACCAACAGCTGGACAACGACCTCCACCGGGGACGGCGTTCCTGCAGGGCGGAGGATGCACAAAGCGGTATGGACCAGCACGGAGATGATCATCTGGGGGGGATATGGGCCGATCGACGGGATATATCTATTTCGCTACTGGAATACCGGTGGGAAGTACAACCCTGTAACCAACAGCTGGACGGCGATATCCATCGGAGACGGCGTACCTTCCGGGAGGGTGGGCCATACGATGGTGTGGACTGGTTCCGAAGTGGTCGTCTGGGGTGGGTACAACGGTTCACGCATGAACACTGGTGGCCGATACAACCCTGCAATCGACCACTGGACGGCAACAACAACAGGCAACGGCGTGCCGTCAGAAAGAACCACCCATACAGCCGTATGGACCGGCTCGGAAATGATCGTCTGGGGGGGATACTCCTATGACTACGAAAATCGAGAGTCCCTGTATCTGAACACCGGAGGACGGTACGACCCTGAGATCGATAGTTGGAAAGCAACATCAACGGAAACAAGCGTCCCTCTGGGAAGGGTCGGCCACACGGCAGTGTGGACCGGTTCGGAAATGATCGTCTGGGGCGGCGGTGACAACGTTTCAGGCGGCACGAACACCGGCGGGCGGTATGATCCTGTCTCCGACAGCTGGATACCAACCTACGCTGCGGAGAGTGTGCCGGCGGCGAGGTTTAATCACACAACAGTATGGACCGGCGCCGAGGCGATCGTATGGGGAGGTCGAGGCAGTTATGGTTCCTTCGATGACTGGTACCTGAATACCGGCGGTCGGTACGACCCCGCCACAGACAACTGGACAGCGACCTCGATCGTGGGCGCTGTACCGCAGGAAAGGGAGAACCACTCAGCCGTCTGGACCGGCACCGAAATGATCGTCTGGGGAGGGTACCGCAAAGAACACTGGCCCCCCTCTACGAGTTACAAAAATACCGGCGGGCGCTATAACCCAATGACTGATGTCTGGGTAACAACCTCCATCGGGGATGGAGTGCCTACGGGGAGGACTGGACACACCGGAGTCTGGACCGGATCAGAGGTGATCATCTGGGGCGGGAGGAAATCAAAATACTTTTTCTTGAATACCGGCGGTCGGTACAATCCCGCCACTGACAGTTGGGCAGAGGCCTCGATCGGGGACAACGTACCTAGCGAGAGGCAAAAACATACGGCTGTGTGGACCGGTTCGGAAATGATCGTCTGGGGCGGGCATCCCTACGACAGAGAAGGCCTGAACACGGGAGCACGGTACAACCCTGCCACAGACGGTTGGACTGAGACCTCGATCGGGGCTAACGTGCCTGACGAGAGGCAAGGACATACGGCTGTGTGGACCGGTTCGGAAATGATCATCTGGGGCGGGCTCAGTGGCCCTCACTACCTTGGTGATTCCTACCGGAACACTGGAGGTCGGTACGATCCAGCCACCAATTCCTGGTCGGCAACTTCGGTCGGAAACAGTGTTCCACCTGGGAGAGTAGATCACGCTGCGATCTGGACCGGCACCGAGATGATTGTCTGGGGCGGAACATATTCTGAAGACTACTACTCGAACTACTACAGAAACTCCGGCGGACGATACAGCCCTGCGACCAACGGTTGGACCGCAACTTCCATCGAGGACGGTCTGCCATCAGAGAGAGCTGATCACACAGCCGTCTGGACTGGAACACATATGATCGTCTGGGGCGGGAGAAACAGCAGTGCTGACTTCTTCTCCGGCGGCCTCTATTGCGCCTGCGAGGGTGTGCGGGAACGGGAACGGTATGAGCTTCACGACGATCCTGACGACGGTTCCGAGGCCGTGCGGGGAGATTGATTCGTTTCACCGCACCAGGGCGTAACCCAGCTTCATGAAGAAGGTCCGGCCGGTGCGTGTCAGATCGAAGCTGTCGTCAGCGTACTGATTGTCGGAGTATCCCAGGTACAGTGCGGTCTGGGGGTTGACCTTGTAGGTGAACAGGAACTGGGTGAACAGGTCCTCGGTGTTCTCGTCCACAGGATCGGTGTACAGCGACGGATCCCGCTCGATAGCGGTGTACTGCAGTATCAACCGGAGGAAAGCCCGGGTGTTGAACTGGTGGATCAACCGCAGTTCCGGCGCCTGGACCTGGAACAGCCTGCCGCCGTCCACCTCCAGCCTGCTGAACAGGTGGGCGAAGTGGATGTAAAGGTGTTTGCCGATGGTGTAGCGGAATGACGGCCGCATGAACAGCTGCTGCGCCGGACGGGTGTGAGTGAAATCGATCCAGTCCCCTATGCTGATATCGAAGGAAAACGCCAGGTCGCCGGTGACCTGAACAAATGCGCCGGCTTCCGCCTCCCAGATGTCGAACTCGACGCCGTTATAGGACCTTTTGCCGTACTCGAAGTTACCTGCGAACTGGGACTCCATCGGACCTCTTGCATTGGCCCAGGTCTCAACCGTTTCCTCCAGCAAACTGCCGTCCTGGAACTCGGACCGGCTCACCGCACCACCCCAGGCCTTGCGGAACCACGGATCGCCTTCTTCTCCCCACCATACTTTTGCCCCGCCGGCCCACAGGGAACGGTACCCTACCCGGGGCCGGAACCCGAGATCGCTGCGGTAATCGTCGCCGAAATCAGCGTACATGGCGTTGACCCACCATTCCCGCACCTGATGGCTGTAATCCAGTGTCACCGCTTCGTCGGTTAACTTCCCCTGCTGCAGCCCCAGGGAGAGCGCCATCTCATCGTTGTACTCGGTTTTGGACTGGGCAAAGCTCGCCTTCACCATATCGGCGTCGTTGATGCGATAGACGGTGTCGGCGCTGATCACCGAGTTGGAATAACCATCGCCGCGGCGGTCGGTAACCATGCCGCCGGCAGTGGAACTGGAACCGAAGTCGAGGCGGTACCGCCCCACCGTGCTGGTATTGGAGAAATCGAAGATACCCCCCGACGAGCTTTCCGGACCGGGAACGATCAGATTGGTCTGGTCGTCCTGGGCGGTGAACACTCCCCACGTATGCTTGCCGTTCTTGCCGGTCAGCTTCCCGGCGGCGGACGGGTCGGCGATGCTGCGGGTGTGCACCAGCCGCAGGTCGGTATTGAAGTAATCGGCCCCTTCCATGAAGAACGGCCGGGTCTCCCGGAAGAACAGGGCGAACTGCTCGTTGACGTCCAGTTGCAGGGCGTCGGCCTCCACCTGGGAGAAGTCAGGATTAAGGGCGCCGTTGAGACTCATGTTCGGGGTGATCCCCCAACGTACGCTGACTCCCAGGTCCGATTCCGTATCACCCGATTCCATATCACCGTCAGGAAGGTCGTCCCGGGTATCGGTGCGACTGCCGGTAACCGTCGGGATCAGTTCCAGGTTCTTCCCCGGACTCGCTCCTTCCATCCCGATCAGTTTTATCGTCTGGCTCAGATAGCTGTTGTTGCCGCGCTCCCGGGGAAACACTCCGATATGGTACCGGTGCCCCCGGGGGTAGCTGCGGATGGCATCAAACCCCCAGACCTGGTCACCGCCTGCCTGCTGGAACCGGATCTGGTTGAACGGGATCGCCATCTCCACTTCGTAGCCGTCTGCGGTGATCCGGCCCGCCGATTTCCAGATGGAGTTCCAGGAAGTGTCGTAACTTTGGCCGACCTCGTCGTTGATTGCGTCGATCTGGACTCCCAGGGGAGTGCTGAGCAGTTCATACGCCCGGCGCTGGTCGTTGAACGTGTCCAGCACGATCCCGACCCAGTCATCCTCCCAGGCCCGATCCCTGTCCGAGTACCGGGCACGGATCTGCGACGGGTCCGGATCGTAGGCGCGGAAACCGAAATAGATGTGACGGTCATTGTAAGTCACCAGGCATATGGTCCGAACCGGCGGGTCGATGTTCTCTCCCGGCTCCACCTCGTACGCCAGGTCGATCTGCAGCGCGTCGTTCCAGGCCGGCTCGTCCACAGCGCCGTCAAGAATGATGTCGCTAGACGCTCTGGGAACCCGGTGCTCCATGGCGGCAGCGGGAAGGAAAAGGAACAGCAGTGCGCACAGGACAGCGGCAGCCCGGGTACAGGTATCCACAAAAAGCCTCACCGATCTGCCCCCGGGGAGTATCATTCATCGGATCATATCGAAATGCTGTAAAAGTGCGGTAAAACCATGTTTCTGGACTTTGCCGATCCACAAACAGTCAGAGCTCTTTCGGCTTCCATTGCCTGACGAACCGGCCCGACCTGATCGCCTCCCAGTCGCCATTGATTTCCACATGGATCAGCGATGCGGTGGGCATGGTCACCCGCTTGCCGGTGAGCATCGCCACCAGTACCTCAAGGCCCGGGTTGTGCCCGATGACCAATCCTATCTTTTGTCCGGCGGGAAACGTGTGCAACTGCTCCAGCAGGTCACCGCCGGAAGCGAGATAGATCGCCGCTTCATACCGTGGTTCAACGTCGCAACCGGCGGCGGCGGACAACAGTTGCCAGGTCTGGACGGTGCGGCAGGCGGTGGAGCACAGCACCGCATCGGGTAACAGGCTCTCCGCCGCCAGCAGTTCCCCGATCCTCGGAGCATCCCGCCTCCCCCGGCCGTTCAGCGGCCGGTCATGGTCGCACAGGCCGGGGTTGTCCCAACTGGACTTGGCGTGACGCAGGATCAGGAGTTCGGCCATCGCCACCGTCTCAGGATTGCCGGGCGTCCAGCAGGTAGAACGCCGCTACCACCAGGGAATGAGTGATCCCGCCGTCGCTGATAAGGCCGGGGACGTCGCTCAAGGGGACCAGGCGTTCCTCGAACCCTTCGTTCGGATCCGGCTTGGGATCCGACACCCGGGTCAGGTCGGTGGCCAGGAACGAATGGCAACGGTTGGACTGGATCGCCGGGTTCGGATGCACTGCGCCCAGCGCAACCATGGAACCGGCGGCGAAGCCGGTCTCCTCCAGCAGTTCACGGCGGGCGGCGGCGGCCGGATCCTCCTCCACATCGCACATGCCGCCGGGAATCTCCAGCGTTTCGGATTCCGTTCCGAAGCGGTACTGACGGATCATGACCACCCGTTCATCGGCCAGGAGCGGGATCACGTTGATCCAGTCCGGGGCGTCCAGAACATAAAAGGGATTCGGAGTTTCCAGGCCGTTGCGTTCGAACGCCGCCTCGTTCAGGCGGAAGACACGGCAGTCGTGCAAAAGGCGGGACCGGATTCTTCGCCAGCGGTCGATGGCCATCGGCCGTCAGGCTTCCTTCGCCGCCTCTTCCTTCTTGCCTGCGGCCTTCTCCAGCACCACCGCGGTGGTATGGGACTTGCGCTGGGCGCGGCGGAGCGACTTCTTCAGCTTGCGAACCACCAGCGGGTCCGCACCTTCACCGATATCCGCCAGCTTCTTTTGAAGCATTGAAACCCGTTCGTTCAACTGCTCGAGAGTCTTGGTCGGCATTCTATCCTCCGGACTTGGTCATTGGAATCATGCACATGGCTCACTGATACGGTGAACCGACCGGATATCCTAGCACGCGCCGGCCGGAACGGGCCTATATACCTGTGTCCGGCGCTACGTTGAAGGTGATGCGAGCAGTGCGGCTCTGAGCCGCCGAATCGCCTCCGGCCCCACCCGGCAGCAGCCGCCGATCATTGCGGCTCCGGCCTCGACCCAGGCGACGGCCTGGTCCGCCGGCTCGGAACTATCCCGATTCCCGGTCCAGCACCGCCGGCTCCGGTCCCAGTTCTCGCCAGAATTCGGGTAGACCACTACCGGAAGGGAACTCCCCGCCTGCAATGTCCGGATAAGTGCGGGGACCAGAGCAGGATCGACGCAGTTTACCCCGACCGCGGTTACCCCGGTGGTCCGGGAGACCAGGGCGGCCGCATCCACCAGACTTGCGCCGTCCCTGAGCCGCCCACCGTCCCGACATGAGAAAGTAAACCATGCCTCCGACCCCTTAAGCTCTTCCATCAGGCGGCACAGGGCGAAGGTCTCAGGCATGGACGGGATCGTCTCGCAGGCCAGAAGGTCGGCTCCCGCAGAGGCCAGTAGATTCAACCGATCACGGTGGAAGCGGACCAGCTGTTCCTCTCCCATCGGGTATTCCCCGGTGTACTCGGACCCATCCGCCAGGTAGGCGCCGTATGGGCCGACGGATGCGGCAACCAAGGGCCGGGCCCTGTCCTTCCGGTTGGCCGGGTCGCTCCAGAAACTGTCTCTGGCCTCCCGGGCCAGTTCCACTGAGCGCAGCAGCAGCCTCTCTGCCTGCGCCTTCGTCTGCCCGGCCTCCATGAACCGGCTCACCGTCGCCTGGTAACTCGCTGAAACAATGCAATCCGCCCCCGCAGCGAGGTAATCCATATGCACTCGGGAGATAAGGTCCGGGTCGTCGGCCAACAGGCGGGCGGACCACAACCTGTCCGACAGGTCGGCTCCTCTGACTTCCAGTTCGGTGGCCAGGCCGCCGTCCAGGATCATTACCGGCTGCCGGGCGAGAAACCGTCGAATCTGTTTGTTCCCCGGGGTTTTCACGACCTCTCCATTCTAGCCGCACATGGTCCCCTCACGCTCTGGCCGCATATGCAACATGGCGGTAGAATCGTGCGGTCCGGTCCCCGAAAAGAGGAGTATGCATGATGGCCGACTTCCAGTATCAGGATCCGTTCCCCATAGGCGCCGACGACACCGGGTACCGTCTGCTCACCGACAGGTTCGTCTCCACTACCGCATTCGAGGGTCGCGAGATCCTCAAGGTCGATCCCGAGGGCTTAACTCTTCTGGCCACAACCGCCCTGCGGGATGTGTCCTTCCTCCTGCGACCGGACCATCTCAGCCTGGTGGCGGCAATCCTGGACGACCCGGAAGCGACCCCCAACGACCGGGGCGTCGCCCTGGCTCTCCTGAAGAACGCGGAAATCTCCTCCAAAGGGGTTCTGCCCCTCTGCCAGGACACCGGCACCGCCATCGTGATGGCGAAAAAGGGCCAGCAGGTCTGGACCGGCGGTGATGATTCCGAGGCTGTGGCGCACGGCATCTTCAACACCTACACCAAAGAAAACCTGCGGTATTCCCAGACCGTGGCCCTGAACATGTACGAGGAAAAAAACTCGGGGAACAACCTGCCGGCCCAGATCGAGATCTACTCCACGGAAGGAGCAGAGTACAAATTCCTGTTCCTGGCCAAGGGCGGTGGCTCCGCCAACAAGTCGTACCTGTACCAGGAAACCAAGGCGGTCCTGAACCCGGACACCCTGGTGGAGTTCCTCACCGCCAAGATGAAAACCCTGGGCACCGCCGCCTGCCCTCCCTATCACCTTGCGTTCGTCATAGGCGGCACCTCCGCCGAGACGACGCTCAAGGCGGTAAAGCTGGCCAGCGCCCATTACCTGGACAACCTGCCCACCGCAGGGGACGACGGCGGCGGCGCGTTCCGGGACCTGGCCCTCGAGAAGCAGTTGCTGCAGAAGGCTCGCGAAACCGGAATCGGCGCCCAGTTCGGCGGAAAGCATTTCGCGCTGGACGTCCGGGTCGTGCGGTTGCCCCGCCACGGCGCCTCCTGCCCTATCGGCATGGGGGTGTCCTGCTCCGCCGACCGCAACATCAAGGCGAAGATCAACAAGGAAGGCATATGGCTTGAGGCGCTGGAGACCAACCCGGGCCGGTTCATCCCGGAGAAATACCGCAAGGCTCACGACCATGGGGCGGTAAAGATCGACCTCAGCCGGCCGATGCCGGATATCCTGGCGGAACTCGGCAAGCACAAGGTGGAAACCCAGGTCTCCCTCACCGGCACGTTGATCGTAGCCCGGGACATCGCCCACGCGAAGATCAAGGAGCGACTGGACCGTGGCGAACCGATGCCGGACTACCTCAAGAATCACCCGGTGTACTACGCCGGCCCGGCAAAAACGCCCGAAGGGGTTCGCCTCCGGCTCCTTCGGACCGACTACCGCCGGCCGCATGGATCCGTACGTCGACCTGTTCCAGTCCCACGGCGGATCGATGATCATGATCGCCAAGGGCAACCGCAGTCCCCAGGTCACCGCAGCGTGCAAGAAGCACGGAGGATTTTATCTCGGCTCCATCGGGGGACCGGCCGCCCTCCTGGCCCAGGAGAACATCACCAAGGTGGAACTTCTGGAATACCCGGAACTCGGTATGGAGGCGGTCTACAAGATCGAGGTCAAGGACTTCCCTGCGTTCATCCTGGTGGATGATAAGGGGAATGATTTCTTCAAGCAGCTTTCCTGTTCCTGACGGGAACACCGGATTGGAGTGCGAAATGCGTCACGGCTTTCAATATTTCATCTTCCTCGCCTTCGCAGTCCTGGTTCTGGCCGCATGCTCCGGCGCAGAAACCACCGAAAACAGCGTAACCGAGCCTGTGGAGGCCGCACCGACGGCAGCCACGGCGGAAATACTGGAAACCATGGACTCCGGCGGGTATACCTACGTTCGCCTGCAGACCGACGACGGCGAAATGTGGGCCGCCGGTCCATTAACACCTGTCGCGGCAGGCGATACAATCGTACTCGACGACGGCATGGTGATGAACGACTTCCACAGCCAGTCCCTGGACCGCACCTTTGAAACGATTCTGTTCCTTTCCGACATTTCAAAACCGGGTATGCCGGGCATGGACCACGTCGCCGGGCAGGCTGCGCTTCCCACCGTTGAAGCCGGATCGGTGCCGAAAGCCGAAGGCGGCTACACCGTGGCCGAACTGTACGCCGGCAAGGCGGAACTGGCCGGCACGGAAGTCACCATCATCGGCCGGGTCGTCAGATACAACGAAAACATCATGGGCAAAAACTGGCTGCACGTGAAGGACGGCTCCGGCCAGGCCGGCACCGACGACCTCACCATCACCACCGCAACGGCGGTCCAGTTGGGAGACCTGGTGCTGGTGCGGGGCAAGGTCACTCTGGACAAGGATTTCGGAGCCGGGTACTTCTACGACCTGATCATCGAGGATGCCGCCGTCACCGTGCAGCCTTAGAGTGCGGCATTTTCAAGATAAGGCTGGACTGGCGGCATTTTTGCCGCTCGCTTGACCTTGTCCCAGCCGGTCCTAAGTTTTCCTTACCGGGTAGGCGGTCCGCTTTGTCTGAATTGCGGACGTTTTTCGCCGGCGAGGGACCATCATGGCCATGCAACCGTATCGCGGTCGCCGGCGTGAAGCCGGGTACTCCATCCTTGAGATTTTGATCGTTCTGGTGATCATCTCCCTCATTGCCGCCATTGCCATTCCAATTTATTCCAGCGCACTGACCAAGAGCCGCAGGAGCGCCCTGGTTGCCGACCTCCGAGTGCTGCAAGACTCCATGAAACGGTATTACCTCGACAAGAGCAGGTTCCCCCTCATGGGAGGAGGAGACCCGGCTGAGACAATGAGCCTTCCGGACCTGGCGCCTGTATCTACCGGCGGGTATTTCAGCTCCGTGGACGGGTTGAACCAGAAGCTGCTGTTCGACCGGATCCTCGGGTATGCATCCTACAATGACGGTGGGACAGCAACCGAATATGCCGCCGTCATGCGCCCCAAGAATGAGCCGGCTGTAGTTGTGTGGCTGCTGTACACGGACAGCGTCGGCCCGGGAGGCACTTTCAAAGACGGGATCTACTTCTTTGAAGACGGGGTCTGGATGAGCGCCGACGACGCGATCTAGGGGGAAGGGATGTCGGGAACACGGATCGAGGAACGCCGCCGGGTGGTTGAACAGTTGCTTGAAAATATGCCTGCGAACCTGGTGGAAGCGCGGCGGTACATTACCCGGGAAACCAGCCGGGAGCCTGAGCCGCAGATCCTGCAATGCATGGTCAAGATCGCCGGCGATGAGGCCATAAGCGGACCGCGACACGAGATCCCCCTGTCCCTGCTCACCCTGCGGTCGGTGGCGGACGATCAACTGTCGCGCTTCAACGGGGACGGAACTACCCATCCGGAAGGCATACGGGAGGCGGCCGGTATCCTGCGAAGCCTGGAAAAGCACCTGATCCTGATCGAACAGGATCTGGCCACGTTGCTGCCGGTGATGGAAGAGAACGACAAGAAGTACCTGATCGGTATCCACAAGAGGCTGATACCTTCGCGAGAACGACTGCTAACCGCTCAGGTCCTGTCCCGTTTCTTCGAACTTCCGGAACGGCCCGAACTGCCGCAAAACTGCAGTGTGGAGGAAAGGGATGGAACGATTCTCCTCCACCTGATAGGAGTGGACCTCACCGCATGGCTCGAGACGCCTGTCGCCGCCGACGGCGCGTCTTCTGAGCGGGAAGGCCTTTGGACGAGGCTTAACGATTACCGGGTCGCCTACAAGCGTATCTCGAGCAATGTCGCCGCAAGCAAGGACACGTCGTTCATCGCAGGGAGAAAGCGGGAGTACGAAGCCCTCAACCAACTGCAGCGCGACCTGTTTTCGGCTTACACCCGGTTAACCAAGGTTCTGATAGCCGCGAGAGCCGCGGCGGCAGGAACTGCTGCTGCCGATACGGCATCCAGTACGAACCTCCAGGCAAACATCGACGAAGCCGAACAGGCGGCGGCGGCGCTGAATGAGGCGAACGAGCAGCGGCGGGAAGTCATGGATGACGCCCTCCGGGGCGTTCGGGAGTCCCGGGTCGCTCCCCCGAAGCTCCGCAACTACCTGAATGAGGAACACCGAGACGGCAAACAGAGGGTTCGGATCCTGTACACCGTCTGCGGCGTGCTGGCGGTGGCGGCGGTGGTGGTCAACCTGATGCTGTTCGCCCCCCGAGGCGCGGACGTGGAAATGATCCCGGAAGAGTTCAGCGACGCCATGCCGCTGACACAGGCAACCAAGGCGGCGGACCTCATGCTGGCGGAAACCGATTCGGAACTCTGGAATGTCTGGAATCTTGAAGAAAGACAGGAACATGTCCGGAGCCTGACGCGCCAGGCGGATGTGAAAGGGTTTACCTCCCTGTTGCTGTCCGACGAGACCGGGCGGCAACTGGTGTTCTGGCAACAGGGTTCAAAACCGCAACTGTTCTAGTCCGGAATCAGCAACCTGGCCCCGTCCTGGGGCATCGGGAAACCGCCTGGGCAGGTCTGCCCCACCGGACCTCCGAGGCCTTTGATCAGTTCCAGCAGCCAGGTTTCTTCCTGGTGCCGAGCCCAGTACCGCTTCCGGCCGGCGCGGGTGTACGCCACGGAGAAAATCACCTTGCCCTGCCTGGTATCGGCAATGCCGGCCAGAACCGACACCCCACCGTCGGTGTAGATCAAGGTGCCGGTCTTCCCTGTGATCGATCCCTTGAATTCGCCGTCCCGGAGCCGCGGGTACATGGAAGCCATGGTTCCCGGCCGGCAGCCTGAAGACGGCAGAATCGAGTTCAGGTCAACCCCGAGACTGCTGCACTGGAACAAAAGGTCGCGGAGCAGCTTGACCATCCTCCTGGGACTCATCCTGTTCACACCCAGGCCGGAACTGGTTTCAAGGACGACCTTTGAGCCATTCGTTCCACCGTTGAGCCAACCAGCCAGTTCCTCTGGTGACCCTATCGATTCGTCCAGCCGTTCAATATCGTTGTTGGAATACGCATTGAATCGGCGCAGGAGACCCACCAGTTCCTTGGATCGGTGTGTTACCAGGACCGTGCCCACCGATCCCCCCTCGAACCGGCCGTACCCGCCCTGTACCAGCAGCCTGGGCGGCTTGCCTCCCTTCCACCCGCTGCCGGCGGCGTACTTTTTCCAGGCCTTCTGGGTACGCCGGTCCCAGCGGTGGGAGTCCAGAGCGCTCCTCAGCCTGCTTGCCATCAACCTGGAACGTCCGGCCTGATCCTCCAGGCGGCCGGCCGAACCTTTTTCCCAGCCGATCCAGAAGCGGTCGTCCACCAGCAATTTGCCCCGGATCGATCGGATGCCGATCTCGTTCAACCACACCGCCACCATGAATGCGTTTTCCAGCTGAAAATCCGGGTCGGCCCCACCCAGGACAATGATGTCTCCCACCAGTTCACCGGACTCCGGAGGCCAGTCCGGTTCGATCCCTCCCCGGTAGCGGAACACCGTATCGAAACGGTGGTCCGGGCCGAGAAGATCCAGAGCCCGGGCGGTAGTGGCGACCTTGACCACCGATGCCGGGTTAACCGCTTCATCCGCCTTGCGTGCGGCTATGACCTTCCCGTCCAGGGTCTCGGCGTACCACACCATGGAGGACGGGTAGCCGGCCTCTGCAGGACTGCTCCCTGCACCCAGGAGGAGGCAAGCGATGAACAACAGCACAATCATGGTCCGGCTACTTTACATCGATGATCGTGATGGCGCAGGGTCTTCCACCTCATCCGGCCGCCGGCCGTGGAGCAGCGGGTAGATCGAATAGCCGCCATCGATACCTGCCCAGCAGGCCAGGAAGCCGGTGAGCAGGATCCCGACCTCTCCTTCCCGACCCCGGGAAACGGCCAGGACAGCCATCAGGACAACGGTGAACCCGGCCAGCGGGTACCAGGCCAGCCGGTACCATCGCCGCCGGTAGCCGGTCCCCCGCCCCTCCCCGGCCTCCCTGCCGTGCAGGCCGGCCACGAGCCCTGCCGAGAGCCCCATGCACAGGCTGAAACGATGGAACCAGCGCAACCGCTCGTCCACGATCCCGCCCAGATCTGCCCAGGGGGACGCCACCAGGTACAACATGCCGGCCCATGCGGCCAGCCAGGCCCAACCGGCCAGACGGCGGAACCAGGAATGTTCGAGCATGGAAACCTCCATCCGGAGACAAGGACCTGTCCGAACCTTACACCCGGCAATGATCCCCATTGATGATCAGGTTCCTCCCCGGCAAACCGGCCGTTTCGGGAGTACAATCCGGCCTGTCATGAGCGAGGTTAGACAGATCTGGATCCCCGGCCCGGCGGCCCGCCTGGAGGCGATGCTGCGGGTCGCCAACTGCCCGGAAGCGGGAGCGGTAGTCGCCCATCCCCACCCGCTTCACGGCGGCACCATGCACAACCCGGTGGTCTTTCACGTGGAGCGGGAACTGCACCGCCTTGGCTGGACCACCCTGAGGTTCAACTTCCGGGGAACCATCCCGAGGGACGGCGCTGACGACATCGGAGCCGCCGCCCCCTGGCTGCGAGGACTACTGTCCGGCAAGCCGCTGTACCTGGTGGGCTACTCCTTCGGATCCCTATGCTCCCTCCGGTTCCTGCAGGACCACCTGCACCATTGCGTGGCCGGATTCGTCGCCATCGGACTCCCGGTGCGGGAGTACGACCTGGGTGACCTGTCCCGGGTAAACATTCCTATGGCGGTGGTCCAGGGATCCGAAGACGAGTTCGGCAGCCCGGAAGAGGTTCGCCACGCGCTGAGAATACACCCGGAACCTGCCGCTATCGAGGAAGTGGCCGGTGCAGGCCACCTGTTCCCGCGCCGGGCCGGGGACGCGGCGGCGGCGGTGGTACGGATGATGGCCCGAATCGGCGCGCCTCTTGCCGGACCGACTTGACCTGCCGCCGGCCCGGCACAAGAGTTTATTTCAGCACGGTACGGACAGAGCGGTAGGCCGATTTCATGACCCGTCGGGACAGCTTCCACCTGCAGGCATCCGCTCGGCCCCACCTGTGGCCCCTCCCCAGGACCCTGGTCCGATCAGGTCGCCCGGCGCGCCACGGTAAAGGTAGAAGAAGCCCTGCCCGGACACCGGCTCGTCCATATCGTCGATGATCGTCATGGCGTCGGGTGAGTCATCCTCCAGGCAGGTTACCGTACCCAGATCCACCATGCCGCCGAGGCCGGATGCCAGGGCGGCCAGGTCGCCGCGGATGACGTCGTAGCTCAGCGCCCAGGGTGACGGGTCCCAATGCAGCAGGTCGGGTCGCCGGCCGCGAAGTGGAAGGACGGCGCGGCGTCGAACTCGGCCAGCCACAGCTCGCGGCTGAGGTCTGAGTTGAGGCCCACGAGATCGGCTTCGCCGCAGAAAGCGACGTTCCCCGCATTATCCACGTCGATGGGGACGTTGAGCCGGACCGATCCGTTAACGATCCCGATACCTGCCGAGGCCAGCTGCACCTCACCGCTGGCCAGTTCCAGCCGGTACACCTCCGAGAGTTCGGAGGAGCTGACCCAGGGTGACGTCGAGTGGAACGCGACGAACGAGCCGTTCGGCGAGATCCGCGGCAGATGGTTCTCCCCGCTGGTGGTCGCGGTCAGCTGCTCGGTCATACCGGTCACCGTGTCGTACAGGAAGATCTCCCAGTTCAGTTCCGGGTTCGTTCCGAACGGGTCCGCTGGAGAGCTGTACACGATTTGCTCGCCGCTGGCGCTGATGTCCGGGCGCTCCCCATAGTCGGGTGGAGATCTGCTCAAAGCCGGTGCCATCCATTCGGACCCGGAAGACCTCCCAGCCCCGGTCCGGGTTTTGCCCGGTGATGTTGGATCCCGACATGTAGGTCGCCCAGGCGCCGGTACCGTCGATCCTTGGGGTCTTGTACAGGGGGTCGTCGTCGTCGGTCACCGGCCACACCGGACCGCCTGCGCTGGAAACCCCCTCCAGTTGGGCGTAGGGGTACGCTTGATATACGACGGTGGAAGCATCGTTGGAGATCGAAGGGTGGTCTCCGCCGTGGTCTGGGTAGCTGTCACAGGTTACCGGGTCCGGCGAAAGTTGCTGCAGCCCGGAGCCGTCGGCATTGATCCGGTAGATCCCTCCAACCTCGCACCCGTCCGGCACCAGGTCCTCGTAAGAGAAGAAGACGATGGTATTCCCATCGTCACTGATCGCCGGATTGGTCGAACCGGCCCGGTCGGTGATCTGCGTCATATTTGCGGTTCCGGTATCGACGATGAACAGGTCCAGGCTCTCATACCAGGTCCCATCACCCCACGGGAAAGCGATCCGGCTTCCGTCTGCTGTCATCTCGAACGGCTGCACCGCTCCGTCCTCGCCTACAACTACGACCTGCTCCGGGGAGAGACCGTCGCCGTCGGTGGCCAGCAGTTCGATATCATCGGGGTTGGCCAGGAACGGCGCGCCCTCGCCGGTAAGGCTGAACAGCAGACAGGTCCCGGCGCCGGAGATGACCGGACTTGCAATCGAACCTGCGGACCACACCTCCACCGGAACCACCGGGTTGTCCTCCGGGTCGATCTTGAACAGGACGCGCGGGAACGAAGAGGCAAAGTAGTACACCCAATCTCCCAGATCGGTTACGCCCGGATCGCTGCCGCTGACCAGGAAGGTGGACATGATTCGATCCCCAGTTAATCCGGTAAAGATCGCCGTACTCCTGATACACGATCAGGTCTCCCTGGCCGGCGATGGTGGCGGCCCCGACGTTCGCCTTGTTCGTCACCTGGGTCATACCTGTTCCGTCACCGGCCACTGCGAACAGTTCCGCCGAGCGGTCCCCGTTGTCGCCGGTAAGGTCACGATCGTCGATGAAGACGATCCGCTGTCCGTCGTCGCTGATCGCAATGTCGCTGCACAGTCCGGCTTCCAACGCCAGGGTCAACTGACGCAGGTTGGTCCCGTCGGCGTCGACGGCGAACAGCTGGAGAAACAGGGACGGGTTCTGTGCGGCAAGATCGCCGTTGGAGATGAACAGTACCGTGCCGCCGTCTCCGGACAGCACCGCTTCATAGACATTGCGGCCGGCCGGATGATCGGTCAACTGGACCATCGATCCGCCGTCGGCATCGGTCAGGAACAGCTCGGTACCACCGTCGGCGTTGAAGCCGAGAGGATCGGCGGTGGAACGGAACAGGACTGCGGCGCCGTCATCGCTGACGGAAACCATGGACGCATCCGCATCGAGGGCGGTCACCTGGACCGGATCGGTCCCCGGCAGTGTTTTCCTGAAGACCTGCATAACCGAACCGGGGTTTGTTCCCAACGGATCGATGTCGGAAACGAAGAACACCATGCTTCCTGCGTCATCAACGGCGGCGTAACTCTCGAGATGGTTACCCCCCACAAAGGCGGTAAGCTGTCGGACGACCTGTCCGGTGGCCGGCGCAACGAACATCATGAGTGCGACACTAAGGATCGCGAAGCGCATGGCGAGTACTCCTTAACGGTGGCCTCGCCGGCGTACAGCGCCGCATCTTTACACACGTCGTAGCGTTTGGCCGGGGGAAGCCAACTGGATGTGTCCTACTTATACGCCGCCCGGAAAGCCCTGACAACGAATACAGCCCGGTGCAACCTTGCAGGATGCACTGGACTTTGCCGATCCACATAATGTACCGAGTTGTAGTTTCCTAGAATACCTGCTGGAACTGCAGGAACATCTCGTCCTGGTCGGCGCCGGTGACGCCATGGAGGTTCTCGCCGATCCGGTAGGTCAGCTGCACCTTGCTCTTGTGCTTGTTCCAGAAGTAGTTCGCTCCCACCGAGGCCCGGTTCCAGGCTTCCTGAAAATTATCGGCATCCATGCTCTGGTAGCCCGCTACAATCTCGATCTTGCCCGGTTTCACCATGTAGCCCCCCTCGACGGCGTACTTGTCCAGGTCGGTGGTGCCGCCCAGGTACATACCGCCGGTAAACCCTGGGTCTACCATGTCGCCGGAGATCATCTGGTACTCGCCGTCCACCGACCAGCCTGAGGCTCGGAAACCGAAGCTGGCCTCTAAACCGTTGGCGCTGTCCAGGGATTCGGCGGAGCCGTTGTTGTCGTCGTCGTTGGACCAGGTGAAAGCAGCGACGCTTACGGTTAGTTTCTTTTCCCCATCGAAGTCGCCCTGAGCCATTTTCAGGTTGCCGAACGGATGGAAGTCGACACGGCCGGCCACCAGCACACCCTCGTTCCAGTCACTGCCGTGGTTGGCGGAGCTGTCGAAGTCCATCTTGTCTTCATCCGGGTCGATTTCCCCGGCGCCGAGGCCGATGCCCCAGGTCACCTTTTTGCTTGCGCTGTGGCCATCCAGTCGGAAACCGATCATCCGGTCCGGGGTTCCGAAGTTGTGGTCTCCCACGAAGGTCCGTTCCACCAGCTGCTGACGCTTGGAGGAGGTCAGGATCTCTCTGGAAAACGGCATCTTCTGGTTGCCAATTGTCAGATTCAGGCCGTCCCAGCCACTGTAGCGCATCCAGGCGTCCTTAATCGCCACCTCGTTGTCGCCACTGGCCTTGCCGACGTCGAACTGGATCTGGGCGGACCAGTTCTCTGTAACCGAGCCCTTGATGTACGGCCGCAGGCGGCGGAAGAACAGTTCATCGGACGAATCACCGCCGTCCGGGTCCTCCATGTGATACTGCACCTGAACGCGGCCTCCTATTTCAATTTTTTTGTTTCCGTCTTCATGCACCACAACACCGGCGAAGGACGGCATTGACAGGGTCGCCGCGATCAGGGTGCTCAACATCATTCGCTTCAGCATTTCAAGCCTCCTTTTGTATCGGAGCTACTATTGGAGCCTGCCGATATCAGCGGCAAGTTACTACGATGTAAATTAACTGTTACGTTGAGAGGGAGGAAATGTATCCTATTTCCTCTTGGCTGTCCCCGGTTGCCACGAATTTCAATGATCACCGGGCTCTAGCCGCAGGAAGCCAGACCTGATGTTCTTCATTGACTCCAACATGGAGCAGGCCGAGCCGCACAGAATTGCAGGCGGCCGGATCATTCTTTTCTGCGCCAAGTCTCCCGACCGTGAGTCGGCCAACCAGGATTCCGCCGCCCTGATCCCCTGTCCCGACAATTCCGGCGTACTGGTGGTGGCCGACGGGGTCGGCGGTTATGCCGGAGGCGCCCAGGCGTCCAAACTCGCCGTGGAGGCCATGGCGCAAGCTATCGAAGAGGGTATTGCCGCCGGAACCAAGCTGCGGGCCTCGGTGCTCAACGGCATCGAACTGGCCAACAAGCAGGTCCGGGAACTGGGAACCGGCGCCGCCACCACCATCGCCGCAGTCCTGCTGCAGGAAGGACGAATGCGGTCGTTCCATGTAGGCGACTCGGACATCCTGGTAGTGGGCGGACTGGGCAGGATGAAACACCGTACGCTGTCCCACGGACCGGTGGGCTACGCCCTGGAAGCAGGTCTCATGGATGAGGGCGAAGCGATGAACCACGCCCAGCGCAACGAGGTCTCCAACATCGTCGGGATACCGGACATGCGGATCGAGATCGGCCCAAAGCTCCGACTCGCACCGCGAGATACGGTTCTGCTTGCCAGTGACGGTCTGTACGACAACCTGTTCGAGGAGGAGATCGTGGAGCGGATCCGCAAGGGACGTCTGGAGGACTGTGCTTCGGCCCTCGCCTCCACCTCCCTGCGGCGAATGGGAAAGCAACACCGGGGAGAACCCCACAAGCCGGATGACCTGACGTTCATCCTGTACCGGCCTGAGGCACAAGAGAAACTATGACAAAAGACTATCTGCTCGAAATGGAAACCGCTCTGGCCGCCGTTCGGGAAGCGTCCCGGCTTTGTATCGCGGTCCAATCGGCCATCGGTGACGGGGTCCGCAGCAAGGACGATCGCAGCCCGGTCACCGTGGCCGATTTCGGCAGCCAGGCGCTGATCTGCCGGACGCTGCGCGAAGCGTTCCCCGGCGACCCGGTTATCGCCGAAGAGGACTCCGCCGCCCTACGCGCTACGGAGGGAAACACCTTCTGGAACGAGTGGTCCGGGAAGTCGGCCGAGATCCGGATGGGAGCCGACGCCGGGACGGTGTGCTCGTGGATCGACCACGGCTCGGCCCGGGACTACTCCAACCGGTTCTGGACGCTGGACCCGATTGACGGCACCAAAGGGTTCCTGAGAGGCGAACAGTACGCCATCGCCCTGGCACTGGTTGTGAAGGGAGAGGTCGCCGTAGCCGCCCTGGGCTGCCCGAATCTGGACCTTGGCGGCACCCTGTTCGGGGCTGTCAAAGGCGAAGGCACAACCACTTCTCCCCTGACCGGGGCTGCGGATCCGGCATCGACGAAGGTCACCACAACCACCGACCCGGCCTCCGCCCGGTTCATGGAGTCGGTGGAATCGGGGCACAGTTCCCATTCCGATTCGGCACGGATCGCCAACGACCTGGGGATTACCCTTCCACCCGGTTCGCATGGACAGCCAGGCGAAGTACGCCGCCCTGGCCCGGGGAGACGCCGACATCTACCTGCGCCTGCCGACCCGGCCCGGTTACGTGGAGAAAATATGGGATCACGCCGCCGGCGTCCTTGTAATCGAGGAGGCGGGAGGCAGGGTCACCGACATCCGCGGCAACCGGCTGGATTTCCGACCACGGGTCCCGCCTTGAAAAGAACCGGGGCGTCATCGCCACCAACGGCCTATTGCACGAGCGTGGTACTTGAAAGCGGTCGGCGTCTAGAGCACCAGCACAGGCAAAAGCCAGGGCGGCCAGCCCACCCGCCACCGTGTTGGTAAAATTCACCAGTTCGTTGTCGATCTGTTTCGCCTGCTCGAAGGCGGCGCCAAGATAGGACTCCAGGGTAGTGCCCACGAACGCCGCCGCTACAACCACCGCTATCCCCGCCGGGGAGATCAGGCCGGTCCAGAAAGCCACCGTTCCCAATACCAGGGACGCTGCGATCCCGGCCAGAGTCCCCTCCAACGATACGGCGCCGTCGGTCCCGGCCGGAACCCGGCGGAAACCGGTCACCAGGAAATGGCGCCTGCCGTACGCCTGGCCGATCTCCGAGGCCACCGTGTCCGATGCAGCGGTGGCGAAGGCGGCCACCACTGCCAGGAAGAACGCTCCGCCGTACGGTGTGCTTGCCGCCAGGAAGGCGAATAACACGCCGGCGGACATATTGGCGAAGGCGTTTCTCGCTCCCCGCCTGCCCCCCTTCTCCTGGGCGATCCCCAGGGCCGCTTTCCGGCCGTAGCCTGCCCTGGTGCAGGCGGTGCCCAGGATAAAGAACAGCAGCAGCATCAGGAATGACCGGTATCCGCCGAAGCCGTAGAGCAGGGTGCCCAGCACCCAGCCCCACACCGCCCCGGACAGGCCGACCCCTTTCGCTGCATAAGCGGCCACCGCCAGGACGGCGTTGATGAGAGCGCCCCACAGCAGCGCTTCGGCTACTCCAGGCCAGGAACCGGCCAGAACCGCCGGGTCCACCAGGGTGGCGGCGAACAGGGTCAGCCCTCCCGCCAGCGGAACCAGGATGTTGTCGTCGATGCCGGTGCGCACCGACTCGGCCATGGCCGCTGCCAGGGCAGCGGCGAAACAGCCTGCCAGGAGGAGCCCGGGGCCGGCCGGGAACGACATGCCGACATTATCGTTCTGTCCCGCCACGGCGCCGTGCTGCACCCAGCGGATCAGGAAGGCGGAAGCGGCGGTTCCCCACAAAACGAAGGAGATCAGCCCGGCCCAGGACTTCTCCCGGTTCCAGGGCAACTTCGGCCCGCCCAGGGTGATGCCGGCCACCGTGGCCATGCCGTCGCCGAACGCCAGGAGCCCCCAGACCGCCGCCGCAAGTTCCAGGCGCCGGTAGAAAACCAGGATCAGGATCAGGACCATGGCCGGGTACAGGGCGATCCCCAGGGAGAACCCTTTCTCTTTCTCGGAGGTGCGCAGGAGGGAACGGCCGGTGATCCGGTGCAGCAGGAACAGGTTGAACAGGACTGCCGTCAGGGCGCAGGCCGCTGCCTGCATCGGGGTCAGCCACCGCAGGGCCAGGGCGAAGCCGCCCATGCCGACATGGACCACCTTGCGCAGCAGTTCCGAACCGATGTTCAAGGCAGTTCTCCGGTACTGCGCAGCCATGCGGTCGTTTTGGAAACCCCGTCCTCCAGGGTTGTCACCTTGTAATCCAGGTCCCGGGCCGCAGCATTGGAACTGTACGCCCACTCGTGGCGGTAGACCCCCACCACCTCGTCGGTCAACTCCGGCTCGATTCCGGTGAGTAAGGCGCGCCAACGCTGAACCTTGCCGATAAGGGAGGCGACGCCGAAAGGGATTTTCCGCTGCGGGGGCCGCACGCCGGCCGCCGCCTCAAAACAGTCGAACAGTTCCAGGACCGTGCGGTTGTCACCGCCCAATATGTAGCCGGAGCCAGGCTCCGCCTTATCCAGCGCCGCAACGAATCCGGCGGTGACGTCGTCTATGTAGGCGAATGACTGGCGCAGGGCTCCAGTCCCCAGGATCCCGGGCAGCTTGCCCCGGGCATGTTGCAACAACAGTTGGACGATGTAGTTTCCCTGGGTCAAGGATCCGGGACCGTAGACCACCCCGGGGTACAACCGGACCATGTCCAGCCCGTCGGACGGTGTGTTCCGGACCAGTTGGTCCGCCAGCCACTTGGTCCGTTCGTAGTCGGTGTAAAACTCCTCGCTCCGGCGGACGCTGTCCTCGTTGAAGGTCTCGCCGTCGGTAGGCCCCAGTGCGATGAACGAGGACGTATGGAGCAGCCGAGAACCGCATGCCCGGGCGGCGGCGATGACGTTGGCCAGGCCCTCTACGTTGACCCGGTGGAACTCCGAGGGGTCCCGGACCCACATCTTGACCAGGGCGGCGGCGTGGACGATCGCCCGGCACCCTGTGGCGGCCCGGCGCAGAGAATAAGGGTCGGTCACGTCGCCGGTGACCGGTTCAACCCCCGGCGGCCGGTCATCCCACCGGGAACCGTCCCGAACCAGGCCGCGAATCTCATGCCCGGCCTCGCTCAGCCGGTGGGCGAGCCTGCCGCCCAGAAACCCGGTAACTCCGGTGATCAGGATCTTCATGGTCGTTCTCTGACCTGCTCAGAAGTGCTGGTCCAGGATCTTGCCCACTCCCCGGAGATCGACCCTGAAATAGAAATCATCCCGTTGCTCGAGGCCGGTGAACCCCCGGTCCAGACTTTCCAGGTAGAAGGTGCAGCACTGCGTGCTGTACTGCACTCGCCACTGGCGCTCCGGGAAACTGCTCAACCCTGCCGCCGGATCATGATCATAGGTCCCGCTCAACCCGAGCCTAAGCTTGCCGCCGAACAGGTTCAGGCCTGTGGATAACTGGACCTGGGTATCAGCCGGATTCGGCACGAAGGTCGTTCCATCGGAGACCACGCCGAGGCCGGCTCGGTGCACCAGGGAGAACCGTACCCGGGCGACGTTGTTCATGACGGCGCCGGACAGGGCGACGTCCTCGATCTCCATGTACAACGGGTGCCAACTGCTCCTGATGTCGAAGCTCAGTTTCGGCTTCGGATTGATCCGTCCGATGAGTTGCACCGACGAGGCGTTGCTCATCGCCTCCAGTTCCCCGTCGCCGTCCAGGTCGGCGAAGCTCAGATCCTTGTTGAACGACCGGCTCTGCCGGACTTCCAGAGAGGCGATCTCGATGGTTTCCAGCGGCTGCTCCTCACCGTTCTCCGGTTCCGCCTCGGGCTCGTCAAACAATCCGACACCGCCCGGATCCCCGGCGACCTGCGCCATGCCGGCCGGCCGGTCCGGCATCAGGATCGAGTAATCAGGACCGGTGGAGACATCCTTGACCGATCGGGGGCGCTGCGCGAACAGGCGGCTGCGAATCCCGTAGCTGACGGAGTTGCCGGCCGCGCCGAATCGGTCCACCTCGTCGAAAGTGATGATCTCGTCGGACCGTTCGAACCCTTGCCGATAGTTATAGCTCACTGTCGGCTCAACGCTGTGCTTGTACCGTTTGGAGTACGTGCTTTCCGGCCGCTCGTAGATTCTGTAGATCTTGGGGCCGACGATTTCCAGGGCGGCGGCCCCTACACCACGGTTCAGTTCCTGATTCAGGACGGTCCGCGTAGTGCTGCCTGACCCGTCCACTCCTTCGGACTGGGACTGGGAATACCACGTCCAGCGATAGCTGACCTTCGGGGTAACGTCCAGCCAGCGCACCGGTGAAATTGGCGCCGAGAGCACCGGGAAGAAGTCGGCCCGAAAGTAATCGGCGTCAATCGGGCTGCCTTGCTGTATGCCGTTCTGCTGGATCGACGCCATGGAAGTCTCGTACGACAGGTAGACAGGTAACTTGCCCAGCCGCTGGCTGCGGCCCCTGATCTCGATCTCCGGCAGGGTCTGCTGCACCAGGGTGGAGCCGTCGGCGAACAGCTGTTTGCGACGGAACTCCCGGATATTCATGCTGGCCCGGCGGCCGCTTCGGGAAAATTCCACCCGGGCCAGAATCGATGGCGACGACGTCAGGCGCAGATCGCGCTCGAAATCGTTGAAATAGTTGAAGTCGCTCACCGAATTGACATCGGCCACCATGCGGAACCCGTTGAGGAATTCCTGGGTCTGTTTGTACGCCATGCTGTAGCGGTTCTCACCGGCTATCTCGTCCTGAATGTAGTCGGCCACAAATCCGATAGTTCCCTTGCGGTTCGGGATTGCGCGGAAAATGATGCCGCCTCCGGGACCGCCCTCGCTGTAATCCTGCGGGATCACCGTCAGGTCGGCGCTGCGCCCCAGGGGGAAGAACACCGGCAGGGCGATAGACCGCCCCCGGTTGTTGGTGGTGTGGATTTCCGGCAGCAACAATCCGGGAGATCTCCCCTCCTTTACCGGCCACAGCAGAAACGGCATATAGAATGCCGGCAGCTTGCCGACTTTCAGGCGCATGTTCCAGAGGCGGGCGTAGCCGTTCAGCTTCAGCCGGGCGGATGTCATCCGGAACGACCAATACGGCCTGGGCTGGGTGCAGGTGGTAACCATCGCTTTCTTGAGGTAGACGACGTCCTTGCCGATCTTTTCCGCCGTGGCGGCGGTGAACAGGAACTCCGGCTCAATCTGCCCGAAGGCGTCGTAGATGATCGCCCGGTCTTCGTCCCGCCAATATTCCAGCCTGGTTCCGGAAATCCGGTTCGGACCCCAGATAATCAGAACGCTGCCGGTGGCTTCGAGGTAATTCTCATCGACGAATACGACCTCATCGGCCTGGAACCGGTATTCATTCCAGTCCACCGTGACCGCTCCGGTGATGGTAGTCCGGCCCTCGACGTCGGACGATCGCGCACCGTCGAACATGATGGAGACGTCGCGAGGCAGCCTGCTCTCTTTTTTCTGCGCTTCCTGGGCCATCACCGGAATGGAGAGCAGCGCGACGCAGGCAAGAAACCATGCCACGGCGGTCGGCCTGCCTTTGATACCTGAAAACTCCACCCGGCGTTCCCCAGAACTGGTCCATGAACAGGAAGAATGAGTTTAACCGGCCTTTTGGTGGATCGCTATCAAAGATAGGCCCGATCGGGCCTCGGAATCAGAGGTCGGGTTCCGGGCAGACGCAACGTTCCAGGCGGCGGGAACAGCTGAAGCAGTATCCGTTCTTTTCGAAGTACTCCAGCATTTCCTGCTGCCAGGCATCAAGGATTGAAAGGCGGTCCAGAACCGTCAACTGGCCGGACAGGGAAGTGTCCCCCAGCCAGGTGCGCATATTTCCAAGCGAGTCATGGTAGTTTTGCCGCAGTTCAAAAATTGTCATATCGGCATATACTCCCCGCCCCCGGGCAGCTAAATCATTCGATTTCGAAGCAATGTACCGCTATTCCTGTTGAATCCCCGTCGATTCCTGCAGAAATGCTGTACGTAAACCGCGATCCGCAGCGGAACACGAATTTTGTTCAAAGATACTGTGGATTTTCTGCGGAAAACGTGACAAATACTACCCGCCTGCTTAAAGACCGCGTTATGCCGGTCTCCGGGTACTGATACACAAGACTCTTGTTTTCATTCAGTTATACACGCCTGCTATCGCTCCAGACCGTCTGGCCGGCCTGTGCCCGCTCGTGCTCATTTTTTCCACAGCAGCTTCCACAAGGGCGCCCGGCCCACAACAACAAAATGGGGCCGGACTTAAGGTCCGACCCCATGGGAAGCAACAATTGTTACGGTGGTTCTAACCGAGGAATTCCCGGAGATCGCTGCACTCCTGGGCCGACTGGATCTTTTTCAGCGAAGTCGCCTCAATCTGGCGGACCCGTTCCCGGGAGAGGCCCATTACCCGGCCGATCTCCTCCAGGGTGTACGGCATGTCCCGGCCGATGCCGAACCGCAGACGGATGATCTCCTCTTCCCTGGGGCTTAGCACCTTCAGGGTCGATTCGATTTTCTCGCGCAGTTCCCTGTCCACCGTCCTCTCCAGCGGGCAGGGAGCGTTGGGATCGGCCACGAACCGGAGCAGACCCGGGCTGTCGTCGTCGGAGGACATATCCTCCAGGGCCTGGGGATCCTGCACCACGCCGAGAATCTCCTCGACCTTGGTCACCGGCATCCGCAGTTTCCTGGCGATCTCTTCCGGGGTCGCCTTCCTGCCGAGACGCTCACTCAGTTCCCGGGCCACCCGGGAGATCTTCTTGATTTTCTCGTTGACATGCACCGGGATCCGGATCACCCGGGCCTTGTCGGCAATGGCCCGCTCGATGGCCTGCTTGATCCACCAGTACGCGTACGTGGAAAACTTGTTGCCCCTTTCGTACTCAAACTTCTCCACCGCCTTCATCAGGCCGATGTTCCCCTCCTGAATCAGGTCCATGAAGGAGATGCCGTGATTCAGGTACTTCTTGGCGATGTGAACCACCAGCCGCAGGTTCGCCAGAATCAGAGCGTCCCTGGCATGATCCAGGTGCCGCTTAAACCCCCGGGCGTTTTTCATGGCGGTGCGGATCCTGGTGTCCTTGTACTCCCGGTTGTAGCAGAGCAGGCGGTTGTAGAACTCCTCGAGATGGTCCAGAGGCCACTCTCGCCCCCTCTTCGGCCCTTCAAGGCCTCCAGGCAGAACGATCTCCCGGCAGGACGCCGACAGTTTGATCGCCAGGGCGGACATCCCGACGCGGGCGTCCTGGAGTTCACGGGCCAGGTCCACCTCCCGGTGTTCGTCTATCAGCGGCGTGGAGCCCATCTCGCGGAGGTAGATCGGAAGGATCGCGGCAGCCTGCCGGTCGGCTTTCAGGCCTTTTTCCAGCAACCGCTTCCGGGCGCCCCGGGCCTTGGGATCGATGGCGGCGGCAGCCCTGCGGACGGCCGCATCCTCGGACTCTTCCCTGGCGCCGTCTTCCAGATTTTCCTGATCCCTGACTATCGCTTTGCGCGCCATATCTGATATCTCCGTGTAAGCGAGGTTTGTTTCACGCGCGTCCCATATGAAAAATCCGGGCCAACTTTCAGCCGATCCGATAGTTCTGGCCATTCATGAAATCAAGAGCTTTCCAAATAGTAGACCATTTCAATGATTTTCCCTCGGTCTCCAGGTCCGGGATGAAGAAAATTGTTTTGTGTGCTATTTTGGTGGCGGTTGCCAAAACCGTTTGTTAAGAGCAATACTTTAAATTGTTAACTCTTGACAAGTTCAGAATGGCGAAGTTGCGCCCTCTCCTTTATATAGCCGGTCAATACGACGCGCTTATTCCTTGAAGTGCCATTCTGGCCTCTTCTTGCGGATGTCGGTCCTGTCTGCTGTTATGGTAGAACCGAGAACCTGTTGGAGAGATCGCGCATGCAAACCATCCGCGTGGCCCTGGCCCAGATCGCACCAAAACTGGGAGACCTTCCTGCCAACCTTGAGTTGCACCTGGAACAACTGGAACGGGGACGTAGAGAAGGAGCGGACCTGGTTGTCTTCCCTGAACTCTCCCTGACCGGTTACCTCCTCAAGGACCAGACCCCGGATGTGGCCAGAACGCTGGACTCTCCGGACCTGGCTCCTCTCCTCAAGGCAACTCGGGACGTAGACGCCCTGGTAGGTTTGGTTGAGGAGGGGGAAGGCTATCGCTACTGCAATGCAGCGGTCTACTTGTCCGGCGGAAAGGTCGTCCACGTGCACCGCAAACTGCACCTGCCGACCTATGGCATGTTCGACGAAGGACGAGATTTCGCAGCCGGCCATCGGCTGCGAACGGCGAACAGACCGTTCGGCCGGATCGGGATCCTGATCTGCGAGGACGCCTGGCACTCTCCCAACGCGTGGCTCCTGGCCCAGGACGGGGCAGAGATCCTATTCGTTCTGGGGAGCGGGCCGACCCGGGGCGCCCGGCAGGAAGCCGGTATTACCAGTGTGCCGGTATGGCACGATCTGCTCAAAACCACCGCCCAGTTCCAGACCACCCAGATCATCTACGTCAACCGGGTAGGGTACGAGGACGGCTTGAACTTCGGCGGAGGCTCCATAGCCATCGACCCGTTCGGCCGGGAGATAGCTTCCCTGCCGGCTTTGGATGAAGGCTGGATAGTGATAGAACTGGAGGGGGAGGTACTGAGAAGGGCCCGGACCGCCTACCCTCTTTTGCGGGACTCCCGAATCGAACTGGTGCACCGGGAACTGGCCCGGATACGCCGGGAACGGTTCGGTCTTCCGGAGCCGGATCAGGATCTATCATGAGTGCAGCCGGCCTTGCCATCGACCCCGCCGTCACAACCGACATCCTCACAGGTTTCATTAAATGCGAACTGGAACGCACCGGCCTTGAACGCCTTGTAGTCGGACTGTCCGGCGGTCTGGACTCCGCGGTCGCAGCGTTCCTGGCGGCCCGGGCCCTCGGCCCGAAAAGAGTTCACGGGGTCCTGATGCCGTACAGTTCCAGTTCACCCGAGTCTCTTACCGACGCCGCACTGGTGGTGAACGCCCTCGGAATCGGATCGGAAACGGTGGAGATCACCGCCATGGTGGAAAGCTACCAGGCGATCGCCGGCGAAATCGGTCGGCTGCGCCTCGGCAACATCATGGCCCGCTGCCGGATGACCGTCCTGTACGACCTGTCGGCCCGGGATCGTGCCCTGGTCCTGGGGACCAGCAACAAGACCGAGATCCTGCTGGGGTATGGAACCCTTCATGGAGACATGGCCTCGGCCCTGAACCCGATCGGGGACCTGTACAAAACACAGGTCCGACAACTGGCGCAACACCTGGGGGTGCCCGGACCGGTGCTGGACAAACCGCCCAGCGCCGATCTCTGGCCGGACCAGAGCGACGAGGACGAACTCGGGTTCCGTTATGAGGAAATCGACCGCCTGCTGTCGCTGCTGGTAGACGCTCGAGTTTCACCGAAAACAGCTGTCAAAAAAGGGTTTTCCGGAGAGATGGTGGACCGGGTACTCCAAATGATCATCGGCTCGCAATTCAAACGCAGGATGCCGGTGATCGCCAAGGTCTCCACCCGGTCCGTGGGATGGGATTTCCGGTATCCCCGGGACTGGAATTCCTGAACAGGGACGGAAATCACCATGGCCGGAATTCTGTATGTCATCGCCACCCCCCTGGGCAACCTGGACGATCTTTCACCCCGGGCGGTGGAACTACTGGCCCGGGTGGGCAAGATCGCCTGCGAAGACACGCGGCGAACCGCCCGCCTCCTGGACCGTTACCGGCTCTCCACCCCGATGATCTCCTGCCACCGGCACAACGAGGCGGCCAGGATCGGGTCGTTGCTCCGGTTGCTGGCCGACGGCATCGACATCGCCCTGGTCTCCGATGGCGGGACACCGGCAGTGTCCGATCCCGGCTCCCTGCTTGTGGACCGGGCCCACGAGCAGGGGTTCCGGGTGGTACCGGTTCCCGGTCCTTCCGCGGTAACCGCCCTTCTGTCTGCAGGCGGCCTTCCGGCGGACCGCTATGTATTCGACGGCTTCCTGCCCCACCGGGGAGGCGAGCGCCGACGGCGCCTCCGGGAACTGGCCGGCGAGGCAAGAACGGTAGTGCTGTTCGAGAGCCCCCATCGGATTCTGGAAACGCTGGACGACTTGAGCGCGATCCTGGGAGACCGGCTCATCGTCCTGGGCAGGGAGCTGACCAAGGTCCACGAACAGATCCTGCGTGGGACCGCCGCCGGCCTCGTTCCGGCCCTGAAGGGGGGTTCGATAAAAGGCGAATTCTGCCTGGCTATCGCCGGACAGACTTCCGGGGACGGAGCGGTGACGGCCCTCGGCGACGAGGACCTGCTGCAGGCCTGGAACAAAACCCTCGAGCAGGCCGGTGGTGACCGGCGAGAAGCGTTGAAGGAACTCTGCCGGACTACCGGGGTCAAAAGATCTGAAATGTACCGCAGGCTGATGGAGGCCGGCGTGGACAGGCGCTAGCCGTTGGGCCGCTCGTTCTTCCTGCCTTTCGACCTGGCCGCGGACGGATCGTACTCGTACTTCAGGCAGCACATGAGGCGTCCGCACATCCCTGAAATCTTGGACGGATTCAGGGACAGGCCCTGTGACTTGGCCATCTTGATGGAGACCGGCTGAAACCCTTTCAACCAGGTGGAGCAGCACAGATCCCTGCCGCACGGGCCGCAACCGCCATCCATCTGGGCATCATCCCGGGCGCCGACCTGGCGCAGTTCGATCCGGGTGTGGTATTCCGCCGCCAGGTCCCGGACCAGGGCGCGGAAATCGACCCGGCCCTCGGCGGTGAAGTAGAAGGTCAGTTTCTTGCCGTCCAGTTGCATTTCCACCTGGCCCAGCTTCATCTTCAGCTTTAGGGACCGGATCCGCTCCTGGCAGAACTCACGGCTGACGTTTTCCACCGAGGCCTTGTGGGCGTAGGCTTCTTCATCATCACGGGTCGCCCGGCGGACCAGCACCGGGATCTTGGAGCCGCCCGGCTTGAAGAACCGGTTCTCCATAACCGGGCGGGTCACGATGCCGAACTCGTGCCCCCGGTCCGATTCCACGATGCAGCCAGTCCCCACTTCCAGATTCAGGCCGTTGGCCGTACAGGTGGTGGAACGGGTAGCAGGCGATATTCTCACCGCAAGGACTTCCATCCGTCTATGGTACAACACCGCTGAAGAAAAAAGGGATCTCGGCTAGACTCTAACTTTTCCCCGGAGGTACAGGATGGCCAGGAAGCGGAAGGACGGGAACAGCAGCCCGGTCCTGGCCAAGAACCGTGCGGCCCGTCACGAGTTCCACATTCTGCAGACTCTGGAGGCGGGGATCGAACTGCTGGGAACAGAGGTCAAGTCAGCCCGGGAAGGACGGGTGAATCTGAAGGATGCTTACGGAAAGATCCGGAACGGCGAGATTTTCCTGGTCAACGCACATATCAGCCCGTACACCCACGGCAACCGGGACAACCATGATCCTCTCCGGCCCCGCAGGCTCCTCTTCCATCGGGCCGAAATCCGGAAACTGGTGAAGGCGGTAGACACCGCCGGCATGACCCTGGTCCCCCTGGCGATGTACCTGAAGGGCGGCCGGATCAAGGTGGAGATCGCTGTTGCCAAGGGTAAGAGACTCCACGACAAACGCGATGACAGCCGCAAGCGGGAAGCGGAGCGAGAGATCGCCAGGGAAACCGGACGCCGCAGATAATACGGTGACAGGCACCTTAACCCGGGTTAAGGTGCCTGTCACCGAACTACAGTTCCTGGGGTTTTTTGACTAGCTGTTTGATTTCGGCGTTGTTGCCCGAGGCCTGGGCCTGGCAAAGTACCGCCATCTGGCCTTCAGGAAAGAGCGGCAGGTCGAACTCGGCGCCGACCCTGCCATCTTCGTCGGAAACACCCTTGAACAGTTCCCGGGGCTTCTCGATGGAGGAGATCAGCTTCACGGTCACTTCGGCGCCTTGCACCGGCTCGTCGGCACCCTCGCTCATGACCCGCATCCGGATCAGCGCCGGAGTGCCTTCCACAAGCGGCCGGGATCCCTCCAACTCCAACCGCACGCGAACCATGCCGGACTCGCCGGCCAGGTGATCCATAACCACCTCATCCAGGCTGCGGTTGCTGATTATGTTGTAGCCGAACGGCTTGGGGCCCTCCGGATCGTAGCGGCCTCCACGGATCTCATCGATCAGGCTCTGATGCTGTTCCTTCATCCGCTGGAGAACGTCGTCCTGGGCAGCATCCCCGGATTCCGCCAGGACTTCGTAAGACGTCTTCCGGGTCGTGACGATCTCTCCCCCGCTGTAGACCAGGCTTTCCACAATAGGATTGTCGACACCCCGGTCCTCGGTCTGGACATGATAGGTCCGGCCCTCATAATCCACGTCGGTATTGAACCCGGTGATCATACTGAGGCTAACTTAGTCAGGGCCATGACCGGGTGTCAAGGGAGAGCCGCCAGCCCCTGGCCGAACTTCAGAGCGATCAGCTTAGAGACCAGGCGCGCCGCCAGGAAGTCTGCATGTTGCAGTCCGGGGATTGGCGCCAGTTCCACCACATCCGCCGCCACCACGTCGGCCTGCCGGAACAGGGCTCGCAGAAGCTTCAGGGTCGGCCACCAGCCTGCGCCTCCAGGCTCCGGGGTTCCGGTGGCCGGCAGAATCGACGGGTCAAAATAGTCCAGGTCAATGGTCAGGTAGACCGGACCGCCGGTGAGCCCCTGAAGCGCCCGCTCTATCCAGTGATCCTCGTTCCCCGTCATCTCCCAGGCCGGCAACATCCGGTACCCCGGGATTCCGGAACGGATCATGGCCTCCTCCTCCGGGGAGTAGCTCCGGATCCCGACGGCGTTCACCGGCGCCAGTTCCAGACAGCGGGCGGCGGTGCAGGCATGGCTGTTGCGATCCCCCTGGTACGACTCCCGCAGGTCGGCGTGGGCATCCAGTTGCAGCACCCGCAGGCCGGGGTGCCTTTCGGCCGCTGCCCGAACGGCTCCTGCCGTGATGGAGTGTTCGCCGCCCAGCATAACCACCCAGCGACCGGCATCCATCAACGCACCGAACCGGGAGGCAATGGCATCCATGACGTCGGCCGAACCGGTCTGGGGCAGATCCAGTTCCGGATCGGTCCAGACCCCGGCCCGCCAGGGCTCCACACCAAGCCATTCATCGTAGAGTTCCACCTGGGCCGACGCCTTCAGGATCGCCTCCGGCCCACGGGCGGCGCCGCCACCGTAACTGACCGTCGCTTCATATGGCACCGGGAGCAGCGCCACGCCGGCTTCATGGAACGACACCGGTTCCATGTCGGCGCCGTACATCGGGCAGGGGTGGGACCCTTCACTCATAGGGAACTCTCCAGGTTTCGGTAACTGTCCCCGATATCATATCGGGTGATGGCCTGCAGCCGCCTCCTCGAATGCCGCAGGCCGCCACCCGGCGGAATAACTACCTCCGGCTCGATGGGTCCCGTTCACCTTGCCGGCGGCCGGGAGCAGTGCCCCCTCCCGCACCCGGCCCTACTGCAACCGGCCTGCCAGGTCCTGCAGGCCGCAACCGGCAAGATCCGGGCACGTTCGGTCCACCGAACCGTCCGGATCGGGGACGGCGCGACCTTATCCGGACGATCTCCTGTTGCGGAACACCACGCCCCCGATCATCCCTCCCAGGGTGGAGAAAACCGCTCCGATTAACAGGTACACAAAGAAAACCAGGAGCACCAGCATGAACCCCGAGGTTTCGGCATAGAAATCCCGGAGCTGGTCCAGTCCGTCCAGCAGTTCCGGACTGGTCTGTCCCATAGCGTCCCAACTCTTCTCGACTTCGTCTGCGGCCACATCGATCCCAGGCCAGGTCAGCACCACGAACAAGGTAACCGTCGCAGCCCAGAAAGCGCCGGAGATCAGGCCGACGGTTCTTCCCAGGATCGGGGTGAACTCGATCCCGGCCTCCCGGCAGGCCCCGGAATACCAGTACGCCGCCAGGAACCCGCAGCCGATCACCGGAGAACAACAGGCCAGGAGGAGGAGCCCTCCGACGAGCGGAATGGCAGTCAACAAGCCTGCGGCAATCCCGGCCATAGCTGTGGGCCGGAGCATCGCCGGCGCCTGGTCTTCGATCATTCCACCTCCCGCGGAACGCCGGGCGATCCGGATACAATCTCACCTACGGCGATGGCCAGGAACCAGCCGCACACCGCGCCGGCCGGCAGGGAAATGAGCATCCGGGGCAAATTGGCCAGGCCGGAATACCCGAGGAAGCCGATGAACGGCAGGACCGCATCCACCAGGGTCGGCGTGATCAGGACGAAGAACGTCTTCCTGGGAGCCGGCCGCAGCCAGGCGGACCCGAGCCCGCCGGCCAGGAGACCGATAACCCCTCCGGCGTACAAGCCGGTGCACCGGGCGCAAACCGCCAGGGGAACACCGAGGATGGAGAAGGAACGTCCGTCATCCTGATGACAGAAGGTGGAACCGGTAGCGCGCACCACCCACCCGAGAACCGACCCGTTCTGCTGCAGCACCGGAGCGGTGACCAGCAGGACGGTGAACAACAGCGCCGCGGCGGCAAACGCCAGGACCGCGAACCGGGCTGTACGTGGTGATCTCACGGCGATGATTTTAACCGAAGCCGGGAGGTTGCCGCCGGTCTCCTGCTACAATGAGCCGGCCCGAACGGTCCGTGACGACGCTTGAAGGGGAATTATTTCGCATGCCAGGAAAGAAACCGACGATCCGTGCCAGGACCGACCAGGCCAGCTTGTTTCAGGAGGCGCAGGCCATCGCACCGGCCGGGAACGGCGACAAAACCCCCGCCAGGAAGGTCAGGCCGGCCAGGCCGAAGGTTCGGGAAGACGCCCATTCCATGGCGGCCCGGCAGCGTGAGATTTCCGTTTCCGAGTTTTTTACCAAGAACCGCCACCTCCTGGGATTCGACAATCCTCAGAAGGCGCTGCTCACCGCCATCAAGGAAGCGGTGGACAACTCCCTGGACGCCTGCGAGGAAGCGGGTCTTCTGCCTGACCTGGTCATCGACATCGCCGAGGTCAGCGAATCCCGTTACAGGATCATGGTGCAGGACAACGGCCCCGGGATTGTCAGGAAGCAGGTCCCGAAGATCTTCGGGAAACTGCTGTACGGCTCCAAGTTCCACCGTCTGAAACAGCAACGAGGCCAGCAGGGCATCGGCATCTCCGCCGCCGGGATGTACGCACAGCTGACTACCGGCCAGCCGATTCGGATCGTCTCCCGCACCGGCAGGAACCAGCCGGCCCAGCGGTTCGAAATCGGCCTGGACACCCAGAAGAACGCGCCGGTTATTTTGAAGGACGACACCATCGACTGGGAGGTCGAGCACGGCACCCGTGTGACGATGGAACTGGAAGCGGTCTACAAGAAAGGCCGCAGGTCGGTGGATGGTTATGTACAGCAGACCGCCATGGCCAACCCCCATGCCCGGATCTCCTACTCCACCCCCAAGGACGAACCGCGGGTCTATGAACGGGTCACCGACGATCTGCCGGTTGAATCCAACGAGATCCAGCCCCATCCGTACGGCATCGAACTGGGCATCCTGATCCGCATGTTGAAGGAGTCCAAGGCCCGCACGGTGAAGACGGCACTGATGACCGATTTCTCCAGGGTGTCAAACACCGTCGCCCACCAGATCTGTGACGCCGCCGGTATACGCCCCGAGGCCAGCGCCAGACGGCTGTCCACCAGCCAGGTGGAACTGCTGTTCAAGGCGATCCCGAAAGTCAAAATCATGTCGCCTCCGACATCCTGTCTCTCACCCATCGGCGAGGACTTGTTGCTGCGGGGGCTTGAGGCGAGGCTCGATGCCGATTTCTACACCACAGTGACCCGGCCCCCGGCGGTGTACCGGGGCAACCCGTTCCAGATCGAGGTTGGCCTGGCTTACGGAGGCAAACTGGACTCGGAAGAACTGGGTGAGATTTACCGTTTCGCCAACCGGGTCCCGCTGCAGTACCAGCAATCGGCCTGCTCCATCACCAAGTCGGTGGTGGCCACCGACTGGAAGAAGTACGGCCTGGCCCAGGCCCGTTCGGCTATCCCTTCCGGCCCGGTGGTGATCATGGTGCACATAGCGTCGGTGTGGGTCCCGTTCACCTCCGAATCGAAGGAAGCGGTGGCGTCCTACCCGGAGATCGTCAAGGAGATCCGCCTCGCTCTCATGGAGGCCGGCCGGCGGCTGGGCGGTTTCGTCCGCAAGAGCAAGAAAGCGGCGGATGAGGCTCGCAAGCACGCCTACATCACCAAGTACATCCCCCATATCGGAGACGCCCTCAAGGACATCCTGGGGCTGACCCGGAAGAAGCGGGACGAAACGGTGCAGTCGCTGAAGGAAATCCTGGAAAGCAGCCGGAAGATGTAGCGTCAGCCGGAGAAGATACGGTTCCCCGCCCCCCTGGTGGGGGCGGGGTTATCCGTGATACGCGTGTCTACTGAGTTACCTCGGCCGTTTGCTCTACCTTGCCGCCGAGGTGCTCGCCCAGGAACTCCTCCATCGCCCGGTAGAAGTCGAAACGATTCTCCTCGTTGGCGAATCCGTGGCCCTCATTGTCCTTGACCATGTAGGGAACATCGATGCCCCGGGCCTTGAGAGCCTCGACCATCTGATCCGATTCGTCCTTGTTGACCCGGGGATCGTTGGCGCCCTGGGCGACGAACAGCGGGGCCTGGATTTTGTCGACGTGGAGGATCGGGGATGCCGCCTCCATCAATTCCTTGTCGGTCTCCGGGTTGCCCACCATCTCGTACATCATGTCAAGCATCGGCTTCCAGTACGGCGGGATGGTCTGCATGAACGTGAAGAGGTTGGATACTCCGACGTAGTCCACGCCGCAGGCGTACAGTTCCGGCGTAAAGGTCATGCCGGCCAGTACGGCGTAACCACCGTACGATCCGCCGTAGATCCCGACGCGCTCGGGATCGGCGATTCCTTCCGCGATCAACCACTGAACGCCGTCCGTGATATCGTCCTGCATCTTCCGGCCCCACTCTTTAAAGCTGGCCTGCCAGAACTCCTTACCGTATCCGGTGGAGCCGCGGAAGTTCATCTGCAGCACGGCGTAGCCGCGATTGGCGAGCATCTGCACCTCGGAATTGAATCCCCAGCCGTCTCTGGCCCACGGCCCGCCGTGGGGGTTGATCACTACCGGCAGGTTGCTGGCGGTGACGCCTCTTGGCAGCGTGAGGTAGCCGTGGATCGTCAGGCCGTCCCTGGATGTGTACTTGATCGGCTTCATGTCAGCCATTTCATTTTCATCTATCCACGGGCTGATCTCGACGAGTTTTGTCAGTTCCCTGGTTGACCGATCGTGGAAATAGTAGGCGCCCCGGGACTTGTCGCTGTACGTGCGCACCAGGACCTTAGATTCGTCCTTGCTCATGCCGGCAACGGCGACCTCGTATCCGGGGAGTTCTCCCTCGAGGAACTCCTGCAGTTCGCGGCGGGTGTCGTCAAAGAAGTGGTAATCCGTCATGTCGGTTGTGAACGCAACACCTGTGATCACTTTTCTTGCCTTGGAGCGGAGCAGACCGGCAACGTCGACCTGATCGTGTTCGAAGACCAGATCGAGGTGTTTGCCGTTGGCGACGTCGTACTTGAAGATGGCGCTCTTGTCCCGATCGATATTGGAAGAAACGTACAGGTGTTTGTTGTCGAATGTGAAGAACAGAGGCGAGATGGAATCCTTGAACGAGGTTGTTACAATCGTCTTGAACGGATCGTTATCGGTGGCACGGTAAAGGATGCTGTTGTTAATGCCGTCTGTGGTTATGGCCACCCGCAGGTTACCGTCGTTGTCGGTCATCCAGCCCGTGATGTTCCCCGGGTTCTCGGCGACCATTTTCATCTCACCGGTATTGATGTCGATGAGGTAGACGTCGAAAATGCGCGGGTCCCTCTTGTTGAGGGAGATCAACATGTTGTCGTCATTATCCTCGAGCCTGTCCACGATCTGTGTCCGCACACCTTCGAACGGCGTCAACTCCAGGTAATCGGATCCGTCGAGATTCACGGCGTACGCATGCCAGTTCTCGTCTCCGCCGGCGTCCTGGATAAACACGATGCGGTTGTTGTTGGCCCAGGCGAATCCCGGGATATCACGCTCGGTGGCCTGGGTGACGCGGACGACCTCGTCTGAACCGATTTTCTGGACGTGGACGTTCATACGGCCTTCCCACGGCGCCATGTAGGCCAGGTATTCACCATTGGGGGACAGCTTGTAAGCGGCTTTCTCCGGATTCCGGAAAAAGTCCTCCATTGGGATGATCTTCGCCTCACGGGCCTCCTCCTCCTGGGGGGTGCAGGCCGCCGAGAAGATCAGCATCAATCCAAACAGACAAAAAACAACGGCTTTCTTCAGCATTGCAACTCCTTTAACTCGTACATGATGCATGGGGAAGCGATGATTCTAGCATTATCCAGGTAACTCCCTCAAAACGGTTGTACGTATGGCCGGCGGGATGGTTTTCACTCAGCGGCGGTCTGCAGCGAATAAAGCGCTCTGTAGATCCCGTCCTCAATCCTGACCAGGTCCTCGTGGGAACCCTGCTCCCGAACCTCGCCCCGGTGCAGCACCAGGATCCTGTCGGCGGATCGTACGGTGGCCAGGCGGTGGGCGATGACTATGGACGTCCTGCCCTGCATCGCACGATGGAGCGCTTGTTCGATCCGCACCTCGGTGGCCGGATCCACCGACGAGGTCGCTTCGTCCAGGATCAAAACAGCCGGGTCAAACGCCAGCGCCCGTGCGAACGCCAGGAGTTGCTTCTCCCCCACCGACAGGTTCACGCCCCGTTCCCGCAGTTCCTCGCGGTAGCCCGACGGCAACCGCCGGATGAACCGGTCGGCATGGACCGCCTCCGCCGCCGCACGGACCTGTTCCGCCGTCACCCTGGGATCCCCCAGGGAAATGTTCCCTTCCACCGTATCGGCAAACAGGAAGCTGTCCTGCAGGACCACACCGACGGAGCGGCGCAGCGCGGCCAGGTCGAACTCCCGTATATCGATCCCGTCCAGGGTGATACGGCCTTCCTGTGTGTCGTAGAGGCGTACCAGAAGCTTGATCAGGGTCGATTTGCCCGCCCCGGTCCAACCCACCACCGCCGTCCGTTCACCAGGCCGGATGGTGAAGGAGACGTTGTGCAGCACCGCATTGGCCGGGTCGTACCCGAAGGTGACGTTTTCGAAGGCGATCTCGCCCCGGAGCCGGATCGGGAGGGCGATCGGCCTCTCCGGAGTGACGATCTCGGGCTCGGTGTCCAGGAGATCGAAGATCCGCTCCGAAGACGCCATGGCGGCCTGCATGACGGCATAGCGCTGGGACAGCTCCTGCACCGGCTGGAAGAACCGGCCGGAGTACTGGATAAACGCCACCAGGGTGCCGAAGGTCAGGCCGGCGCCCAGGATCCGGAACCCGCCGACCCACAGGATCAGCGCCAGGGTCAGGGTTCCGACCATCTCCACCACCGCCGAGAACAGTGAGTCGTATCGCACCGCCGACAGGTCGGCATCCCGGTGCTCCCGGTTCAGGCTGTCGAACTCCCGGATGCTGGCCTGTTCCCCTACGAACAGCTGGATCAGTCGGATGCCGCTCACATGCTCCTGGAGGTAGGCGTTGAGCTTCGCCACCATCCCACGGACCTCACGGTAGGCGTTCCGGATCCTCTGCCGAAAATGCACCGACAGCCAGATCATCGGTGGCAGAACGGCGAAAGTGGTCAGAGCCAGCCTCCAGTCGAGCCAGAGCAGGACCCCGATGATGCCTGCCAGCTTCACCAGATCGGCGAGGATCAGCACCAGGCCGGAGGTGAACGCCTCGTTCAGCGACTCTACGTCGGAGGTCACCCGGGTCATCAGTTTCCCCACCGGATTGCGGTCGAAAAAGGAGGCGGACAGCGTCTGAAGGTGGCCGAACACGTGCATCCGCAGGTCAAGAACCACGTTCTGCCCCGCCTTCTCCAGGATGTACAGCTGAACGTAGCGGAACCCGAACTCCGCAAGCAGCGTCAACAAGTAGAGAACGGCGATGCCGGCCAGCCCCTCCAGGCGACCCTCGGTGATGGAACCGTCGATGGCCGCCCGGAGCAGGAGCGGCTGCACCAGTTGCACGGCGCCCACCGCCACCAGGAGCAGCAGGGAGAACAACACCATGCGGCGATACGGCCGCACGTACTTCCACAAACGGCGGACAATCGCCGCATCGTACGCTTTGGCCCGCAGATCATCCTCCGACGGGATGTCGCCCCTTCGCTTTCCGAACTTCACCGGTCCATCCTCTCTTCCATGCGGTAACGCCGGAACAGGTCGGCGTACATCCCGTTCCTGGCCATGAGGTCCTCATGGCCCCCTTCCTCCGCCACCACCCCGTCATCCAGCACAATGATCCGGTCCACCCGGGCCAGGGTGGATACCCGGTGGGAGATCAGGATCGAGGTCCTGCCCTGCATCAGAACGTCCAGCCGGTCCAGGATCGCCCGCTCGGTATCGGCGTCCACACTGGACAGGGAATCGTCCAGGATCAGGATGTTCGGATCGGTGACCGCCGCCCTGGCCAGGGTCACCCGCTGGCGCTGTCCACCGGAGACGGTGAACCCCCGCTCCCCCACAACGGTGTCCAGGCCGGAAGGAAACGAGTCCAGATCGCCGGTGAGGTTGGCGATCTCCACAGCCCGCAGCACCTCTTCATCGGATGCGGACGGCCGTCCCAGACGGATGTTCTCCTCCAGGGTCCTGGCGAACAGGAAAGCTTCCTGGGGAACATAGCCGATGGACCGCCGCAGGCTGCCCACCGGGATGTCGTTGATATCGACACCTCCGATGGTGATCGCCTTCCGGGGCGCCGGGTAAACCCGGGCCAGCAGGTTGGCCAGGGTCGATTTCCCCGAGCCGACCGGCCCGACCAGGGCGATGCGGCTGCCCCGGGGGATGGTCAGGTTGATGCCCTGCAGCGACGGCCGACCGGCGGACTCCTCGTCCCCGGCGTACCGGAAGCTCAGGTTCCGGATCACGATGTCGCCGTCCACTTTTGGATGATCGCCGTCCCGGCCAACCGGCGGTGGAATGTCAGGTTTCGCCGCCAGGATCTCGTCCACCCGGTCCATGGCGCCTATCCCCCGCTGGAACACGTTCACGATCCAGCCCATGGCCACGGTAGGCCAGGTCAGGAGGGCCAGATAGGTATTGAAGGCGACGAAATCCCCCAGACCGATGGAGCCGTGGACCACTTCCCGGCCTCCGGCGTACAGCACGATCAGGGTGCCGATGCCGGAGAACATGCCGATGATCGCCATCATGGCGCCACGGAGGGCGGTCATCCTCATGTTCCGGCGGCGGTACTCGATGCAGGTTTTCCGGAATGACTCGATTTCACGTCCTTCCTGGGCGTAGATCCTCACCTGGCTGATGCCGCTGATGTTCTCCTGGGCGCGGCTGGACAGTTCAGCCAGTTGCTCCTGGACGTCCCGGGACCGGCCGTACACGATCAGGCTTAACCTCCGCACGCAGTACAGCAGCACCGGGTAGATGGAGAACGAGATCAGGGTCAGGCGGACATTGATGTTCAGCAGGATGGTGACGGTGGCAACGTAAGCCACGGTAGTGTTCAGCGCGTTCATCATTCCCGGACCGTACAGGGACCGGATCAGCTGGAGATCGTTGATCCCCCGGGACATGAGGTCCCCGGTGCGACGGGCGTCGTAAAACGAGGCGGACAGCCGCTGCAGCTGGCTGAAGAACCGGTTGCGGATGTCGAACACGATCCGGCGGCTGGCCCCCAGGACCATGAACCGGGACAGGGTCCGGACCCCCATCTGCAGCACCGCCGCAAGCAGCATCCCGAGGACGATCCAGGTGATGGTGGTGGCGTCGGTTCCCGCCTCCAGCCGGTTGATCGCCTCACGGAGCAGCCAGGGAATAGTCAGGTTCAGGCCGTTGGTGACAAGCAGCAGCATGAACCCGGCGACGTACCGGCCGCGGTATGCGTTGAGGTGGACCCCGATCCTCGCAAGGGACGATCTGCGCTGCATGTCTTCGCTCATATCGTCCCAAAGTGGACCATATTTCACCATTACACCGTGAAAGACGTAACCCGTGCCGGTCCTTGATTTAGGAGCATATTTATACCCCTGTCAAGGAAGCCGGCGCTCCGGTCGCAGCAAACCGTTCAGCAATCGTATTGCCGAGCAGTCCGGGGACCGGCATAATGTTGGCTCTGTTCGATTCATTTTGACCGAGCTGATGGTTAGCGGCTGATTGTTGATGGAGGAAAGATCATGAAGCCGATGAGATGGGTCCTGCTGGGCCTGATCGTTCTCGTAGCGTTCGGAATGTCCATGGCGGGAAACACGTACATTACCGCCGCCAAATGCAAAATGTGCCACAAGGTGGAGTACACCTCGTGGGAAGCCAGTGGTCATGCCAAGGGGTTCGACGTCCTCAAGGGCGACGAAACTTCCAACGCGGATTGCCTGAAGTGCCACGCCACCAACAGTTCCGCCGACATGCCCGGCGTGCAGTGTGAAAGCTGTCACGGCGCCGGTTCCGCGTACAAGAAGATGTCGGTGATGAAGGATCACGACGCCGCTGTCGCCGCCGGTCTGATCGTCCCCACCGTGGACACCTGCAAGGCCTGCCACGAGGGCGCCCCTCACGACCAGGACACCATCGACTACGCCGCCGAGTTCGGCAAGGTCCACGAGTTCAAGGCGAAGTAAACTTTTCGTCATATTCGGTCTGGAAAGCCGCACGGTTCCCGCCGTGCGGCTTTCTTTTTGCCCGGATGCTAGAATCGATCTTCATACCGTCAAAAGCAGGAGATTTGCGTCATGATGATCAGCGAAAACATGACTTCCGCCCTGAATGAACAGATCGGGTACGAGTTCTTTACATCGATGCAGTACACGGCGATCGCCTGCCACTTCGGCGCCGAGGCGCTGCCGGAACTGGCGAAACACTTCTCCATGCAGGCCGATGAGGAAAGGGTGCACGCCCTGAAGCTGGTGAACTACGTGGTGGACTCCGGCGGCAAGATGGTTATCCCGGAGATCCCCTCCCCCAGGAACGATTTCGCCACCGCCGAGGAGGCCTGCCAACTGGCCGTTGACTCGGAGATCTTCGTCACGAAGAAGATCAACGGTCTGGTGGACCTCGCCATCGGGGAGAAGGACCATCTTTCCCAGAACTTCCTGCAGTGGTTCGTAAACGAACAGCTCGAGGAAGTCTCCACCGCCGAAACCCTGCTCAGGATCGTGCAGCGCGCAGGAGAATCCGGCCTGCTGTTCGTGGAAGACTACCTGGCCAGGAACGGCCTGGCCGCCGGCACGCCGGACCTGAACGCACAGTAGACAACAACAGGCTAGGGGAGTTCCGCGATCAGCCTCTCCCACAGCGGGTAGAGCTCCTCCAGGCGTCTCTCGGCCGCACCCTTTTCCCTGGCAACCCGGGATGCGGCGTCCGGGTCGGCGTACACTTCCGGGTCGGCCTGGCAAGCTTGCAGCTCTTCCACCCGCTCTTCCAGTTCGGCGATCTCCTGTTCCACCGGGTCCAGCCGTTTGCGGATCTCCTCCCTGCGGCGGTGCAGCCGGTTGCGCTCCTCCGCCTCCGCCCGCTTGCGCGCCCGGTCGGTGTTCCGCCGTTCCGAAGGTTGCGGCGAAAATTCCCCGTCCTCCGCCCACCTGTCCCGCCACCGATCCATCCAGGTGTCGTAGTCCCCATCAAACAGCACCACACCTCCATTGCCGACCTCCGCCACTTTGTCCGCTACACGGTTGATGAAGTAACGGTCGTGGGAGATCAGCACCAGGGTGCCCCCGTACTGGTTCAACGCCTCTTCCAGCACCTCTCGGCTGCGCAGGTCCAGGTGGTTGGTCGGCTCGTCCAGCAACAGCAGGTTCACCGGCCGCAGCAACATCCGGGCCAGAGCCAGCCTCGCCTTCTCACCACCGGACAGGACGCCGACCTTCTTGTCCACGTCATCGCCCTGGAACAGGAAACTGCCCAGGATGTTCCGCAGCTTCTGCGCCACCCCCGGTGAACTTAGCGCCTCCATTTCCTCCAGCACCGTCCGTTCCCGGTCCAGCGCTTCCAGCTGGTGCTGGGCGAAGTACTGTGGGGCCACGTTGTGGCCCAGTTCGAAGAGGCCTCCCTCCGGTTCCAGCCGGCCGGCCATCAGTTTCAGCAGGGTCGATTTTCCGGCGCCGTTGGGGCCGACCAGGGCGACACGGTCCCCCCGCTTGAGCAGCAGGTCGAGGCCGCGGAAAACCACGGTCTCGTCGTAGGCCATGTCCATCCCTTCCGCCCGCACCGCGATGTCGCCGGACCGGGGCGCAGGCGGGAACCCGAAGTGAATCTTCTTGTCCGAACCGGCTGTACGAATTCGCTCCATTTTTTCCAGCGCCTTGACCCGGCTCTGGACCTGCTTCGCCTTGGTGTTCTTGTACCGGAACCGCTCGATGAACCGCTCGGTTCGGGCGATTTCCCGGGCCTGGCCGGCAGCCGTCTTTTCCAGCTGCGCCTCCCGCAGTTCCCTGGCCTCGAGATAGCGGTCGTAGTTCCCCGGCCAGACCGTCAGCTTCCCCCGGTCCAGTTCAACGATGCCCTGAACCATCCGGTTCAGGAAGTAGCGATCATGGGAGACCACCACAAACGCTCCCGGGTAGTTTTCCAGGAACCGCTCCAACCAGTCGATGGCCGGCAGATCAAGGTGGTTGGTCGGCTCATCCAGCAGCAGCAGACCCGGCTCGCCCATAAGCAGCCGGGCCAGCATCACCCGCATCCGCCAGCCTCCGGACAGGGTGGTAAGGGTCCGGTCCCACAATTCCCGGTCCACACCGAGGCCGACCAGGATCCGCTGAGCCCGGTTCTCCGCCTCGTTGCCGCCGATCTGCTCGAACCGGCTCAGCTTCTCGCCGTACTCGGCAGTCGCTTCCTCCGCTTCCGGCTCGTCCGGGTCCAGTCCTTTCAGCCGATCCTCCAGTTCCCGCAGTCGGAGCGCCAAGGCCCGGCTCTCCCCCGCCCCTTCCAGCACGGTTGCCAGCACCAGGCCGTCCCCTTCCGCATCCACCTCCTGGGCCAGGTACCCCACCGAGAGGGACCGGGGACGGCTGACCACACCATCATCGGGGAGTTCCTGCCCGGCCAGCATCCGGAGCAGAGTGGTCTTGCCGACCCCGTTCGGGCCGACCATGCCGAAACGGGCGCCGGACGGGATCATCCAGGACAGATTCCGGAACAGGACCTGGGCGCCGAACCGCTTTTCTACACCGGCAAGCTGCAACATCGCCTACGGCTCCCCTACCGGAAATCTTCCCGCCATTCTTCGTGGCCCCTCCGTAATCGAAGCATTATATTCAGCCACCAGCGGATGTCTTAGTGAAAAGGGTGCGCATTATGCGGCGATCGGTATTTATCGGCGCAGGCATTGTCCTGTGGGGACTGCTTTCCGCCGGCAGCCCGGCCCAGGCGGGGACGCTGGATTACGTAATTGAAATCAAGAACCATGTGCCTGCCAACTACTCCCTGGAGATCCCGGTGCAGTATCCGGGCGCCCTCACCATCGAGGCGGACTGGGACTGCAGCCGGATCCTGACTTTCAAGCTCTCAAGCCCGGACAGTCGCGCCATAAGGGTTCGACGTTCCGGACCGTCACCCCAGAAACTCGAGCTCGCCGTAAAGGACACCGACCTTGAGGCCGGGACTTACTACCGCCTGGACATCTCCAGCCTGCCGGCAGGAGGTGAGGGTCAGGGCCGTCTCCGGATCCATGTGCCTGATTCCCCGCAGGCGATCCGGCAAAAGGAACTGGCTGCGTTGCCGCCGGAGCCGGAACTGCCGGAACCGGAATGGTGGGCGGTTCCCGCAACTCTCCCCTGCCGCCAGTCCCAAGGCGCTGGCCGACCTGTACAGGGAGGTGGAGGAGTTCCGGAGCAGGGTGATGATCTCCCCCCTGGAAACGGCGCCGGACCCGTGCCGCTGGCAAACGGCGCTGCTGGAACACCTGGCCGGGCTCCGCAACCGGTTCGCCAAGGGCGGAATCCTGCCCGACGAGGCGACCATCCGGTTCTACCACAAGATTGCGAGCATCGGTACGAGAGGTGGAGGAACTGAAGGACTCGGAAGATCCGATCGCTGGCGGGACCGCCTCCCAAAAATCATCGGGACAGGAACACCTGGCTGCGGATGCGACGCAGCCGCGTAAAACCGATTGAACATGAACTGGACATCCTCCTGGACATGCCGAAGGACGGCTACGTACCGGAACTGGAAGGCCAGGAGTGGCCGTACCGGCTGGTGAGCTGCCTCATGGCCTGTGAACGCAACTTCGAAGAAAGAGGCCGTTCCGGAGCTGAACAGGGCACCAACCAGGAACTGGCCGACGAAACGTGGCCGATCATCGTCGTTGCGGCAGAAGTGCTTGAGGCTTTGGACCGCCTGGTGTGCCGGCGAGGATCACCCTGCACTGACCAGCCTTGACTGTCCTCTCCCGATCCTCCACCATCTTCCCGGGACAGGGTGGTCCCGAGGAGTGAATATCCGGTGCAAAAAGGGAAGGTTGCCGTCCTCCGGGTTAGTCCGGAAACCGTGCTGCAGGATATCGGGAGGTTGTGCGAACTGGCGGGCATGGGTAAAGCACCTGGACCGATCCGCCGGCACCATCCTGAAAGACAACATCTCCTGGCACTTCCCGTTCCCGGGGGCCAATACCACGCCATGGCAGCTGGAAGGTGTGATCCGGGCGCTGCAGTCCGCCGGTTACGGCGACCTGACCTGTGTCCAGAACCAGACGGTGGTAACCGACACCTTCAAGGGTGAGGACCTGAACCGGTTTTTACCGGTGCTGCAGAAGAACGACATCCCGGTGCTTTACAACTTCAAGGACGCCGACATGAAGTGGGAGGTGTACCGGCCGAAGGCGAAGATGCATGTCCTGGACACGATCTACCCCGACGGCATCAGGGTGCCGGACTTTTTCCACGGCCGGAACATCATCCATCTGCCCACGGTGAAGTGCCACATCTACACCACCACCACCGGCGCCATGAAAAACGCGTTCGGCGGGCTCCTACACGACCACCGCCATTACACGCACTCGTGGATCCACCAGACCCTGGTAGACCTCCTGGCGATCCAGCAGGAGATCCACCCCGGTCTGTTCGCCCTGATGGACGGCACGACCGCCGGCAACGGCCCGGGACCCCGCACCATGATCCCGGTGGTAAAGAACGTGATGCTGGCCGGTTCGGACCAAGTCGCCATAGACGCCGTGGCGGCAAAGATGATGGGGTTCGACCCGCTGCAGATCGGCTACATCCGCCTGGCCCACGACGATGGACTCGGCATCGGCGATCCAAGGGATATCGAGATCGTCGGAGACGATGTATCAACCGAATCCTGGGGTTTCCAGGTGGGAGACAACGGAGTCAGCCGGGTCGGCAACCTGCTGTGGTTCTCACCGTTCAAAATCTTTCAGAAGCTGCTGTTCCGGACCCCGCTGGTGCACCTGTTCATCATGGGAAGCGAGATCTACCACGACTACTACCGCTGGCCCATCAAAGACCGCAAGGTCTTCGAGCAATGGACCCGCGAAACCGGCTGGGGCGAACTGTTCAGACGGTACGGCGGCTGACCCGCACAACCTCCTGTCAGGGACAGGGCACAGGCGCCGTACGATAATCCGGACTGACGGCCAGCGAGGATTCATCCGCGGAGGGGAACATCGTATCGATGAAGAAACTGGCCTGCGAAATCCAGTCGCAAGGCTCGTCCCAGCACGTTACGACCCACTCGTACTCGCAACGGCGAGGGCTCTGGCAATTCGGATTAACCGGGAGGTACTCCGAGCAACAGATGGTTTCGTACATAACTTCCGGAGGACATCCGGTAGTGGTGCAAATCGGTTTCGGCTTGGCCGAGAGCGTCCCGATTCCGAAACAGAACACGACCGCTGTGACGAGTGCGATGAAGAGAATTCTCTTTTTCATTTCCGGTTGTCTCCCGATGCCCGGCGGCGGGCTGCTGTTGAACCAGGTTGATGAATCACGGGCTAATAGTGAGCGAACTATATTCCCGGCCCTATATACACTTTTTGCTAGTACAGTCAATGGATATGACTTGTCGTAAAGGGGATCAGCTTTGAGCGTACAACCGGGATATATAAAAAACCGGGGCGGGATAACATCCCGCCCCGGCTGTTCGTGACGTTATTTCCGCCACCTGCCTGGTTCGGCCCCTTGGGGGTCTCACCTGAAGCGACGAACACTTACTAGGGGCACGCCACCGTAGATTCTTCAGGCGTGGGGGAAACCGGTTCCTCGTCCAGCCAAACCTCATCACAGAGTTCTTGCGTACATACCAGCATTATCTCACCTGGACACTTTTTGCTGCGGCACTTCGGATTATCCGGTACAAACTCCAGGCAGCAGACTTCATGATAAATCTGCCCATAATCGCATGATTCCGCAAAGCACTCAGTCGCTGCGGCCTGCACCGGGGATACCATCGCTCCGATTCCGAAACAAAGCACGAGCGCTGAGACGACTGCTGTCAGCTTGAGGATTCTCTTCATTTTTGACTGTCTCCATTGCCCCTATGTCGGGCGGTTGTTGAACCCAGTTGCGCAACTAGGATTACAGAAAGCATATTGTACGACGATAATCGCCAGATATTCATGCAATAAAACTAATATCTGCGGATAGATCAGCCGCAACCCGTCTCTCGATTACGAGCACGGAAAGATCACAACAACAGATATAAAAAGAATTGCCGGGGCGGGCAATACCCCTCCCCGGCTATTCATGAAACTACTCGCCGCCACCTGACTGTTGAGGCTTGTAGGGAATCTTCGGAGAGGTGACGAATGCGCTGGCGCTTTCGCTGAACTCCGATTCCCTGCCCACGCGATCCACCGCTTTCACCTTGTAGGTGTAAGTGTAACCTGGGGTGACATCAGAGTCATCGTAGGTAGCCAGCTCAACTTCGGTGAGGAATACATACTCTTGGCTGGGTTCTATTTTTCGGAAGATGACGTAATGGGACACTCCGGCGCCGGTATCGGTGGAGGGAGACCATTTCACGGTAACAGGTTTGAGGCCGTCTCCGGCAGTCATGTTCTCCGGGATGGTCGGAGGGAAGTAGTCGATGATGTAGTCGGCCTCGGCGGTCGCTTTGTGAATCGTTTTCCCACCATCGGCCAGGAAAGCCAGTGTATGAGAACCCTCACCGATTCCCACTTCAGGGTAGGCCTCAATCGTCACGGTCGTACTCTCGCCCGGAGCCAGGGTGAAACTTGTTGGGCTCATACTCACATTGAACTGGCTTGGAATCGCTCCGGTCATTTGATATCTCGTGACACGTGTATGCTCCAGGCAGTCCTCGTTGTTCACCGTCATGGCGAAGGTTCTGACGACTTCCGGTGCGCCCTGGGCGAACGGCGGTTCCATGCTCGCTGTGGATCGGGCGATCCCGGGGTCGATTAGAACTTCAACAAGTGCGGAGTCCTCGTCGCGCTCATAGATATTGAAGGCGATATCGTTCGCTGCATCGAGGAAACCATCACCTGGATCATACGCACCTTCCAGGTACGTGTCGTGATAGTTCACGCCGTCCCATGTCTGAACAACCAGCTTGTCAATATAATCCGGGAGCAGGTATCCGTCGAAACCGATCCCTGCACGGTATGACAGGTAATAGCTTCCGCTGCCATCAGGGAACGGAACCTCAACGATCTGCGGTCCTGTAGCCTGCTCCGGGGAAAGCTCCAGTGCGCTGAGCTCGAACATGCCACACTCGCTGGTTTGTACGATCTGGTCCTCGGAGATCCAGCCCATTTGAACCTTGTGCGGCGCATTCATGCCACGCTCCGGCACCCAGCCGACATCATCTCTCCAGACACCGCCCATAATGCAGGAGTAATCGTAGATAGTGTTGCCGTTGTCGTCTGTCCCAAAGGCGTGTTTGAGTCCAAAAGGATGCCCCATCTCATGTGCGTAGATCTCAAGAATGTTGCAATGGAACACGTTTGCGTAGGCGCCTAGGAGCATTGTGGACGCAACCCCACCAACGCCGGCCTCTACACATATGTTCGGTTGCGAATAGACGTAAACGATCATGTCGTAGCCTGTCAGAGGGAACCCGGCCTCAAGCGCTACCGCCTTGGCGTGGGTCATCCAGGTTCTGTAGCTCAGCATACAGTCCGAGAACGTATCAGGGCCGCTCAGATCTTCCGTGTAGAGGACGTTGAACGGTCCGTAGACGTCTCCGTAGAACCCCATCTGGCCGTAGGACGTCTCCATGTACAGATCGTCCACCGACCGATCTCCCGGATCGGTAAACACAATGTTTTCAACCTCCGGCGCGCTGCACCCGACGGGATAAACCGTGCCGTCGATTTCGAATTGCACGAGAACAACGGCGATGTTGTACAGGGAAGTCTCACCTAGAACCTTGTCCGGCGGAAGGGCGGTCAACTCGTAATCGGTGACCGTAATCTCGTCTCCCAACAGAACGCCGGTCACTGAAATCAGACCTCCGCTCCACTCGACGCCTGGCGGGTCGGATGCGAAGGCCAGCTGATAGTCGGTTCCCGTCACCGTCTCGATCATTCCGTAAAAGGTAATCACTTCCGTGCTATCGAGCAGATCGAGATGAGAACTGTAGAAGGTACCTTCCCAGGTTCCCGGAAGTGGAGGGTCCGCTGCCGTGGCGAACCCAGTGGCTGCAAGAATTAGAAGGGATAAGATCGCTGTTGTTCCTCGCATAGCTGCCTCCTTATGTATTTTGTTGTTAACCAGGTCTTTATCCTCAGTCCTCTATCACCCTGCGCAAATAGACACCTTGACCGTTGGTGCCGATCAGCAGTTGTCCGGGAACGTGAGTGTTGAATTCCAGGGTCATAATCCCCATACCTTCGAACGGCTCACCCGAAGAGATGTGCTCCCAGTCCTCACCGTCGAATCGCCATAGACCCTCTAGCGACGAAAACGCCTCGTCTTCCAAACCAACGTAGACCACCTCTGGGTCTCTGGGATCTACCGCGAGGGCGCGTATGTGGGTGAGATGCTTGTCGATGTTGTCCGGGCTGCCCCAGTAAGACAAGTCTTCGTACCAGAAAGGCAGATTGAGATGGAACCCGAACGGACGAATAATGTTGTTCGGATCGTTGGCCAGGATCTCCCATTCGTCCGGGTCGTCCGCATTGGAGGGATTCTTGCAAAGAAGCAGTCCTCCAATACCGGTCGAGAGTCCGCGGGTGCCTGCGTAGAGATGCGATCCGTCTGCCGACTGGGCAAGGGAACGGAAGTCTCGATAGAGTTTCAAGTCATCGTCTTGCATATCTGCATGAATAACCTTGGTCCAGGTATCGAACTCCGGGCCTTCCAGTACATACAGACCACCTTCCGCGTCGTTCCCCCATGATACGGTCAGGAAGATCCGCCTCCCATCTTCTTTAGGATTATTGGTTTCCTTGTAATTGTTGTAGAGAAGCCTGGTCACCCTGGAGTTCGTGCCGTCGACTGTCTGCAGAAGGCCCTCACTGCATTCCTCCCAGCTCCAGACCGGCTGAAGCTTTCCATCAATCTCCTGCCAGCTGTCGTACACCCCCTTCAGTACACCGTAACTTTCGGGAACAGACGGGTCTCCGTTCTCATCGACTCCACGGATCGGGCCTGTATAGTACAGATAACTCAGCAGGCAGCTTTGGTCTTCTATGAACGTGAAATCTCCGAAAAGATAGCGATCAAGATCCGGTAGGCTACTGGTGATGTTGAACCAGTCGTCGGTCTCATCCGGATTCTCCTTATCATAAGACACCGGGCCTTCCTCGCGATCGTACAGATGCATGAACAGCTTCGCATATTCAGCTACATCCAGCCTGGGCCTGTAGTTGATGAACAGGGCGTCCCGTTTTTCGTCCCGAATGTCGTGTTCCCACTCGAAAAGCACATGGACGGCATCTGAAGCAGTCCCACTATTGGCGTTATCTGTAGGCACGGAGTTATAGAATATTTCGGGATGCACATGTTCGTAAGAGGACCCTTCGGGATCATTGCCGACCAGTGTGCCTGCATCAACGTTGCTGAACACAGGCTTACCGTCATGGAGAAAAGTAGCATCCATGACACCTAACTCGTTATAGCCGTTCGAAGTCCAGGCCCCTTCCTCACCGCTGCAGTACATCTGGTCCCACGTTTCACCACCGTCATCGGAAACGTGCATCCTCGCGTTGAACTGGACGGCGAGTCTGTGCGGTGAGCTGCCCGGCATTACCACCGGATGGAAGAGTACTTCCGGACCCCAAAAATCGACCCAGCCTTCATCAAAATCGTGAGGGTACAAGGTCGTCCAGTCGACATTGGTGACCGAGACAGTCCAGTGTGCGAGTTGCGGGCCCTGCACTCCAAGGAAATCGAGCGGTTGCTCTCCCTTGAACAGTCCGTAGCTACTACTGCGATCACCCAGATAAAGCGTGTCCGGATCCTCTTCCTCACCGTCTACCACCGTCAGGTAGATCAGATCGGGCTGGGAGAAGAAGCCTTCACCAAGGCCGATCTCCCATAGCGATTCCGTGTGAGGGGTTACCGGCTCGAGATCTCCTGTCCAGGCCCAGGATCCTCCAGTAAGGGTTGGAACATCGTATATGTGATAGACACCGCTGGGAAAAGTTCCATCCAGGCGTTCCATAGCCACAAACAGGGTACCGCGTGCAGTCAGGTGGATTGACCAGGCGGTCAGTTCCGTCCCGTATTCCACCGATTGGGGATCCTTCCCGCTTAGCCAATTCATGTACAGGTTGTCGGCAAGGTCGTGCCAGTCATCCGCCGTGAAGTCGTACATCCACATACCTGCATGTGTGGCGACGGCAAGATAGTTTTTCCCGTCGATCTTTGTCAACGAGATGTCCCTCGGAGTGCCGAAACCTTCCGGCGTTTCGAAAGGCTGCCATCCGTTCTCGGGGTGATCCAGGTCGCGGACCCATATCGGGCTCTGTTGCGAATTGCAGGGGTAGGTATTGTTGACATCAAGATTTTCAGTATCTTCAACGATGCAATCTTCGCTGCTTTTCAAAAGGTCAGGGTCGAGACCCGGATAATGCCTGGTTTCCTGGTCCCTTGCCCAGCGAAGACGGCCGGCGCCTGCCACGATCAGGTTTTCACCGTTCCAGTCCAGACAGGTGAACGAGATCGGCTCGCGGTACAAACCTTTGTCTGCCCAGCTTCCTTCGGGAATATCGTTGTGCCAGTAAACGAGCGACTGTTCCGGGATCACTGCATCAAACTCATCTCTTGGCTGATCGTCACCTGCCCAATCCCAGGGCCCGTCGTTGGTAGCACGGTAGATACCACCACGAGTAGCGGCATAAAAAGCGACGGTGTCGTCCGGCTCCACCACGCCTATCAAGTCTTCCACGTACATGGACCACATATGGTCCTTGTTGGCAAGTCCCTCGTTCCAGGGGTACCATTTCACACCGAAATCGTCGGTCCGGTAGATGCCTCCCGCCAGATCGCTACCGATCAGGATGGTATCGGGAAGAGTCGGATGGAAAGTACCCGAGTGCAGCCAGCCTCCGCCACCGACATCGCTGGCAACATACTCATACTCTTCCGGATCCGGGTGTCCCCCGCCGGGATTATCCGGCTTGGCGAAAGTCGCAGGTACAAGCATCATCAGAAATAGAATCGCAAGGATCGTTGTCAGCATAATTCTCGGTTTCATGGCTATTGCTCCTGTTCACTCGTTTCTTCTAATGTTCTGATGTAGAGCCCCTGGCCGTTGGTTCCGACGAGAAGCTGATCGGGAACAATCGGACTGAAATTGAGTGAGAGAATGTCGATTCCCTCGAAGATCTGATCCGCGGAGATATGCCCCCACTCATCTCCGTCGTAATGCCAAAGCCCCTCACGTTTCGACATTCCCCGACCAGTGAGGCCTACGTATACGACCTCGCGATTTCCGGGATCCACGGCAAGAGAGCTCACCCATGTCATCTTCTTGTCGATGTAACCTTCCTGACCATACAGCCAATCCGCAGACCAGAAAGGAAGACTTTCGTAGAACCGGAACACTCGGCTGTCGTCATCCTCCGGGTCGTTGGCGAGGATCTCCCACTTTCTTTTATCCGTTGCGTGGGATGGATCCGTGCAAAGCAGCAAACCACCCAGGCCGGAGGAGATACCTCGGGTTCCGGCATAGAGCCAGGAGCCGTCACTGGACTGTGCCATGGAACGAAAGTCCCGGAACTGATCGGAATCGTTGTCAGCGCATAAGGACCCGTCTTCCGGGCAACAGTCGGGATCGCCCTCCAGACAGTCGTCTCCGTCACCATCCATGAAATCGCCATCATAGACAGGTACCCAGGTATCAAAATCGGGTTCCTCCGCTACGTACAATCCTCCACCCATAGATAGGCCCCTGGAAATGGTGAGAAAGATCCGTTCCCCTCGATAGCTGTTGTACAAAAGCTGGGTTACCCAGTTTGACCTGTCGCCTTCTGCCGGAAGACCGTTGCTCCACTCTTCCCAGTACCATATCGGCCGGTATATGCCAAAGTCATCCACCAGCTTCCAGCCGGCAAATGTACCCTTGAGGACTCCGCACTGTTCGGGCACAGAATTGCTTTCTCCGATAGGGCCTGTATATCGGGTGTAGCCCAACAGGCAGTTTCGGTGGTCGAGGAAAACGAAATCGCTGAACAGATATCGATCGAGATTATCCAAGCTCTTGGTGATATTGAACCAGCCGCCTGTTTCATCCGGATTGACCGGATCATAGTCATGGGAAACAGGCCCCTCTTCCCGGTCGTAGAGATGCATGAACAGCTTTCCGTGGCCACCTTTGGCGACCATGCCGCTGAAATTGATGAACAGTGCATCCCGCTTTTCCTCTTCCGTGTCCTCCTCCCACTCAGAAAGCGCATGAACATGGTCCGATTGGGCGTTTGGAATAAAATCGTCATCCGATATGGCTGTACCGAGGATCCCAGGATTGACCTTCTTATAGAAGGTTCCTTCCTCATCGGTGGCGACCAGAACACCGGTGTCACCGGTGCTGAAAATCGGCCTGCCGTCTGCGAGAAATGTAGACGCGACGGGGCAGTTCTCGTTGTACCCCTTCGACTTCCATGCGTTCTCAATATCTTCATGTTCCAAGCTGTATCTCTGATCCCAGGTAAAACCGCCATCGATGGAAACATGCATCCTCCCGGAAAACTGAATCGCAAGCTTGGGCGGCGAGCTTCCGGGCATCACGACCGGATGGAACAGGACCTTGACTGAATTCCAATCCATCCAGCCTTCGTCGAAATACTCCGGATAGAGCGTGTAGAAATCGGTGTAGGTAACTGGAGCCGTCCAACTACAGAGATAGGGACCCTGGTTGTCCATGAAATCAGGAGGCTGTTCTCCCCTAAACAACCCGTAGCCGCCTCCGCGATCGCCAAGATAGAGGATGTCAGGATCCTCACCGGCTCCATCCACCACGGTGAGGTAGACCAGACCAGAATCCGATAACGCTCCATCGCCGATTCCGATGTCCCAGAGCGTTTCTGCATGCGGCTCTGCCGAATCGCCGTCTCCGGTCCATGTCCAGGGAGCCTCAGTCAGGAGATGGGCCTGATAAATACGGTACACGCCGCTTGGGAAGGAACCACCTATTCGCTCCATGGCGACATACAGGGTGCCACGCTTTGTGAGATGAATGGACCAGGCGGTCAGTTCCGAACCGTAGGCTACCGCCTCAGGCACTCGGTCATGGTTTCTTCTGAATAAGTTGTCTGCGAGATTGTGCCACTGGCCTGCTGTAATGTCGTTCGTCCACTCGTACATCCACATACCGGTAGTTGCCGCCACTGCCAGATAATGGCTGCCGTCGATCTCTGTCAGCGTGATATCCCTCAGAGTTCCGAGCCCTTCCGGGGCATCCAGCGGTTGCCAACCGTTTTCAGTATTGTCCAGGTCATAAATCCAGACTGGGTGGATTGCCGGGTTGCAGGGATAGACCTTATTCAGGTCTCTTTCTTCAGGAGGATCACATTCGTATTCATCATACAGATAGTCCAGATCAATCCCCGGATAATTCGATACTTCATGTGTTCGGACCTCCCAACGCACGCGCCCGGCGCCTGCAACGATCAGGTTCTCCCGTTCCAGTCCAGGCAGGAGAACGAGATCGGCTCGCGGTGGGCACGGTAATCACCGAACACGTCAACATCATTCTTTCTCCAGTACACCATGGAGATGTCCGGATCCACCGCATCGTTCTCATCCCTGGGCTGGTCGCCGGCCATCCACGTCCACTCTCCACCCTCGGATGGACGGCGATAGATACCGCCATGCGTCGCAGCGTAGAATGCAGCGGTTCCACCCGGCTCTACGACACCGATCAGATCCTCGACGTACATCGACAACATCTGATCGTCATTCGACAGCCCTTCGTTCCAAGGAGTCCAGTCCACACCGAAGTTGTCGGTCCGGTAGATCCCGCCGGCGTAGTCACTTCCGACCACGATGACTCCAAGGTTATCAGGATCAGGATCAGGATGAAAAGTGCCTGAATGCAGCCAGCCGCCGCCGCCGACGTCGCTGACAGTGAACTTTTCCTCCCCCTCCACCACGGGGTCGTCCGGACCGTGGCCCTCCGGTCTTTCTGCAATGCTCAATGGAAACGATCCGAACAATAAAAGAACCACTATTGCTGCCGACTTCATATTCATCGAGAAATCTCCCATCGAACGGATCGTTTCCATCTGTTGATATCAGTCCTATTCCATCATTCCGATATACAGCCCCTGGCAATCGGTTCCGATCAGCAGCTGTCCTGGAACGTGCTCGTTGAACGCCAGGGAGAGAACTCCGATACCTTCAAACAGCTGGCCCACGGAAAGGTGATCCCAATCCTTGCCGTCATAGCGCCACAGACCTTCCCGTGACGACATCCCGACATCATGCAGGCCGACATAGACCACCTTCCGGTCTCTGGAATCCACCGCCAGAGCTGTTACGTTGGTCATCTTCTTGTCGGTGTAATAGGACTGGCCATAGTTCCAGTCCGTTGTCCAGAACGGGAGGTTCAGGTAGAACTCGAACGGCCGGATCGTGTTGTCAGGATCGTTGGCCAGAATTTCCCACTCCTCCAGGACAACCGGAACGTGACCGTTCTCATCCAGATCGCCCACAACAGCGGCCTTGGAAGTGTTCGTGCATAGAAGCAACCCACCGATTCCACCAGCAGGACCGCGGGTGCCAACGTATAGCCAGGACTCGTCTGAAGACTGGGCCATAGAGCGGAAGTCTCGATAGCGGTCACCGTAGCTCCAGCTCTCACCATCCTCTCCGTCCCCGTCCAGATAGTCCCCGTCGTAAATTACCTGCCAAGTATCCGAGTCTGGTGGCTCCAGCATGTAAAGGCCGCCCCCCACATCTTTGTTCCTTGCAAGGGTGAGGAAGATCCGCTCTCCGCGATAGCTGTTGTGGAGGAACTGGGAAACCCAGGTCGTGCTGCCGTCGGCCTCCGGAAGGCCTGCGCTCCATTCTTCCCAGGTCCATACCGGCCGACCGGCGGCATCCGATGCGGTTTCGTCATACTCCCCTTTGAGGACACCGTAACGTTCATTCGCAATGTCCGACCAACCGACCTCGCCGGTATAACGCGTATAACCCAGCAGGCAGGTTTCGTCGTCGATAAAGACGAAATCACCGAAAAGGTAGCGTTCCAGATCCTCAATGGTTTTTGTGATATTGAACCATTCCTCCGGATCGTTGGAAACGCCTTCAACGGGATCGAACAGCTGCATGAACAGTTTTCCGTGCGCCATCTTCTGGACCCCGTCGCCGTAGTTGATGAACAGCGCATCTTCATCGCCACCGTTCCAGTCGGGCCGGACCTGCACGGAGTAGGTTTCGGTGTTTTTGATCCTGTTGTCATCAGGCTGTGCATCCCAGAAGATCTCGGGATGAACGTACTTGAAGGCAGCACCCTCCGTATCCATCCCGATATACGTGCCTGTGTCTCCGGCGCTGAAAATCGGCCTGCCGTCATCAAGATAGGTCAGATAGAGAATGCCGTGCTCGTTGTATCCTCTGGAACGCCACCCATCATCCCCTTCCTCCTCGCAATAGCGTTGGTCCCAGGTATCGCCACCGTCTGGAGAAACATGCATTCGCCCGTTGAACTGGACGGCGAGCTTTTGGGTGGGGCCATCGGTAGTCACTACAGGATGAAAGAGGACCAGCAATCCACCGTAATCCTTCCAACCCATGTCAAAGTCTTCAGGGTAAATATCCTCCCAATCAGAGTTGCCTGCCAAGAGAGACCAAGAACTCGGAATGAAATCCTGCCCTGCGGTAAAATCCAGAGGTTGTTCCGCCTTGAGGAGCCCGATGAACTTGGCGCGATCGCCGATATAAAGGGTGTCCGGATCTTCCCCCTCACCATCCACGACGGAAAGATAGATCAGGCCGGGTTGTCCGAATTTGTGCTCCCCGAGACCGATCTCCCAGAGCGATAGATTGTGAGGATATACTGGCTCTTCGTCCCCAACCCAGACCCAGGGCATTTCGGTATTCGAAATGAAGCTGGACACACGGTAGACACCACTTGCCAGGCTCTCCTCGCCAAGTCTCTGCATGGCGGCATACAACGTGCCGCGCTCCGTCAAATGGATCGACCAGGCGGTCAGCTCCGTACCGTATTCAATTAACCTCGGGCTCGGAACAAGGTTTATGTGCCAGAAGTAGTTGTCATCCATGATGTGCCATTGGTCCGCGGAGAAATCGTAGAAGTAGATGCCGGTATGGGTAGCGACAGCCAGATAATCGTTCCCTTCAATTTTGGCCAGCGAAATATCCCGCGGTGTACCGAAGTCATCCGGAGTGTCCAGCGGTTGCCACCCGTTTTCAGGATGTTCCAGGTCGTGAATCCAGACCGGATGGATCTGCGGATTGCAGGGATAGTCAGGATCCGCACCATCGGGATCGCAGTCCAGCACCTCGTACAGCAGATCCGGGTCGATCCCCGGATAATTCCATTCCTCGTACGACGGGAAATTCCAACGAACCTTTCCGGCACCGGCTGCGATCAGTTTGTCGCCGTTCCAGTCCAGGCAGGAAAATGAAATCGGTTCACGATGCCAACGTTTGTCACCGAACTGATCATCGTTTTCCCTCCAATACACCATAGACATCACCGGATCCACGAAACCGTTCCCGTCCCTGGGCTGGTCATCGCCGGCCCAGTCCCACGGCCCATCGTCAGGTGCCCGGTAAAGCCCGCCGTGTGTCGCTGCGTAAAAGGCGACGGTCCCGTCCGGCTCCACCACACCGACCAGGTCTTCGACGTACATCGACCACATCTGGTCGCTGTTGGGCAGCCCTTCGTTCCAGGGGAGCCAGCTCTCCCCGAAGTCGTCGGTCCGGTAGATGCCGCCTGTAAGGTCGGTCCCGATCAGGATGACATCGGAATCAAGAGGGTGGAATACACCGGAATGCAACCAGCCTCCGCCACCGACATCGCTGATACGGAACTCTTCGGTCTCCGGATCCGGTCGGCCGGGATTATCCGGTTTCCCCCACACGGTTCCTGCCAATGCCGGCAGGAGAACGAGAATGATGATTGTTGGCCACTTGATGATGCTCTTGTTCATTGGTATGCCTCCTGCCTGCTGGTTCAGTTTTAGGTATAAATGACTACTCGTGTTCCTCCCCCATGATGTACAGCCCCTGGCCGTCGGTGCCGATCAGCAGTTGTCCGGGTACGTACGGATTGAATTCCAGCATTGATGCGGCCATCCCTTCGAACATCTTGTCGATCGAAATATGCTCCCAGGTCTCGCCGTCGTACTTCCACAACCCTTCCCTCAAGGAGAACCCTTCGTCAGTAAGGCCGACATAGACCATCTCCCTGTCACGGGGGTCTACAGCAAGTGACGCAATGCTGGTCAGATTCTGGTCAATCCTGTGTGAAGCACCGAAGTAAGAAAAGTCTTCCGCCCAGAAAGGTATATTCAAATAGAACTCGAACGGCCGGATCGTGTTGTCCGGATCATTGGCCAGGATCTCCCATTCGTTCATATCGTCAGCGTTGGAAGGATCCTTGCAGAGCAACAGCCCGCCGATACCGGACGAGACTCCGCGAGTTCCCGCGTAGAGATACGATCCGTCTTCGGACTGAGCAAGGGAACGGAAGTCACGGTATCGATAGGGATCCAAGTCATCGCAGAGGGAGCCGTCCTCCGGACAGCAGTCCGGATCGTCTTCCGGACAGTCCTCTCCATCTCCATCCATGTAATCGCCATCGTATATCGGCTCCCAGTTGTTGTAGTTCGGGCCCTCCATCATGTACAGGCCACCTTCATTACCGTTCCTGGCTGCAGCGAGGAATATCCGCTCTCCTCTGTACTCGTTGTGCAGCATGCTGGTTACATAAGTTGATCCAACATCGACTACCGGAAGGCCGTCGCCCCAGTCCTCCCAGGTCCAGACCGGTTCTCCGAAAGAGTCATATTCCTCAAACAGTCCCCTGAGAACACCATATCCGTCAGGTACGATATCCTTAACCCCTGCGGTACCGTTGTAATGAACGTAACTCAGGAAGCAGGTTTCATCGTCGATAAAGACATAGTCCCCGAACACGTATCGATCAGGCTCCAGCAGGCTTTTTGTAATGTTGTACCATTCTTCCGGGTCGTTCGATGGTCCTTCTTCACGGTTGTAAAGTTGCATGAACAACTTGCCATAGTTGGAAAGCATCGGCCTGTAGCTATAATTGACAAACAGGGCATCCTTCCCGGATTCATTCCAATCAGGCAGCATGTGCAATTGAGTGGCGTCCATGGCCTTAATGGTGTCGTCGGTCGGAGCACCCTCTTTATTCGCCTCTGGATTGATGCGGAGATAGGCCGATCCTTCGGGATCGATACCGGCGAAAACGCCAGTGTCGACATTGCTGAATACAGGCCGGCCATCAGCCAGGAAGGTCGCTCCCCGAACGCAATGTTGGTTATAACCCAGAGATGTCCACGCATCATCTTCATCTTTGTCCTCAATACAATAGCGCTGATCCCAAGTGATGCCGCCGTCATCGGAGACGTGCATCCTCCCGTTGAACTGCACGGCGAGCGTGTGGGGCGAACTCCCAGGCATAATCGCCGGGTGGAACAGAACCTGGGGTCCCCAGTTTTCGCCAATCCCCAGGTCGAAATCGGAGGGGTACCAGGTTACCCAGTTCGTTTGAGTCACAGAAGCGGTCCAGTCGCAAGGAATGAACGTCTGGCCTCCGGTGAAATCGAGTGGCTGTTCTCCCCGGACAAGCCCGTAATTGCTACGGCGGTCACCTAGATAGAGGGTGTCCGGATCCTCGCCCTGACCGTCTGCTACGGATAGGTAGATAAGATCGGCCTGACCGAGAATCCCTTCTCCGAGACCGATCTCCCACAGAGACGAATCATGAGGAGAAACCGGTCCACGGTCACCTGTCCATGCCCAAGATCCTCCCAAGAGAACGGGAACGTTGTAGATCCTGTAGACACCGCTTGCCAAAGTGCTGTCGAGCCGTTGCATCGCCGCATACAGTGTGCCGCGCTGCGTCAAATGGATCGACCAGGCGGTCAGCTCTGAACCGTAGGTCATAGCCCTCGGCTCGCGGACAGGATCGCCGTTCCAGAACAGGTTGTCCGCCAGATCGTGCCACTGGTTCGCCGAAAAGTCGTAAAAATATAGCCCGGTATGGGTTGCAGCTGCGAGGTAATTGTTCCCATCGATTTTTGTCAAAGAGATGTCCCTCGCCGTGCCGAACCCTTCCGGTATTTCAAGCGGTTGCCATCCGTTCTCCGGATGGTCCAGATCATGGATCCAGATCGGCTGGAGCTGCGGATTGCAGGGATAGTCAGGGTTTATGGTGTCCGGATCGCATTCCGATGCGGTTTTTAGCAGGCCCAGCTCGATACCAGGATAATGATCGGTAGTCCATGTCCTGCCCCATCGTACCCGACCGGCGCCGGCTGCGATCAGGTTCTCCCCGTTCCAGTCCAGGCAGGAGAACGAGATCGGCTCACGGTGGTAGTGGCCGCTCTGGTTGGACCAATAGACGAGCGATTCTGTGGGACTGACTGCATCGCTCTCGTCCTTGGGCTGATCGTCCCCCATCCAGTCCCACTCTTCGTCATATTCGTCGAAATCTTCAATTGCCGGGCGGCGGTAGATCCCGCCATGGGTTGCTGCATAATAGGCAACCGTCCCATCCGGCTCCACAACGCCGACCATGTCTTCTACGTAAATGGACCACATATGGTCGTAATTCGACAAGCCCTCGCTCCAGGGTTCCCAGCTTTCGCCGAAATTGTCGGTACGGTAGACTCCACCGGTGTGGTCGCTGCCGATCAGGATGGTTTCGAAATCGAGTGGATGGAAAGTGCCCGAATGCAGCCAGCCACCACCACCAACGTCGCTTGCGGCATACTCATAGTCATACTCTTCCGGGTCCTCGTGTCCCCTCCAGGATTGTCCGGTTTTCCCCAGACGACCCCCGCCACTACCGGCAGGAGAATGAGAATAGTGATCGTGGTCCACTTGATGATGCTCTTGTTCATAGCTATACCTCCTGCCGGTTGGTCGAGTTTTAGGTATTAATGATTAGTCGTCTTCCTCCCCCATGATGTAAAGGCCCTGGCCGTCGGTTCCGATGAGGAGTTGTCCGGGTACGTACGGATTGAACTCCAGCACGAGAACCGCCATCCCTTCGAACATCTCACCCATCGACAGATGCTCCCAGTTCCTGCCATCGTATTTCCACAACCCTTCCCGCAGTGACATGCCTTGGTCAAGCAGGCCGACGTAAACTGTCTTTTTATCCAGCGGATCCACCGCAAGGGAGTAGACGTAGGTCATGTTCTGGTCGATATAATCCGGACCGCCCAGGTACGGAAAGTGGTGGACCAGAACGGAAGATTGAGGTAGAACTGGAACGGGCGGATCGTGTTGTCCGGATCGTTGGCCAGGACCTGCCACTTCCTCATGTCTGTAGCACGCGAAGGGTCCTTGCAGAGAAGCAAGCCGCCGATACCGGAGGAGGATCCACGGCTTCCGACGTAGAGGTACGACCCGTCTTCGGACTGAGCCAACGCCCGGAAATCGCGGTATTGATTCCAGTACGTATCATCGATGTAGGCATTGATAATCAGCTCCCAGGTTGTGAAGTTGGGACCTTCCAGCACAAAGAGACCGCCCCCTACATCTTTCGTCCTGCGGACGGTCAGGAAGATCCGATCACCGTTGTAACTGTTGTGGAGAAGATCGACTGCATAGGAACTGTAGCCATCGCCTTCGGGAAGTCCATCGCTCCAATCCATCCAGGTCCAGATCGGTTCTTCAGCGCTAAACCCTTGGAATACACCTTTGAATACACCATATCCTTCCGGCACACTTCCACTCAGGCCTACCGGACCTGTGTAGCGGATGTAGCTCAGCAAACAGGTTTCGTCATCGATGAAATCGAAGTCCCCAAACAGGTAATGATCAAGCTCAGGTATGGTTTTCGTGATATTGAACCATGTATTCGGATCATTGGACGGTCCGTCCTCTCTATCGTAAAGGTGCATGAACAGCTTCCCGTACCATGACTTCTGGACCACATCGCCGTAGTTGATGAACAGGGCATCCTTTTCGCCACCGCCCCACAAAGGCCGGACCTGAAGTGAGCTGGTCTCGGTGTTGCTTATGGCGTCGTCAGTCTGGACGGAGTTCCACAGGATTTCGGGATGAATGTACTCGTACGCCGACCCTTCGACATCAACGCTTGCGAAGGTCCCGGTATCGCCGGCGCTGAAAACAGGCCTGCCGTCAGTCAGGAAAGTCGCTCCCCGGATACTATGCTCGTTGTAGCCAAGCGAGGTCCATGCATCATCATCCTCTTCGCAATACACCTGATCCCACGAAATTCCGCCGTCGTCGGAAACGTGCAGCCTCCCGTTGAACTGGACTACGAGCTTGTGCGGTGAACTGCCCGGCATGACCACCGGATGGAAGATTACCTGTGGTCCCCACACATCACCCCAGCCTTCGTCAAAGTTGTACGGGTACCAAGTCGACCAGCTAGTGTTGGTGGCTGACACGGACCAGTGGCAGGGGATGAACGCTTCACCTCCAATGAGATCAAGAGGTTGTTCGACCTTGAGAAGTCCGAAATTGGTTCGACGATCGCCAAGATAGAGGGTGTCCGGGTCCTCGCCCTCACCATCCACTACCGTGAGATAGATCAGATCAGGCTGCCCGAAGAAATGTTCACCAAGACCGATATCCCATAAGGAATAGCCGAGGAACGGCCAGACCTCTTCACTATCCCCGACCCAAACCCAGGGCATTTCTTGATAAATTGTGGCTTGAGAGACACGATAAACACCGCTTGGCAAGGTCCCGTCCAGTCGTTGCATCGCCGCAAACAGGGTGCCGCGCTGTGTCAGATGGATCGACCAGGCGGTCAGATCCACACCGTACGGTATCTGTGTCGGCGTCGGCAGGAACTCCTCGTGATAGTAGAAATTGTCTGTCAGGTCGTGCCAGAGGGAAGCGGAAAAATCATAGAGGTAAATCCCGGTAGTGGTTGCGACGGCCAGGTAATCATTGCCGTCGATCCGGGTCATAGAGATATCCCGTGGGGTTCCGAGCCCGTCCGGTGCGTCCAGCGGTTGCCATCCGTTCTCCGGATTGTCCAGGTCATGGACCCAGACCGGGCTCAGCTGCGGGTTACACGGATATTCTGGATCGGCTCCTTCGGGATCGCATTCCAGTACGCCGTACAGCAGTTCCGGGTCGATCCCCGGATAATTCCATTCCTCGTACGATTGGTTATTCCATCGAACCCTTCCGGCGCCAGCCGCGATCAGGTTGTCGCCGTTCCAGTCCAGGCATGAAAACGATATCGGCTCACGGTGGTAGCGTTTGTCACCGAACTGATCATCGTTTTCCCTCCAATACACCATAGACATGGCCGGACCCACGAGACCGTTCCCGTCCCTGGGCTGGTCATCGCCGGCCCAGTCCCACGGGCCATCGTCAGGCGCCCGATAGAGCCCGCCATGTGTCGCTGCGTAAAAGGCGACGGTCCCGTCCGTCTCCACCACACCGACCATGTCTTCGACGTACATGGACCACATATGGTCATAATTCGACAAGCCCTCGTTCCAGGGTTCCCAGCTCTCGCCGAAGTTGTCTGTCCTGTAGACCCCTCCGGTTACATCGGTACCGATGAGGATGACATCGGGGTCGAGTGGATGGAAGGTCCCTGAGTGCAGCCAGCCACCTCCGCCAACGTCGCTGGCGTAAAACTCGTCCGTCACAGGGTCATGCGGTCCATGTCCCTCGGGTGGTTCTCCGGCACTCACGGCAAGCGACCCAAGAAGGACGAGAACTGTTACTGCTGCCAACTTCATCTTCATAGCATCTCCTCCTGCCAGACAGATCAGACTTCGGCTCACACTGAATATGTACTGTGATAAGCGCTATAAATTTACGAAGGAGAACAGATTGTTGCGGACCTGAATACCGCAATACGTCTCTTTATACGAGCACAGAATGATCACAACATCTGATGCAGGAAAGTCCGACACGCGTCAGATGATGGAAGCTCAACCGAATTCGGGTACATAAAAAAATGCCGGGGCGGGCAATGCCCCTCCCCGGCTATTCATGAAGCGACTCACCGTCACCTGCTTGTATTAAACCGTTGTTTGTTCTTCCTCGAGGTGACGAACGCAGCCTAGGGGCATGCAACCGAAGACTCTTCAGGCGTCTATATACACCGATATTTTGTACAGTCTATCGATATGATTTGTCATCAAGGAGCGTCATGCGGTAGTCACCTCGGCGAGAATAATGTTGCGGACAGATAAGCCGCAAATTCTCTTGGGCGGCAAGCCGATATGGCACTGCTGATCAGTGCGGACATAAAAATAGCCGGAGCGTGGCTATGCACCGCCCCGGCTATTCATGACGCTTCTCGCAATAGAGGCGTTCAGTCCACCGGACTCTGCTGCAGGTTTACCGGTGTGAAGTCAGGCATCGAGGGAACCGGCAGCAAGACCGGCAGGCTACCAAGGAACATCCGGTAGCAGGGCTCCTGCCAGCAAACCCATTCCTCCACCATCTTGCATCTGGGCCCGTTGCAATTCGGGTTGACCTTGACCCATTGGAGGCAGCATTCCGTCGAATAGAGATCATCAGGACCGCATACGCTCTTGATGCATATGGGCGGTTCCACGGCCTGCACCGATCCGATTCCCAAGCAGAACACGGCCACTGTTGCGATAGCCAGGCAGAGGGTTCTTTTCATTGCTTCGATCTCCCTATCGCCCCATTAAGGGGTGTTGTTGAACCGCAATACCGGATCTATATACCACCTGTCTCTACTGCAGTTTATCGGTATAATTGGTCAACTAGACCATGCTGTCCTCAGTTTTCTAGGGCAGTACCCAGATAATTTCCTTCGCCCTTCTGTATTTCGCCGTCAAGGTTACGTCATCAAGGATCTCAATGGTTATCGGATTGTCTTTTTTGGTCACCTCTAACCAACGATCGAATTCATACACTGCGTTTCCTACCATGAGATATTTGTTCACACCGATGGCATAGGTCCCCGGTTCGTCGATGAAATACTGCTCGTCGGTATAACCGACATGAACCAGATCGATGAACACGCCGACGTAGTCGGAGAATATGAACTTATTGCCCTGCCTGTATCCGGCGTTGACGGTCAGAATGATTAATTCTTCCTCGGTCTTCGTTTTGAAAGTCCAGACCGGGCCTTCGGAAGACAGGCCGGTATCGTCAAAGGCGATGATTTTCCATTCATAGTACCGGTCCGGTTCGAGGCCACTCACTGCGAAATTATTTTCGGAAATATCGTCGGCCACAAGCTCCATCTGACCCGCTGCACCGAAGTACACATCGAAGGTCACGATATCGTAGTAGTTCGGATCTTCCGATTCCCATGACAGCTCAAGGCTTGTATTTGCCAAGAGTTCGCCGTCTACCGGGAATGGGTTGCTCGGCACATCCGGCGGCAGGTCCGGCTCATCGATCTCGGTGATGAACGACCACACCGGCCCCTCGGCGGTATGGCCGTTGCCGTCGGACGCGACGATCCGCCAGTAATAGGCCGTGTCATACGACAGCGCGCCCGGATCGTAGCTCTCGGACTGATGGCTCGATACAGCCAGTGCCGGATCCGGGCTGGTGTCGAGGTAAATATCGTAGCTCAGGCTGTCCCCTTCAGGATCGGTGCAGTTCCACGACAGCGCCGTATCAACCGGAACTTTCACCGTCTCATTTTCGGGATCGGGATCGGATGGCACCGTGGGGAAATCCCGGTACGGGTACTGCAATCCGATGGCGAAGGTTTCCGTTGCAGGCGTTTCGGCACAATAATCGGACACGTCCACCGGTTGATTCACCGTGTATTGCTGATCGTAGTATTCAAGATAAAAAGAGGAGACCGTGCTCGGAAGGTCGGCATATTCCATGTACAGGTAGAAATAGTCCGTCAATGCCCAGGCATCTATCATGCCGTCGATGCTGCAGCACATGAAAGGCGGATAGGGGTGATCTCCGCCGGAAGCCCACGGATTCACGAAGTCCGAGTTGTCGAATCGGATGTCATCCGTATCGTCGCCGTTGTATACGATCAGATTTCCGTCTCTGGATCCCGGCTCGCTGAACTGCCACACCGCAAGCAGAGTGGTTTCGGAGTGAGCAGGATCTCCGAACCAGCGGTGCGAGTGCTCCCAGGTCAGATAGGCGTCATAGGTCATCCAGTAGTAGCCGCCGTCGGCGAAACCGTCACCCCAGGAGTTAACGACACGGAACGCGCCGACCTCTCCACCGGCGGAGATCGAATCATCGTATCCGACGATAGCGTTTAGATGTGCGCCGGAAGTATTTTCCCAGTCCATTTCCGCCGCAGTGAGTATGTAGTCGTCGTAGACACCGTCTCCATAGAAGCTGGCCCAGACGAACAAGGTCGCCACGCTCCCGGAATCCAATATGCTTTTTACCATTTCGATTTTCTGTTGAGGATCCGGGTCCGTGCTCGTGCTGTACTCGAAGATCTCACCCGGATAGTAGTTCATGGCGTCGCGGAAGGCTGCTTCGTCACCCCAGCTGATAAAGTCGTCGTCGTCATAGGGCATCGTTTCCCAGGTGGCGCAACCCCAGTCGCGGATCACCCAGGCATTCGTCGTATCGCTCGAGCCGAGATCGGATCCGGGGTTCGCCTTGTTGTAAGTCCACGCCGGGCTCATGAGATGCGCCGGATTTCCGAGAGAGGCCTCGGTCCAGTCGAAGTGCCGCGCCTGGCTGTATCCATACGCGTAATACGTGGTCGCCCAGGCGGCGCAGGAGCCTTGGCTGCCCTGGGTGTCGACTTTCGGAAAACGTGGATCGGTTGAAAGATCGATTGCGGCCGGAAACTCGCGGGGAGCGGACTGCGTCAACCCATCTACGATATTCAGATTGCCCAGCATAAGATCGTATTCTTCTTCCGTCGGCGGCGCATATCCGGTGCCGAAACCATCCACAATGGTGTTGTAGTTGACACCGGGCACACGGATGCCGACGATCCGTTGCATCGTCTCGATGTCCTGCGCGGTCATTGCATGAAAGCGGAACAACCCGTTTCGGGAAACTCGAGATTCCTGATCCGCCGGTACGGCGGAAAAGACCATCAGCGCCAACGCCAGTCCGAACAGTAGTTTCCAGTAGACCGGGTGGTTAGTCTGCCTGCAATTATTTCGCATAACTCAACTCTCCATTTGCGTCATACACACGGGGAATCATGGGTTGGTCCTACAGTTCTCATCGTACGGCCGGGACATATCAACCGCGATTTCAGAAGGTTCCGAACTACGATTCTCAGCCTATATACGACAATTTGTCATTGCGTCAACCGATATCCGGGGAATACCAATCTCATCAAGCAAGATCACCGTAGCTGCACACACGGTTTCTTCCTGCCTGTTTGGCTTCATACAAGGCGCGGTCGGCGGCCGCCATCAGTGCTTGTGATTGATAGGCATGCTCCGGACACGAAGCTATGCCGATACTGACCGTCATCGAGATCATGGTGCCTCCTCCAAGATCCCATGGTTCATCCGCCATAATCTCACACAGGCGTTGAGCAAAGAATGAGGCGGCCGCTAGAATTGGTTTCCGACAGCAGCACGGTAAATTCCTCGCCTCCATACCGGCTCACGTGGTCGATCACTCTGGCCTGACGCATCAGACGTTTTCCCAATTCCACCAGAACCGCATCGCCGGCCAGGATGTCCGTATTTATCATTGACCTGTTTGAAGTGATCGATATCAATCATAAGCAGGGCAACAGGCCGCCCATAGCGCTCATACCGCTCAAGCGAGTCTGTCAACTGGCGGTTGAACTGCCGGCGATTGAACAGGCCGGTCAGGCTGTCGCGTGTTGCCATTTGATTCAACTGCAATTCATTGCGAGCCATACGTTCGGCAATACGACCGACAAGCCAATAAAAAAACACGACCAGAACCACGGCAGCCATGACCAGGGAACCCGAGCTGACGTTAACCGTATGCCCAATGTGTTTCCTGTTGCGGGAAACATCGATGAGAATCACCAATGTTCCCACGATGTTTCCGGAAACATCACGCAACCCGTGAAAGACAGCGTACTGGTTGTCCGATACGACCTGAGGCTTGACATCATGCTCCAGATGGATGGTGCACTTCTTCGGGATAATTTTCGACAGCGCATCCGGAAGAACCTGCTTGCCGTGCATGCTGACCACCACATGAGGGAATCGATCCCAGTCCGCTACCTTGCCGAAAGTCTGCATCCCGTCTTTCCAACTGCTCTCGTCCAGATACAGCTTGTTGATAAGCACAAAAATATCCAGGCCAAAAGAATCGAATATTACATCGAGAGTCTGATCGACCTCCATGCCCAGTTCTACGAAACCGATCAGGTCCTGGGTCTCTTCTTCGTACCATGGCTGGACGTACCGCAAGGTCAGGGTGCCCAGGGAACCAAGCTCGAGTCCGTAACACCCTTCTCCGCTTTCCTGGGCGGTCAGAGTGGTCTGACGATCTATGGTGTCCCCGTATTTCTCCCGTTTGTGCAAACGCAACAGGTTGACACGGTCCGGCCCTGAAAAATAGAAATGGGTCACGCCGAAGTGATGATTGATGTCATCGTAGACGGGGACGGAGCGGAGCAACAGCCTCTGACGGTCGCCGGTTGCAAGAGCGGAGGCAAGCTCCCGGTCAGTCTTGAGAACATCCAGTACGGACTGCATCGCCCGGGCGTTGTTCCGGAGGCTGCTCTCAAAGAGGTTACCTATCCTCGACTCCAACTCCATTACATCGCCTTCAATCGCTCTGTATTCCGAAAAAGAGACAACGGTGAGAACTACGGTTATCGCCACGGTGAGCGTGCCGATAAGCGGCACGAGAAACTTGAGGCGCAACCGGGTGACGGCCCGACGGATCACCTGATCGGCGGTAGGTTCCCGCGACTGCTCATGGGAAGCCTGCCGGTTGATCGCACTGCCCGCATCTCCCTTCATTGCAACAACTCGCCGTACAGGCCGTCCAGATCCTGCACCATGCCGTCGATTTCGAATTTTTCCCCCAGAAGAGCCGACGCAGACGAAGCCAGGGCGATGCCGAGAGCCTCGTCCCGGGCGATCTCCAAAACCGCTTCGGCCGCCTTCTCCGGGAAACCTGGAGGCACCAGCAACCCTGTCTCCCGGTCCAGCACAACCTCCGGCGTGCCGTCCACGGCAGTCGCCACTACAGGCGTCCCCGCCGCCATGCTCTGCAGCACGGCCCGGGGCAGCCCTTCGAACAGGGAGGTCAACAGAAACAGGTCCATGGCGTGGTACAGATCAACCACGTCCCGGCGCCAGCCCAGGAGCCGGATCTTACCTTCCATCCCGGCATCCCGGATCGCCTTCTCCACTGTGGGCCGCAACGGGCCGTCTCCTGCGATAAAGAACCTCAGCCGAGATTCCTGCCCAATCGCTCTTACCGCAGCCTGCACGAAGTCCAGAGGAGCTTTCTGCTGCTTGAGGCAGGCGACGGCGCCGACCACGAAATGCTCATCGGAGTACCCCAGTTCGGCCCGGACCTGCTCCCTCGGCTTCTCCGATTTACTGAACGCTTTGATGTCGATCCCGCTGTGGATAACCTGGTACCGCTCCGGCTCGCCGATACCAACGGCGAGCCCTTTCTCGCGGTTGAGGGCAGACACAACCACCAAACGGTGGGTGAACCGGGCCAGCCGCCGCTCGAGAGCGGCATAGAACTTTCGGAGCGGAGCGGGCTGAGTATCGTTAAAGCTCCATCCATGCACCGTGTGCACAATCGCAGGCACTCCGGCCATCCGGGCCGCCAGGCGTCCGACTACCCCCGCCTTGGACGAATGCGTATGCACAAGTTCGGCTCCCACCTTGCGGAACAGGGATGCCAACCGGAAGATGGCGGCTGGATCATGAATCGGCGAGACAGGGTGGCGCAGGTACGGCACCAGGTGAACCTCGGCGTTCCGGATCGACCGGGCCTCGGAATCCAGTTCCCCGCCCTCCCCCGCTACCAGAACCGGGGAGAACCGTTCCCGATCATGATGAGCCATGCAGTACAGGGTGTTCTGCTGGGCGCCGCCCAATTCCAGCCTGGTGATGACGTGCACGATCCGGCGGCGGCCTTTCATGATCGCTCCGCTTTTTCCAGGAACAACAGAATGGACAACAGATTGAAGAGCGGCAGCCCCAGATCGGCCTTGCCTGTCAGGTGCTTCTCCAGCATCCCGGCAGCGTAATCTCCCCGCAGCCCGTTCCATCGCCGGAAGCTCTTGTCCCGAAACATCTCCTTTACCACCGGAAGCAGCGGCCCGCGGATCCATTCACCCAACGGCAGGTCGAAACCTCGCTTGGGGCGGACCAGTATCTCATCCGGAAGATCGTCCCGGAACGCCCTCCGCAGAACCTGCTTGGTGACGCCGGAGGAAATCCGATGCGAATCAGGAAGCTTCGCCGCCCACTCCACCAAGCGGTGATCCAGGAACGGAACCCTCGCTTCCAGGGAGAAGGCCATGGTAGCCCGATCAACCTTGGACAACAGATTGTGGGGCAGCCACTCGTTCTGGTCGGCATACAGGCTGCCGGAGAGCCGGGAGGGGGCCTTCTCGAAATATCGGCCGAACCATCGGCCGAGGCCGAGCCGGATCCGGCGGAACTCGTGCTCTCCGAACAGCCCTTGCCCGGTATAGGGATCGATAATCATCGACCATTCCACGTGGTTCAGGCCCGGGTCGCTCTCCGCCAGCGCCGCAAACGCCTGCCCCGCCCTGCCCGGAAGACGGCGCCTCAGGCCGGACCGGGCGAGCCGGCCGGCGGCAGGCATTGCGGCCACCCATCCGTACTTCTTCTGGTAGAGATAACGGCGGTACCCGGCGAACAGTTCATCGGCCCCTTCGCCGGTCAAAACCACCGTAACCTCTTTCCGGGCGTATTCGGAAAGAATCCAGGTCGGGATCATCGCCGGGTCGGTCACAGGCTCGTCCAGGTGTTCCACCATGAGAGGAAGCCGGTTTCCGATATCGGCGGCGGAGAGTACCAGTTCGTGGTGCGCCGTCCCGAACCGATCCGCCAGCAACCGGGCGTAGCGCCTCTCGTCATATTGCTCCGCGTCATCGAAACCGACGGAGAAAGTCCGGACCGGCCCACTGGATGAACCGGCCAGAAGGGAGAGTACCGCGCCGGAATCCAGTCCGCCGGACAGGAACATCCCCAGAGGGACGTCCGCCACCGTGCGGAAAGACACCGCTTCGGTCAAAATGCTGCGCAGTTCCCCGGCCCGTTCGTCCAGGGAGATTTCCGGCGCAGGATCGGGATCCGGGAAATCGTAAAGACAAGGGAAAGATACCTGTCCGTCTTCCACCAGGATGCCGCTGCCCGGCAGCAGCTTCCGAATCGAGCGGTACACCGTCTCGTCGTGAGGGAGATACTGCAGGGCGTACAGTTGCGGGAGCGCTTCTTGCCGTACGGCGCCATCGGCTGCAGGATGTTTTAGCAGGGCCGAGAGTTCCGAGGCGAACAGAACCGTCCGCCCGTCCCACTGGTAGTACAGCGGCTTGATGCCGATCCGGTCCCGGGCGATGAACGTCCGCCCGGTACCGCGTTCGTGGATGCAAAAGGCGAACATGCCGTTCAGCCGCTCTACCATGCCCGGTCCGTGTTCTTCCCACAGGTGCACCAGCACTTCCGTGTCCGATCCGGTCCTGAAGGCATGGCCGTGCTGTTCCAGTTCCTCCCGAAGTGCGCGGAAATTGTAGATTTCGCCGTTGAATACCACGGTAACGCCACCGTCCTCCGAAGAGATCGGCTGGTCGCCGTGGGTGAGATCGATCACCGCCAGCCGCCGTATTCCGGCGACAATCCCCGGTTCCCGGAACATGCCGCCGGCGTCAGGGCCCCGGTGCACCATGCCGTTCAACATCACCTGGACCCCGCCGGCATCAACCGGCCGGTTGTTCAGGTCAATATGTCCGCAGATGCCGCACATTTCGTATCCGCTTCCTTAAATCGGCCGGGCTCGGCCACGCCCCCACCCCCACGAAGTGTAATCTGTTTCTCCCGGGCATAATCCGCAAGTTTTCGACTCCTGGCCGCTGATTTTGAGATCCTGTGACGCAAATGGCCGGTGTGGTGTACCGTTTCCCGGCCGGACCGCATCCATAAGGGAGAAGGTAGGAAACGATATGCCGATCTACGAATACCAGTGCCGACGGTGCCAGACCCGGTTCGAGGCGCTCCGTCCGATTAACGACAACAGCCACGATCTGGCCTGCCCCGAATGTGGTGAAGAGAGGCCGGAGAAGGTTTTCTCCACATTCGCCACCTCGTCGGTGGTGACCGGCGGCTGCGGCGGTGGCGGCGGCGGTTCCGGCTGAACGTTCTGACGCATCCCGTGAGGATGCACGATCTTCAGGCCGATTGAACCCCCGAGCCTGACGCCGCAGCGATCCGTTCCTTCAGTGCGGCGCCGAAGGCCAGGTCCAGCACTTCTTCAATCTCCCGCACCGGATGGAATGTGAGCGCCTCCCGCACCGCGTCGGAGACATCGTCCAGGTCCTTGATGTTCTTCTCCGGCAGGATCACATGCTTGATGCCGGCCGACTTGGCGGCGATGATTTTCTCTTTGATCCCTCCCACCGGAAGCACCTTGCCCCGCAGCGTGATCTCGCCGGTCATGGCCAGGTCCGAACTGACCGGAAGGTCGGTGAGCAGGGAAACCAGGGCCGAAGCAAGGGTCACCCCTGCCGAGGGGCCGTCCTTCGGCACGGCGCCGGCCGGCATGTGGATATGGAAATCGGTGGTTTCGAACAGGTCCTCGTCCAGCCCCAGGTTCCGGGCATTCGCCTTGATCCAGGATACCGCCGCCATGGCCGATTCCTTCATGACGTCACCCAGGCGACCGGTGATCATCAATTTTCCCTTCCCCTTCATGCGGGTGCATTCCACGAACAGGATCTCTCCGCCGACCTGGGTCCAGGCCAAGCCGGTGGCGATACCACTACGATCGGTCCACTCCGCCACATCGCGGTAATATTTCGCCGGTCCGAGCAGGTCCCGGACCTTGTCCGGGTCCACCAGGACCTTGCCTTCCGCTCCTTCCACGATTTTCCTGGCGATCTTGCGGCAGACGTTGGCGATCTCCCGGTCCATGTTCCGGACCCCGGCTTCCCGGGTGTAGTCGTTGATCACCGTCCGGAGACCGTCCAGGGAAAACTCGATCTTTTCAGCGGTGAGGCCGTGGGCCTCCATCTGCTTGCTCACCAGGAACGACCGGGCGATCTCCAGCTTCTCCTCCTCGGTATAACCGGGGATGGTTAAAACCTCCATGCGGTCACGAAGGGCCGGCGGGATGGTGTCCAGCATGTTGGCGGTGCAGAGGAAGAACACCTGGCTCAGATCGTACGGCACTTCCAGATAGTGGTCGGAAAAGGCATGGTTCTGCTCCGGGTCCAGCACTTCCAGAAGGGCCGAGGACGGATCGCCACGAAAATCGTTACCCAGCTTGTCGATCTCGTCCAGGATGAACACCGGGTTCCGGGTGCCGGCCCGCTTCATGCCCTGGATGATACGACCCGGCAGGGAGCCGATGTAGGTTCTGCGGTGGCCCCGAATCTCCGCCTCGTCCCGCACGCCGCCCAGGGAAGCCCGGACGAACTCCCTGCCCATGGCGTGGGCGATGGACTTGCCCAGGGAGGTTTTGCCGACTCCAGGAGGCCCTGAAAGGCATAGGATCGGACCTTTGAGGTCTTTCTTGAGGGAGCGGACCGCCAGATACTCCAGGATGCGGTCCTTGACCTTCGTCAAGTCATAGTGGTCATCATCCAGCACCGTTTTGGCGTGAGACACGTCCAGATTGTCTTCGGTCTCCTTCTTCCAGGGTAGGGTCACCAGCCAGTCCAGGTAGGTGCGGGCCACAGTGTACTCGGCAGCCTGGGGAGGCATCTTGGCCAGACGATCCATTTCCTTTTCGGCCGCCTTGCGTGGTTCTTCCGGCATGCCGGCATCGTCGATCTTTTTCTGGATCTCCTCAAGTTCGGCGGTCTTGTCGTCCGTTTCGCCCAGTTCCTTCTGAATCGCCTTCATCTGCTCACGAAGGTAGTACTGGCGCTGGGTCTTGCCGACCTCGTCGGCGACCTGGGACTGGATCTTGCTGGAAATTTCCTGGAGCTCCACTTCCCGGGTGATGATCTCCACCAGCTTCTGGATCCGGTCTTTCAGGTTGTGGCGCTCCAGAAGCCCGATCTTCTCTTCCACTGAAATGTTCAGCACTGCGGACGTCAGGTCACTGAGCCGTTCCGGGTCCCCGGTGCCGGCGGTGAGGACCATCTCTCCCAGTTCGGGCGAGATGTTGGAACTGACCTGCCACAGGGTCTGGAACTGGTTGACCATACTGCGGCTCAGCGCCTCGACCTCCACATCCGCGCCGCCGGAGGGAACCATCTCTCCCAGGGGGGAGATGACGGCCCGGACAAACGGCTCCATGGTGTTGAACTTGTCCACCCGTATCCGCCGCAACCCCTGGATGATCAGGTTGACGTTATTGCCGCTGAGCTTGACCACCTTGAGTATCTTTGCCAGGGTTCCGACCCGGTACATGCCGGACGGCTCCGGATCGTTGTCGGCCTTGTCGCGCTGCGAAACCACCGCGATCAGCTCGTTGTTGCGAACCACCTCGTCCAGGAGGCTCAGAGTCTTCCTCCGACCTACCGATATCGGCATGATGGCGTGAGGGAACAATACGCTGTTTCGCAAGGGGAGAACTCCGATCTCCTCCGGGATCTTGATCTGTTCCATCGGCCTGTTGTTCTCCCTCCTGCGGCTCTCGCAGTCTGGTTACACCTAGCGGTCGCCACCGGCCTCGGCGGTCTCAACCTTAACAACATAGCTCCTCCCGGCCACACATTCACGTCACCGCAGAGGGCGGCATTATAACCGGACCTAAATTGTTCAGACAGGATGATTTAGCCGTAAAGAGGATCGTGCTGCAAGGCGACCAGGGCAGTCGGTACCGGCCGGTAGTCCAGAGGCTCGAAGGAAAAGGAACCTCTCCCCTGGCTGGAGGACCTCAGATTGGTCAGGTAGCCGAACATCTCGGCGATGGGTGCGACGCCCTTGATCGTCACGGCGTTCTTCGTATAGTCGGTGTCCTCCACCATGACCCTGCGCTGGTTCAACGTCTTCATGACGGCTCCCAGATAATCCTCGGGAACCCGGACTTCCATCTTGCCGTACGGTTCCAGAACCACCGATCCGGCCTCACGCACCGCTTCCCGGAATGCATGGCTGGTGGCTGAGTTCAGTGCGATTTCCGGCTGCCCCGTGTCGGCATACTTCACCCCGGACAAAATCACCCTCACACCGGTCACGGCATAACCGTATACGCCGCCACCCTCGCCGGCGTTGCGCATCGACTCCAGGATCCCTTCGAGGAGCTGCGGGGACAGGGTGAACTCGGGGAGCCGGTTCTCCACCTCCACCGGCGCACCCGGATCGGCCAGCGGCTCCACCTCCAGACTTACGGTGGCGGACAGGTCCTCCCCGGCCACGGTCCGTTCGTACAGCGCTTCCCCGGAACCGGGCCCGGCCACGGTTTCGCGGTAGGTCACCCTGGGCTTGCCGTGGGTCACCTTGAGGCGGAACTCTCGTTCCATCCGGGCCAGCACCACTTCCAGATGCAGCTCGCCCATGCCGGACAGCAGCGTCTGACCTGTCTCCTTGTCCACCTTGCAACGCAGCGAGGGGTCTTCCCTCTGGAACTTTCCGATAATCTCCCCGAACCTTTCCCGTTCGGCATTGGTACGCGGCTCGATGGCGATGGAGACCACAGAATCGGGGAACCGCATCGGCTCCAGCAGGATCGGATGATCCTGATCGCACAGAGTGTCCCCGGTTACGGCGAACTTCAAGCCGGTGACGGTGACGATGTCCCCCGGCTCCAGCCTTTCCACCACTTCCCCGCGATCAGCGTGCATCCTGAGGAACCGCTTGAGCCGTTCGATTTTCCCCGACCGGGGGTTCAGGACCTTGGCGCCGGACTCCAGCTTCCCGGAGTAGACCCTGATAAAAAACATGTTCGCCGCCTCGGTGGCGGTTACCTTGAATACCAGGGCGCAAAACGGGTCCTTGCCCACCGGATTCCGCACCACCGGCTCGGAACCGTCCGGCGTGACGCCGACCACCGCCGGTATCTCGTTGGGAGCCGGCAGGTAGCGGCAGATCGCGTCCAGCACCGGCTGGATACCGATGTTCCGGAGAGCAGCGCCGCACAGCACCGGCACGCCGTGCATCCCGAGAGCAGTCGCCCGGATCGCCTCGTGAACCGTCTCCGCCGTGATCTCCTCCCCGCTCAGGAACAGCTCTGCGAGCGGGTCGTGGAAATCGGCCAGCGCCTCCAGCATCCGCTCCCGGGCGGCGGCGGCCTGTTCACCAAGCCGCTCAGGAACCGGCCCTTTTTCTAATTCCATTCCCAGGCTGCCGGTGTCGAAGGTCAGGTAACGCATCTCCACCAGATCAACGATCCCCCTGAAATCATCCTCAGACCCGTCGGGGAACTGGATCGGGATCGGGATCGCCTCCAGCCGGTCCCGAATGGAGCTTACGGTCATGTCGAAATCGGCCCCGGTGCGGTCCATTTTATTGGCCATGGCCAGACGGGGGACCTGGTAGCGATCGGCCTGGCGCCATACCGTCTCGGATTGCGGTTCCACACCTTCCACCGCATCGAAAATCACCAGCGCGCCATCGAGAACCCGCAGCGCCCGTTCCACCTCGGCGGTGAAGTCAACATGACCCGGTGTATCGATGAGGTTGAGGCGGTGGTCACCCCACAGCAGGGTGGTGGCGGCATCGGAGATGGTGATCCCCCGCTCCCGCTCATCCACCCGGAAATCCATCACCGCTTCGCCGTCATGGACCTCCCCCAGTTTGTGGCTCTTCCCTGCATAGAACAGGAACCGCTCCGTGGTGGTGGTCTTGCCTCCGTCAATATGGGCCACGATGCCGATATTCCGGACTTTGCCCGGTGTGATCGGGCTCATGGCCTGCACTGCCCAGGGCTACATGACATACTCATCCCCGTCGTCCTCGCCGGTCAGGCCGTCGGCCGCCTTGCCGACCTCCCGGTCCAGCCGGGCGTTTTCCAGCTCGATCGCTCGCAGGATCTCTTCCTCTTCCGGGATTTCCACATCGTGCAAAGCGCCCAGGATCAGCAGCGCCTGCCCGACCATGACCGGGTCGTCGTCGATCCAGTCCCGCAGGACCTCGATCAACTCCTCGGTGCCGAACAGGCTGACCCATTCGGCGGTGTTTCCCGGGCCGGCCTCTTCCGCGAACCAGTCCAGCCGGTCCATCACCACCTCGTAGGCGGTACGGCTGCCCTGGTCGCACAGCAGGGCCAGGAAGGACTGGGCCGCCCCCGGTTCCACGATCCCCGCTTCAATCATCGACACCACCGGTCCGATGATCGCATCCCCCAGTCGGGAAAGCGCCCGTTCCGCAGCGGAGTAGATGTACGAATTTTCGTCCGACAACCAGACCAGGATCTCCGGGACATGCTGCACCGCCCGGAGCTCACCGAGGGTGGCCAGGGCCACCACCTTGGGAAAGAACGGTCCCTGGGCCTGTAGCATCCTGAGGCACCATTCCTGCACAATACCGGTCTTCGCCGGGTCGCCGTTGCAGACAACGGCGATGGCCGGAGGCAGGTCCGGATTGGAGAATACCGTTTCCACCTCAGCCAGTTGCAGGAGCTTGTCGAGATCGCCCCGGGCGTTGGCAAGGTCCAGATCCATATTGCGGTACCGGGCCACGGCGAAGGCGGCGGAGAGATGGAACCCGAGCAGCCAGCGGTGGTACTGCTGGCCGAACCTGTGGGACAGGTCCAGGAGCCGCTTGTCCCCCAGGGCGGCAACGGCGGCAATGATCCTCCGGGGGAGCAGGTCAGCCTCGCCCACCGCCCGGTCGGCCATCGCCCGCTCCGTCCACTGTGACAGGGAGCGGATTATCTCCGTCAGGTCTCCTGACCTGAATTTGCCGGCAATTTGATTGATGGTGGACTCGCCCATGGCGGCCAGGATGTCGCAGTCGTAGCCGGCGTCCACCGCCTTGATGGTCTTGCGGAACTCCAGGGCGCCGGACGGCCCGGTACGGAAACACCAGGAAGCATCGTCGATCCTGAGGGAATCCATAATGGTCCGAAACCCTTCCCCGGCCCTTACGGTCCCCTTCCAGTGCAGAGCGGTGAGGAAACGATCGATCACCACCCGGATCTCCTCCGGCGGCACCACCATCAACACCCCCCGCAGAGCGGCCGGCTCGGCCAGCAGTTCGGCCCGCTCTTCGTAGAACCGGCGGAGCAGCGACTCGGCCTCCGGCGTGCCCAGGCCGCCGATCGCCTCGGCAATCAGGCCCAGGACCATGTCGTCCAACTCACCCCGGTCCAGGGCCGAGCCGGCCAATTCCAGCACTCCGGGATGGCCCAGCCGGACCAGCGAGTGGATACAATGGCCGGGCACCAGCCCCCGCAACAGATTGAACCCCTTGATCAGGATCGGAAAATGCTTCCGGTTGCCGTACTCTCCCAGGTGCCTGGCCACCATGGTCGGCGTGGCCGGATGGTCGTCCAGCAGGAATTCGGCCACCACGTCACAGCACTCCTGCGGGTGCAGGCGGATCAGTCGGTCGGCGGCCCAATAGCGCACCTCCGGATCTTCCCGCCGGCTGAACCGGACGAGATCGTCGTAGTTCCAGATCAGTCGGTTGTCGTCGTGCATCAAGGTCGGCTCCCCTTGCCACGGGCCGTCCCGCCGGTGGATCGAGGCTCATTCTAGCGGAAATCGGTGGTGGCGCGAGTCGTCCGGGGACCGGGGCCGGTCTAGAACCCGACCCGGAGGCCGAGTTCCACGATCCTGGGAGGTCCCGCCAGGAGCCCGGCCTGCCCCAGAAACGCCGGGTTGTTCAACTGCCCCTGCACCAGGCCGCCGTTTTCAGTGTTGAGCAGGTTCAGGATCTGCAGGTAGGCTTCCGCAGCACGCTCCCGGTCGCCATACGCAAACGGCCTGGTCAGCTTCAGATCGACCTGGGAAAACGACGGCTGGTGGAAACTGTTCCGTTCCACGCCCTCCGGCCTGTCGGAGAGGATGCCGTCCTGGTTGTCATCGGCGCCGGTGGTGACGTTGAACGGGATGCCGGAGGAATACTGCACCACCACCGCACCCCGCAGGCCCATGAAAGGCAGGGGCGTCTCGGCGGCAAGGACGATCCGGTGCCGTGCATCGAAATCGGAGAAGGCCCTTTTCCAGGCCGAGATCATCGGAGTTCGGAGGCAGGTAGATGCCCCCTTTCAATGGATCCGGCCCCATATCCTCAGCCCTGGACCAGGTGTAGGACAGGGTCGCCCAGCTGTTTCGGGACCGCATCTTGAACCCGAGGTTCAATCCGCTGTACCAGTTCCGCCCTGCGGTCACCACGGCGGCGATGGATCCGAACTCGCTGTCCCGGTGGATCGGAATCCCGGGGCCGTCCGGATCGTCCGGTGACCGGATGATCTCCACCACAGGATTCAGGTCGCGCATGAGCGGAATGTGGTAGCCCAGCTGCCGGACCGCCTTGGCGGAGAACGCCGCGCCACGGCCGATGCGGCGATCAAACCCCAGGCTGTACTGCACGCTGTACGGCGTATCCATCACGGTGCCGGTGGAAAACCGCATCACGAACTCGTCGGGAAATCCCAGTCCGGGGAGCAGTACATCCACGCCGAGATCCTCTACCAGGTTCTCATCGATCTCCAGGGTAAGCCCCTGGATCGGCAGGATGCCGATCCTGGTGCCGGATGTTATGGCCGCAACGCCGGGGAACGCCATCACCAGCTTGTCGTAATAAACCCCTGCCCCTCCGCGGACCACCCAGCGGTCATTCCCGGCAGGCTGCCATGTAAAACCGAACCGCGGCGCGATGTTGTCGGTATCCTTCCCGGCGCCCCCGTTGGGAATCACGCTGGGAACGGCCAGTTCCGCCGGAAGGGTGAAGGTGGAGAGATCGTACCGCATCCCGTAGTCCACCAGGAAAGAGGGGGTCGCCTGCCAGCTGTCCTGGGCGAAGGCGGAGATCCTCCAGTCCCGGAGTTCCGCCCTGGGCTGCCCATCGATATAAATGAACGCAACCGGGTAGGTCGACTTGTCCGCAGGTTCGTCAATCAGACCGTCACCGTCATCGTCCACACCCGGAATACCTTCACAGGGGCGGAGCCCGCTGACCCGGAGGCAATCGGTGACGAACAGTTCAAAACCGTCCCCCGGCTCGAACGGCCGGTCGGTTTCGTAGAGGAAGTTGCCGTTCGGGTTGAACCAGGCGCGAAGGTCAGTGGCGGAGTGCATGATGTCCACGCCGAACTTCAAGGTGTGGTCTCCCTTGACCCATGTCAGGTTTTCCACCAACTGCAACCTGGTCTCGTTGCGCTCCTGCCGGTTCAGGCTGTTGCCGCCGAACATCCCGGCGGGCCGCTCCACTCCGGGACGGTCGGAGTTGGCGTGCTGGCTGAACGAAGAATCCCCGGTCAGGATCCTGACTTCGTTGATCAGGGTCGGCGAGATAACCGTCTTGAGCGTGGCGGCGAACTGGACATCCTGTTCTTCCACCTGAAACCCCGATTCAGGCGTGATCCTGCCGCCTACCAGGAGGTCGTTGGTCTCCCGGTCGTTCACCGACAACCGGGTCATAAGGAAGGTCGACTCCCCGAGATTGAAATCGGTTCTAAGAAACAGGTTGTCGTTCCGGTTCGGCGCGATGGTCCAGCCACCCACCACACCGTCCCTGTCCCTTCCGATGTACGGGGTTATCTGGTCGGTTTCGTAATGATCGAAACTGAGGAAGTAGAACGCCTTGTCCTTCTTCAGCGGTCCGCCGAAACTGAAACCGGCTCCGAAATTGCTCGAGCTTCTCGCCACACCCGATATCGCCGGCAAACGCTCGATCATGCCCCCGGGCTCACCCCAGCTGTTGTTGGCGCCGGTCACTGTCAGCATCCCTGCGGTTTCGTTGGTCCCCCTCTCGGTGATGAAATTCACCACACCACCGGTCGCCTGGCCGTACTCCGCTGAGTAGCTGTCGGTAAGTACGACGAACTCCCGTACGACCTGCTGCGAGAACGACGAATTCAGGTTCGTTCCCGAGGTCTGATCGTTGTTGTCCATACCGTCCACGAGAAACGTGTTCGACCGACCGGACTGGCCGTTGATGACGAACGCCGAACCGATCTCGCCGGAGTATTGGTTGGCGGTGGTCTGCTTCACCGAGGCATCCAGCATCGCAAGATCCAGGACCGCATCACCAGCCAGAGGGAGCGCATCGGCCACTCCCCTGCCGATGCGCAGCTCGCCGCCGGTCCGCTTCGGGTTGATCAGCACCGCTCCCGCCTCGACACGGACCGTTTCGGTGAACCCTTCTCCGATCTCCAGGCGGAGTCTGACGGTCTGCTGCAACGAGAGCTCGAAGCTGCGGGAGTCACTGAGCTGACCGTCGTCGGTTCGCGCCACCGCGGTCCACCGCCCCGGCTCCAGTTCCTGCACCGTGAACTCGCCCTCGGCATCGGTAAAGGCGGTGCGGACCATGCCTGTCGCCTCAGAGCGAACCTGCACCACGGCGCCTGCCACCGGCCCTCCCGACCGGTCCAGCACCTTGCCGGTCAGTTGCCCCGAAGTGCTCTGGGCTGATCCCGGCAGGACGGCCAGGACCGACAGCGCCAGCATGACACCTGCTATCCGCAGGCAACCCGGAAACATCCCGATATTCCCCTTACTGGCCGTAATGCCCCCACGGACCAATGCCGCCCGACCCGCGAGCGGTTACGATGAAGTACGTCCCGCCCGGATTCCCGGTCCAGCAGGTGACGGCGCTGCCGGTGCTGCCGACAATGCTGAAACCGTCAGCGGAACCGGCCGTGTCGGAGCCGAGGATGTCATACCCCTCAAGGCACGGGTCGGTAACGGCATCCCAGCAGATTTCAAGGTCGGCACCGGCCTTGCCGATGACCAGGTTGTGCACTTCCGCCGTCGGAATGCAGCCTCCCCCGGTGGTCTCTGCCATCACCTCCACCGGGTACACGTGGTCTGGATCGCCGGAGACCTGGGTCGGGTAGACAACGCTCTCGTGCCTCACCACCAGGCCGCTGTCCGGTGACTCGTAGTCGGACAACGAGGTCACGGTAAAGAAGTACTCGGTAGCAGGGTCCAGGCCGGAGATCGTCGCCGTCGTTCCGGTAATCGATGCCTGGGCCGGGTTATCCACCGAATTGAACGCGTACGGCGTGGCCGCTCCGGAAGCGGTGTCCCAGTAGATTTTATAATCGTGAATATAGGTCGTATTGTTCCCCGGGTTCCAGGACAGATCCACCGAGCTGTCGTCGGCACCGGTAACGGTGATGGCAAGGGGCGGAAACAGTCCGAACGCGATGTTGGTGTTCTGCAGTTCGGTGAACGACACCGTGTCCGGCGCGGACTGGAAAGACTGCAGGAGCACAACCGATCCGAGTTCCGGAACCTGCCACAGGTATACTACGGTGCGCACGTCGTCGGAGGCGAGGAAACAACTGGAAAAGATGGAGACGCAGAACTCCGCTACAGTCCTCACCAGCAGTGCGTTCAGGGTGTGGCCGGAGGGGAGGGTCACCACGCCGCCCTTGATCACTTCCGCCGACTGGGTGCCGGAAAACTCGTTGCAGGCGTACGAATACAGGCCGGTAGGCCAAGTCCCCGTTCCGCAGCCGGTGCTGAAGTTGAATACGTTCTGCTCGCAGTCGAACGGTCCGTCGGTCCACGCGTCCCCGGCCTGCAGGTACCAGCCGTCCACATCCTGGTGCCCGAACCTCCACAGGGCGACCGGGGTCCTGGTTTCGCCACCGTCGGTGGCGTAGCAGAACCCGGTCTCTCCGGTCCCGAAACCGCCGGCAACCCCTTCCTTCTGCCGTCCCGCCCTCAACCAGACAGTGACGCCGGAGCCGTCCTCGGTGGATTCCGTGACCTGGTTGTTCGTATAGACGTCCACACTATCGAATGCGTGATCCTCCCGGATCAGGTTCGCCCCCGGCAAGGTGTAGCCGCACTGGTCGAAGTTGCAGGTCTCTGCGGAAGAAACGTTGCGCTCCGTCTGCCCCACGATATTCCCCGCCGTGTTCCCGGAGAAATCCCAGTCGGCGGCTGCGATCAGGTTGCCGATGGTGGCGTAGGCCTCGGGGGTCAGGGACGAGACCGGCGTGTTCTCCCCCAGGTCCCATCCGTAGGTCAGGATCGTCTCCACTGGCTTCGCGACCTGGTCTGAGTAGATCCTGAGATCCGCCGCGGCGGCGATGACGACGTCCGACACGGAACCGAAGTATACGGTGGTCAGGCCGGCGAGATCGGACTCGCCGGCGCCCGCTACCTCGGCCACGATCCCGACCACCGGATCGATCCAGCGATATACAAGCAACGGCATTCCACCATCGTGAACAACCGCCCGCTGCAGCACTACCTCCCGCGGCCCCTTCGGCAGGTGCGCCCAGCCGATTCCCACCACCTGCAGGTCGATGAGCAGTGCTCCCGTAGGCCGGTCATACCGCTCCAGGACAACGGTGTCACGATGCCCCAGCACCAGCCGTTCCCGGAACCGCTCCGGATGAAGCCAGAGTTCGGCGTCCCTGCCGGTGACAGGATGGATTCTAATTCCGGAAGATTCAGGGTCTCCGAAGCGGGCCGGTGCGGCGGTGAGATCCCAGCGGCTCTTGCCCTCGGGCCGGAGCAGGTCCTCCGGAAGATCGGCGGCGACGGCCGGACCTCCTGTCAGAGTCAGGCCGGCGACGATCAGCATCACGACCGCCGAACGGCTCAAATTTTCCATTATGAGAACCTCTCCCCTCCGGAGTCCGTCGAATCCGCTCCTTTCTTACCCTGATTCGGCATGTGAAACAAGGGTTACGATCCGAGCCTGGACAGCGCGATCTCCGCCTGCTCCCGCCATTCCAGGGCATCCCGACCGCCGAATTCCTGCTGTGCCCCGGCCAGTTCGAGGGCGGTTTGATAGGCCTCCTGCGCCTCATCCGTCCGGTCCACCGCCGCCAGGGCCTCCCCCAGCACCAGGTGGTTCGGCGGGAACTCCGGATCGATCCCGGTGGCAGTTGCAGCATGTTCGCAGCCCAGATCCGGATCACCTGGACCGGCGGGCCAGCCCGGCGCCCGCAGGTACAGCAGCGCCAGGACCCGGTCCGGTCCGCCGTGATCCAGGCCGGGTTCGGCGGCCCGGGCCGCCTCCAGCAGCTCAATCATCACCGGCATGGCATCCGCGCCGGTTCCTGGGCGCTCCCGGGCCTGCACACCGACAGCTATGGCCAGACGGTAGCGGCAGGCCGGTTCCCCGGGGCTGCTCTCGAGGCACCACTGGCCGGCATGAACCGCCATGGTGGCCAGATCTTCACGGATATCGGGGTCGGTCTCATGCTCCACCAGCCAGACCCGAACCTCCACCAGGGCCAGGAGGGCCTGGGTCGGATCATCCAGACTCCCCACCACCTTCCGAAGGATCTCCCCGGCCCGGCACACCTGCTCCACGTTCCGGGTGGTGAACAGATTCAGCGCTTCCCGGTAACCGGTCTCGGCCTCCGCCGTTCCGATCCGGCCGGCGTCTTCCGGAAAGACCGGGGGCTCCCGCAACGCCGAAACACAGCCGACCAGAAAGGTCGTAACCAGGAGAACCGGCAGGAAGGCGGCTCGCTTCAATTCGACGCCTCACTTATGCGCTTAAGTTCGGAATGATCCAGTTCCCTGAACCGCTCCATCCGGATCGTCTTCAGCAGAGCGATGCCGTCCGGATCCTCGTGAAGGGTACGGACCGCTTGCACCAACCGGCTCAGCCGTTCTGCAGGAAGCCGCCCACCAACGGCGCACAGCAGGCTGGTCGGCATCGGGCCGGAAACGTGGACCACCTCTAAGGACTCACCGTACGGCAGAGACGGAAGCGCATCCACCTGGGCCTGATCCAGCAGGACCGCCACCTTATCGCCCCGGGATGCCTTCCGCAGGGCCGACAGCGCCCGGGAGGTGAACTCGATATGTGCCGACGGTGGGAGTTCGCCCCAGCCGGACAACACCGGCCCCTTGACCAGCCCGGGATGGTAGGCCGGCAGACCGGCCACCGTCCAGCCGTCCAGGTCCACGGGGTCGTTCAATTGCCCTTTGACGGCCACCAGGCTCCAGGCCCCGTCCCCTTCGCCGGCCGCGACGCCGGCCAGCAGCGGTTTGAGGCCGAGTTCTTCCCGGTGTCGCAGATAGAACGGCAGGGTGACCATGGCGGCCACGGCATCGTCGCTTTTCAAGCGCGCCAGGCCGGCCGGCCCGTCCTGGTGGTACACCGCCGTCAGGCTGCCCGGTTTCCAACCTGCCGCCGCCGCAACACCGGCGGCCAGGGCGTCCATGGTCGGCCGGGCTTCCTCGGTATTGCCCGGGTAGCCGGGGGCGCAGAATACAAGCATGTCCGGTCCGGCCAGTGATGTCGGCAGCGCGAATACCGTCACAAGCAACAAAAACACTGTGTATCGAAACAAAATGCACCCCTGTAGATGGTACATCACCGTTGGATCAGCGGCGTACCCGGCCTGTGGCCACCAGAAGATTAGGCAGCACCACCAGGGAGGTCAAAAGACAAGAGCCGACACCCAGAAGCAGAACAACTCCCAGGCTGGACATTCCTCGATGGGATGCCAACGCCAGGGACCCGAACCCGATCATGGTGGTCAGGGAGGCGATGAGGATCGCACGGCCGGTATGGCGGAGCACCACCGACATTCCTTCCTGCCCCTCGTACAGCAATCTGTGGACGACATGAACGCCGTTATCGATTCCGACGCCGATGATCAGAGGCACCGCCACAAGATTGGCGAAGTTGAACGGAGATCCGGAGCAACCTCATGGCGCCGAGCATCCAGATCATACCGACGGCAAGAGGCACCAGCGCCAGCACCGTCGGACCGAACCGGCGATAGTCCACCAGCAGGACCAGGAACACCAACACCGCACCGACCGATACCGCCGGTAGAACCCCGAGGTGATCCGGCGGGACATGTGGTCCAGCACCATCGGAAAACCGGTGGCTTCTTTCGCAGATCCTTGCGGCACTCCTGCACGTACGTCTCCAGATAGGCAGGATCAAAAACGTTGCCGGCAGGTTGAAGAAACGCCAGGAACCGTCCGCTCCTGGTCATGAACCGGTTCCGGATCGAAGCCGGCAGGTCCGGCGGTCCCGGCGGCGACGAGACACAGGCCGCCAGAAGCTCCATCCTCCCTCTCTCGATCCAGGCCGCCAAACGGGGAACGGCCCATCTCCCAACGGTTCACCAGGTCCGGACCGGCAGCCTCCACCAGGTCGAAACTCTCCTCCACGATCAACAGCGCCTCCTCAAGCAGACCGGCGATATCGCCGAGTCCGGCTCCAAACGCTTCATCAGCCGCTTCTGCCAGAGCATCCTCGAGACCGGCCAGAGCATCGAGGAATGCCGGAATCTGGACATGGTCCACAGCCCGGACCTCCATGGACCTCAGCAGACCGGCCAACCGATCCAACGGTACGGAAGCGTCGGCAGGAGCAACCGGCAGGAACCGCAGCAGAGAATCGACCCGGGCGACCGTCTCCATCCCTTCCGCCCGGTTCCGGATCGCTTCCAGTTCTGCCATGCTGTCCACGGCAACCACGCTGAACACCGGAGAGAACTCCGACAGGTACATCATCTTTTCCTGGTAGCGTACCGATTCAAGGCCTTCCGGCACCAGCTTCAGGATATTGGTGTCAAACCGTATCCCGAACGCTGCCCAAAGGGCCGCAGCCGTGATCACCAGGGCGACGACACACACGGCCCGGGGAAACCGGCAGACATGCGCTGCGCCCCGCTCCAGCCAGAGACGGTCCATGGCCGCCGTCACCTGGGCCCGCGTACGCCTCACACCGCGCCTTCGCCGGCGGCGGGCGTGGAGAACCAGGAGAGCCGGGAGAAACACCAGCGCAGAAAGCAGGCAGAGAAGCACACCGCCGCCGGCTACGATCCCAAGTTCGGCAAATCCCTTGAATTTCATCAACACGATGGAAAAAAAAGCGACGGCAGTTGTCACCGCGGCGGTAGTCACGGCAGCGCCGGTGTGGTGGTACGCCTTCCTTACCGACTCCCCGGGAGGAACCGTGTGCGCACCGATCAACTCGTATTCGGAAACCGGGTGGATGCCGTATGCAATACCGACACCGATCAGGGTTGAGATGAAGGAAGAGGTAATCATATTCAGGTAACCGAGTTCCAGATAGACAGCACCAAGCGCTAATGCCACTCCAACGGCCAGGGCGGCAAGAACCAGGAGCGCATGGGTTTTCCAGCGGAACACCAGCAGGGTCAGGAAAAATACACCGGCAACCGCCACAGCTGCGGTCTTCCATGTATCCCGTGAGACAGCCGTCATCTCCTCCACCACCAGGGCAGGCTGCCCGGTGAGACCAACCTGAAAGCCTGGCCATTCTCCAACCAGACCATGGGCGACGTCGCGGACCTGGTGGACGAGTTCCCGTTGAACCGGAAGTGCATCGTCGGTGTCCGCCGGCGAAATGAACAGGAAAAGGGTCCTGCCATCGAAAGTGGCCAGGTAGCCGTCGGTCACAGTTTCGCCTGCAGCCGCAGCAAGCAACGGCAACAACCCGGCTCCTTCCAGACGGTCCAGAGCCTTTTCCGGTTCCTGAAGAAACTGTTTCTGGATTTTCAGCAGGCCTGCCAAGCGGTTGAGCCCTGCTTCCGCATCGTCCGGCAAGTCGGCACGGGAACCGGAATCGACTACCGACTGCAGGAACCTGGTGAAGAGCTCCGGGCCGATGGCAGCCAGCATCGGCCGCAACCGGGGAGCCATTTCTTCCAGTTGCCCGGCCGCCGCCCGTAGCTCATCCGGAGCGGTTGACCACAGAGAACCTGCCAGCAACCGGTTCGTTTCCACGCGATGGAATACGGCATCAACCACCGCAAGCGTTCCGAGACGATAGGCGAGTTCGTCCGCGAACCGTTTCAATTCGTCCGGCTTCAACTCGCCACCGTTCACAGGCTCTACCGCCGCCACAAGCGCCGCAGAACCGTGGAAATCGGATATGAGACTGGCGAATCGAGTCTGTTCCGGATCATCGGGCGAAGCGAGATCGGACCGGGAATCACGAAACTCGATGCGGAAACCAAGAATCAACGAAATGGTGCACAGGAGAAGAAATACAATCAGAACCGATCTGGGAGAACCGGTGATCAGGTCAAGAATCCGGTGAGTGAGACGGTGAAACATACCAAGGAGACTCTAGCAGATTACCAGCTGCTATCTTAGTGAGGATTCTTGATCAGGAGCAGACGATGGACATGCAGCAACTTCGCGAATCTCGACTTAGAAGTATCATCAAGGCGGCCTCATGGCGAATTCTGGCCACCACTACCACCATCCTGATCGCCTATCTGATCATTGGAGAAGTAAACAGGGCGGTCCAGATCGGCGGCATTGAAGCCCTTATCAAATTGTTGATCTATTACCTGCACGAACGCGCCTGGCAGCTTCTCCCCCGGGGCACGATCAGAAAACTGATCAGGCATCAATCACTGTAAGGCTCCCGATGATACATAGCGGCACCTGCATAAAAAACGGGGCGGCCACCTTCCACCATGGAAGACAGCCACCCCGCTGGCGCGGCTTGACAGATCCTTAATTCAGTTTCTTCAACTCGACACGGCGGTTGGCTGCCCTGCCCGGGTCGGTGTTGTTGTCGGCAATCGGTGTTTCCTCGCCGTAACCAGTGGCCGTCATCCTGGAACTGTCGATGCCGGCAGCGGCCAGGTAGGCCCGGACCGCTTCGGCGCGCTTCGCCGAGAGCGTCTTGTTATAGTCCGCCCGGCCGACGGAATCGGTGTGTCCGGCCACTTCGATCCGGACTTCCGGCCAGGCCTTGAGCGACTCAACCACCCGGTCCAGGATGCTGGTGGAACCGGCTGTCAGCACGGCGCTATTGGTTTCGAAGTTCACACCTTCCAGCACCAGGGTCGCTTTCTCCTCCTCGAACAGCTGTGCGGCCACCGGGCAGCCGCGGTCATCGACTTTGACTCCCCTGGGCGTATCGGGGCAGCGGTCCAGGCCATCCAGCACACCGTCGCTGTCGCTGTCCTTGGGGCAACCGTTGCGGTCCACGGTGGCGCCCTGCGGTGTGTCCGGGCATTTGTCCAGACCGTCCAGAACACCGTCGCCGTCGCTGTCCTTCGGGCAGCCGTTCACGTCCACGGTGGCGCCTTGGGGTGTGTCGGGGCATTTGTCCGGGCCGTCGAACACACCATCGCCGTCGCTGTCCTTCGGGCAACCGTTGGCATCCACCATCACACCGCCCGGTGTGTCGGGGCAGCGGTCGATGCCGTCCAGGACGCCATCACCGTCGCTGTCCTTCGGGCAACCTTTCTCGTCCACGGTGGCGCCGCGGGGTGTGTCGGGGCATTCATCCTTGCGATCCCGCACACCGTCACCGTCGGAATCCACCTGCGCGCCGCCGGAACCCCAGGACAGGCCAACCAAGACCTGCACGTTGGTCAGGTCGACGCCGCCCAGGCCGTCATCGTCCAGCGACCGCTCTGCACGGACCTCCCAGCGGGCCCGTCCGTGAGCGCTCACATCCCACCGGCCGCCTATGCCGAGGGAGGCCAGGGTCCGATCCGCCGAACTGCTGCCGAAGTCCATATCCATGAGCCCCAGCGCTGCCGAGATGAACGTGCGGTAGCGCCGCTCTGCAGGATTGACGAACAACTCCATGCCGGTCCGGTACTCGTCCAGATCGAAGCTGTCGCCGACGAACAGGGGCTATCGATATCGGAGAGGGTGTAGTCGGCGAACCAGCCGAAACGGTCGCCCCACAGATATGCTCCCCGGATCCCGAAAGTTTCATTGAAGTTGCTGAACTTGCTCTCGCCGATGACGTCGCCGTCAAAAAACGTTCCCCCCACCAGGAGACCGATCTCACCTTCACCGGCTATCGCGGGAACTGCGGACGCCATGGCGCTCAAGACAACAAGAAACGTACACAATTTTAGTAATTTCGCTCGCATCGATATTCCTCCAGATAATCTCACGCCGTTGCTTGAGCAACGGATTTATGGTCTCAGGATATAGACAGACTTCACCAAGGGGAAGAAAGTCACATCCCAAACTTAAGATTTTTTGGTGTTGCCGGGCGGCCGCTACAGGGGAAAACGCCGGTAAACCGGTTCGAACATCTCCTCCCGGATCCTGCCCTCGATATCTTCCGGCTCCGGGGAACCGGCCAGGCCGCTGTCGTACGCCACCTTGGCCACGGCGGCGGCGATGACCAGCGACACCTCCCGGATCCGCTCCAGAGCTGGGTAGACCCGCCCGATCTCAAGATCGGCTTCCGACACTTCCTGGGCCAGGGTCCTGGCAGCCGCCGCAAACATCTCATCGGTGACGTGTCTGGCCTCCGATACGACCACTCCGAGGCCGACTCCCGGGAAAATGTATGCATTGTTCCCCTGCCCCGGCACCAGGGTTCTGCCCTCGAACTCCACCGGATCGAACGGGCTGCCGCTGGCGAATATCGCCTTCCCGCCGGACCAGGTGTAAGCCTGCTCCGCGGTGCATTCCGCCTTGGAGGTCGGGTTGGACAGTGCGAAGACCATCGGCCGGTCATTGAGGCGTGACATCTCCTCCACCATCTCCCGTGTGAAGGAACCGGGCATCCCGGAAACACCGATAATGCCGGTCGGCTTGAACTTCCGGATCGCCGCCATGAAATCCGGGACCGCATCCATGTCGTGCGCGAACAACAGTTTATGATCCTGCAGGTCCGTGCGGCTCTTCACAACCACTCCCTTGGAATCGACGAACCAGCACTGCTTTCGAGCTTCCTCGATGGACAGGCCCTCCACCCCCATGGCGGAGGCGATCAGGTCTCCGATGCCGATGCCGGCCCCGCCGGCGCCCAGGAACAGCAGGCGCTGATCCTTCAACTGTCCGCCTGTGATCCGCAGGGAGGAGTACAGACCGGCCAGGGTCACCGCAGCGGTACCCTGGATATCGTCATTGAAGGCGCAGATCCGGTTCCTGTACTTCTCCAGCAGACGGAATGAGTTCAGGTTGGCGAAGTCCTCGAACTGCACCAGGACTCCGGGCCACCGGGCCGTTACCGCCTGAATGAATTCCTCGATGAACTCGTCGTACGCCTTCCCGCGCAACCGCGGGCGACGGATGCCAAGGTACAGCGGATCGTCCAGCAGTTCCTGGTTGTTGGTGCCGACGTTCAGGGTGATCGGCAGGGTACAGGCCGGATCGATCCCGGCACAGGCCGAGTACAGGGACAGTTTACCCACCGGGATCCCCATGCCGTTGAGGCCCAGGTCCCCGAGGCCGAGGATCCTCTCGCCGTCGGTCACCACGATTACCCGGACGTCGTCCACAGGCCAGTTCGCAACGACCTCGGCGATTTTCCCCTGGTCCAGGGTGGACAGGAACATCCCCCGGGCCCGGCGGAACAGGTGGCCGTACATCTGGCAGGCTTTCCCTACCGTCGGCGTATAGACGATCGGCATCATCTCTTCCATATGGTCGATCAGCAAGCGGTAATAGAGGGTTTCGTTGCGATCATGCACGCTTTCCAGGAAGATGTACTTCTCCAGGTCGTTCGGTTTGACCCGGTAGTTCTCCATGGCGCGCATGACCTGGTTTTCAATGGTGGAGACCCGGGGCGGCAGCAGGCCGTGGAGCCCGCATTCGTTTCTCTCACGCTCGGTGAATGCAGTTCCCTTGTTCAGCAACGGATCATGAAGCAGATCCATGCCGTATTTGGCTGATTTTTTATCGACAATTGACTTGGCCATGATTTGCACCTCAAGAAAAAATGGCAATAGGCTGACCAGCTTAGTACCTGCGCCGTTCTCCCGCCTCCCCTGCGGTCCCCGATTCTGGAGTTTGAAGGGGGCGAATGGGGGAAGCGGGATCGGATCAGAGCCGTACCAGCATCAGGATCGCCCCTGCGAGCACCCCCACCACCAGATTGATCGCCTTCACCTCTATGAACTGCCGCCGGGAAAACGCCAGGAGCGGCAGCATTCCATGGCCGTCCTGGACGATGGAACTGGCCACCAGGATGCTCAGCGGAACGACCCGTTCGTTGTGCAGGGTCACGAACAGGAGATGCGGTCCGGACTCGGGAATGACACCGAGCAGGCTTGCAATCCCCAGCACGGCCCAGGGATTGCCGCCGATGAACGACCCCGCCGGGTCCAGCCTCCGGATCAGCGCGACCACGATCATCGCCCCCAGGGTCCAGGCGAAAATCCGGGGAACATGCTGGAGCGCAACATGTCTCCACAGGTGCTCGTCAAGAAAGTGATCGGGAACGGTCAGAACGATGAAAATGGCAAAACAACCGACAAGCAGCAGCGTCCACCGCAACCAGTTCCATGAATCCGGCCCGACCATGCCTGCCGTCGACGCCAGGACGAAAAGCCCGACGCCTCCTGCCAGAGCCGCCCGGGCAGCGCTCGGATGACGCAACTGGCGGGAAATGCCCGGTAGACAGAAGCAGCGGCAATCATCTTCTCCGTGCAGGGCGAAATCGTGGGAGGCGGCGGAATCGGTGGAGGATCTCCGGACCAGAAGGTCGGTGGTCCTTCCCGCAAGCAGGCCGATCAACGCCAGGGCCAGGGTAAGTCCGAGAGCCTTCCCGGGGAACAGGGCGAACATAACGAATGACTCGTCGCCGGCAGTGGCGATCATGCAGGCGACCAGGGCGCCGAAGGAGATCATCCGGTGGGTGTAGAGGGTGACCACGGCAAAGGCGCCCAGGCAGCCGGGCATCGCCCCCAGAGCGACCGCAACCAGGTATTGCTTCCACTTGGAGGAGGCCAGGGTCAGAGGCCAGACACCCCGGGTGAGCACGTTGAGGTACTCCACTGCAATCATCATAACCGCCACGAACGCGGTGACCTGGACGGTCTGCCGGAGAACGGTCCATACTTCCATGATCTACCTCGGCACTACGCTGCCTGCCCGCATCACGACAAGTTCCCCCTCGCCGAGAGGCCGCCAGTCCTCGTCGGTGAGAGGGACACTGGCGACCAGAACCATCTCCCGGCGGCCGTCCCCTGGGGAGATCTGCAGGCCGCCGGTGCGAAAACCGGCGGGAGCACCGCCGTTGGTCCGCTGGAGGAGATGGAGGCCGGGTGGTATGGGCGGATCCGCAACCTTCGCCCGGCGCCTGTTGCCATGGGCGAATAAGGCATCCCCGTCGGAGTAGATGAAGTTGGCCATACCGAGCCGGGCCAGTGAACCGGCGAAAGCCTCGACGATGTCGACCCGTTCTTTCAGATCGGGCGGCCCGGGCGATGCGAGCCAGAGATCCTCCAGGCGGCACAATAACGCGCAGAATGCCTGTTCTGAATCGGTTTCACCGATCGATCTGTGGAAGCCGAGCGGGAAGTCGGAATTGTGGTGGATTTCCGGGAGATCACCGTTGTGCGCGAACACGTGACAACTCCCGCCGAGTTCCCTGCGGAACGGCTGGGTGTTCATAAGGCTGCACCCGCCCTGGGTCGCGCGCCGGATATGGGAAAGCACGGTGGTTGAGCGCATGCGATGCGTCTCGATGAACTCCACCAATTCGCTGCCGCTGGCCGGTTCGGCTTCCTTGTACAAACGGACCGCGCCGTCCTCCGCGTAGTTCGCAATGCCCCAGCCGTCCTTGTGGGGACCGGTCAAGCCGCCGTGACGGGCGAACTCCTCGAGGCAAAGATCGACGCCGGCAGGCAAGTGGCTGGACATGGCGAACAGTTCACACACGAAACCCTCCGGAACTTCATTTCATATAGTCTACCTTGCAGCCGCAGCCGTCCCACATCCGATCGTAGGTCTCCATGCGATCCCGGATGAAGCGTCGCGCCTCTTTTTCTTTTACGAACCGCCGCAAAGTCCGCCGGCGGGGGTCCGGTTCTTCCACAACCACGAAACCGGCCGGCCCGCGGGTCAACAACAACCTGCCGGCCAGTCCGGTTTTGTGATCCTCCAGCAGTTCGAACCGATCCGCCAACCGCTTCCATGTATCCACAGGAAGCGCCACGATTTTGCCGGCGGTCAGCAGGTTATTCAGAGTCTCCGTGTTCATGTCGCAGGAACCGGCGTCAAGGCGCTCTGGCAGGCGTCCACCATGGCATCCCCCCTCAGGATCTGCCATGGCCGTGGCCGTGCCGGCCGCCTCCGCACGTCTGCTCCATGCTCAGGCGGCGTGCGTTGCCGCTCTTCACCGTCTCGACCATGTCCCGGATCGTTCCCGGCCCGGCGAGCAGAACCTCGATACCCGCCTTGTCCAGGCCTGCGTAAGCCCCGCGGCCGATGCCGCCTGAGACCACTGCACCGACGCCGCGGGCTTTCAGGTGACCGGTGTGGTGGCAGGAGTGCCGGCCATGATCATCGGTGTGGCAATCGGGATTCGGCATGACCTCAACCTCGCCGCTCTCGGTTTCAACGATGGTGAAAAACGGTGCGCGGCCGAAATGATCGAATGCTCTCGATTCGAGGCCTTTGTCATCGGTGCTCGGGATACAGATCTTCATGGTGTGCTCCTTCTTGGATGAGTAATGCGTGTGATTGCAGCAAGGATTGGAGAATTTTCGCCCGTCCGCTCTTGAGCAGGCGCTGAACCGTGCCTCTGGAAACCGACATCCTGGCGCCTGCCGTTTCCTGGTCGTGGTTCTCCAGATCGCACAGCCTCATCGCCTCGAGTTCTCTCAGTTCCAGATGGACCGTCTCAAGGCTGCTCATCGGTATGCTTCGAGGCTTGAAGATCCGGTCACCGTCGTAAACCCGGCAGCGGCATCGCTTTCTCGGACGTGGCATGGCATAAACTCCTTTATGTGCATATGCACAATACTGCTTCAACCGGCGCCTGTCAAGGGGCAGAAATAGGTGGCTGCGGTACGGTACCGGGAACCATTCCGGGGTCCGGGCGTATCAAGAACGAGGGAGAGACCAACCATGGACGGAAAAACCACCCGCTGGCTCAAGGGATGCGGCTGCTCGCTGGCCGTGCTGATCGTCCTGGTGATCGTCGCCATCATCGGCAGTTCCATTTTCATGATGAAACCGTTCAGGGAAGGGATGGAAATCCGTGAACGGCTGGACCGGGAATACGGGGCGCAATCCGAATACACCCCGGCTCCGGACGGTTCCGTCCTCCCGGACCGTATGGAACGGTTTCTTACGGTGCGCCGCGAACTCATGCCGACCTGCAGCCGTTTCGAAGAGGCCTACGACTCACTGAACACCCTGGAGCAGTTCGACGGGCAGGACGATCCCCCGAAGGGAGAGATCCTGAAAGCGGTTTTCAAGACGGCCCGGGGCGCATTCGGCCTCGCCCCCGCCTTCGGGGACTTCATTCTGGCCAGGAACCGGGCGTTGCTGGAGAACGGCGTCGGCCTCGGTGAATACACCTACATCTACAGCCTGGCGTACGGCGACCGGCTGGTTGAAGTGGAATCCGAGGGTGATACGACCCGGATTCAGGTCCATGTATCCGGGCGGGTTCTAGGGGTTCTGCAGGATATGCTCCGGCGACAACTGGAGGTTGCCGAACCCGGTTCGGCCTGGGCCGGCACACTCAGCGATGAATTGAATCGTATGGAAATACCGCTGCGGACGGTGCCCTGGGCAGACGGGCTGCCGCCTGCAATCGAAACCTCGATGGCGCCGTACCGCCCGGAACTGGAAGAAAACTTCTGCGCTCATACCGTAGAACTGGAACTGTCCATCAACCGCACCACGGCGGGAGGGATAGGCATTCAGGGCGATTGACCGCTTTTCGGGATACAATTGCAGCAGTCGAAAGGAGGTCATCATGCCTTTGTTCGTCCTAATGACCAGGCTGGCCCCGGAGACGCTCCATGACGCCCCGGGCCGCAAGGCGGTAGGCAAGGACTGGCTCAAGAAAGTCTCGGAGAAATGTCCCGGTGTGCGGTTCGTCGCCCACTACGCACTGCTCGGACCGTACGACTTCATGGACATCTACGAGGCCCCCGATGCGGAAACCGCCCACCGGGTATCCCTGATCTCCAGGGCCGAAGGCGCCGTAACCGCCGAGAGCTGGAGCGCGCTACCGTACGACCGGTATTTGCAGATCCTGGAGGATGTCCAGGACTGAACCACCGCTCACCGGTTCTGAACCGCCGTTCACCGGATTACCGATGACCGGGGAGCTTCCCTGCCGTAATCTGTACCTGTCACCGGGAAGAGGTAACAGAGGGAGGCTTGCAATGAGACACGGTATCGAAGAAACCAGAAAGCAGGAAGAAGAGCCCCGGGACGCGACATGCTGCAAACCCGGTCACCGGAACCGTTCCATCGGAACGGCGGTGTTCGGACTGGGAATCCTGCTGTTCGGGGCGCTGCTCACCCTGGACAATCTGGACGTCATCGAGGTCGGCGACTACTGGCGGTACTGGCCGGTGCTGCTGATCGGCCTGGGGCTGTCCCATCTCCTGAGCCCGGGAGAATACCGGCGGATCGGCTGGGGGACATTCTGGGTCCTGGCAGGCAGCGTACTCCTGCTGGACAGACTTGGATTCATCGGATTCGATGTCTGGGACCTGTGGCCTGTGGTGCTGGTGTTCGTGGGCGCCAATCTTCTGTGGAACTCGCTTCGAACCCGGCGGCGGAAACCGTCCGGCGACAAGTCCGAAGAGTTCGACGCTACGGCGGTCCTGGGAGGAGTGACCCGCAGGATCAACTCAAACCATTTTCGTGGCGGGCGCGCCACCGCCATGCTGGGCGGGTGCGAGCTCGACCTGAGAGACGCGGCAATCTCCGACAGTCCCGCGGAGATCGAGGTGTTCTCATTCTGGGGCGGAATCGAAATCCGGGTTCCCCAGGAGTGGGAAGTCCAGGTCAAGGGCACAGCGATCCTGGGTGGATTCGAGGACAAGACGTCGGGTATCGGTGACGGCAGCCAGGTTCTGGTAATAAGCGGCACCGCCTTCATGGCCGGGGTGGAGATCAAGAACTGATGCCATGGAGCCGGAACCGGTTCCGCAGTCTCGGTCTGTACCTGGCGGTATGGCTGCCCCTGGCCGTCCTTCTCACCGCCGTCCTGGCACTCGCAGGCGGATCATCCTGGACGGAGGCTGCGTTGCTGGCCGTTCCCCTGACCACAGTGTTTGCGTTCCTGTGCCTGGGGGCCGGCTACTCCTGCAGGGCGCTACCGTTGTCCCGCAGCACGGCGGTCAAAACGGTGCTGTCCCACCTGGTCACCGCCCTGGTGACCGCGTCTCTCTGGGGAGGTCTGGCCCGGATAATGGGACATCTCGTGGAGCGGGCCGACCTGTTCCCCGGCGCCGCTTTCCGCCTCGCCCGGATAAGCGGCCTGCTCATGACCCTGGGGGTGCTCCTGTACCTCCTGGCGGTGGCGGTACACTACCTGATCACCTCGTGGGATGATTCCCGCTTGGCCGAACAACGGTTACTGCAAGCCAACCTTGCCGCCAGGGAGTCGGAACTCCGGGCGCTCAAGGCCCAGATCGATCCTCACTTCCTGTTCAACAGCCTGAACTCCATCAACGCCCTGGTCGGCAGGGATCCGGAAGCGGCGCGGCAGGTCTGCGCCGGCCTGGGAGACCTGATGCGGCTCAATCTGCAGATCGGCCGGAAGCGGTCGATCACCCTGGAGGAAGAGTTGGTGATGGTCCGGATGTATCTCGATCTGGAGAAGATCCGGTTGGGATCACGGCTGAAGGTGGAGGAACAGGTGGAAATTTCGGCACTGTCCGTCGCCGTTCCTCCGTTGATGCTTCAGCCGCTGATGGAGAACGCGCTGAAACACGGGATCGGATCCCTGGTGGAGGGCGGCGTGGTCACCCTCGAGGCCCGGGTCGCCGGGGACCTGCTGGTTGTAGACGTGACCAATCCGATGGACCCTGACGGACCTCCCCGCCCCGGTACCGGCACCGGGTTGGGAAACCTGAGGCGACAACTGTATGCGCTGTACGGTGACCGGGCCCGCTTGCAGGCCGGCGGCGACGGCTCGAAGTATTCTGCCCGGGTCACCCTGCCGGTAGACGGGGGCGAGAATGACTGATCCGGGTTCCGGAGCACAGCTCAGACTGATCGTTGTGGACGACGAGGAACCGGCCCGCGCCCTACTCCGGGAACTCCTGGAAGGGAGGCCTGACATCTCCATCGTGGCGGAATGCGCCAACGGTTTCGAGGCTGTGAAAGCGGTCGCCGAGTTCGATCCCGATCTCCTGCTCCTGGACATCCGCATGCCGAAACTGGACGGCTTCGAGGTGCTCGAGCTGTTGGAGAGAGACATCCCGGTGATCTTCATCACCGCATACGATGAGCATGCCCTCCGTGCGTTTGAAGTTCACGCTATTGATTATCTTATGAAACCGTTCACCGCGGACCGTCTGCACGAAGCCCTGGAACGGGCTCGCAACCGTATCGATCTGGGAGCACCGACAGCTCTCGAACTGTCGAAGGCGGCCAAGCCCGGCAATCGGTCCCTGACGCGGATCCTGGTTCGAGACGGATCAGACGTCCACGTCATTCCGGTGGACGATGTGGACTATATCGAGGCGGACGGCGACCGGGTGACGATCCATGCCGGAGACGAAGAGCATCACAAACTCCAGCGTCTGACGGTTCTGGAGGAACGCTTGGATCCGGAACGGTTCGTCAAGATCCACCGCTCGTTCCTCTTGAACGTGGACCGGCTGCACAAGATCGAGCTGTACGCCAAGGACAGCCGAATCGCCATCCTCGCAGGCGGCGCCAAGCTACCGGTCAGCCGCTCCGGATATGCCCGGCTTCGTGGACTCCTCTAGCCAAGTTCTGGCGGCACACACCCGGACCGTTCTACACTGGGCCCATGGAATTCCAGGTCAGAGACCTGGGCCTCATGCGCTATGCGGAGGCCTGGGAAATCCAGAAACAGGTCCATGCCGCCGTCGCCGGGGAACGGGTAACGCCCCATCTGCTGCTGGTGGAGCACCCGCCGGTGGTAACGCTGGGGCGGAACTCCGGGCGAGAGAACCTCCTGCGGCCCGAATCCTGGTATCGGGACCAGGGCATCGACCTCCACGTCATCGAACGGGGCGGCGACGTCACCTGGCACGGACCGGGCCAACTGGTCGGATACCTCATCCTGCCGGTGGGGAGACGCGTGCGCGAACTGTTTCGGAGGCTCGAGCTCGCACTGATCCAGGTCGCCGCATCTTTCGGCGTGGAAGCCCGCACCGATCCCGAACTGGCCGGCGTGTGGCACGGCCGGGACAAGCTGTGCGCCGTGGGGCTGGCGGTCCGGGACCGGGTGTCGTTCCACGGCTTCGCCTTGAACGTCAACACCGATCTGTCGTCCTTCGACACTATCGTGCCGTGCGGCCTGGCGGAACGGGGCGTCACCAGCCTGGCCCGTATCCTGGGGGAGAAGCAGGAGATGCAGACGGTGAAAGACCGGACCGCCCTCGCAATGCAGGAGCAGTTTTCCCAATGGCGACGGCAGGAGGCGTCATGTCAGGCGTGAACGGCTTCAGGATCGTCCGTGACGGTCTGGCCAAAGACCGCCCCGAACCTCCGGACCAGGGCAAACCGGCATGGCTGCGGGTCGGCCTGACCAGCGCCGCCGCCTCGTCCGAACTCAAAGGCATCCTGCAGCGAACACGACTGCACACCGTTTGCGAGGAAGCGAAGTGTCCCAACATCGGTGAATGCTGGGAGCGGCGAACCATGACCATCATGATCCTGGGCGGTGTCTGCACCCGGGTCTGCAAGTTCTGCTCGGTGGATTCCGGCAATCCGAACGGCCGGCTGGATCCGGACGAACCGGACAACGTTGCCGCAGCTGTGTCCGAGTTGGGCCTGCGGTATGTGGTGCTCACCAGCGTGGACCGGGACGACATCCCCGACGGCGGGGCGGCCCACTTCGGACGTGTGGTGCAGGCGATCAAGTCCGCCGACCCGGCAGTGCGTGTGGAAACCCTTACTCCTGATTTTCGTGGCGACACCTCCGCGGTAGACACTGTTCTTGGCGCCTGCCCCGATGTTTTCGCTCACAACGTGGAGACGGTTCGGCGCCTCACCCCGGAGGTACGGGACCCGAGGGCTACCTACGACCAGTCCCTGGCGGTGCTGCGGCACGCCGGCGGCGGTTCCTCTGCCCCGGTTAAATCCAGCATAATGCTCGGTCTGGGCGAGAGTGACGACGAGATCCGGGAAACCATGGACGATCTGGTGGAAGCCGGGGTCACCATCCTGACCCTCGGCCAGTACCTGCGCCCGACCCGGCGACACCTGCCGGTGGAACGTTACGTTACCCCGAAGCAGTTCGCCGCGTACCGGGATCTCGGCCTCAAGGCTTCCTTCCGGGAAGTTTTCTCCGGACCGCTGGTGCGGTCATCCTACCGGGCGGAACAGGTATTCAGGGGTGCTACGTACAATAGGTTCATGAAACGCTTCCTGGGACCGAATCTGGCCGGCTCCTGGTACTCGGCAACCGCCGCAGCACTGCGGGCCGATATCCGCCGGATGCTGGCGGCGGAACAGGAGCCGGACGCCACCGCCGAACCGGTGGTCGCCCTGATCCAGCCCCATGCCGGCTATACGTACTCGGGCCAGGTGGCCGCCGCCGGCTTCCGGCAGGTGCAGGGCGGACGGTTCGAGCGGGTCATCCTGATCGGACCCAGCCACCACGAAACCATGGAGGGCGCAGCCGTTCCCGATGCCGCCGGCTATGCGACGCCTATGGGACAGGTACCGCTGGATACCGCAGCTCTGGAGATCCTGAAAGCTGAGGCAGGTTTCCTATCGACCAATCGTCCGTTCCACAAAGAGCACTGCATCGAAATCCAGTTGCCGTTCCTGCAGGAAGCGCTCCAGCCCGGCTGGAAACTGCTGCCGGTGCTGCTGGGACATGACCTGTCGTCCGACCTGGCCGGCCGGATCGCGGGAGCGCTGAACCGCAGGAGCGGCCCCGGCACCCTGGTGATCGCCTCGTCGGACTTCACCCACTACGGCCGCAGCTTTCGCTATGTGCCTTTCGAGGACGATCTGCCCGAGAAGCTGCGCGACCTGGACATGGGAGCCGTCGGGCGGATCATAGCCGGCGACCGCGAAGGGTTTCGATCCTACGTCACAAGGACCGGGGCTACCATCTGCGGACGGAACGCTATCGACATCCTGATGCGCATGGTTCCCGGCGACGCGCACGCCGAGCTTCTGCGCTACGACACGTCGGGGAACATGACTTCGGACTGGGGACATTCGGTGTCCTACGCCGCCCTCTCCTTCCGGAGAGCGGACGGCGGGCCGGCTCAAGAGGAACCGGACGACGACGACGCGCTGCGGTCCGGAGAGCGGGCCTGGCTCCTGAATCTGGCCCGGGAATCGATCCGGTCCTCCCTGGACAAACAGGAACCGCCGGCAGCGCCGCCGGAAGACAGCCCTCCGATTTTCCGGGCCAAGCGGGCGACCTTCGTCACCCTGAAGGTTCCGGACCGCGGCGGTTACCGGCTGCGGGGCTGTATCGGCAATATGGAGCCGTACCATCCGCTGTACCGCTCGGTGTTCGAGAACGCACGCAAAGCAGCGTTTTCCGACCCTCGGTTCGACCCGTTGCAGCGACAGGAACTGGACCGGGCCCGGATCGAGATCTCGGTGCTGACCCCGATGCGACCGGTAGACGACCCGTCGGAGATAGTGCCTGGAAGGGACGGAGTGCAACTCACCAGTTCCGGTCGCACCGCCGTTTTCCTGCCCCAGGTCGCCGGGGAACAAGGCTGGGACCGCATCGCCCTCCTGGAGAACCTGTGCCGCAAGGCCGGTCTGCACCGAACCGCCTGGAAGAAGGCGGAACTGTCCGTGTTCCAGGCAATCGTATTCGGAGAGGACCGCAACCACCGGATTGCCTGAGGGCAATTGCGGTATAGTGGTCGATCTTTCGGACGACGGAGACCGACGGGGATGGCACATACCGCCGCCACCATGATCCTGGACGCGAGCTGATATGGAGGCGGGATTCGGCTGGCTCTCACTCGCTCCTCCGCTACTGGCCATCCTTCTCGCCCTGGTCTTGCGTCAGGTCTTCCTGGCCCTCCTGGGCGGTGTCTGGCTCGGCGCCTGGATCGTGGAAGGAGGATCGTTCGCCGGCTTCTTCCTGGGCGGTCTCCGCACCCTGGACCGCTACATCGTCGGCGCCCTGGCCGACAGCGACCATGTGGCGATCATCCTGTTCTCTCTGATGCTGGGCGGGATGGTCGGGGTCATGTCCCGGTCCGGCGGAACCACCGGCCTGGTGAACTCCCTGTCCCGGAGAGCGACCAGTTCCGCCCGGGGACAGGTAGTCACATGGGTCCTCGGAGTGGCTGTGTTCTTCGACGATTACGCCAACACACTGGTGGTAGGCAACACCATGCGTCCGGTCACCGATCGCCTCCGAATCTCCCGCGAAAAACTTGCGTACATTGTCGATTCAACCGCGGCTCCGGTGGCCGCCATTGCGTTGTTGTCCACCTGGATCGGTTACGAGATCTCCCTGATCGGCGATGCCCTGTCCAAGGCGGGATCGGACCTGGATCCGTACGCCGTCTTCCTACAATCGATCCCCTACAACTTCTACCCGCTTCTGGCCCTGGCGTTCGGGATCATGATAGCCGGAAGCCGGCGTGATTTCGGTCCGATGCTGAGGGCGGAACGACGGGCGCAGGCCGGCCAGGTCCTGCGCGAGGGCGCCCAGCCGCTTGCCGACTTCGACTCCCGCGGGCTTCTTCCGATGGAGGGCAAGCCCCAACGATGGAGCAACGCAGTCATCCCTCTGGCGGTGGTTATCAACGCCACATTCATCGGCCAATGGTTCACCGGACGGGCAGCGTTGGAGGAAGCCGGAAACGCCATGGCCGGCACACCGTTCCTGAATCTGGGAATTGAGGGCATCGGCACCGTATTCAGTGCGGGTAATTCGTTTCATGCCCTTCTCTGGGCTGCGGCGATCGGCTCCGCCGTCGCCATCGTGCTCGCCACCGGCCGCATGATCCTGAAATTGCGGGAAGCTCTGGACGCCTGGACAAACGGGATCAAGAGCATGCTGCCGGCGATGATCGTCCTGATCCTGGCCTGGTCCATCGCATCGGTCTGCAAAGACCTGGACACCGCCGGGTTCGTGACCTCGGCCATCTCCCACCGCCTGAACCCGAACCTGCTGCCCGGCCTGATGTTCATGCTCGGAGCGGTGATCGCCTTCGCTACCGGAACCTCCTGGGCCACCATGGGGATCCTGCTGCCGCTGGCTGTGCCGATCGCCTTCGGGGTCACCGCCGCCGCCGGGTTCGACGATTCAGCCGCCCACCAGGTGTTCCTGGCCACAACCTCCGCCGTACTGGCCGGCGCGATCTTCGGGGATCACTGCAGCCCGATCTCCGACACCACGGTGATGTCTTCAATGTCGTCCGGATGCGACCACGTGGACCATGTCCGGACCCAGCTGCCGTACGCCCTGACCGTCGCCGGGGCCGCCTTATTCACCGGCTACCTGCCGGTGGCGGCCGGACTCCCGGTCTGGGCCGGCCTGTTGCTGGGAATCGCCGTGCTGGGAGGTGTGGTCCGGTTTATCGGGAAGCCTGTGGAAGGCTGAGCAGGAACGTTTACACCGCCCATTCCACAGGGTCTTCACCGGACGATTTTTTCAGCAGGACCGCAAGACTGGACACCAGCCTGTTAAGGCGGATCGGCTTGGTGATGTAACCGGCGCATCCTGCGTCCCTGGCATTCTGCTTGTCCGCCTCGGAGGCATACGCCGTCAGGGCGACAACAGGAATATCAGCGGTTCTTGGAGAACTCTTCAGACTCCGGGTGATATCCAGACCGCTCTCGCCCCCGAGATCGATATCCATCAAAATCAGATCCGGAATGACCATCCGCAGTATCGCCCGGGCGGCAGCCCCCGAGTTCGCCTCAAGCACTCCGAACCCGCGGCGCTTCAGAACGTTCCTGGCAAGCTTCATGTTGATCGGTTCGTCTTCCACGACCATAACCGTTACGCCGTCGAAAGACGGTTCTTTCGCCCCAAGCCCGGAGCTTTCAGCCGGCCTGGCCTCCCGGCGACCGACAACACAATTCGGGAAAACCAGTGTGAAGGTAGTCCCTTCGCCAACCCTGGATTCAACCTCGATGGTGCCCTCATGCAGCTCAACCATCCGGCGCACCAGGGCGAGCCCCAACCCGGTCCCCTGGTGCTTGCGGGTATAGGTGCCGTCGACCTGGTAGAACTCCAGGAATATTTTGGAGAGGTCTTCCTCGGGAATGCCGACGCCGGTGTCGGAGATCCGCAGCACGAGATTCTTGTCCCTTGCGGAGGCGGTGAGAGTGATTTTACCGCCCATCGGCGTGAACTTCACCGCATTGCTCAGCACGTTGATCAATATCTGGCGAACCATCCCGGAGTCGAGGCTGGCGATAAGACCGTCGTCGGTGGAGTTGATATTCAGAACCAGCCCTTTTTGCTCCGCCTGGATCCTCAGCATGCTGGAGGAGGCTTGCAGAGCTTCATCCAGCTCGAACTCGGTTCGACGCACTTCCAGTTTGCCGGCCTCGATTTTGGAAAGATCGAGAATGTCGTTGATCATCTGCAGCAGATGGATACCGGAAACATTGATATCGTTGAGAAAATCCAGTTGCTCTTCGTTGACCGGGCCGGGCTCGCCCTCCTTGAGCAGATCCGAAAAACCGATTATGGCGTTCAGAGGGGTCCGCAGTTCATGGGACATGTTGGCCAGGAACTCGCTCTTGGCGCGACCTGCTTTTTCCAACCGGACATTGGTGTTCTTCAGTCTTTGGTTGACGTCGCCGAGACTGTTAAGAGCGTCCTGCAACGCTTGGGTGCGTTCCTGCACCTCCTTTTCCAGCCCGATCTTGTCGTGCTCCACTTGCACGATTTTCTGCTGCTGGGACTCCAGCCGTTCCTTGTGCGTACGATAGAAAGTGACCAGCAGCCAGCAGGGCGGTATGCCGAGGGCCAGTCCCACCGGTCCGACCCATTCCAGGAGCAGTAGCAGGCCGACAGCCAGTGTCAAGCCGGTGTAGGTCGAAAGGCTGGTCCACAGACCAGAACGCATCCAGGTTTTGAAGAACGGTTCGCCGCTGTCGACCTTGATGACCATCGCCACCAGCAGGGTGTTCACAACGAAGTAAACGGTGGCGGCGCAAACCAGCGGTCCGACCTGCTGCAGGCTTTTCCCGCCTACCACGCCGCCCGTATTCAGGAACGTGGCTGCGGCGGAGGAGGTCGCCAGGAGAACGGCGCCGAGATTGAACAGCAGCTTTTCCGGTCTCGGCGCAGGCCGGCGTATCACCGCCGCCCCCAGCACCGCCAGAACACTGGCCCCCACCGCCGGCAGTCCCCCGACGTAAGCGATCGCCGTGAAGACGAACGGATCGGATGCGGAGACTTCGGTTCGGATGGCGGGGATCCGGATCGGACGTACACCGGTGACCGCTGCAAGGATCAGCAGGAAGGACACGGTGTAGGGATCCCGGCTATGATCCAGGGGGAACAGCAGAGCGAGGGAACTCAGCCCGGCGAGAACCACCAGGAAGATGAAAAGCCATATTTTGATCTTTTCGTCCAGCCTGGAGCCGACCATTTCTTTTCCCATACGGATCAGCTGAATGTAAACCTACACAAGATCAACGTAGGTTCAGACCGCCTGACGGGCAAGTTCCGCTCTCTCCGCGAACCAGATGATGTTGCCCACCTCACAATCGGCCTGGTCCCGGTCCGCCAGTTCAGGCAGGATGAACTGGAACCTGGCGCCGCCTTCAGGACCCTCATCAACCCAGATCGTTCCGCCGTGGGCTTCCACCGCCATCTGACAGTAGGTGAGCCCGAGTCCGCGGTTCTTCCGCATGGTTGTCCCGGGCGAGCTCACCTGGGAGTATTTCTCGAATATCTTTTCCCGCTGCCCTTGCGGCACACCGGGGCCCTGGTCGGCGACTGCCAGCAATACCCCTTCCCGGCGGTTGGTGACGGTTATACCGATCTTCATTCCCGCGGTGGAGTAGTGCATCGCATTCGCCAACAAGTTGTCCACAACCCTGCGCAACAGGCCGGGATCCGCTTCCACGGCGCAGGTCCCGCAGGAAAGAAGATCCATCACAAGTTCGATGCCGAGCTTGTCGCAACGCGCACGGAACGAGTCGATGGACTCCCGGGCGATGGCGCTCAGATCGCAATTCTCAATGGCAGGTTCGTAAGCGCCATCCTCGAGGCACTCAACATCCAGGAGATCCATGACCATCCGGCTCATCCGGTCGGCACCCTCCCGGGCGCGTTTCAAGCAGGGATCGCTTTCTCCCTCTTTTCGTTCCAACAGATCCAGGTTACCGACAACCGCCGTCAGGGGGCTCTTGAGGTCATGGACCAGGGTCTGGGCCAGGGTCTTCTTCATCTCCAGTTCACGGTTCCTGGATTCCAGATCCCGGCGGGCCTGGTCCAGTTCTTCCAGAAGGTTGTAGGCTCGAACCAGGGAACGGACCTTGGCCAGGAATTCCGCCTTGGGAACCGGCTTGGCGATGTAGTCGTCGGCGCCGGTATCCAGGCCTTCCACCCGATCGTTTTCCCCGCCCAGGGCGGTGACCATCATGATCTGGGTCAACCTCGTTGCCGGGTTCTCCTTGATCCTGCGACATAATTCCAGGCCGGTCATACCGGGCATCATTACGTCCAGAAGTATCACCGCAGGCATGGAATCCAATGTAACTTCAAGCGCCTCTTCGCCGCTCTCGGCCATGAGAACGTCATAGCCTTTCGGCTTGAGATAACTCGACAACAGCTTACGGCTGCGCGGGTCATCGTCCACTATGAGGATCTCTCTTCTGTTCATCATTTTGTACCTCGGCCGTCACCCTCGGATCTCGTATTCCGGGATGACAGTCTCCTTCCGATACTTCTGGTCTGTGCTGTCCCTAGGATGCACGGTGCGTGCCATCAATGCGGTATCAGCCCGGCTAGGATTTCTCCTTCACCATCAATAATTTAGAGGGAGAGATGCGGAGAATTCGCGCGGCGACAGGTTCGTCAATAGTGGCGGCGCAAAAAATATGGCGAAATTCAGCCACAATTTCGGTGCCGACCGCCCGATTTGCGTCCGATTTTGTCAAACCTATATTCGCCCCTGTGGACCACCGATGGACGGAATCGCGGATCCACCGAGGGCATACATGACGACGATTTCCGAACTGCTGCAAGCGATTCTCCACCTGATCCGCATCGGGTGTAACGCAGAGGCAGTTTCGCTGTTCATCCTGGTCCCCACGGCGGAAGGCGACTACCCGTTGCTTATCCATGACGGCGAGAACCCGGCGGTTCCCGAACTGACCGATCTGGAAACGGCGGAGCGATTCACCTCCTCCATCACCTCCAGAAAGAATGTTTGGGACATGCTGGTGAGCCGAGACCCCGACGGCCGACTCATGTCGGTTCCGTCCCTGGTCAGCCTGCTCGAGGGCTATGACGACAACCCGATCCTTCAGGAACGCCGGAAACATACCCAAACTGTATGTCCGGGTGTGCTGGTAGATCCGGGAATGCCGGCCTGGATCGGCATCCGGGGTGGAGAACCGGTCAACCCCGAAACGCTGCTGAATATACTGCGGGACGGAGAACACACTTCCCTGCAACTGGCCTTCGGCAGCCTGATCGGGTGCAGAACGCAAATGGTCTGCACAGCCGAAATGGACCCGATCAGCCAGTTGCCGTCCCGGTCGGCCTACCGCATCAGCTACCGCAGGATCGCAGAAGGTGGATCCGCCGATTCCATGCCTGGATTGATCCTGGTCAACCCGGATGATTTTATCGCAGTGAACGACCGTTTCAACCGCGAGATCGGAGACAAGGTCATTCGGGAAATCGCCCAGCGTCTCAGCAGTTCGGTTCGAAATTCCGACTTCGTGTTCCGATATGGCGCCGCCATGTTCGGAGTGCTTCTGCCGAACATCAACGTTGAGAAGATCCAGATGCGGGCGGAAAAGATGCGGGTCCGGCTTGCGAGCGAGCCGTACCTTGACGGTTCGGTGAGCCTGTCTTTCAGCCTGGGAGGAGCGGTCGCCGATTTCAGGAAGTCCAAGGACAACGCCGATGGCGCGATAGAACTGGCCCGGCGGGCCGACGCCGCACTGAGCGCGGAGAAAAGGTCCGGCGGCAAGGGGTTCGAACTCTGGACCGAGAAGGTCGGCACTGAAGAAGCGGATCGTCTGGACAGCCTCAGTGGAATCTTTACGGCGGAACCGGCCCGTGATTATCGCAACATGCGACTTCTGTGGGACACCGTCCGCATGATCGCCACCAACACCGACGTTGACGAGATAAAGAACGGCCTGCTCCACGAAGTGATCTCGGTGTTCAGGCTCACTGCGGCCGGCGTATACGACGAGGGACAATCGGAAGGGGCGTGGAAGATTTTACGCCGGGTCAATAATGCGAACGACGATGAGTGGACGGAGAGTTCGGAAGAAGACTCCGACCTTGCCCGAATTCGGCAACAGGTAATGACTGACGGCAAAACCGTGGCCCAGACCAATCAGGATGCTAATGTCTTCCGGTGCATGATCCCGCTGCCCTCAGGCAGCCGCATCCTGGGATGCATGTTCCTTGAAGGCAACGTCAGTCTGTTTCGCCTCAACTCCAGTGATCTGATTTTCTTTGAAGCGCTGGCGGAGCAGATCGCCATGGCCCTGGACCGCAGCCGGTTGACGGCCATGGAGTTACGGCAGCACGAACAGGCCCATCACAAACTGCAGCAGGAGCTGGACGAGCTCCAGAAAAGCATCAAGCGCTCCAGCCTGGTCTACCGCTCGGAAACCATGGAGCAACTCCTTCGGACAGCCAAAAGGCTGGCCTCCACCGACACCACCGTGCTGATCTACGGCGAAAGCGGAACCGGCAAGGAGGTTCTGGCCCGGACCATCCACGAGTTGAGCATGCGAAGCAAGAAACCGCTGGTGGTGGTCGATTGCAGCACCATCACCACCAGCCTGATCGACAGTGAACTGTTCGGCCACGAGCGGGGAGCGTTCACCGGGGCGGACCGCAGATCCGACGGCAGGCTGCTGGAAGCTGACGGCGGCACCGTGCTCCTGGACGAGATCGGGGAACTTCCCCTGGAGGTCCAGAGCAAACTGTTGCGTTTCGTTCAGGACAAACAGTTCACACCGGTGGGCAGCAACCAGGTCAAGACCGTGGATGTCCGGGTCCTTGCCCTGACCAATCGGGACCTGGCGGCCGAAGCCAAGGCCGGCCGGTTCCGCGAAGACCTGTACCACCGTCTCAACGTCATGCGCCTGGTGGTCCCGGCCCTGAGGGACCGCACCGAGGATATCGAATACCTGGCGATCCATTTCATCAAGACATTCGCAGTGCAGTACAACCGCCAGGTCACAGGCCTGACGCCTGCCGGTCGGGAAGCTATTCTGGAACATCACTGGTCCGGCAACGTTCGGGAACTCCAGAATCGCATCATGCGCGCCGTGGTGCTTGCGGAATCCGACATGATCGGCCCCGGGGAACTGGAACTACTGGACCAGCCACCCTCAGATTCGCATGTGTCGCGACCTGCCGATGCGCCGTCACCGCCCCCACAGGAGCCGGTCCAGGCGGAGAACGCATGGGAAGATTTGCGACAGTCCCTTTCGGAGGCAATCGACCGCATCACCGCCGGCGAAAAGGTCCACCCGCCGCCGCTGGGGAAATGGGTTCACGAAGACATGGTCATGGAGGCATCCCGTGTGACCGGCGACATCACCAGCCGGGCCGCCGGCCTCCTGGGGATACCTGAAACGACGTTCAGACGGAAGCTGAGAGCAGCCAGCGGAAACGTGGCGGTGGGCATTTCCAATCGGCCGCCGGAATGGGAAGAGATCCGCGGCCGGATCGCACGGCTTCTGGAATCGGGCAATCCGGACCGTGAAGATCTCCTCGACCTGGCGCGATTATGCATTCTGGAGGAACTGGCCGGAAAGATCCCGGGAGACAACCGCACCGGTGCGGCGGTCATGGGGGTCACCGAGACGACGTTCAAGAAGTGGTCGCGCGGCAATAAAGCTGCGGGAGGTGTGGGACATGAGTAGCCATCGACTGAACCAGGCGGTCCGCCGAACCGCCATGCTTTGCATGTTCTCAGTGATGGCGGCGACGCATCTAACGGCCGGGACGCAACTCCTGGAAAGCGCCAAGTTCAACCGCCTCTCGCTGGAGGACGGCCTGTCCCAATCGTCGGTAAACTGTATCGTTCAGGATCAGCAGGGTTTCTTGTGGTTCGGAACCCAGGACGGACTGAACCGTTACGACGGCTACCAATTCACCACCTTCCAGCACGATGATCAGGCACCCGGCTCCATCGCCAACAACTTTATCTGGGCGCTGCATGTGGATCGGAACGGCGTGCTGTGGGTCGGGACGGAGGGCGGCGGCCTGGATCGCTGGAACCCCGCCGACGACACCTTCACCCACTATCGCAACGACTCCGCCGATCCATTCAGCCTGATCAACGATGAAATCCGGGCCCTGGATGAAGACCGGGAAAACCGGCTCTTTATCGGCACTGCCGGTGGCCTCAGCCGGTTCTCTCCGGAGTCAGGTGTATTCACCCATTTCACTCACCAGGACGGAGACAGCGGCAGCCTGTCCGACAACCAGATCCGTGCCGTCCTCCTGGACCGTGAGGGACGGCTCTGGGTCGGAACCTACGAGGGAGGACTGAACAGGAAAGATCCCGGATCCGATGATTTTCTTCATTACCGCCACGACCCGAACGACCCCGGCAGCCTGAGCAGCGACCGTATCAAAACCGTACGGGAGGATTCGCACGGTCATATCTGGATCGGAACCTACGACGGTGGGTTGAACCAACTCGAACCTGAGACAGGCCGGATCACACGGTACCGGGCCGACCCGAATGACCGCACCAGCCTGGGACATGACCGGGTCCGGGCGCTGTTCACCGACAACACAGGCACCATGTGGGTCGGAACCGACAATGGCTTGAGCCGCCGGCTGGACGAAGCGAACGGATTCGCAACCTACCGGCATGACCCGGCCGATTCCAACAGCCTGAGCAGTGATCGCATCCTTTCCATCTATCAGGACCGGGGCGGCCTGCTGTGGGTCGCCACACAGGCGGGGCTGACTCATCGGAACACCGCCCTGGAGACGTTCACGCATCGCAAACAGGACTCGGAAGCCGAGACAACGCTGAGCAGCAACATCATCACCGGCTTCGCTCAAGACAGGGAAGGTATTCTGTGGATCGGAACATACGGCGGCGGCCTCACAGGAATGAACCTCGACGACGGGACCTATACCAATGTCCGACATGACGACAGCGAGCCGAACAGCCTGGGTGACGACCGGGTCATGTCGCTGTTCCATGACAGCAGAGGCAACTTATGGATCGGCACCCTGGCTGCCGGACTCAGTGTCCGGTACTCGGGGCGAAAAGATTTCGAGCACTTGAGGAACGATCCTGACGACCCATCCAGCCTGTCCTCCAACGGTGTAACGGCGATCACGGAAGGGTCCGACGGGACCATCTGGGTAGGAACCTACCGGGGCGGACTGAATCGCCTTCTTCCCGACGGCAGATCGTTCCGGCACTATCGCCACGATGAAACGGACCCGGACAGCCTAGGCAGCGATCAGGTCATGTCCCTCAAAACCGATAGCAACGGTGCGCTCTGGATCGGGACCAAGGGTGGCGGGTTGAACCGGCTCAACGCGGGAAACGGCCGGTTCACCAAATACAAGAATGATCCGAACAATCCAAACAGCCTGGGAAACGACACCGTTTGGACGATCCATGAAGACGCCAAAGGCACGATGTGGATCGGAACCCAGGGAGGCGGACTGAATCGCTGGTTGCAGGAAGACAGGTATGCCTCCAAAGAGTACTTCCACCGTTACACCACGCGGGAAGGAGGGCTGGCCAACGATTTTATCTACGGGATCCTGGAGGACGAGTACGGCAACCTGTGGCTCAGTTCCAACAAAGGGATCTCAAGGTTCAATACGCGGGCAGGAATGTCCACGAACTTCGACACCACCCACGGTCTTCAGAGTCTGGAATTCAACTTCGGAGCCTATTTCCGGAGCACCGACGGAACGATGTTCTTTGGCGGCAACAACGGCTTCAACTATTTCAACCCGTCCGACGTGCGTAAAAACAACCACATTCCCCCGGTTGTCCTCACCGCGATCCTGAAGATGAACGAGAAAATTGCACTGGACCGTCCGACTTGGGAAGTAGACGAACTGGTGGTTGACTATCAGGACCACGTGGTCTCCTTCGACTTCGCCGCATTGGATTACTCGGCCCCCGAAAAGAACCAGTACGCCTACCGCCTGGAAGGTTTCGACGAGGACTGGATCGATCTGGGGACCATGCGCCGGGCCACGTACACCAACCTGGACGCGGGAGAGTACACGCTCCATGTCCGCGCCTCGAACAATGACGACGTCTGGAACGAGGCCGGAATCGTTCTTCCGGTCAAGGTCCTGCCGCCGCCATGGAAAACCTGGTGGGCCTACACCTTGTACGCCGCAGCGTTCTGCATGGTGGTACTGAGCTTTATTCGGGTCCAGGCACAGAAACTGCGGCGCGAGGAGGAACACAGCCGGCAGCTGGAGATTTCCGTCCAGGAACGAACGGCCGAGCTGGCGGTCAGGAACCAGGAGCTGGCGACCCTCAACACCAAGCTTGAGGAGGCCAGCCTGACCGATTCCCTCACAGGTCTGCGCAACCGCAGGTACTTCCAGAGGCATCTTCTGGACGACATCGCATATATCGATCGCCAGTTCGAGTTGCACAGGCAGAAAGGGAAGACAGACGAACTGGCCGGTTCCGGCCTGATGTGCCTGATGATCGATCTGGACGGGTTCAAGCTGGTCAACGACACCTTCGGGCATGCCGCCGGCGACCAGGTCCTCCTGGAGACCTGCGAAGCGCTTTCCGGCATCGTCAGGCAGTCCGACACGCTACTGAGGTGGGGCGGTGATGAGTTCATGGTTGTCGCCCGGGGAACCAGTCGGGACTCGGCCAATATCCTGGCGGAACGGATCCGCAAAACGATATCCGACCTGCGAGTCCGTATCGACTCCGAACGTACCGCCCAGGTCGGCTGTTCCCTGGGGTACGCTTTCTACCCGTTCCTGCCCTCTTCCCCCAGCCTGCTGTCTTGGGAACAGGTGCTGCAGGTGGCGGACCGTGCCATGTACATGGCCAAGACCAGCGGCAAGGACGCATGGGTAGGAATAGCGGCACGGGAAGGGTCGAGGCGACCGGGACTTCTTGAAACTCTGATAGCCGATCCGGAATCCCTGTATCGGGATGACGCCATCAACGTCGCCTCCAACGTGAAAGTCGATGAGTTGTGGGCGGCGGAAGAACGTGCGGCTGATCATCAACGTTCCAGCGGAGGGGCGGCCTGAAAGTCGAAGGCCGGCCCCGGAAGGGGCCGGCCTTGACAACCATGAAGATTGTTTAAAGTCTGAACTCAGTCTGCCCAGAGAGCTGCGTATGGTTCGACCCATCCGGTGTCCCACACCTCGTGGTCGGACCACAGGACCGCGTCGGACCACAGGACCGCGTCGGCCCACAGGACCGCGTCGGACCACAGAACCGCGTCGGACCACAGAACAGCGTCGGACCACAGAACCGCATCCGACCACAGAACCGCATCCGACCACAGAACCGCATCCGACCACAGGACCGCATCCGACCACAGCACCGCATCAGACCACAGAACCGCGTCGGACCACAGAACCGCGTCGGACCACAGAACCGCCAGGGGGAAGTCGTCGCCAAAGGTTGTTTGGTCGAACCCCAGCATGTCGTCCGGGCCGGATTCCTCGTACACGAAAACCTCGGGAGAAAGAGCTTCACGGTGTAACCGGTCTCGTCCAGGGCGGCCTGGACGTTGAGCACTCCAGCGCCGACGGAGAACACATCACCCATGTAGACCTTGGTGGCCGACTTCATGAGGCGTGCCTTCACCGTGGCCGGGTTCAGGCCCGGCTCTTTCTGCAGCATCAACGCCACGGCGGCGGAAACCATCGGCGCCGACATGCTGGTTCCGGAGAACACCAGGTACTGCGGCACAGGAGATTGAACTTCCGCCGCGAAGGTCAGCTCCGGATAGTCATTATCAAGCACCGAATCCTTGGCTAAGGAGGATACGATCCGGTTTCCGGGGGCGAGGAGAGTCACTCCCTGCGTAACCATTGTCGGCGAGTACGCTACCGGGCCTTTGGCAGAGTACGAGGACACGATGTCGTCACTAATGTCGGCGGTGCCCCAGGTGGTCACGGAACCGACGGTGATCACCTTGGCGGAGGTAGCGGGGCTGGAGATGGTACCGTAACCATCCCGGCCGTTGTTCCCTGCGGAACAGACCACCACTACACCGGCGTCCCAGACCGCATCCACAGCCTGGACCAGCGGATCGTCGATAGCATAGTCAACAGGCAGGTGACCCAAGGAAAGGTTCACTACCCGGATGTTGTAGGCATCCTTATTGTCCAGGACCCAGTCCAGGGCGGCCAGAACGTCGGAGACCAGGCCCGAACCGTCGTTAGCGAGAACTTTCAGGGCGATCACATCCGCGTTCGGGGCGATCCCCTGATACAGTCTGTCGGAGGCTTGTCCGGTGCCGTTGATGATCCCGGCCACAAAGTTCCCGTGGCCGTACCCGTCATCAGAGCCATCATCGGTAAACGTGACGCTACTGATCACGTTGTGGTAGTCCAGGTCCAGGTTCTTCAGGTAGCCGGAATCGATTACCGCGATCCGGACACCGGCCCCGGTGTAATCATAGCTGCTGCCGATGGGAAGCCCGACCAGCTCTCGCACCGCATTGTACGAGGTATCGGAGGCGGCGAGCATCGGAACGTCCAGCGTAAGGTAGGAGACAGAACCGGAATTGGCTAAACTGTTGAGCTTGCCGGCCGACATTCTGAGAGCCATGGCGGGAACCGAGTGGAATTCCCCTTTCATCTGGGCGCCAAGGTTCGACACCATGCTCCGCTCCGCCGGGCCAGGCTGATCGTTGAACACTGCGATAACGTCTACCATAGCCGATCCGTTCCCTGCGGCGAGGTCGGCTACCGCTCCGCTCATCTGACCGTTACCCTGACCGGCAACGATCGCCTGCGGCGCAAGCAGCAGCACGACTGCAAGAACGGCCGGCCATAGCCAGCGCATAATCTTTTCTTCGGAATACTTCATGGTTTTCCTCCCGACGTTTCGATACGCGATGCGTAATTTCATTGCGATGACCCCTTCAGCTGCACGAGACGTGCCAATCAGACCGGGGAAAACCGAGTTGAGATTTATCCTGTTATTCAGGTCTTTTTTTTCGAATTCCAGAAATCGGGCCCTGTCCGGCCTTCGGCAAATCCGGAGAACCGCCGAAAAATCGGAGGGCAAACGCAATAAAAACGGAGGAGTTCAACACGGTAATCGCTTGCCCCACAGAACCGGAAAACCAATATTGGTTGACGGAGGAGCCACCCAAGATGACCTGTCTCAAATCGTCCTTTGAGATCATGCAATTGCCCGATCTGTTGCAGTGGATCGACACCGCTTCGAAGACCGGTGCATGCACTTTCAGTTCCCGGGGCGGCACTCGTCGCGTCTTCTTCCGAAACGGCAGGATCACCGCCTGTACAGCCACCGAGCCTCACCTTCTTCTTGGCCAGTTCCTGCTGGCAAACGGGATGCTCAAGGAGGATCTCCTGAAGACCCTCCTGCAGATCCAGGAGCATACGGGACGAACGCTGGGATCCCTGATCCTGGAAGAAGGCCTGATCGAGGAACAGGACCTGCACAGGTTGATAGCCGCCAAGGCGGAAGAAACGATCTACGGTCTGTTCGATCTATCCGAGGTCGCGTTCCGTTTCGACCCTGACAGGGAGCCGGCCGATGATTCCATGGAAGTGAACCTCGACGTTCACAACGTGCTTCTGGAAGCGGCCAAGCGAACGGACGAATTGAACCGTGCGCGGCAGGCGGTCTCCTCCATGAATGTCGTTCCGCACCACACCGAGAGGGAACCGGACCCGGCCTCTGCGACAAGCTACCTGGGCAACAAACTCTACGAATCGATCAACGGTCGCCGCACCCTCGCCGAAATCATCCTGCTGTGCCGAACCTCGGAATATCTCGCCTGCTCGTCCCTCCTCCGTCTTATGGAACAGGGATTGATCCGGCTGGGTGAGGTACATGAACCGGAGGCGGCTGCCGGATCCGATTCGGACCCGACGGCCAGGATTCGCGATCTCGTTTCACAGGACCTGTTTGCCGAGGCCCTCGATCTTGCCGATTGCTGCGAACTACAACCGGGCCACGATCAGTACCTGGCAATGCTGCTGGCGAAAGCGGAAGCGGGATTCATCGCGAACGTCTATCGAACGCGGATACCGCCGGACGCCATCCCCCAGGTGATTCATGACGGCAATGATCCGGTCCGGCAGGAGGGGCTGAGCGCCGACGAACTGTTCCTGCTGGAACAGGCGGAAGGAAACTGGAACGTGCGCTCCCTCGCCTGGATCACGCCGATGAGAAAGGTCGATCTGCTCAGATCGCTGGTAAAGCTCCTGGACGCCGGCCTGATCCGCCTGTTGTCGGAACAGGAACTCCCGCAGGATTCGGAGCTGAAGGTGAATGACGGCTTGATAGTGCCGGCCGATCTGGATGATCTTGAGGAACTGGACCGGATTCTATAACCACAGCGTGGAATGAAGAATGTTGATAGGGTCGTTTCAGAGATCCTCCCATATCAGATAAATCGAAGACAGGGGATCAGGGAATATTTCTAGAAGGCGTTTACCAGGTCGTGACGCCGGTTCCTACCCACTACTGGTGTATCCATCTTCATGGCATACAGTTTTCGCTCCATCTCCGACAACCTGATCCGCCACGGAAACAACCGACGGACCAGCACCTGCTTCCAGTCCCAGAATCTTTCTGTCAGCCCGATCTCCATCGCCGGTGTCTTGTGCAGAGGACAACGTTCCGATTTGTCCTTTATGAAGTTGCGCCATGCTGTGAATCCGTACAGACGGAGCATGATGGCGTTGGCTCGCCGGCCGTGGGCCAGGGTTTCCCGCTTGTGACCGGCGCTGGAATGACGGATGAGCTTGTGCAACACATCGACCGGAAACATCGCTCGGTCCCGCGCCGCCGCATGCCTGCCCCGCGGGACATGTTTGGGACGCCGGGGCGGATTCGGGTAGGACTCCATCCGGAGCTTTCCGGATTCGATGTGCCGCCGTGCGGCGGCGCGGTAGTCCGGTTTCCCGTCGGTGATCAGGTGCAGTGGTTCTCCCGGCAAAGACTTGGGGATCAGTTGTTCCAGGATTCGTTCCAACGATCTGCGATAGCTTCCGGTGGGTAGCGGCCCCGCCCGTTTCTCCAGTGCCTTGAGGCGTCTGGCCCGGCCCGGCGTCATGGGACCCCCCGCCCGGTGCGGCACCGGATCCAGGCCGAAGGTAAACAGGGATGCCTTGCCCACCGCCGTGCCGATCCCGACCGGCATCTCCTGACAGTACTGAAAGGTTTCTTCATGGTCGAAAACCATCGTTTCTCTCAAGTACCTTACTTGCTCCAGTGCCAGGGAGTGCATCAGGAGCGAATGCCTTCCGATCCGGTTCGCCTGATGCACCACGGTGGTGTGGGAGCACCCAAGAGTGCGTGCGATCTGTCGCGCGGCGCCACAGGCCACGAGCCCGGCGGCGATCTGCTGGAGCAGCTTCGGTTTCTTCAGGTAATAGGTACAGGAGAAGGTTTGCTGGGAAAAAGTCCTCCGGCAGGTGTTGCATCGAAACCTGGGGATTGTCCTGCGATCGCACTGTCTGCGGTACACGCCGAATCGAACCGCCCGGAATCCGGGTCGCCCGTGGGAAGGGCAGGTCTGCCAGGGACAGAACGGAGGATGAAATCGACTCGCAGGGGTCCTCTCCACCTGTGTGCGTGGCCAGTGCATGTCCCCGGGTAGAGCGGGAAGTGTGCCAGGAGCTCGATCAGGGAAAATACTCCGGATTCAAGGCCGAACCGTTGTCCGATCATGGTCTTGTGTACGATTTCCGGTCTGCTCCGTTCGCCTGCGGACGGTGCGCTGCATCGGACCGGTAGGTAAGTGCTGGTCCTGATGGAGGTTTCGCTTGGATATCAACAATCTGGATTCCACGTTGTGATAAAAGAAGGCCGGCCCCCGAAGGGGCCGGCCAGGCAGAGCATCAAATTAGAAGCCGGAGTCAGTCAGCCCAGAGGATGGCGTAGTCGTCGACGACCTCGGTGACGTCACTCCACAGGATCGCGTCGCTCCACAGGATCGCGTCGCTCCACAGGATCGCGTCGCTCCACAGGATCGCGTCGCTCCACAGGATCGCGTCGCTCCACAGGATCGCGTCGCTCCACAGGATCGCGTCGCTCCACAGGATCGCGTCGCTCCACAGGATCGCGTCGCTCCACAGGATCGCGTCGCTCCACAGGATCGCGTCGCTCCACAGGATCGCGTCGCTCCACAGGATCGCGTCGCTCCACAGGATCGCATCGCTCCACAGGATCGCGTAGTTTCCGAAAGCTACCTCTCCGGTGGACACGTTCACTTCAGTAACCAAGGATGGAGCGGCGGTCACACTGCCGTCCTCTTCCAGGGCTCCCTGAATATCCAGCGCTCCGGCGCCCACTTCGTACGGGGTTCCCATATCGTTCTTTTCGGCGGATATCATGAGACGGGCCTTGACGGTGGCCGGGGTCAGGCTCGGGTCCTTCTCCAGCATCAGCGCCGCTGCGCCGGCGACGATGGGAGCCGCCATGCTGGTTCCGGAGAACGCGATGTACTTGTCAACCACGCTCCTGCCTTTCCCAACCGGGTAGAAGGCCAGATCGGAATGCTCATCGCCGAGCACCGAGTCCGGCGCCAGCGGGGCGACAATCCGGTTTCCGGTAACAACGATATCCGGCTTAACGATAAGTGAAGTTGTACCGTTGGGAAGGACTTCCAGCAGGGCCGGGCCCTTGCCTGAGTATGTAGACAGTATGTCGTCGGTTCTTTCGATGGTGCCCCAGGTAGTCAACGAACCGACGGTGATGGCGTTTTCAGCGTGACCGGGGCTGGAGATGGTGCGGAAACCTTCCCGGCCATCGTTACCGGCGGAGACCACCACCACCAGGCCGGCCGCTACCATTTCCTCTACCGCCTGGGCCAGGACGTCGTCCCTGGCCGCAGCAGTAGCCGGATGGCCGATGGACATGTTCACAACACGGATGCCGTACGTATCCTTGTTGTCCAGTACATACTGGATCGCCTCCAGGACGTCGGAAGCCATTCCGTCACCGGCATTGTCCAGCACCTTCAGGATGATCAGATCGGCTCCGGGGGCGACACCAGCGTAATCGGATTCGACAGTGCCATCGCCTGCGGCAGCCCCGGCAACATGGGTGCCGTGGCCGTACCCGTCATTCACGGAACCGTCTTCGGTGAAGTCCACCGCATGGATCACGTTGCCCATGTCTTCATGATTGAAGTAGCCGGAATCGAGCACTGCGATCCCAACCCCGGTTCCGTCATAGGCGAAAGTACCGGAGGTTGGAATCCCGGCCATGTCCCGGACGGCGTTGAAGGATGTATCGGCATAGGAGAACATCGGGGCATCTATATCAACGAACTTCACCATGGGATCGGCTGCTAATCCGGCGATATTCGCTTTCGGCATCTTGGCAGACATCCCCTTGACATATGCATATTCACCTTTGATCACTCCGCCATGGCTCGTAACACAGTTCCGTTCCATCGGCCCAGGAGCGTTCATGAAAGTGATGAGAAGCGGAACCTGCTCCGCTCCACCACCGTTTGCGATGTTGGCCAGTGTGCCGCTCATCTGTCCTGCCATGGCCGACATCGGCACAAGCAGCAGAATGACAAGAGCGATCGGCAGCAGCCAACGCATTTTTTTGTCTTCTAAGTGTTTCATAGCCTGCCTCCAAAACATTTGATGCTCTGCAGCATTTATTTGATTCGACCCCTTCTAGTGCATGAGGTGTGCCAACCTGCCCGACACTGCACCGAAGCAAAGAATCGATTGTGATTCAAACGTTTTTTGCGATTTGTGAAGTGCAGATCCCATGAATCGATGAGGAGTTCCGGTGGACCACCGAAAAACCGGAGGGCATCCACTACAAAAGCGGAGGATGCCGATCCAGGTATATCCTGAAACCATGATCGGGATTCGTGCGGAGCAGAAGAACGAATGGGAACGGCGGACTCCGCTGGCGCCGGACCATGTGCACGAGCTCGTGACGCGCCACGGCCTGAATGTGGTTGTTCAACCGTCCAGGAAACGGATCTTTTCGGAAAAGGACTTCACCGCCGCCGGGGCCAAGATCAATGAAGACCTGGCCGGATGCCGGGTGGTGTTCGGCGTCAAGGAGATCCCGGTGGAACACCTCAGGCCGGAGGTCGCCTATGTGTTCTTCTCCCATGTCATCAAGGGACAGGCAGGCGGCATGCCGCTTCTTCGGAAGCTGCTGGACCTGCGCTGCACTCTGCTGGATTACGAGCACATCACCGACGAGAACGGAAGGCGGCTGATCTTTTTCGGCCGCCATGCCGGTTACGCCGGCATGATCGACACGCTTTGGGCCCTGGGGCAACGTCTGGAACATGAACGGTTCCACACCCCGTTCCGGGAGATCCGCCACTCGTTGAACTACCACACACTGGACGAGGCGGCCCGGCATATCCGCAGTGTTGGCGAGGAGATCCGTCATACCGGCCTTCCTCTTGAACTGGACCCGATGGTGTTCGCCTTCACCGGATCGGGCAATGTCACCGATGGAGCCCGGGAGATATTCAGCCGGCTCCCTTTCACACGGGTCAAACCGGCCGATCTTCCCGGACTGGCGGACGACCCGTACCGGCCGCGGAACATCCTCTACAAGGTGGCGTTCCCCCGCGCCGACCGCTTCACCCACAAGCAAGGGAAGCAGTTCAACCCGAACGAGTTCCGGGAATTCCCCCAGCGCTACCGCAGCGCCCTGGAACCGCTCCTCCCGTACTTCACCGTACTGGTCCACGGCGCCTACTGGGATCCGGCCCAGCCCAAGGCCCTGACCCTTGAGGATCTCAGAAGGTTGTGGGCCGGGGGCGGCCGTCCGCGGCTACGGGTGATCGGTGACATCACCTGCGACATAGGCGGCGGGATGGAAACGACGGTGTCGCCTACCACCCCGGGAGACCCGGTCTATACCGTGGATCCTGATGACGGGTCCACTGCTCCCGGCGTCACCGGCCGCGGCCCGGTTGTTCTGGCGGTTGACAATCTGCCGTGCGAACTGCCGGTGGAATCATCCCAGCACTTCGGGGATTCCCTGGTGCGCTATGTGCCGCTCCTGGCCGCATGCGACTGGAGACTGCCGCTGGACGCGCTGGACCTACCGCCGGAGATCCGCCGTGCGGTGGTGATCCACCGCGGGGAACTGGCGCCGGATTACCGTTACCTGGCAGAGGAAATGGAGAGGCACGAAAAAGCCTGACGCCGGTATTCGGTGTATCATTCCTTGATATGAGAGACCAAACCGTACATCGAACCATCCTGATCCTGTTCATCGCCCTGATCATGACCGGTGCTGCAGCCATCGCCCAGGACAACAGCAATCCTGCCTCCGGCACCGGTTGGCTCGGCGTGATGCTGGGGGAGGCCGAACCTTCGGATGATGACAGCGCCGCAGGGGTGCGGGTCCGCAGGGTCCTCCAGGACGGACCGGGCATGAAGGGAGGCCTTCGAGCCGGAGACATCATCAAGGAGGTGGAGGGCGTACTCGTGGACTCCGCCGGCGACCTGATCCGGACCATAAGCGGCATGGACACGGGGTCCTGGATCACCATGAAGATCCACCGGCGGGGAAAAAGCCGGGAGATCCGAGCCCGCCTGGACGGACGTCCCGAGAATACCTCCGGCCTCAAGTACCGGGAGGGGTACGCCGGTATCCAGGCCATCGACCTGCCGGAGACGCTGCAGGCTCATTTCGGAGCGCCGGAACGGTCCGGCGTCATGGTTTCAGAGGTGGATGACGGCTCGCCGGGGCATGTTTCCGGCCTGGAACCTGGTGACGTGGTGTTCGAGGTGGATGGAGAGCAGGTGCGCTCCAGCGGCCAGCTGCGGGAACTGCTGGGCGGCGCAGGAGTGGGCAACACCTTGGAGATCCGGGCCATGAGGAGCGGTCTTGCCATCGTGGTGGAGTGCGAGGTCATCGAACTCCCGGACGAGGCCCGGGAGCAGGCCGCAAGACAGATCAACGAAATGCACAGGCGGCGTTCCATCAGGCGGCAGGACCGAAATTCAGACGATTGATAGTGCTAAGATGACCTTCCCAGCAAGGAAGGACCATCCACCATGCCCAAGCGTCGATACCTGGTCACATCCGGGCTGCCCTACTCCAACGGCCGGCTGCACGTCGGCCACATCGCCGGCGCCTACCTGCCGGCGGACACCTACGTGCGCTACCTCCGCGCCCGGGGCGACGAGGTGCTGCTTCGTCTGCGGCAGCGACGACAACGGCGTCGCCTCCCTGATCTCCGCCCGCAAGGAGGGCACGCCGGTCGAGGAACTGACCGCCCACTACAACGCCCGGCAGGCCGCCGACTTCGAAGGGCTGGGCATCCGGTTCGACATCTTCGGCGGCACCCACCAGCCCGGCTTCGTCGAACGGCACGAGCAGCTCAGCCAGGAGTTCTTCCGCACGATCCACGACAAGGGCTACTTCGCCAAGAAGACCACGGAACAGCTCTACGACGTCGAGGCCGACCAGTTCCTGCCCGACCGCTACGTCAAGGGCACCTGCTACCACAAGCGCCGGACGGATCGGCCTGCGGCTACTCCGAGGCCTACGGCGACCAGTGCGAGTCCTGCGGCAACGCCATCGACCCGATGCAGCTGATCGATCCGGTCAGCACCATCACCGGCACCAGGCCGGAGCCGCGCGAGACGACCCACTGGTACCTGCAGCTCCAGCCGTTCGAGAACCCGCTGCGCAAGTGGCTGGAGACGCAAGCGGGAGCCGGCAGACGGTGACCCGGCCTGGCGCGAGACGGTGCTCAATTTCGCCCTGGGGCAGATCAAGCAGGGGCTGCCCGAACGGGCGATGACCCGGGACCTGGACTGGGGCGTGCCGGTCCCGCTGGACGATCCGGACGCCGCGGGCAAGGTGCTCTACGTCTGGTTCGACGCGCCGATCGGCTACGTCTCGTTCACCGCAGGCACTGCGAAGAGCGCGACGGCGACTGGACGGATTACGAGCGGTGGTGGAAGGATCCGGACTGCCGCATCGTCCACTTCATCGGCGAGGACAACACGGTCTTCCACGCCCTGATCTGGCCGGCGATGCTGATGGCCGAGGGCACCTACCAGCTGCCCCGGCAGGTGGTGGCCAACTCGTTCCTGAACATCAAGTTCCCGGGGCAGGAAGAGCAGAAGATCAGCAAGAGCCGCGGGACGGCGATCTGGATCGAGGAGTATCTCAAGACCTTCGATCCGGACCCGCTGCGCTACTACCTGACCGCCATCGCCCCGGAAACCAGCGAACCGCTTTCGACATCGACGACTTCATCGCCCGCAACAACGGTGAACTGCTCAACGCCCTGGGCAATTTCATCAACCGCACCGCTGACCTTCGCCCGCAGCGCTACTTCGACGGCAGGGTGCCGGAAGCCGGCGAGCGGTCGGATGCCGACCTGGAGCACCTGGCGCTGATCGCCGCGCAGGCGGAAAAGATCACCGCCAACGCTCGAAGCGTTCCGCTTCAAGGCGGCCCTGGCCGAGATGATGGCGCTGGCCCGCGCCTCCAACGGCTACCTCGACGTCAAGCAGCCCTGGAAGCAGCGCAAGGAAGACCTGGCCGCCTGCGGCACGACGATCAACGTCTGCATCCAGACCGTCAGGGCGCTGGCGACGCTGATGGCGCCGTTCCTGCCCTTCTCCGCCCTGAAGATGCGCGGCGATGCTGAATCTCCCCATGGAAGACAATCAGGTGCTGCCCTGGGACGAGCGCCACTGCCGAGCTGCCGGCCGGCCATCCGCTGGCGGAACCGGAGATCCTGTTCCGGAAACTGGACGCCTCGGAACTGTTCGGTGCGGACTGAGCCGTTGGCGGGCCTCCTGCACGTCCTGTCCTCACCAGCCGGCCAACGGTCTGCATCCATCGGTATCGCGAGAATCTTCGTTGACTCCTGGCGGCGGGCACATCCGGGACAGCATGCGGAAACCCTGAACCTTTGGAGTACCGACCTGCCGGAACTGGACGGTGCGGCGCTGGCTGCCAGAGCCGCGGTGGAGGCGGGCCGGAAACCGGTGGGCGAAGAGGCTGCAATATGGGCGCGCCTTCATGAACTGGCGCGGCCGCTGCTGGCGGCGGACCGGCTCCTGATCTCTGCGCCGATGTGGAACTTCGGCCTCCCCTACCGGCTCAAGCACTATATCGATTGCATCACCCAGCCGAACCTGACCTACCGGGGTTCCCCGGCGGAAGGGTTCGAGGGGCTGGTACCGGGAAAGCCGGCAACCTTGATCCTGTCCCGCGGGGGGAGCTACCCGGCCGGATCGGGCCGGGAGCCGTTCGATTTCCAACGCAGGTACCTGGAGGCATGGCTCGGCTTCCTGGGATACCGGCCGGTGGAGACGATCCTGGTGGAACCGACCACGGGGGAACCGGCAGTCATCCGGACAGCGTCGGATCAGGCCGAACAACAGGCCCGGGAACTGGCCTGCAACTGAATGTGACTTTTCCTCACCGGCGCGGTCCATCGTTTTTGCAGGCAGCGCAGAGCCCTGTTGGGGTATTCTCGCCTTGAAGCCGTTTTAGGCTAGGGCATGGGCCTCTGGCCTGCAGCCCGGATTCGGGCTCCACTCAAGGAGGAAAGTCATGAATTTTAGAGAATTTCTTGACCCGCTGACCGCGGCCCTGGGAGGGTGGCTGCCGACCATCCTGGGCGCCCTGGCGATCCTGGTTGTCGGATGGCTGCTGGCCCTGGTGATCCGGGTCGGCGTGCGCAAAGCCCTCGGTTTCCTCGAACTGAACCGCCGACTCGCCACCGGAGGGGAGAAAAACATCGATTTCGAAGGGATCTTCGCCCGAAGCGCCTACTGGCTGGTGCTTCTCATGGCGCTGGTCGGCTTCCTTAACGTTCTGGACCTCCAACTGGTTTCCGAACCGCTGCAGGGGTTCCTGGGGAATATCTTCGAGTTCGCCCCTCGGATCCTGGCCGCCGGCCTGCTGGCCTTGGTGGCCTGGGTGCTGGCCATGATCCTGCGGAAGGTCGTGACCACAGCCCTGGGCGCCACCCAACTGGACGAACGCCTCAGCTCCGAGGCCGGCATCCGACCGATCAGCGACAGCCTGGGCAACGTCATCTACTGGCTGGTGATCCTGCTGTTCCTGCCGGCAATCCTGGGAACCCTCGGTTTGGAAGGGATCCTGGTCCCGGTCCAGGGCATGGTGGACAAGATCCTGGCGATCCTGCCCAACATCCTGGCCGCCGCCGTCCTGGGGCTGGTGGGCTGGTTCGTCGCCAGACTGCTCCGCAACCTGGTCAGCAACCTGCTGTCCGCCGGAGGTGCCGACCGCCTCGGCAGGAACCTGGGTCTTCGCGAAGGGATGTCCCTGTCCGGACTGGCCGGCCTGGTGGTCTACATCCTGGTCCTGGTGCCGGCGGTTATCGCTGCACTGAACGCGCTGAAGATCGAAGCGATATCCCGCCCCGCCACCGACATGCTGGCGATGATCATGGCGGCGCTGCCGAACCTGATCGCCGCGGCGCTGATCCTGACCCTGACCTGGTTCATTGCGAAATTCGCCTCGGAGCTGGTAGCGAGCCTGCTTGAGGGTCTCGGGATCAACGAGATCCCGGCGGCCATCGGTCTTGGGGGCGCGTTCGAACGGGGCCCGAAGCTATCGACCATGGTCGGAAATCTGATCCTGTTCTTCGCCATGCTGTTCGCCGTAGTGGAGGCGGCCAACCGGCTGGACTTCCATCAGGTTTCGACCCTGGTGGCCCAGTTCATCGAATTCGGCGGCCAGGTCCTCATGGGTGTGGTCATCATCGCCATCGGTCTCTGGCTCGCGGGATTGGCCCACGGAGCGATCAGCCGGCTGGGAGGGACCAACTCCGGTGCGTTCGCCGGCCTGGCGCGGATCGCCATCCTGGGTGTGGTCTTCGCCATGGGACTTAGAGCGATGGGGATCGCGGACGAGATCGTACAACTGGCCTTCGGCCTGGCCCTGGGTTCGGTGGCGGTGGCAATCGCCCTGTCCTTCGGCCTGGGCGGCCGGGAAGCGGCCGGGAAACAGATGGAACACTGGCTCGGCAAGCTGCGCGGTGAACGGTAGCAACTTCACGATAATGATTTATCCTGAGGAGGAACGGACTAATGGACTTGTTGAAAATGATACTCGGAGCGAATGACGGTGGGAACATCCGGCAACTGGCAGACAAATTCGGACTTGATGAAACCCAGGCCAAATCGGCGGTGGGAAGCCTCCTTCCCAGCCTGACCCAGGGCCTCAAGAACAACATGGGCAAACCTGAGGGCATGGAAGCGCTGCTGGGCGCCCTCAAGAGCGGGAACCACCAGCGTTACCTGGACAACCCGGCTGAACTCGTCCGGGATGAGACCGCCTCCGAGGGCAACGGCATCCTGGGCCATCTATTCGGCAGCAAGGAAGTCAGCCGCAACGTGGCCGCACGGGCTTCGGCCCAGAGCGGAGTCGACGGCGGCATCCTCAAGAAGATGCTTCCACTGGTGGCAACCATGGCCATGGGCGGCATGAGCAAACAGACCGGAGGAGGCACGAAAAAGGATATGGGGGTCCTCGGGTCTCTGCTGGATTCGGACGGCGACGGCTCGGTGGCCGACGACCTGTTGAACATTGCGAAGAAATTTTTCTAATACCAGTAAAGGAACGAAACCATGAGCGTGGCAAAAGTGACCGAAGTGATTTCATCTTCCAAGAAGAGCTTCGACGATGCCGTAACCAAAGGCATTGAGCGGGCGGACAAGACCCTGAAGAACATCAAGGGCGCCTGGATCGAGAATCAGACAGTCAAGGTCAAGGACGGCAAGGTTGTGGAATACCGCGTCAACATGCGGGTCACATTCGTCCTGGAAGATTAGAGGCTGCCGGGGGAGCTGCAAGGCTCCCCCGCATGTTCACTCCTCGAACAACGGCTCGGCGATCCCGTCCGGGCCGATCCGCCAGGGCGCCCACACCAGCCCTACCGTTTCCACAATGGTGTCGCTCTTCCGCAGGCGGACATCGGCCCGGGTCAGTTTAATGCTTGCCGCATCCATCCCGGTCTCCACCGCAGCGGTTTCCGACTCGAATTCCTGCTCCAGGCTCTGAAGCATGTTCTGCTGGGCCGCCAGATCCTCTCGTGCCCGGGCGATATCCTGCTTCTCCCGGGACGCCCGGCCGACGCCGCGCATGGCTGTGGTGGCGCGGCCCACGTTGCCGACGCTGGCCACCTTCCTGCCGAACAGGGCGCCTAAAAGAGTCGCTCCTACCGAGATGGCGGTCTGCATCTTCTGTTGGCCGTACTGCGCGGCTTCCTTTCCGATCCGCTGCTCGGTTTTACGAATACGGTCCTGCAACCTGGCCAGCTTCGGGGTGTACTTCTTGCGCAGCTTCTCCACCTGAAGGTCACGTTTCTCCCGGGCAGCCTGCTGCAGCCGGGCCCTGAAATCCCCTTCCGTCTCCCCGGCTTCCGAGATCATTTTCAACTCGGAGCATTTCCACAACGCCAGCATGCGTTCCTTGTAGAGGTGTCCTCCCAGGCCCCGTTTCCAGACGGTGTAACTCTTGGCGGAGGAGGCTGATGCCGGCAGTTTACCGAAACCGGCGGCAGCTTCTCCTGCACTGTCCATGACCGGCGGTTTGCCTACCTTTACAGCAGCGCCTTTCCAGACGTTGGCGCCGGTTCTGGAGGTCAGGTTGGCGCTGGTATACAACTCCTCCCAGTGATCCACCTTGGAGCGGGCGTTGGCGAAATGCACGCTGGCGACACCGAACAGCGCCGGCCGGTACAGCACCGATTCCCCCGGGCCCAGGGCTCCGGTTCTCGGGAGGAAGAACTCGGTGATACCGGCCGGGACGATGGGCCGTTCCGCGGTGGCAGCTGTGTTGACGGATCCCGGCTCTTTCGGTTGGGAGACCTTTGCCACCTTTCCCGCCTTCGGGGTCAGCTCCCGGATCTGCTTGCTGGTCAAGGGACCCCTCAGGTACGACAGCGCCCACCGGGTATGAAACAGGGCCGGTTCGTCCTCATGAACGTTGTTCATCAGAAATACCCGGCTTTTCAAGCCGGCCAGAGTCTTCTCCGTCTCCTGGCGGTCGAAGGTTGCGCCGGCGGTGGTGGAGGCGCCCTCCAGCCCTTCCAGCACCCGGGCCTTGTCCCTTTCCGTCTGAAGACGTCCCAGGAACCAGGTGCCGGTGTTGGACAACCCCTTGTAGTCCAGATCCGCCGGGTTTTGAGTCGACAGGACCACTCCGAGGCCGTACGCCCTGGCCTGCTTCAGGAGGGTCAGCATCGGCGCCTTGGAAGGGGGCGTGGCTACCGGGGGGAAATATCCGAACACCTCGTCCATGTAGAGCAGCGCCCTCAGGCTGGAGGTGCCGGACTGGGTCCTCATCCAGGCCACCACCTCGTTCAGCAGCACCGTTACGAAAAACATTCGCTCGGCATCGTTAAGGTGGGCGATGGACAGTATGGAGATCTTCGGTTTTCCCTCCGGGGTCCAGAGCAGTCGCTGCACATCCAGCGGGTCGCCTTCCATCCAGTTGGAGAAACCCGGGGAGGCCAGCAGGTTGTTCAGCCGCATGGCCAGGGCCCCACGGTCTTTGGACGGGAAGAACGATTCCAGGTCCAGGACGCCGATACGGTCGATTCCCGGCGCCTGGACCTTACGGATCAGGTCGGCCACTTCCAGGTCACGGCCTGCGGTCCAGGCGCGCTGGAGGATGGTGGAGAGGAGGATGTGTTCCCGGCTTTGCAACGGGTCGGCGTCGATTCCCAACAGGGCCAGTAGCCCGGAAACCGCGGTGGTGACCTGCTGCCGGAAAGCGTCGCTGTCGTCCAGGACCACCTGGGATGGTGCTGTGAACGAGCGCAGTACCCTGAGGGGCAGACCGGCGTTGCTTCCCGGGGTGTAGATCGAGAGGTCCACCGCATCCTTGAACCTGGCGATACGGGATCCGTCCTGCCCCCACTTCCCCAGACCTTTCTTCCAGAGGGCGGCGCGGTCAGCGGCGTACTGGTCCGGCGTCTGCCCCTTGCGGGCCGCTTCGGATTCGTCGATCCATGGCCGGAAATCGGCCGGCCGGAGATTGGGGAAAGTCAGCGCCAGATTGCCCAGGTCCCCCTTCGGATCGATGGCGATAGCCGGGATGCCATCGATCGCCGCCTCTTCCAGCAGCGAGAGGCACAGGCCGGTCTTGCCGCTGCCGGTCATGCCGACACAGACCGCGTGGGTGGTCAGGTCCTTGGCGTCGTACAGAACCGTCTCGTCGGCAATCGCCTGCTTCGCGGCATCGAACCGCCGGCCGAGGTAGAAAGCACCCAGTTTTTCAAAGGAATCCATAATCCTCTCCCGATACGGTTCACACCTAAACCGTGGAACGAACAACTATACCGGAAGGCGGGCAAGATCCGGCGGCGGACACCGCCGGACCTTGACAGAGAATCAATGACTGATGGTCGGCTTCAGGGACTTGGCCTGCTCGATCCAGCCCTCGATGATCGATTCCGCCGGTACGGCGTTGGCAAGGTTTTTTTCCTTGTTGACCTCTTCCATCTTGGTGGCCAGATTCGCGGCGTTGCGGTGCTGCAGTTCCTTCACCGTGTCCACGCCGGAAGCTTCCAGCAGTTCGGCGTACTGGGGGCCGATACCGGAAACACGCATCATATCGGCCATGTTGGCCCAGGTGAGAAGGTGCTTTTCGCTGACGCCTGTGTTCTCGGCCACTTCCTTGCGGCCCTTCGCCCCACCGCACATTTCCAGCAGGTGATCAGTAGTGTTGATCTTGGCCGCAGCGAGCTTTTCCTTGTAAGCCGGGCCGATCCCTTCGATTTCGTCGATCTTGTAAGCCATGGGAGTTCTCCTTCTTCCGCGTAAAAAGTATAAATAATTGTTTGCGGTTCTCCGGAATCTTGAAAGACCGGTATCTATAGGTCGAATTATACCTCCGGTTCCCCCTGTATGGACCATGGGAGAAGCAAAAAGTCACATCCCCTGCGGTTGTTGCGGGTGGGTCGACGGCGCGCTACAGTTTCGACCTCGAACGCTTTGCACTGCATCAGGACAAGGAGCACATGATGGCCGTGATCGAAAGCACCCCCGCTTTTGTTGAAAACGCTTACAAAAATATCGAAAAAAACCTGGAAATCATCCGGGAGCGGTTGGGACGACCGCTGACCCTGGCGGAAAAAGTGCTTTTCGGCCACCTGAACGATCCTGCCGGCGCAGACCTCCGGGCCGGAGAAAGCTACCTGCAACTGAACCCGGATCGGGTCGCCCTGCAGGACGCCACTGCGCAGATGGCCCTGCTCCAGTTTGCCCAGGCCGGCATCCCGAAGGTTGCGGTGCCGTCCACCGTGCACTGCGATCATCTGATCCTCGCCTACCAGGGCGCCGGGCCGGACATGGATGCAGCCATGGACCAGAACCGCGAGGTATACGATTTCCTGCAGTCCTCCTCCGCGAAATACGGCCTCGGGTTCTGGAAGCCGGGGGCCGGCATCATCCACCAGGTCGTCCTGGAGAACTATGCGTTTCCCGGCGGCATGATGATCGGCACCGATTCCCATACGCCTAACGCCGGCGGCCTCGGAATGTTCGCTTCCGGAGTCGGCGGCGCCGACGCCGTGGACGTCATGGCCGGGTTCCCCTGGGAGGTCAAGAACCCGAACATCATCGGCGTCCGGCTTACCGGCTCCCTGTCCGGTTGGACTGCGCCCAAAGATGTAATCCTGAAGTTGCTGGGGATCCTGACGGTGAAAGGAGGGACCAATGCGGTGATCGAATATTTCGGTCCCGGTGTCTCCACCATCTCCTGCACCGGCAAGGCGACTATCACCAACATGGGGGCAGAACTGGGCGCAACCACCTCGATCTTCCCGATGGACGATTCCATGGACCGCTACCTCCGAGGAACCGACCGTGCAGGTCTGGCCGACCTCGCCCGCAGCTACGGCAACCTTCTGGCCGCCGACACCGAGGTTGAGGCAGACCCGGGCCGGTTCTATTCCCGGGTGATCGAGATCGACCTCACCGCCCTGGAGCCCCACCTGGTCGGACCCCACACTCCGGACCTGGCGCGGCCGGTATCCGAGATGGCCGCCGCAGTGAAATCCGAAGGATACCCCGACCAACTGACCGCCACCCTGATCGGGTCCTGCACCAACTCTTCGTACGAGGACCTCTCCCGGGTTACCGACGTGATGGAACAGGCCCGGGCCCGGGGCGGCGCCACCGTCATCCCCCTTTTGGTCTCTCCGGGCTCGGAGCAGATCCACGCCACCATCCGGCGGGACGGTCAAATGGAGGCGATGACCGCCGTGGGAGCGACAGTCCTGGCCAACGCCTGCGGTCCGTGCATCGGCCAGTGGCGCCGGGACGGCATGGAACCGGGGGAGTCCAACAGCATCGTGTCATCGTTCAACCGCAACTTCCCCAAACGCAATGACGGCAATCCGGGCACACTGCTCATTCATAGGCAGTCCGGAGATTGTGGCGGCCTACGCGCTTTCCGGCAGCCTGTCCTTCAATCCGATGACCGACAGCCTGAAGGCGGAGGACGGCTCCATGTTCCGGCTGAAGCCGCCGGCGCCGGCCCCCGAATTGCCGGCGGACGGGTTCGTTCAGGACAAAGACGGCTTCCTGGCCCCGCCGGAAAGCGGAGGCGACACCGAGGTGATCATCGATCCGGACAGCAAGCGCCTGCAGATACTGGAGCCGTTCGAGGCATGGAACGGTGCGGATTATCAGGAACTACCGCTCCTGATCAAGGCCCTGGGCAAGTGCACCACCGACCACATCTCCCCGGCCGGGCCGTGGTTGCGCTTCCGGGGGCATCTGGACAACATCTCCGACAACATGCTGATCGGCGCCGTGAACGCCTTCACCGGCGAGACCGGCCGCACCCGCAACCTGGACAGCGGCGAGACCGGCCTTGCGCCCCAGCAGGCAGCACGGCAGTACAAGGCGGCGGGCAGGAAATGGGTAGTGGTAGGCGACGAGAACTACGGCGAAGGGTCCAGCCGTGAACATGCCGCCATGTCTCCGCGCCTGCTGGGCGCCGCGGCGGTGATCGTCCGTTCGTTCGCAAGGATTCACGAGACGAATCTGAAGAAGCAGGGCGTTCTCCCGCTGACCTTTACCGACCCTGCGGACTACGACAAGGTCCTGGAAACCGACCGGATCAGCATCACCGGGCTGGCCGGCCTGGCGCCGGGGAGCGTAATCGCCGCCGAGCTGCACCACGAGGACGGCAGCCGGGACCGGATCACCCTCCGGCACACCCTGAACGCTGAACAGATCGAGTGGTTCCGTGCCGGGTCGGCGCTGAACGTCCTGAAACGAAAATAAGACCGGAAGGGCTAGGTGGCCGCCAAGCGGCAGAAGTCCAGGGATGAAACCATCCCGACCAATTTGTCCGCCCGGACCACCGGCATGTGGTGGATTCGAAACCGCCACATTATTTCCGCCAGCTCCTGCACCGTAGTGGATTCGACCACCGACATGGCCGGCGAGGTCATGATCTCCTCCACCACCGCCTCGGCGCCGCCACTACCGCCTCCGAGGCTGCCGAACATGACGTCTTCCTGGGAAACGAAACCGACCAGGGTGCCGGAGTGGTCCAGCACCGGGGCGCCTTTGACGTGAGCTTCCTGGAGGAGATCGAACAGTTCCGAGACCGACTGGTCCGCGCGCACCGTTACTATCTCGGCATTCATCAGGTCCCCGACCTGTATGGTCTCCTGTATTGCTTTCATGGCAGAGAGCATACGGTGAGGGCCCGGTTCCGACAACCAAAGATGATCAACCGGGCACCGGTTTCAGGGTCAGGAGCACCACTTCCGGCGAGCAGGCGAACCGGAGCGGCAGTCCGATCGCCCCGAGGCCGCGGCTGACCACCAGTTCCGATCCGGCCACCCTGTACCTGCCCTCGTCCAGGCGAAACCGGCTCATCCGAACCAGCACCGGAAGCCCCGGACAACGGATCTGACCACCGTGGGTATGCCCGGACAACACCAGGTCGACATGCCGCCTGGCCGCCTCGAAGAAGATATCCGGATTGTGGGAAACCAGCATGACGGGCAGGCCGTCGGGCCTCCCGGCCAGAGCCCGGTCCAGATCCGGCCGGCCGAACTCCAGGTCGTCGATCCCGGCCAGCACCAGCCGGTCCCCTCCCCGTTCCAGTACCGTGTGGCGGTTCTGGAGCATCTGCACTCCGGCCTGTTCCATTTCGTGAATGAGTCGGTCCGTCTCGCCGGTGTAATGGTCGTGGTTGCCCAGAACAGCCCAGACTCCCAGCCCGGCTTTCAGGATCCGGAACGCCGGGATCAACCGGGAAACCTCCTCGAGCCGGCTGGTGGCCAGATCTCCCGCCAGCAGGATCAGGTCCGGCTGCAATGTCATGACTCGCCGGAACGTATCGGCCAGTTCCTCCAGCGAGATGAACGGGCCGCAGTGCACGTCGGAGATCAGGAGCAGGCGCAGGTCGTGGAAACCGGCGCCCAGCCCCGGAATGCCGGGGTCGGCCTCCGCCACCGTCAGGCGGCTGCGCAGCACGGCGTCATAGATCAGGTGCAGCCCGGAGATCCGCGGGTATATCTGCCGGCTCATCAGGTGGCTGGCCCATCGCTCCAGGCGCCGGAACCAGCCGGTTGCCGGGTTGAACAGCGACCGCGGCCGGCGGCTGGCCCGGACCGGCTCGGGAAGCAGGTTGTGTAACAGGCTGGACCGGTCGTCCGGTTGGGAAAGTCGATGGCGGCGCATCGACAAGAAGCTTACACCTTTCCACAGGGGAATTCACGGGATAGCATACCTGGTGCGAATAGAGGAGCGCAGAGAGTCCATGACCTTCAGCCGTCGAACCATCTGCTGGATCCTGCTCCTGATTGCCGCCGCCGGCATCGCGGCAGGACATGCCCGACTTAACAATGCCGTATCGGAAGCGGACGACGACACCACCATGGCGATCCTGACCCTCCAGGCCAAAATCCTGGCCGCTGGTGAGGCGGCGGCGGCAGGCACCATGAAGCGGGAGCTTCCGAAACTGGAGTTATCCGCCACAAGGCCCGGACCTGCCCGCGCCCAGGCGGTTCTGTACGGCCTGTTGACAGGGGACCACCGGCAGTTCGGCCGGGAAAAAGCGGCCCAACTCCTGGACCGGCACCAGGACGCGCTGACCGATCCGGAACAGCAGCGGCTGCACCGCTTGGTGCGTGCGGCGATTGATGATCCGGCGGGGATAACCGCCGATGACCGGGAATTTATGGAGACGGAACTCGGCTGGTTTGCGGAGATGATCCTCAGCCGCGATCTGCCGGCGGACGCACCGGAGCGGACTGCACCCAGGATATCGGCGTACCGGCTTCTGGCGGTCATGGTGATAATCCTGGTGCTGGCCGGGCTCGGCGTACTTCTCGGGTGCGGCCTGCTGATTCTGGCGATGATCCAGAAGGCGGACGGCAGGCTGCCGCTCCGGATGGGAAAGCCGGCCCATGACGGCAGCCTGTACCTGGAAGCGTTCACCGTCTACATCTGGCTGTTTTTTCTGCTGGAAATCCTGCCGGCCCTCCTCGGCTTCGCCCTCCCCTGGCTGAGCTTCGGCGGGTTGGCCGTCCTGTCCATGGTCGGGCTGTTCTGGCCGGTGCTCAGGGGCCTGCCCGGTGAGACCGCATTCAGGGACCTGGGACTGTACCGCGGCGAGGGGGTTCTCAAGGAGATCGGCTCCGGTCTGGCTGGTTACGTAGCCGTGCTGCCTGTAGTCGCAATCGGCTTCGCAGCCACCCTGGTTCTCTCCATGTATTCACGGACGGAGCCGACGGGGCACCCTGTGGTGGTCTGGATCGCCCACGGCGGCACCGGCCTGCGCCTGGCGGTTCTGTTCCTTGCCTCGGGATTCGCGCCGTTGTTCGAGGAAGCGATGTTCAGGGGCGCCCTGTTCAGGGATCTGCGCCGATTCATGGGCCCGGTGCTGTCCGCCGGAATAATGGGCGTCCTGTTCGCCGCCATCCATCCCCAGGGCCTAACCACGGTTCCGGCCCTGGCCGGCCTGGCGGTGGGGTTCGCCCTGATTCGTGAATGGCGCGGATCCCTCATCGCCCCTATGGCGGCTCACGCCCTGCACAACGGTTTCCTGGTCGGATTCATGTGGCTGGCGTTTATTTGACTTTTCAGGACCGATGCCTATAGCCTCGTCGCCGTACAAACCGCCAAGGCGCGGCTCCCGCCCTTGTCCCTTAAAGGAGATCATAATGAGCATGATGAAAGAGTTCAAGGAATTTGCAATGAAAGGCAATGTTGTCGATATGGCGGTCGGCATCATCATAGGCGCCGCCTTCGGCAAAATTATCGCCTCGTTCGTGGGCGACGTTCTCATGCCGCCAATCGGCGTGATGCTTGGTGGTATGGACTTTTCTACCATGGCGTACACCATCAAAGAGGCGGTGGGTGAAGCCCCGGCGGTGGTAATCGGCTACGGCAAGTTCATCCAGGCCCTGGTGGACTTCCTGATCGTGGCATTCGCCATATTCATGGCGATCAAGGCGATGAACTCCATGAAGCGCAAGGAAGAGGAAGCTCCGAAGGCGCCGCCGGCCCCTCCCAAGGAAGAGGTGCTGCTCACCGAAATCCGCGACCTGCTAAGAAAATAGACAAATAAAAAATGGGGACATTCTGCTTTATATTTCAATAGTTATCAGGTTGTAACTATTAAAATATAAAGCAGAATGTCCCCATTTTTCATTTTTCTAGCGCTTGCGGCAAAGCAACATGGTGGTGGGGTCCAGAGCAAGTTTCATGTCGGTAACGTCTGGGTTCTCGTGACCCTTGTGCAGGCCGACGTGGACGCTGTCGCCATCGTGGGCCATGGACAAGATAACGTCCAGTTCCCCTTCCAGGTGGGCGACCGGTTCCGGCACACCCCGTTCGTTGCGCTGCGAGTCCCGGTGGGTGGTGGCGGACATCCAGACTTCTGCCTGCAACTCCTTGGCGATATCACGAATCTTCCGGATGTCCTCGATGGTCTTGTCCTGGAACTTCCAACCGTCGATAACGATGGCAACCGGCTCGAACTCGCCGTGCTCCTTCATGAAGCTGATCGCCTCCCGCAGCTTGGCCGCCGAGAAGTTCTCCGGCGGATAGCAATGGATGCGACGGTTGCGCTCCATCTCCACCCGGACCTTCCAGACATCTTCCAGTTCACGCTTGTGGGCGATCTCGGCGTAGATGTCGTCATAGTAGTCCCGGACTTTTTCCACCGTGTGATCCAGGGAAACGTGCAGAACCTTCTGACCGCGGAGCAGATCGTCCATAGCGACGCCTACCAGGAATGCGGTCTTTCCCAGACCTGGCCGTGCCACCATCACGCCGATGTTTCCATGGCCCAGACCGCCGTGGATCGCCTGTTCAAGGACCCTCATGGGACTTCGTTCGTTCACTTCCTTGCGATGCATGGTGCTTCCCTCTCCCTGATCAGGCCTTGGCTTTGGAATCTTCGTTGTACTTCTTTACCAGGTCTTCTGAAACATCGCCGGGTACCGGCGCGTAACGCGACAGCTCCATGGTGTACTCCGCCTTGCCCTGGCTGGCGGAGCGCAGATCGGTAGAATAGCCGAACATCTCCGCCAGCGGCACGTCGGCATCCACCCGGACGAATCCTTCCTCTTCCGTAGTGCCGACGATCAGGCCGCGGCGCTGCATTACCGTCTTCACGAAAGCGCCCTGGAACTCGTTGGGCCCCTCGATGGAGACCCGCATGATCGGCTCCAGAATCTGAGGTTTCGCCTTGTTGTAGGTCTCGGCGAACGCACCCCGGGCCGCCGCCTGGAAGGCGTTGTCCGAGGAGTCCACCGTGTGGGTCTGACCATCCTGGAGCACAACACGAAGGCCGGTCACCGGGAACCCGATCAGCCTGCCCTTCTTCATCATGGACAGGAAGCCCTTCTCCACCGAAGGAATGTACTCCTGGGGAATCACCCCGCCCCTAATTTCGTTGATGAACTCGAACTCGCCCTTCTCCAGCGGCTCGACGTAGCCCTCAATACGGCCGAACTGGCCCGAACCGCCGGTCTGCTTCTTGTGGGTGTAGTTGAACTCGGCCCGCCGGCTGATCGCCTCCCGATAGGCCACCTGGGGCTGGCCGGTCTCCACTTCGGCGTTGTACTCCCTCTTCATGCGTTCGACGTAAACCTCCAGGTGCAACTCACCCATGCCGGAGATCACCGTCTGACCCGACTCCTCGTCCACCTTGGTCCGGAAAGTCGGATCTTCCCTGGTGAACCGCGCCAGCGCCTTGGCGACATTCGCCTCCGCCTTGCGGTCCATAACGCTCAGGGAGAGGTGGATAACCGGTTCCGGCACGTGCATGGAACTCATGGAGACCCGCAAGCGGTTCTTGGTGAAGGTGTCGCCGGAAGCACAGTCCACACCGAACAGCGCCACGATATCCCCGGCGCCGGCTCCCTGGATGTCCGCCATCTCTGCCGCATGCATTCGCACCAGGCGCCCGACACGGACCTCCTTCCTGGTGCGGGAGTTGTAGATCGTGTCACCCTTGTTCAGGCTGCCCTGATAGATCCGGACATAGGTCAACTGGCCGAATCGACCCTCTTCCAGCTTGAATGCCAAAGCGATCAACGGCCTGTCGGAATCGACCTCGATCGGAAAAGTCTCTTCCCCCTTCCCGAGGTCCATCGCCTCGTTCTCCACCTCGGTGGGATCCGGAAGATATCGGGTAACCGCTTCCAAAAGCGGCTGGACGCCCTTGTTCTTGTAGGCCGATCCGATAAACACCGGAGTCAGCGCACGGGACAGGGTTCCGGTCCGGATGGCCGCATGGATCATAGCCTCGGTGGGATCCCCTTCCAGGACCGCCTCCATCAGTTCCTCGGAGAACATGGAGACCGCCTCCAGCATATCCTCCCGCTTCTCCTCGGCCTGGGCCTGCAATTCCGAAGGGATCTTTTCCTCACGGACGAATTCACCATTGTCGCCGTCGAAATACAGCGCCTTCATTGTGATCAGGTCCACCACACCCTGGTGGTCGGCTTCCAGGCCGATGGGGATCTGCATCAGCACCGCGTTGTGCTTCAGCTTCTCACAGAGGTCCCTGGCCACCTTGAACGGGTTGGCGCCGGAACGGTCCGACTTGTTCACAAAGGCTATGCGGGGCACGTTGTACCTCCGCATCTGGCGGTCTACCGTAATCGACTGGGACTGTACCCCGGCCACGGCGCACAGTACGAGGATCGCACCGTCCAGCACTCTCAGGGAGCGTTCCACCTCGATGGTGAAATCAACATGGCCCGGTGTGTCGATGATGTTGATCTTGTACCCGTTCCACTCGGAATGGGTCGCCGCCGAGGCGATGGTGATGCCACGCTCCCGCTCCAGTTCCATGGAGTCCATGGTGGCGCCGACACCGTCCTTGCCTTTGACGTCATGAATGGCCCGGATCCGATCGGTATAGAAAAGGATGCGCTCCGTCAGGGTCGTCTTGCCCGAGTCGATATGGGCGCTGATCCCGATGTTGCGCAGTTTGGTCAGGTCGGAGGTCATGGCTCTTCCTCAATCCATCAGTATGCCGGATTGTGTATCAGGGTGACGGCCCGCTTCAAGAGATTCGCCGGCCACAAGCGGCACACTCTAGCAGAAGCGGATGAAATCTCCAGTTTCAAAGGTTCAAAATAGAGGCTTGGCAACGAAATACGACGGTATCCAGACATAATTTGAAATTGCGACCGACTGCAGGCCGAGGCTTCCCGGTACTTCCATGGCGTGAAGGCTCCTTCACACCTCTTCGCCATTACGGGAACTGCCGTTCGCGACAAACACCCCCCTCTCAAGCTAAGTGCAGCACTCCCAAGCAGATCGGATTTCCAACACTCTGGCAGATCTCTTGCAAAGGTTGAGGATGTTTTCACGAGGAGAGGAGGAACCGATGTTTGGAGAGGCGACTTCACGAATGTTTTTGGTAATCGCGCTTGGCGCTGTTCTGCAGGCTCCTGCGGTCCATGCCACAGTCAGGGCCAGGGAAGGCGTCCTGGCCGACCAAACACCGATCATCAGGACGTCGCAGGGTGAGCTGTACGTTTTCAATGCTCCCGGAACTCCCGGCAATCGCATCGGTCGACTCCCACGGAGGGCCTCGGAAATGGTCTTCGACGGGAATGACACCTGGGCCGTAACCACCGGCAGGAGATCTCCCCACAAGGTTCGTGCGTTCAGGATCTCACCGGCATCGAGGTCGGTGGAGGATATCGCTCCTGCCATCGTTGATACTCCGAACAGGATCAGGATCGAGGGCGTTGCCGGCTCGGACGGACGCCATCTTTTCCTCCTGCCGCGATACCGGTTCGACATCAGAAACCGCCGCCTGGAGGTCGGCCACCTTGACCACAGGCCGGATCTGACAGTCGTCAGAACTCTCAGAAGAGCGGGACAAACCTGGTACCTGGCAGTGGGCCCAACCACCGGCCAGGACGGCAAACGTCCGGTCCGTCTACTGCATTCAGCCGGAGTCGGAGCCGAGATGCTCGAGGTCGAAGCCGGCGAGACTGCCGGCGACATTTCCTGGCAGTGGGACAGAGACAACCTGTTCCTGATCTACGACAACCGTCAAATACTCCGTTTTCACCGTTCGACCCTGCGGCTTGCGGAAGACCTCGGGCCGATGCTGAAATCCGACGAGATCGCGTTGTTCGTCCCGGACAGTGACTCCTACTGGGTTCATGGTGCAGGGGGCCTGTGCAGGATGGAGCGCGACATCCTGGACGGAGGTCGCTTCATCTCCGAGGGAGTCCCGGACGGTTTCATCCCCCTGGTCGTCGATGAGAACCATATCTGGTTCGGCGCAGTCCAACGCGGCAACCGCACCCCTGTTATCTCGGTGGCCAAGGGAGACGGCACTACCCAAAGTTACACCATCCGCGGTCGTCACTCCCGCGGCTTCCGCAGAACAGCCCATTTCGTTGTAGGTGTTCCCGTCGCAGCAGCCGCAGTGGTCGTAGTGATTGCCGTAGGCGTGGTTACCGCACCGATCTGGATCCCTTTGATGCTTGCTCAGAGTTAGACGCCCCTGTACAGGAGGATTTGACCATGAAAAGACTGTTTCCGCTTATTGCGCTGTTCCTTTTAGGATCACCGGTGATGGCCGCCGGGCTTTTGACCCCGGTGGACGGCACCACTCCTTTGGCCATCGCAAGCCAAGAGATCGCAATCGACATTTGCGACGGCATCGCCGTCACCGAGATCACCCAGGTTTTCAGAAATGACAGCCCGAGGCCGCTGGAGGCGGTCTACAGTTTCCCGTTACCGCCCGGAGCCAGCCTGTCCGGTTTCACCATGTGGATCGACGGCCGGGAGATGGTCGGTGAGGTTCTGGAAAAAGGGCGCGCCAGAAAGATCTATGAAGAGATCGTTCACCCGGCGGTGGCGACCGAGGAGGAGTTCATTCCTGTCGGTTTCAAAAAGGATCCCGGACTGGTGGAGGAAGTCTCCTATCGCGAATTCCAGGTAACGATCTTCCCGGTGCCGGCCAACGGTACCCAGCAGATCCGCCTGACATACTACCAGTATCTGGAGGCGGCCCGTGATCTGGTCGGTTACGTTTACCCACTGGAGACCAGGGCTACCGAGAACAGCCGCACTGGCGGAAGGTTGACCTTCAACGTCACGCTGAGGTCCTCGGTGCCGATCGCCTCCTATTCATTCCCGACCATCGACGAAGAACAGATCTCCGTCGAGGTCGTCAATCCGTATCGAATCAACGCCTACATGGAGCGGGCGGACGGTGACCTGGACCGCGATTTCATCCTGTCGTACCACCTCGGCCGGGAAGAGACCGGGATCGACGTCATCCACTATCAGCAACCTGGTGACCACGGCTACTTCATGCTGGTGGCAACCGCCCCAACCGTGGATACAACAACCGATACGGCCCTCGATTACACCTTCGTGGTCGATGTCTCCGGATCCATGAGACGACAGCGCAAGCTGGAGATGGTCGGGAAAGCTCTGGCGCGCTTCCTGGAGACCTGCAGCCCGGCGGACCGTTTCAACGTCATCGCCTTCAATGTTTCTCCGGAGGCGCTTTCCGTCGCACCCATGGACAACAGTCCCGACAACCGGGATGCGTTGAACCGCTTTCTCGGAGAACACAACGGTGTCGGCGGCACTGATCTCTACCCGGCCCTGGAACTTGCCTACCAGCAAGCCGATCCGGCCAGGCGACATGCGATCCTGGTAGTCAGCGACGGCGGCCTCAACGACCTTGAACAGGATCATCACCGGTTCCTGCACCTGGCCGGCCGGGACCCGGCGATCATATTCGGCCTGGCGGTGGGCAACGATGCCAACGATCCACTGCTGGAAGCTATCGCACGGGAAACCGGTGGGTTCGTGGAGAGGATTTCATCAAGTGACGATCTCCGGCGCAGAGGTGTGCTGCTTAGAGAGCGGATGCGCCAGGAGCCGTGGATCAACCTGGGGCTGGAGATCGACGGGCAGATTGAAGTCTTCGATGAAGCGCCTGCATCCATTCCTGACCTCTATCCCGGCAGACAAATCTACGTCACCGGGAGGTACCGCGGCCAGGGACCGGCAGTATTCCGGCTGTCCGGCATCAGGCGGGGTGTACCTGTATCGCTGGAGACGAAGGTGGATTTGAGGTCGGGCCATACCATCTTTCCTGAGATTCGACGCATGTGGGCCGAAAGAAAGGTTCATGATCTTCTGCAAGGGAAACGCGCCGGGAATATTCCAGATGCGGTTGACGGCACCATCGTGCGCCTGGGCGAAGAATATTCCATCGTGACGCCGCTCACTTCCTTCCTCGTACTGGAGACGGAAGAAATGTTCCAGCGGTATGGTATCGACCGCAAAACCCACGCTCTCCTGGAAGAGGAATCACTCGCCCGCAGGCAGCGTGGGGCGACCATGGACACCGTGGCGGCGGAAAACGCATCACGAATCGTATCCGCTCCGGTCCAGGACGATAGCGTCATGGATTTCGGCGGAGCCGTCGACCCTGCCCTGTTGGTGCTTATGGCGGCGCCCCTGGCCGGACTGGGCCTTCTGCGCAGGAAAAAGTAATGGTCTCCGCTTTTGCAAAATCGCTGAGCGCCGGCAGGTTGACTCTCATGATCGGCCTGCTGGCGCTGATCGCCGGCTACCAGGCGCAACCGGGCAGCCTGTTGCAGATGACCGGCGGCAGGATCTACATCACCGATCTGCACAGGATCCTGACCTGCCATGCAGTGCATTTCACACCGCAGCACCTGTTTCTGGATCTGGCGGCGTTTTTGGGCCTCGGCCTGTATTGCGAGCTACGCACAGGTCGGCCGTACCGGCTCCTGATACTTTTCTCCGCCATTCTGGTGGGAGGCGGCATGGCCATGCTGCTGCCTGAAGGAGCCGGATATCGCGGATTGTCCGGACTGGTTTCCGCCCAGTACATTTTTATACTGTTCCTGCTTTCGGAAGAGGCGCTCAGGAAGCGGAACATCCCGGCCATGGTCATTCTGGTGGCGGCTGGATGCGGATTTATCGGCAAGGTTTTCTACGAGTATGTCACGGCAACGGCCGCATTCTCCGATCTTACGTCTGTCGGCGTCATGCCTGCTCCCGCGGCCCACATCTTCGGAGGCCTGGCAGGCCTGATCGGCGGCTCTGCCTGGTGCGGAGCTAAAACGCAGCCTTGCCGGTGAGTTCCCGGCCGATCACCAGCTGATGGACCGTCTCGGTCCCCTCGTAGGTGATCACGCTCTCCAAATTCAGCATATGCCGGATGGAGTGAAACTCGATGCTGATGCCACCGGCGCCGAGCATATCCCGGGCGTCCCGGGCCACATCCAGGGCGATCCTGACGTTGTTCCACTTGATCATGGAAACCTGGGCATGGTGCATCTCCCCGCGGTCCTTCAGACGGCCGACCTGGAGAGCCAGCAGCCTGGCGGCGGTGATGCGGCGGCACATGTCCGCCAGCCGGAGCTGAATGGTCTGGGTTTCCGCCAGGGGCCGGCCGAACAGGATGCGGGTGGAGGTGAACTCCCGGACCTCCTCGAAGCAGGCGATGGCGGCCCCGATGGCGCCCCAGGAGATGCCGTAGCGCGCCTGGGTCAGGCAGCTCAGGGGGCCCCTCAGCCCCCGCACTTCAGGCAGCCGGTTGGCATCGGGCACCCGCACGTTGTCGAAGGACAGCTCGGAGGTGATGGAAGCCCTCAGTGAATACTTCTTGAGGATATCCCGGCTTGAAAAACCGTCCATCCCCTTCTCCACCAGGAAGCCCTGGATGCCGTCCGCGGTATCGGCCCAGACCACAGCCACGTCGGCGATGGTTCCGTTGGTGATCCACATTTTGCCGCCGTTGATGATCCAGTCGCCGCCGTCCTGCACCGCACGGGTCTTCATCGTCCCCGGGTCCGAGCCGCCGTCCGGCTCGGTCAGCCCGAAGCAGCCGATCGCTTCGCCGGCGGCCATGGGAGGCAACCAGCGCTGCTTCTGCTCCTCGCTGCCGAAAGCATGGATCGGGAACATGCACAACGACCCCTGGACGGAGACAAAGCTCCGGAGACCGCTGTCGGCCCGTTCCAGCTCCTGACAGATCAGACCGTAAATCACATGGTTCATCCCGGCGCAGCCATAGCCGGTGAGGTTGCATCCCAAAAGGCCGAGCCTGGCGATCTCCGGGATCATCTCCATCGGGAAGCGATGCTGGTCAAACGCCTCCGGGAAAATCGGGATCGCCTTCTCGTCCACAAACCGGGCGACGGTGTCCTGCACCTGGCGTTCCTCGTCGCTGAGCAGCGATCTGACATCGAGAAAATCGTTAGGATTCGGGCTTGCCATCAATTTACTCCCTTCAGGGGTCGATCATCATTTTGTATCAGAGTCTGCCGATGGGAGCGATCTTGATGGTGGGCAGGATGGCGTCCATGAGTTCGGAGCCCTGCTCCCGCTCCGCCACCAGGCTGACCTGGAACAAGACACCGTTCCAGACCACCGCCACCAGGTCACCGCGGCGAACGATCCCGTCGGAGCCGGTCCCTTCCAGCACCACCCGGATCCCCTGACAGGAGCCGACGGTCAAGGGAACCGCATCAGGCGCTCTGGTCAGGGTCAGGCCTCCCATGGAGACCGGATCCGCGGCGAACCGCTCCATGATCTCCGCCTGCAGGCGTTCGGGCAGCCCGTCTCTGCAGCCGGCCGACTCGTAGCCGGAAACGTCGGTTCGTTCCACCAGGAGCCGCGTAACGCCCCCTTCCAACTGGTCCGCCGATCTCCACCTCGTCCGGGGTGAAGGAGGTCCGCCCCAGCGGCAGGACGTGATCCATGTCGATGGACCTGCTCAAATGGAGCGGGTGCCAACCTGCGGGGAAGGCCACCGCCAGCATGCGGTCCAGTTGCTCGTACGGCTCCAGGCCTTCGGGAACGTCGAACTGGGCCACCTTCCGGCTGCGGGCGACCTCGCGCAACAGCTCATAGATCCCCCTGGTCTCCCGGCCGTATCCCAGGCGATGGCCGTCACGAATCCCCACTACCCGCTCAGGCTGCCCGTCCCGAAGAACCAGGATTACCCAGTCGGTGTCCACATCCCCTTTCATCACACCAAGGGCGATCATGGAGATCCCTTCCAGAGGGACCGACCAGCCGTGCTTGCGGTGAACGAATTCCAGGGAGTCTTCACGGATTACCAGATCGCCCCCGGCGCGGAATACCTTGCCGAACGGCCGGTCCTCGCCGCGGTACCAGACCCGCTCCACCGTGTGGGGCAGTACCGGCGCCGTCTCGGCGGGAACCGCTCCCAACGCAGCCAGGAAACAGAGACAACTCAGCCAGGACACATTCCATCCTCCAGCAAATTGCCTCTGAGATTCTACACTCGGATCGGGAATGGGGCTGCGGTCAACCGATATCCAGGGACCCGGCCAGCAGGATCAGGCCGGAGATCATCGCCAGAAGGATGGTGGTCATCACAATGCGCCAGCCGGCTCCGTGCCACAGATCTTCAGCGTCGGGCCGGTCCGCCATCTCACCTGTTGTCCTGCTTTTTCGTGACATCGTCTTGGACCCCACCGCTTGCGTACCGGCCTTAAATACGGGCAACTCCCTCCGAAAGCAAGGGAATCATTTAATTATTACAAGCACGACATCTATCGAATCTCTGAATTTCATGGAAATTGCCTTTATAACAGGAAAGCCGTTGCAGAATAAGGCATTACGCGGCAGTACGGAGCAGCGCACTATGCGTCATTCCACACGGGATAGGGCCGATTCGCCATCCGGTAGTTCCGCGACAGCAGTGCCTATCATGCCGGTCCGGGCATTGAATACGCGGACTTCGTCGTTCTCGATGACCAGCGCCTGAGGGATCGCCGCCTCCGGGTAGGCCATGCCGACGTCGGCCCGAAACACCTTGCCGCCGAACCGGGAGGTGATCCGCCCTCCCTCGGTGATGGAGTGCCCCAGCACCATGGCCCGCCCACCCAGCATCTCCAGGCATGCGGTGACCCGGTCCCGCTCCACACTCTCGTTTTCAAGGGAATTGCCCCGGTACCAGTAGCGGCCCGTCTCGGGTGACCGCCAGATTATTTTTCACCTTTTGCCGCCATCTCGGACAGGAGTTCCGCGGCGATCCCCATGGTCAGCCGGTAATCATCGGACACGGTCACTTTCCCTGAATCAATGAGAACTTTCCGCAGCTCCCAGTAATTTCGAATCCCGGCCATGATCCGCCCGGTTGATCCCTTCGTACCCCAACCCGGCAGTCTCCTCGGTGAGCCCGCCATGGACGAACACGATCCCGTTGAGCCGGATGATGACCTGCTGCTCCAGCAACCACCGGGAATAGATCCCGTCTGGTCCGAAGGCAGCACGTCTTCCGAAGTACCCCGGTGGGTAAAGGTCCTCGAACCGGCGTTGCACATCCTCCCGGGAGAGCCGTTCATCCCTGATCTGGTGGTCGAACCGGTTGAACGCCTCCCGGCGCACCTGGGGGTCCTCTTCGTCACGGAACGCCTCGAACCCCTCAGGGGACACGTACCGCAGGTCCTGCATCATGTTCATGACCTCGTGGTTCCCCAGCAGGACGTGGACCCGGCCGTCCACCTTCTCCGCCTCGCCCTGCAGGCGCCGGACCATGTCCAGGAGCGGGCGCTCCCGGTCTCCCCGGTCGGTGAGGTCACCGACGAACACCAGGTGGGTGTTTCCCCCCGTCCAGTGCAGGTCCTGGTCCACCAGGTCCAGGCCGAGGAGGATCTCCTGTGCCTGGGCGAAGCCGCCGTGGGTGTCCCCCAGGGCGACGATCCGCTGTATGCCTTCAAAGGTCCAGGGGGAGGTCCGGATCGAGCCGGTGGACTCCCGGCAGGCGACACATTGCAGCGCAGCAGCAAGGAACAGTACCGTTGCCAGTGTCCGCCGAACCGCATATCTCAATACAGGCCTCCTTCAGTGCAAGCTTATTACCTGTAAACGGAGCGGCGCAATCGAAACAGGCCGGCGGTCTCTGCTAAGATCATTCGGATGAGCAACGGATCGAACGACGGACCTTCGAGAAAATACCGGGCCGGCAACAGTCTCCAGGACTACTGCCGTCCCTGCGGCATCAGCCGGACACATACCGCCCTGGTAACATCACCGCAGGGTGAGCCGCTCCGGGTTGTCTGCGATTACTGCGGCAGCCAGCACAATTATAGGGGCGACCGCCAGCCCCGGGAGGTCCGGCCGGCCACAGGCATTCGGCCGGCTCGTTCCGCACCGTCCCGTGAACCGCTTTCCCTGGTCAGCGAACGTGAAAGGAGCCTTCCTCCCATGAGCACTGACAACAGCCCGGACCTCGAACTGCTGCTTCGCCGGATCATCCGCGAGGAGACCGGCCTGACCGCCGCGGCCCCGGCCGACAAGTGGCGGGGAGGTGAACTGGTTCTGCGGCCCGGGCGGGAAGGTCTGCAGGAGAAGAGTTGGCCCATCGACTCGTTCTTCCACAAGATCGTCATGGTTCGAAACCGGCTGCGCACCCTGGAGCAGCACCTCAACAATTCCGACCTGCCGAACGATACCAAGGTCAAACTGCAGGGCTACGTCACCGGCTGCTACGGCTCCCTGACCAGCTTCAACGTGCTGTTCGCCGACGAGGACGACCGTTTCAAAGCCCGGTAATCAATAACCGCCGATCCAGGTCGGGTGGACGAACCGGAAGACCAGGAACAGCGCGATCACCACGACGAAGCTCCACCAGCGGTACTCCTTCACTCCGAGCCGCTGCCGACCCTGCAGAATCGCCAGGAACGGCACGTACGAGGTGGTCTCATAGAACGCCGGGAACGTTTCCGGATGGGTCGTGAGGAACCGCCGGTCCTGGTGCCAGGCGGACAGCAGCACGTAGACCAGGAACCCGCCGAAAAACGTCCAGTCTCCCGCATATGGGTTCATGATCATGTGGGCCAGGGCGAACAGGCCGAAGGCGGTGTTCATCGGATGCCTTGTGATCCGGGTTATCCGGAACGCACCCCGGGTCTGCTTCCCGGCGATCTCCGACGCCGTGGACATCGGGTTGGCCGTCAACAAAGCATGGACCAGGAAGAAGAACGCCACGAACATCAGTCCCTCGCTGACCCGGATCATGGAAGGCTGGTATTCGAACAGTTCGGCGCCGGTATGCCGGTTGCCCCAGTACACCATCACCAGCGGGATGAACGTGGCCAGGGAAACCACCGAGTAAATCACCTTGAACCCGATCAGCCCGATCTTCCGAATCAAAAAGGTCCGCACCGGCACCGTGGATCCGATCATGTGCGTGCCGCCGAAGGCGACCCACCAGAGGAGAATTTCGGTTTCAGGTTTCATGGCTGTTCTCTCCTGCCTATAAGACAGATTCACTGACTCGGCTCCACCGGCCATGGCGCCGGCCAGATACTGTACGAGTTCACCATACTTCATACCGCTCACCACCGGAATGGAAACCGTCCCGTTCAGCGATCCGGGTTTCTCGGGAACGAATTTTCTCTCCCACAGATCGAGCAATTCCCACCTGTAGGAAGCTGCGCATACCTGCTGGAGCGGTCCCGTGAAGTCGGGTCTAGGCGGCGGAGTATAGCGCCAAACCATACTGGTTGTCCGACCATGATCGTCCCGTTTAGTCGGACAGTAGAGTTCGCCTGTACCCCGGTTCCCCGGATCGAACCGGACCGGTGAATCGCCCAGCGGGGCGAAGCCGTAGGAGAGAACAGCCAGATCCACACGCTTCACGTCAGCTTCTTCGAGTACTCGCAGCAGGTTAATAACTTGCTCGACCTTGATTCGTCAAATCAATTTTGAGGATGATCCAGGTCTTCCCGTCAACCACCTCGGCAAGATTCCCCAACGGGGCCCGGATGATCTTTGCCTCAAGGACAGGTTCGTAATAACGGCAATACCACCCTGCGCGAGGCAGTTCCAGCACCAGATCAGGGTTCCCTGCAGGTGGAAATTCGTTTGACAGCATTAACGGAATGCCGTTTGTCGTCCAATAAGGTAAACCTGGAATCTGGCACAGTTCGCAAAGTTGCGGTCCTTGATCGTAGTATTCAATTTGACCTCGGATCGGCATCTCATTCCGATCCACATCCAGTTGTGGAATCACCACACCGTCGTCATTGTGCGTTTCGAGGTAGCGTGCCAAATGGATACGTCCATCATCGATAAAATCTTCGTCACCGAAAATAATCGCTTTCTCCCACAGGTTCTCGGAGTTCAATCGTTCCAGCGCTGTCCGGTTAAAAGCCGGCAGGATGCCATTCAAAACCGCAAAAGGAACCAGAACTCCGATAACAGCGAGAACGATGCCGACCGCCATGAAGCTCTTTCGCGAAACGTCGAGCAGGGGCAAGAGACCATAGCCACGCACCAGAACGATCAAAGTGGTGAGCATACCGAGCCAGGCAAAATTTTGAAACTGATCGTAGCCATACCATCCGCTGTCCGGACCGTACTTATAATCCATCAAAATCGGCGAGATCTGGTCCATTCCGCTGTACATCATCGACTGAAACGGGGCGAGACGATTGAAGATCAAGTAAGCGCAAATACCGAGGCAAAGTGTCGCGACAACCTGCGTTCTCCCGGACCTCCTGAGTCCGACATTCAGAACCGTTTCTTTCCGGGTGCGGTAAATATGGGATGCAAGGTAGATAGCCAGTGCCAGAGCAAGCGCATGGAAATAACTTGCATACCACAGCGGTGTCATGATTCTGGCAATGCTGCTGACTAGTAGCAATGACAGCCCTTTACAAAAGGTGGACAGGCTGTAGTACTGGTAGTACGCATATAGCGTCAGGGCGAATACCCAGATGACGGTGGAAGCGATCCGCGCCGGCTCCATCCAGGCCGGTTCCGGTTTACGGTAGCGGGACAGCATGCGGCTGGTAGGCGTCTCTCTCACTACCCCATTGTACGCCGGTCCGCGCAGTTTGTTAGAATCCAGTCCCATGAACTCCGGACTGACATTACTGGCAGGCCTCATCGTCCTTCTGGCCGGCGGTGAGTTCCTCGTGCGCGGCGCGTCGGCCCTGGCCCGGATCATGGGGATCTCTACCTTCGTTGTCGGGTTGACGGTGGTCGCTTTCGGCACCAGCGCCCCGGAACTGGCGGTTAACGTCGCCGCTGCCATCAGCGGGAACAGCGATCTCACCTTCGGGAACGTCATCGGCTCCAACATCGCCAATATCGGCCTGATCATCGGGCTGACCGCCCTGCTGCTGCCCCTCGCGGTGCACCGCTCCATCGTCAGTCGCGAGATTCCGGTGATGCTGGGAGTGACCGGTCTGACGATCTTCATGGCCGTGGATTTCCTGTTCGGGCGCAACTCCGATCATTTCAGCCGGCCGGACGGCGTCATCCTGCTGGCCTGTTTCGCCCTGTTCCTGTTCCTGACCACCCGGGCCGCCATGAGGGACCGGAAGAACGACCGGTTCCTCAAGGAAGCGGAACGCGACCAGGAAAAAAAGCCGGAGATGCACTGGGCTCCTGCGTCCCTCTTGACCATGGCCGGCCTGGCCGGCGTTCTCCTGGGCAGCCATTGGACCGTGCTCGGGGCGTCGGGGGTCGCCGCCGCCCTTGGAATGAGCCAGGCGTTGATCGGCCTGACCATCGTCGCCCTGGGAACCAGCCTGCCGGAGCTGACCACCTCCCTGTTCGCCGTCCGCAAAGGTCAGGCGGATCTTGCCATCGGGAACATCGTCGGTTCCAATATTTTCAACCTGTTATTCATTCTGGGAGTCTCCTCCAGCATCCGGGCGGTGCCGGTGCCGGCCGGAGGGTTCACCGATCTGGCAGCCATGGCCGTATTTTCCGTGGTGCTGCTGCCGTTCGCCCTGAGCCAGCGCAAGCTGGCCCGCCACGAAGGCCTGCTGCTGCTGGCCGGATACCTGGCCTACATGACCTGGCGGACCTTGTCCACCAGTTGAGCCGAGGAGAACGGTTTGCGCAACAGGTGCACCTCCTCGATGGTAAACCCGTGGCGAGACAGGATGTCGTCGGTGTATCCGGACATGAAAAGGGCAGGCAGGTCCGGACGGTTGTCCAGGATCTGCGCCACCAGTTCCGGTCCATTCATGATCGGCATAACCACGTCGGTGAGGATCAGGTCCACATCGCGGCCATCCTTGCGGAACAACCTCAGGGCGGCAGCGCCGTTGCGCGCCTCCAGAACCTGGTAGCCTTCCGATTCCAGGGCCTGTTTCACCAGGTCGGCCACCGCCGGTTCATCTTCCACTACCAATACGGTTCCGGCGCCGGGGGCGCTGTTTTCGTTTTCTGTAAGCAATTCATCCTCCACTGCAACATCGACACATTCAGGCAGGAACAGTTCCAGAACCGTCCCCTCACCGGGACGGGTCGTCATACGCAGATCGCCGCCGCTCTGCTTGACCATGCCGTATACGCTTGACAGGCCCAGGCCGGTGGCGACGTTATCATCCTTGGTGGTAAAAAACGGTTCGAAGGCGCTGGAGGCAACCTCCGGCGTCATCCCGCATCCGGTATCCTCCACCCGGAGGGTGGCGTATTCTCCTTCATCCAGTTCCAGGCCGCTGTCCGCCTCTATCCGCACCCGGCAGGTGCTTATGGTCAGGACGCCTCCTTCCGGCATGGAATCCCGCGCGTTGGTCACCAGATTCAGGACCACCTGTTCCATCTGCCCCCGATCGATCTTCACCGGCACGGTTTCCGGATCGTGGCGGATCACCAGTCGGCTTTGCCTGCCGATCAGCCGCCGGATCATCACATCCAGACCGTCGACGATCCGGTGCAATTCCACAACCTGCGGTTTCAGTTCCTGATTCCGTCCGAACGCCCGCAGGTGGGAGATCAGGGCCGCCGCCTGTTCGCCTCCGGAGCGGATCGCCTGAACCTGCTCCAACAGCTTCGGTGAATTGGCAAGCTGCCGGGTCAACAGGTCGGCATAGCCCAGGATGGAAACCAGGATGTTGTTGAAATCGTGGGATACGCCTGCGGCCAGTTTCCCGACCGCCTCCATCTTCTGGGCGGATCGCAACTGCCGCTCGAGGTCCTTGCGTTCGGTGATCTCGCGCCAGACGACATGAATCAGTGTCCGGTCGCCTTCGGGAACCGGCGTCAACAGAACCTCCACCGGAAAAATCTCCCCATCTGCCCGCTGGTGATCCCACTCGAAACGGTGACTGCCCTGTTTCATGGCAATGGCGATCATCTCGCTGGCTTTTTCGAAGGAGCGCCTGCCGTCCGGCTGGCTTGGGGGGGACAGGTCCGAAGGGTGGGTCTGGAGCAGGTCTTCCTTGTTCGGGTAGCGCAGCATCCGGACGGTCGCATCATTACAGTCCACGAAGGTTTCACCGTCGATGATCAGGATCGCATCGGCCGACCGTTCGAGCAACTGCTGGTATTTGTTTTGCCGGACACTTTTTTCCGCCTCCTCCAGGCGGGCTTCCAGATCGGCCAGACGTCCCTTCAGGGTAGCCGTTTCCTCCCCGGACCCTTTGTTTTTCAACGTCATGGAACCCTCTGCAAAATCCAAAAATGATGCAGGTATAAGATAGGGTCGGACCCGGGCCGGAGGCCAGCACTGCCTGGAGAGCAACAAAAACCTCTTGCTTGCGCGATTTTCAAGGACTGCAGCCGAACACCCGGCGCCTAGAACCGGAACCGGTCCTTCAGGTGGTTTCTGATGCGGGAGAAAGTCCATCTGGACAGGATTTCCGACATCGCCTGTTGCAGTTCCGGTTCGCTGCCTCTCTCCCGGAGTTCCGTCAGCGTATCCCGGGCGAAACTTTCTGTGATCCTCTGCTTGATCCGGATCTTTCGGACCCGATCCAGGTCCAGAGAGTCTGCGAAGGCCCCGCATTCATCCAACACACCGGCGATCTTCAGGCCGACCATGGTCCGGAGGCATTTCTCACATTCGCCGCAATTGCGTTCGGCCCCTGTCTTCCTGTAACAGACTCGCAGGTGCTGAAGGGCAGCGCCGGAACGTGCGATCTGCCGAATTATCTTCTGGGTGCGGCTCGCCTCGCAACCGTCGGAAACGAAGGTCAGCGATTCGTCAGACCACAGGGGGTCCAACTGAGGATGAGTTCCCCACGGGAACAAATGCTCATAGGTGTGGGTCGCCGGTATCAGCATCGTTCGAAACAGACCGGACAAGCAGTGGCCAATTCCCGCCAGGGCGGCGCCGTGCTGCAACCTTCCCCAACTGGTGTACCCACGAGTAACTTCACGCACGTTGGTCGACACACGGATGAGCGGGCATCCCAACTCATCCGCCGCTTCGGCAAGATGCCTATAGACCACTTTGTACATTGCATCGTTTCTGAGATCGATATCGAATCCTCGAACATGCACGAGATGGCTGATCCTTCCGTCCCCTTTTTCGTTCTTCAGGTTCTTTAAAACCGAGTAGAACGAATCGACGCCTCCGGAGAAGAAGCAACCGACGCCCCCGGAAGACGTGGGGCCGTTATCGTCAATGAAGCGTTCGGGAACGATTTCCAGGCGAAAGCGATACCAATCTCGCCAGATCCTGCCTATTTGTCGGCTGTTCTCCACCAGGCGACGGGAAACCGGCCCCTCAACATGCAACGGAGTCCGCAGTCCGGCAGCCACCGGCATCATAGACGCCATGAACGGCGTTCCGGACAAGTTCAAGGTATGCGCCATCGCCTCCGGAAACCTGAACCACAGACGCCTGCACCGGGCGCCTTTTGGGAATCCGTCAACTTCGGCGGAAATTTCAACCTCGGATCCGATCTCCTTCAATTCTGTCCGATGGACTCGCAGCATGGGGCCCTCTCATCCGGTCACTGGTGGATTGGCGCGTCGAAACTTTCTGCGCCGGGAATGAGTCGCCACTCTTTGCAGCGGTTTTCTCAATTTCATCAGGACATGAAGCAGTCTCATTCTCACCCTGCTTCCAGCGCAAGGTACAACTTCAGGCGCCCGACGCCCCATGTAGTGCACGTTCTCCATTGCGGTCATGGAGTGGGCGTAGGTGGCGCGGATCTTGTGATAATTGTTGTCGTAGTAGTAGGTTTGTTTGTTCATCATCGCCGCTGCGATCCCGACATGCATACGATCGGTGTGGACCTCCTCAAACAGGCTGACGCAAAAAAGCAAAGGCCATGCATCGTGCTTGTCACCGTACTTTGAAATGTCGATGGAACAATCCGGTCCCGACTCCTGGGCCGAATCGGAATCGGTGCGGAAACAGACCAGGGTTCCCTTTCCGCGGCGACGGGCCCATTTCCCGTAATCGTACAGGAAGGCAACGTCCTCGGAGAGGAACAATTTTTCGGGATGAGCGGCGCATTGCAGGGCAAGATCGTAGCTGATCTTCTCGCGGCAGAAAACGGTCACATGTGCAGGAAGGGTGGCCAGGAAATCCCGGACCGCGGGCCGGGCAGGATCGAAACTGGAGGGCAGGATGACCACATCCTTGAAGCGGTCGAAGTAAAACCTGCTCTGTTCCACCCTGTGCGCGGAAACTCCCCCGAAACCACCACAACCGTGTATAAAAAGTGTATCGCCAACGGCAGGAGCCGGATAAAGAAACTCCCGGGAACGGATCCCGAGGCCGGACAACAGTTCCCTGCCCGCCAGATGGATCAGCCCGTCACCGGCATTTCCCGGATTGATCAGTACGTGAACCGTTTTTCCTTTGTACTGCGCCAGGTATTCCTTCAAGTCCATTGTGAACCCGCCCTGCTCTCCAACAGTTCCGAGAGCTGCTCGATAGCTGCCGTCAGACCGTTCCGCAGCCCCGTCTCCTTCATGCGGGTTCGCAGACGGTTGCGCTCTTCGGGGCTCAAGCCGTCCAGCGTAACCTGGGCCAGAGTATCAGGCTCCGCCGCGACACACAGACCTTCGCGTCGATAGGCTGCAACCCTTGACGGTTGGTCCTTCGCAACGGGAACTGCGGCACAGGGAACGCCCTGAGCAACCGCCTGTCCCAGCAGGCCGCCGCCGCCAAGCATGGCGAATTCCGATCCGGCCAGGACATGGGCCAATTCCGCCCCATCCAGTTCCGGCAAGATGATCAGCCCGTGTTGCGATCCTGGCTCCCCCCGGTAATTCGGTCCCATGACCATGACGCCCGGCATGCCGGAACTACGGGATACTTCCGCCGCCGCCTCCCGGAACAGCTCGGCGCTGTTCCTGCCCTTCACCATGTTCCCGCCGCCCCCTGCGCAACAGAAGAAATACGGCTCCGCCGGCAACGGCCGGGCGGGCTGACGTGGCGGAGAAAAAACCGGCCCGATGAAAGTAACCTTTGGCCGGCCCACTAGCCTCAGCTTCATCTTTTCCACACCGCTCAGATCCCCGTCGACGAATTTCGGCTGCACAATCCAGTGCAGGTCGGTGGATCGCATCCTTGCGAGTTTGAATCCTCGCCTTCTTTTTCTTGCGTGCTGGCTGAGGAAAATCGTGGCCGACCCCGCCGACCGGACGTGTTTCATCTGGGACGAGCGTCCGGAACCGTCGAAAACCGTAACGTCCGGCCTGAAATCATCGACGATCCGGTTGACTTCTCGCACATGCTTTGTAGGGGAACTGTTCGTCAGGTGTGATCGGAACGGTACATCACCGGCATACGGCGCCTGTCTGCTGATGATGAAACGGATATCCGCTTCAGGCCACCGCTCCTGCGCTCCCCGTGCCAGGTATAACGAGCGCATGTATTCACCCAGACCCTTCGGACCGGAAACCGGCACGAACAGGATCCGGTTCTGTGCATTTTCCCTTCTCACGAAAGCGAAAATATCACAGGATCAGTCTGCCGGAACGAGCCGCCCTGAAATCTGCAGGAATTGCGCCACCGCATCGTATTCCCGGCGCGCTTCCGCTACCAGCCCGGCGGCGGTGGCACCATCGCCCGCCATGCCGGATTTTTCGATCTCCTTCAGGATCCCGGCCAGGACGTCTGCTTTCACGCTTCCGGACGACGAATAGAACACGTGGGCCGCAGCGACCATCCCCTTCGAGTCGCCTCGGGATGCAGCCTCCTCCAGCGCCGACATCCGCGCTGGAGCGTCGTCAATGAAGATCTTCAGGATCGGGCCGACTGTATCTTCGATGCCGGCGTCACGCATTATGCGCACCAGTTCATCCATATCCACCGGCGGCCTGTTCCGGGACGGCTCCGGATGCTCGTGGACCGGCGGTGACGATATCGCCGGGATGCCCCACCGCTCCACCGCGGCGAACAGTTCCATCGGGTCCGGCGGCATTCTGAGCGAACCGTCCTGCACCTCCGCATCCCGGTTGACCATGGCAATCAACGGCCGGGACGCCGCCTCGGCCAACCTTTGCTGACCCTCCAGGCAGGCCTGGGCCAGGATGGCGTCGTATTCCGTGGACGCTACCCTCTGCACCGCCAGGCTGATGCTGCCCACCGCATCCACATGGTGACCCCGGCGGTGCAGCATCGCCGCAGTCACCTGTCGGTTCACCGGGCTGTCATCCACCATCAGGACGCGAAGACGCGGGCGGTTCTCTTCCATGGAATACCGGGTGATAAGCATGTTCTTCAGGGGTTGCTTGCCGCCGGCAGCCAGGAGCAGGGCCGAGACCTGCAGCAGTTCTATTCGAGAGATCGGCTTAGACAGGTAGGCCGATACACCGCTTTTCCTGCAGCGCTCCGCGTCCCCGGGCTCTCCGCCGGAGCTCAGCACCATCAGAGGGAGACCGGCAGTACCGTTCATCTCATTGATCTTGAGTGCGAGATCGAACCCGTCGGCGCCGGGCAGGTAGGATTCGATGATTACCATTTGATACGGCCTGTCTCCGGCACCGGCTGTGGACAGGGCGGCCAGAGCCGAATCGGAGTCCCCCGCTCCATCAACGCTGACACCTGCCCAGCCAAGCATCTCCCCGATGGTGCGCCGCTGGCCCGGGCTGTCACCCACCAAGAGCACCCGTGCGCCATCCAGGTGCAGCCAGTTGTCGGGTCGTGGGGCGGGCTCCCCGGATTCAGCCCGGGGCAGTTCCAGTACGAACGAGAATTCGGACCCCTTCCCCGGTTCGCTCTTGATCTCGAGATGGCTCTCCATCAGGACCAGGATCAGCTGGGTGATCGCCAGCCCTGCACCCTCCCCATCCCACGGGGAGTCCGGCGCCGCGCCGGAGACCTGGCCCGGCTCGTTCAGGATCGACTGGACCTTTTCGGGAGCGATTCCATGGCCGGTGTCACGGACGCTGAATCGCACCCTGTGGGACGGTCCCTGCCCCGGCTCCACGCCGACGGCCAGGGTGACACTCCCGGATTCGGTGAACTTGACGGCGTTCCCGATCAGTGCGGCCAGAACATGCCGCAGCCTGCCGGGATCCCCCATTGCTGTCTGGGGAACCTCGTCTTCGATGTGGCAGTCCAGCCTGAGCCCGCACTGTTTCGCTTCCACAGCGTACAACCGGGTCACCGTCCCGATCATGCCGGCCAGGTCGAACTTCACCCGCTCGAGCTTCAGGTGCCCTCCAGGGATGCCGGAGAGAACCACCATGTCACCGATCAATTCCAGCAGCGCCTCGGCGGCGTCCCTTGTTACCTCCGCCATGCTGCGCTGATCCGGCGTCAGTTCCGATTCCAGCAGCCTCTCCGTCATGCCGATCAGGCTGGTCACCGGCAGGCGGATCTCGTTACCCAGACTGGCCAGGAACGGATTTTTCATATTGCCGCCGGCATGATCAGCGGATGACCGGCTCGATAATGAACGTCACCCGGTCCTTCGTCGAATAAGCCTCACGATCCCAGACTTGCCGGATCATGGCGAGCAGTGCCTGGTCCCGTGTACGGACGCTGAACCCGATCACCACTCCGGTCTTCGGCTTGCGGGGCTCACCGTTTTTGTTGATCCAGTTGTCCCAATCGTATTGAATCGCCATGGATCGGCGACCTTTCTCTCCCCAATCCAGCTTGCCGTCGATATAACTCGCCAGTTCCGGAGGCTCCCGCCCCGGGACGCGGTCCCTCGGCCAGGTCCCGTTGTTGGTGTAGTAATTCGTCACCGCCGTCTCCACCAGCTTGAAATCGGTGACGATTTTCGTCGCCCTTGCTTTCAGTTGGGCGTGCATGAAGATCGGGATTGCGATATTGGCCACAATGCCTATAATCACCAGAACCACCAGCAGTTCCAGGATGGCGAACCCGATCTGATTCCCGAATCTTTCCTTAGGTTCATTCTTCATATCACTTCCCCATCAGATCGGCAGACACAACCTCCCGCGCTTCTTGAAGGGCAACCCGGCAATGGTCCGGAGAAAGCAGTTCGTATCCCCACGAATCGTCATCCACGCCAATCTCCACGAGGCTTTGTGGGTACGTTCCGAACTCTTCCCGGTAAGCGGTAAGTTGATCCATCATGTCATCCACCTCACAGCTCATCGCTTCACGCAGATCCACTCCCGATAAACTTGCCGGAGCAACGCCGAATGGCCCTATCCCGCTGATATTCAGCGTGGTCAGGACCAGAAAAATGACGAACAACACTCCCAGGCCGATCTTCTTGCGTGGGCCTGCAGCTTTCCTCCGAGCCTCCCGCAGGCGCTCCGATTCCCGGTGAGCCTGGGCCGCGGCATCTATCTCTTCCATAACGTTCCCGGCGAGACGATCCGCTTCGCCTCCTTCGTTTTCTATAGAACCCATGACCTTCTCCTTCAATAAGTACTATCCTTTGGCCCGCCTCAATGCGGCCGCTATCCTTGCCATGAACCTTGGCGGGTCGATCGGTTTGCGGATGTAATCGTCTGCTCCCGCTCTCATCAACTCGATCTCGGCATCGCAGTCTTTGGTCCCCGTGAGAACCACCACCGGCAGTCCCGCGGTTGCCACGCTGTTCCGGACCGAGGCAAGCACCTCCCGGCCCCCGACCCGGGGCATATCGAGGTCCAGAACCATCAGGCTGTAATCGTTGCGGGCATCGAGCAACGCAATGGCACCATCGCCATCGCACGTTTCCGATACGCGAAATCCGTTTTTCTCCAGCAGGGCCCGGGCCACAGCCCGGTTGACGGCATCATCGTCGACAACCAGTACATGACCCTGTTCCGAGGGCTGCACGTCCCTGATCTGTGCACCGTCCTCCTTGATTCCACCCAGCACCCGGTTCACCTCCGCCAGATCGGTGATCCCACTCTCCACATGGTCCTCTGCGACCTGGCGCATGGTCCGCATGCCGTCGGCCTCCGCTTCCATGAGCAGGCGTGACGGCGACACTTCGTCCAGGATCAGCTGTTCGAACCGATCGCTCATGGTGAACACTTCCATCACGGCGAAGCGGCCGGAGTACCCTGTTCCGCCGCACTGATCCCAAAAGTCCGTGCCAGCCTCGTTCTTTTTCCTGCCATGACACTTGGCGCAGGTCTTCCTGAGGAGCCGCTGCGCCAGGGATCCTCGCAGTGTGGAGACAATGGACGGGCGGTCCAGCCCCAGGTCCACCAGCCTGCGAACGGCGCCGATGGCGTCGTTGGTATGCAAAGTCGCCAGGACCAGGTGGCCGGTGAGCGCGGCCTGCACCGCCATCTCCGCGGTCTCATTATCCCGGATCTCCCCGACCAGGATGACGTCCGGATCCTGTCGCAGAATCGCCCTGAGCGCCGAGGCGAAGGTCACGTCCTGTCTCGGCTCCACCTGGATCTGGGTCAGGGCGGGGAATTCGTACTCCACCGGATCTTCCACGGTCATGACATTGACATCCGCGGTAGCCACTTCCTGCATGGCGCTGTACAGGGTGGTGGTCTTTCCGGAGCCGGTAGGGCCGGTCACCAGAACGATGCCGTCACGGTGTCCCAGCAGTTCACGGAACCGCTGGAGCTCAGCTTCGGGAAGGCCGAGTTCCTCCATCCGCGGGGCGCCGTACGGGTCCAGAATCCGGATCACCGCCTTCTCATTCCCTCGGGTCGGGACGGTGGAGATCCTGAGATCATACTCCCGCCCGTCCACGCTGACCCGGGCCCGGCCGTCCTGGGGCTGCAACCGTTTGGAGATGTCGATCTCTCCAAGCACCTTGATCCGGGAGATCAATCGGGCCAGCACCGGCAACGGAACCTGCATGTAATGCCTCAAGGAGCCGTCTACCCGGAACCGGACCCGGGCAGCGGTGGCCATCGGCTCGATGTGGATGTCGCTGGCGTTCTTCCGGACCGCATCACGCAGGATGAGGTTGGCCAGGCGGACCACCGGCCCCCCCTCGATCTCGTCGCTGGTGACGGTTTCCGGACCGTCCTCCGAGAGGACCAGGACATCTTTGTCTGCCTGCGGTTCCATGGAGGCCATCAGGTCTCCCAGGATCCGGTCGGTGGAGTAATGGGCGGCGATCTCCGCTTCCAGGGCCGAGGGCGAACAGACCTCCAGGATCGGAGAACGCCCCGACGCAAACGCCAGGTCCTGTTCCATATCCAGGTCGGTGGGGTCGCTGGTGGCCAGCACCAACCGGTTGTCGTCCTGGCGCAACGGGAACACCTTGTAGCGGCGAGCCAGGCTGGCGGGCACCAGTTTCTGGGCCGCGACATCGGCATTCTTGAGTTCGGCGACACGGAGCCCGTAGGCGGCGGCCACATGAACGGCGAGATCCTCCTCAGTGACGCCGGAAGCATCGGCAACCCTGGACCAGGCGTGAGAGAGGGGCAGACTGGGCGGCAGTGTCAGGGCTTCCCCTGACGTCAGTTCGGCAACGCGGGCCACCTCCAACAGCCACTTACGATCACTGTTACGCGTTGGGGCCAGATCAGGCTCCATCATGCAGCCACCTCCACTGGTCGACAGTGCGACCAGTACGTAATTAAAGTAATTATGTCCGGAGGGTGGCCAGTCAACTAAAAAGGGAAAATGACTTACTAAATAGCAAACTATCTATGCAGGTATTATAATTACGAGTCGAAAGGCAAACATACCCTTAAAAACCGGCATGGTCCCAATATCAAGCGTTCAGCTTCAGCGTCAGTTCCGCTCCGGACCGCTCCTGGACTCCCGCAACTGCATGGCGATGACGAACAGAAGGGCGACGGCAGCCAGCTCCAGGAGCCGGGATGGCTGGATCGTCCCCCGGAGCAATGTCAGGTCCATGAAGTTGGCAAGTTTTTCCCAGATCGCCAGGACCGCCAGCGCTACGGCTCCGCAGAACAGGATCCTGCTGATCAGGCTGATGAATTGGTTCATGGCATCCTCCCCTTCAACGCCGGGCTATCACCCGGGACGTGGTCAACAAGGCCCGGGATTTGTTGTTGAACACCACCAGGTGGATTTCGCCTGCCTCGTTCTCGAACCAGAGTTGGAAAACATCCGGGAACTTGGAACTGTTGCTCACCGCCGCCAGACTGCCCCACTCAGCCGGGATGGTGTAGGTGTCGTCAAGCTGGATCATCGGCAGCGCAACCGGTTCATCCACATCGCTGCCGGGCAGCGGTGCACAGGAACCGAGCACCGCCAGCAGTAGCATCATTACTGTCACAGAAATCCCCACTCGTTTCATGTTCACTCCTCTTTTCCGGCCGTCCGATTACCGGAAGGGAAACCGGATCCAGCGTTCGGTCATGCTGCCCGGCGCCCCAATACTCCGATGATCCGAACCTGAATGGTCCGGGAAAAGAAACCAATTCTGGTGGCCAAAGTATGGATAGCAGACCTTCCTCCTTGATTTCTCGGGCTTTAGAGCGATCCGTCAGGTACCCTATCGATCAGGGTCCTTTTCGACGAGGGAGCTTACATTGACCAAACTTCTGACCCGTTTTGCGGTCCTGTGCTGCCTGGCCGCCTGCCTGATTCCGGCCATCGGCTCCGAACCGGAACCGCTGGAACGGTCGGTGGTCCGGATAGTGAACTATGTCCAGAAGGGGAACTGGTACTCCCCGTGGGACCTGTCCGGAGTCGGGGAATCATCCGGATCCGGGTTCGCCATCGGCAACGGCCTGGTAATGACCAACGCCCATGTGGTCAGCGATTCCCGCTATCTGAGCATCTTCGTGTACAACGACCCCGAGCCACGGGAAGCGGAAGTCGTGCATTTGGCCCATGACTGTGATCTCGCCCTGATCCGCCCGGTGGAGCCGGGCGCCCTGGACGACCTGCCGGCCCTGACTTTCGGAGGCATACCGGCCTTGCGAACCACCGTGGACACTCTGGGCTACCCCGCCGGCGGCATGCGGTTGTCCTCAACCCGGGGAGTGGTTTCGAGAATCGAAGAACAGCTTTACATGCACTCGGGCAAAGACCTCCATCTCACCATGCAGACCGACGCCGCCATCAACCCCGGGAACAGCGGCGGGCCGGTTGTGCAGGACGGCAATGTGGTGGGAGTCGCATTCCAGGGAAACGCCAGTCTTGAGAACACCGGCTTTTTTATCCCGATGGAGGTAATCAGGAGGTTCCTGAACGATGTAGCCGACGGACGTTACGACGGCTACCCGGAACTGGGGGCGGAAACCGCCGGCCTGGAGAACGCCGCCGCCCGCGCTATGGCCGGTCTGAAGCCGGACGAGACCGGCGTCCGCGTGGACTCGGTCTACCGCGGCAGCAGCGCGGAAAATTACCTTCAGGCCGGAGACATTCTCCTATCGGTAGACGGCCAGACGGTGGCCAACAACGGCACGGTGGACGACAACGGGGGCCGGATCTCCTTCGGCCTGCTGGTGGACCGCAAACAGATCGGCGAATCGGTGCCGATCCGCGTTCTCCGGGAAGGGCGGCGGCTGGACCTGGATGTGCCCCTTTCCAGTTTCCCGATGGCTGATGCCCACGGTCATGCCTACAACCGCCTGCCCCGCTACTACGTGTACGGCGGACTGGTGTTCATAGCCCTGGACCTGGAGATGCTGAAGACCTACGGCGGGGACTGGCACCTGAAAGCCAGCAAGGATGTTCTGTACGAGTTCCTGCTCAGGCCCCAAATCGAGCCGGAACTGATCCAGCAGGAAAGGGTCGTCCTGCTGCGCCGCCTCAAGCACCCGGTGAATTCGGACATGGCATGGTTCCGGAACCAGGTTTTGCAACGGGTCAACGGCAAGCCGATCACCTGCCTGGAGGACCTTGTGGACACCATCGAAACCCACAAGGGTGATTTCCATCTCATCGAGTTCGCCAACCGGCGCCGGATCGGCGTGATCGACCGGCGGGAGGCGGACGCCGCCCACCGTGAAATCCTTGATCGATACGGCATCCAGGAGGATCGCAACCTGTGAAGATCTTCAGGATATGCGCCCTGATACTCGCCTTGTCCATGCCGGTGCTGGTCGCATCGGACACGACGCCGACAGGCGACCGCTACGAAAGAAGCGTGGTCGGCCTGGAAGTGACCTACCAGATGTGGGACGAGGACCGGCCCTGGGCCAAGACCACACCTCAGAACCGCAGCGGCTCGGCGGTGGTACTGCAAGGGTCCTACCTCCTCACTGATGCCCAGATGGTGGACCACGCCACCCTTATCCAACTGGCCACCTTCGGCCGGACCAGGAAGGTGGAACCGGAGATCGTGGCGGTGGATCCGGACCTGAACCTGGCCCTTCTGCGGATCAGCGACCCGGAACTGCTGAGCGGCCTGGAACCGATCGATCTGGCCGACTTCACGCCGACTTCCGGCACCGTGTTGATGGCCCGCTGGAGGAAGCAGCAGTTGGAAATCGCCTCCTCCCGAATCACGCGGTTCGAGGTCCGGCGCGGCTGGGGCGGCGGTGTCGAGCACGCCTTCATGTACATGCGCACCGACATGGCCGGCGGCGGATGGGGAGAGCCGGTGTTCGCCAACGGAGCCCTGGTGGGGATTACCTCATCCCAGTCGGACATGGTGAGCCGCGCAGTGCCGGTGGAGATCCTGCGACCGTTCATCGAACGGGCCAAGGCGCCGGGACCGTACACCGGTTTCCCGGCTCTCGGGGTGATGTGGCAGACCAACAGCGATTCCGCCGTCTCCCGGTTCCTTGGACAGCAGGGCGAACCCCGTGGAATCCTGATCCGGCAGGTACCGTTCGGCACCTCGGCCTGCGGAGTGCTGAAACCGAGGGACATACTCCTGGAACTGGACGGTCAGTCTCTGGACGCCGAAGGGTATTACCTCCATCCCCGGTTCGGCCGGCTGCGGTTCGGTCAGCACCTTGCGGAGAACCACAACCTGGGGGACAAGGTAACGGTCCGGGTGCTGCGGGACGGTAAGGAACGGAAACTGGGCATGACCCTGCGCGGATACCCTTCGAGCCTCGACCTGATCCCGTACCAGCGCCGGGGCCAGCCTCCTTACGTCATTGCCGGCGGGTTGGTGATTCGGGAACTGGACGTGCCGTACCTCAAGACCTGGGGAGAGAACTGGACCAAGAACGCCCCTATCAATCTGCTGCATTACTTCACACTGTACCGCGAAGGGCAGACCCGGGACAGCCGGCGGAAAGTTCTTATCATGATGGTCCTGCCGTCGCCGTACAACGTCGGCTACCAGTACACCCGGGACAACGTCATCGACAGCATCAACGGCCGGGCCGTGGACAGCATCAGCGACGTGATAGCGGCGCTGGAGGCTCCCATGAACGGTTTTCACGTTCTGGAGCTGGCCCCGACATCCAGCCGCAGGCAGATCGTTCTGGACGCGGCGACCTTCCATGCCGCAACCGCCGAGATCCTCGAGGAGTACGGCATCCCCGCTGCCATGCACCTGCCGGAGCTGCGGCCGGCGGAAGGCAACGGGGACTGCCCGGGAGATTTCTGAGGTTGACGTTACGGTTAGTCGGCGCGGATATCACCGCTGCCATGGACTTTCTTGCGCACCTCGGCGGGGCCACGATACCGGATGTCGCCACTGCCCATCACGCTGAGCTCCAGGGAGCCGGAGGCCTGGATCAGGATATCGCCGGAACCTTTCACCGTGGCTTCACCGTGAACCGCGTCCAGGCCGAACAGTTGGATGTCCCCGGACCCTATGACATCAGCCTCCACCCGGTCCACCGATCCGGCGGCGACGACATCTCCCGAACCTTTAATCGCAACCCGAAACAGGTCTCCATAAACCCCCTCGGCCTCGACATCGCCGGAGCCCTTGATCATCACCGAGCGCAGTTCAGGCACAGTCAACCGCACATGGATCCCCTTGCGGGTGGAGAACGATTTCTCCGATCCGATATGCAGGATGCCGTCTCTCACCTCGGTGGTGATCAGCGGCAGGATATTGTCATCCGCCTCCACGGTCAGGGACGGCGAGCCGCCCACCGTGATGCTGACGTCCGGCGAGCCGAGCAGGCTAAGGCCATGGAACTCTCCCACCGACCGCTCTTCGATCTGCACGTTCCCCGAGCCTTCGATTGTTCCGGCCGCGGCCGCCCCTGCGGCCAGGAGCAGCGCCAGAACGGAGACCAACACGATCCGACTGTTCTTCATACCCGTTCTCCTCCGTGTTCCAGGGCTGGCATTTCCATCCCTTCAGGAAGATAAACGCCGCTGCGGCGGATTTGGTTTACCTGTTTTGGGATATCATCGCCGGGTGAACACGATCCTGCTCATACTCGGCGCCGCCTTCGCAATCGGGCTGGCGCTTATCTTCAACCGGTTCATCCGCCTCAGGAACCGGGCCGTTTCGGCCTGGTCAGATATCGACGTGCAACTCAAGCGGCGCCATGACCTGGTGGGAAGCCTGGTGGAGGTGGTCAAGGGGTACGCCGGACACGAGCGCTCCACCCTTCAGGAAGTTACCGCAATGCGGGCCAGGGCCAGGGAGGTTCTGGACGGCGGGAGCCCCGGCGAGGCCGGCCGGACCGAGTCCGGTCTGGCCCACCGGATCGGCAAGCTGTTTGCCGTGGTGGAAGCGTACCCCCAGCTCAAGGCATCGGAGAATTTTCTCAACCTGCACCGCGCCCTGGTGGATGTGGAAAACCACATCCAGAACGCCCGGCGGTACTACAACGCGGTGGTCCGGGACCTGAACACCAGGATCCAGTCGTTTCCGGACATGCTTGTCGCCGGCCTGTTCCGCTTCCGGGAGCGGGAGTTTTTCGAGCTTGATTCCGCCGCCGAGGCGGCTGTTCCCACGTTTCGACCTGGAGTCCTGATCATGAAAATACTGCGTTTCCTCCTGCCGGGCCTCTGCCTGCTGGCTACCGTGCTGCCTGTCTCCGCAGACCGGGGCGGGTACGTCATCCACCGCTTCGACGTCGATCTCAACATCCGGCCCGATTCCAGCCTCATCGTCACGGAAAGGCTGGAGGTGCTGTTTTCCGAGCCGCGCCACGGCATCTACCGCTCCATTCCGGTGCGGTACACCGATCCCAAAGGGTTCCAGTACGGCATGGGTTTCGAGCTGATCGGAGTCACTGCCGAGGACGGCAGCAGATACGGAACCAAGGTCAGCCGTGAGGGTGCGTATGTCAGCATCCGGATCGGCAGCCCGTCGTCCATGGTCAACGGCCGGGTCGTCTACCAGGTGCAGTACCGGGTCACCGACGCGTTGCGCCACTTCGCCGAACACGACGAACTGTACTGGAACGCCACCGGCACCGAGTGGCAGGCCGGCATCACCAGGGCATCGGCCACGGTGAAAATCCCCGGTCCGGTTGAGGACGCAAACCTGCAATTAACCGGGTACACCGGCCGGTTCGGAAGCACGGAACAGGCGGTCAACATCCAGCGTATCGACAGCGATACGGTCCTGTTCACCGGCACCCGGCCGTTGAAGCCTCAGGAAGGTCTTACCGTGGCGGTCGGTTGGCCCCATGGCCTGGTGAAGTTCCCCGGCCCGGTGGCGAAAGCTGCGAAGTTCATGTCCTACAACCTGGCCTTGCTGGCGCCGTTCCTGGCCGGCGGCTGGCTGTTCCGCAGGTACCGGACCAGGGGGAAAGACCCTGAAGGGCCCGGTGCGGTGATGGTGCAGTACGAGCCGCCGAAAGACCTGAGCCCGGCCGAGATCGGCAGCCATCGTGGACGAGAAGGTCGACTTCCGTGACATCACCGCCACCATCATCGACCTGGCGGTCCGGGGGTACCTGAAGATCGAGGTGGAGACCAGGGAGCAACTGTTCGGCTTGCTGTCCCGGGAGGAAACGGTGTTCCACAGGCTGCGGGACCAGGCCGGACGACAGCCTGCTGCCGTACGAGGAGACGATTCTAAGCGGGATCTTCTTTGAAGGCGATGACCGGGTGGAGGCGTCGGATCTGGCCAACCGGTTTTACAAGACCATTCCGAAAGTGAACAAGGCGCTGTACACCCGGCTTACGGAACTCGGCCATTTCGCAGGCGACCCGTCCCAGGTCCGCACCCGTTACGTCCTGGGAGGCCTAGGAACAGGCCTGGCCGTTTTCGGCTTGGGCGCCCTGTGGGCGGCAAAAGGGGGCGGGATCATGCCGTACAGCATGATCGCCTCCGCCGTGGCCGGCATCGCCACCTTCGTGCTGTTCGCCTCCTTCGCCCAGGCGATGCCGCAGCGGACCCGGAAAGGGGTGCAGGCAAGATCCTGGGCGCTGGGGTTCGAGGAGTTTGCAGACCGGGTGGAGAGCGAGAATCTCGAGATGGCCCGCAAGCGGAACGTCTTCGAATCGCTCCTGCCGTACGCCATGGCCCTGGGGGTGGCGGAGAAATGGGCCAAACAGTTCGAGGGCATCTACGCCACCGGCGGCTCACCCGGGTGGTACGTCGGCAGTGGGTCGCCCCACACCGGGTTTTCCACCGCGGCGTTCCAGCGCAGCCTGCAGTCGTCCATGACGGAGGCCGCCCGGTCGATGCAGAGCTCCCCGCGGTCATCAAGCAGCAGCGGCGGAGGAGGGTCCTCAGGCGGAGGCGGCGGAGGCGGCGGAGGCGGTTCCTGGTAGCGTAGGCACCGGTTTTACCCCAACCGCACACCCTCGAGAGTAAGCAGGTGCATTTTATTCTTCATGCCGCCGCCGAAACCGGTGAGGGAACCGTCGGAACCGATAACCCGGTGGCACGGCACGATGATCGGAATAGGGTTCGCTCCGTTGGCTGCGCCGACGGCGCGAACCGCGGACGGTTTTCCGATGGTTCTTGCCAGGTCGCCGTAGGTTGTGGTCCGGCCATACGGGATGTCGCGCAACGCCTTCCAGACCTGAACCTGGAATCCGGTGCCGGCAGGACAAAGAGGCAGATCAAACTCCTGCAACCTGCCTGCGAAGTACTCCGCCAGTTGCCGCTCCGTCTCCGTCAGGATCGCTGCGGCTGTTTCGCTTTCGGATCGATCCTCCGGGCAGTTCTCCATTGCGCCTGCTCCTTCCAGGAACAGAATGTGGGTCAGGCCGGCTTCCACCGCCGCCAGCGCCAGTCGGCCCACCGGGCTTTCGACCATCCGGACCGCCCGGGCGGAGGCAACGCTGCGGTGGGATTTCTTCATAAAACCTACTATACCGCGAACAGGTTACAATCGGTCCGGAAGGAGGGATGACCGCTTGAACCGGATCGCCGGAAATTGGACACAGCCGGGCCTGCTGATCCTGATTGCCGCCCTGGTTCTGTGCGGCTGCGGCACCACCGTCCGGCCGCTGGATCACATCCCTGCGGTTCAGCCTCCTCCCCTCGAGATTTTCCACACCGTCCTGGCCGGCGAAACGGTCTGGGCGATCGGGAGAGCGTACGGAGTGTCGGCGAACACAATCATTGATGCCAACAACCTGGATGACGTCACCGCTATCCCGGTTGGTCAAAAGCTACTGATCCCCGGCGCCGTCGAACTGCGATCCGTCCCCCCTACCGACCTTTACGGCAAGTACCGGCCCGGTCCGGTGCTGGCCTGGCCGGTGGCCGGCCGGGAGATCCTGTCGTACTTCGGTGAGCAACGGCGAACCCACCGTCATACCGGTCTGGATATCCGCGGCAATCACGGAGACCCCGTAACCGCCGCCGCCGACGGCATCGTGACCTGGAGTTCCTCCATGAGGGGATACGGCAAGACGGTGATCATCGACCACGGCGATGGCCTCAAGACCCTGTACGCCCACAATACCGCTCTCCTGGTGAACGTCGGCAACCGGGTAACAAGGGGGCAACCGATCGCCAAGGTCGGCCGCACCGGCAACGCCAGTACCAACCACGTGCACTTCGAAGTACACCGTGGCGACATCGCAGAGGACCCGCTGAAACACCTTTAGGTTCGGGGGCGGAAGTTTTCTATTCGAATCTCACCGCGCACTCGGCGTACTCCCGGCATGTTTCCTTCGCCAGGCAGATCTTCATTTTCTTGATCTGCTCAATGCTACCGGGATCGGTCCCCCCCAGTTTCCCCTGGCACATCCCGAGGGCCTGTTCCCCGGTGGCCTGTGCGATGAAACTGTTGCAGAACCCCTGGACCTTCCCGTCCAGATCCTGGCGCATCTCCTCCTGGAAACCGGCAGGGGATGCTTCGATCTGCTCCAGCATCTTCGCTTTCAGCGCGGTATTGCATACTTCCAGCACCGCCTCCCGGCATGTGTCGTTCCGGTCGACGAACAGCTTGCATACTGCGGTATCACCTTCCCCTGCGAAACTGCCGGCCGACGCCAGCGCCAAAACAAACAGCACAATCATCGCTCTCATGGCAAGGTCTCCTCTGCAACCCTGGAAACATAGGTCACGGGGTCGGTGGAGGCCAGATAAGGCAACTTTTTGAGAAGCTGTGGCGATGTTTTTGATCTCCAAATATCCAGAAAACAACATATATCGACATCTCCGGTCAAGTTTATAAAAGAATTAAAATTAGACGGCTATATCAAGACTTGACGGCCTTAAATGCAAGTATAACATTAACTTACAGAACATATGTAATATTACAAAAGGATATATTCTATTATGCGATATCATATATTTTACAAAACCTCTCTATTCCGTTTGCTGCTCGCATGGTTTGTTTTCGGGTTCCTCCCGTCCTCCAGTAGTCGCGGCAGAGTCCACCTGGTACCTCCACAGCGACAGCTTCCCTCAAGCCACCATGTCAAAGGTTGCTCCGACTGCAACGGTGCTGGCGAACTACGATCCTGCCCGGGACGAAGAACCCGGCCTCCTGGTGGAAAAAGGCGGCACCGGTATGGGAGAGACCGAGCCGTCCAAGTACCAGCAGTGGGTCGCAGCTCCCGGAACCGTCCTGTTCGACGGCCCGGTAGCGGTGGTTTTCTGGGCGGCGATGAAAGAGTTCAGCACACCGAAGCGGGGGATCGTGGAAGCTTACCTGATGGACTGCGACCCGGCCGGCAGCGACTGTGTACAGATCGCCTACGGATTGCGGGACATCCTGGACTGGTCCGGCGGATACGGTTCCTGGAGCCGCCACGCCATCGATTTCGGGCCGGTAAACTATACCGTAGCCGAAGGGCGGTCCCTCGGTGTCCGGTTCGTGGTCGGAGACGACTCGGACGACGACATCATGTTCGCGTATGACACCGCCTTTTTCCAAAGCGGGATCACCGACAGCGCTCCCGGCGACATCGCCATAGACTGCGATTTCTCCGACTGGACCAACGGCTCGGGAACCGACTTCCTGTTGGAGGACCAAGGCGGGAATGATGACTTCAGGACTCCGGCCTGGGCGGATCTGACCGTATTCGGAGTCTCCACCAATGTGGTGGACGCCATCAAGATCCTGGCTGGATTCGACAACACCGTTGCCTTCAATGGTACGGCAGGCACCCTGTTCGACACCGACATGGACGGCAATGTAAACATGGTATTGCTGGCCAATATCGATACCTCCGGGAATTCTATCGAACTGTACGAATGCGACGACACCCTTACGGACGGGTGCGGATCGGCCAACCTGCTGCGAACCTACGACGATTCTTGTTACTGCTCCACCGTCGCTGCAGGTCCCTGGAACGACGATACCCTGACCGAAATGGCGATCCCGTTCGCCGATCTGAAAACCGACGGCGGTCCGATGATGATAACCGCGCTGATCTCTTACACCCCCGGCAGTCTCCTGATATCCCCGATGGATTCGGTACTTGGCGATGACGGCCAGGACTACGATGCTCGAATCTATTTCGATGCGATGACCGGAAACGCGGAAATCATCGAATCGGCCGGCGACAGCTTCATCGTCCGCCGGGCCTCCGATCCTTCCATGGTGCGGGAAGCCCAGGCCCACCAGACCGATGCCCTCGCCCCGTTTGACGATCTTCCCGGTACGCTTGGAAACGGGCAGACCTACTTCTACATCGTGGAAAGGGAAGGCGGCATACCTGTTGCCCTTTCGGCCCACTCGAACGCATACCTCGGCGTGGTCAGGATCGGCTTCGACGACAACGATCCGCTCACTGCGCCGGTGGATGCGGTGTATTCCGAGGTATCGCTTGACACCGCAAGCATACCGGCCGACGGCACCACCCAGGCTACCTTAAGCGTGACGCCGAGGGACACGGATGGCGAACTCGTGGGAGCCGGATGCGATATCGAGATCGATCCTTCTTCCCTCGATCCAGGCATGCTGGCCGGTCCTGTGACCGATCACCTGAACGGAAGCTACACCATCCCGATCATCGCAACCGCAACCGGTAATGGGGAGATTGTCGTAACCGTCGAGGGCATAACCCTGACCGATCAACCGACTATCGAATTCACCAGCCCCTAGCCGGCGGAAGCCCGTCGGCGGCCCTGACGATTCTGGACAGATCCGCCGGCCGTTGGAGCCGGGCGGTCCATTCCTTCCACCTGTCGGCGTGAAATCGGAGCTCCGATCCTGCGCTCGACCTCACGGACCATCGGATGGTCGTCCGGCGGTCACGAACGTGTAGGCCTTGCCCTCGCGCTCGGCCCTGCCGGTGCGGCCGATCCGGTGGGTGTACGCGTCGGAAGTATTGGGCATGTCGTAGTTGACCACGTGCGAGACCTTTTCGACGTCGAGGCCGCGAGCCGCAATGTCGGTGGCCACGAGAACGTCGAACTCGCGCTTGCGGAAACCGTCCATCGCCCGCACTCGCGCGTTCTGCGACATGTTGCCCTGCAACGCCACCGCACGGTGTCCGGATTTGTCGAGCTTCTGGGCCAGCTTTTTGGCGCGGTGCTTGGTGCGTGTGAATACGATGGCCGAGCTGAAATCATCACCGCGCAGCACGTGTTTGAGCAGGTCGAGCTTCCTGGTTTCATCCACCGGGTAGAGGGCATGCTCAATGGTTTCCAGCGGACGCGTGTGGTTCAGTTCCACCACGTGGGGATCGCGCAGCAAGCGGTCGGCCAGTCGGCGGATCTCCTTCGGCATGGTCGCCGAGAACAGCAGGTTCTGCCGCCGCTTCGGGGAGTGCGGCCATGATCCGGCGGATGTCCGGAAGGAACCCCATGTCGAACATGTGGTCCGCCTCGTCCAGCACCAGGGTCTCGACCTTGTCGAGCCGTATGGCGTTGCGGCCCAGGAGGTCCAGCAACCGGCCTGGGCAGGCCACGACGATCTGCGGGCGGTTTCGCAGTTCCTCCGTCTGGACGTTTATGGAAACGCCGCCGAACACAGTGGCAATCCTGATGCGGGTGAAGCGGGCGAGAGAACTGATCTCATCGCCGATCTGGCTCGCCAGTTCCCGGGTCGGCGCCACGATCAGCACTCTCGGGTCGGTGGAACCGCGGGTCGCCAGCAGTCGTTCGAGCACAGGCAGCGCAAAGGCGGCGGTCTTTCCTGTGCCGGTCTGGGCCAGGCCGAGGATGTCGCGTCCTTCGAGAGCGGCGGGGATCGCCTGCTCCTGGATCGGGCGCGGCTGGACGAAACCGGCCGCGCGAATGCCGCGCTGGATCGAAGGGCCCAGATCGAAATCATCGAACCCGTTTCCGGGCTCTCGGTTGGAGTCGTGCATCTACAGATTTCCTCATCGGCGGTTTCACCGCTTTCCGACCTACACAACAGCAGCAGGTGGTGGTTCGTTATCTAGCGGCGCGATTCTTGGCAGGAGATCCTGTTGTGCGCCGCCGGGCCGTAGAGATCGGCCATTCGGATTTGCCACAGGGAACATAACAGCCCCGCGCTTCTCCCGCCACCACGGGAGGTGGTAACCTCGCCGCAGGAGGATCGCATGACAACGATAATTCTTAAAGGCCTCCTTAGAACTCTCGTACTGCTGTTCATCCTGTTCCTGGTCGTGCTCCCGCTCCGGAACCCGTATCCGGCGTCCTTCGACGAGTATGACGATTACCCGTACGCGGCCGGGAGTGCTCCCGCAGCGGTCAGGACCGCAATCCTCCATCAGTTGGTGGAGTTCCAGAAAGGGTATGCGGAACGAGATACCGATTCGGCCGGCGAGTTCGCAGAGAGGCTTCTATCACAAGACAACGTGTTGATTCTCGGCACGATGCCCCGTGAAGTTTTTATCGGGCACTCCGCCGCCACCGATCTCATCAGGGCAGACTGGGCATCGTGGGGCGATTGCACGTTCCTGCTCGACAAGGCAAACGTGTCGGCACAAGGAGACGTTGCATGGTTCTCCACCGTCGGCTACGTCGAATTCGATCTGTCCCGTTTTCTGGTCCTGCCCCTCCGGCTGACCGGTGTAGCCGTGAACGAGGCCGGCATCTGGCGATTCCAGCAGGTTCAGTACCAATTCGACCTGGACCTGAGCTTCAACCTGCTTCTGATTGTGGTGCTGTTGGTGCTCTCCGCTTGCAGTATCCTGGTCATGATCATCCAGATCACCCGCACCGCGCTGAAGAGGCGGCAGGCAAGTTAAAGCAGGGCAGCCGCACGGTTCATGCCCGTCCAAGAAAGATCGTGTGTCGTTCGGCCCTGCGTTCTCGCGCACGCACCGTTTCGCTGCGCGCCGTGAAATCGACCTCGGCGAGCCGCTTCTCAAAAACCGACGATCCTTCCGCCGACCAGACTGCGAGAAGCCCACCGGCTTCAACGCCCGCCGGATCCGCATCAATCCGGAACGATCATAAAGCCGCTCGTTCGAAGCCAGACACCAGGCATCGGGGCCGTTATCCACGTCGAGCAGGATCGCATCGAACGGCCGCTTAACGTCACGCAGATAATCGACCACGTCGGTTACCTCCACCATCACCCGCGGATCGGCGAGTCGATCGGTCGCCGACTGAAATCCGAACTTGTGATTCCAGTCTACGATCGTCTGAAAGTACTCGACCACAACCACCGAGGCCCCGCGGGGCAGTGCGTCGAGCGCCGCTCCAAGGGTAAAACCGAGCCCCAACCCGCCGATCAACACATGCGGATGGCTGTTGCCCACCAGTTCCCGCACGGCGAGGTCGGCCAGGGCCTTTTCCGATCCCGGCGACCGGGTCGACATCAAGGCCTGGCCGTCGACCTCGATGTAGTAGTCCCCGGCGTGCAGCGACAAGGTCATCCGCATCCCGTCCGGGGTAACCGTCGAGGCCAGCAGTTCGTTCCGCTTCAAAACGGGCCCTCCGGATATAAGGTCAGGCTTTCTATCTTAATCGCTTGGAAAGACACGAAGGACAAAATGAGGAAATCAAGGTAACAAACAGGTAACATCCGTTCCGTACACTCCTTGCATGATTTGAGAAACCGGAGAATCTCATCGGAAAGGAGTTCCGGAAATGTTAAAAAAGGGCGTATCGATCGTTTTACAGCTGCTGCTGCTGCTGGTCGGAACAGGTGCCACCGCCCAGTCGGTGGCCGAGTTGCTCGAACAGGGCATCTACGCGGAGGAGACGGAGGGGAATCTGGACGCCGCCATCGCGATCTACGACAAAATCGTGAATGATGCGGAGGCCGAGCGCCCTTACGTCGCACGGGCGCTTTTTCGCCAGGGCCAGTGCTTCTTGAAAAGTGGGAAGAAGGACCTCGCCGGCCGGACCTTCGAGAAATTGATCGCGGAGTATCCCGACCAGGCCGAACTGGTGGCGCAGGCCCGGCAGCATCTCCCCGAGCAGCCTGGAGCCAAGTTTGCCGTCGGGCCCGCCCCCTGGGAGGACGGCGAGCTTCTGCGGTACGGTTTAACGGCAAAGTCGGGAGAGCCGGTGGGCGACCTGACCTACTCGGTGAGGTCAGAAACCGCGAACGACCGCAAGGTGTGGCGGATGGAATCCCGCATGGCGCTCCCCATGTACGAGATATCAAAATACTCTCTCGTCGACTTCGATCAGGACGATTCAACACCGATCAATGCCGTCTTGTACCACACGCAACTCGGCACGCTCCGTGCCGAATTCACACGCGACGAGCGAAGAATCCAGATGAATCAGCCCGGCGAGGAGCCGGCGCCTTTCACCCAGAAGCTGGATGGAGCGACCTATGATAACGAGCAGGCCATCCACTTGATCCGGCGTCTTCCCCTGGCTGACGGTTACGAGACCTCGTTCGTGCTCACAGGGAGACCCGGCGTAACCGCCCTGGTTAGCCTGAGGGTGCAGGGCATCGAAACCATTTCCGTGCCGGCGGGTACTTTCGAGTGCTTCAAGGTCGAGGTCGGCACTCCGCCCAAAATGGAAACCCAGTGGTTCTCCACCGATCGACACCGATACCTCGTGCAGGTGATGAATCCTGAAATTGTCGTAGGGCTCACCGAAATCACGAAACTCAGCGCGGGTCCCGCACGGTACGAAAACGAACAGGCCGGCTTCTCCCTCACCGCACCCCGGGACTGGGACATCATGAAAAGCGCGTTTACGTTCTCAGAGCACGAATTCTGGATTCTCCTCTTTTCACCAGAGATGAAGGTCAAGGCGGTCATGGTCTCCCAGAAACTGGATACTCCGGTTCCGGTTCGCGAATTCGCCGACACGGACGTCGATATATACAAAACACGGCGCAAACCGTACTCCGTACGCGAGGACAGCTGGCAGGATATGGAGGTCTCCGGATTCCCGGCGGTCAGTCTGTTGGCGAACCTGGAAGCCGAAAACACCAAAATGCTGGAGTACCGAGTCTACATCGCCGGTCCATCCGCCTATTATTGGTTCGTGTTTCGATCGGAGCCGGACGTGTTGGAGTCAATGAAGAGTGAGCTCGATTCCATCGTAAACAACCTGACCTTCGACTGAAGGCTCGCAGGGGGGTCATGATACGAAGAACGAGATCCGACACGGGTCACCGGCGTGAGCTGTGGATCGTTCTGGTACTGTTGGGGCTTATAGTGGTTGTGCCCACGGCTTGCGTGCTCTGGTTCATGACCCGGGCCATGGCCAACGAACGGCTGGCAGTGCACCAAAGAGTCACGGTGGCATACAGGGCCCAGCTCATCGCCGTTCGCACGCGCCTGCAGTCACTCTGGGAGGACCGCATCGACGCACTTTCCGGGATGGATTCCGGACTTTCAGGACCCGAGTCGTTTGCCGTCATCGTGAGGAGAGGGTTGGCGGACAGCGCCGTCCTCTACGACAAGGCGGGACATTCCGCCTATCCGACCCTGCCTGGATTTCCGCTGGAGGCGAAAACACCGGAACCCGCCGCCTGGTCGGAGGCCGAACGGTTGGAGTATCGCCTGGGCGACCCGGCCGCGGCTGCTCGGGCTTATGCACGGATCGCCCTTGGATCGCGGGATGCTCATTTCACGGCACGCGCCCTTCAAGCCAAGGCGCGTTGCCTTGCCAAAGCGGGTTACGGCAATGCTGCCATCGACGTTCTGGTTCATGAAATCGGGGGTGAGGACTACAGCCATGCGCTGGATGCAGAGGGGAGGCTCATACAGGCCGATGCCTGGCTCCGCGCTCTGGAACTAATGCCCGGTACCGAGCATCCCGAATACATCCGTACCGTCGAACTGCTGACGGCAAGGCTCAACGATTACGAAGACGATTTTCTAAACGCACGGCAGCGTCGTTTTCTGATGGCCAGGCTACGGGATATTATGTCCGATCCCCCGGCGCTACCAACTCTGGCCTCCGAGGAGATCGCCGCCGCATACATGGAAAGGCATTCCGAGTCGAGGGATCCTTCCTTTGTCTTTCCCTTCGACCTTCCCGATTCCTGGCTTGCCGGTCCAGAGCAGACGGAAATCCCTGTTTTGCGACCAACCTTTCTTGCCCGGGTCTGGCAACTGCCCCTGCCGGAGGAAAGAGGCGTGGCCCTGTTTACACAGGAGCGGTTGCTGGCGGAGGTTGCGCAATTATGCCGGGAACAAGCACTCCCTCCGGAGGTCTCCGTAACCGTCCTCCCTCCGGGAACGGAACCCGATCCGGAAGCGCCGTTCCCATCGCTGGCCGTCGGAAGACCTCTCACAGGCTGGCGACTCGGTCTCGTGCTGGAGGATCAGGGACTCTTCGAGGGTACGGCGAGCCGGCAATCCACCGCCTACCTCTGGATCGGTATTCTGTTCATCGCAGGCATCACGGCGCTTGCCCTGCTTGTGGCCCGTCAGATCGGCCGGCAGATGAAGGTGGCCAGGCTCAAGAACGACCTGGTGGCCACGGTCACTCACGAACTGAAGACACCGCTGTCCTCGATGCGGATGCTGGTGGACACTCTTCTGGACGGCCATTTCCGGGGGAATGAACCGAAGACGCGGGAGTACCTGGAACTCATTGCCCGGGAGAATGTCCGCCTCAGCAGGTTGATCGATCACTTCCTCACATTCTCGCGCATGGAGCGCAACAAGAAAGTCTTTCAATTCAGCGTAGTAGCGCCCGCCCGAATCGTGGAGGAGGCGCTGGAGGCGACCAGGGAGAAGCTGGAGTCCGCCGGATTCCAATTGGAGATCGATATCTCCCCCGACCTTCCGGAGATCGCCGCCGACCCGGACGCGATGATCACTGTCCTGCTGAACCTTATCGAGAACTCGTACAAATACTCGGATGATGACCGGCGCGTCATCATGCGCGCCTTTGAGCTTGACGGCAGGGTCTGCCTCGAGGTGCAGGATCAGGGCATCGGGATGTCCGGCCGGACGGTAAAGAAGATTTTCGACCGTTTCTATCAGGCGGACCGCAGCCTGGCCCGCAAAACCGGTGGGTGTGGTCTGGGCCTGAGCATTGTCGAGTTCGTAGTGCAGGCGCACCGGGGAGAGATCGCGGTGGAAAGTCGTCCGGGGCGGGGCAGCACATTCACGATAAAGTTGCTCCGGGCGGATTCGCCGGCAGCCGGGAAACTGCTGGAAGGAGCGCGGTAAATGACTTGCGAGAAGGTTCTGATCATAGAGGATGACCCTGCAATGCTCCGGGGCCTAGTGGACAACTTTGAATTGCGGGGGTACGTCGCGGACGCCGCCCCGGACGGCCGGCAAGGACTCGAGAAGGCTCTTGGCTCCGCGCCGGACCTGATCATCCTGGACCTCATGTTGCCCGGAATGAACGGATACGAGGTGTGCCGGCGGATCCGGGAGACCGGTATGGACATGCCTATCATCATGTTGACCGCCAAGGGACAGGAGGAAGACATCGTCCTCGGCCTGCGGTTGGGAGCCGATGACTACGTAACGAAGCCGTTCAGCATCAAGGAACTCCTGGCCAGGGCCGAGGCTTTCCTGCGCCGGTACGGCCGGAAGGAGCAGGAGGTATACCGGTTCGGCGACTGCGAGTTGGACCTCGGATCGGCACGCCTGTCCCGCAAAAAGAAGGAAGTGCCGCTGACGCCGAAGGAGTACAAGTTGCTGCGGTATTTCCTGACCCGCCCGGGCCGAGCGCTGGCGAGAGACGACATCATGGAAACGGTATGGGGCAGTGACATCCTGGTGACCTCCCGGAGTGTGGACCGCTGTGTCGCAACCCTGCGTGGCAAGATCGAGCCGGACCCGCACCGTCCGAGGCACATTCGCACCATTCGGGATATTGGATACCGGTTCACGTTGGATGACGATTGAACACATTTGGAGGGACAGGCCCGATGCACGAGACATCCGAGGAAAGCAGCTGGGTCTCCCGAAAACCGTGGCAGGCATTTCTCGTCATCTTCATCCTGGCCTGCTCGGTTCAGGGTTTCTGGCTGACCAAGGTTTCGGAACGATGGATTCGGCCGCACACCCGCTGGGAAGGCCGTGCGATCTCCGTATCCCTGGCCGAGACCGGAAAGTTCGCCGACCCGTACATGCTCCCCACAGGGAGCACAGCGCACCTGCCGCCGCTCCCTCCCGCCTTGGACGGTCTGATCTACAGAATGTTCGGGCTGACGCTGACGGCAGGATACGTCTCCTGGTTTGTGAACATTATCATCACGGCGCTCCTGTGGGGGATGCTGCCGTGGCTGGCCGGCCGGATCGGCCTGCCGCCGCCTGCCGGTTTCCTGGCCGGACTCGCCGGCGCCATGGTGCCCAGTTGGCCCGGACACGGCGAAGCGCCGACCGCTGTCGCCATCGGCCTGCTGATGGTCGCTTTTGTGCATCGCTGGACGTCGAAACGAAACACCGCAACCGGTTCTCTACTGCTAGGTGCCGCCGCAGGCGTCGCCTTTCACGTGCAGCCGGCGCTGCTGCCGGTGATGCTGGGTTGGGTAACGTTCGAACTGTGGTGGAGCAGGGATCGCCGCAAGCTCCGCTTCACAGCGCTGCTGATCCTCGGAACGGTCCTGGCCTGCATCCCCTGGGGTGTCAGGAACTACCGGACCTTCGACGCCGTCTTCTTCATCCGCAGCAACATGGGACTGGAACTCCGCATGGGGAACCATGAGGGCGCCGCCGCCGCCATGGACGTGATGGATGCCAAGGGTGAGCACATCCACCCCCGCACCCACGAAGGAGAAGCGAGGAAGGTCCAGGAGCTGGGCGAGGTCGTGTATATGCGCCAGGCCGGCGACGAAGCCCTGGAATGGATTCGCTCCAACCCCGGCACCTTCACGAAGCTCACCGCATCACGCGCAGCCCACTGGTGGCTTGGCCCGCTCTACAACCCTCCAATGGCGCTGCTCGTTACGGCGATCACCCTGCTGGCGCTGCTGGGTGTGTGGCGGACCTGCCCGTCACTGGCCGTACCACAGCGGGCTGCGCTGCTGATCCCTGTGGTGACGTATCCCCTGATTTACTACGTAGTCGCCTACATGCCCCGTTACCGCGAGCCGGTGAACTGGATCTTTCTTCTATTGGCCAGCGCTGCGGTCTGGAGCTGGACCGGCGGTGCGTCCATCTTCAGGCCGACATCCTCGAACTGATCTCGCGCACGCATGTGCAATCCGTTCGATTGCATTGATCCAGGCGTTCCTATCCACCCACCGCCGACTGCAGCCACGAAAGCAGTTCGGTCTCGGTGGGCAGCCGTCCGGCCACCACGATCCGGCCGTCAATGACCAGCGCCGGCGTGACCATGACGCCGCGTTTTACGATCTCCCCGATCTCCTGGACATGTTCCACCTGACACGGGATGCTGAGCTTGTCCGCAGCCGACCGGGTCATCGCCTCAAGCTTGTTGCATTTGGGGCAACCGGTTCCCAGAACTTCTATCATCATCGTCATTCACCTCATTACAATTTCATAGCTGGATTCCCATGGTGTAGGCGATAGTCATGTATATTCCAACACCGATAAAGATTATAGCGGTCACCCGGCGGGCCCAGCGTTCCACAACGGTCAGTCGGTTGAACGCCTGTGCTACGAACCGCGTTCCGAACGCGATCAGGACGGCGAACCCCACCACCGGGAGCGCCGTTCCGGCGCCGTACAGACTTGGATACAACACCGGCGAATCGTAGCGCATTGCCAGCGGCACCAGGCTGCCGAAGAACAGGGCTGCGGAAACCGGGCAGAACGACAGCGCGAACAGCACACCAAGCGGCGCCGCGCCCCATACTCCTTTGGTCTCCAGGCGGCGGCGAATCCTCTCGCCCGTTCGCCCCAACCCGGGCAGAACCGGACGGATCAACTCGAGCAGGAGGATACCCGCCATAAGCAGCACCGGCCCCAGGATGCGGCTCATGTGTCGCTGCAGGAACTGCGACGTCTCGGGCATGGACAACAGTCCCATGACGAAGACAAACCCAAGCGTAACGTATGCAACTGTCCGACCCGCCGTGTACAGCAGACCTCCGCCGAGCACATGCCTCGGACTGTCGACCCTCCTGCCGATGTATGAGATCGCCGCGACATTCGTCGCCAGCGGGCACGGACTGATGGACGTCAGGAGCCCGAGCCATACAGCGGAGCCTGCGCTGATGATCGCCTCGGGAACTTCCGTCACTTCAGGTACTCGTGAACCGATCTCTGGATATACAGGATGAATCGAGGCTCATCCCGGACCAGGGTCCACGCATCCTGCAGGACGTCGTGCCGGACCACCTGGTCACCGTTCATCTCCACCACCACGAGAGAACTGCTGACGAGGCCGAAATCCTTCAGGAAATGAGCGTTGGCTGCTTCGTCCGTGTTGAGCACCTTCCACTGCAAAGCGCCGGCGTTGATGTCGTCCTTGAACTTCATCTCGACTGCGCGCTGCGCGTAAGCCTCGATGTTCCGACAGGTATTGCAGCGGCGCGTTCCATGGAAGTAGTACAGAATCACCTCGCGCTCTATGCGTTTCGAATCGCTTTCTGCAGCGCTTGCCGTGCTCGACAATTCTCGGCCTTCCACAGCCGGAATCACGAGAGCCGCCAGCAAGGCCACCCAGGCCAACGTCCTTCTCCATCGCATGTCTTGCCCTCCCCTGATATTCAATGCTTTACCCGAAACGTCCGTAGATCAGCCCCGTGATCGTGGCGGCGATTACGATGATCGCAGAGAACGCCGCGGTTTTCTTGCCGCCCATGACCTTGATCAGGACCAGCATGTTCGGCAATGAGAGGGCCGGGCCGGCCAGGAGCAACGCCAGGGCCGGTCCCGGCGCCATGCCATGCTCCATCAGCGCCTGGGTAATCGGCACCTCGGTAAGGGTGGCGAAATAGAACAGCGCCCCCACCACCGAACCGATCAGTGTGGCTGACAGGCTGTTGTCGCCCACCAGCATTGCGATCTGCCTGCTCGGAAGTAGCGCCGATATGAAACCGACGACGAACACGCCGCCGAACAGAAGCGGCACCAGCAATTTCGCAAAGTCCCAGGTATTGCCCATCCAGGTCCGGAACTCGTCGCGGCTGATCCAGCGCCACGCCATCAGCATCACCATAAGCCCCATCAGGCCCGCCAGGTACCAGCGCACATGGTAGATATCCATGACCCAGGTTTTCGATTCGGTGATCCCGGCAATCTCCGCTTTCGACAGCGTGATCCGTTCGCCGGCCCGGACCCCGTGCCCTGACTCCTGGACCTGGATCATGACCTCGTCGTGCATCTCCTGCAGCACGACGCCGCGGATCTGGCTGCCGTCGGTGCGATGGACGACGGCGTCACCCGGATTGAACCAGTCGCTGAACACAAGAAACGCAACCATGGCCGCCAGGAGCAGCGCGTTCTTCCAGATCGGCCGCGAGGCGGCAGGCGACTCGGGCATCTGGGCCACATCGGCGACCTTTTGCCGTTCCTCCCGCCGGAACAACATGTGCATCCCCAGCCCGACCAGGACGGCGAACACGATAGCGCCCGCCGCCCGCCAAATCCCGATTTCGAACCCCAGCACCCGCGCCGTGAGGAAAATCGCCAGCACGTTGATCGCCGGCCCGGAGTACAGGAACGCCGACGCCGGCCCGAGGCCTGCCCCCAGCCTGTAGATCCCGGCGAACATCGGCAACACGCTACAGGAGCACACCGCCAGCACCACCCCGGCCACCGAGGCTACCGAGTAGGCGGCGAACTTGTTCGAGTTCGGCCCCAGGTACCGCATAACCGCAGCCTGGGACAGGAACGTGGTGATGCCGCCTGCGATGAACAGCGCCGGCACCACGCAGGCCAGGGTGTGGTTCCGGACGTACCACTGCAGCAGCTTGAACGCCTCCATGATCGCGCCGGTCACTTTCGCGTCGGCCAGGGGGAGGTAATAGGCGGCGACGAACACCGCCGCCATCGCCCCGAAGATCTTCCACTCGCGTTTGTGATTCATGCTCCGAATCCTGTATTTGGCGTCGGCACATCCTTCCGGACCTTCTCGACACAATCGAATATGCCCAGCACACAAGGTGTCTTGAGCCGATAAAACACCTGCAGACCTCTTTTGTCGTCGGCCAGGATCCCGGCCGCTTTCAGGAGGGCGAGGTGCTTCGAAACCGTCGAGATGTCCGCACCGACCATGTCGCGCAGCTCACAGACGCATCGTTCCCCTTTCGACAGTTCATCGACGATGAACAGCCGTGTCGGGTGGGCCAGGGCCTTGATTATTCGGGCCCGGGCTTCGTAACGGGTTTGAACTGAACTGCCGAGTTTCATGGTTGCATCCAAAATCTACTTGGCTATTATGCCAAGTAGTTTAATAAATATCCAGTTTCATATAAGACCGCTGAATTCCATGGGTTAGGTCACCGCTCGCAGCAAGGCGAGCGCCTCGATCTGGTTCGTCTGCGGCATCATGTCTACAGGCTGCACCGAGACGGTCTCATAGCCGTGACGCGCCAGCACATCGAGGTCGCGGCACAGCGTTGCCGGTTCGCACGACAGGTACACGACCTGCTTCGCCGAAGATTCGCCCACCATGGCCAGCACCGGTTCCAGAACTCCGGCGCGCGAGGGGTTCAGCACGATGGCGTCGGGCCGCTTTAGCGCGCAATTTTCGCAGCGAACGCTCCACCGCCGTCGGCAGCACCACCACATCGGTCAGCCCCATCCCTCGCGCCGTCGACTTGAGATCGGCCACGGCGGCGCGGGTTCCTTCTGCGAACAGCACCTTGCCGTACTTGCGCCCCAGCGCCAGCCCGTGGGTGCCTACGCCGGCGTACAGATCGATCAACAGCTTGCCGCCGGTCAGGTAGGATTCCATCAATGCGTGAATAGCCGGCAGGATCGACAGGTTGACCTGGAAGAAAGCGCCCGGCGAGACGCGCAGTTTCGTTCCGGCATGCCTCACCCAGATCTCGCGGCTCCCCCACAGGTGCCGGATCGAGCCGCGGATCACCTGCGGACTGCTGCCTGGATTTAGGTTCATCGATATTCCGTCAATCGCCGGCGCCGCCCTCCGCAGCGCCTCAAGCGGGAAACGCGGCATCTCACTCGCCCGAAAGACCAGTGTCAGATGCTGCCGCTTGGGGTCGCTGCCGCAGCGCAGGTCCAGGTGGCGCAGTTCGCGCGGGATGTTGCGTGCGGTGATCAACAGGTTGCGGATACGCCGTGTCGTCTCGAGCAGTTCAGGCACCAGCACGCCGCACTCCGGCGCATCGACGATTTCGCGGGTGCCGGCGCGATAGTAACCGAGCCTCACGCCGCCCTGGCGCGAAAGGCCCACCGCCATCCGGGCCCGGTTGCGATAGCCGGATCTCTCGGGCGAGGGCAGCGTATCGAGCAGCCGGGCGCCCTTCAGGCTGCTGTACCCGCGCAACTCGCGGCCGAGCAGTTCCCGCTTGCGCTGCAGTTGCCCGGTATAGCTCATGCCGAGCATGGCGCATGCGCCGCATTCCTCCTGTTGTGGGCAGGACAACCGTGCCTCAAGATCGTTCATCTGCCGCAGAATATGCTATACGGGCAATTTATGCCCGTTCCGGGAAGCCGGCTATGGCGCTCTCACCCCACGCCGCTTCTCTCGTAACGGCCGCAACCTATCCTGCTGCTCGGGAGTGAGCAGGTTCTTCACTTGTATCATCAAGCGGAGCTGGATCTCCTTGACCTGCGACTCCTTTGCCGTGATCTTGCGCATGTGCGACAGGACGATTTCCTCGTCAACTCGAGTCTTCTTCAACTCGGCGCGCATCTCCTGGAGCGCGGGACCGAGCGCCCACTGCGCCTCGAGAATCTGGCTCTGCGCCTCCTGGGAAGCTTTCAGGATCGCCCGGGATTGCTCCTCGGTCAGCTCGATCTCCTGCTGATGCCGTATTACGAGTTCCGGCGGAAACAGGTCGGCATCGAGACGGGGCATATTCTGCACCTTCTCTCTCTGCGCCCAGACCGGCGAAACAGCCAGCAGCACAACCAGAATAATTACAGCATGTATGCAGAACTTCGTTGCTTTCATGACAACTCCTTGTCTGTTCATCATTGTTCCGTTCCGGTGTATATGGTGAGGTCGGTTCTGCCGAGCGGCGGCATTTCGCCCAGCCACCGATGTTCAAGCGGTGGCAGGAACACGTCTGTTGCGGCATTCCAATCGCCGACCATTGCGAGTTGCGCCAGCATCGCCTGTTGCTCTTTCTCCCGGTTCGGCGACACGAGCCACAACGACAATCCGAAAACGATTGCGGCGGCGGCCCCGAGCCAGCCCAGCGCGTATCCACGGCGGCTGCCCGGCAGAGCCTGGCGGTGCAGCAGCTTCTCGAAGTCCGGCGCCTGTCGGGCGCGACGCCGTGTCAGATCGGCGATACCTCGCTGGATGTTGTCGTCTTCGTTCCTCATGGCGTTCACCTCCCGGTCCGGCCGAATCGTTCCCGCAGCCGATGCTTGCCACGATGCAAATGCCGCGCCGCGCTCCCTTGGGATATCTGCAGCGTTTTGGCCGCCTCCAGCACCGTCATCTCATGCCCGTAGACCAGCGCCAGAACCTGGGACTGGCGTCTCGGCAGAGCGGCGATCGCTGCGGCAAGCTCCTCGGAATCCAGTTCTTCTCCGGCCTGCTGCGGCTCCGTCGCCGGTGCGGCAACCTCGGAGATCGGCACTCGTTTGCGGTGCCACGGCGACCGCCACCTGTCGACGGCGGTGTTGCGAATAACCGAGAACAGCCATGTGCGAAACCTCGAAGCTCCCCCGAAGCTCGCTCTGCCGTCAAGTATTTTGAGATAGGCGGTCTGCAAAGCGTCCTCGGCCAGGCTGCGGTCTCCCCGGCAGCAAACGATCGCCCAGGCGAAAGCCTCGGCATGGTAGCGCTCGAGCCTGTCACGCAGCTCGACCCCGGCGATCGGTTTGTGGTTCAGAACAGTCAAGTCGCTTCGGACCTCCGGTTCCCCTCGATGTGACCACTGGGCCCGGTCCCGGTTAATCCGGAACCGGACCCAGTCCAACAGGTTCTCAGATCAGATGCAAGAGTGCGAACGCAGGCAGCACGTGCCGGATGGCAAAAGCGGCGCGGACCAGCGCAAGTCGGTGCCGTTGTTCAAGATTCAGCAGTCCTTCGAAATCGGACAGGAATTCGGCCTGGATCGAGACCACGGCCAGTCGCAGTTCGCGTATCTCGAGAATGATCTGCCCGATAAGGACCGGATCCGGCGCGGTGGCCTGCAACTGTTCGGCCAGTTCCTCTTCAAGCTGCCGCAACTCCCAGGCGATGGGCACGACGGCGATGCGGCGCTGCTCGAGCAGTTGCACGAGCATGTTGATCTGCACTTCATCAAGCTCCAGAAATGCGGCCACCGGCGCGATCAGACGGACCCAGCCGCATTCGGGCAGTACAGCCATAGCCTCGACGCTCTCGGTAGTGATCTCCTGGAAAGCCTCTGCTACCTGCTCCGTGATCTCGTCTTCAACCGGCGGGGTCATAACGGCGGGCGGTCGTATCGCCTCGCGGTCAAACGACACTGCGGCGAAGGTGGAACCTGCGAGAGTCAAGCCTGCCAGGACGAGCAGGATAGTAGTGCACGGTCGGATGATTTTCATACGGATCTCCTTTTATTCCCTCGATTTCTATGTCGTTCCGGGAAGCGATTCGTATGACAGGGGCGGTTTGCGCAGCAAAATGTCAGGTTATAGTAAGCATATGAGAGATCCATCCGGTCCCCGACATTTTGCCACCACGCACTGGAGCCTGGTGGGCGCGGCCAAGGCCGACGAGGCCAGCCTGACCCTCGCCCGGGAGGCGCTGCAGCAACTATGCCGGGCTTACTGGTATCCCCTCTATGCCTTCGTGCGAAGCCGCGGACATTCAGCGGTGGACGCCCAGGACCTTACGCAGACCTTTTTTGCGCAACTCATCGAATCGGGTGGGTTTGCCTCCGCCGACCCGGAACGGGGGAGGTTTCGCTCTTACCTGCTCGGCGCGATGAAGCATTTCCTGGCCAATGAGTGGCATCGCGCCCAAACGCAGAAGCGCGGCGGCCAGGTGCAATTCATCGAATGGGATGCTCTTGATCCGGAGGCCCGATACGCCGGAACATTGCGGCAGTCGGATAACCCGGAACAGCTCTTTGATCGTGAGTGGGCGCTGCAGACCATCGCCGGGGCTCTGCAAACCCTGCGCGACGAAATGAAAATAGCAGGCAAGAGCGAGCAGTTTGACGCGCTCAAGAGCAGCCTCACCGGGGAAGACGACTTGCCCCGGGATGAAATCGCGAAGCAACTGGACATGAACGAGGGCGCGGTCAAGGTTGCCGTGCACCGGCTGCGGCGACGTTACCGCAGGCTGCTTCGGGCCGCCATCGCGGAGACGGTCAGCGATGAAGCGGAACTCAACAAAGAAATGAGCTATCTTCTGGCGGTTTTGCGGAGGCAGTGAGTTTTTCTGTAACCTCCCGGCATGTTTCTTTCAGGAAGAGGTGAATGAAACCCGATTTGGAGATTGATTCATGAACACTTCCGAAAAGGAACAATGCAAGCGCTGTGGAGCGGTGGTTCCCGCGAAATCAACCGAAATGCTCTGCCCCGCCTGCCTCATGTCGGGCGCCCTGGAGCCGCCCGGCAGCATGCCCGAGACCGTCTCGCTGGGGTCGGGCGAATCGCTGTCGCGTTTCAGGTACTCGGAATTTCCCTTTGAATTCGGCGGCTACCGGTTGCTTGGATTCCTCGGGCGCGGCGGCATGGGCACGGTTTACGAAGCTGAACAGATCGCCACCGGGCGCCGCGTCGCCCTGAAAATGCTGGGGCAGCAACTGGACTCACCCGATATGCGGCAGCGGTTTCTCCGTGAAGGCCGCCTCGCCGCGCGGGTCAACCATCCGAACAGTCTCTACATTTTCGGCAGTGAGGAAATCGAAGGCCTCCCGGTGATCACCATGGAGATCGCCGGAAGCGGTACTCTCAGGGACAAACTAAAGAAACGCGGTCCCGCTCCCGGTGACGGAGGCGGTGGACGCAGTCCTCGACGTCATCTCCGGCCTCGAGTCCGCCTTCGCGGGCGGGGTGCTGCACCGCGACATCAAGCCTTCCAACTGCTTCGTCTGTCCGGACGGTTCGGTGAAGGTGGGCGACTTCGGCCTTTCGGTCTCCACCCTGGCCAAGACCGATTCCTTTGTCACGGCCCACGGCAAGATCATGGGCACCCCGGCCTACGCGTCGCCCGAACAGCTGCGCGGCGACAGCCTGGACGTGCGCGCCGATATCTATTCCGTAGGGGCGACGCTATTCACCCTGCTAACCGACCGGGCGCCCTTCGAGGGAGACAACGCGGTACAGGTCGTCGCCAACGCCGTCAACAAGGACCCGAAACCTCTGACCGAGTTGCGTGAAGACGTGCCGCCGGGCCTTGAGAGGGTGGTGGCTCGCTGCCTCGCCAAGGAACCGGACGGACGCTACGCCGACTACACCGCGCTGCGCAATGCGCTGTTGCCTTTCAGTTCGAAAGAGCCGGAACCTGCGTCGATAAAGGTCCGCTTGTCGGTGGGCTGGATCGATTACCTGATCGCCTTTTTGATTCCCTACGTGATACTCATGTTCACTGTCGGCGGGGAGGAGTTGCTAGTTCAGCCTCTTGTCGAGCGCACCCTGTATTCGGCGAGATACTACATTGCGTTGTTCAGCTTCGGATTCCTCTATTTCAGTATCGCAGAGGGGATCTGGGGCGCCGGCCTCGGCAAGCGGCTCAAGGGACTGCGCGTTGTTCGCGCTAACGGCCGCCGGCCCGGCATCGGACGGGCGCTGATCCGGATCCTCATTCCGATTCTCTGTGTTGAAGGCGTCCGAATGCCGCTCATGATGGCATTGATCTCCGATGCCGACTGGACCGACTCTTCAGACCGTCATGTATGTGGTCGTCGCCAACATCTGCGGCTGGATTCCGGTTTTGTTGATATTGAGAGCGCGCCGCGAAAACGGTTTTACCACCGTTTGGGACTTCGTTACCGCAACAAGGGTAGTGATCAAGCACGAAGGGCATCGTGAGACCGTTCGATCGAGCCTGCAGCACAGCCGGACATGCCAGCTGAGGGCGCAGGTTCGCTTGGGCCTTACCGCATCATGGACGAGGTGGTTCCTGGAGAATGGATCGTCGCCACCGATCCCACGCTGCGCCGCCGGGTGTGGTTGCTGCGGCGAACTTCGTCGGAGCCATCCGTTGCTCGACGGAATGTCGCCCGGTCCGGCCGTTTACGCTGGCTGCAGAAGGTGGAGACGGGTGAAGCGACCTGGGACGCCTTTGAGGCACCTGAAGGGGCGCCGTTTTCCAGTCTGGTTGAAGACGGGAAGCGCCTGCCCTGGGGAACCTTGCGGCACTGGCTCCACGACCTGGCGTCGGAATTGTGGGACGCCACAGGGGATCAAACGCTGCCCGCCGAACTGAGCCTGGATCATGTCTGGATCACCGCACAAGGTCGCGCCGTCCTGCTGGACGAAAGCTGGCCCGATGTCAAGACCCCGGCCGAATGCATTCCTGTCGGCAACCTCGCCGGCCAACAGCGTTTCCTGAACGCCATCGCCGCTTGCGTGGAATCAACCAGTCTCCCCCTTCATGCCAGGCGAGCACTGCAGAACCTCGAGGATGGGAAGTTCGAAAAACTCAGCTTTCTCACCGGCATACTGCGTGGCTTCCTGGACAGACCGGCTGAGGTCAGCAAGGGGATTCGCGCTGGGGCGATCTTCATGCTGCCTCTCTATGTCTGGATCGCAGTCTTTGTCGGGCGCTATCATGACAAGCAGTGGAATGAATCTCTGGTCGGCGACGTCATCATTGCAACACTCGCGGTATTGGGCGCCGTAGCCCTGATCCAACTCGTGGCGCTTCCTTTGTTCCGCACCACACCTGGTCATGCCATCTTCAGATTGGTAGTGGTCAACGCCACAGGAGAAATCGCCGGCATTGCCAGTCTATTGGCTCGCTGGGCGATCGTTTGGCTGCCGCTGATCACCGCGATGTCCTTCGCGGCATGGTTGATCCCCCGGTCCGCAGGGATCGCTTTCATCTCCGCCGTCGTAGCGCTTGCCCTGTGGCTCAGCGCAGCGGTCTGCGCCGCGATTCATCCACACCGCGGATTGCACGACCGCCTGGCCGGCACCTGGGTAGTGCGGCGCTGAAGGGCCCGGGCTATCCTTCAGGAACGCCGATCTGGCCACGACAGACCAGTACGGCGCCTCCGGCGACACGGACCTCGGCGACCTCGCCCCGGCGCCGCTCCGCGGTGATGTGCAATCGGCTGGGACGACCCATCTCCACCCCCTGGGCCACGTTCCACTCCAGCGTCTCGTCCTGTTTTTCGCTCAGTGATCCGAGAAGATTGGCCAGACCGGCGTTGGCGCTACCGGTTGCCGGGTCCTCCATGACGCCGTGCACCGGTGCATACATTCGCGCGCGAATGTCGACGCCGTTCCCGGAGCCCTCATCGACCCGCACGTAGGCGAACACACCGTCGAGGCCCCTCGTGGCCGAGATACGCGTTACCGGCCCTTGAGCAGCCTCGGAGGCGGCAAGCGCTTCAAGATTGTTCAGCTCAATGTAGAGAAAACGAATGCCTAAAGACACGACGCGCGGCAGGTGATGCCTGCTCACGATCTTGTCCGTTGCAAGCCCCAACGCCTTCGCCGCTTCTTCCACCGGAACCTCGTCCTCGAACCGGTTTATAACCGGGGAGATGAACTCCGCAGAGTCAATCTCGCCCCCGTTACCACGCAGGAACAATGACACCACGCCGGCGCCTTCTTCGAACAGGATGCGCTGACCGGCGACGATGTCACCGAGCAGGTCGAGGCGCGCCAGCGCCACCGCCGTTCCTACGTTCGGGTGACCCGCAAACGGAATCTCCGCCATCGGCGTGAAGATTCGCACCTTGCGCGTGTTGTTCTCGTCCAGCGGCGGGAGCACGAAGGTCGTCTCGGAGTAGTTGAACTCCCGGGCGATGGCCTGCATGCGCACCGTCGTCAACCCCCGGGCGTCGGGAAGAACGGCCAGAGGATTGCCGCCGAACATCCTGTCGGTAAATACGTCCAGTGTCACGAAATCGTAGAGCACGGATCTTCCCCCCGCTAAGTTGTAAGCCATAACGTACCAATAACGGACGATTCGGTCCAGAGAGGCGGCGGGGAGGTTCTTCTGTAACCTCCCGGCCTGTTTCTTTCAGGAAGAAGTGAATGCAAACCATGGGAGCAATCATGAGTTCCAACGAGAGAAACTACTATTTGGACAACCTGAGAACTTTTCTCATCTTCCTGGTCGTCCTCGTTCACGCCGGCGTGGTGTACGAAAGCAGCGGCTTTATGGCCCCCTATTGGATAGTCGATGACCCGTCAACCAGTGATTTGCCCGGACTCCTGAATCTGCTATTGGACCTTTTTGTCATGCCCACGATCTTTTTCATTTCCGGATATTTCTCTCCATCGTCATTGGAGAAAAAAGGGAGCCGGCGGTTTTTGAAGGCCAAGTTCAGAAGACTGATGGTCCCTTGGGCTGTCGCCGTCTTCACCTTGATTCCGCTCTACAACATGCTCTTCCTGTACTCCAGGGGTCTTCCCCAGGGAAGCTGGACCACCTATTTTCACTTCAGCAATGGCACCATCAGCATGAGCTGGTTGTGGTTCCTGCCTATCCTGTTTCTTTTTGATGTTCTGTACGTGCTGCTTCGGAAGTTGAATCTCCCCACCCGCAAGATCACACTGAACTGGGCCGTGGCGGCCGTATTCATTCTGGGAATAAGCTACTGCGAGGTTCTGAGTGAGCTCAATTGGATCGGGTGGACAAAAACCCCGCTGGTCGACTTTCAGAACGAACGACTGCTGCCCTACTTCCTCGTCTTCCTGCTGGGGTCGCTGTGCTATCGAAAAGGAATCTTAGACACTGATAAAAGAAACATGAAGCTCTACATTGCCGTTAATGCAACAGCATGGATACCGGTCAGCATCTACATGGTAGTGCTGCTCAACTTTTTTTTGCGGCCTGGAAATTACATCCTTTCAGCAGATATCGACGGTTTCCTGCTGTGGTCCTGCTCCCATCTTTCCATGCTCAGCCTGCTTTACTGCGCGGTGACCACTTTCAAGTATTACTATAGCCGACAGGGACGGCTTGGCGGCGCGTTGAGCAAATTCTCCTACAGCATCTACATCATCCACATCATTGTCATGGGTCCCATCGCGTTGGTCCTGCTCAATACCGATATCCCGGCCCTTCTGAAGTACCCGATTCTGGCCCTGACTACCTACGTGGGGAGCAATCTGCTCGTGTACGTGTACGCCAAAACGGTTGAGACCTTGACAGCTCATTCCAGGTCGTTGATCAATCTTTCCGGTTGTCGGCGGTAATGTTCGAGTGGGATCTCCCCTCGCGTGAGCGCCAGCAGTTTTCCGGTCAACAGGGTATTGACCGGGGTGGGGATATTGTGGCGACCGCCTGCTCGCACCACGGCGCCGTTGAGGAAGTCGACCTCCGACCGGCCGCGTCCGGAGTGCAGATCGATGTGGAACGAGGGCATCTTGCCGCCGCGCCCTCCTCCAACCGCTTTACCCAGCAGCGGCCGGGACACCGCCAACGGAAGATATTTCACGGCAAAGGCCAGCAGGCGGACCGGTGTGCCCGGAAGGTCGACGACCTTGATCCCCTGGGCGGTCATGACCCGCAGGGTCTCGCGCAGCTGCCCGATCTCCAGGCGGTATAAACCCGGATGGGCGAATATATCCGCCGGAGGCATGTCCAGGATGGCGGAGCTGGCGTTCCCGATCAGGTTGGTGAGCATCTTCGACCACTTCATATCCGCAGCGCCGGTGAACAGCCTGGCGTTCAAGCCGGCCGCTCCCATGGCCTCCACCAGCTTCTCGCTCAGCGCATGCCCTGCCGCGACACCAACCCCCCGCAATTTCTCCAGCGCGATATCGCCGGCGCCCCTGACACCCACCGCACTGGTGACCGTACCGGCGATAACCTTGTCCGCGCCGAGGGATGCGGAGATGGCAGGCTCATTGGCGACGCCGTTGGACAGGCACAGGAACGGCGGCAGGGATTCCGCCGGCATGGTCAGGGATTCCAGGAACGCCGGTGTATCGAAGGATTTGAGGGCGAACAGAGCCGCGTCATAATCCTGCAGGGCCAGCGCCTCCTGGATGGAGCCGGCCACCTGAGGGTCCGGCAGGTGGTTTTCGGTTCCCGCAAGGTTCAACTGCAACCCGCGGGAACGGAGCATCTCCGCCACTTCAGGCCGTTCCGCGAATACGACCTGGTGTCCCTTGAGGGCCAGGCTGCCTCCGATGTAGGTGCCTATGGCGCCTGCTCCGATGGACAGGAAACGCATCAGTCAATCCCGTCCCGCAGTGCGCGGAGGATCTTCTCCGGCGTGATCGGCAGATCCTTGATCCAAACCCCGGTGGCGTTGGCGATGGCATGGGCGACGGCGCCCAGCACCGGAAGAGTGCTGCCCTCTCCGATCTCCTTGGCGCCGAACGGACCGCGGGGCTCATAGGAATCCACGACGCCGCTGAAGATCTCCGGTGCGTCCTTGATGGTCATCATCGTGTACCCGTGCAGATTCGGATTCACAATGTGCCCATTTTCGTCGAACTGCACGTCCTCCATGATCGTTTCGCCGGCGCCCATGACAATGGCGCCCTCCACCTGACCGTGAACCGACTGCGGATTGATCGGGGTGCCACAATCGTGGTAGTCGGTGAACCGGTCGATCTTGACCTTGCCGGTTTCCAGGTCCACCGACAGTTCGCATACGGAGGTTCCGAACGAGTACGCCGGGCTGGTGCCAACGGTGGCGCCCTTGTAGTCACCGCCGAGGCCGTCCGGCGGCTTGTAACTGCCGGTACCCACCAGCGGACCGTTGTCGTTGAAGTATTTCCGGGCCACCTCTTCCCAGGGAACGTGCCGCGACGCGTCGCCCTTCACGAACATCATCGCGTCCCCTGCCTCCACATCGGCCTCGTCGCATTCGAGCATGGTTGCGGCGTACGGCCGCATCCTGTCCACCACCGCGGCCCCGGCCCGGGATACCGCGTGTCCACCCATCAAGGTGACCCGCGAGGAGTAGGCGCCCAGATCCAGCGGTGAGATGTCGCTGTCCTCACTCCGGATGCGCATGCGGGAAACGGGAATGCCCATGGACTCGGCGCACATCTGGGTGAGAACAGTATCGCTGCCCTGGCCGATATCGGCCGCACCGATCATGAGCACCGCGGCCATACCGTCCTCGGTGACCTTCACCACCGCATTGGCGTGGGGGAAGATCGACTTCTTCTGGAACTTCTCCCGCGGCTTCTCGTGGGAGAGCTGCACCTGCCCGCGGAAAATGCAATACCCCGCACCGGACACGAACCCTCCGCAGCCGACGCCGATGCCCTTGCCCCGCGGCAGTTTGCCGTACTTTTCGATCCACCCGCTCTTGACGCAGGTTTTTTCCAGGGTGGCTGAGAACTCGCAGCTTCCGATGTCCAGGTCGTTGACGGTCCGGGTGTTCGGCGTCATGGCGTTGCGGGCCCTGATCTCCATCGGGTCGATGCCCAGATCGTCGGCCACCATGTTCAGAAGACACTCGAAGGCGAACCGCGGCTGGGGCACCCCGTGACCCCGCATGGCGCCGCAGGCCGGCTTGTTGGTCATGACCCGGAACCCTTTGTAATCGTAGTTCGGGATGTGGTACAGGGTCGGCATCATGCTGCCGGCGTAATAGGCCGTGGCGACCCCGAAGGAGGTGTAGGCTCCGCCGTCCAGCAGGATCTCGCTGGTGAACGCCTTGATCCTGCCTTCCTTGTCGACTCCCAGCTTGAACTGCATGTGCTGCTTGTGGCGGCCGCGGCCGTGACGGAACATCTCCTCGCGGGAATAGGCCATCTTCACCGGCCGGCCCGTTGCCTTGCTGAGCAGGGCGGAACACAACTCCAGGGGGGAGGTCTCCGCCTTGCCGCCGAAGCCGCCTCCTACCGCAGGCCGGATCACACGGACCTTGCCGAGAGGGATATGCAGCACATGGGCCATCATGTACTGCACGTAAGGCGGGACCTGCGTGGAGGTATACAGCACCAGGGTGCCGTCCGGATCCCAGGTGGCGATGGAGGCGTGGGGCTCCATCGGACACTGGTAGATGTGGTTCCCGACGAAGGTCTCCTCCCGTACATGGTGGGATTCCGCGAAGCGCCTTGCCGGTATCACCGAATTTGTGGTCCACGACTGTGTTGACGTTGTTCTTGTACCGTTCATGAAGTTGCGGAGCGCCTGCGGCCATGGCGTCCTGGGGGTTGAACACGGCGGGCAGTTCCTCGTACTCCACTTCGATGAGGGCGAGAGCCTTTTCCGCCGTTCGTTCGTCCACCGCCGCCACGGCGGCCACCTCGTCCCCGACATACCGCACGGTGTCCTTGGCCAGCACGTATTCGTCGTATCGCGCAGGAGAGACGCCGTACTTCGTATCGGTCACGTCGGCGCCGGTGAGCACCGCCAGGACCCCGTCCAGCGCTTCGGCCCGGGACGTGTCGATGCTCTTGATCCGGCCATGGGCGATGGGGGAACCGAGGATCTTGCCGTGAACCATGTTCGGGAGCGAGATATCGCCCGTATAAACGGTCCGTCCCGTCACTTTGTCGTGGGCGTCGACGCGCGGGATGGAGACACCGACGGTGTGATGCTTCGTCCCGGCCGAACGCTCCCCTTCCCTCTTTTCTTCGCAAGCGCAATCAGCGTGCTTGCCGCAGTTCTTCACGGCGCGCAGAATACCGGAGTACCCGGTGCAGCGGCACATGTTGCCCGCCAGCGCTTCTTTTATCTCTTCGTCGGTGGGATCCGGCTTCTTTTCAAGCAGCGCGGTGGCGGTGGTGACCATACCCGGCGTGCAGAAACCGCACTGTATGCCGCCCTCGTGCACGAACGACTTCTGCAGCGGGGTCGGTTCACCGTTATTCGCCAAACCTTCCACCGTGGTGATGGCCTTGCCCGCCATTTCGGCAGCCAGTAGCAGGCAACTGTTCATCGGCTCGCCGTCTACAAGCACGGTGCAGGCTCCGCAGTCGCCGACGTTGCAACCCTTCTTGGTCCCGGTCAGCTTGAGGGCATCCCGAAGCACGTCGAGAAGGGTGTCGCTGGAGTTCACAGCAACCGTGTAATCTTCGCCGTTCACGTTGAGAGTCAGGGCGGTGTTCACCCTCGCACCTCCTTTGCACGCAGGAGGGCGCTCCGGAGAGCCCGCCGGGTCAGCACCTCCACCAGGTCCCGGCGGAAACCGACCGATCCCCGCAGGTCGGTGATCGGCTCGGCGGCATCTCGGGCGATGACCGCCGCGGCTCGCAACGCCTCCTCATCCGCAACCCTGCCGATCAACGGTTCTCCCGCCTCCATAACAAGCTTCGGAACCGGCGCCACGGCGCCCAGCACCACCCGGGCTTCCTTCACGGTGCCGTTTTCCGCCAGCAGCAGGGAGGCCGCAACGGAGGCAACGGCGATGGCGTTGCCGTCCCGCTGGGCGAAACGGGCGTACGCGGCGCCGAATCGTGGCGGCATCTCAGGCACATGGACAGCGGTCAGAATTTCGTCATCGCCACGGACGGTGGAGCGCGGCCCGGTAAAGAAAGACTCCAGAGGCACCTCCCGCTCCCCTCCCGGCGACCACAGGGTGACGGTGGCGTTCATGGCGGTCAGGATCGGCGGAAGATCGGCGCATGGCACTGCGGAGCTGATGTTGCCGCCGACGGTGGCCAGGTTGCGGACTTGCGCTGCGGCCATCTGCAGGGCGGCATCGAGAATCGGTGTGTATCTCTCCCGGACCGGAACGGAGCGGCCCAGCACGGCGACGGTGGTCAAGGCGCCGATGCGCAGGCCGACGGGCGTCTCCGAGATACCGCGCAACTCCTCGATCCGATTGAGGGAAACGAGGTGGCGGGTGGAAACCCTCCCTGTCTTCAGGTCCACCAGCAGGTCGGTGCCTCCTGCGAGTAGGCGGGCGTCCGGAGTCAGGCGCGCCATCAGGGCGGCGGCTTCCTCGAGAGCTTCCGGCTGGTATAGCTCTACATGCGGTATGTACACGTCAAGAACCCCCGTCGTCCGTTTCGGAAATATCCCACAGCATGATACCTCTAGTACGGCAGTTCCGTTTCCGACTCCTCCGGCTGGACCAGACGATACTTCTCGGGGTGGCGGGCCAGGACCTCGCGCAGCCAGGCCTCGGGGTAGCCGCGCTCGGGGTCCTCACCTTCTTCGGCAACGTAGCCGTCATTAAACCGTGTCAAGAGGTGCTCGCCCAGCGCCTTCCAGCGCAGGACCACGTCCTCGGCGCGGCTCACCGAGTATTCGGTGAGGAAGCGGCGCGCGGCGGATCGGGGTCGGTCTGCCACAGCTCCAGCGCCACCTTCTCGATCGCCGGCTGCATCGCCATGCAACCGACCCTCGATGTCCTGCTGCACCGCCCGGACCTCCGGCGCCATGTAGGAGAACTTGAGGTTGGCGATGTTGGCGACGAAGTTGAACACCCACCACGCCGAATCCCAGCTGAACTCGTTCAGCGCGCCGGCGGTATAGCTGGGCGGAAGACTTTCGATACCTGCGTACAGCGGCACGTAGCAGGTGGTGTAGGTGTCGTCGAGGCCGTACCAGTAGACGCCGCCGATCGCATCAGGCAGCCACGATCGCGACTGCGAGACGAAGGAAAAGCCGGTCTGCTGCGTCGAGATCGGCCGTTCCCAGGAGTACTTCTTGCCGTCGATCTCCCAGGTCATCGGTCGCCACCGGTTCGGCGTGGAAAACGGCCCGGCGTCGAGACCTGCGGTCATGTCATAGGGTGTGCCCTCGTAGTGATCGCGCATCAGCGCCATCACGTCGGCCACCGAGAGCTTCTCGTCAGGCTCGATCCACAGCGGGTACGGTTTCGCCTGCGGATCGCCGCGATGATAGGCAGGGTCGAACTCGTTCCGCATGTGACGGCGCGGCGCGGCGGAAGATCGACCACACCCGGGTGGCGGTGTACCGCCGGGACTGCACCGTGGGCGCATCGTAGGCTGCCGCGAAGTCGAACTGCTCATCCGAGGAGGGGTCCCAGTAACCCTGCTCAACGGCGAAGTCGACCACGTCCGGGGAGAACAGGCAGTTCTCCGGATCGTCCATGGGAAACTGCCGGATACGGATCCCGTTGGCGTAGGCCGAAATCGAACCGTCAGGGACCCGCAGCGCGACCCAGATCGCCCCCTTGCGCCCCTCCCCCTTGCCGGTCATTTCCATGAGCCAGACCTCGTTGGGGTCGGCGATGGCGAAGCTCTCGGCGGTGGAGCGATACCCGTGCTCCGCCACCAGCGCGGTCATGACCTCGATGGCCTCGCGAGCGGTGCGGGCGCGCTGGAGCGCCAGCTGCATCAGGTCCCAGTAGTGCAACAGGCCTTCCTTATTCTGCAGCTCTTCCCGTCCGGTGGTGGTGGTCTCGGCGATGGCGAGCTGATGCTCGTTCATCAGACCGACCACCTTGTAGGTATGCTCCGCCTCGGGGAACGAGCCGCGCAGCTCCCCGCCCCAGGTCCGTATCTCGCGCATCGTGCCTGCCGGATGGTCCTCGGCCTCCCGGCCACGCAGCCTTGGATGAAACCGTCCGTCGCAGGCGTACGTGATGATGGAGGAACCGTCCTTGCTGGCCCCTTTGGTGACCAGGATGTTGGTGCACGCTTCGGACGGCGGCGCAAGCGCGGCAACGGAGACCAGCAACCCAAGGGCAAGGACCAGCGCGGTGAGCTTCGATGTCATTGTACAAATCCCTCCATGACGAGGAATACTAGCACCCCGCTGGCGAAGGGCGGTCCGTTTTCATTCTCGTGGACGCGGCAGTGCGCCGCTAAAGAACAGGTCAGGGAATTCTCGGCCTCAGATCGCAGGTCTTGTCGATCTGCCACCATTCCGGCTCCGTATTGTACGCGCACTGCAGGCGGATGTTGTCCACCCAGACATGGGCAGGCCCGGTGCTCTCCAGCACGAACACGTTCCGGATGTTGCTCAGGTCCAGGACCGCTTCCCCGGGATTGCGGTTGGCCAGGAGGTCGGCCACCTTCACCGCCACGTGGTGCCATGCACCCCTGGCGGGGATCTCGATCTCCACAAAGCCCCCGCTGGGATAACCACTGTCCATCTTCACCAGCAACCGGGTTTCCGGGGCGATGCTCTTGATCTTGAGGTCAAACTCGAGCTCGCCGTTGGTGGTCCAGCTGGAGCCGCCTTCAAGGGTGAATCCGGTGGCGGAGCCAAGGAACACGTTTCCCAGGAACTCGTTTTGGAGGAGCATGCCGGTCCGGGAGAACTCGATCTCCCATGCGCCGTTCGGTTGCGGTTCGGAATCCACGGTCACGCCGGGATACGCGAATGTTCCAGGCACCAGGTCGTCTGCGAAGCTGAGGGTCTCGAAGCCTTCATCGTAGACGACATAGTCATTTATGCCCGGTGTTCCAATGTCTTCATGCACTTCGACGGCGGGATCGACCATGCCGCAGGCCTTGGCCGTGCCTGCAACGACTCCTCTGGCGCACTGGTAGACCCTTACGTAGTCCACCAGCATCTCCCGGTCTCCGTCCCAGTTGGTGTCAGGCGGTCCCGGCCAGTCGCCACCGACCGCCACGTTCAGAAGCAGGTGGAAGCGCTGGTCGAAGGGGGCATGGTTGTTGGCCACCGTGAACCCGGTCTCCTGACCGGACCAGAGGTAGTTGTACCAACCGTCGGAAGCTTGGGTCTGGTAGTGCACTCCGTCCACGTACCAGCGGATCTCGTCCGCCTCCCACTCCAGGGCGTATTCGTGGAAATCGTCTGCCGGATTGTCGATTCCCATGTGATAGGGCATCCCGTGGTTTTCCCACTGGGGCCACGGCAGCCCGTAATGCAGTGTTCCGAAAACCACGTTTCCCCATCCGTGGAAATAGCCGCTGGCCAGGTTCACCGCCTCGACGATGTCGATCTCGCCGCTGGCCGGCCAGCCGCCGTAGACCCAATCGGTGGGCAGCATCCAGATCGCCGGCCACATGCCCCGGCCGCCAGGAACCTGGGCCCGGACTTCGATCCGGCCGTACTTCCAGTCAACCTTGTCCCTGGTGCGCAGGCGGGCGGATGTGTAGTCCCGGTACACCAGGGGGCCCGGGTAGTCCGGGTCTTCGTCCTGCAGGGAGGGACCCTGGTAGAACTCTTCCTTCGCCACGATGTGGAGCAGCCCGTTCTCGTCCACGTAGGAGTTGTCCAGGCGGTCGGTGTAGCACTGGTGTTCGTGGTTGCCGCCGCCTGAGCAGTTGACTTCATGGCTCCAGTACTCGGGATTCGGTGTGCCGGGCAGGTCGAACTCGTCGTTCCAAAGCATGGTCCAGCCCGAATTCACATCCGCAGCCCTGTTACCGGCGGTTTCCGACGGAGCAATCACAAAATCCGGTCTGGAGCCCGCACCGGCCGGAAATGAAACCAGCAGCGCCAGACAAGCGACAAGGATCAGGCTGTTTCTCGAATGTTTCACGGCATCAACTCCTTCGCTGCTCCATACACCAGGGGAGCCGCGGTCGGCTCCCCTGGCTGACAATCGTCTTGCACTTGCGACTCGTCGGTTGTTACCGCAGCGTTATCGAGGTCGGGCTCTGCTGCAATTCCAGAATATTCGAGTCTTCCGATACTTCAGCCCGAACATCTTTTTTTCCTCCGCCACCACCGACGAACACGACGCAATCCCGGCCCTCGATCGGCGTTCCGTCGAGCAGCGCACCTGTCAACTTCAGCTCGTGGACACCGTACGCCGACCCGATCGCATCGACGACTTGCTGGGTGACGAAGTTGATTGTCAGGTCCAGGAAGCAGTCCGGACGGGTCACGGCGCACCCGCAGGGATCGCCTGCGAACGGCCCGGCGACGTCTTCGTAGGCCGGCTGGATCGCGGGCACACCTTCGAGCCTCAGCGAAGCTACGTCGATCTCGTAAACGTCGAAATCCTCGGCGCCCAGCAGTGCGCCGGGGAGCAAGCCCCGATTGTTGCTGACCGGGTTGGGACAGTTGCTCGGCCTGATGTCGAGGCTAACGCTGATCGGTGAGCGGTTGAAGTTTATATTGTCGTAGAAGATCCCGGACCCCTCATAGTTGGACGCCCAGTTCATGAAGCCGAACTGCAGGATCTGACCTTCCAGGCTCGCGTCGATAAAGATCGAGGTCGAATAGCTGTCCCACGTATCCGGGATGGTGGTCATATCGACGGTGATGAGGTTGGTCAACGCATAGCCGGCGTTAGGATCGAGCGTTTTGAAGAACGCCGCCGCCATGCTTGCGCCCTCGAGGTTGCCGAGCTTGGCGTCGAACTCGAAGCGCCACGTTTTACCGACATCCGCAGCGCCGATGATCTGCTCCTGAAATACGTTGGCCTCGATGATGGCGTTGGAACCGTCGCCATGATTGGCGTTGTTGTAGTCGTTGTAGACGATCAGCTGCTGGTCGCCCTGCTCGGGATCGCCCTGGCCAAGGTCGATGCCGCAGAACCCCGGACCGCCGTTGGGCGCGGGGTACGGGCCGTAACCGTACCAGTAACTCCAGTCGGGGCCGAAGACGTTCGCGAAGACCATCCATCCATCGTTGGCCAACGCTGACGGGTCCGCCTGGTCAAGCCCTTCCAAGTCCTGGCTGTAGGGCGCAAGATCGCAGAGCGCCGCTGTCGGAACCAGACAGAAAATCGCAATCACAAGGATCGTACCGGTTCGTAGTTTCATGCTAACCCCCTTTTCGCATTTCTCAATTACAGGTGCAGGTTCGGTTCGTCGCCTGCACCAGACTGCAACTACCTTCTGCGGGATAACACGGGCGCTCCACACCGTCCGAATCGGTGCCGTAACAGCCCTCCGCCCCGTTGTCACGGGAGACGATGACCCAGAACAGATCGCCGGCCGGGAGCGTCACAGAAGCGGATCCAGCCGCCCCCAGGCCACTTGCCGAACCGGTGTATCCGTAGGTGGACACGGCACCGAGCGGCCCGTAGTACAGGGTGTGATCGGTTGATCCGGCCGCCGGAGTGAAAGAGACGTCCATGTCACCGGTTCCTGCGGAGAAATTGACAACCTCCTGGTCGCAGGAGACGCCCAGGTACCACGATCCGGTCACTCGGTCATGGGCGGTACGCAGGCCGCGTGCATTCGGATCCGCTTCGTCCAGGGTCGCGATCCCCCACCACTCCTCCTGGATGTTCGGATCCGGATAACCGGTGTTCTGGTAGGTCGCACAGGTGTCGTGGTTCAGCCACGAGGTCTGAGGCGAGCACTCCGCCTTCCACCACTCGTCCGCCCACTCGAAGATGGTATATCCGCTGCTGACCCCGCCCGCCGTACGAACGGCGAGCGCCTGGTCGGCTTCCAGCAGCAACGTCTCCAGGCAGTCGGCCTGCATCACCTGGTCCTCTCCTTCAGGGTTGTCCAACGAGTTGTAAGCGTCTGCCCCGAATTCGGTGATGATCATCGGTCGATCGCAATCCACCTTCGCTGCGTAATCGCTGAACAGCGAGCCGAACGAACATCCACGGTAAGACTGCACCCCCCAGAAATCGACGTTCGGAAGCGCCGAATCGTCGCTGCAGCCGGTTATGCAAACGTCGGCAAGTGTCGAATTGTCCGCGGCTCCCGTGCCTACCGGGTGGAATGACACCCCCTCCGCGTCATGCGCCGCCAACGCCATGGCGTCCAGTTGCGGGTACCAGTCGACGCAGAGGTCCGCAGCGCCCAGGTTCAGATTGACCTCATTGCCGACCAACCAGGCCAGGATCGCCGGGTGGTCCTTCCATTGCTGTACCATCTCCACGAACCGGTCCTGCATATAGGCCTTGCCGTCCGCACACTCAAGTTGCACCGCATCGACCCCGAAGGTCGGAATAACGTGCAGGCCTTCCGCCCAGGCCGCGTCCAGCATCGCCTTGGACGTTACGGGCGCATAGAGCCGGACCGTGTTGGCGCCACTGGCGGCTATAAGAGGGAAGTCGACCGCATAGCGGTCTGGACGGTCTTGCCAGCCGCTTTGCCAGTTGTCGCCGATCCCCACAGGGGAATAAGCCATGGCGTTGACCACGAACGGCTCGCCATCCACCAGCAGCTGTCTGCCCTGAACCTCCACAGCAGAAGCACCTGGATTGGTGTTCGCCGTCTGCCACCGGACGTAGTCGATCTGAAAGCTGCTGAAAAAAGGCAGATTCTCGATGGTGGTCAGGAAGGGAGAATACACATTGGCGAGACAGGCCGGGTCCACCGGATCGGGGGCAAAGAAACTGGACAGCGGAATCACGATCTCCTGCCACGTATTGGTTCCGTCCCAGCCGTGCTGCGTGATGAAGGTGGTATAGGACACATTCGCCGTGTCCGGCCTGCACTGGAACTCCACCTTCAGGTCATAAGCGCTCTTGACGAACAAGCGGAGATCACCCGATGCGAATGAGCTCAGATCCTCCAGGCCCCCCAACAGAAACACGCCCCAACCGCCCCAGACGTTCGTATTCATCCGCATGGAGGTTCCGCCCTCGGGAGTGGCGCACACTATGGATTCCGAAAGATCACACGGTGCCGTATCACACCAGTTGTAGATATCGGATCCTGGCGGGATTCCAGCCTGGGAGTAGGCATAGTAAGTGTCCGCGAGAGCCGGAGTGACGACCGAGGTGGAAAGAAGAGCGAGTATGAGCCATGCAAGGCTCCATGTTCGGGACATTGGTGACACCTCCTCCGAAAAACACATTTCCTGTAAAACCGGCCCGGCCCTACGCGGTGACCGATACCTGAGCCGCGCTCGCTGTCGATGCGCGACGTACCAGTTCTGCGTTCAGGCAGTAATGGGAGTCTCCCTCCGATCGTCCTTGAAGTCTTTTTATCAATTCCTCGGTAGCCAGCCGCGCAACCTTTGTGATCGGTTGGCGCACCGTGGTGAGAGGGGGCCATGCATGCCGGGCCAACGGTGAATCGTCGAAGCCTGCAACCGAGAGTTCGCCGGGAACGCTCGATTCCCATTTCATGGGCGGCGGAAAGCACACCCATGGCCATCGGGTCGTTGCTGGCGAAAATCGCCGTCGGCGCCGGTGCTGACGACAGCAGGTTGCGTGCACATGAATAGCCCGACCGATAATCGAAACTACCCTGCTTCACCAGGTCATCGTCGAACGGTATGTTGTGCCTCTTCAGGGCACGTCGATAACCTTCAAGTCGATCGTGGCTCTGACCAAAGTCCGGATGCCCCATGATGAAACCGATCCGCCGGTGACCGCTTTGCAGAAGATGCTCGGTCATTTCATCCGCAGCCCCTGAATCACCTACCGAGATCCATGGGAATCCTGTGAACGGTCGCTGGGACATGCGGACACAGGAGATACCGTTCTGGAGCAGGTGCTGGTTGAGGCTCTGCCGATCCGAGAGGGGCTGCAGAACGATGAACCCGGCAACTTGCCGGCTCAGGCCTATGACCTCACGGATCAGGTCGGGAGCATCCGCCTTCAAAGGGCTGATCAGAAGATGATACCCATGTTCCCGGCATGCCTGCAGTGCACCGGACTGGACCGCTGTGATGTAATCATTCTCATTTTCAGGATTCGGGTCGTCATACAACATTCCGATCAAGAAGGCGCGATTGCTGGCAAGCTGTCTTGCCGACAGATTCGGCCTGTAATTCATGGTTTCGGCCGCAGCGATCACCCTGTCGCGTGTCACCTGGCGAACGTTGGGCTCCTGATTGAAAACCCGCGAAACGGTCTTGATCGAGACCCCTGCCATCCGCGCCACATCGTAGATTGTCGGTTGTCTTGAATTCATCCGAACTCCGTGCCAGCTGCGGCCTCCGCCTGTTTCAGGGGAAGAGCGCGGGTAAGTGTACGAGAAAATGACAGGGCTGTCAATAATTACTTGACAACGCTGTCATCATGAAAGTAGACTTCCGTCCGTGGCACAGGAAGAGTTCCGATCCATATCGGACGAATCAGACACAAGTTACTGTGGAGGTTGAACTTATGAAGACAGCGGGAAAACTCGTTGTGCCGCTTCTTTTGCTGGTGATCTGCCTTCCCTGGGGAAATTTATCGGTTGCCCAGGAGCAGAAAGACGAGGCCGGGGCCGAGGAACCGAAGAAAAGCACCGAGGAAGAGGAAAAGAAGGCCAAAGAACAGGGCCTCACCGAAAAAATCAAAGTAACGGCCACAAGGGTCGAAACCGACCTGATGAAGACCCCCGTTGCGGTCACGGTTTTCGACCAGGACACTCTGGACAGGGAGGGGGTTCAGAACGTCCGGGATTTGGCCCAGATGGTGCCGAACATGGACATTGCCACCAAGAACGGGCAGTCAACGCCGATGATCTCCATGCGCGGCATACGCTCGACCAACGAGACCGAACTAGGGGACCCGTCGGTAGGCGTGCATCTGGACGGCATCTACTCGCCCCGGATGCAGGGCGCCCTGGCCATGATGTTCGACAACGAGCGGGTCGAGGTGCTGCGGGGTCCCCAGGGGACGTTGTTCGGCCGCAACTCGACGGTCGGCAGCATCAACATCATCACCGCCAAGCCGAAATTCGATCTCTTCGAAAAGCGGATCAGCCTGCAGTACGGCAACTACAACGCCCCGGAAATTCAGGTCATCGTCAACAAGCCGCTGTCCGATACGTTCGCCGTCCGTTTCGCCGGGCGCTACTTCCGAACGCGATTCGTACCTCACCGGTTACTGGGACCCGAACCAGTACGATCAGCGTTACATAGCAGACAAGGTAGCAGGCGCAGAAATCATCGCACCCGGATCGTTCGAGGACTGTACCAGCCCCGAGTGTTACACAAGGACCCAGAAGTACAACTGGTGGGTCGACGACCTCGGCTTCCCTATCCATGCGCTGGTACCGGCAAGCGAAGAAGATTTTTACATGAACGCCCAGGAGTGGGCCTACCGCGCCAGCGCGCTGTGGGAACCGAAGGACAAAGACGTCTCGTGGAACTTCAGCTTTCAGCACTACCGCAGCGACAGCGCCGGTGGCGTCGATCTGGTCAACTGCGAAAAACTCCGCGGGCGTCCAGTGTACCTTCTGGACGATGAGAACATGATCGTCTACGACGACGACGGGAATGCCGTCATCACGGGCAGGAACGACTGTTCCACCATGTTTCCGGAGGACGACACCTACCAGGCCGTAGTCAACGTCCCCGGCAGACTGTACCTCGACATCATGTATCTTCGTTCCCAGCTCACATGGGACATCAACGATTCCCTGCGCCTCGTTTACCTTGCCGGCTTCGAGGACCAGGACCGTGAATCGGCCCAGGACATGGAACAGGGCCTCAACGCCTGGGATCAGGCGATGTTCTTCCTCCCGGGCACCGGCTCCCGCTCCTGGATGAACGAGATCCAGCTTCAATCCCAGGGCAACGAGAAGGTCAACTGGATTCTGGGAGTGAACTACTTCAAGGAAAAAACGTCCACCATCGGTTTCTTCGATAACGCCATCGACGAAAAGTCCTTTTGGGACCAGGCGGATCGCTCCACGACTGCGAATGCCTTGTTCGCACAGGGGACCTACTCCTTCTCCGACAAGTGGCACCTGACGCTCGGAGGCCGGTTCAGTGACGAGACCAAGGAGGACAAGGGCGGACGCTCGTATATCTGCAACGTCGCCAACGGCTGCGCATCAGAGGACCTCGGCGACCCGGTGCAGGTCAACGGGGGCCTGATCGGCTTCGACCGGGACACCCTGAACAGCCTGCCGAAAGACTACTTTGCGGATCCGTCCATCTACCCTGAATTCTTCACCAACAGCAACAAGGGATCCTGGAACCACACGGACTGGCGCATCGGGCTGGATTACCAGAAGAACGACAACACCCTGCTGTACAGTTATCTCGCCACCGGTTTCAAGGCGGGCGGCATCGGCGACGTCTTTGAAGGTACGGTCGTGGACGGTGATATCGACGAGGACGGCTACCCGTACGTCATCAGCGCGGAAACTACCACCATCCGTACCGCCTATGACCCGGAAGAGGTCACCACCCTGGAACTCGGCTTCAAGCAGCGGCTCCTGGGCGGGAAGCTCGATCTCCGGGGAGCCTACTTCTATTCCGACTACGAAAACATGCAGTACGCAGCGGTCGGCTCCCTGGCCTTCACCGAGAGGTGGCAAATGCTGCTGGACCTCAATGGCAACCCGATCGACGCGAACGAAGACGGCGATCCCGATTTTGGCTGGAATACCGTGCCTTTGTTCATCGCCTACTACACGCAAAACGTGCCGGGGGCCAAGATCCAGGGCTTCGAACTGGAGTACGACTGGCGGCCGTGGACCGGCGGCCGGATTCATGGATATGGCAGTTGGCTGGACACCGAGATCGCCGAGGATTGGATCACCAAGTGGGATTATGATCCGATATCCTACTTTGGCATCAACTACGCCCAGTCCGTCGATGCATCGACTCGATCTCCTGCAGGTCAACCTCAAGGGCAACGAACTCGCCGTGTCGCCACCGATCAAGCTTCACATGACCCTCGATCACGCCTTCCTCCTGGAGCAGACGACAAATGACGATCGTTCCCTGGGTCACCGCCCACTGGGAAGGCGATTCCTACCTGACCATCTGGAACGTGGACAAACATACCGACGACCTGGATTTCGTCATTATGGACCAGGACATCCGATACACCGACGACAAGCGCGAGGCGTGGTCCATGGTGCATGCCGGGCTTCGCCTCTACCACGGCGACTTGATGGCGGAGCTGTACGCCTACAACATCACCAACGAGGTCGTGCAGTGGTGGGGCGGAGCCGCCGAGCAGGTGCCCAAGGGGAGCATGAGCATGCCCCTGACCTATGGGTTCCGCATCGGAACCAAATTCTGATTCACGCCGGCAAATGAACGGTATGATCAAACCGATGCGTTTATCTTTCATCTGGGTGCTCCTGGTTTTAAGCACGCTGTCCGCCGCCCCGGACACCGATGTTGAAACCCGTATCGCCACCCTGCTCGAGCAAATGACCCTGGCCGAGAAGGCAGGCCAGATGTCTCAAATCAACGGAGCCGATGGAGAGATCCCTGACGGGCTGCGCGAAACGATCCTTAAGGGAAGGATCGGCTCGATCCTGAATGAGGTCGAGGTCAATGTGGTCAACGAACTGCAGCGCATCGCGGTGGAGGATAGCCGTCTCGGCATACCGCTTCTGTTCGGCCGCGACGTCATCCACGGCTTCAGGACGGTGCTGCCGATTCCGCTGGGACTGGCGGCGACCTTCAACCCGGACCTGGTGCGGCGCGGCGCCCGCATGGCGGCCCTGGAAGCTTCCACTGCAGGTATCAACTGGACCTTCGCGCCTATGATCGACATCTCGCGTGATCCGCGTTGGGGACGTATTGCAGAAAGTTTCGGCGAAGATCCCTACCTGACAGGGGTGCTGGCCGATGCCATGGTAAAAGGATTCCAGGGAGAGGACCTGGCCCTGCCCGGAACTATCGCCGCCTGCGCCAAGCATTTCGCAGGCTACGGCGCCAGCGAAGCCGGACGGGATTACAACACCACGAACATCCCTGAAAACGAACTACGCAATGTTTACCTGCCGCCGTTCAGAGCCGCAGTGGATGCCGGGGTGGCCACCTTGATGACCTCCTTCAGCGACCTGAACGGCATCCCGGCCACCGGCAACCGGTTCTTGAATACAGAGGTCCTGCGTGAAGAATGGCAATTCGAAGGCTTTGTGGTCAGCGACTGGGGATCGATCGTGCAACTGGTCGTTCAAGGCTTCGCCACGGATGAACGGGAGGCCGCTTACGCGGCTTTTCATGCCGGCGTCAACATGGAGATGGCGACCTCGACCTACACCGACCATCTCGAATCGCTTCTGAGCCAGGGGCTCATCACGGAAAATCAACTCGACGCCATGGTCGCGGATATCCTGCGGGTCAAATTCAGGCTGGGTCTTTTCGAACATCCCTACACCGCTCCCGGTGACTTTCCGGCGACATCCAACAAACAGAATCTGGCTACGGCAAGGGAGACCGCCCTGCAAAGTATCGTGCTGCTGGAGAACCGCAACCGAGCGCTGCCTTTGAACAGGGATGACATCGGCACTCTTGCCGTGATCGGGCCGCTGGCCGACGATCCTTATGAACAACTCGGTACATGGACTTTCGACGGCGATCCGGCTATCAGCCGGACACCGTTGCAGGCGATCCGGCGATTCGCCGGAGACGGTGTGGAGGTTCACCACGTCAAGGGGATGGACACGACGCGCAGCCGTTCCACCGCGGCGTTCGATGAGGCGCTGGAAGCGGCGAAATCTGCGGACGTAACCATCGTGTTTCTGGGCGAAGAGTCGATCCTATCCGGAGAAGCGCACTCCCGGGCCGATATCGGCCTGCCGGGCAACCAGGCCGATCTTGTTCACACGCTGGCTCAGGCCGGCAAACCGTTGATCGCGGTTATTATGGCGGGCCGGCCTCTGACCCTGGGCAACATTCTTGACGATGTCGACGCGCTGCTGTTCGCCTGGCATCCCGGCACCATGGGCGGACCGGCCATCACGGACATCCTGTTCGGCGAGGCCTCACCATCGGGAAAGCTCCCGGTGACCTTCCCGAAGATGGTTGGACAGGTGCCGATCTATTACGGGCACAAGCAGACCGGCAGGCCGGCCACACCTGAGACCTTCGTGCATATCGACGACATTCCAGTGCGGCTCCCGCAATACTCCACCGGCTTCGTGTCCAATCACCTCGATGCAGGTTACCTACCTCAATACCCGTTCGGCTATGGCCTCTCCTACGGTCACTTCGTTTACAGCGACATCCAGGTCAGCCTGGTACAGGTGCCCTTGGGCAAGACGCTGACGGTGCGAGCCGTGGTCCGCAATGAAGGGGCGGTGGAGGCGGAAGAGGTCGTCCAGTTGTATGTCCGCGACCTGGTCGGCCAGGTCACAAGGCCGGTCCGGGAACTAAAAGATTTCCGCAGGGTGCGGCTGGCACCAGGCGAGAAACGTAGTGTTGCATTCGAACTGAGCACGCAGGATCTTGCTTTCTACGGCCGGGACATGCAGCCGGTTACCGAGCCGGGGGGGTTCCACGCATGGATCGGCGGTAGTTCGAATGCGGATCTGCAGGTAGAGTTCCGAATCATCGAACCGATGGAAACACACCCTGTCCGGGACAAGCAGGCTGAGCCCTGATGACGCAACGAAACAAGCAAAAGATCTTTTGCGGTGAGTCGATCCTCCGTGCCCCTGGCCCGGTCGGCGCCGGAGAATGGGTAAAAATTGATGGTGAGCGATTTTACAGGATCGCGAACTATCACAACATGCCGCCTTTCCTCATGTCTGTGGTCAGCGGCTACGATCACTGGTTGTTCATCTCCAGCACCGGTGGCCTGACCTGCGGCCGAAGAGATCCGGGAAACGCATTGTTCCCCTATTGCACGGATGACAAGATCCACGATGCCTGTGAAACCACCGGACCCCAAACCATCCTGCTGGTTTCGCAGGGCGGCAGGACCATGCTGTGGCAGCCGTTCCGAACCGGCCCGCTCGTTTACGACCTCGAGCGAAATCTGTACAAAAACAAGCCGGGCAACAAGTTGATATTCGAGGAGGTCAACCACGATCTGGGACTCACGTTCCGATACAGCTGGACCAGCGGGAACCGCTTCGGATTCATCAGGAAATCCCAATTGCTCAATGGCGGTGCGACTGAGGTTCACGTGGAACTGCTGGACGGGTTGAGGAACCTGCTCCCCTACGGCGTCGACCGAACCGCACAGGCAGAGTTGAGTACCCTGGTTGACGCTTACAAAAAGGCTGAAATCGTCCCCGGCGCCTGTGCCGGAATCTACACGCTGAGTTCCATCCTGACGGACCGGGCCGAACCGAGCGAGGCGTTGAAAGGTACGGTCGTCTGGAGCACAGGCCTGGACCGGACCCGGGTGCTGCTTGCGGAAGACCAGGTCCAGGCGTTCTGCTCAGGTGAGGAGATCCACTCCGAAACATTCGAAAAAGGTAAACGTGGCGCCTTTTTCGTCCATTCGAGCATTACCCTGCCATCACAAGCGGAACGATGCTGGTATCTTCTGGCGGACGTGGAACAGGGGCCGTCACAGACGGCCGGCTTGCTGCACGAAATCCGGCACGGTGTACCTGCCGGTGCTATCGAGGAAGATGTCGCATCCGGCACGGCTCGCCTGCATCGGTTAACGGGCAGCGCTGACGGATTCCAAAAGTCTGCCGACGAGCCGGCTACTGCAAGACATTTCTCCAATACTCTGTTCAACATCATGCGCGGGGGTGTATTTCCATACGGATACCGCTTCCCCCGGGATGATTTCCTGGACTTTCTGGACAAGCGGAACCGGCCGGTGCGCGAAACGGTCGAAGCCGATGTCGCCAGGCTTGATGACCCACTAACACTGGATTCGGCTCTGATACTGGCCGAAGAAACCGAAAACGAACATTTCGTCCGGCTCGTATACGAGTATTTGCCGCTGACGTTCAGCCGGCGGCACGGCGATCCCAGCCGGCCCTGGAATCGATTCTCCATCCATCTTAAAAACGGCAATGGATCGGAATATCTTTACTACGAAGGCAACTGGCGTGATGTCTTTCAGAACTGGGAGGCCCTGGCGGTTTCCTTTCCGGAATACATCGAGAGTTTCATCGCCAAATTCGTCAACGGTTCGACCCCCGACGGACACAACCCTTACCGAATTTCCAGGGAAGGGATCGACTGGGAGGTTCCCGAACCGGACAAGCCGTGGTCGAATATCGGCTACTGGGGTGATCACCAGGTCGGTTACCTGCTCAGGCTGCTCGAGCTCTCGAGAAAGTATCACCCCGGATTGCTCGCCGCATCGCTGAGGAGGGAGATATTCGCCTACACAGACGTGCCCTACCGGATCAAGCCGTATCGCATGATGCTCCGTGATCCGAAAAAGACCGTCGAGTATGATGAAGACTGCGCACAAGCCGTTGCGAAGCGCATCGCCGACATCGGCGCCGACGGCAAGCTGGTCACCCTTGAGGACGGATCGATCTACCGGGTCAATCTGCTGGAGAAACTGCTGGTTGCAGCGCTGGTCAGGATCGGCAATCTGGTTCCCTGCGGCGGCATCTGGATGAATACCCAGCGTCCGGAATGGAATGATGCGAACAATGCCTTGGTGGGCAACGGCCTCTCCATGGTCACTCTATTTTACCTGCGCCGGTACCTGAAACTGCTGAGCGCCTTGCTTCACGAGAGCGCAGCTGTCGAGCTTTGACATCTCGCGGGAACTGGCTCGGTTTTTCGAAGGCGTCAGAGCGGTTCTGAAGAAACACATCACCCTGCTGCAAGGACCTACCGACGCGGCTGGACGAAAATCGTTCATGGACAGCATCGGCCCGGTAAGCGATCAATACCGTGCGCAGATCTACCGCGGCTTCTGCGGTGAGAAAACGTTGTTGGCAAAACAGGATCTGCAGGAGTTCACTGGACTGGCTCTGAAGTTTCTGGATCACAGTATCGCCCATAGCCGCAGAGAGGACGGCCTGTATCACTCCTACAACCTGATTCGATTCGGAGACGAGGGCTATAGCGTGGAAGCGCTGGACGAGATGCTGGAAGGCCAAGTGGCGGCATTGAGTTCCGACTACCTGGACAGCGCGGCCGCTCTGGCCCTGCTGCAGGCATTGCAAGCGAGTCGCTTGTACCGTAAGGATCAGAACAGTTACATGCTGTACCCCAACCGGAAGCTGCCGTCTTTCCTCGAGAAGAACGTGATCCCTCCGTCCCTGGTGGAAGACAATGACTGGACCAGGCGTGAACTGGAAGCGGGCCGTACGGCTTATATCGAGCGCGATATCGACGGCCAGACGCATTTCAATGGTGTCTTCAGAAATGCGGACGAATTGCGGGTGGCGCTCGAAAGTGATTCGGCAGTCAACGCGGATGATGTCGACAACCTGTGTAATTTATACGAGGAGGTGTTCACCCACCGGAAGTTCACAGGTCGCTCCGGCTCGATGTACAAGTACGAAGGCTTGGGCTGCATTTACTGGCACATGGTCTCGAAGTTGCTGCTGGCCACCGCGGAGGTGTTTGCCGCAGCCGTGGACCGGGGAGCAGATCCATTGGTGGTCGGTCGCCTTGGCGCATGCTTCCGGGAAATCCAGGCGGGGCTGGGGGTGAACAAGGCTCCGGCTGAATACGGCGCATTCCCGGTGGATCCCTATTCGCACACGCCGGGATTCACCGGTGTGCAGCAGCCGGGCATGACAGGTCAGGTGAAGGAAGACCTGATCACCCGTTTCCGGCAACTGGGAGTGCGGGTTGCGCAAGGTGAAGTAGCCTTCGAGCCGGTCATGCTCCACCGTGACGAATTCCTGCAGGAACCTGCATCATGGAGCTATTCCGCAAGCGGCCCGGAACTGACGGAGGAATTGCCGGCTGGATCCCTCGCTTTCACGTTGTGCGGAGTGCCGGTCGTTTACCGCGTGGCGGATTCAGCCTGCTTGCAGGTGTTTGGCGAGGAAGACGCACCGACCGTCATTCGCGGCCCTCGCCTGGGACGGGAGTTCAGCCGGTCACTGTTCAGACGGGAGCAGCGCATCAGGAAACTGGTCGTTGACGTTCCGGAGGCCGCCCTCATATGAGTGCAGGCGAACATCGCGTCACCGCGATCGAAGACCGTATTTCACTGCAGCAGAAGTCGGCCTACGCCGTCGGCATGTTCGTGAACAACCTGCAGGCCGCGGCGCTGCCTGCCATGGTTGTCATCCTCAACCTGGGCCTGGGCATGAACCCGTTCCTGGTCGGTCTGATTGCCGCGATACCGCGCGCTTTCGACGCGATTTCCGACCCCATGGTTGGATACATTTCCGATAACACGCACACGCGGTGGGGGCGCAGAAGGCCTTACATCCTGGTGGGTGCGATTCTCTCGGGCCTCGTATTCGCCCTGATGTGGCAGCTTCCTGGAGGACGCAGCGAGAGCTTCTACTTCTGGGTGTTCCTGGGCGCGTCGATCCTGTTCTTCCTGACCTACACGCTGTACGCAACGCCCTTCGTCGCCTTCGGCTACGAAATGACCGCTGATTATCACGAACGAACGCGACTGCATATGTTCGCAAACACCGTCGGCCAGCTGGTGTGGCTGGGCGTGCCATGGTTCTACGCCATAATGGCGAACGAAAACCTGTTCAGGGACACGGTGCACGGCGCCCGTGCGCTGGCCATCGCAGTCGGCGTCACCGTCGCGTTATTGGGCGTAGTTCCGGCCATTTTCTCCCGAGAAAGACATGCGCCGGTTCCCGCGGCCGGGGGCAAGCAGGGGGTCCTGGAGAACACTCTCCTGTTCATCAAGGGCATCGGCGTCACCTTCAAATGCAAACCGTTCGTGAAGATCTGCGCCGCCACCTTTCTGGTTTTTAACGGTTACCAGCTCGGCATCTCGTTTTCTCTGTACGTGATGATCTACTACCTGTTTGGCGGGGATGACTCGCAGGCCGGGGCGCTGCTTGGTTGGTTCGGCACGCTTACCGCCGCGGCCACGCTGGTGGTAATCCTCGTGACAGGCTGGCTCGCCACCCATATAGGCAAACGCAGAACGTTCATTATCACAATCTCGATCTCACTGCTCGGCTATGCCATGAAGTGGGTCGGATACAACCCGGATCATCCCTACTGGCTGCTTTATGCTGCTCCGTTCGTCGCCTTCGGCGTCGGGTCATTGTTCACGTTGATGGGTTCAATGATCGCCGACGTCTGTGACTACGACGAGCTGGGCACCAGTCAGCGCCGCGAGGGTGTCTTTGGAGCCATCTACTGGTGGATGGTGAAGATCGGCATGGCGCTGGCCGGCCTGCTTACGGGGATCATGCTTAACGCGTCCGGATTCTCTGTCGGGCTGGAGACCCAACCCGAGAGGACGCTGTTCCTCCTGAGGGTGTTTGACGTCGGCGTGCCGCTGATAACGTCCGCACTCGCCATCGTCATCATGTTCACCTACCAGATCAGCGAACGGAGAGCGTACGAGATACGAGCAGAGCTGGAACGTCGGCGCGGAAAACTGGGATCCGATGCGGCGCCGGCATAGTGCAATGAGGTGCTGAAGTGAGAGCAGCCGCCATACTCCTGGCCTTCTTAGGCGCAATCGCTCTGCTCGGCTGTCAAAGCCCCCAGTTACAGGGCAATGCCATCGGGTACTCCGGCTACCGCGACGGCCAGAGCCCGGAAAGCGGCTGCTGTCCCTCACAGGACCAGGTCGCGGAGGATCTGCGCGTCCTGGCAAGGAACTGGCGTCTCATCCGTGTGTATTCCGCCGATCGGCACGGCGAGGACGTGCTCGAGGTGATCCGGCGTGAAAATATAGATCTCAAGGTGATGCTCGGAATCTGGCTCGCGCGCGAGCCGGGAGCCGAACAGAGCAACGCGCGGCAGATCGCCGACGGCATCCGTCTCGCCAGCGAATATGAAGACATCGTGGTGGCGGTGAACGTCGGCAACGAGGTTCTGATCGAATGGACGGCCCATCCGGTGCACGAGGATCAGGTGATCCGTTACGTGCGTGAGGTCAAGGCGGGTGTGACCCAGCCCGTGACCGTGGCGGACAATTACGTGTGGTGGCGCGACCACGGTTCCGAATTGGCGCGCGAGGTCGACTTCATCACGATGCACACGTATCCGATCTGGGAGCGGAAGGATATTGATGAAGGGTTGTCGTACACCGTCGAGAACTACGAAAGCGTCCGAGCCGCCCATCCCGACAAGCCGATCATTATCGGAGAGGCCGGCTGGGCCACTTACACCGAGGGCAACCTGCACGTTCCCCGCGCCGGGGATGAAGAGAAGCAGCAACGCTATTACGAGGAACTGACGGACTGGGCCCGGGAGAACAAAGTCACCGTGTTCTTCTTCGAAGCCTTCGACGAGCCCTGGAAGGGAACCGGAACCGAGGGACACTGGGGACTGTTCACGGCCGACCGCAAGGCCAAGCAGGCAATGCACAAGCTGTACCCGGAGTTGATGACCGCTGGTCCGACCTCGCCGGACTATCCCGAGTTGATCGAATCGTCCACCCTGGACTCGCAGCAGCACTGCGAACAGTACTTGCCGAAGTCGTCCGCAACGGCAGCGCCAATCCCCTGGGACCGGGCCTGTCGCATTCCGGTGTCGTGCCGATGGAGGAGGCGGAGGGCGGGACGGCGCTGAAACTCACTTTCACAGGCGAGAGCTGGGGAGGCATGTACCTCATCCTCGGCAAGTACGATGCAAGCGGATCCGGTACCGTGGCGATGCGCCTGAAACTTCCGGAGGATGTAGCCAACCTCGAACTGAAGCTGGAAGGTCCGGAAACGAACACGCAATCGGTCAACCTGATGGAGTACGCGGCAGGTCGCGACGATGCCGGCTGGAGAGACATTCACCGTTCCTTTGGCCGCGTTCAACGCGATCGACCTGTCGCAGGTCATGATCCTCGGCTTGTGGAACCCCTCGGACCAGGAAGGGGCGTTCACAGGCTGCGATCTGATCGTGGATGATATCCATTTTGAATAAGCTGGCCTCTCTCGACTGGATTCTGATCGCGCTGTACTTCGCCGCGATCTTCGGCGTCGCCTGGTGGGTTGCCGGCAGAAAGAAGGACACCCACGAGTCTTCTTCCGGGTACTTCCTGGCAGGCCGCAACGTCGGGTGGTTCGTGGTCGGCACGGCGTTGTTCGCTTCCAACATCGGGTCCGAACACCTGGTCGGTCTTGCCGGCACCGGCTACGACAGCGGCGTGGCCGTGGGTCAGTTCGAAGTCCTGGCGTCGCTGATCCTTCTCATCCTCGGATGGCTGTTCGTGCCATTCTACCTCCGGAGCAGCGTCTACACCATGCCGGAGTTTCTCGAGCGGCGGTATTCGCCGGCGGCACGCTGGTACCTGGCCGCCATCTCCATTGTCGGTTATGTGCTGACGAAAATTTCCGTGACTCTGTACGCCGGTGGAATCGTCTATGAAGTTCTTCTCGGCGGCAACTTCTGGACCGGCGCTCTGATAATAGTGGTCGCTACCGGGATCTACACCGTGCTCGGCGGCCTGCGGGCGGTCCTCTACACGGAAATGTTGCAGACGATCCTGCTGATCGGCGGTGCGATCCTCGTTACGGTTATCGGTCTGGTCAAGCTTGGTGGAGTGAGTGCGCTCCGGGCAGCCAGCGAACCCGGCGCCTTCGACATGTGGCAGCCGGCAAGCCACCCCTCTTTCCCGTGGACCGGAATACTGTTCGGCGCCCCGATCCTCGGTGTGTGGTACTGGTGCACCGATCAGTTCATCGTTCAGCGTGTTCTTTCCGCCAATGGCATCGACCACGCGCGCCGCGGCACGATCTTCGGCGGATTTCTCAAGATCCTGCCTCTGTTCATTTTCGTTCTGCCCGGGGTTATTGCGGCCGCTCTCGTCAAGACCGGACAACTCGAAATCGCTCGCGCCGATCACGCCCTGCCCGAAATGATCCGGTCGCTGTTGCCCATCGGCATTCGCGGCCTGGTCATGGCCGGCTTCCTGGCAGCCCTGATGAGTTCCCTTGCAGCGGTGTTCAACTCCTGCTCCACCCTGATCACCTGGGACATCTACCGCAAGATCCGACCGGACGCATCGGAACGCCAATTGGTGGTCTTCGGCAAATTTGCGACGCTGGCGCTGGTCGGCTTCGGCCTGTTGTGGATCCCATTTATGAAGCACATCTCCGGGCAACTGTACGTTTACCTCCAGAGTGTCCAGGCTTACATCTCACCCCCGATCGCCGCGGTGTTTCTGCTCGGTATCTTCTGGAAAAGGGTCAACAGCGCAGGCGCCATCGCCTCACTCGCCACCGGATTAGTGCTCGGCGCAGCACGACTCATCCTGGAACTCACCAAGGGTTCAATGAGCGGACTGCTTTATTGGTACGCCGATATCAACTTCCTGCACTTCGCAGTGTTCCTGTTTGCCATCTGCACAGCGGTGCTCGTCGGGGTGAGCCTGCTGACACGGCCCGAGACGGACGAGAAGCTATCCGGCCTGACCTTCAGCACATCATCTGCCGATCCCGGCCTGGAATCCGGAACGGCCTGGCGCCGTACAGATCTTATTCTGTCGATTCTGCTCGTTATCGCCGTGGCAACCGTATGGCTGATCTTCCGGGGATAGCCGATCCGGCAGACCGATCACCGGCTTGCAGCGCGACGACCGTCAAGATTGTAGACTTAAGCAGAATCATGAACGGAACCCCCACGAAGGAGCCGCAATGGCAGAACACAACCGCGAAAAGTCAACCGGAAGGAACAAGGGTTCCGGGGTCTCGGATCTTCTCTTGCTCAAGGAACGGGCCCTGAATGTGGCGGCCGAAGGGATCGCCATCGCGGACATGCGTTTGCCGGACCAACCCCTAATCTATGCAAACGAGGGCTTCGAAAGGCTGACCGGTTATTCCGTCACCTCCATCCTGGGAAGGAATTGTCGATTCCTCCAGGGGGAAGACGCCGATCCCGCTACGGTGAACAAGATCCGGGAGGCGCTGAAATCCGGAAACGAGTGCACCGTCGAGATATTGAACCGCAAAAAGAACGGGGATCCTTTCTGGAATCGCCTTTCACTGACGCCGGTCCGGGATTCATCGGGCAAGATCACCCACTACATAGCCGTCCAGTCGGACATCACAGCAAGAATCCATGCGGAGAATGCGGTTCGCGAGGCGTACGCGAAGCTCGAGGTCGCCAACCGGCGGATGAAGCGCAATCTGGAAGCGGCCGCAAGAATCCAGAATTCGCTTCTTCCCGACAAGGCGCCCCGGTCGGAGAAGGTAAAGTTCTCCTGGGTGTTTCAGCCGTGTGACGAGTTGGCCGGTGACACCCTGAACGTTGTCCCTCTCGCAGGGAAACGGTTCGCCGTATACACCGTGGACGTCAGCGGGCATGGGGTCCGTGCCGCGCTGCTCTCGGTAACCTTGAGCCACTGGTTTTCACGCCGTTTTCAGGGCGCCGTCAGCCCTGTGGCGCCGGCGGAAACGACCGACGGATCTTCGTTCGACCCTGTTGCAGTGGCGGAGGAGCTGAACCGCGACTTTCAGATGGACACGGAAAACGCGCAGTACTTCACCATGTGTTACGGGATCATTGATGCTGAGGCCCGGGAGTTCAGGTATGTGATGGCTGGAAGTCCTCCTCTTGTCGTTGCCCGAAAAAACGGTACGTCCGAGGTCCTGGAAGTCAAAGGTTTTCCTGTCGGAATCGTCGAACGGCCGGAGTACGGGGAACAGGCGATCAAGTTGGAGCCCGGAGACCGCGTGTTCCTGCACACGGACGGGGTTGTGGAGGCAGAGAACAAAAAGAAGATTGCCTACGGAACCGAAAGGCTGGCGACCGAGGTTCTCAAAGGCAACGAGCAGGATCTGGACGGCTGCGTTCTGTCGATCCTGGAAAGCGTTCGCTCGTGGACCGATCCCACAGACCTTCTGGACGACGTATCGATCCTCGCTTTCGAGTTTCGCAAGGAAAGCGACCGCAACCGCTGACGAATCGTGCGTCGCCTGAAGATTCGCCTCCCAGCAGTCCGCGAACCACGAGGAACCCGTCCTCCAGCGTCCAGTCCAGTTCGATCGGCCGGCCATCCTCGTCGCGGGCCCAGACCCATTTCTTATAGCGCGCTCCGGGGGAGGCCTCCGGATCCGGGGCGTGGGAAAGGGCGGTCTCGCAGTGGACTTGCCAGACTCGATGGCGCCAACCGGGCTCGAGAGGCGGCGCCGGTTCGTGCAGATTCAACGAACATGCCGCCGCAGCCATGATGACAAAAATGGCGAAGAGGCTCGTCGCTCGCTTCATTCTGACCTCCACAAGCAGAGCGGAAACGAGACTTTGCACCCTGGAGTTCTCATCGCCAAACCTGCAGGCGGATGCCGGATCGCCGGCCTCGCTGTGTTATTGTGTTCTGGGACGATTTGCGGCGCTGGGGAGCGCCGGTTGCGGGATAAGGAAAGGGGCTCGATCTTGAAGCGTTTTTGTTCGGCTCTCGTGATCATTTTGCTCATGTCTTCCACCGTTGCGCCGGCCGCAAAGGACAGCCCAAATGCTTCCCTTGACGCGGAAGCCCTGCTTCAGGACAGCGGGGGCACGGCGCGGATCAGCCTGCATCCCGCAACGGGGGTGGCGCGGTTCGTGCAGCTGCCTGCACGGGGACTACTCCTCGACGGCGGCGATACTGTCGAACGGGCCGGTGATTTCCTGCGCCGTTACGGGCGCACGTTCAAGATCAAGGACCCCGAAGTCGAGTTGAGCGGGCCCGTAACCCGTACGGACCGGCTGGGCCACACGCGGGTGAGCTACAGTCAGATTTACCGTGGCGTGCCGGTCTTCGCAAGCCGGATGCACTTGCACTTCGACGCTAAGCAGCTGCTGGCCGCGGTCAACGGCACATTCGTTCCGGACATCTCGGTGGATACCGATCCGGCCCTGAAACGAGAACGGGCCGTGGCGCTGGCCATCGCCGACGTACGCAAGCGATTCGGTTCCGTTCATGCGTCGCCACTCCAGGCCGGTAGCGCAAAACTGCTCGTTTTCCGGTCGGGCCTGATTCAGCGCATTCCGGGGGAAGATCACCTGGTCTACGAGATCGAGGTCGGCAACGGCTCCGATGTTCGCGAGTTCATCTACGTGGACGCCCACAACGGCAGAATCGTCGACAGGATCACCGGAATTCACACGGTTCTTGATCGCCGGATCCACGAACCACTCTTCAACGACGTTGTCATCTGGAGCGAAGGGGACGCACTGCCCTATTCCACCGGCGATACCACCAACGACGACCAGGTAGGCGGGCTGATCGATGTCTCCGCCGACGTGTACAGCTTCTACTCGAATCTCTCCGGTGGGACATACCTGTCGTGGAACGGCCTGGACGGCACGATGCACACCGTGTGGAATGCCGCGAACCTCCAGTGTCCCAACGCCACATGGAACGGCGCCAATACCAATTTCTGCAATGGTGTGGCCAGTGACGACGTGTCGGCCCACGAGTGGACCCACGGCTACACGCAGGCCACGCACGCGCTGATCTATCAGTGGCAACCCGGAGCGTTGAACGAGGCCTACTCCGACATGTTCGGAGAGCTGATCGACATGCTCAACGGTTCGGGCACCGATTCGCCGGACGTCCTCCGGACCGAAGGAGATTGCTCCACCCTCGCCGGTTCTGCGCCGCCGGACTTCGTCATCAACGCGCCGCCCACGCTGGCCGGCTCCTACATCGTGGGGGACGCCTTATTCAACCCGGCGCCACCGCTCTTAGCGACGGCTCAGGTCGAACTGGTCACCGACGGCGACGACGAGGGCGGATTGGGTAGCGTTAGCGACGCCTGCCAGCCAGTGGTCGGATTCACTCCGGGAAACATCGCGTTGATCGACCGCGGTATTTGCGGCTTCACTGACAAGGTGCTGCGGGCCCAGGAAGCCGGCGCCGTCGCGGTGATCATAGCCAACACTGACGACAGCGTATTCAGCATGGGTGGCAGCGAGCCGTTGATCACGATTCCTTCCGTGATGCTCTCCCTGAGTGACAGCGAGAATGTCAAGCAGCAGCTGTCCGAGGGTGTGTCCGCCACGATCACCTTGCCGGAAGCGACGGCCGCCTCGATCCGCTGGTTGGTCGGCGAGGATGCGTTCGCCTTTGATGATCCGATCCGCGACATGTGGACACCGAGCTGCAAGGGGGATCCAGGCAAGGTCTCGGACCTGTACTACTGGTGCGACAGCGGTGACGGCGGTGGTGTTCACACCAACTCCGGCGTGCCCAATCATGCCTTCGCTCTGCTGGTCGATGGGGGCAGCTTCAACGGCCGAACCGTCGGCGCGCTGGGGCCGGCCAAGACTGCACACCTCTACTGGCGCGCGATGTCAGTGTACCAGGTGCCCGACACGGACTTCGCCGATCACACCGACGCGCTGACCCAGAGCTGTGCAGATCTGCAGGGCGTGGATCTTCCGGACCTCCTGACCGGAGTTCTCTCCGGCGAAATGATCACGGTAAGCGACTGCGACCAGGTAGCCGAGGCGATGCTCGCAGTGGAGATGATCCAGGACCCGCCATGTGATTTCGTCCCGTTGCTGAGCCCCGACCCACCGCCGTTTTCCTGCGGCACGGCGGTCTTGTTCGACGACTTCGAGCAGAATCCGGCTGGCAGCTGGGTGCTCGATAACGAGGGGGTGTTTGCCGAATACGTTCCCCGGGACTGGGAATGGACGTCAAACTTGCCGGAGGGTGGCGCGGGATCCGCATTCTTCGCCATCAACAGCGCGGAGATCGGCAACTGTATCCCGGGTGACGACGACCAATCGGGAAAAATGCACCTTAACAGTCCGGTGATCGACCTGACCGCAGACGGCTCGGTGGCCATCGACCACTGGGTCGGTACCGAGCCCGCCTACGACGGTGGCAACCTGAAGGTCAGCGTCAACGACGGGCCGTTCCAGGTAATCGCCGCCGCGGATTTCACCTTCAATCCGTACAACGGCACGCTGGCCACCGCCGAGGCGAACAACACCAATCCGATGGCCGGCGAGCCGGCGTTCACGGGCACCGACGGCGGTAGCGTCAGCGGTTCCTGGGGCCAGTCCCAGATCGACCTGAGCGCCTACGCCAATGCCGGCGATACGGTCCGGCTCCGCTTCGAACTGGGCGTGGACGGCTGCAACGGGCTGCAAGGCTGGTACGTGGACAACGTGCTCGTCTGCAGCTCCGCTGTTTCGGCCGGCCGGATCCCCAACGGGGGTAGCGTTGAGGGCATGCCGCTCAGCGCCGCCAAGGCGCAGGGCACCGAGATCACGCTGAGCTGGGCGGCCTCCTGCCACGTGGCCGACAGCGACTACGAGATCTACGAGGGCACGATCGGCGACTTTGGCTCGCATCACTGGAAGTACTGCAGCACCGGTGGCGCCACCACGATGACCTTCGAACCGGAAGCGAACAGCGTTTATTACCTGGTCGTGCCGAGTAACCTGGACCGCGAGGGTTCGTACGGCACCGACAGCGACGGTACAGAGCGTCCTCAGGGGGCGCCCGCCTGCCTGGAGCAATCGATTACCACGACCTGCCCGTAAAACCGGCAGGCTGGAAATTCTCCGGTCCGGACCCCATATTCGCCATGTCGAGATGCAACGCTTCGGTCCAAAGTGAAGCGAGGGAAAATCATGACTACCAAGGGAGAAACGCCCGATCAGCTGCTGGCGCGGCTCGACCTCATGGGCCTGAAACGGGTCAAGGTCCTGGTCACACGGAATCATTTCGAGAAGAAAGCCATACCTCTCGTGAAAGGCTGGATCGAACGGAAGGAGCAGGAACTTAGACCTACTCCAAAATCGGCGGAGGAGCCGGAGCAGAAACTGCTTATGGCGATCGAGCAGGCATCCCGGCAGGCGGAACAGGCGGAAGCCTGCGCCATAACCGCACAGGAGACCTCCCTCAAGGCGAAGCACACGGCCTTGATCGCGACCATCATCGCGGTGATTGGCACGACCATTTCACTTTTGTTACTGCTCGCGATGGCGGTTCGTTAGCGCAGCGGCGGGGAATAGTAGAACTGGAGAGACGCCGGAAACCGTCCTATATTCGGTCAGCGGCTGATCGTTTTGTTGGTAGTTTTTCTAAATCGAAGCATCGCAAAAGCAAGAACGGACAGGGCTATCCAGATCGCAAAGAGAATTACCTCCGCCGCGAACCGTCTCTGCACGTGAAGCCATGCCTGGGCAACCGCCAGAAAGTCGTAGACGAGGTGTACACCGATCAGCAGTGGGACGGATCGGCTCAACTCGAAAAGCGTGGCGAGAAGGAGGCCACCTGCCAGGAACGCTGCTGTACCGGTCATTTCGTGGATCGTCATACCGGGCCCGATCCGGACATGGATCCACGCGAAGGCGAAAGTAATGACAAGAACAGCAAACAGACTCCCGCCTACGAACCTGAGACGGCGCTGACAGGCACGAAACACGAACTCTTCTACAATCACCGCAAGAGGAAGCGTTACGAGGAAATGCCAAAGGGCCGACAGGCTGTCAAGACCGTGTCGCCCGAACTCCCAGTCGTCGTAGCCGGGATCCAAAATACGAACCAGCACGGCAAGAAGGCCGAGAGCGGCTATCGCCGCCGCCGTCCAGGCCAGTTTGTGTCGCATGCTGCGCCGTTCCACGTCCGTTTGTGAGGATAAAACGCCGATACGGTCAACAAGCAGGAGTAGTGCGCCGAGCGCAAGCAGCAATCCGAGATCCCGCGCAAACCATCCAAGAGGCCAGGATCCCCACCAGGCGTCCAGAACAGGCATGCCATAACGGATTCCCATGATGAAGGCGGCATAAAGCGCCAGGGCCTCCACCAGAGCACCCGCGCGACTCCAGATCCGCTTGATCGCCATCATCGCCTTTCCCTTCGACAAACCTTGTCTCCGTTGGACCCGATGAGTTTACACCCGATCAGGGATACGCCAGCCCCATGATCGCAACGGTTAGCGGGACAGCGTCATGTTACGATGATGCGTTCTTTCGGCCCGGTGATCCGCAGGTCGTCACCGCCGCACCGAGGAGAGAATCATGAGGGACTCCGCGCGGCACTGGTGTTCTTCCTCGCTCTCGCCACGGTCGGATCGCTCTCATCCGCTGCCAGGCCGCTCGACGACGCCGTCGAACGCGGGCTGGACTTTCCTGGCCCGCGTCCTGGCAGGGCGATGCTTACGATGATGAGTACCTGCAGTATCGTCTATTCGGACGAGCAACTCGACTGCCCGCTGGCGGACTGCCGGCTGACCTATCGCCTGCTCGACGCCTACATCAACCTCGCTTTCCTGGATCGCGCGGGTGTGCCTCACGGTCCGGCCCGGCCGCAGTTCGAGCGCGGCCGCAAGGTGCTGGACGCCATCGTCCCCGCCTGGCGCGAAGCGGGGCCTTTACAGCGTCACAAAGATCCGGTCGAGGGCGGGGTCGCCCTGGACACCTACTGCATCGTCGGTCTGCTGCACCAGGACCGGGCCATGGCCAAGGTGGCGGCCGGGCACCTGGACGGCGACGACTGGCTTCCCGGGAACCACTACGATGACTCGGAGAGCTTCCGCAAACTCGCCGACGAGACCTGGTGCGTGCGGTTGTTGCGCTTCGCCTCGCGGCGGGATCGCCGGCAGGTCCCGCGACTGGCCGGGTCTCCCTGGACCGGGGTGGGAACTGCTGGAGCAGGAACGGCCCGTGGAGTTCCGGGTCAACGTCGCACTGCACCTGGTTACTTGCTGAACGATCTGGAGGATCGATCGTTGAGCGACGACCTGGACTCCTCCAGAAGCTCCTGCTTGCCGCGGCGGAGGACCCGGGTGTCAAAAGGACCTACTGAGCCAGGCCAACATCCTGGAGGCCCTGGCCGCCTCGCCGGGCGTCCCCGAGCCGGCACTGCGCCCTCTGGCGGAGCGGTTGCTCCGTCACCAGGAAGAAGACGGCGGCTGGCACTCCAGGATCGGGGAGACCGGCAGCTGTTTGCGCGTCTTCACGACGATGCGGGCGGTGCTGGCCCTGACGAAGTACGGACAACGCATCGAATGCTTCAGCCGGCTCGCACTGAGCCTCGCTGCTGACTGATGCCGCAAACATCAATTCTCATACAAACAGCGAATGTGCGAAACGGATCGCGAAGCGCCGATCTGCTGCGTGATAGTCCGCAGGAAAAGTGTGCCTAATCCATTATTGCTTGATCGGTGCCATGGTTGTGCGGATCATTGGTTTGCCTTGGAAACTGGACTGATATTCAATGTTTTTCCGTACAAAGAATACTCAGAAGCTGACAACAGGAAGCAAGACACGTCCTCAATGAACAGGAGCATAGCGCGGCGGCAAAAGCGTTCAGATTGGCTGATCTTGTACAGCCGACGATGGTTCCTAACACCAAGAAAGGAGAATCAAATGAGGGAAAAACGTTTCATCACGGTGCTGGGAGGCCTGATCCCGTTGTTACTTCTCATCTCGGTCGTAATCGGGGTGGCGTCCTCACAAAGCGTTGCCGTAGCCGCGGAAGACCGCGGTGGCCAAGCCCTGTTGAGCCACGGCTCCGCAACCCGGGAGGCGGAACTGCTCTCGAGGATGGAATCCGATTTAGGAGGTAATTGGCATTCGCTCAAGAGCCTCGATCGGACGTCCGTCTTCGCCGTTATTACCGGCGACGTTCGGTTCCGGTCCCTGGCCGGCGCCGACGACAAGCAGCTCACGGACGCCGCCACCCAACTGGTCCTGAGCTATCCGGAGGTGTTCGGGCTCGACGCCGACCAGGTCGGACCGGTCCACGTTGTTCGTGCAGGCGCCAAAGCGTCGGTGCTGTACCAACAGCAGATCGACGGTGTCAGCGTACTGGGCTCGAAGATCTATGTCATTTACAGCGATCAGGGCGTACTGACCGGGTTCGGAGGCCAAACCTATCCCGAGATAACCGTCTCAACCAGCCCTTCGATCTCGCGGGAGGCAGCCATTGCTGCAGCCCAGTCGGCCCTGGTTTCGACCCTGGCGTCTTACGAGGTCCGTGAGTCTGCGCTGTGGATCGTCCCCGGCGATCGACAGGCCGCTACAGCCGATCGTCTGGTCTGGGACCTTATCCTTGATCAGATCGACACCGAAAACCCGCAGTTCGTCCGCATCGATGCCCACTCAGGAGAGATCCTCGAGGTGAAGGCGGCGGTTATGTCGGAGCAGGCCGAGGGTGACGTAAAGGGCGACGTAATCAAGACGATCTATTGCGACGGTATCGACTCCGACGTGCGCTTCCCCTGGGAGAGAATCGACGTCGGGGACAACGACTTCGGGTACACCGACTCAGGCGGCAACTTCTCCATTTACTACGATGCAGGATCGCAGCCGGACTGGTCGCTACACACCGCACTCAAGGGACAGTGGGCGGACGTTCGGAACTACCGTGAGCCGGATGCGACGTACGACGTTCCGCTCTCGCCGGTCTGGAACCCGCTGTACTGGACGGAGGCACGGGCCCGCAAGGACGAGCTGAACTGTTACATTCGCGTCAACCAGATGCACGACTTCATGAAGTACATCGACCCGTCCTTCACGCTGCTCGACTTCACCCAGGTCTGCAACGTCAATCGCGTCGATTACTACTGTCCCGGCAACGCCTGGTACAACTGGAACGGTGCGATCAACTTCTGCGAGGAAGAGTACAACCCGCTCAACTTGTCAACGTATACCAACACCGGCTGGCTGGCCGATATCATCTACCACGAGTACGGACACGCGCTGACCTACGAGATCTACACGGCGTACACAGGGTCAGGCGTTCTCCCGTCCATCCACGAGGCGAACGCGGACATCGTCGCGAACCTGATCACCGGCCACCCGTACATGGCGTTGGGATGGATTCTCAAGGATCCTCCCGAGTGCGAAGACAGATACGACGCCAACCGATCCAGCGAAAACACCATGCTGTGGCCCGACAGCTACAACCCGGATCATGAGTACCAGATTCCGCATTTGCCGGGTAAGCTTCTCGCCGGGGTCTACTGGGAAGCTTACGCGGATCTACTGAACAGCTATTCGGAAGCTGACGCGAAGTTGATTTCCGCCAGGGCCTGGCATAGTGGCCGGTTGCTGATGCTTCCGGGCGCAGGCTCTACCGAGGCCGAGATAAGCTATCCTGAACACGTGCTGTCCTACTTCGTCGGTGACGACGACGACGGCGATCTGACCAACGGCACTCCGCACTACGACTCGCTGTGCGTCGGGGCGATGGCGAAGGGGTTCGAGTGTCCAACCATTCCGCCCTCCGTCCCGCTGGTATCCCCGGAGAACGGCTATTCGACCACGGACACGACCCCAACCCTCGATTGGGATCCCGTGACGGGGTACTGCGATGACGAAGGCATCACGTACACCGTACAGGTGGACAACGATTCCAGGTTCCGGTCAGTCAACGCCACAGCCACCGGTCTGACGACGACGATATGGACAGTAGACCCGGCTCTGTCCACCACGACCTACTACTGGCGCGTGCGGGCTCGGAACTGCATCGGAGACGGGCCGTGGTCCGACGTACGGTCCTTCACCATCGAACGGCCGAGTTCGTCCCCTATCTTCAGAAAACTGAATCCATCCAATCCGCACCAGGACGAATAAGAAACATAGAGTCCATGTGATAACCAAGGCTTCCCGGGACTCCGGCCCCGGGAAGCCGTATCCGCATCGGCCGCTGTCGTGTTAGCGGCTCACGGATCGAATAAGCAGCACTCGAAGAATATTTATTGAATTCAGGTACACGTAGTTTGAGGAAGATGATTCAAATCTCCAATTTTAAGAAGGTGTGTTTTTCATTCATCGACCCGGCTGCCGATCAGGAATGATCCCGCAGCTTCTCCGCCGAGCCGATGATGAGGTCTACCGGGTCGGTACGTACCAGCATCATCGGCAACGCCACCACCGCCGTCACAACCACTAGCGGCAGCCAGGCGCCGCCCGGTGATTCAGACCGCGGCAGTATCGACATGATGGAAACCGCAGCCAGTCCGGAAAGTATCCAGTATGCCTGCATTATCCGCATCCTGGTTTTGGCGGCACGCTTGCGGCGTTTCTCCTCGGCCAGGGCGATCCGCAGCCTGCTGTTGAAATAGGGCGAGGGGGACGGCCGCGCCGTCGCCGCGAACTCATGGCGGATCATGCGGTCGGTACGTTCGTCCTGCCTGTCAGGCATGACGCGACCCATCGGCTTCGAGTTCCAGTGCCAGCCGGCGCCTGGCACGGTGAAGGTGCGATTTGACCGTCTGGACATTCATGTCCAGCAGTTCGGCGATATCCGCCACACCGCTATCGATCCAGTAATAGAGATAGACCACGGTTCGTTGCAGGTCGGGTAACCGTTGGACATGCTGCAGTACCGTGGTGCGCCGCTCCCCGGCCACCGCCGCCATCTCGGGATTGCCGGACGTCTCCTGCGACGGCGTCAACCTCAGCTCCTCGTCTCCCACATGATGGTGGCGCATCCTGGCCTTGCGCAGACGGTCGATCGCCCTGTTCCTGGTCATCCTGAAAAGCCAGGTTGAGAAGTCACTGTCATGTCGGAAGGTGTCGATCTTGCGGTAGACCAGGACGAAGACCTCCTGGGCGACATCCTCGGCCTCCGCCTCGTTACCCGGGCCGAGCATGGACACCGCCAACCTGAAGACCCTGTCTCTGTATCTCTGCACCAGGATCTGGAAGAGGTCATCGTCACCGGTGCGAACCAGTTCACGCACCAGCGAACCGTTGTCCATGGCGGAAGGCGATCCCAACCGCCTACCGGCCACGGTGACGGCCCGGCTGAAACTGTCGGTCAGAACGGCGCAAACGCCCACCTCGGCCCTACACTTTCTCTGCGGCCTGTCCTGCAAGCGACCGTGACATCAAATAGAATATCAGCAATCCGAGCCCGATGAGTGTCGGTATCAACCCCATGGCCCAGTAGTTCGACAACTCGGGATCCTTGACCAGGTACATCCCGACGGAGGTCGCTATCCCGCCGAAGAAAGATGCCAATCCGACGCACAGCGCGACGATACGCACCCACAGGATAGCCAGCGACAATCCGCGGCCGTCGGTCCTGCCGGCATGATCGGAATTATCTAAAAACTGCCCGATCAGCGCGGCATCGTCCACTTCCGGAAGCGGTGCGTTGTGCTCCATCGCCTTCAACCTTTCATCATGGATGATCTGGCGCAGCCTGAGCTGCTTGGCCTCGCGCAGATGTCTACTGAGCATGCTGGCGCCGATCAGCCCGAGCACCAGTATCGTGAATCCGAGAAACTCCATCTCAGGCTCCTTTCCGGCCACCTGCCGTTCAGTTCTTTAGACGACGATGGCATGGGGGAGGTTGCGGCAAAAAAGAGAATGGGTTGCAACTTTTCCGGGGTAGTCTCGTAAGACACAATATCTTAATGATGAGGCAACCGTCCGATGCGCTTGCGGCCTATCGCAATCCTCGCGTGCAACTTCATGGTCGTAGTGGCCGGATTCATGACGATCGCTGCGAGTGGCGTCCCGCCCCATCAGATTCCCCGCACCGACATCTGCTCTCAAGGTTGACGGTATTCTGGACGAGCAAGCCTGGGATACCGCCTGGACCACCGAGCTGCCGTACGAGGTCTCTCCGGCCGACAACACCCCGGCGCCGGTACGCACCGAAGTATTGGTCATGTACGACGACGCCAATCTCTACGTCGGGATGCGGGCATACGATCCGGAGCCGGAGGCGATTCGCGCCCACCTCTCCGATCGCGACAACGGTTGGGACGACGATTGGATGGGGGTGATCCTCGACACCTTCAACGACAATCGCCGCGACTTTCTGTTGGTGGTCAATCCTCTCGGGGTGCAGATGGACGTTATCGAAACCTGGCCGGGCGGTCAGGCGGAGTGGGACGCCATCTGGGAGTCGGCGGCCAAGATCACCGCTTGGGGATGGGCCGCCGAGTTGCGCATCCCCTTTTCCAGCCTCCGTTTTCAACGCAGTGCCGGGCCCCAGATATGGGGCTTCGATGCCATTCGTGGCTACCCGCGCGATCGCTTTCGCCAGATGGGCGCCTTCGTGCGCGACCGCAACAACGACTGCTACCTGTGTCAGGCGATCAAGATCGAAGGGTTCGACGGCGTCTCTCCCGGCCGCAATCTTGAAGTAGTGCCGACCCTCGTTGCCTCACGCACCGAGCGGCGGGAAGACCTCTCCGGCAGTTACGGCGACCCCGAATCCGACCTCGAACCGGGCATCACCGCGCGGTGGGGCTTCACTCCCAACCTCACTCTCGGCGCCACTCTCAATCCCGACTTTTCCCAGGTCGAGGCCGACGCCCGCCAGCTGGACGTCAACGAACCGTTCGCCCTGTTCTTCCCCGAGAAGCGGCCGTTCTTCATGGAGGGTTCCGACTTCTTCGCGACCCCACTGACCGCCGTTTATTCCCGGATTATCCGTGATCCGGCATGGGGTCTCAAGGTAACCGGCAAGGAGGATGCTCACACGGTAGGTCTGTCTCTCGTGGAGGACGACGTAACCAACCTGATCTTTCCCGGCGCTTATGGCTCTGCGGCCACGACATTGGCTCGCTCAACCAATGCTGCCATAGGACGCTATAAGCACGATTTTGGCGATCGTTTCACCCTTGGGTTTCTTGGCACCCACCGCGAGGGTGGCGATTACCGCAATAGTGTCGCCGGATTCGACGCCGACCTCCGGATGACCAAGCAAGACCGCCTGCAAGTGCAGGTGCTGCGATCCACCACCCTCTACCCCTATGAGGTGGCCGTCGATTTCAACCAGCCCACAGGCAGGTTCGATGACCTGGCGACTACGCTGTACTACACGAGATCGGCCCGCAACCTCTCTTTGTGGGCGCTGGCCGAAGATCTGGGCGATCACTTTCGCGCCGACCTCGGTTTCATGCCGCAGGTCAACAGTCAGGGGGGCCAGGTCGGAACCAGTTACGACTGGATCGGCACCGATAAGACATGGTATTCCCAGCTGAACCTGAAGGTGAAACTGGAACGGCGAGATGACCAGGCACGGGAATCTGTTGTTCGAAGAACAGGCGATCCAGTTCACCGCCAACGGACCGTTGCAGTCGCAGATGGTGGTGCGTTTGGCCGGCGGCCGCGAGGGCTATGCGGAGCAGGTGTTCGATGCCAACACCGCCGTCTTGAAGGTCGCGCTGCATCCGAACGCCGACAGCAGATTCCAATGCCTGCTCCGGGCCGGCGATCGCGTTGACTACGCCAACGCCCGGCAGGGACGGCGGTTTCAACTGAACCCCTCTTTCTGGTATCGCGCCGGCCGTCATCTTCGTCTGGAAGGGGCACACATCTACGAACGGATGGAGGTCGATGCCGGCCATCTGTACACCGCCAATGTGTCGGAGCTGAGCACCGCCTGGCAGTTCAACGCCCGGTCGTTCGTGCGCGCCATCCTGCAGTTCGTCGACTACGACTTCGTCAGTGAAAACTACCTCGATGGCCGCAGCCCAACCTTCCGCCACCTCTTCAGCCAGTTGCTGTATTCGTACAAGCTGAATCCACAAACAGTATTGTTCGTCGGCTATTCGGACAACTCGTACGATCCAACAGGCGACGGCCTGGTGCGCGCCGATCGAACTCTCTTCGCCAAGATCGGGTATGCGTGGGTGATGTAGATCGGTCTGAAGGGAAGAAGGCGCGGCGTCCAAACCTGGAGCACATAATCGATGAAAACCATTCTAGATATCGTCAACCGAAATTGAACGCCGGCTCCGTGGTCCGAGGGCGACAACATTCCCTGGGATGATCCTGAATTCAGTGAGCGCATGCTGGTCGAGCATCTCAGTCAGGAGCATGACCTGGCCAGTCGCACAAGTGCGACAATCGATCAGCATGTTGAGTGGATCTTCTCGGGGCTGCTGTGCTCCCGACCCTGCCAGACTGCTTGATCTCGCCTGCGGCCCCGGGCTTTACTCCGTTCGCCTGGCAAGAAGACGACTGTGAATGCGTCGGGGTCGACTTCTCCCCGGCGTCGATCCGACATGCAAAAGAGATAGTCGCTGCCGAATCAGACCTCTCGTGCACCTTCCATCACGCCGATGTACGGGATGGGTTCCCTGGCGAGGGCTTTGATCTGGTGATGATGATTTACGGACAGTTCAACGTTTTTCCACGGGACCGGGGTTTGGAGATCCTGAAGAAAGCTCACGGGGCTTTGAAGCCCGGAGGCGCCCTGTTGCTGGAAATTCAAACCCTGGAGCAGATACGGCAAGCCGGAGAGACTGCTCCGAGTTGGTATACCGCTTCGTCGGGACTGTTCTCCGGAGCGCCACATCTTGTTCTGCAGGAAAACTTCTGGGATGAGGACGCCGGGGCCTCGACCAACCGGTTCTCGATCATCGATGCGCAAACGGGCGCAGTTAGCAGCCATGCTCTCAGCAATGAGGCCTACACCGAGCATGAACTCAAGGATGCCCTACGGTGGGCAGGGTTCATGAATGTAGAGAGATTCCCCTCATTGAGCGGGGATGTTATTGCCGGGCAGGAGGCCTTTCAGGTTGTCGTGGCCCGGAATTGAGTCAGCATTGGTGTCGGAGCCGAGAATATATCTGACCGCCGCTTCCAATACTTCGTCTCGACCATCACGAATCCCGACGAGGGTCGGAGACACTTGTATATCCGGAACAATGCCCACCTGCTGGGTTACAGTCTTATCGGGATAGAACACCCCGATCCCGCTCATGCTTGTACGAAGCCCCCCAGGCAGCGCGATAGTTGACAGATTTCCATCGGCGCCGGCAGTCGTACTTCCGACCACAACTGCCCGAGGTCCAGCTCGAAGCGCCATCGCCGTATATTCGGCCTGGCTGATCGAAACCTCGTCCACCAGGATTACGACGACGCCCTTGTAATCAGAACCGCCGGGCTGAAGCGCTATCGGCTGAGTCCACGAAAAAGCACTGGGGTTTTCAAGGTCTCCTATCGTGAACCGGACAAAAGGCGTCGGTTCCTGAACAAGGCGCGAGCCCAATGCGAAGACAACGAATTCTGACGGATAGTTGCGGATGTCGATGATCAAGCCCCGTGTGTCGGACGCCCGCTCGAAGTATCCATCCAGGTCCTGGATGCGAATACTTGACAACTTTAGATAGCCGACATCGGCCGAGAGTAGCTGAAATGTCTCACCCGGTCGATCGTGAGTGAACTGCATTGGGTCCGGATTCGCGACGCGAGGAACTTTAAGCGTCTTCTCGTCATTCAGTCGCTTTACTGTAACCATGCTGACGCCACATTCCCCGCGAGGGAGGGAACGGGCAATGTCCCGCAACCGGACCGTCTCGTTCGAGGCACTGTAATAGGGTGACCATTTCCGGATCAGCGCTCGTATGGGCTCGCCATCGACCGTTGCGATGATATCTCCGATCGCAAAGAAGTCCTTTTCTGGCGTCTCAACCTTGAGAGCCGTTACCGTCGGCCGGCCTTCGATGAAGCGAACCACGATTGGCCATGAACAATCACCCACAGGGGGCTTCACATCCAATACAGGTTGCAATGTGGCGTGCGAATCCTGAATCCGTGCAATCAACGCCAGCAATTCGAGCCGGTAAGCATCCCATGTATCCGCCGCAACCAGACGCGGTATGAACTCCCGAAGGGTTTTGTACCAGTCGCCTTCTATTTGATCCCTGTAGGGGAACCAGTACTCGATAACATTCCAGTACCTAATGAGAGCCAGGATGCGAAATCCCACATCAGGCGGCTGTTGATTCCTGTAGCCTGGTTCCCGGTTGAACACTGGATTGCCGACACCCGGCGTTTGAGAAACGTAAAACTGTTCCCCACCCGAGGGCCGCCGGGCATGGATTGATTTCAACTGACCCGATAGCGCCGAGCCGAGCATTTCCACATCATCGATCCAGCCGAGGCGTGGCGAAAGGTGTACGTTCTGGGGTGAGGCGGCACAAGGGTCACAATCAGCCGGAACGCCCAACCGATCCACCCACTGCTCCAGAATGAGGTTGAGATCTTTACGGTTGGCAGCCTCCAGAACGCGCGGGAGCATACGGAACAATTCGAAGTCCCAGTGCAGTTCACCGGATGTTACTTTTGGATGATGATATTTCAAATAACCCCACACTTGACCCAAAACGGCCACGTGCTCGGTCTGAACCTCAGTGAGGGATGAAATAGTGATGCCGGACCGGTCAATGAACTCCTTGTCCGTGTCCAGGATGGTGGTTGCAATCTCTTTTCTTGGGACTTCGTCAATCGGTGTGCCATCGACCAACAGCTGGAGGTCATCAGCCCATACCTTGCCCTCACCAGCTATCAACACGCCGAAATAGAGTTCCCGGGCGTTCTTGTCCAGAGGCAGTCGAATAGTGTACTCGGCCCATTCGGTGGTGCCTTTGAGTTGTCGATTTTGCATGTTGACAAATTGTAATGAGCCGCCCAGACCGTCTTCACGCATCCAGAGACTCGCAAATCCGGTAACATCTTCCGTGCGCAGGAACCCCCGGAGGCTGATTTGCGAACCATCAAACTCGATAGGTATCGTTTTGGTGATCGTCGTGAATTTCCGGGAACTGGTCGCATCTCGCTCCAGTCGAACAGCACCAGCGCCGCTGTGCACGACTGTGCCGTCAAGGTGGATGGTTCCTTCCGGGCCACCTCCCCAGCCGGCAGGTACTCCGGACCCTCGGGATTCTTCAAACCGCAGTTCAGACCCGATCGGTTTCGGAGGTTCCGATGCCGTCGAACCGGATACCGCCAGCATCATCAGAATTCCAAGAAAAGCGACTCTGTGCTTGATCATAACTGTGGTAATCCTGCCATTCTTCGTACGCCGTATTATCAGGATATCGCGTTACTGGCCGGACTGAAAGGGGCCGGGCTCCTTCGGTCGCATGCACGTCATTCCAGCACTCGCCTTCCTCGATTGCACGTGACGCGGGGTATAATCACCGCGTCCCCGGATTGGGAGGGTGCTGATGTGCGTCGCCTGACAGATACGGCCCTGTTGCCCACCCTGCTGGTCTCGTTTCTCCTGGTGGTCTCGGCCTGTGCACTGTTCCGGCCGGATCCGCGCGAGCAATTCCTCCGCGAGATGAATGACAAATTCGACGAACTGGTTCTCCTGCTCAGCCAATTCGGCCCTCAGGTCAACGAGAGCCCCGCTGACAGCGCTGACGAAGCATTGGAGAGCGTCAAACAGGGTGACGGCCTGCCGCCGCCGGACGCTTGGAAGATCATCGAAATCGCCGAAGGGATCCAGGAGCAGTTCGACTACATATCGGACGAGTTTCTACGGCGCGGGCCCAGCGGGCTCGATGCTTGGGGTGAGCGTCTCAAGGCCGATTTCGAGCTGCAGCGCGGACGGGTTTGCGAACAAGAGGAACGGATCAAGCATGATCTCCTCAAGAGCCCGGTTGGTTACGTCGATCTCCTGTTTGGCGTCACCGTCGATATTTCGAGAAAGGGAGAACTGTTCTTCAAGCGGGGCGGAAAAGGTTACGTCATCGACAAGATGCTCGAATTCGATCTCGATGCCTGGCTTGCCGGCGTAAAGGAGGCGACGGAGGACCAGTGATCCGGTCACGAGACAGGTCAAGGGCGAGGAGCCTTCTGCAAGCGGCAGCGGCGCTATTGCTTGGCTGCGCTGGCGCCGTAGGTTGCGGTTCCGAAGTGGACGTTTCCCATATCGATAACGCTACACAGTTCATGGCTGCGTGCCAGCAATGTCCTCGATGCGAGGACAGCGACCCGAGTCTTCTGTGGTGCGTGAACGAGGATGAGGTCTGCGAGCCGCTCTGCCCCGGTCGTGACAGCGCTTCGTGGAAGGACGGCGACACCTGGATCTGCCGGTGTATGGGGACCAACGACTTCTGGGTCTTCGACGCGAGAACGCAACAGGTGTCCTTGAGAGACGAACCACCGCCATCCGCGCCGTGACTCGCGGCCGGGACCGGTACTACCTTCACCGCAGCGGTGTGAACTCGCTGCACCGCTTCTTCGTTTTCTTCTTGAGCTTCTTGTAGGTTGCCTTCATCTCATCCTTATCGACGGCTGCGGTCCGCTGCAATGCACCGCCCGCAGAGCCCCATAGCTCCTCGATCTCCGACCAGAGTTCCGGTTCCGGAATGAAGGAGGGGCGATTGTCGGGGTCGCCGGTCAAGCCTAGCAGCCTTGCCCCGCCATTACCGAACGAATTGTAGACAACGACCGCATAGACCTTTTCCTGCTCGAGGTTGCCGGTCACCACTCTGTACTTGGTGTAGTCCGCCTGTACCTCGCTCACCCAGATGTTGGTCGGCCCGGGCGTCGTCTCGTAGGTGTAGAAGGCGCCCCCTTCGAGGTCGGGACCGAGCTGATGGTCGCCGTCGAATAACGTCACGGTCTGGTCTTCTCTTCTCTGCGGGACAAAGAAGACAACCAGACTTTTGCCCGGAACCGGGTCAGGCAACTTCTCAATAGCGAGCTTCCGGGGATAGGCTTTCATCGGGTTGAGGCGGACGAGATTGCTGAAGGCGGATGTCGGGTTTTTGAGCTCGTAGTCCGCGAGGAGTGCGGTCTTGAGGATATTCTTCCGTTCCTTGCCCGGCGGCTTCGGAGGGTTGGCGTCGATCAGCTCCACGACCCTCGGCCATTGCTCATGTTCGCGCTTCATGTTGACCAGCAGCCTGGGATCCATTCGCCCGGTCAGCGGGAGGATTACCAGATCGGCCATGAACCCCGAGATCAGAGCGGCATAGATCCCGCCCTTCTCCAGGTCGCCATGAACCCACTGCCAGTAAGCCGGGATTCCAGATTTAGGAATCTTCGGTGCCACGATGAAGGTGTGCGGTCCCGGATCGAACTCGTAGCGTACGTATTCGCGGGCGCCGAGCCGGTTCGGTAGCTGGGTTTCTCCATCGAACAGCGAGATGCTCGGGGTCACCGGGGCCTTGCCTGGCAGGAAAAAGTAGACCACCGCCTTATCAGGATTCGGGGGTCCGAGCTTATCGAGCGGAACCTCGGTTAGAGCTGCGCCCGCGACTGAGGCTGTGAACAACAGACATGTCAGACAGAGAACTATTGATTTCCTCATGGTGGTTTCAGTTTACAGCAGAAAGAGTTCCCGCTGGTAGGCGATTCTAACCACGTTCTCGAAGAACCAGCATCCGAGTGTGGACGATATGTCAACGTAAGCACCTCACTTCAACGTGTGGGGATTTTAAGTGCCTAGTTCGCTTTACTTTTTCGTCGCCATTCTTTTCATTTTCAGGACCCGGCATAAATCGCGATATCCTGACTCACGCGCTGGACCGGTTAGAAGAGGGCAGGTCAGAAATACGAGAAGCACGGAGGGATAGTCCCATGACTCTAGTGATAACGATTCCGAATTGCTGTTCACCGGCGAGTACTCGTGGACGGTTCTGGGCTGTTTGGCTTGCCACCATTGTTGCTATGCTGCTATGCGGCGCGCCGGTCCATGCTCAGGAGCCGCCGACGCTTACCGCGGATCATGAGAGACCGGCGGATGACTCGCCGGATCGCCGTCTTGTGGATCCGTACGATCCTGCGGTTCCTGCGGGCGCGGTGCGTTCCTACATCGACGCGTGTCGCGACAACGATTATGAAAAGGCGGCCGAATTTCTCATTCTTGACTCGGTAGCTGCCCAGGAGCGAGCTACATTGGGGCCGAAATACGCGCGGCAACTCAAGGTTGTTTTGGACAGGAAGCTCTGGATCCAGTACGAGCTACTGAGCGATCGCCCCGAGGGCGTCCTCAGCGACGGGCTTCCTCCGAACCTCGAGAGGCTTGGGAGCATCGACGACTTCGATGTGCTTCTCGAACGGGACTCGGATCCAGACGGTACCCGGGTCTGGAGGTTCACTTCCAGTGCGGTGGAATCGATTCCGGTCCTGTACTCCCAGCACGGCTTCGGTCCGCTTGGGGAAATTCTACCGGCTCCGCTCCTGGAGATCACCTTTCTGAATCTACTGCTATGGCAGTGGATCGCGCTTTGCCTCTTGGTGGGTGCCGCCATCCTTGCCACCTGGATCCTGGCGGCAATAATCTATCGCATCGCACGGTCCATCGTCAGTCGGACGGAGACGACCGTCGATGATCGGCTGCTGGATCGTTTGTTCGGTCCTTTCCGCATGCTCCTGGCCGTGGTCTTGTTCGCCGTCGCCTCCGTCTTTCTCTCCCTCTCGGTTCCTGCTTACCGCTTCCTGAACACGATTGAAATCGCCTTGGCTGTGTTGGCATTCACCTGGGGACTGCTGCGGTGCGTCGACGCTGCAGCGGAACTCTACATCGAGCGATTACATCAAGAAGAACGCAAGGCGTTGATCTCGGTGGTGCCACTGGCGAGCAGGGTTGTGAAAGCCGTCATCCTGGCGCTCGCACTGGTCGCACTCCTTCAGAACATCGGGTTTAATGTCACCGGACTCGTCGCAGGCCTCGGTGTGGGCGGCCTCGCAGTTGCCCTGGCGGCACAAAAATCCATCGCGAACCTGTTCGGCGGCGTTTCGCTCGTGGCTGACCAACCAATACGCGTGGGCGACTTCTGCAAATTCGGGGAAAACAAGATGGGAACGGTGGAAGAGATCGGCATCCGCTCGACCCGCGTGAGAACACTCGATCGTACGCTCGTTACCATTCCCAATTCGGAGTTCTCCGAGATGCAGTTGGAAAACTATGGTGCGCGAGACAGAATCCGCCTGTACGCGATTCTCGGGCTGCGCTACGAGACCACACCGGATCAGTTGCGCCACGTCCTGGCCGACTTGAGGAAGCTGCTCGCCGCGCATCCACGTGTCAGCGAGAGCCCCGCCAGGGTCCGTTTCATCGGCTTCGGCGCATATTCGCTGGACCTGGAGGTCTTCGCATACGTTCCGACATGTGACTGGAACGAGTTCCTACAGGTCCGCGAGGACATATTTCTCAGGATAATGGACATCGTGCGAGACAGCGGAACTGGTTTCGCTTTCCCGTCACAGACCCTATACCTGGGTCGAGACGGAGGTCTGGACGAGGAAGGCACGCGGAAGGCGGAAGCCCAGGTTCGCGCATGGCGGGAAGCCGGCGAGCTTCCGTTTCCCGATTTCGACGAAGAAACCATCACCCGCATTGACGGAACGCTGGACTACCCACCACAAGGCTCTGCTGTTGCCAAAAATGAGATGCCGTAATGAATGAAAGCGCGATCCTGTACAATCTCGCAGAGGAACTTCCGCAGTTGCAACGCAAACACAGTATCCCGCCTGGTGGAAGGTCCGGAGATCGGAAAAGATCATGATTTTTAAGATTCTACTAGTGCTGTTGCTCCTTGCCATGAACGGTTTTTTCGTCGTAACGGCAGATCGCACCTGCACGGGCAGGCGGTAAGCGCTCGATGCGGCTGGCACGAAAAATGCCGGGAAGTCTGGACTCCTACCTTTCCGCATGTCAACCGGCATCGCCCTGGCAAGCCTCGGCCTCGGCTGGGCCAAGTGCCCCGCGTCGGCGATGAGATCAGACTGGGCCATACCCGGTTATCGGTCCTGGAGTCCGAGCGAACGCACGTTGTTAAGATCCTGGTGGAAAAGCTTCCCGCACCGACGCTCCACCCGACTCAGATTGAGCCCCTCGTGTATGGCACGGTTTCATGCACTTTTGATCCGTCAACATCCGATTGGAGGACGTCATGATCAGCGATGAATGGTCCGCTTCCCTCAGCCGCTATCTGGACGCGCTGGCGCAACGGGGGATCGAGTACCTTCCCAGCGTGCTGGGCGCGGTACTGTTGCTGGTGATCGGTTGGCTCATTGCGCGCCTGCTGCGCGCCTGGACCACGCGTTCGCTGTCCCGCTTAAACAGGCGCTTCGCCGGCCAGGCCGTCGAGCACGAGCTGAAGGCCTCCGGTGCGGGCCGAGTCGCAAACGAGGCAGCCGGCCTGATCATGTTCTGGCTCGTGTTGCTTTTATTCATGGCGGCAGCGGGTGAGGTGCTCGGTCTTGTGGTGGTCACCACGGGGTTGAGCCGCTTTGCCCAATACCTGCCGAACATCCTCGGGGCCATGCTCGTCGTTCTGGCAGGTATGGTGCTGTCCAATCTGGCGCGCAATGCTATTGCCAGGGCGGTAGCTTCGGCCAAAATCGGTTACGGTGAAGTATTGGGTCAGTCGGCGCGCATCGTCATTATCCTCGTCGCCGGCATCATCGCACTGGACCAACTCGGTATCGACAGCCAGTTGCTCATCATTTCCACGAACATCCTTATCGCCTCAGCGATCGGGGGAACCGCCCTGGCATTCGCGCTGGGCTCGCGGACCGCTGTTGGTAACATCCTGGCGCTGCACTACCTTACCCAGACGTATAAAGTCGGGCAGCGTATACGACTTGACGATCTTGAGGGTGAAATCGTGGAGTTCAAGAAAAGCGGTGTCGTTCTCGCATCCACCGAGGGGCTCGTGCTGGTTCCTGCGCAGGAGTTCAGTGAACGGCGATCCACGTTGCTCGCCAAGGCCGAGCGTTGAAAACGGACTGGAAGCTGGCGATCGCATTTCTCACGTCCTACGCGAAGGATGCGGCCCGCGTTCTCGGGCAAGCGGACCCCACGACAAACGCGGCCGTGCTTACACGCTGTTCACCGCGGGTCATTGCTGAAACGTTGCGGCATATGGATCCGGCGGGGGCCGCGGATGTGCTGGTTCGCCTGCCGGCTGACCTGATACCCGGAGTTCTGTCCGAGCTCTCTCTGGCCGCCGCCGCGCTGATGCTCCGTCCGTGCGCCCAGCCGGAACAAGAACGGCTGCTCACCGCTGCGCCGGATGAAACCGCGAGGGCGCTGCGCACAGCTCTTTCCCACTCGGAGGGTACGGCCGGGGCCATGATGGATTCCAAATTCCTCACCCTGCCTTTAGAGATCAGCGTGGGGGAGGCTCGCCAACGTCTTCGACGGCGGTCGAGACGAACCGGCAACTATCTTTACGTTGTGGATGAGGAGCACAAGCCGGTCGGTGTAATCAGCATGGGTGAGCTGATGCTGGCCTCGCCTAAGGCATCACCAGCCTCACTAATGCGCTCCTCGGTCGCACAGATATCCGCGCGAGCCGGCGTGGAGATGATTCTGTCTCACCCTGGATGGCGTGAGCTGCACGCTCTCCCCGTGGTGGATTCCAATGGGATTTTAGTGGGTATTCTGCGCCGCGAGACCTATGAACAATTACGGGAGGCGGCAAACGAGCGCGCGGCTGCCGGAGATAGTGGTCTCGGTCTGGTGCTGGCTGAGCTGTTCTGGACGCTGACCGCATCTGCGGTCGACGAGTTGGCTCAAGCGGCTCGGTCGGATGCAAACCAAAGGCGGACGGAGGGGAAAGATGGCAAATAAAGCGCAAAAGCTGGCGCACAGGCTTGGACAGGAGTTTCAGCGGCTCTACCCGGGCCAGGCCGCCGCGGAACTCGAGCACCTCCCGATGGAAGAAGTGGTGCGCTTCCTGGCGGAGATACCGCCGCAAGAAGCTGCGGGACTGCTGAGCCAACTGAGCCTGGATGCGGCCGGCCGTGCTGCGGCCAGGATGGGCCGCTCCGAAGCGGCCAAGATAATCGGGGCACTGGACCCGCCAGCAGCGGCTCGTCTGCTGGCGCGTCTGGAAGAAGGACCGCGGGACGAGTTGCTTGTCTGCTTGAACCCTAAAGATGCAGCGGAGTTGAGGCAGCTCATGTCGTACCCGTCGAACACGGCCGGCGCGATGATGGACCCCCGGGTCCTGGCGCTCAATCCACGGATGACCGTACGAGACGCATTGAAGCGGCTGCGCGCGTTGCGCGACAAGAGAATCCATCGGCTTTTCCTGATCGACATCGACCAGCGCCTGCTGGGCTCACTGAGCATCCAAGATCTCGCCTTTGCCGAACCTTCATCCACATTGGAGCAACTGGATGTGGCCGCGCCGGTTGGCGTGCAGGGGATGGCGAATCACGAGGAGGTCGTGGAGGCGATGACCAACTCCCGTTTGTCCAGCCTGCCCGTAGTCGATCTCGACGGCCGCCTGCTCGGCGTACTTCGCCACGATGCACTGATCGAGGCGACTCGCAAGGATGCCACCGCCGACATGCAGAGCATGGTTGGCGCGGGCAAGGAAGAGCGGGCGCTCTCCAAGGTCAGCCTCGCGGTTCGGAAAAGGCTCCCGTGGCTGCAGGTCAACCTGGCAACGGCTTTTCTGGCCGCTTCGGTCGTCGGCCTGTTCGAGGATACGATCGCTCGCTATACGGCGCTGGCGATTTTGCTGCCCGTCGTGGCCGGCCAGTCGGGCAACACAGGCGCACAAGCACTGGCCGTAACGATGCGCGGGCTGGCGCTGCGAGAGATACGCACCCGCCAGTGGTTGCGCGTCTGTTTCAAGGAGATGAACGTGGGGGCGATCAACGGAGTCGCCGTGGCGCTCACCACCTCTTTGGGAGTGCTGGCGTGGAGCCGGTCGATCGGCTTGGCCCTGGTCATCGGCAGTTCGATGGTGCTCTCGATGGTCGCCGCAGGTTTTTCAGGCGCCGCTGTTCCCCTTGTCCTGACGCAGCTGGGACAGGACCCGGCACAGTCATCATCGATCATACTGACCACGGTCACGGATGTGGTGGGTTTCTTCAGCTTTCTGGGTATCGCCACCCTCCTGTCAGGATTGCTCTGATGCCCACAGTGCGAATATTTGCGGTCCATCCCTTGGACGACAGCGCCTGGGATGCGTGAATCCGGTCGGCTGCCGCGATCAACGCGTTTGTGCCGGCGCGGTTATTCAAGCATATCGACGATACCCAGGCCGGTGCGCAGGCTTTCCAGCCGTCTTTGCGATTCAGGTCGTTTCAGGTAACCGGGAGTCAACTTAGGTGGCGTTATTATCCCGCGGCGTGTCAGTTCGTGCACAACGGGAAGGTGTTCGGCCGCGATTTTACCTATGAACAAGGGTTCCAGATCACCACCATCGCGAAGATAGCTCATGATCGCCATCAGGCCACGAAGATAGATCGCGTCCTTAGTCAAGCCACCACCGCGATACAGGCGCAGCATTATATTGAAAGCAGGACGTGGCGCGAATCCGTAGCGGCAGAGCAACCGGAAGGTATCGACGGGGCCCGCGCCGTCTATCAGCATCTTTGCCCCTGCCACCCGTGCGGCCAGGGTTCGCAGTCTTCCGGCAGTCATCCCTCCGACCAGGTACTCCGCGATGACGGCGAGACCTTCCTGAAGCTCCTCGTACCCTGCGAATCCCGTGCGGAGTTGGGTGAACCGTTGGGCCATTCCGTTGTAGTAGGTGACCAGGTGCGTACCTACTTCATGTTGCAGCAGGGCGTCAACGCGCGCAGCCGGGGTTCGCGAGCCCGGAGCGATCAGCAGGTGACCCCGTGACACCATCAAACCGGAGATCACACTGCTGCTGTACTTTGCCGTAGCAGCAAAGCCGTCCCACTGCCGGCGGTAATAGGCAAGCTCGGCTTCAGCGCGCTTCTTGAATTCCTCCGGCTTTAAACCGTGGCCGTTCGACCTGCCCGGACCCGCCGTAGGCACCCGCTCAAGGATATCCTCTGCGCTGCGCAGCAACGACGGGGATACCCGACCGTAGACCTGGAGACTTCCCAAGACATACTTCGACGTCCCTCGATCGCAGAGCATGGTTATTTGACGATCCAGTTCAGCCTGTTTCTCCCGGAACAGATGGCCGATCGTCGGATCTTCGATTCGTTCGACGGGAATCGAAAATAGACGGCGCTTAGTAAGTGCCGGGTCAAAAGGCAATGGGCTGTATCGCAAGTTCGGTAGTTTTTCGAAGCGACTCTTGCGGAACCCTTTCCACAGCGCCTCCGTGTTTGTCGGACTCGATTCGATTAACAGATCAAAGGACGAACAGATCTCGTCAAGCTGTGAATCGACCTCCCATACGGCCTTGACCACGGCCCGGCGCCCAAGGGAGTGAAAACTCCTGGCGCGATGGGTGGTGTGCCGCCGTGCAAATTCGAAGAACAGGTGTTTGAGGGCTCTTCCGAGTCCCGTCCGCAGGGTTCGAAGCAACTCGGGATAAATACCTTCCCCGGCCTGGATCTGATATACCGGCTCGATCTCAACGCCGAGCTGGAAACAGGGTATTTCTTGAGCTGCAACGGTCGTGAGTATCGGGCGGACGCGTTGTGTGTATTTGTGCGGGTCGCTGACGATTTCGACCTTGGGAATGCTCCCCATGATGCGCGTGCGGGTAAGCTCGAGCTGAAACACCTGCAACAAAGGGTCCAGGATCTCCTGCTTTTGGGGCTGGAAGATCCTGAAACCGGGAAGTGGCTGAGAATCCGCTGAGGCGCTAATTGGTGGATGTTCCGCTCGCCGCGACCAGACTTCCAGCAAGAGGACGTTTCCGCAACTACCCGCAAGCAGATCACATATTCCCTGCACGAGCCTCTTGACGCCCTGACTGTCTGATTTCGCCCCTGAAGCTTGCAGATATGAGGCTTCCATAGTGACCAATTGCTCTGTGCCGCGATCGTCAATATCCGGTTGACTGCGGAACAATGCCAGGAACGGGACCCGGCGATCAATATGGATTCTGCCCCCACTCGGTAGGGAACGACGCAGGAACTCGTCACGCTCCAACTTCGCGCGGGCCACTTCCAGGATCTTCACATATTCCGCAACTAACGTACGCGATGAACGGCGCGACAGCTGATCCAACGGCGAGATCCCGGAACGGGATTCGATCGGTTTGGCATGCGTCCTCCGAATGTGACGACAAGTGGTCAGAGAGTCGCCATACCGACGTTGTCGAACTGTCGCCTGTAATATTCCATAGCCTGAGTCTTGCGCTCCAGCGACTTGATAACGGCTTCAGCGAAATTGACATTTTCGAACTTCCGGGCGCTCCCCAGGCCACCGGGACTGAATACATTGATCTCCATCAACTTGTCA